>DOTG01000038.1 GCA_003512955.1 Marinilabiliales bacterium
TCCCAACGCTGAAAACAGGAGTTTCCTTGGGGCTGTTGTTTTTATTTATTCCTGTCCTCTTTTTCATCTGATTTTGCTGAACCGTTACCAAACTTATAAAATAATCTTTTAACATTTCAACGGTGCCTTGCCTTGGTAGGTTAAAGCCGTAATGGCAGCATCGGGATATTAAAAAAAAGATATCTCATATCCCTTATTGCACGTCCGGCACCGGTTTTAAGAAATCTGGCTCCAGTTGAATTCATATTTCCATTTCTGCTCCATGATTTTTTTCAAAACAAAATTTTGGGGAGATTCCAATTTGGGGTCATCTTCAATGACTTTTTCGGCAATTTGCCGGGCAAAAGTCAATATCTGAGCATCACGGCCCAAATTGGCTATTTTTAAATCAATGGCAATACCACTTTGCTGGGTACCTTCAATATCGCCGGGACCACGTAGTTTCAAATCTACTTCAGAAATTTCAAACCCATCGTTGGTATCCACCATGGTTTTTATGCGGGTACGCCCTTCGGTGGTAAGTTTGTTGCCGGTCATTAAAATGCAATACGATTGTTCGGCTCCACGGCCCACCCGTCCCCGCAATTGGTGCAACTGCGAGAGGCCAAACCGCTCGGCACTTTCAATAACCATAACAGTGGCATTGGGTACATTCACCCCCACCTCAATCACTGTAGTAGCAATCATGATTTGGGATTGCCGGCGTATAAAAAGTTCCATGGCTTTCTCTTTTTCCTCAGGTTTCATTTTGCCATGTACCACACTGATGGTATAAGCTGGAGGAGGGAAAGCTCTGGAAAGGCTCTCCAATCCATCGGCCAAATCTTTATAATCCATGGCCTCCGATTCCTGAATCAGTGGGAATACCACATAAATCTGACGCCCCAGTTCAATTTGTTCCTTCATGAATCCAAAAACCCGTAACCGTTTTGAGTCGTTGTAATGAACAGTTTTAATGGGTTTCCGCCCCGGGGGCATCTCATCAATGACCGATACATCCAAATCGCCATACAAAGTCATGGCCAGGGTCCGTGGAATGGGTGTAGCGGTCATTACCAAAACATGGGGCGGCTGCACATTCTTTTTCCAGAGTTTCGCCCGTTGGGCTACCCCGAAACGGTGCTGTTCGTCAATGACCACCAACCCCAGGTTTTGGAATTGCACCGGATCTTCAATCAAGGCATGGGTGCCAATCAATATTTTACACATTCCTGAGGCCAAATCGGCATGCAGGGTTTTTCGTTTGCTCTGCTTAGTAGAGCCGGTCAGCAGCTCTACCTGAATCCCCAAGGGATACATCCATTCCGAGATGGTTTGGTAGTGCTGGTTGGCCAATATTTCGGTGGGGACCATCAAACAAGTCTGAAACCCATTGTCAATAGCCAGCAACATGCACATGAGAGCCACCAATGTTTTACCACTGCCTACATCGCCTTGCAACAGGCGGTTCATCTGCTGCCCGGTGTTGGCATCAAGCCGGATTTCGCGCAATACCCGTTTTTGTGCATTGGTGAGGCTAAAGGGCAAAAACTCGCTGTAAAAACGGTTGAAATGTTCCCCTACCTTTTCAAAACGGAATCCTCCAAAATGGGTAGTCTGATAATGCTTTATCCTAAGAATCTTTAACTGAATATACAGCAGTTCCTCCAGTTTTAGGCGGTACTGAGCTTTTTGCAATAACTCCTGACTGATGGGAAGATGGATATTGTACAATGCATCGTAAAGATGAAGCAGTTTGTGTTCATCAATCAAATAACCGGGTAACGTTTCGGTTAACTTGTCTTTTAGTTGCGGAAGCAAATGCTGTTGCAGGTTGTGGATGGCTTTTGAATTCAGGAACTTGGCTTTCATCTTTTCGGTGGTCACGTAAAAGGCCTGCCAGTTGAATTCCAATTTATTCTGGAATCTTTCCAATTCTTCAATCTCGGGATGGGTGAAGTTAAGCGAGCCATTAAATTCGGTGGGTTTGCCAAACACCACGTACATCTGGTTGGCCTTTACGCGGTCTTTCAGCCATTTGGCTCCCTGAAACCAAACAAGTTTGACAGTTCCGGTTTCATCGGCCAGGGTGGCGGTAAAACGTTGCCGCCGTTTTTCACCCAACATCTCGGTGCGGATGATTTTCCCCTTTACCTGTACAAAACTTAGGTCATCGTTCAACTCGGAGATGGCCAGAAACTTCGAACGATCGAGATATTTGTAAGGGAAATGATATGCCAGGTCGCCAAAAGTCTTTATACCCAGCTCGCTGGCAAGCAGGTTGGCCTTTTCGGGGCCTACCCCTTTCAGGTAGGTGATATTTTCGTCAAGTATGGTCGCCATCTTTGTTTATCATCTCAAAAATGAGAAAAAAATACCGAAGGAAAAAGTGAAATGGAAAATTGGATGCATGGAAATCCCTTAATTGCCCGGTACATTTTAAAACCCCGATTTTCTTGGGAATGAAAGTGGCTGTTCCGAAGACGGTTTCATTCTGAATGAATATAAATTTCATAAATCCTCGGTTAAATTAGAATCTGCATCATTTTCGAACAGCCTTTCAAGCCCCGGTTTGTTAAACAAATGAGATTCTCTTGTTGTTAATCAGCCGAAAAAAAGCAATGGTTTACTTTTTCGGTTCCAAATGAATTCAAACAAGCATATTCGGTTGGAAGGGTTCCGAACTTAATATTTCATTTTGTAAAATATTCAAATGCCGAATAGGAAGTTAACCGGGGATTTTTATATTTTCGTACAAATTAAAACCAAATTTTTATGGCCGGAACGTACACTTTCACCATTATCAAGCCTGGGGCTGTTGCCAATGAACACATTGGCCCAATTTTAAATGTCATTAACACACATGGGTTTCACATATCAGCCATGAAGCTTATTCGGCTTAGGACTGCTCAAGCCAGGAAGTTTTATGAAGTGCACATGGGGAAATCATTTTATGATGCTTTAATTGAGTTTATGACTTCGGGGCCAATTGTGGTGATTATCCTGGAAAAAGAGAATGCCGTAGAGGATTATCGCAAACTGATTGGGAATACCGATCCTACGAAAGCTGAAGAGGGGACTATCCGTAAGTTGTTTGCCCAGTCGGTGCAAAAAAATGCGGTTCATGGTTCCGATTCTGACGAAAATGCCCGGATTGAAAGCGATTTCTTCTTCTCAAAAAGCGAGCGGTTCAGTATTTTTGACGAGCGCGATTTTTAATTGAAACAATGCCATAAAAAAAGCCACTCAGGTGGCCTTTTTTATGGCATTAATCTTGAATTGAAACAAAAAAATTTAAGCAAATTATTATTTCATTGAATAAGCCTCAATCCTGAGACCAAATTCATCGTTAATAAATTTGTCTTGCAATTCTTTGAAAATGGATTTAGAACCGTAGTTTACTCCCCACTGGGTACGGTCTAAAACAAAATTCTCACTCCTTGCACTAACATTGCCATCAACTACCGATACTTTCGCTTTGAATGAAATTCCTTTGGTAATATTTTTCATGGTCAAATTTCCTTTGATCGTATGTGTAAACTCAGGGATTCCCGATAATTCTTCCACACCGGTGATGACAAATTTAGCATCAGGAAATGAATCAACATAGAAAAAGTCGGCTGATTTTAAATGCCCAACTAGTTTACCGTTCATCTCGGCATTTTCAAGATCTAAATCCACAATCGAATTCATGTCGATAATAAATTCACCCCCAATTAGTTTATCATCATCTACCAAAAACTTTCCACCCTCTTTTAAGTTAATGATACCTTGATGTTCGCCCCCAGGTTTTGTGCCAGTCCAATAAATTTTGGATTGGTGGTTGCAGGCTGTAACTGCTTGCCCAACCTCAATGGCGTTCCCGGTGTGCTCATCGGTTACTTCGGTTTTTGTTCCTTTAGGAGCCTGGTTACAGGCAACTACAGCAATTAACGACAAAGACAATAAACTATAAACTACTTTTTTCATTTTTTAAATTTTAATTTTTGATGTTTTTTACTTTTCCAGATGTACAAACAGCATATTATATGTTGCATAGAACGATTTAAACTGGAGGTTAAACCAGAAAAAGAAAAAAATGTTTGAGTAATGAGGGGTTAATTATTTGTTAAAACCAAATTTGTATTTGATTTACCAAACATTGGAGCTTAAAAAAAGAAAGGGTACCAAAATGGCACCCTTTCTTATTTAAGCCAAGAAATTTAATTACTTGATAATACTAATCGTTTTATTTACGACTTTGTCATTTAGAATCACTTTAACAGCATAGTTACCTTCATTAAATCCGGTAAGATCAATCTCCTCTGACAATGAAGCATTCTGGGCATGGTAAACCATTTCGCCAGTAATGTTAAATACCATAATGGTAGCTCCTTCACTGTGGGTTAAGGTAAATTTACCTGAGGTAGGATTCGGGTAAATTGAAATGGCTTCATTTTCAGAACCATCAATATCCGTAACTCCAGATACTGTTAAGTTAAAGACTTGTTCCGATTCAGAATTTCCATCGGTAACCAAAACAGTAATTTCATAATCACCTATATTTTCAGTGGTTGCGATACCTGAGATAAGTGCTTTTCCCGTGTTATAATCGGTCAATGCTAACCATGCTGGTAATTGAGCCGTAAATTCAAGTGTGGCACCTTCTTCGTCGAATCCTTCAACAAGGTATTGGTAGGTGTTTCCGGCAGCTACTGCATCAATGCTAGGAGATACAATCATTGGGGCATCGTTGACTTCGGTTACAGCAATGGTAAAGTTTTGCTCAGTTTTGTTGGTACCATCGCCAACAGCCAGGCTTACGGAATTATTACCCACATATTGTTGGGCAGGAATTCCTTGTAAGGTTGCTTTTCCGTTGCCAGTAACAGTTAAAACCAACCAATTTGGTATCACTTTAGCATCAAAATACATATAGTCGCCATCGGCATCAGTTGTGCTTATGACGTATGTATAAAGAACATCCTCAGTAGCAGAAGTTACTGCTGTGCTTGTAAATACCGGTGCGGCATTGCTCTCAACCACAATACTGTATGATTGTGTGGCAGTAGCCCCAATGGCATCGGTAGCAACCAAAACTACATTAAAAGTTCCTCCCGCAGTTGGCGTACCGATTAAAGTAGCCCGGCCATTCCCTGTAGCCGACAAGGTTAACCAAGTTGGGCGGGTAGGTGCGGTGATGGTAATAACATCACTTGAATTGGCATCATTTGCTGCAATGTAATAAGTATATTCTGCACCAATATTACCTGTAGTTACCGGTGTTGACACAAATTCTGGTACCGAGTTGGCAACTACAACAATGGTGAAAAGCTGTTCGCTGGTCATCCCATGATCATCAGTTGCATCAATTTTTACAGCAAATTCACCAATATTACTTGCAGTTGGAGTTCCAGAAATGGTAATTGAACTTCCGGAACCTGTTACAGTTAACCATGAAGGTAAGGTAGCTGTAAGGGTTACTACATCAGCAAATTTATCAACGGCTGTTGCTTGATACGAGTAACTCTTTCCTTGGAATGCATTGAGGACAGGAGCCGTAATGAATTCCGGGGCTGGGTTTTCTTCAACCGTAATAACGAAATCATCTTCGTCGTAGGTTGTTCCATCGGTAGCACGCAATACCACCAGGTTTTCACCTAAATCGGCAATTGTTGGGGTTCCAGTCAATAAATAGAATCCATTGGTGTCTTTAACTGTTAACCATGTTGGCAAGGTCAACCCTTCTACCACAGGAATATCGTCCTCGTCCTCGTCAATGGCACGTACCAAGGTGTTGAACTCAATACCTACCATAGCGGTTTCATCGGACAAGGAGATGCTGTTCCCTTCAGAATTGGCGAAATATGGTGCACTGTTGTCGAAAACCAGACGGAAGTCGAGATACCTGGCTTGTTCTACAACTTCGAAGCCAGTGGCATCCCCCTGGATGTATGTTCCCGCGTTGACTCCAGTATAGGAATTGTAACCAATCGGGAAGCTTTCATTCTCTTCGCTATCGGTAACAAACACGGCATAATACCCTGGTTCTAGAGTCACATCTTCAATGTCCAGATATGTCCATCCATAATAAGCATACATTGGGCTGGATGTGTAAATTAAATCACCCGAAGTTGCATCTGCATCGGTAAGTTTTACCACACTTATAACCAAGTAATTGTAAGCATAGCTATACAGGTACACCTGGGTCATCAAGTCTTCTTCATAAATTCTGAATACCTGACCAAGACCCTGTCCTGGTTCACTGTAGATGGAACCGTTTACTGAACCATGGTCATACCCATAGAAATTATTGCTCACATAGCTACTGTATGAATTGTTCACATAATAGGGAGCGTAAATGTCGAAATAAAAGTTATAATTCCAATTGTACTCACCATAGGTAGCATGTGCTGTGGGAAAGGTATATTCCATGGAAGCACCGCCTGCTAAAGGATCCATTTGCATGGTTTCTTCATAGGCTGGATTAAGATCGCCACCTGAGTTAGTAACCTGTGCTGCAATGGTAGTAGCATCACTTGGAGCAGTTCCCCAATTGGTGACGGTAAACTTCACATCAATATCCTTCACCTGTTTAATTGGCATGTAATAAGGAAGCACATCGTAACGGGTGATTTCCAAGTCAACATACGGATCGACCCGTTCTACTTCGATGCCGTCGAGGCCTACACTGCAAGCTCCCAATCCTTCGTATTGGAACCCGAGTAATAGAGGCTGTCCGGCATAAGAGGTGATGTCAATTTTTGAGAAATTCTTGTTGTAATAATAGTTACTGCTATAAGGATAAATAATATCAGGATTTGCAGCTTCTACAAGAATTTCATCATCTTCTTGCCATAGCAATGTCCAGGTATTTCCACCATCGGTAGATATTTTTACACGCAAATCAGCATAATTGAAGTCGTTGAATTCATCACCTGAACCGATGACATCTTTTGTACCACCAAGCATTTTTGTTACATCTTCAATATACCAATAGAAGTTCAACCAATAGGTGGTATCGTTCGCCGGGGCATTGAAATAGACGTAAGGACTTATCAGCCACTCGTTTTGGTAATTGGAATTATCATTGCTGATTCTTGTATCACTACTGTAATAATACCAATCGTTGCTCGAGTCACTGTTAACGCCTTTCTTTAGGGTCCAAGTGTTATCGGCAGTGGTAATTTTCGGATAGTTCTCAGTCCAGCCATTGAACGGTTCGTAAAATTCGTCGGCCATATATTGAGGGCCATTGATATTGATGGTGATGGAGAGCGTCGTTGTATCGACACCATCGCCAACCTTGAGTTGTGCCGGATATTGACCTGCTGGTGCCGTGGCCGCAATAGTCATGAAAGCGGTATCGGCATCGAAAGTAAAGCTAAGCCAGGCAGGTGCCAAAAATGACGGATCGGTAACTTGATCGAATCCTAACACATCAAACTCATCATAATCGGCTGCATAAATGGCAAATGTTTCCGATTCCCCAACCAATACTTCTGCTGTATAGGTGTTGATGGTATTTTCATTTTCATCAACAAACCTGGGAGCATCGTTCGAATCAAAATAAAGATTCGTGTATAGGTGTCCTTGGTCATAATCATCCCGATAAATCTCAGAGAAATTGCCTCTAAAGTATTTATTGAAATGGTAAGTAGTGTTTGTTTTGTACAAATAAATTGGATAATCATCGTCTAACTGATTGAACATCACAATATACTTACCAGCTTCCAGATACAAATTCTCGTTGTAATCTTGATCATTAGATGGATAAAAATAATAGCTGCCTGAACCATAGACGTACAAGGGTGAACCCCCGTTATCGTCAATGGTAGCAATCAATTCACCCGAAGTGTCTCCAAAATCATTAACCTTAATGATGGATATGGAAAGTGGTGTTCCATAAAGGGTGGACGAACCAAAGTAACCATAAATACGGTACAGGTGGTCAGCGTTTGTAAGTTCATAACCTACGCCCAATCCATCGTAATATCCAAAAGAACGTTCTTCTACATTTGCAGAATACTCCAGGTACATTAAATATGGATGAATATAAATATCTTCCTGGTGGCTGGTCATTCCACTGGTGGCATTGTTATCGGCATCAACCGAGGTAGTAAAATAGTACCATTGATTGACATTAGCCTGTGGGTAGAACGTGTATTCGACCATCTGGGTGTCACCCGTTGCAAAGAAGGAGGCATCTAAATCGAAAGTCTCTTCATATCCAACTTCGGGAAGCTTTAAGGTATAGGTTGCTCCCACGGGAACTGTAATTCCCTGATTGATGATGTAGGCATGGAATTTTACTCCATTTACCTGATCTACCTGGCGTTCGGGTAAATACTGATAATCGCGGAAGGTGATTACAGATATATCGACCTGGTTATTCCGAAGAACTTTGAAATTATTGATAGCGAAACTGTTTTGCCAATAATCGGCTGACTTCCCTTGATATCTAAAAGCAAACAAAACGGTTTCACCCACATAAGCTGATAGTTCGATCTTGGAGGTGTATGTGGTATTGTTACTATAACCCCACTTTTCACCACCATCGATACCCTCGGTAACAGGAGCTACCAATTCAGGATCGTCTTCTTTCCAGATAGGTGCGGACCATGTTAAACCATTATCTATGGAAACCATCAGGGTAACATCGGCATAGTTATAACCGCCATTTCCTGCTGAGCCTAAAACTCCTGGTAAACCCAAACAGAAATAACTGAAATTGTAAACTTCCCAATCAAATTCTAACCTGTAGGAGGTATCCAGGCTTTTAGCCGTGTTGGCCAGATAAATGGGAGGTGAAATAATCCATTCGTCCTGGTCTTCATTATCGTCGCCAAAGATGTTCATCCGGTTGGAATACAAACTCCAATGATAATCGGATCCGGTTTCTAATTGGTCATTTAATGTTACCCAGTTTACCGGAACTGTACTATTGGAACCGTCGAATAATTCTGTATAATCCGGATTAAAGGCAGCTGTTTGAGATGCTACCTTTAGGGTAAAGGAATAACTGTCGCTTCCTCCACGCCCATCGTTAACTGAAATAAGAATACTGCTAGTACCAAGATGGCTGGTTGTGGGTGTGCCAGATAGGGTAACTGTGCCATCACCATTATCGGTAAACACAATCCAATCGGTGAGCCAAGCTGGTGTAGCTGCATCCAAGGTCCATGTGAGTGAATCCCCATTGGCATCGGTAGCAGCAAAAATCAATTCCACCGCTTCATCGGCAAATAAAACTTTTTCATCGTTGGTAAGTGATGTTGCAATCTCTGGCAATTCGTTTTGTTTTACCAAAACACTTACCATCAGTTCAGCAATTTCACTGGTATTTGTATAAATGTTTGAAGCATTGCCACGGTAAACAACACCATCGGTATAGGTGTCATCATCGTATGCTATATTTAAATTATAGTCATCCAACTGATTGAACATAAAGATGTAATAACCGGCAGCAATGTTCAAATCATCAGAAAAATAATAGGTTGAATAATCACTTGTCATCCGTACCAGGGGTGAATTATAGATTAATGTACCTGTAGTTGCCGATGGTGAGGCCACTTTAATTACCGAAAGGTTAAAATCGGAGGTGTTATGCACATCACCCAAAAGAACAGATATCTGATCAATAACATCGTCGTTTTTGAATTCGAACAATGTCCCGATACCTCCGGTTACATAATCCGTAGTAATGTCATATCCATCGGCACCACCAGTATTTTTGCGGAACTCGGTACTGGTAACATCAAAGCTTAAACTTTCATTAAAAGCATTTCCGTTTAAGTCCGAAGCGGCATACCTTAGGCCGTAGTGCAAACCTTCAGTAAAATTCATCCCTCCTGTAAAGGTTGATGATAAGTTATCCACGGTAATGTAATTGGTGGTATTTGCAGGAAGGAGCGCCGATGTTAAAACACGGTATCCAAAGGTTTCTTCACCCGCATAATTCTCATTAACATACGCAAATAAATTGTTGTTGCTAAATGAAGTTATCCCGTTGTTTGTAATCACAGCCCCCAATTGATACGGGTTGGTGATTTGGGTAATTGGGATTCTATCATAATTTGTTAAAAAACTACTGGAGGCAGAGAAAGGCTCAGCAGCTTCAAAATCAAACTCGGGGTTTTGGGTTTGCAATACATAGAGGTTATCTATATTAAAATATCCCCCGTACATTCCGTCACCAGTGTAATTAACTCGGATTTCCAAACTGATGGTTGCAGGAGTAATGTAAGAGTTCAAATCGAGCACTGCGGTAAACCATAAACCTGGATTATCCAGATAGTATTGGAAACCACTCCATGAATTGTGATAGCCATCTGATGTGGTAAGTGTGGTGGCATCGAGAACCGCTTGATCGTCTTCCTGCCAGATTTGGGTCCAAGTTCCGCCATTGGTGCGGATTTCCATTTTAATATCGGCAAAATCATAATCAACACTTCCGCCCATCAATGGATCGGTATTGGTACCTGCATTCAAATTGGTTTCGGTACGCCAATCGAACGACAGAAGGTAACTTGCTCCAACTGAAGGATAACTTACGGTAATAGTTTCTGAGGTGAGCGTTTCGTTCATGGCAGCTTCATTGGCCCCTACTGTATCAATTTGAGCCGAATAGTCGTGATTGCTTATCCAACCAGTCCGGTACCAATCAACACCGACATTGGTCCCTGATGTTGTCCAATTCTCTGGTTCAACCTGCCAAAATCCTTCTTTAAAATCACCATTGTATTTTGCATTCGTTGGATAAAGTACCATATCGTAAGGTTGCAAGGTGATTTGGGCATCAGCATTCACACTTCCAGCAACAAAAATCTGATCTACAACAAAACGGTTGATAAAAATATCAGCAGTTCCGTTACTGACGAAACGAATAGCAAACCGGACTGTTTCACCTTTAAAATTGTTTACATTGGTACTATAATTAACAATTTGGTTCGTAGTTGTGCTATTTCCACTATTTGCACTAATATCATCCCAATAATAATAGTTTGCCCCGTTATCGGTTGAATAATATATGTATGCGCCATTTCCGGCTGTATTGTTATATGCAAACCAATCAACAGCAACAGTTACATCAGTCAGTGCATTGTCATCAATAACAATATCGTTGGTAATTAACCATTCGTCCTGATTCAAAGCTGGGTCGTCTTCTACCTTAGCTAAATTGTAATCGTTAAAATGCTGAGTAGAGCTCACACCATTTGTTTTTGACCAGGCAGGAGAACCAGTTATGCCATTTTCAAAACGGTATATTGCCAATTGAGCATATCCGCCGCCATTGTCTTCTTCAACCAAAACATTGTCAATAGCAAAATAACCATCGGTAACCGTACCGTCGGTTTGATATACAAACCCGATTTTGATGTCAACACTACCTCCGGCAGCATAAGAAGACAAATAGATATAACCGGAATTGAGCCAATACTCAGAAGGCCCTCCATAATATGAATTTTTATCCCAAATATTATCGGCAGGATAATCGGTTGACCATGTTGCACCGTTATCGGTGGAAACTATTAAGTATAGATTTTCATTTGCATCATAGGCTGAAGCCATATAATTAAAACTTACTCTATACCCAAAGGTGGCCGTTAATGATATGGTTGGGGATTTTATCCATTCATCTTGTGCAACCACATCGCTATAAACAATGGGGTAAGCAGAATGCGACCAGTTGTTGGTTGTTGTTGAACCTCCCTGATCGTCCAGAACAGACCATCCTGTAGGTGGTACAGCGCTAAAATCCGCATTGATATAGACTTTGTCCTGAGCATTGCTTATCAGGATTTGTCCTACTATTAACATTAAAAATATTATCTTTTTCATGTTCCAAATATTTAATTACAATTCAAGGGTTAAATTAATGTTCAATGGTCCGTTTGCCGGTTCCAAGGTGAATGTCTTTGATGTAGGATTTTCCTGCATATACAAAGAAAGTGCTCAGCGGGGCTCCGGAAGGTGTAAAGGTGACACCTTTTTTGGTTCCGGGGGTGTTTTTCCCAAGATAACCAGAGCCATTGCTGGTCATAACCACATCAACCACCTGGCCATCTTCAATTATTGCGGTACCTGTGGCACCTGTACCCATTCCTGAAACGGAGGCAAAGAAAGATACCGCTGGGACTTCAGCGTACCCCATTCCACTGTTTGTTATGTTGACTCCGGTAATGTATCCATCATCGTTGATGTCAACAGTTCCTTTGGCAACTTCTAAATAATCGGGGACTACAATTTCAACAATCGGTTCATAGTAATAACCTGTACCTGGATTGGTAATGTTGATGGCTGTCACACGTCCGTCCTGGACCACTGCCGTTGCCTCAGCATCGGCAAATGTACCGCTCGGAACTGGGTATCCCCATTGGTTGATCCGTATAAATCGGATTTGGGGAACGACGGTATAACCGGCACCAGGGTCGGAAATGGTCACAAATGATATTTTACCCGATTGAGGATAGGCCTCGGAATTGAAAGAAGCTCCGGATGTATGTGTGGTAATGTCAATCCAGAAATTAGAAGGAGATGTATATGGGTATCCTTCTCCGGGATTGGTAATTGTAAATCCGGTGATTTTCCCGTTTGAAACAATAGCTTCAATTTCAGCCTCTTGAGTTGGTGAACTTGTACTGTAATCTAAGAAAACATGAGGTGGGGCTAGGTAGTTTTCACCTCCTTCATCGAGGATGATAGATGACAAAACACCATCTCCCTTAGTGGCAGTTGCTTTAGCTTGTGTGGTACAACCTTCGGGAGGAGTTACTACAGTTACAGTGATAGTAGCATCGTAAGTATAACCGGAGCCTTGCGTTACAACATCAATTTGTTTCACTGTATAAAGGATCTCGGCAGTCGCGGCAGCACCTGAACCATAACCACATTTTGGCACAAAAGATACGCTTGGGGCTGCGGTGTATTCAGTACCTGTTGTATTAACAGTTACGCTTTCCACTTTCATGTTTGGTTTTACTGTAACATCAGCGTCGGTTCCAATATTATTACCGTCAATGTAAATATAAGGTTCATTGGTATAATCGTCAATGTTACCATCGTTATAAATGATGTCATATCCTGAACCAACATTTGTAAGAACAAGGTTGTCTATTGGGAAAGCTCTTACAGGTGTACCTATGGCTTGAGTTCCACCTGCGGGTGGTGCCGAAATCTGAACGGTTGGATCGGAGGTATAACCCTTACCGCCTTCAACAACAATAATATTGATGCTGCCATCTCCATTGAGGGTAGCATAGGCTGTGGCCCCTGTACCACCACCGCCAACTACCAATACACTTGGTGCCTGGGTGTAGCCTAACCCGGCATCGGCAAGTTCAATCCTGTCGATAGTACCTGCGCTCGACAGTTGAGCAAATGCGGTGGCTCCACTACCGGTATTGTAAGTTTCGATTAATACTTCAGGGGTCGATTCATAAAAGTTGTTTTCTATAAAGTTGTCGGACAAAACAATGGAATGAATCGGGTTGTAATAAGTCATGTTGGCCGTGGCCGTGGCATTGGTTCCAATGCTTCCGGTTAATACTACTGTTGGTGGACAAACATAATTGTTACCAGCACTTGTAACAGTAATATCAGACACGTACCCCGACATGATGGCTAAGCCACTTGCTCCAGAACCTTCGTTCGAGACGATGGAAATGTCTGGCCTCGATTGGTATCCACTACCATTATCGGACATGTTAATGGAGGTGATACCGTAAGTTATTACTGGTGTTGCATCGGCATCTAACCCGGTTTTATCGTCAGCCGATACATTGGCATAGGTATAACCTTTACCGGCTTCGGTAATTTGAACTGAGGTCACTTTTCCTTCGGTGATAAAGGCTACAGCTTCGGCACCTTCACCATCACCAGTTATGGTAATAATAGGCGGTTGGGTATAGCCACTACCTTGATCCGTAATAATAATTGATGCAATTCCTGATTCGCCAATTACAGCATAAGCATACGCATTTTCAATCGGCTGTTGGGTAATAGTACCTGTTGGTTCGCCAAACACCACATAGGCTGCAGGTACATTATCGATGTCGCTTGCAGTGGAGTAGGTTAAATCTGATGAAAAGATGGTCCGTACCACTTGTACCCCATTTACAGGTTGATCGTTCAAGGTGTTCATCAAGAGTTGCTGATCAACCGCTATATCTGATATTTCCAGTTTGAAAGGCAACCCATCGGCTGCTGAAGGAATTTCTATAGAATATGCTCCTGTGGCATCTGATACGGCAGATCCAGTGATGTCTGTGTAAGCAATTTGTACAATTTTGGCATGATATTTTCCAAAATCATCGTCCCACAGGTCGTTAAAATAATTTTCCTGAAATGTAGAATTGTCCACATCAATCATGGCAATTACTGTTACGTCGCTGGCAATCTCAGGAGCGGTGTTTGTCAGGTCTGTTTCATAGGATAACTTTCCTGAGATATTCGAGGTGCCCTCTGTCAAAGAAAAGACAGGCACCATTGTGGCAGCATGCCGTAACACCTCGTAATAGGTATTAACGTTTGGATCATCCTCAGGCGCTATCTCTGCTATAAAGTTTGCACCCGTGTAATCCGCAGCTATCACATTTACATTCACTGTTCCTACCCGCAAATCATTAAAAACGGCAATGCCGGTTTCATCGGTAGTGTCCTTCAGTAAAAGGCCATGTTGCGAAACTGAAACTACTGCACCGGAAAGGCTCTTGACGGAATTTCCTGATTTTAGACTTGAACCACCAGAGAATCCGGTCCCGCCATTCACTGGAATCACGCTCACACTGTATTGGATAATACCTCCAATGTGGTTTAACGAGTCCCTAACATGATCGATGGAATCCTGGTAACTGATGATTTCTTTTTGAGCATTCGTAGCATCTTCCTCTGTAAATTCATCCTTTGAACAAGAGGTGGCCAACAATAGGGCTAAAAAGACCCCAGGAAAGAGAATTTTCTTCATAATTATTTGAATTTTGGGTTAACTAAAATAAAAGCAAAGTTATGCTAATTTGATTATTCAAGTCAATAGGTAACCCAAACAAAAAAGCATGAAAATGTCTTTTTTTTTCTATGTTCATTGACATAAATTTTATTAAACCGCTTAAAATTAATGACTAATGAGTTAAATCTGAACCCTTTCAAATCAAAATTTGTTATTGGGGAAAGAAAAAAATTGCTTTGTATTCAATTTTGCCGTTATTTTGTTTTTTGAATTTCGACTAATTTAATTATTACCCAACATGAAAAAATCGACTATCCTACTCGTAGTCTGTTTTGCATTTAATCAAATCAACTTAAATGCACAAGACATTAAATTTGGTTTAAAAGGTAGCTTTTTGGGGAGTTCTTTCTCAAGTTCCGATGATGGAATCTACAGTTACAGACCCGGTTACTCCATTGGGGGTTATTTTCAATATACTATTATTGAAATGTTAGGGGTTTCGGTGGAACCTGCGTTTGCTAAAAAAGGGGCCAATGAATTCGATGCCAACAATTTATACGATCCCTATTCGCCTATCTTTTACGATGGAACTACAGCCATTGAATACAAGAAGCACGATATCTCGGTATCAGTAGTTGAACTGCCAGTTTTATGCCATTTCAATCTAAATATTGGAGGCGATAATAGGATCCGGTTGTTCGCGGGACCGTCGATAGATTTCATAACCAAGGCCACCCATTATAAAACAAGGGCGAATCCTCTGGCCTCTGATTCAAGCGAGGAAATCAAGTCAAGTAGCGAAGTTACCGAGCGGTTCCCTTATGTAGATTATGGCATGCAGGCCGGGGTAGGTTTCGATATGGATTTGGAACCCGTTGGCATTTCCATTGAGCTTAAGTACCGCTATGGTTTTTCGGATGTAAACAATGTTAAAGGAAAACCATCAATGAACAGCCATAATTTTGGTATCACAGTGGGCGTGGGTCTTGAAAAACTGTTTTTCTAAACCTGAAAAATTATGAAAAAGCTATTATTTATATTTTTTGCGGCTGTTTTATTGCTTAGTGCTTGCAAAAAAGACGAAGAAAAGACTGGTACCATCGTAGGTACCTTACAGTTTGAATCAGGTGAAGTAATTCCTTTTACTCTGGTGTTGTTAAAATCAGACAATATTACCATTCAACAAGCATTTACCGATGATAAAGGTTACTTTTCGTTCACCGATATTCCTTTTGGTGACTATGAGCTTTTAAGCAATCACGATGAATACAAAACTTCAAAGCCCGTAGCTATTTCCATTACCGATGAAAATGCGCTTTTGTTCGATTTTATTTTTACTCCCATTGTATCGTTGCAAGGAAAGGTTTTAATTGGCAATTATCCCTATCCGGCCAATAAAATTGAGTTGTTCGATAATCACAAAGTTGATATAAAAGGAGAAACTTATCTTGATTTAGAGAGTAGTTTTGAATTTTACGATCTGGAACCCGGAGTATATTACCTGAAACTTACCGTGACCCAAGACCATATTTATGAGGTTTATGGTTATTTGTGGAATGGTTCAACCTGGGTATGGGGGCCTTTTGATATTGAATCGTTCAGTTTTCAGGATGTTTATTACCCCATTGAAATTGAGCAGGATTTGACACGTGAAGTGGTATTAAATATTACCTGGTCGGGAAGCGGATTTGTGGTGAATGAATAATTTTATTGACAAAAATATTCTAATAAAGGGAGGCGCTGTCCTCCCTTTATTATAAAGAAGATTTTCTTACTAAATGATTGGAAGGCTCTTTTAAGCTGCCCTGCTTCTTTACCCAAGTGCCTTTTTAATTGCCATTGACACAATAAGTTCATGATCGAAGGCCACCGGAGGAAGTTCATCGATGGGAAACCATTGAGCCTCTTTGGCATCGTCGCCTGCAAATGCATCGGGATGATAGTTGGTAACCCAGCCCCAATAAACCACGGTAACACAATGTCCACGAGGGTCGCGGCCCGGATCTCCAAAAGTATATAATTGTTTTAATTCAATATTCTCCATATGGGTTTCCTCGCTTAATTCACGGGTAGCTGCATGTAACAGCGATTCATCTTTATCGACAAAACCCCCTGGTAAAGCCCAATGATCCTGATACGGAGGATTTAGTCTTTTGATGAGCAACACTTCCACCTTTTTATCGTTTTGACGAAACAAAACAATGTCGGTAGTAACCATGGGGCGCGGATATTCGTAAGTATAGCTCATGATTCTGAATCGTCCTTTTCTTTTTTTTGGTTAACAATAAACAATACAATAACTACAAGAACAGCTAAAAAAACAAGTTTTACGATGAGTGAGGGTGTCATATCTGTTTTACATTTAATCTATAATCCGTTTTATAATGCGCAATTTATGTGAGTACCGGTTAGTTTCCTGATTAAATATCCCTTGATGGTCGATGGAATCAATCCTGACTGAACCCGACGCGTGGATGATATGCTGTGCACCCATGATAACACCCACATGCACGATGTCACCATTTTCGTTATCGAAAAAAGCCAAATCACCGGGTTTCGATTCGCCTACAAAGTTTACAGGTTTACCCGTGGCAATTTGTTTGGATGCGTCACGGGGCAATTGAACATCCGTGATTCCATAAACTAACTGAGTAAGACCGGAGCAGTCCATTCCCAAAATACTTTTTCCTCCCCACAGATAAGGGGCATTTATAAACTGTTGCGCCAGTTTTATGATATTTTCGCCAGATGGAGCAATTCGTTCAGGTATCTGGGTTATTGAAAATGTTTTTTCTGATAAAGTAAACTTATACCCGTTTCCCGAAATAGGCAGAATGCTTCCGGCTACCAAAGGCTGGTGGAACGGTTGATGATTTAAAGTAACAACACTCAAGGGAAGGGAGCTCTTTATAGGGGTTTTAACGCTCAACAGGTTCAGCTCCTCCTCGTTCAGATAGGCCACCAGCTTCCGATCTATCCACCCTTCGTAATGATCAGTTAGGGAAATGATGCGTGCCCAGTTGCCAAATTCCTCTTCAATTATAAAAGTTTCGCCAAAAAGTAATTGAGTAACCATTTCGGCCCGTTCCGATGGATTAGAGCGCACAGCAATTAACGTATAGATGGAAATTCCTGTTTTCTTCATATCTGGATTAAAATTTAAACTGCATTCTTAGTAATTCACAGATTTTCAGATGGGTTTTGCAAAGCCATGCGTATTTCATTCGCGACTCCTTACCCTAAACCATTGAACCTGAATCCAAAGGTATAAAAGCTTCTTTAATTAACATGCCAATCTTATGGATTTTCAGATTAATCCGTTTAATTTAGTGCTTTCGTAATTTGGATGGAATCTTTATGATGAAAAACTATTATAACCGGGCATCGCGTCAAACAAGGAAGATTTATATCATAAGCTTGTTTCTGTTTGCTGCTGCTGTTTCAATCTATTTTTTCCCTTCGCAGGGAAAGTTTAAATTCGAGTACCAAAAAGGAACACCTTGGCAACACGACGATTTAATTGCCCCCTTCGATTTTGCTATTTATAAAACCGATGCCGACCTGAAAGCCAGCCGCGACAGCATCATGAAAAATTTTAAACCCTATTTTAAACTCGAAACTGATATTGGCCCTGCTGAGCTTTCAAAGTTTATGCTCGAATACCATACCCGTTTCCGCGATGCCTCGGTAGTGGTTCATAAACTTTACCCCCGGACTCCCCTACCCGATACACTTTATGGTTATATCCGGGAGGTGTCTAAGGATATAATCAGTCTCATCTACAAAAAGGGAGTGGTTGATTATAGCGAAGTAAATATGGAAATCCAAAAAGGAAAGACCTTGGTGGTAATTCGCGATAATGTGGCCGAAAACCGCGATGTGGAAGAGGTTTTTACGCAAAAGGTTGCCTATGGTTATATCAACAAAAAACTGCGGAAGGATTTTCCGAAAGACCCACACCTGGTAGCTTTGGTTGAAAATCTGAAACTTTACGATTTTATTGTACAAAACCTCATTTACGATGAAGAAACATCGCTCAAAGTACGCGACGAACAGATGAACAATATCCCTGCCACGCGGGGAATGGTTCAGTCGGGAGACCGGATCATTTCCAGGGGCGATTTGGTACACGATGAGAAATTTCTGATACTGGAATCGCTAAAAAAAGAATATGAAGCCACCTTTGGTTCCAGAATATATACCCGCTACCTATTTGCTGGGCAGGTTTTAGTAGTATTGCTTGCCTTTACCATTTTGTACATGTTCCTGTTTAACTTCCGCCGCGAGATTCTTGAAAGTTTCCAAAAAACGTCGTTTATCCTCATGATGGTCCTTATCATGGTGGTTACAGCCAGCGTGGTGGTTAAATTTAATCAGGTGAGTCTGTACTTAATACCCTTTGTAGCTTTACCTATCATCATCCATGCTTTTTACGATTCCCGGCTGGCTTTCTATATCCACATTGTTACCATTATGCTCATTGGTTTTCTGGCACCCAATAGCTTTGAATTTGTTTTTATCCAGTTTTTGGCTGGTGCCATCTCTATTTTTAGTCTGACACAAATGCACCGCCGTGGGCAGTTATTTGAGGCCGTAGGTTTTATTATGCTGACCTACGTTTTAACTTACACTGCTTTGGCCATTATGCAGGAGGGCGATATACTCAAAATAAACTACTACCAATTCCTGTGGTTTGTAGGCAATGGTTTGTTGCTCCTGATTTGTTATCCTTTGATTTTTATCTTTGAAAAACTGTTTGGGTTTTTGTCGGACGTATCGCTGATCGAACTTTCCGATACCAACCACCCGGCTTTGCGTGAATTGGCCGAGAAAGCACCCGGCACCTTTCATCATGTGATTCAGGTGGCCAATTTAGCCGAAGCTGCTTCGCGTAAAATTGGCGGAAACCCGTTACTTACCAGAGTGGGGGCGTTGTATCACGATATTGGGAAAACAGGCGCACCCGGTTTTTTTATCGAAAACCAGGGTGGCAATAAAAATGCCCATGAAGGGATTAGTTACGAAAAAAGTGCAGAGATGATTATCCAACACGTGCACCACGGCATGGAATTGGCCCGGAAATACAAGCTCCCGAAGCCGATTTCCGACTTTATTGTTACCCATCATGGGACAGGTCTGGTGAAATATTTTTATACCAAATCGGCCAACGAAAACCAGGGTTTATTACCCGATATAGCCAAATATTCATACCCGGGACCGGCCCCCTTTACCAAAGAAACAGCCGTATTGATGATGGCCGATGCAGTTGAGGCATCATCGCGGACCTTAAAAGAATTTTCTGAAACAGCCATTACCGAATTGGTGGATCGGATCATCGAAAGCCAAATTCAGGACAAGCAGTTTGAGGAGGCCGACATTACTTTTAAAGATATTCATGAGGTGAAGCAGGTATTTATCCAAAAGCTGATGAACATGTATCATGCGCGTATCGAATATCCTGTTATGAAGAAGTATTGAGGGGCATCGTTTTTATTTCAAAAAAATATGTCTGGAATTAGATTTTAATGCCAAGAACCAGAATATCGTCAATTTGCTCATAGCCTGCTCTCCACTCATCAATGGCAGTATTTAAAATTTCCTTCTGTTCGGCCATCGGTTTGTCTTGAATGGTAAGCAGCAGGTCTCGGAAGCGGTTCGATGTGAATTTCATTTGGTGGGGTCCCCCAAACTGATCAATATAGCCATCTGAAAAAATATACAAGGTATCGCCTGTTTGGACAGGTACGATGTTTTGAGTGAACGTTTCCTTTTCTTTAATATAAATCCCAATTGGGTTTTTATCGGCTTTAATTACCTCAACCTCTCCATTCCGGACTAAGTAGAGCGGATTATAGGCTCCTGAGAACTGGAGGGTCATTTGGTTAAAGTCGATAACCATTAAGGCAATGTCCATGCCGTCCTTGGCTTCGCCCTCTTTCCCGGTTTGGCCTAAGGTAGTTTTGACTTTGGTACGTAACTGGTTTAGTATTTCGTGCGATTGAGTCTCTTTTTGTTGGTTAATGATTTCGTTCAAAAACGAGATCCCCAGCATACTCATAAAAGCACCTGGAACTCCATGCCCGGTGCAATCGGCAGCAGCCACTATAACTAACCCATCTTTTTCACCCAACCACCAAAAGTCGCCACTTACAATATCGCGTGGCCGCCAAAGCAAAAAATAGTTTTTTAGAAGTGTTTCGGCCATCTCTTCCGTGGGGACAATGGCACGTTGAATGCGTTTGGCATATACAATACTCGAAGTAATTTCTTCTTTTTGGTGCGTTATCTCTTCTTTTTGTTCCTGTAAAACGATATTAGCTTCTTTTAAACTATCGGCCTGTGCTTCAATTTCTTCTTTTTGTTCCTTCAGTATTTCGTTTTTTTGCTCAATGGCATCTTTTTGGCAACGTATTTCTGCTGTTCGTTCTTGCACGATACCTTCAAGTTTAATTTTTTCCAACCTAAGTTTACGAGTATAAAGTTTTACCACAACAATCATGGCTATTAGTATAAATATCGCGTAAACAAAATAGGCAAGTAAGGTCCGGTACCAAGGCGGAAGGATAGTAAATTGGTAACTGGCTGTTTCGCTTTCAATCCCATAAATGTTTTTTGCTTTTACCTTGAAGTTATATTTTCCTTCGCGTAGGTTGGTAAATACGGCTTTGGGTTCAGTATTCCACTTACTCCAAGCATCTTTGTACCCTTCCAGTAAGTATGAAAATTCTATTTCTTTTTCCTCTTCAAAAAATGGGGCAGCAAATTCGAAGGTTAATGAATTATAAGCATAAATTAGTATGGGGATTAATTCTTCGGGTTGGTTTAAATCAACAATTAATTTTCCATTATTATTCCTGAAATTAGTTCCGTAAAATAAAGCTGAATCGTTGAAACTGAAAACCTTTCTAATCAAGGTCTGGTAGTTTTCATTGTAATTTTTCTCGAAATTAGAGTTAAAGCTGTATATGCCACTGGCGCTACCTAACCATGTTATACCATCAATATCGTGATATATTACATCAACCTGCTCATTAGGCAATCGCTTAAATGGTTTTTGGTTCATTACTATACTTTCATTCTTTAAAATTCCTCTTTCAATCCATCTTTTGTCGTTATGAAATGCGCTAATCCATAGGCTTGAATCGTTTTTTTGTACTAAACGGAAAACTCCATAAGCAGTTTCATTTTGAAATCGGCCATCAAGAATGAATATATTTGAATCATCATTAAAAATATACTCACCCTTACTTGTGCCAAAAATTAGTTCATTCCTAACATTACTGATTTCAATATCTCTTTTATCTGGCAAACCATTCTTTTCATCGTAGTGAGTAATAATATAATCGTTGCCTGTTTTCTGTAGTTTAACAATCCCATTATTGTATGTCCCTAGCCAAATATTACCAACACTGTCTTCCTCAATTTTCCTGATTTCATCTGTGATATCTAAATTTATATTTTTTCGTTTCCAATTCCCATCAATATTTTCAATTAATGTTAATCCATTGACTTTCCCTATATAAATTGTATGATTATCAAATTTTGAAACATGAATTTTAGTAATGTAACCTTTTAAATCGGCTTCTTCCTTTTTTCTTATAAATGGGTCAATATATTCACTTTTCCCATTTTCATGAATTGCATACATACCAGTTATTGTTCCAGCCAACAAAATTTCTTTATTTAAATCCGGAAGCCTATATTTTACAATAGACCAGGTTTGATCATCAATCCCTTCAATTTTCTTAAAAACAGGGTAATTATTATCATCAAAATCTAAATAATAAACTCCAAGACTTGTCGCAATATATAATCGGTCTTTAAAACGAATAATATCGTAAACGGATCCATTTAATCCTTGTAATTCATTGAACTTTCTAATTGGCGAGTTAATCTCTACTTTTCCAATGCCATTGTTTAATGCTAGCCATAACGGGGTTTCATAATTCCGTTTTGATGAATATACATTAATAACGGTTTCATTTTGCACTCCTTGCTCTTTACTAAAAATATTTACAATATCACCTACGCTATCCATAATAATTACCCCATCTTCCAAAGTTGAAAAAGCATAATGATTATTATTGATTTTAAAGGAATTATAAAGCTGATTGTTTTTGAGATATTCATTTGCCGGAGTATTTGCAAAGTTTTCAATGACATTTCCGTTGGATATTGCATAGGTGTACAAGCCATTTGGAAAAGTACCAATTAACAAATTATTCTCACCAATGCTATTGATTGTATAAATTCCTTTTTTGGAAAAAAAACCACCTCCCTTAACATGTTTGAAAGTGGTGTCAGAAAACTCCTCTAACCCATTGATATAATGTCCGGAGTAAAACACATCATTTACATAAAACGAAAAGAAAGCACCATGTTTTAAATTGATGATTTCAATAGTATCATAATTATATTGAAATATTTTACTGGTGGTACAAAAGAAAATTCCTTTATCGGATGTATGAATTTTCCAAACATCGGAAAATTCAAATTCTGATGTGTCAAGTTCATTTTTTAATGTTTGATAGATTAGTCTGCCAGATATATTTGGTTTGAGATATCCAAATTCGCCTTGCGCACCAACGTAAATTACCCCATCTTTATCAATGGCTAATGAACGTACGATTGAATTATTATCAATAGGGATTTTTCTCCAGTGCACCCCATCATATTCAATAACACCATTATCAGTGTTTCCAAAATACATAACGCCTCGGTGATCTTGTACAATTGACCAGTTTTGTTCACTAGCTCCGTATTCCTGGGGGGTATAATTGGTTATAAATGGTATTCCGTATTGGTTAATCTGTGATTGTCCTACAAAACAAAAAAATATTAAAACAGAAATAAACAATAAAGCTTTCATTGCAAAAGAAAGTTGATTTTTGTTAAAGGTACTACAAAAATGGTTATTGTTAACATGATTTATTTCACCTGCAAACTGGCTTTAATTTTATCAACATCGGCTTTCAATTGCTCGTAATTAGTTTGTTTTGCTTTAAGTTCAGCATTTTCTGTTTTAAGCGCATCAATTTGTTTTTGTTGTTCTTCTGATTTTAAAATTAATTCCTGAACTGCTTTTATGGTTACTATTTGAGCGTTGTATGAATCAATTTGCAGAATCTCTTCAGTATCGTTATCTAAATATTCACCGGAACCTTTTACTGATTCAGGAAACACGTTTTGATATTCCTGCGCAATGAAATTATAATAATACTTGTCCTGAATAGAAGGGTTTCTTTTTTTCCATTCTTCAGTATATTTAAACTTAACCGGGCGGAGTTTAAGAATCGTTTCAAAGGAATTATTGATGTCAGATATATCGGTTTTTATTCTTTTGTCGGAATTGGCAAGCCAACTACCGGCCACTGATTTTGACGCATCGCCATTTACTTCGAGTCTATTGGCAGCAGCAGATCTGTAGATACCAACATTTCCATTCCCGTTTGCGGTTATAATATTGCCAAGCGCTGAATAGTAAATATTAAAAGAACTGCTGGCATCCGTATCATCCCCTCTGCCGTATAATGTCCAGGTATTTGTAGGCTCTTCAGAATTACCAAATTCTATTCGGGCTCCATCGCTTACCGATGTTTCAATTAATTTAAGATGAGGGTAAGAAGTTGTACTATTAGCTGTTATGTTGAGTTTACTGCTGGTAGAAGCAACCGCACCAATCCCCACATCACCCGAAAAATAACTGTTACCAATTCCATAAAATGCATACTCATTTCCAGTTGTTGACCCTCCATCGCCATCCGCATATACGGCGTATGAATTTGATGAACCAGATGCAAAGGAATACGCTCGGATACCATAAGCCGTACCTGAAGTGGCACCACCTGTACTTGAAAAATATGCAGAAGTAGCACCAGAAGTAACAGTAGCGGCCTGATCAACTACGTGAAGTTTGTAAGATGGCGATGAAGTTCCAATTCCGAAATCAGCATCTTCAACACTAATTTCATCATTTGTATCATCAAAAACAATACGTGGTCCATTATAAGCCGTTCCAATATATGTTCCATCATCTACTAACAAACCTTCGCCATATAATTTAGCTGTAGTAGAAAAATACTGAAACCGTGGGCCGGTTGCTGAATAACCGGTATAACCTGCATAGCCTGTATTTACATTTCCGGTTAACGTACCCGTTAATGACCCGGCAGAAAGAGTTCCACTTATTTTTGCATCTCCGCTAACATCTAACGCTGCCGTTGGAGCTGTTTTATTGTTGTTAATGGCCAGTGCATTATTAATTACAACCTGATTCAATTGAAAATCACCATAAATAAGGGGGTTATAAGAATCAGAAGTATTATTATCACAACTTTCGATATATAGTTTATTGCCTCCCGTTTCCCAATAACCGGCACTATATCCAATAAATACATTCTTACTACCAGTTTTTGCACTTGACCCCCGGCCTGCATAGGCTCCAAGAATGGTGTTATCACTACCTTGCTGATAATAACCTGCCTCGGTTCCCATAATAACACTCGAATTGCCTGAAAGTCGGTTATAACCAGCATTGGTACCTACCAAGGTATTAAAATGACCATTGGCATTTACCCCAGCCTGGAAACCTATATAAGTATTTTCTGAAGCATCGCATAGCTTCCCAGCTTCTGACCCAATAAAAACATTTCGTATTCCCAAGGCATTGGTGTATCCGGCCTGTTTTCCAATATACACATTGTCCGAACCATTGGTATCAGTATGCCCCGACTCTTTGCCAATATAAACATTACCTGTACCATCAATATTTTCATACCCTGCTTTATACCCCATCAGGATATTATCCGCTCCTTCTGTGTTTTTATAACCCGCCAAATTTCCCAATATTACATTATAACTACCGGTAGTATTGGAATATCCAACCCTATCACCAACCATTACATTACTTGCACCATCCATATTATTAAACCCGGCATTGGCTCCAATCATCACATTGTCATACCCACTAGTGTTTGACTTGGCAGAATTGCTTCCTAAGAATACGTTGTGGTGTCCATCAGTATTGGCTTTACCGGTAGCGAACCCCATAAAAACATTGTCGTACCCAGATGTATTTGTAAAACCTACCGAATCGCCGATAAATATATTGCTTGAACCTGTTGAATTAGCTCCCACATTGGTGCCAATGAATACATTGTTAAACGCATTGGTAACATTTAACCCACTTTTATACCCAATAAATATGTTATCATAGCCTTGATTTAGATTTAAACCCGATTGGTAGCCCAATAAAACATTACGGAACCCGGTTGTTGCCGATTTACCAGCTTGATAACCTAAAAAAGAATTATATCTTCCGTTATCGCCTAATCCTAAGATGATTTTTATTCCCGATTCATGACCAATGAAATAGTTTTCTTTTGTAAGCTTCATGAGCCGTTCTTCTGTTCCAGAACTTGTGTTTCCAATGGAAAATCCAGCATTTGGGTCAGCAACAAATATGCGCGTACTGTCTTTGGTTACTTTCATAATGTCTTGACTTACTCCTTTGGCAGTGCCAATTCCTGCGACTGCGAAACCTCCTTTGGTTCCTTTTGCACCATCTTCAACATATATACGTACACTATCATTTGTTATCCTCATATATTCATTGCTTAACCCTTTAGCCGTCCCAATTCCTGCGACAGCGAAACCCCCTTTGGTTCCTTTAGCACCATCTTCAACATAAATGCGTACACTATCATTCGATATTCTTAAATATTCATTACCAACGCCTTTAGCTGTACCAATTCCTGCTACCGCAAAGCCCCCTTTGGTTCCTTTAGCACCTTCTTCAACATATATACGTACACTATCATTTGTTACCCTCATATATTCATTGCCAGCTCCTTTTGCAGTTCCAATTCCCGCTACAGCAAACCCTCCTTTTGTTCCTTTAGCAACGCCATCGCCCACATTTATCTGCACCCCTTCCGGGTAAACCGCAAAAACCGTATCACCGTTGTTGTTTACTACGGCAAATAAGGCATCGGTTATAGTACTGCTCGATGTAATAGCCGCTAAATTAATCCACTTGATTTTTGAGGTGTTGTAGTAAAAAAAATTGTTGTGGTCGGTATCAAAGACTAATAAGCCATTTGCCGGGGAGGCAATACTATTTCTCTGCGCAGTGGTCATCCGGGGTACCAAAACCCCTTTATCGGTGGCTGTGATGTCAACCATAGCAGAGGTATTAGGAGAAGTAGTGCCAATGCCAACATTGCCCGTATATTTGATAACCATTTTTGCATCAGCCGTGGTGGCGTTGGTTGCATTACCTACGGTATTATTGACAAAAAGCATATCTCCCCGCCCAAATCCGGAGGCATCGCTATAAAATATACCTCCTTTAAAGGTATTTGCTGTTGTTCCATTTTGAAAACGGATTCCTGATAGAACCCCGGTGGAATTGTTTGAATTCTGAATATCGATAAACATTCCATCAGTCCCGGCTACATTGCTATTATCGCCATAAACATGTAGCTTGTGTGCCGGAGAAGAAGTGCCTACACCTACATTCCCATTATCGCCAACAAAAAAAGCCGAAGTTCCATTATCCTGGATATCAAAATCCCCCGTAGCATTTAGATTATAAATCATACCATAGGCTCCTTGAGTAATAGTTGTGGTCTCCGTTAAAGCACCGCCTAATAATATTGAATTACCACTTTGGGTGATTCCATTTTGAAATGCTAATGAATTTGCCCCAACCATTTTCCAATCGGCACCATCCCAAAAGTAAAATCCCGGGGTGCTGTATGTTCCTGTGGTTGATGTGTTCCAGACCATCAATCCTATAGGTTTTGTTACCGAAATAGGATTTGTTGTTGTCACCAACGCTATTCTGGGAATCAAAAAACCTTTATTTAAAGAATAAACATCGAGCATAGCAGCAGGATCGGGGGTGTACGATTCATCTTCGCTGATGCTTACATTTTGGCTCAACACACTACCTGCCAATAACATTAATGTTATAAGAAGCCAGAAGTTTGCGTTTTTTGTTTTCATATCAATTGAGGATTATCTTTTTTGAATATTGCTGGTTTAATGAAACTAGGTTTAGTAAATAAACCCCTGGAGCACAATTATGTATGCCAACTGTATGGTGATTAAAGCCAACGGTGGCGTTCATGGGTTGGTTCATGATTTTTCTTCCTAATTGGTCAACTAATGACATTTGAAAGGATTCATTGCTTTTGCTGGTATATGAAAACTCAATTTGTGTTGAGTTGGATTTCGTGACTATAACGTCCTCAAAAAGCTCACGGATGCAATATGCAGGGATTACCGGGTATTCATAGGTATCACCATCGAAATCGAGTTGAATCAATTTGTAGTATATTGGTGAAGCTTCTACTATTTGATGAAAATAGGAATAAGAGATATTGGAATTGCTATTACCTGCGCCAGGGGTTTCAAAAAGAGTTTTGTATGTTTTCCCGTCGAATGAATATTCCAAAATAAAAAGTTGATTTCCTTCTTCCGAAAGGGTTTCCCATGTGATTTCTATCCCTTTATCAACACAGTTTGTCCGAAATGTTGAAAGGACTACAGGTAAAGGCCAGGCCTCAGAAAGGCCAATAATAAAATCGGAAAAACCCGTCAGGCCCGAACGCTTAACTGTAATAGCATCGGTGCCAGAACCGCTTTGTGTGGCGTTGTTGTGGAGTCCGACATTTTCCCAATCGCCGCCATCGCGTTTGAAAATAGCATGTTGCCCTGATTCAGCACCTCCATTGGTATGCCCAGACGATGTAAGTGTTATATCATAAGTAACTCCGGTTCCGTTGTCAGGGGTGAATGTCCAATATCCGCGATCCAAGAATTCAACAATAGGAGTTCCTTCAACATTTAGCCCAGAAGGCACTGTTTCTGAGGAAGTAGAGGTAAATTTTGCAGAAACGTATTTCATCGAACCTAAACCGGTAATATCAATAACTGCCGGCAGGTAATCCCCTCCGCTGGATAAGGGGTAATTATATGTGCCAAAAGCTAAGTATCGTCGCAGGTTTCCAATAACGGTGCGGATATCTCCCTGATTATTTATAGCATTAACATTTGTATTTTTTATAATAAGTGTGTCAAAATCATTTGTTGAAACCGAACCACTGTTGAAATCAAGAATTCCATGAATGGTAACATCTTCATCAATCAATAGTCCATTGGGATTATCAATAGTTAGGGATTCTAAATTAATTGATTTTGAACCGCCGATTTTCTGTGTTGACGTACCCTTAAATACAATATTACCAACACCGTCAATTCCATTAAATGCCGAATCGGCTGAGTAATTATTCAAATCGCCTTCAATAATTATGGTTCCATCCAAAGTCAGTTTACCGTTCTTTGTATTGTTAAAATTTACATTGAAATTCCCCTGTGAGCCGCCATCAATATAAATGACATCATCCGATCCTGTTTTTATATAACAGCCATAATTAGTCAACCCAACTTTTGCTGAAGTGTATTGATTTAATTCACCCAAAAATGAGGTCACATTTATGCCTGTAATAATCCCCTGGGCATTGATTTCACCTTGGCCACTGACACTGTTGAGATTTGTGCCTATAAAATTACCATAAGTGGTAAATGAACCAAAATTTATCATTGATGAAGTCTGGTTCATTTCAACATCTTGAGTAGTTAGGCAATCGCCCTCTATCCTTACATCGGAAGTATTATTAATGGTAAATGTTCCGTCAACCATCAGGTTTCCGCGAATATAAAATGAGACTGAGTTATTTAAAATTACATCACCTTCAATTAGCAGGCTTCCGTTAACGACCATTTTGCTGGTACTATTAACGGTAAAATCTCCGGTTAAATTAACTTCATGAGATGTATTGATGATAATGCTATCGTTACTGTTTATTGGAATTGGTGGCACCAAACCTTCCAGCCAGGTACCTGAATCAGCCCATTCTCCAGAGTTGAGGGTAACATAAGTCGCAGCATCCACTACAAAACAGGGGATAAAAAAAACAATAAATAGGAGCCAACTTTTCATTAAGTAACTCTTTTTCTAAAATGGTTGTGCTTTGAAAGAATTATTGATTTCTTACCAAAGAATAAACTCCAATAGATAAAACAAATGATAACCGCACTCTTTAATACTAACTAATAATGTAGTTAGATTTATGACAATCAAAGTTAAAAGATTTTATCAAATTTAAAACAGATGTGCCTAATTTAGAATCAGTTTACATAAACATGTATTGTGGGTAATTTAAAAAAACATCATCCGCCTATTAATTATCTCAGCACATTTGTACCTTTACCCTCGAAAATAAACTGCTATGGGGAAAAATCTAATTACTTGGAACGAAGGATATTCTGTTGATATTCCTGAACTCGACAATCAGCACAAAATACTTATAAGTATCCTCAATAGGTTATACAACTCCTATTTGAATAAAAGCCACGACAAAGATATTGTCCCATTGCTTGATGAGCTAAAAGACTATACAAAATATCACTTTGAATCGGAAGAACGGCTTTTTAAAGAGAAGAATTACCCTATGGCCCAAGAACATATCAAAGCCCATGAATCTTTTAAAGAAGAATTGCTTACCATTATAGAATCGTACAACGACCTGTCGTTGGTGTTGACCATGAAAACCATGACATTGTTGCAACGGTGGCTCACAAACCATATTTTGAAAGAAGATAAAAAATATGTGGGGTATATTTAGTTAATCAAGATTCTAAAATGATTTGAAATTTAAGGGCTTAAAGAAGGCTCATTGCCTGCAATTCTGAAAACTTGATATTTATTTAAGGTTTGGTTAACTTTACTTCGCTTTCTTAACAATAGTTTTACAATCAGTATTTAAACTTAAACGTATGTTAAAAGAAACCAAGATTTTGTTGGTTGACGACGAGCCGGACATTACCGAATTTATAGGGTTTAATCTTGAAAATGAAGGTTATCTGGTTGAAAAAGCTCAGACGGGTGAAGAGGCTATTGAAAAAGCAAAAATATTTGTCCCCGATTTAATCATCCTCGATGTAATGATGCCCGGTATGGATGGTATGGAAACTTGTGAGAAACTGCGCAACATTCCTGCACTTAATAATCCGGTTATTGCTTTTTTAACTGCCCGGAGCGAGGATTATTCTCAGATTGCAGGATTTGATGCCGGTGCCGATGACTATATTTCAAAACCTGTAAAACCAAAAGTGCTAATAAGTAGGGTTAAAGCACTGTTAAAACGTAAAACCGGGAATTCCTCTAATGATTCCGGCAATGAGGATCATATTGTGGAGATTGGCTCCATTGTTATTGATAAAGAGCGTTACATTGTAAAAAAAGATACTACCGAGTTAATTTTACCCCGAAAAGAATTTGAATTGCTTTTACTTCTGGCCTCAAAACCCGATAAGGTTTTTACCCGCGACGAGATTTATGCAAGGGTTTGGGGCGAAGATATTATTGTGGGCGACCGTACCATTGATGTGCACATCCGCAAGCTCCGCGAGAAATTAGGCAGCGACCACATCCGCACCATTAAAGGAGTAGGATACAAGTTCTTAGAATAGTAGAAATCGGTTCTCCCTCCATTTTTTACAATTTCAGTTCACTTTAAACTTTACCTACAGAAATTCCATCTGTGGGTTTAAATTTTTGTTTGCTAATCAATTACTTTAAAACCGATATTCAACATGAGTTTTTTGTTGAAATATCAAGCAATCAATATTTTATCTGTTTTGTTTTTGATTATGATAACTCTACGAGGGTTTTGAACCCTCGTAGAGTTAGTAGCTGGGTTTAACTTTCAATCAACCAATTTCAACTTTTTTAAAATCAATACAAAACTTACGTTATTTATCGAACCCCTCCCTATATCAAGTTCAGGGTTATTAACGGGTTTCTAAATTTCCAATGTATTTAACAAATGGCTCATCCGGATTTCCTGAATATGCTACCTTTGCCGCTTTAAAAATTAAAAACAAACGTATATGATGAATTTACAATCCGGGTATCGTACCCAACCCCCATTGGTTTTTAACCGCTGGAGCCGGAAACCTTACGCCATTTTCAGGAGTTTGAACCGTGTGATTAATATCGGAGTTCTTACCGGCACCCTTACTTTATTGGCTGCCCCCGAAAAAGGCTATGCCCAAACCGACACCATTACAATCAATAACCACCAGGAAATTGATGAAGTTCTAATAAGCTCCAACCGGACGCCCAAGGTTTACAGGGAGGCAGCAAGGATAGTTACCATCCTTCCGAAAGCAGAAATCCAAGCAGCACCCACCAGTAATTTACAGGACTTGCTGAAGTATGTGGCCAGCGTTGATATTAGGCAGCGCGGGGCCCAAGGGGTGCAAGCTGACGTAAGTATCCGGGGAGGCTCCAACGAACAAATACTGATCCTGCTCAACGGAATCCCGATGAATGACCCACAAACCGGGCACCACAACCTAAACCTTCCTCTGGATCTTTCAAATATTGAGCGCATTGAAATCCTTCAGGGACCGGGCTCCCGGATTTACGGCCCCAATGCTTTGAGCGGAGCCATCAACATCATAACCAATCCGCAAACCAAACAAAACCTAACCCTTAGTACAACGGGTGGACAATTCGGGTTTTATCAGGGAACCATCTCCACTCAATTTCAATTAAAAAGCACCTGCCATTTTCTGTCGGCATCTACGACATCGTCCGATGGGTATATAAGAAACACCGATTTTAAAAACCATAACCTCTTTTATCACGGAGGGTGGGATTCCCATCTTGGCCGGTTCGATTGGCAATGGGGTTATCTGAACAAAGCCTTTGGGGCCAACAGCTTTTATACTGCTGTTTATCCGGACCAATTTGAACAGGTCCGGAATAATTTTACCAGCCTGAGTTTTAAAAACCAAAATCGCCCGATCAATTTTCAGGCACAAATATATTGGAAGAGAAACCACGACCGGTTCGAGCTGTTCCGCGAAGATGATTACCAATACCGGAATGGTTATTTTATTAAAGATGAAAACGACACAGCCAAATATGCTCCGGGGAGCTATTACCCTGGCCACAATTACCACATGACCGACATTTTGGGGGCAAGCGCAAATACCTCCTTCCAAAGCAAACTGGGCACTACTTCCCTTGGTGTTGATTATCGCTTTGAACATATTTACAGCAATAAATTAGGAACACTAACCGATACCATTAATGCTCCCGGCGAAACCCGGGGAAAGCTTTTTAAAGAAGATTCCCGGAAATATGCAGATGTTTATGCCGAACAGAGCTACAAATACAAGAAGTTCGATGTTTCGGCCGGAATGCTTGTGCATTTCAACAATCAATACCATTGGTTTGTAAATGGGGGAGGTGAAGTGGGTTACCGCTTGAATCCTCAGATGAAAACCTATATTTCGATCAATCAGTCGATGCGGATGCCTACATTTACCGATTTATACTACGATGGACCTACCAATAAAGGAAACCCCGATTTGAAACCCGAAACCGCCATGACTTATGAATGGGGGCACAAAGCAAGCAATTCCAGGCTACGTGTGAATGGTGCCATTTTTTTCCGCGATACCAAAAATGCCATTGATTGGGTGAAGGATACCTCTGAAACTAAATATACCACTTTAAATTATACCCGGCTTTTGACCGGGGGATTTGAACTTGCTGCACAACTGAATTCCACCGGATGGAAACCCATGGAACGCCTTTTTGAGACCATCTCGTGCAGTTACACCTTCTTGAACACCTCAAAAAATATCCCTGATACTATTGATTCATACTATTCGCTTGATTTCTTAAAGCATAAACTGAATGTTTCCGGCAACCATCGTGTAGTAGCCGCTTTGGGATTTTCGTGGAGCTTTACCTTTTACAACAGGAATGGAGGCTACCCAGATATAAATAACCAACAGATCAATTATAAAACCTATTCGTTATTTGATATGAAACTGTTTTGGACAAAACCAAACTATGAGCTTTATCTGGAGGGGCAGAACCTGTTTAACACCAAATATGACGATCTGGGCGGGATTACACAACCGGGGACTTGGATAAAAGCGGGATTGAAATGGAGATTCAGTTAATTAAAAATGACTAATATCCGGTGACATGAAAACTAAAAAGCCTTTAGGTTATTGAATGATAAACAACCTAAAGGCTTTTGTTTTGTCTCGTGTCTTGTATCTCAATATCTACCGATCTATTGTTATTTATTCAAGCTGTTTTTTAATGCCACCATTTGAATTGCCGAAAACGCCGCCTCATCCCCTTTATTGCCATGCTTACCTCCTGCACGGTCCTTCGCCTGTTGAAGGGTGTTTGTAGTGAGTACACCAAAAATCACCGGTTTATTGTATTTCATGTTCAGGGTTATAACTCCTTGTGTAACACCTTGGCAGATGTAATCAAAGTGCCTGGTCTCCCCTTGAATCACACATCCCAATACAATGATGGCATCCACATCGGTATATTCTGCAAGAAATTGAGCTCCTAGCGTGAGTTCAAAAGTGCCGGGGACATATTTTTTTACAATATTATCTTCGTTGGCCCCATGCTTGAGCAAGGTCTGATATGCCCCGTTTAAAAGGGGTTCGGTTATTTCAGCATTCCATTCTGCCACAACAATACCGAATTTCATATCTTTTGCATCGGCAACCGAATTCATGTTGTAGTCGCTTAAATTTTTTAGTAATGTAGCCATAATCTGTATGGTAAAAAAAAAGTATCAAAAACTTGGTAAGTTTATGATACTTTTAAAATATTAAACTTATTAATTATTTCTCTAACTGCATTTTAGCACGTGCAATGTATTTTTCGGCTGATCGGCCTTCTTGCGATTGCGCGTAGTCTTTTTTAATGATTTCGTACAATTCAATGGCTTTTTTGTATTCGCCTTCTTCTTCATACAACTGGGCGGCTTTGTTTAAATATAGCGGCGTTGTGAATGAATTTGGGGTTTGGTTGGCCGCACTTTCATAATTTGAAATAGCCTGTTTGTATTTGCCCAATTCCGAATACGCATCACCCATGGCACCTTTTGCCACCGCACTCACCATAATATCTTCTGAACTAAATTTCTTCAAATAATTGATGGCTTCTTCGTAATCTCCCAAATGAAGGTAGCACACACCGGCATAATATTTTGAAAGGTTGGCCGATTTTGTCACGCCATATTCGTCAATAATATCCAAAAATCCGTAATAGTTGCCGTCACCATTTAAGGCCAGGTTAAAGGAGTCTTTTTGGAAATACTGTTCGGCAACGAACATGTATGAACGGGCTTCACTTTCTTTAGGCTCGGCATAAAATTTATGAAAGGCCAGATAACCTGAAACCACAACTAGCGCACCAAGTACAATATAAGTTAACAGCTTCTGGTTGTCTTCAATAAATTGTTCCGATTTGGTTAAAGCACTTTCAAACCCTTCTAAATTCTTATCCTGTTGAATATCGTTCTTTGACATAATGTTTGTTTTATCTTTTCAAAAATTCTTGGCAAAAATAATCCTTTTTATCATTTAAGGAAATTTTATTCAAAAATAGTTTTCAAGGTATGTCCCCTTTGTCACCAATAGCAAAATTCATTGATTTTCAAATATTAAGTATCATTTTTCATTTTGAAAGGATTCATTACTATGTGGATTAAAAAAGATCAGGTTTCGAATTCGATTAGAATTTCTATATTTGACATCTCAAATTACCCGTAGAGCTTGTTGCGTATGAAAGTGGTTGTTGTTGATGATGAACTTTATAGCCGGGAATCGGTGATTGCCATACTTAACGAAAAATTCCCGGAAATTGAGATAGCGGGACAAGCGGGAAGTGTGCGTGAAGCCATTGAAACCATTTCAGATACGCGCCCCGAATTAGTTTTTCTCGACATTGATTTACCCGACGGTAGCGGTTTTGATATTTTGAATTCCTTAAAACCGATCCGTTTTAAGATTATTTTTATTACTGCCCATTTGGAATATGCCTTAAAGGCTATCAAATTCAGTGCATTCGATTATATTTTAAAACCCGTGAGTTCTGTGGAACTTATTGCAGCATTAGATAGGGCCCTTATGGAAACCCAACCCGGGACTCACCAAATGAAGCTTGATGCCTTTTTCGGTAATTACGAAAACAACAAAAAGGAGGCTAAAAAAATGGTGCTTAAAACCAGCGAGAGCATCCATTTGATTAATATTCAGGACATCATCAGGTGTGAAGCCGATAATAATTATACCACTTTTTTCTTAAACACGGGAGAGAAAATCATTGTCTCAAAAGGGCTGAAAGAATATGAAGAAATGTTGAACGGGAATGGTTTTTTCCGGGTACACCAATCGCACTTGGTAAATATCCGGTGTATTTCCCGGTTCGATAAGCGAGACGGTGGAAGCTTAATTCTTGCCGATAAAACCCAGGTTCCCGTGAGCCAGAGGAAAAGGCAAAAACTCATGGATCTTTTCGACGAATTAAGTTGATTTACTTGTTATTTTTCAATTGTCTTGCACAGTTATTTCAGATTCTCATTCATTCGCTGCAAAATCACATCCGGCCAAACCGAGCTAAAGAATTTCATTACTTTTGATTTGAGTGATTAACCACTTGTTTTGCAATTTTTGGTGTTCTTATAACATTTTGACAATAGAGTGAAGAGTAGCTTGCTCCTTTATCGGGCTATCCAAAACAACCTTCAGAAGTGGAACTGACAGGTTTTCGATAGCATTGGTTTAACGGTTTAAAATGGTTATCTTAATAGTTTCGTGGTTAATTAATGCAGGTAAAAAAAGATAAAGGAGCATTAAAACCTTCTGGAGCCCTCCAGAAGGTTTTTTATTTTGATGCGGCGGCATTAAAAATCCTAAAATAACTATATTAGCACCATGTACCTCGAAAAACTTACATTGCTGAATTTCAAAAACTACCCCGAACTTGAAGTGCAATTTTCTTCAAAAATAAATTGTTTTACGGGTAACAACGGGGTTGGAAAAACCAATATTTTAGATGCTATTTATTACTTGTCGTTTTGTAAAAGCTTTTTGGTCTCCAGCGATTTACTGAATGTGAAGCATCACGAAAAGTTATTTGTTATCAATGGTTCTTACCAGATAGCCGATTCAGTTGATGATATCCATTGCGGCTTTGAGCAGGGACGGGGCAAGCGGTTCAAGCGTAATAAAAAGGATTATGAACGGTTGGCCGACCATATCGGGTTGATTCCATTGGTGCTCATTTCACCCTACGACATCAACCTGATAATCGGAGGCAGCGAGGAACGCAGGAAATTTATGGATGGGATTATTTCGCAGTTCGACAGGCAATATCTTTTCGACCTCCAGCGATACAACCGGGTTTTGTTACAGCGCAACTACCTGCTCAAACAATTTGGAAAAACCCGGAGCATCGATGAGGAGGTGTTAAGTCTGTATGATGCCGAATTGGCTGAAACCTCCAGTTATATTTTTCAGAAGAGAACTCAGTTTGTGACAGATATTAAACCCATTTTCCAGAAGTATTTCACGCACATCACATCAGGAAAAGAGGAGGTTTCTTTGGGTTACCAATCCTCCTTAATTGAAAATGACTTGCTGACTCTTTTATCTGAGGCCCGGAAAAACGACCTGTCGGCCTTATATACCACCGAGGGAATTCATAAGGACGAATTGAACCTATTGCTGGGTGAGCATCCCATCCGGAAGCTGGGTTCGCAGGGGCAGCAAAAATCGTATCTGGTGGCTTTAAAGTTGGCCCAGTTTGAGTACATCCAAATACAGTGTGGTTTCAAGCCCATCCTTTTGCTCGACGATGTTTTCGACAAACTTGATAGCCAGCGGGTGGAGCAAATCATCAAACTGGTGGCCCAACATAGTTTTGGGCAGATATTTATTACCGATACCAACCCGGCAAGGATTGGTAATGTGCTGCGCCAGATTGATGGCGAATATTTTCATTTTCATGTAGAGAATTCCCAGTTAACCCGATTGTATGAAGAGATCGAATACCCAACCGCTTAAAGAGGTTATTCACGAATATATTGAAGCGCTGAAATTGAGCCAAAAGCTGCATGAAGTCAGCTTGATTTCGTCGTGGGAACGGGTAGTTGGCCGGACTATTGCCCGGGCTACCAAAGATATTTACATCAAAGACCGGAAGCTTTTTGTGATTTTAAATTCATCGGTTATCCGCAGCGAGCTGTCCATGATTAAAATTCCTTTGGCTGAGCGGTTAAACCAAGAGGTTGGGGCCGATGTGATTGATGAATTGGTATTGCTTTAAAATCAACCGCTTACCTTTCTGATTGAAACAGATCACACAAGATTGTGGTAAAATACCTATTCCAAAATATCAGCACTGCGGTTCGCAGATTTTGGAATAACCAGAAAATTGAAAGCGACTCTTTTGAATAAAACCCACGATTACCCAAAAACCTGTATGGCTCATTATGCTTGAATGACCTTCTCGGTACCATTGCAGCATCCATAACCAATTTGCAATGTTGTGTGCACCATGTGAAACTTTTCTTTCAGTAATAGCTCAATCTGGTTTTTTACCTTCATCATTTCATCCAAACGGATGTTATTTTTCAGGTTGATGTGAGCCTCAAAATGTGTCTGAGCATCGTTTAGTTTCCAAATATGGATATGGTGGATGTTTTCCACCTCGTCCACCATTTCCAGTTCATACTTAATTTCTTCAATATCTACACCATCGGGCGACGACTGCATCAAAATCTCCACAGTCTCTTTAATAACATCCCATGTGTGGTAAATAATATACAGGCTCACAAAAACAGTAATCATAGGGTCGATCCAATACCAACCGATTTGCCACATTACAATTCCACCAACAATTACAGCCACCGATGAAAGTGTATCGCCCAACAGATGCAGGTAGGCTGCTTTTATATTGAGGCTATGTTCACGATCTTTCTTTAAAAGAAGCATCGATACCAAATTAGCCAACAAACCAAACACGGCTACTGAAAGCATAATCCCGCTCTGTATGGGTTCAGGCGACATGAAGCGCTTGTATGCTTCATAAAGCAGGAACAGGCAAATGGCAATCAAAACGGCACCGTTAAACATTGCAGCTAAAATCTCAATACGCTTATACCCGAACGTTTTTTTCGCATCGGGTTTCTTTTCACTTACTTTCCCCGCCAAATAGGCAATAAACAGAGCCGTAGTATCACCCAGATTATGAAAGGCATCGGAAAGCAACGACAGGCTGTTTGAAACCACTCCCCCCACAATTTGAACCAAGGTAATTGATAAATTTAACAACGTAACCACCAATAACCCTTTACCTTTCGGGTTATGGTGCAGATGATGTTGATGTTCGTGATGTGACATGATGTTTAATTATTCAATACTTTTAACATCCAAGAAGATGTAAAGTTCAGTCCGATTTTGAAAGACACATTGGATTTTCAATTTCTTGCCGCACCGCGACTTCAGACTTTTGGTATTTTAAAAATACAGTACATTAAATATATCGCCTATTTTATATCAGAAAGCACATGAATGTATCTGTTTTTTTATCATTTTCTGTTACCTTTTCAAAACTCAATGCTCCATTGTGTAAATTACAATTGTTAAACTTTAAAATAAAAAAACTATGGAACAGTCAGAAACATTGATTCCAATATTTGGGATGTTAACCGCGGTAATCATTAACTTAGGGCTTTTTACAGCCATTGTGCTGGCCATTTATTACAGTGTGAAAGCACAGAACAAAGAGCGGATGGCCTTGATTGAAAAAGGAGTTGATATTTCGGAAATTTACCGGAAAAAGGAAACAAAACACGGGTTTTTTAAATTCGGCGTGGTTTTAATGGGCATAGGTTTAGGTTTGGTATTTGGTGTATTGTTAAGTCAATTCAATGCCATTCCACCTGTAGTAGCCTATTTTGCTGGAATTCTTTTCTTTGGCGGTACCGGGGTTTTGTTGGCTAATTATCTGGCAGCAAAAAAATCTTCCAACTAGTTTATGGATAACCATTATGTAAAGCGGGTTACAGAGGGCGATACTGAAGCTTTCCGGTTTCTGGTTGAAAAATACCAGAACCGGGCGCTCTCAACCGCTTACAGAGTGATAAAAGACCGGGATTTGGCCGAAGATATTGTGCAGGAATCCTTTATAAAAGCCTACAAAAATCTGAGGACTTTCCGGGGCGATGCCTCTTTTGCAACCTGGTTTTTACGCATTGTAGTGAATGAATCGATACGGCACATCCGCCGAAAGAAGCTGGAGACAGCTTATACCCAGGAAACCCTTTCAATCAACGAAGTGGAGATGAACAATAGTCTCAAAACCATGAAAGAAAAGGAACAACGCCGATTTATCGATAAAGCCATGCATCAACTGCCACCCCGCGAGGCGTTGGTACTCCAGCTTTTCTACATCGACGATTTAAGCCTCAAGGAGATGGAAGAGGTGATGGAATTAAAAGCAGATCACCTGAAAGTATTGTTACATAGGGCCCGCAAGAGTATCTTCACCATCTTGCAAACAGAATTGAAACACGAATTAATTTCATTGTTATGAACCGACTGGAAGATAAAGAATTGGCATTGCTCCTGAAAAAATCCTCACAACCCAAAGTGTCTGTGAAATTGAGCAACTCCATCATGAATCAGATTCACCAACTGGAAGATCGCAAGTCCCTGTTTCAAAAGTACATCCGCCGTTCCTGGATTTTTATCTCGCTGGCTTGCATCCTTTCGTTAAAAGTAGTAGGCTCGTTTTCAGTAATTCAGGCATTATTTGCCGTTTGGTTAAACTCAATATTACCAGGAGCTTACGATGTCCTCAGTTATCTTGTAATTACTTTAATTGCCGGGCTGCTGCTGTTTGAACTGAACCTGCTGGCCACCCACCATTTTGCCAAAATCCAAAAGGCAGTTTAGCTTTTTATACCCACTTTTCCGGTTTTTTAGCAAGATCGGTTATCTTTGCTTTTTTAATACCGATACAATTGGAAAAGATTACTGATGAATTTATAAGTGGTGCACGGCAAGCCATTCATGAAGCCCACAAAGTTGTCATACTTACACATAAAAACCCCGATGGTGACGCGTTGGGTTCCGGATTGGCCTTTTTTCATTTCTTTAAAAACCTTGGAAAAGAAGTTACTTTTATTGCCCCGAACCAATTGCCTGTTTACCTTCTTTGGATGCCAGGCATTTCAGATGTTTTGGTTTACGAAACACGTAAAGATCAGGGAAAAGAAATTATCCGCGCTGCCGAGTTATTCGTAATGGTTGACTTTAACCACCGCAGCCGGCTGTCGGAAGTTGGCGATGTGGTTATCCCACACAAAGTCCCCAAAATACTGATCGACCACCACCCCTACCCCGAGGATATTGCCACATTTATTTACAGCCGTACCTCATCAAGTTCCACTGCCGAAATGGTGTTCGAGTTTATTGAAAAACTTTTTGGCGAAGATGCCGTGACAAAGTCAGTTGCCGAATGCCTGTATGTAGGTATCATGACCGACACCGGGTCGTTCAGCTACAACTCGTCGGAACCTTTAACCTTTGCCATCGTGGGCAAGCTATTAAAAAAAGGGGTGGACAAAGACTCCATTACCGATAAAGTCTATAACAACTTCTCGGAACACAGGCTCCGTTTGCTGGGGCATTCCATGAACGGACGCATGCGGGTGGTACCGGAATACCAAACAGCTTATATCTTCTTAACAAAAAAAGATTTAGACGATTACCACCATGAACCCGGCGACACGGAAGGTTTCGTGAATTTTCCGCTTTCTATCAGGGGAGTGGTTTTTTCAGCCATTTTTATTGAAAAAGAGGGATATACCAAATGTTCGTTCCGTTCAAAAGGCAGCTTCCCTGCAAACCTGGTAGCCAAAGAACATTTTGGTGGCGGAGGCCACATGAATGCTGCCGGGGGTGAATGTAAAATGCCGCTCGAAGATAGCCTGAAAAAATTCGAAAGCATTCTTTCTCAATACAAAACCTATTTAAACCCGCCCGATCATGAATAAAACCCAATTCCTTTGCATCAGTTTTTTATTCATTTGGTTGGCAGTTCCCTCCTGTTCCAGCCGTTCAAAAAAAATATCGCAACAGGAAAATAAAATATTTAAAGAAAATCTGGTAAAAGCCAACAAGGGATTGGTTGAAATAGATCAGGAACGGATTGACGCGTTTGCAAAAAGGCATCAATGGAATATGCAGGTGACCCAAACCGGGCTATGGTACCAAATAATTGATTCAACACAAAATGAAAAAGCCTCAACCGGAAAAGTGGCACACCTGAAATATCAGGTCAGTTTGTTAGACGGAACCTTATGCTACACCTCCGATAGTTTAGGGATTATGCGCTTCCGGATCGGTCAGGGAGGGGTTGAATCGGGGCTGGAACAAGCCATTTTACTTATGAAAATAGGTGAAAAAGGCAGATTCATCCTGCCGCCACACATGGCTCACGGGCTTTTAGGCGATGATAATAAAATTCCTCCCCGCTCCATTATTGTTTATAATGCAGAATTGCTTAATTTAACGGACAATTAATTTCGGATTTTCAGATGAGGAATTTTTCGATCCTGGTGTTCAGTATTTTGGTTGTTGCATCGTGCCAATGGTTCAACAAATACCCGGGTTTTACCAAAACCAAAAGCGGGATGTATTACCAGCTCCATAAAATGGGTGAAGAGATAAAACCGCCAAAAGCCAGCGACTATGTGACCGCTGACATCGTGTATGCTACCACTAACGACTCGGTGTTTTTTAAAGGACACCGGACTTTTCAATTAACCGTACCTGAATTTAAAGGTGCCATCGACGAATGCTTTTTAATGCTCTCACAAGGAGATAGCGCTACATTTATAATAGATGCAGAGAAATTCTTTACCCGTACCCTACAGTCAAGAATGCCCAGATTCATTAAAAAGGGCGATAAATTAAAGGTGGGGCTCAAGATTGACGAAATACGGACCCAGGAACAATACGCCAGCGACAAAGCAGAATTCCTAAAATGGATTGAAGACTTTGGCGAATACGAAAAATTGATTTTAGGCCGCTTCATCCAGGAGGAAAAGGTGAATGTGGCTCCCACCGAAAGCGGCATGTTTTTCATCTCGGTCAGGCAAGGAACAGGCAAGCCGGTTGAAATGGGCGATTTGGTATTGGTACATTACGAGGGCAAGTTCCTCAACGGAAGGTTCTTCGATTCCACCACCAAGCGGAACCAGCCTTTCGAGTTTGTTTATGGTTCCGAGATGCAGGTAATTCCCGGGCTTGAAGAGGCCATTGGCCGGATGCGCGAAGGCGAAAAAGCTGTGGTTATTCTTCCCTCCGATTTGGCTTGGGGCGAAAAAGGCTCTTCCACAGGGATCATCCCCCCATTTACATCAGTAATTTACGAAGTGGAACTGTTAAAAGCCGAATCGCGCAGTTTTGATTATCCCGAAACGGATGTATTGCAACCAGAGGAGAATTAACCTTCAGTTTTGTTGCTGGTTTCTAGTCTCTGATTTCTAATCTCTAGTTTCTGGTTTTGTGTCTAAAAATTCACCTATCTATTGAAAAAAAGATATGTGGAATTGCTTGGGTAATCATGAGTGTTTATTGCAAATTATTACTACCCTGTTTTTTCACCTCAAAATGACCTGTCACTCGTTTTTGCCGGATGACATCCTGAACCGGGATACCGCTGATTTTGCTCTCCAACCACGATATAATATCCAGATACAGGAAAGGGCGTTTCTCAAACGGATCCTGACGCAACCGCTTCAATTCGGCCAAGAGCCCCAAAAAGGCATCGTCAAGACGTTCGGGAGAGATGGAAGGCAACCTCCGTAAAAAGAACAGCAGCTCCTTTTGGGTACGGTGCAAGTCCTTCATCTTCGATAAAAAGCGGTAGGTGTTTTTTACCAAATATTCAATCAAATCAAAGTTTTGCATCTCAAAATGGGTAATCAGGTTTAAGATGCGGGCAAAACACTGGATGTCGGAACGTAATTCGGCATCCTTATAATTGATAACCAGATTGAGGAATTTTACCGTGTTTTTATGGTCGCCGCTACCAAAATACAAACAGGCAATCTTGTAATAAAAAACCAGGATGATGTGGTTGTCGAGATAGATGTCATTTTCTTCAATAAAATCCACAATCTCGGGAACCATTTTCACCCCTTCGGAAAAGGTGCCCTCCATGTAATGCCAGTTGATAAAATGGGTATAGTAATGGTAACAGAGGTTCAGTTCCACATTCTTGGTCAAGGGCATTTCCGAGAGTTCTTTAAATTGCCGCAATTCGAGCAACCCTTTTTCGAACCGGGCATAATCGCCAGCAAAATAAAGCCCTTCAAGCATGTTGTTCAGTCCTTTGATGTACAAATCGGTCTGCGAAACCAGCGCATCGGGGTTGTCCCGAAAAAGCTCCACCCATTTGAGCGAATAGCGGTATTGCATCAAAAAATCCTGACTGATTTGGTAATACCACACATGCGACTGATAGAGATACAATTTTTCTAAAAACCCCAGTTTATCGGCATTAAAAACCGGCATATTTTCATGAAAAAATTCAGTGATGGCTATCTGATCCTCTTCATTGCGCACGTAACCGTGTTTCAGATAAAAGCCATAGAGCTTAATAGCCAGGTTAGATAACGCTCCGACCAACGTGAGGGAATGGTTCAGGTTATCCGATTCCAGAGTAATTTCATCGGCACGGTTATCAATGCTCCGGGTGATGTATTGCGACTCGATCAACTTTTCAAATTCCACCATCTCAAAGTAAAGAAGTTGGCGTTCGTATTTTTTTGCCTGAAGTTTCGCCTTTTCAAGCGTGATCAGGCTTTGCCGGTATAAGGCTTTGTTATAAAGAATCTTGGCATAGTCAATCTGTTGGCGGAGCATAATATCGGCATCGTTCAGCTGTGATGAAAGCCGCAGGCTAACCAAAAGGTTCTTGGTCAGGTTAGCTTTCAGGTTCGGCAATTGTGTTTGTTTAATTTCCGGAGCTTTTTTCAGGATTTCCTCCTCGTTATAATCTTTCTGTTTGTCAATAATATCGAAAAGGTTCACAAATTTCACGTTTTCACCATCACCAATGCGGTTGGCATAAAGCTTAAAATTGCGTTTTTCGGCCTTAGTCATCGACTTAATCAGCTTAAAAAGGTGGTCGGTTTGCTGTCTGGCCATTGTATTAATTGTTTAGGTTATCGTAATTCAAACTATTGAACATCAACATAAATTTGAGATTAACTTACAATTTGACAAATGTAGCCGCCTGTTATTATGTTTTTTTTAACCAAAAGGTTCCATCTATTTTTACATCGTCAAATTTAAGTACAGGTTTTTAAATAAACCAAACTAAATGTTAAAAAGGATGAATACACTTTCGATTAACGGAGAAACATTGACCCCAAGAACCGTCCACACGATGGTTAAGATTCTTAACGATGCAGTTAAAAAAGATTCCAATCTTGCTTTCGATTTGCTACTCTTCTTACAAGAGCGCCATATTGAAGTCCCCCTGCTCTCCAGTGAGGAGCTCAGCCAACTGATTCCTGTCAGTTTTAAAAACCAAAATTCAAAAAAGCATTACAATCAGATTCAACATGCTTTTGAAGGAATCGCCTCTAAAGAGGATATCATTTGAACAATTTATTTGCATTGTATTGTTAGGTTGAAAAAACCTATGATTACTGCCCTCGTCAGTGGATGAGCGGAGCAAAGTTATTGTTGAACTTAAAAATTTGGAAACATGGCATCAGACAAAATTTACATTTTTGATACCACCCTGCGCGACGGTGAACAAGTTCCCGGTTGCCAGTTAAACACCATCGAAAAAATTGAAGTAGCCAAAGCACTTGAGGAATTGGGTGTGGATGTAATTGAAGCAGGTTTTCCCATTTCAAGTCCCGGCGATTTTAACTCGGTGGTCGAAATATCAAAAGCGGTGACCAACCCAACCATTTGCGCGTTGACCCGGGCGGTGAAAAAAGATATTGAAGTGGCTGCCGAAGCCCTGAAATTCGCAAAACGCGGGCGTATCCACACGGGCATTGGTACCTCGTATTATCACATTGTGCATAAACTGAAGAGCAACGAAGAAGAAATCATCCAACGGGCGATTGAGGCTGTAAAATATGCCCGTCGGTTTGTAGACGATGTGGAGTTTTATGCCGAAGATGCCGGACGTTCTGAAAACAAATTCCTGGCCCGGGTGACCGAAGCTGTTATTAAAGCAGGGGCTACCGTAGTAAACATCCCTGATACCACCGGCTATTGTTTGCCCACTATGTATGGCGAAAAAATCAAATACCTGATGGATCACGTACCCAACATTGACAAAGCCATTTTGTCCACCCACTGCCACAACGACTTGGGAATGGCCACGGCCAACAGTATCATGGGCGTAATGAACGGGGCACGCCAAGTAGAAGTAACCATTAACGGTATTGGAGAACGCGCCGGAAACACTTCACTCGAAGAGGTGGTAATGACCTTGAAGAGCCACAAAGATTTGAATCTGGTTACAGGCATTAAAACTAAAAAAATAATGAAAACCAGCCGTTTGGTTTCATCCTTAATGAACATGCCTGTTCAGGCCAACAAAGCCATTGTAGGTAAAAACGCTTTTGCACACTCCTCCGGAATCCATCAGGATGGAGTGATTAAGAACCGGGAAAACTACGAAATCATCGATCCCAACGAAGTGGGTGTGAATGAATCGGAAATTATTCTGACTGCACGCAGCGGACGAGCCGCCTTAAAACACCGTTTGGAACTGCTGGGTTACAAACCGAATGGTGATCTGGACGATATTTATAACCGGTTCCTGGAATTGGCCGACCAAAAAAAGCAGGTGAACGACAACGATCTGGAATTTTTGGTGGACATGAACAAAAAGGAACACCGCAGCATGAAACTTGATTATTTGCATATCTCCACTGGAACGGCCCCCGAAACCATGGCTACCGTACGATTGAATGTAAACGGTGAGCTTCAGTCGGCTACTGCCAGCGGGAATGGCCCCGTGGATGCCTCTTTCAATGCTATAAAAGAAGTTGTCAAACGCAAATTACATCTGGAGGAATTTCTAATTCAAGCCATCACCAAAGGCAGCGACGATGTGGGAAAAGTACATGTGCAGATACGGAACAATGGAACCATTTTCCATGGATTTTCAGGCAGCACGAACATCCTCACAGCCAGTGTTGAGGCTTATATTGATGCTATTGCTAAGATAAAATAAACTACCGGATTGTTCCACAAACGACCAAATTTCTATACTGTTGGTCCGGAGGAATAAAAATAGTTCAAAACACTAATTTTAAAATTGTAATCATTCAAATGAAGAATATTCTTGTGTTACCGGGCGACGGAATTGGTCCTGAAATTACAACCGAAGCCATAAAAGTGATGAATGCCGCCGCCGATGCCTATGGCTTTACATTGAATTTTGACTTTGCCCGCATTGGTGCCTCAGCCATTTACAAAGACGGTAATCCCCTACCCGATGAAACCGTTGAAAAAGCGGAAAGGGCTGATGCCATTCTTTTGGGAGCAGTTGGTTTACCCGAATTTGATGGCGAAAAAGACCCCAACCGCCGCCCTGAAATGGGTTTGTTGGGAATCCGCAAAAAGATGCAGTTGTATTGCAACATACGCCCGGTGAAAACTTACGAAGCCATCAAACATTTATCTCCTTTGAAGGAAGAAATTATTAACGGAACCGACTTTGTGATTTTCCGTGAACTGACCGGTGGTATTTATTTTGGCAACAAAGGGCGTTCGGCCGATGGACAAACCGCCTACGACGATTGCAGTTATTCCGTACATGAGATTCAACGGATAGCCCAGTTGGCTTACGAAGAGGCCATGCGCCGCGATAAAAAACTATTACTGGCCGACAAGGCCAACGTGTTGGAAACCTCCCGCTTATGGCGCGAGACTGTCACTGCCATGAACAAAAATTATCCCGAGGTGAAACTCGATTATCAGTACATTGATAATGCGGCCATGCAGGTGGTACTCCGCCCATCGCAGTTTAGCGTGATTGTAACCGAGAATATGTTTGGCGACATCCTTTCCGATGAAGCATCGGTAATTATCGGTTCACTGGGAATGTTGCCATCGGCATCGTATGGTATCAAAACAGCACTGTTTGAACCTTCGCACGGATCGTACCCGCAAGCTGCAGGTAAAAATATTGCCAACCCCATGGCTACCATCCTGTCGGCAGCTTTATTGCTGCAATATTTAGGTTTTAACGATGCCGCAAAAGCTATTGAGAATGCTGTGGACCAAGCATTGACCCAAAAAGTATGCACCATGGACATTAATCCCGGGAAACCATCATCGACCTCAGCCGTAGGCGATTTTATTGCTCAAACCGTTAAAGCAAATGCAAAAATAGCTGTGCATTAATATCTCAAATTCATACAAAAATTAAATTTTAAAACCTCTTGATAAACTTCAGGAGGTTTTTTTACGTCCGGATGGATAACTGGGTAAGTTCCAGCCCCTTCCGGAATTCAGGGTGCAGCCCTGCTTGCATGCAAATGGGCGTATGTGTTTCAGGATGCAAAAACGTAACTTCGGTGGCATGAAGCAACATGGTGTCAAATCCCCAACGTTCCTTAAACAGGCGGTTTTGTTTGTTGCACCCATGCGGGCGATCCCCTATGATGGGATGGAAAATGTGGGCAAAATGTTTCCGTATCTGGTGTATCCGTCCGGTATGCGGCTCCACTTCAACCAGGGAATAGCGAGAAGTTTGGAATTTCCCGAAAGGGACCGAAATCTCCGACCGTTGCAAAGTCCTGTAATAGGTAACCGCCTCCTGATTTTTTCCGGCATCGTTCACCAAAGGATAATCAATAATCCCCGAATCGTCGGTATGGCCACGTACCACCGCCAGATATTTTTTTGAAACCCTGTTTTCAGCAAAAAGCAGGTTCATGGCTGCATTCATTTCAGTGTTCAGTGCAAAAACTAATACCCCGGCTGTTTTACGGTCGAGCCTATGAACAGGATACACATAGCAGCCAATCTGGTTACGTAATTCCTGAACCGCGAATTCTTTGGCCTCGTCGGCATATTTGGAGCGGTGAACCAGCAACCCGTGTGGCTTGTTAATGGCAACCAACTGGTTTTGGTGATAAATAATTTCGAGCTGCATGGCTCAAAAGTAATGGAATTTTTCCACAGCATAGAATGAATCTGGGCATTGCCCTGTAAAATATTAAAATTGATGCAGTTAATTGAATGAAAAAAGAACTTAATATCCAAAGACGGTCGCTGAAATCTCAAAATCTCACTTAATGCCTCAAAATCTTTTTGCTCACTTGTAACCGTTCTCATTTTGTTGCGTTCATTACCTATTGAATCATAACTAAAAACAGATAAAACATGAAATATGTAGTTTCTTTAGCATTGGCTTTTTTGTTCCTGACAAACATCAAGGCCCAAGTTCCAATTTTTGAGGACCGTTCATCCGTTCCGGTTCAATATACATGGGATTTTGCAGATATTTATCCCTCGTGGGATGCCTGGAGTGCCGATTTTAAAAAACTCTCCACCAATGTAGATGAGCTTGCCACATTCCAAGGTAAGTTATCGGAAAGCGACAAAGCTCTGGAAGCTTATTCAACAAAGCAAGATGAGACCATCAAAATACTTATCAAGGTATATGCTTACGTAATGCTGCAACGGAGTATCAATGGCCGCGATCAGGAAATTAACAGCAAAATGCAGGAAATTTCAGGTCTGTTTGCAAAATTTGGGATGGCTACCTCATGGGTAAGCCCTGAAATGGTTGCAATTCCTAAAGATACCATGGATGCCTGGACTCAAAAAAATGCTTATCTGAAGCAGGACCGTATCTCTTTGATGGACATTTACCGATTGCAAGAGCATGTGCTGACTGCTGAAAAAGAAGAAGCCCTAGCCTATTATTCCAAGGTATTAAATGCCTCCTCCGAAACATATAAAGCTTTGGCAAATGCCGATCTGGAGTATCCCGAGGTGACCCTTTCCGATAGTTCAAAAATAACCGCAAGCCCAGTAGGAGTTAAAAATGTGATGGTGAACAACCCCAACCAGGCCGACAGGCTTTTGGCAAGCAGTGAATTGACTAAAACCTATGCTGTAAATAAAAACACTTATGCCAGCATTTATGCTGGTATATTGGAAGCCCGCTGGGCCAATGCCAATGTGCATAAATACAAATCGTGCCTTGATGATGTATTGAGTGGCGACAATATCCCTACCGATGTGTATCACTCTTTAATCAAAACCGCTAAAGATCATGTATCACCACTTCAAAAATACCTGCAATTGCGAAAAGCTGCCCTGGGTCTTGAAAAATATTATGGCTCCGATGGCATGCTGGAATTGGTTGAAAATGAAACAAAATATACGTATGAAGATGCCAAATTGCAAATTCTGGCAGCCCTTCAACCCATGGGAAAAACTTATCTTGACAAAGTAAGTGTGGCCCTGAATAACCGATGGATTGACGTGTATGAAACGCCCGGAAAAGAACCGGGAGCGTACAACCTGGGTATTTATGGGGTTCATCCTTACCTGCTGCTAAACTACGGCGGCTTGCTTGATGATAGTTTCACCTTGATTCATGAATTAGGTCATTGCATGCAAAGCGAATTTTCCAATAGCACACAACCCTACGCCACCAGCCAATATTCCGGTTTCGTAGCCGAAGTAGCTTCTACTTTCAACGAGCATTTATTGATGGATTATCTGATTAAAAATGCAAAAACACCCAATGAGAAGATTTCATTATTGGTACAGCAAATTGAAAATATCTACGGTACTTTTTATGTACAAGCCATGTTTGCCGATTGGGAATTCCAGATGCATTCGCTTGTTGAGCAAGGTATCCCGATGAATGAACAGGTAATGTCGTCCAAATGGGACGAACTTTCAACTGCCTATTATGGCATTACCATGGAAAAAACTGAATTTGGTAAATATACCTGGGCACGGGTGATGCACTTTTATGAATACGACTACTATGTGTATAAATATGCTACCAGTTTTGCCGCCTCGGCCAAACTATCGCAAGATGTGTTAACCCCGGACAAAAAAGAAAGGCAACTGGCCACTGAAAGATATATTAGGTTCCTTAGTGCCGGAAGCAGTGATTACCCAATCAGCCTGCTTAAAAATGCCGGCGTAGATTTGACAACCTCTGCCCCATTTGAGGCTGTTGCCAATCAAATGGAAAGTTTGGTAAACCAGTTGGAAATTGAACTAAAAAAGGCCGGAAAGATAAACTAACAAAAAACCTTTCAACGGACAAAATTTTTGAAAGCAGGCATCCACCTGCTTTCTTTGTTTTTGCAAGGAATCGTAAAAAATCTACCACCGTAGATTGAAATCATCCAAGTAATGTAAATCCGCCATTTCTGAAAACACATAATTGTTTGAATTACAGAATCATAAAAAAATGAAAATTTACCTGTCACGTACCCATTTTTTTTGTATTTTGGCACAATTTTTAAAAACACTTCAACTCTTTGAACTATGGCATTTATCAACGATAAGATAATTGGAGAAGGGCTCACCTTTGACGATGTCTATTTGGTTCCGGCTTATTCCAATATTTTACCCCGGAATGTAGATATCAGCAGTCAATTTTCAAGGAACATCCGGCTCAATACACCTATTGTTTCTGCAGCTATGGATACCGTGACCGAATCGACCATGGCCATCGCCATTGCCCGCGAAGGGGGAATCGGGGTCATTCACAAAAACATGAGCATCGAAGAGCAAGCCCGAAAAGTAAAAATGGTAAAACGGGCCGAAAACGGGATGATCATTGACCCGGTAACCATCACTAAAGAAAAAAAAGTGGCTGAGGCCCTTCAATTAATGAAGGAATTCAAAATTGGAGGTATCCCCGTGGTTGACCAATACAACACCCTGATTGGGATTGTCACCAATCGCGATTTGCGGTTCGAAACCATGAGCAAAAGTATTTCCGAGGTGATGACTTGTGAGAATATTGTCACCACCAAACAATCCATCGACTTGGATCAGGCTGCACAAATTTTAATGAAACACAAAATTGAAAAACTTCCGGTAGTTGATGACGACAACAAACTGGTTGGTTTAATTACTTATAAAGATATTACCAAAGCCAAAGACCGCCCCAACGCCTGCAAAGACAATAAAGGACGGTTACGGGTTGCCGCGGGAGTAGGTGTTACCTCCGATACCATGGAGCGGATTAGTGCATTGGTAGATGCCGGAGTTGATGCCATTGTGATTGATACGGCACATGGGCATTCGCAAGGTGTGATTGAAACCCTGAAAATGGCAAAAAAGAAATTCCCTACTGTAGATTATGTAGTTGGAAATATTGCTACAGCCGAAGCCGCTCTGGCTCTGGTTGAAGCAGGTGCCGATGCCGTAAAAGTCGGGATTGGTCCAGGTTCCATCTGTACCACCCGGATTGTGGCTGGTGTAGGAGTTCCTCAGCTTTCAGCCATCAACTGGGTAGCCGAAGCCTTGAAAGAAACCGGTGTTCCTGTGATTGGTGACGGCGGAATCCGTTATTCCGGAGATATAGTAAAAGGTCTGGCTGCCGGAGCCGATTCCATCATGATAGGTTCACTTTTTGCAGGAACCGAAGAATCGCCCGGCGAAACGATCATCTACCAAGGTCGGAAATTCAAATCGTACCGGGGTATGGGCTCTATTGAAGCCATGCAGCAAGGATCGAAAGACCGGTATTTTCAAGATGCCGAAGACGATATTAAAAAGCTGGTACCTGAAGGAATCGCCGCACGTGTTCCCTACAAAGGGACTTTATCGGAGGTTATCTACCAAATGATGGGCGGTTTACGTGCCGGTATGGGGTATTGCGGTGCCAAAGATATACCTGCTCTGAAACAAGCACGGTTTGTACGAATTACCAGTGCCGGAATGGCCGAAGGTCACCCGCACGATGTGACCATCACCCGCGAAGCTCCAAATTATTCCAGAGAATCATAACTAAATCCATAAACCGATAAAATATACTAGATGATGATTAAATTTGTTTTCTCCCTACTGTTAACCGTTTGCTCTTTAAGTGCCTTACTGGCTCAAGAACCCTCCAACAAAGTATTAATGACCATTGACGGTAAAGAGGTCACTTTGGATGAGTTCGAACGTATTTATACCAAAAACAACCAACAGCCTGCTTACGACAAGGCTTCGTTGGATGAATACATGCAATTGTTTATCAACTTTAAACTCAAAGTAATGGAGGCTGAAGCGTTGGGTATGGATACCCTGCAAAGTTTTATTACTGAGTTAAAAGGATACCGCAGCCAACTTGAAAAGCCTTACTTTACCGACGAGACCGCCGACGAAGAACTCATTAATGAGGCTTACGAGCGGATGAAATGGAACATCCGGGCCAGCCATATTTTAATTAAATGTGGTGAAGATGCTTTGCCTGCTGATACATTGGCTGCATGGAACGAAATATCTAAAATCAGGAAAAGTGCCTTAAAAGGCGAGGATTTTGGGCAATTAGCTGTTAGTAATTCTCAAGATCCATCGGCGGAACGGAACAAAGGCGACCTGGGGTATTTTACCGCCTTCTCTATGGTGTATCCATTTGAATCGGGAGCCTATAACACACCTGTCGGCGGGATTTCCGAAATTGTCCGCTCCAAATTTGGGTACCACATCATTAAAGTGGTTGATAAAAAACCCGATCCGGGACAAGTAAAAGTAGCCCATTTAATGCGGGCTGTCCCCCAGGGAAGTGGTGTGGAAAAAGATCAGGCTGAAAAAGAAAAAATAGATGCCCTTTACGACTCAATCGTGGCTGGTGCCAATTTTGACCGCATGGTACGCCAATATTCCGACGACCGCGGAACCAGCCAAAAAGGCGGCGAGCTACCCTTTTTCGGTTTACGCCAGATGGTTCCTGAATTTGAACAGGTTGCTTTTGAACTAAAAGAAATCGGTCAGGTTTCAAAACCTATCAAAACAGCCTATGGCTGGCATATCATTAAATTGCTAGAGACTAAGCCTGTAGGCACTTTTGAGGAGATGAAACCTACGATTAAAAATAAAATGTCGAAAGATATAAGGGCTCAAAAAGGAAAACAACGGGTGATGGCCCGCTTAAAACAAGAATACCAAGTAAAAACGGATCCAAATACCATGGAGCTTTTTTATCAATTGATTGACTCTACTATTTACAAAGGCCAATGGGATGGAAATAAGGCCAATGGGTTAAATCAAGTGATGTTTACTATAGCCGATACCAACAAATACACTCAGATGGATTTTGCCATGTCGATGAATATGGACGGCTTGCGCAGGGTAAATAAACCTTTACGGTTGATTGCCGATGAAGAATTCAACCGGTTTTTGGAACAATCGTTGACAAATTTTGAGAAAACCCGGCTCGAAGCCAAATACCCTGACTTTAAGAACTTGATGCAGGAGTATCACGACGGTATTTTACTGTTCAACCTGACCGATAAATTAGTCTGGACAAAAGCCGTGGATGACACCCTTGGACTTGAAAAATTCTATCAGGAAAACAAGAACAACTACATGTGGGGCAACAGAGTTGATGCCACTATCTATACCTTCAACAAAAAGGAAATGGAAAGCAAGGTTTCAAAATTGGCCGCTAAAGTGGCTAAAAAAAATCTTGACCCTTCAAAAGAAGTGGCCCAATTAATAGCTAACGCCAAAGATACTACCTTGACTCTCACCGCCAACCGTGCCAAATTTAGCAAAGGCGACAATACCTGGGTGGATGCCACTGAATGGAAAGCCGGAACCATTTACAAAACCGATAACAATGGCAGCACCGTTTTGGTGTATTTCCATGCAATGGTAGCACCAGAACCCAAGAAGTTAAACGAAGCCAAAGGGCTCATTACTGCTGACTACCAAAACTATCTTGAGAAAAACTGGCTAGCTTCGTTGCGCGAAAAATACAAGATCGACATCCATCAGGAAGTTTTTGATTCGATTGTTAAATAAAGAATATTTTACATAAGTTTGAAACCGAAGTATCTGAACATGTTTCCGGTTCTTCGGTTTTAATACGTAAGAAACAAGCAAATTGGGGTTAATGAAAAGTCATCTTTTAACGGCAGCTATTCTGGTTGGATTGCTCTTTATGGATTGCACGGGATTTCTGAAAAACCACGACGACGATAAGGTAATAGCCGCCGTGGGGGCTAAAAAACTTACCATGTCGCAGCTCAAAATGGCCATCCCTAAGAATATGAAAGAGATTGACAGTATCTCGTTCAGCCAGAATTATATTGAGAAATGGGTTAAAAGCCAACTGCTGGTTGAAAAGGCTGAGCTGAACCTGGATAAGAAGACACAGAACGGCATCGAGACTATGATTGACAACTACCGCACCTCATTGCTGATTTTCAAATACCAGCAGGCATTTATCGACCAAAAACTTGATACCGTTGTCAACGATCAGGAAATCAGAAGTTACTACAACGATCATTCTGAGAACTTTAAGTTGGACAGCAATGTGGTAAAAGCCATTTTTGTAAAACTACCCAAATCGCAGTACAATGCTTACAATGTAACAACCTGGATGCGTTCAGGGACTGAGGAAGATTTAATCAAACTTGAGGATTTTTGTTATCAGAACGCCAAAAACTTTTACATGGGTGAAGATTGGCAATACTTCGGCTCAGTGATGCTTCTGTTCCCAAAAGAAATCACGGATCAAGAGGACTTTTTGGAATCAGGGAAATACCACGAGGTATCCGACTCCATTTACAATTATTACCTCTCGGTGACCGATTACCGGTTGGTTAACGACATTGCCCCATTGGAATTTGCCTTTGTACAGATTAAAGACATCATCATCAACCATCGGAAAATAAAACTTATTAAGGATTTGGAAAATAATATTTATAACGACGCCGTTAATCAAAAACGATTCACTATCTATACGAATTAAATAAAACACATATGCTTCAAAAAATCAAGATTCTATCACTTTTAACCATCCTATCTTTCTTTTCAGTTCATGCACAAGACAAAAAGGTAATCGATCAGGTTGTCGTCATTATCGGCAAACAGGTTATCCTTCAAAGCGACATTGAAACCCAAGCAATGCAAATGAAAGCACAGGGTTATTATTCTTCCGGCGATATCATGTGCGAAATTTTGGAAGAAATGATGTATTCAAAGCTTTTGGTCAATCAAGCCATTCTCGATAGCGTGGAGGTAGGTGACAGTGAAATCAATTCAGAGATGGAGCGCCGATTAAACTATTTTATCAACCAGATTGGTAGCGAAGAAAAACTGGAAGAATATTACAAAAAGAGCATCCCGGAGATAAAAGAAGAATTCCGCGAAGTGATTAAAGACCAACTTTTGGCGCAGCGGATGCAACAAAAGGTAACGGCCGATCTTAAAGTAACCCCGCAGGAGGTAAAATCTTTTTACAAAAGTATCCCCAATGACAGCCTTCCAATTATAAATACGGAATTTGAGTTGGAACAGATAACCATCAATCCTAAAATTGAAGAGGTTGAGGTATTGCGCATCAAAGATCGCTTGCGCGAATTCAAAGACAGGATTACCAACGGCGAAAGTTTCGCCACCCTTGCCGTACTTTACTCTGAAGACCCTGGTTCTGCAACCCGTGGCGGTGAACTTGGATTTGTGAGCCGGGGCGATTTGGTACCGGAGTTTTCGGCCGTGGCCTTTAACCTAAAAGAGGGTGAGGTTTCAAAGATTGTAAAAACTGATTATGGTTACCATATCATTCAACTGGTTGAAAAAAAGGGCGAACGGATAAATTGCCGCCATATCTTGATGAAACCCAAAATCAGCCCCACCGAAAAATTGAAAGCCCGTCAACGGCTCGATAGTGTCCGTACTATTATTGTGAACAAGGAACTTACCTTTAAAGAAGCCTGCTGGAAATATTCCGAAGATCAAGATACCCGGATGAATGGGGGCATCATGGTCAATCCCTCTTCAGGCAATTCAAAATGGGAAGCATCGTCACTGGAACCAAAAGTGGCCTATGCCATCCAAAACCTCAAGGTTGGTGAAGTTTCAAAACCTTTTGAATCTGAAGATGCCAACGGCAAAACAGTTTACAAAATAGTGATGCTTAAAGCAAAATCAGAACCCCATCCGGCAAACCTAACGGACGATTACCAGAGGATTCAGGATTTAACATTGGAAAAGAAAAAGACGGAATTTATGGAAGATTGGGTCACCAAAAAAGTTGAAAATACGTTCCTGCATATCGATGATGATTTCAGTAACTGTGCCTTTAAGAACCCAGTTTGGAAAAAATAACAACGTATGGTTGATTATAAAAACGATGTAGAAGCTGTAGACGCTTTAAAAAATACGTACGAGAACCTTCTTTCTGAAGTTAAGAAGGTGATTATTGGGCAAGATGAAATTGTGAAAGATACCCTGCTTTCTATCTTTTGCGGAGGCCACTGTTTGTTGGTTGGCGTACCCGGCCTGGCTAAAACTCTATTGGTAAATACCATTGCCCAAACCCTGGGCTTGAACTACAAACGGATTCAGTTTACTCCCGACCTGATGCCCTCTGACATTATCGGTTCGGAAATCCTGACCGAGAACCGTGAATTCAAATTTGTAAAAGGACCTTTGTTTGCCAATATTATTTTGGCCGATGAAATTAACCGCACCCCCCCAAAAACACAATCAGCCTTGCTCGAAGCCATGCAGGAAAAATCGGTAACTGCTGCCGGGAATACCTACAAATTGCAAGAACCCTTTTACGTGTTGGCTACACAAAACCCTATTGAACAGGAAGGTACCTATCCATTGCCCGAGGCCCAACTCGACCGGTTCATGTTTAACATCTGGCTGGGATACCCTTCGTTCGATGATGAGATTACTATTGTTGCCGATACCACCTCCGATCTGAAAAAAGAGGTGAACCAAATTGTCTCTGCCAAAGAAATCCTGTTTTATCAGGAATTGGTACGCAAAATTCCAGTAAACCATCATGTGTTAAAATATGCTGTTAGCCTGGCGGCACGCACCAGACCTAATACCAAACATGCGTTACCCATCACAAACCAATATGTGAGTTGGGGTGCCGGACCAAGGGCTTCGCAGTTTTTAATTCTGGGGGCAAAAGCACATGCAGCAATTTCAGGAAAATACTCTCCCGATCAGGAAGATGTTGACGCAGTAGCTTTCCCAATCTTAAGGCACCGGATAGTACGGAATTACAAGGCCGAAGCAGATGGTGTATCAGTAGAAGCTATCATCAAGAAATTGATGGAAACACCTATGGAATAACTACAAAATATTCAATTTGACTGAATTTAAAGGTGTTGCAGGTATTGCAATGATGAATCTCAAAAAGATACTTCTTATTGTTTTTGGAGTAAGCTTGCTTCCAGTTACTAATGTATGGGCGCAAAAATCCACCAAAATCGAAATCCGGAATGCCGGTTTTTTCCGTTCCGATAAAACCATCCGTCAAGGGGCCCGCCGCCTTATCGGGAATGTGATGTTTTGGCAAGACAGTACCATCATGAAATGTGACAGTGCCTATTTTATGGGCGAGAACAACTGGTTTGAAGCTTATGGCCATGTGCACCTTTACAAGGAAGGCGACTCAAAAATCAACGTCCACAGCGATTTTTTAAGGTACAATGGGAATTCCAAAATGGCCTATTTCAGGAAGAATGTGGTTCTGCGCGACACGCAAGTGGTATTATATACCGATTCGCTCGATTACGATACCCGCCGCGATATTGGCTATTATGAACACAACGGACAAGTTGTGGATAGTGCCACCACCCTCACCAGCCAAAAAGGATATTATTATCACCACAAGAATGAAGTTTACTTTCGGAAAAATGTGGTTGTCAACCACAACCAAGGCGAATACCAAATGTACACCGACACCTTAAAATACAATACTAAAACTGAAATTACCTATTTTCTGGGGCCTACCGAATTTTACAACGATTCAAACTATATGTATGCGCGCTTTGGCTGGTACAATACCACCATCAATCAGGCCATGTTCCAAAAGGATGCTTTTTTTGACAACCGTAAACAAACCATTAAAGCCGACAGCCTGTATTACGACCGCGAAAAAGAACATGGCATCGGCTTTTCAAATGTAGTAGCCACCGACACGGCCCAAAAACTGATTGTAAAAGGCAATTATCTTGAGGTTTTTAAAGATAGCGACACCTTTTTTGTGACCGACAGTGCCTTGCTCATCCATATAATGGAGGGCGACACCGTGTACCTGCATGCCGATACGTTGTATGCCATGTATGATACCACCCATACCTACCGGATTTTTAAAGCCTTTCATCATACAAAGATTTTTAAATCGAATTTTCAGGCCAAGACCGATAGCTTGTACTTTTCCATGGCCGATTCCATCATCCGCTTTTACGGCAGCCCCATCCTTTGGGCAGAGCAAAACCAGATTACCGCTTCTTATATCGAAGGATATGTGGTGAACGAAAAACTCGACCGTTTTAAACTTTTCGATGGGGGGTTAATCGTTTCCATGGAAGACACCCTTCACTTCAACCAGATTAAAGGTTCGGAGATGATTGGCTACCTAAAAGCCAACCGCTTGTGGAAGGTAGATGTTTTCAAAAAAAGTGAAACCATTTATTTTCCGGTGGATGAATTTGGAATAATTGGTGTAAATAAAAGTAAAAGCACCAACATAACTTTACTTCTAAAGAACAACAAAATCAGCCGCATTATTTACCGGAGCCAATATGAAGGCGCCATGCACCCTTTAAAGGAATTGGCTCCCAACGACATGAAAGTGAAAGAATTTCAATGGTTCCATTCCTGGCGGCCAAAAGCACCCTTGGATGTGTTCATTTGGGAAGGCAGCACCCAGCCTGCCCAACGGCCAAAACCTTTCTTTACCCCGGCAGCACCTGCAAATCTGGAAGAATAAAAAAAGCTGAACAATTTGTCCAGCTTGCCATCATACTAAAGTCTTTTTCTAATATTCGTCTTCGTTAAAGAAGAAGTCATCCTTGCTTGGATAATCAGGCCAAATATCATCGATACTTTCATAAATCTCGCCCTCATCTTCAATCTCCTGAAGGTTTTCTATAACTTCAAGAGGTGCACCTGAACGAATGGCAAAGTCAATCAGTTCCTCTTTTGTGGCTGGCCATGGAGCGTCTTCAAGTTTCGATGCTAATTCAAGTGTCCAATACATACTAAAATTATTTAATGATCGTAATTTTTCAAAAGCTGCAAATATATATAAAAAAATTCCATACTACGATCGGGGTTTCCAAGTTATTTCATCAATTTTTAGATCTTTTGCCAATTTTCTTGATAAAACAAAATAATAATCACTCAAACGGTTTAAATATTTCACAACCAACCCGCATGGAGCCTCCTCATGGTGCACCCGTAGGGCTAGCCGTTCGCATCGGCGGCAGACGGTTCGAGCTACATGGCATTGCGACACCGTAACATGCCCCCCCGGTAAGATAAAATGAGCTAAAGGTGGCAAATCAAGTTCCATTTGGTCAATTTGTTTTTCAATGGCCTGAATGTCGGATTCTACAATTTTAGGAAGTTTAAAACCGCAATCGTCGCAATCAGCTGCCAACATGCTTGCGGCAGTCATCAACATATCTTGCACCTCCAACAAAAAAGAACGGTAGGTTTCGTTGGTCATTTGATCGTACAGCAACCCATTAAACGCCATCAATTCATCAATGGAACCGTATGCTTCAATACGGAGGTGGTATTTGGGTACACGCTTTCCACTTATCAGCGAAGTGGTGCCGTTGTCCCCCGTTTTTGTGTATATTTTCATGGCTTCGGTTTTAATTGTTTGGCAGGAGCCCAATTTATGATTTATAATATGTTTTCTTTCAACTTTTAATTTTCCTTAGCTGAATCCATCTCAATTATTCCATCCCGTAACCGGATAATCCGGTGGGCATGCTGAGCGATATCCTCTTCATGGGTTACCAATACGATGGTATTTCCCAGTTGATGTAATTCATGCAATAAACGCATAATTTCGGTAGATGTTTTTGAGTCTAGGTTTCCGGTAGGTTCATCGGCCAAAATAATGGAAGGAGAATTCACCAGAGCCCGCGCAATTGCCACCCGTTGACGCTGACCACCGCTCATTTCATTGGGTTTGTGATCCATCCGGTCCCCTAACCCAACTTGCCGTAAGGCCTCTTTGGCCAGTTCCATTCTTGTAATCCGCTCTACTCCCGCGTATATTAATGGAACAGCAACATTCTCAACCGCGTTGTAGCGGGACAACAGGTTGAATGTTTGAAAGATAAACCCGATTTCTTTGTTGCGGATGGAGGCTAACTTCTCATCTGCCAACCGACTCACATCGTTTCCATTGAGCCAATATTCACCAAAAGTAGGAGTGTCCAAACAACCGATGATATTCATCAAGGTTGATTTTCCCGAACCCGAAGGACCCATGATAGCCACGTATTCGTTGGCTTTAATTTGCAGATTTACTCCAGCCAAGGCATGAACCTCCTGGTCGCCCAGCTGATAGATTTTTTTTACTGCTTTAATATTGATAATGTGCTCCATGATTGCTTTTTAGGTGATGGTTCTGAAACGTAAAAATAACCAAATAATTACCTATCAAAATAAAAAACCCTAAAATCTAACCCTAAAATCTTGTTTTGCAAGCTCCTTTTTAAAAAAAACCAATCCCAAATGGAATAAATCAATGGTAGCCGTCACTTCGGGGTTGGCTTTTATTTGTTCCCAAGCCTCTTTCATCTCTGGTAAGTGGTGAATATCATCAAAAACAAAGAGCGATTGGTTGTTCTTCTTTTTCAAACAATGTTCAAAATACTCCAAGGTAGGTTTTTCGCGATGGTTCCCGTCAAAAAACACAAAGTCGAGGGTGGAAAATCCGTCCAAGACCTTGGGTAAAGTCTGGCTAAATTCACCTACCACCAAATCAACGCCGGTTAATTTCAACTTTTTAAAGGTTTGCTGCGCCATCTTTGCCACATTGGGGCAACCTTCCAGCGTAACTAACTTGGAACAATGGCCGGTTTTTGCCAGATAGCAGGTGGTAATGCCCAGGGAAGTTCCCAGTTCCAATATATTCTGGCTTTTCATGTGGTTGGCTAATCGGAACAGCAACTGTGCCTGCTTGGCCGGCTTTAACGAATGAACGGCCAATTCACGTACTTTTCGGTTTGTTCCTTTCAGGTGTTGGCTTCCCGCTCCATAATCCTGGACATCCAAAGGGGTTGAATCTTTCAGCAATAACTTTCGTTGCGCCTCTATGTCAGTAAAAATTGTGGAAGAAACAGAAGAATGAACAACCTGGGTTACCAATTGAAACACAAAAGGGGAATGGATACCAAATCCTTTTTTTCCTCTGGAATGGTATAAAAAGTTTATATAATCGCTAAGTAAACGATACGAAATCATGCATTGGATTTTCGGCAATTATAGTAATAAAAACAATAGTATTGGAACGGATGGTCAAGTTTAACTTGAAGTAAGGTTGTTGATTTTCATATTTGAAAAAATGAGACTTAATTGGTATCGCTATTGTTAGCAACTAGCTTTTTTTGTTTTTCTGTCGTCAAATTTAAGCAATCTTTTCAATCGGAATATTACCGTTGTATGGTGCATTAGGTTTTGTAAACCTTTGGTTAGGACGTTGGCTCGTGGAGCTTGCAAATGAACCTGACTGCAAATGGATTAGCCTGTTGGCTTGTTCGAAAATAAATTACTAAATTGTCCTTACAAATCCAACAGTACCTTCCCGGATTCTTTCAATAAACCAACCGACCATTTGATGATAACAAACGAACTGATAATTGCTCCCAGGGCATCGAGCCATACAATGTTCCAAATCATTGCTGCGGTGAGTCCGATTATTGCCGTTACGCTGGTGAGGGCATCGGCTATTACATGCAAGTAGGCAGCCTTGATGTTATGGTCGGAATGCTCGTGCTCGTGGTGAAGCAGAAAGGCACAGGCAATATTTACCACTAAACCGATAACAGCCACGAGAATAGCTTCTTTATATAAAATTGCTGTCGGGTTCATTATTCGGCCAGTAGCCTCGTAAAGGATTACGAAAGCGAAGATTAACAGCATCAGTCCGCTACTGTAGCCCGACAAGGATAAAATTTTGTTTGAATTGCCCTTATAACTCGAATTTGCGGAAACTTTACGGACTATAATATATGCAACCCAGCTAAGACCGATAGCCAGTACATGTGAACCCATGTGGATGCCATCGGCAAGTAGTGCCATTGAATTTGTTGTTAATCCGAATATGATTTCTATAATCATAGCAATGGCAGTGATGATTACTACCCACATGGTTTGTTTCTCGTGGCTGTGGGAGTGACTTTGTTTTTCCATCCCTACTTGATTAATGGTTTCTCGAAACAAAAATACGCCCCTTCGTTTATTTTTCCATCACTAACCATATTAAATCCTGTTTGTTCAATCCAATTTTTCCAGGTTTTGCGTGGAGTAATAAATAAACTCAGAAAATTAGCTACACCAAATGCTGTATATCCCCGAACCAATATAATCAACAAAAACCGACCTCCCGGTTTCAATATTCGGAAAGATTCCTGTAAGGCTTGTTTCTTACCTGTTCGCAAATGGTCAAGCATAAACGAACTTACAATGGCGTCGAACTGGTTGTTATTAAAAGGTGTTTTCAGTATGTCGCCCGTTTCAATGATAACCCTGCTCCCGATGCCTGCCAATTTTAAATTTCGCTTTATTAAGTTTATTCCACCTTCATCAATGTAGTCTGCATCGAATTTATCGAACGCTGTAATTGTGGCGTTGGGCAGGACCTGAGCTATTGCAATTGTTGTTCTGCCGGCACCGCACCCGGCATCAAGAATTTTATCACCTCTATTTGCCAGAATGTCCACCATTGGTAATGTAATTTGAGTGGTACGGTCAGAATTTCGGATTATCACATTACCTATAAAGAAGTTTACAGAAAGTAATAACAAACTACTGTATGCAATAAATTGAATTTTTGGCGAACCTGTCAGGGAAATATAAACATGCACTGCTAATAAAAAAGTAAGTATTGAAGCTGCCAGGAATCCATAAATCCATTTTGGTGACCAGCCAAAGTCAAACCCTTCAATAGGTTTTCGTTTCCATATTTTGTTAATCAACTTTTGAGGGATAAGAATCCATCCGGTAAATATAGCAATAAGAGCTAAAACGAGATGCCCACCAGCAATACCGATAAACAACATGGAATAGCTCTTGTTTTGAGGTAGCAAAACTATGGTTAATATTGCCAATACAATCGCAATGGACGTTACAATCCAGATGTGTTTGTGGTTTTTACTATTTGTTTTCATCTAATAAAGTTTTTTTGTGAATATTTTTCCAGCCACAAAGACACTAAGTTTCACAAAGTATTTTCTTCGTTTTTCTTAGTGACCTGGTGCCTTAGTGGCAAGAATTCTTACTTTAAAACTATACTTTTTACATCGACACCCAATCCGCTCCAATAACCCAGACAACCTTTAATATTGCCAACTATTCTGGTAGGATTCATAAATGGGTTTTGGTTTTGCGAACGCTTAAAATCAATGGTTGCCCAGGCATTGTAATACGACTTTTCGGCATTAGCCCATTTTACTGTAACTGTATCTCCAATTACATAGTAACCGGACACTCCACCGTGCATATCCTGTTCTTCGTTTTTAAGACCACTGTCAACAGCTTTTTGGTATTCCTTTCCGTTAAATCCTTTGTCGCTTACAGTGGATATTTCGGGCTGAAAACCGTGCTGTCCGTTTACTTCCGAAGTATATCGGTAATAATTTGTAACCTCAGGATCGAGTATCTTTATCCAAACCGTTTTAAAACTGTCGTTCGCTGCATCGGGGTGGTTCTCGTACCATATTTCCTGTATTTTAACCGGTTCTGGAATTGTGGCGATGGCCGAATATGTTTTCCCGCCTGCCGCAACTTTTAAAGTATAGTTTTTACCAACTTCTCCTTTTGTTTTAGATGAAGTATAAAATGACGATTTTAACCCTGTTTTAGTATTGGTTTGGGTTATTTCCGTTAAGGTATCGGTTACATTGCCCGGCACTTCAATGGTGATTACTGCATTGTGGATGAAACTTTGCTCATAAAGGTCTTTCCCGGCCTGTGCCACATATTCAACATTATTGGTAAGGATAACTACGGGAGCCATATCGTTCACTATAAAACCTTCCACCACTACCGAAGGAGTAAAGGCGGGCATGTCTATCTCAATTTCTTTTTCGCAGGAAGTAAGAATTGAGATAGCTACAACTGCTGAAATGATTGTCTTTTTCATATTATATTGTGTTAATAATTTTACATTTTTCTCCGCCACGAAGGCTCAAAGGCTCACTAAGTTTTTTCTTCGTGTTCCTTGGTGACTTGGTGTCTTAGTGGCTATATTCATTAAAAGTTAAATTTGTAAGATACAGAAGGCATAAAGGGCAATAGAGTAACAGATTTGGTTTTGGTTACAAAATCGTTTTCGCTGGTTGTACCTTGGTTGTCGAAATATACAAAAGTTGGGTTCATACGGTTATAAACGTTGTAGATAGCAAATACCCATTCGCTGTTGAACCTTTTGTATTTTGGAGTTGGCTTGTATGTGGCCGAAATATCGAGACGGTTATACGCTGGCAAACGAACGTTGTTGCGGGTGGTATATTGGTCAACCAACTCCCCATCCATGTAATACCGTGAAGTTGGAACGGTAAAGGGTTTTCCCGATTTGAATACGAAATCCATCCCAAATGACCAATGCTGGTTTAAAGCATACATTGCTACAACAGAAAGGTCATGGCGTATATCGGTATTGGCCGGAAACTCATTTCCATCGTTCAAATCGTCGAATATTCGGTTGGTATTGCAAAAGGTGTAACCTATCCAACCTTGCAGTTTTCCTGTATTTTTCTTTAACATCAGCTCAAATCCATGCGATGTGCCTTCGCCAAACACATAGTCGAGTTCTGAATTGTTTGTGTAGGATGGCACAAAGTCGTCGCCAAACTCAATCAGGTTCTCCATGCTTTTGCCGTATGCTTCTGCGGTAAATAATAGCATGTCCTTAAAGAAGTTCAAGGAATAACCAATAGAAAACTGATTCGATAACTGAGGTTTCACCAGTTTTGAACTGGGAACCCAAAAGTCGAGCGGCAAAGCCGAACCGGAGTTGGATATTAAGTGGACAAACTGACTGTTTTGGGTATAGGCTATTTTAACAGACGATTTCTCGTTGACCATGTAACGCACACTTATTCGAGGCTCAACATTTCTATAAGTTTTAACTGTTTCAAAGTCTTCATAACTCCTTATGAACTGCACAGGTTCTTTGTTTTCGTTGTAGCTATATTCATCGTATTTGCCCATAAAATTGAACTGGTTAAAACGTGCGCCAATATTAAAACGCCAGTCGCTGCCCAAATCGAATTCATCGAGGATAAATACGCTAAACTCTGCACCACGGCGTTTTTCGATGGTATTGTCGTTATCAACTGTAAAGAGGTGGTTTATTACCTGTCCCCCTGTTTTAATGCGGTGGTTAAACGAAGTGTACCATGTTAAATCGGCTTTGAGCGATTGGTCGGAAATTTCGGAATTCTTTGTTTCAGAAAAACCGTCCTGTGTGGTGGTCATATCACGGAAAAAGCCATTGTGGATAAACGAAACGTTCATAAACAACTTATCAGAAAATAAGTGGTTCCAGCGCAGAGTCGAGGTCAGGTTTCCCCAGGGAATATCGAATTTAAAGCGATTGTCATCTGTACCAAAAACAAATACGTCACGGCCAAAATAATTGCTGAAAAACAAGCGGTCTTTGTCGGAGAATTTGTAATTGATTTTCGCATTCAGGTCGTAAAAATAGTAATTGTCGTTTTGCATTGAACCACCGTGCATATTCATCATGGGCTTTGCAATAAGGTCAATAGTGGAGCGGCGGGCTGAAATCAGGAACGAACATTTGTCTTTAATTACCGGGCCTTCCAGCGTAAGTTTAGAAGCAATTATTCCTATGGAACCTTTTCCGCTGAATTTTTTGCTATTTCCCTCTTTCATGGAAATATCCAGGACTGAGGATGCCCTGCCACCATATTCGGCTGGCATTGTTCCTTTGTATAAGGTCATGGAATTAATGGCATCGTCGTTAAAAACGGATACAAAACTGAAAATGTGACCGGGATTATACACGACCGCTTCATCGAGTAACAGGAGATTTTGGTCATAATTGCCTCCCCGCACGTTAAATCCGGAACTACCTTCACTGGCAGGTTGAACACCGGGCATGAGTTGTATTACTTTCAATACATCGCTTTCGCCAAATACCACCGGAAGGTTCGAAATGCTTTTCATGGTAAGGGTTTCAGTACCCATTCCGGTTTTTCGGACTTTCTCACGGTCGCTATTAGCTGTAATAACTATTTCGGTGAGCTTTTGGGATTTTTCGTGCAAAGTAACATTGAGCGAAATATTACCTTTTAGGTTTAGTGTTGTATCAAGCGGTTCATAACCTACGTACGATATTATTATCCGATAATTGCCTGTGGGCAAACTAAGCGAATAGAATCCATAATTATTGGTAACCACCCCCTTATTTGTTCCGGTTGCCATAATAGTCACCCCTATCAGGCTTTCGCCATTGGCCGGGTCGGTAACGTACCCGCTAAGGGTATATGTTTGCCCAAACGTAGCAAACGAGATAAAAAATACTGTTAATAAAAGTACATGCTTCATCGTTTTACATTTTTTTGATTTGACGAAGCAAACGTATTGCGAAAACAAAAGCTGGTCGTCCGAAGGTATCCATTCGGACACATAATTTATGACACCAAGTGTTATTTTTTGCAACAAAGACACACAAAGTAAAAGACTTAGTGCCTTAGTGACAGAAAAAAGAGTTAGCCACAAAGAAACATGAAGAAAAACTCCATAACAAATCGCCTGATTCCATCTTTAATTCAAGGAACATTAAAATTTATCAGGAATCCCAACCGTTTTCCGGTAAGCTTCAAATGACTAAGTATTTGAGCTTCCCATACTGGGTTTACATTCTCAAGCGCCTTAAGTTCGTAAATTATACAATCTTCAACTATCACATCCAACCTTAATCCTTCACTAAACTCAATTCCGTCATAAACAATGGGTATATCCACTTGTTAGTGGTCATTGTAGGACAGCCATTCGACTCGGGCAATCTCGAATTATTCAGAACCCGACTTCGCATTTAGACTTCAAAACAAAAATTTAAATCGTCAATTTTCAAAGACATCAATTATTATGGTGATGAAGTAATGAATATATTATTGAATAACAGCAATTAATTATTGATTATCAATAAATAATTATTATATTTGCAGTATAATTTAAAATTCAAAAATCATTATGAAAAGGATTTCAATAATATTTCTTCAAGCAGTCATCGTGCTTATCGGTATTGTGGCACTTTCCATTATGATTCGGTTTCCATTGACCGAAGGAAGAGCGCAGAACTTAGACCTGTTCAGCATTTACTTTGACCCATTCATCTTGTATGGATATGCATCATCAATTGCTTTTTTTGTTGCGCTGTATAAAGCATTTAAATTACTCGGATATATCGGACAAAATAAATTGTTTTCACTAACCTCGGTAAGAACTTTAAAAAGTATAAAATATTGCGCAATCATATTAAGCATTTTAATTGTGACAGCAGGACTATACATAAGGATATTTCATAATAAAGAAGACGACCCTGCTGGTTTTCTTGCAATGTGTATCATAATTACTTTTATATCTATCGCAGTTGCAACTGCTGTGGCAGTGCTTGAAAAAATCTTGCAAAATGCCGTAGATATGAAAACTGAAAATGACTTAACAATTTAAGCTATGTTCATTATTGTGAACTTAGACGTGATGATGGCAAAGCGAAAATTTCTCTGAATGAACTTTCTGAAAGAGTTGATTTGACATTATCTAACCTTTCTATCTCAAAGACAGTGAAGGCAAAAGCGATTCGTTTTAGTCCCCAGACGCAATTTGTAAAGCATTAGACTGCCAACCAGATGACATTTTGGAACATGTAAATGACAAACAAAAAACAACGAACCGCTAACAAAGGCTATACGCCATTGGGGTTTAAGCGGTTAGGTAAGTTCAGCTCTCGCAGGTAAGTTTTGTAACGGGGGACACGGACGCAGTCACGAAATCCCCAACGGCGTATAGCCTCGACCGTCTTTTGTAACTCAAACCAAGTTGAGTCAATTCATGACAAAAACAAACTTCATACACTTTTTCCAATACACCGGGACCAAGATTTATATGAACCGAATAAGCTGCATCTACAACCATTTTGCCAATTTTTTCAACATTTTCATCTACTGATAAAAATTTTTCTTTGTGTTCCTTCGAGCCTTTGTGGCATATTATTCATTGTTTATTTGATTTAAACGATACTCCGATGGTGTAAAAGCAGTGAATTTTTTAAAAATACTGTTGAAAGTTGATTTGGAAGGGAAGCCAGCTTCAAAAGCAATGGCAAGCAGTGTATAATCTTTGAATTTAGGGTTTTCCATTAGCCGTTTTACTTCATCAACCCGGTATTTATTTACAAAGTCATAAAAGTTTCCTCCCGTACCAATATTTATAAGTTCCGACAATTGATTTCGTCCTATTTCAACTTGTGCTGCCAACGAAGTAAGTGTGAGCTCCGGCTCATGATAAGGCTTTTTATTCTCCATGAAGCTTCGAAGCTTACCCAAAAGTTCCTCATTTATCTTAGTTTCGGGTGTAGCCTTTTCTTCAGAAATTGAATTATCGGTAATTATTTCAGGAATAACAGGCAAAATGGTTTGCTGAAACAACCCTTTATACCCCAGGATATAAATGGCAAGTGCAAAAACCAACGAAACAATATTGTTGAAATAATCGGCATTGAGCCTATGTATAGCAATCACCATCATCACAATCAGCAACAGGAACACAGCGAGAAAAGTAAAAAGGAAAATTCTCAACCAGGCTGGGTCAATATTTTCGGTATTTGAAAGTTCATTTAAGGCTTTGGCGTTAAATGAGTGAATAATACGCAGTATATAAACCAAATAAAAAATATACTGTCCCAAAGCTATTATGTACAAGACGGTATTTAGTACAAAGGTGTGCAAATAAAGGCTTTGGTTGTCGTTAATCCGGGTACGGTGAAATACAAAGAACAGGCTAAAAAGCATTACCACCAAAAAAGGGGCGAAATGTAACAAATGTTTTCTTCTGAAACTGAATTGAGGTTCATTTAACTTTTTCACATATAGCCATATAAATGGAACTACAAGCAATATAAAAGGTTCTTTGACACGAAAGTTAGTGTTATGAAACTGATGAAAATAGGGAATTACAAATGCAGAATGCAAAATACTGATACTTAAAACCATCAATAAAAATGCCAGGTAAAGATTGGCCGGGTTTCGCAACTTTGTATGCGTTAGTACAACGGCAGAGTAAAAGCCCTGGACAATTCCGGCGTAAATGATAATATTGCTGACTATTGTAATGGGTTCTATGTTTGAGATCGACATAAGTAAAAGATTTGCTAAATTGTAACAAAAGTAATCATCCCAGCAATCAGAATAAAGCTGTATGCAATCATTTTTTAATCATCACATAATAATACCGAGAACTTTCATCGGAGCAGGTGCGGAGAAAGAAAAGCATATGTTTGGCAGCGAAAAGACGGTTGCAGGGATGGGCTGCCTAACCCTTACTTTTGTGTATCGGGGTATTTTTATTCTTTTCTTGCAATTAGTTAGTATGCAGTTGCCGAAATGTTTTAGACTTATTGCTAACTATTTGATAATTATCAATTTAATTAATTTATTGACTAAGTATTAATACTTAGCACAAAGAGGCATTTAAGCGAATTGGAATTAAGTAAATCTGCTCCAAAAATACCGAAAGAACCACGTTACATTTGTTTATGTAAAGTGAACCAAATACCAAGAATATGTCCACCTTGTATGGAATGCTACTCACCGATGTCCGTTTTGTTGAAGGATTGAATGCCTGCATGAATTGTGGGGTATGTACTGCAATCTGCCCGGCGGCCGAATTTTACAACTACGATCCCCGGAAATTATTAAACCAGGTGCAACTGAAAGATGAATCTATTATTGAAGAACTGTTAAAATCAGAAACTATTTGGTACTGTGGACAATGCATGTCGTGCAAAACCCGTTGCCCCAGAGGAAATACCCCGGCGTTTGTGGTTCAGGCCTTACGCAAACTGTCAGTAAAGTTGGGCTTTTTTGTGGAATCAGAAAAAGGTAGGCAGCAGTTTGCCATCAAACGGACAGTAGGAGAGAACATTCTTAAATATGGATATTGCGTACACCCGGAGGCAGTTGCTCCATCGATGCACCCCGAACAGGGGCCGGTTTGGCAATGGGTTCACGAAAATGCCCCTTCGGTGATGGAACGCCTGGGGGCCAGCTACCAAAAGCAAGAGGCAGGCACTCTGCGTAAAATAGCCATCGAAGATTTGGACGAGCTTCAATCCATTTTTGATGTGACCGGTGGAACAGAGATGTTTGAAACCATAGAAAAATATTCGGCACAACAGGCCGAAAAGATGAAGCTGGAATTCAATGACCAAACCCCAAACGAATATTTTTTTAATGTCTATACCGAAGATAATCATAATCACCAGCGAAACTTATGAACTCACAAAATCCGCTACATACCGAGAGTAGATGGCGCAAATACCAAAAAGAGATTGCCGACGACCATTACTATTATGCACGGAGCTGCATCCGCCAGAATTTCTTTCCAGGTTCGGAGCGGGCTTTTCTGAAAATAATGCGCGAAGAATTAAATAAAGATATTTTTGACGACCCGCGGCATACAACCTGTACAGGAATTGCTTACCATTCCGATATCGTTCCGCAGGAAACCACCTCAACCGTCATTGCCCGTCATTTTGCCTTAATGACCGAAATGGGTTATCAAAACCTGGCCATTTCATGCGTGACATCCTTTGGGCTTTATACCGAATTGCTCGAAACCTGGAAGCATTTCCCCGAGGAAGAAACAAAAATTCACGAAATGCTATGGAAAGCCACCAAACGGGAATTTGTAAAACCCAAAAACCTGGCTCATAGTTCCGATATTTTTTTTCATAACCGCGAACAAATTGCCGCGAAAAGCCAATTCAATTTAATCAACCAAAAAACAGGAGAATCATTGAAAGTAGTGGAACACATAGGTTGCCACTATGCCAAAATATTTCCTGAAAAAGGGGTGGGCGGTGCCGAATTTCCATACGTTTTGGCCGGCATGGTTGAATCGTGGGGCGGAAACGTGGTGGATTATCCCGAACGCCGCCATTGCTGTGGATTTGGATTCCGCAATTATTTGGTAATGGCCAACCGTGGCTATTCCGTGGCCAATTCAAAAAAGAAATTTGAATCTATGAAACCTTACGAACCCGACTTTATTGTTGCCAATTGCCCTGGTTGCTCTATGTTTATGGATCGCTGGCAATATACCATTGCCGAGATGGAAGGCACCACATACGGCAAGAACGGATACGGAATTCCGGTGTTGACATACGAGGAGATGGCCGGGTTGGTGTTGGGCTATAACCCTTGGGATTTAGGGTTGCAGATGCATCAGGTTTCGGTGGAGCCCTTGCTCGACAAAATGGGCATTCCTTACAATCCCGATGAAAAATATAAAGTGAAACGAAATGTGGCGCTGCCCTTGAAACCCGAAATATTAATGGTGTAATTCATGACAATGAAAACAATCGCAATTATAGGCGCCGGCCCTGCCGGTATGGAGGCTTCAGGAAGTTTGGCACGTTTGGGTTACCACGTGGTGCTCATTGAAAAAGAGGCCACCGTTGGCGGTCACCTGAAAAACTTGTTCCAACTGTTTCCTGACCGCCGCCCCGGAAAAGAAATACTTACCCACCTGGTACAAACCATCAAGCACCCCGGGATACAAATTAAGGTGAATAGCGAGGTTTCAGAAGTGCAAAAACTTGATAATTCCTTTGCGCTGAAAATTAATGAAGAAACGATGAATGCCGATGCCGTTCTGGTAACCACAGGATTTGATTTATACGATGCCACCGAAAAGGAAGAATACGGCTATGGCATCTATCCGAATGTGATTACCAGTGCCGATTTGGAACAGATGTTTCACAATGGAAAGGTAGTCACTGAGGAAGGAAAAACACCCAAACGCGTAGCTTTTATCCATTGTGTAGGTTCACGCGACGAAAAAGCCGGAAACAACTACTGCTCAAAGGTATGCTGTGTGACCGCCGTGAAGCAGGCCATCGAAATTAAGGAACTATTGCCCGAAACCGAGGTGTTCTGCTATTACATGGACATCCGGATGTTTGGCCCTTATTATGAAGAATTATACCGCGAAGCTCAGGAAAAATGGGGCGTGATGTTTATCCGCGGAAAACTTTCCGAGGCTTCCCAAAACATGGATGGCTCCATTTTAATGAAAGCCGAAGATACCCTGGCCGGAAAACCTTTACGCATGAATACCGATCTGATGGTCTTGATGGCCGGCATGGTGCCTTCTGCATCAAGCAAGAAAGTAGCTCAACAGTTCAAAATGGAAGAGGGCCAAAACCGGTTTTTCAAATCGGCCGACAACCATTACCGGTACAATGAAAGTCAACAAATGGGGGTTTTTATTGCCGGAGCTTGTGTGGCTCCCATGAATATTACCGATACCATTGCCAATGCCCGTGCGGCAGCCGTTAAAATTGATGAATATTTGAAAAACTAAACTGCTATGTGGGGATTTAACATTACCAAAACCAGAGCCATCGACTTTGACAAAAACAACCGGGAACCCATGATGGAAATTCTCCGGTTGGAACCCTCTATCAGAGTCTGCATTGCTTGTGGTGCATGTACAGCTACCTGTACATCGGGCAATTTAACACCGTTTAACATCCGCCAATTGAATGTTTTTATGCAACGCGGCGAGTATCAGGAATTGAAAAAGGAAATGCACAAATGCATGCTCTGTGGCAAATGTACGTTGGTTTGCCCAAGAGGTGTGAACCTCCGTCATTTGATACTAAAAACACGTGAAGTTTTATTGAATGAGGAGCCTTTGTTTGCTCAAAATTGAATACAATTTATTACAAAATAGCACTGCCATGCAACCAAATTATTTCGATCCGTTTGTATTGCCATTTACCCTTTCCATGTTTGCTTTGTTGACATTCCTGGTTTTTAAATATGGAAGTTGGATTTATCGTTTCGGAGCATCGGACCGGAAGAAGGTTTTCAAAGGATTCTTTTCAAGAAATAGTTGGCTGGCCATGAAAGAAATTTTTATGGAAGGGCTGCTACACCGCAAGATATTCAAAACCAACCGCCGGTTAGGATACATGCACATGAGCCTGGCGTTTGGCTGGTTTTTGCTGATTGTGGTAGGTGCCATCGAGGCCCATACCTTTGCTAAAGGTTCATCTCCTTTTTATTTCCCCATCTTTTTCCGCTTTTTTGTGCCCGGAACCCACGAGTCCTTTTTCTCAGATGGGTTTACCCAATTGATGGATTTGTTGTTGCTGTTTGTCCTCTCCGGATTATTTCTGGCGGTTTTAAAACGCTTTAAATCGGTATGGGTAGGACAAACCAAAACCTCACGCAAAAAACCTATCGACCGGGTGGTGCTGACATCGTTATGGTTGATATTTCCCTTGCGTTTGCTGGCCGAAAGCTTTACCTCAGGCATCCATCATTCCGGAGGGTTTTTAACCGGATCGTTGGGAACTTTCTTTGGAGTCTTTTTACCTATCAACCAATTGGCTTATCCCGCTTGGTGGGCTTATTCACTGGCTTTAGGGTTCTTTTTTATCGGGTTGCCCTTTACCCGCTATATGCATATTCCTACCGAAATGGTCCTTATCTTTTTCCGAAATTGGGGGATTAAACTAGGTGTGGACAATCCAGTTCTGATGGAGGTGGAAATCAATTCGTGTCCCAAATGCGGCATCTGCATCGACACCTGCCAACTGAGCAGCATGGCTGGGATTCACAACACCCAATCGGTTTATTTTATCCAGAAACTCAGATACCACGAAGATTATAATCAGGTTGCCGAAAGTTGCCTGATGTGTGGCCGTTGCGAGGCGGTATGCCCGGTTGCAATTGATTTGAATTCCATCCGGTTGATGCATCGTGCCGATGTTTCGGCAACCCGGGAAGAAAACTTCGGATTTATTCCCGTTCAAACCCGTACCGCTGATGTGATTTACTTTGCCGGCTGCATGACGCACCTCACTCCTACCATTAAAAATTCAATGGTGAAAATACTCAACGCTTCGGGCGACAAGTATTGGTTTTTCGATAAAGAACAGGGAGCCTGCTGTGGCCGCCCGTTAAAATTGGCCGGACAATTGGAAGCCGCCCGCGAACTGGTGGAACGGAACCGCCAAATGATGATGGAATCAGGTGCACGGATGTTGGTAGCTTCGTGCCCTATTTGTTATAAAACTTTTGCCGAAGATTACCACCTGGGCATGGAAGTGTTGCACCACAGCCAATACCTGGAACGGTTGATGGCCAACAAACAGATTTCGGTTGAAAAGCTAGAGGTATCAGCAGTATATCACGACCCTTGTGAATTGGGACGTGGTTCCGGAATCTATGAATCTCCGCGTGCCGTAGTTCAAAACGTGGCCAAACTAAAATCATCGGTGTACCAAAAAGAAAATGCCTTATGCTGTGGCGGAAGTATCGCCCACCTCACCTTGCCTCTTGAAAAGAAAAAACAGATAGCCAGAGAAACCTTACGGTTATTGACCGTTGAACACCCTCAAGTGATAGCTACCGGTTGCCCGCTCTGTAAAAAGTCGTTTACCGGTGAATCGGGGACCAAAATTATGGATATTGCCGAATTGGTTGCTAAAGCGTTGGTGGCAAAACCGGTGCGCGAAGCTGCCAAACAACAAAAGGAACCCGTGTATTTGTAGTGTTACCTACAACTACAATATAACCTCAATTAGTTTTATCTTCCCTTCTGGTTATAACCCAAATAAAAGTGAAATTATCGGGTTTTTGGGTTGAAATAATGAATTAACCGTTACCAAAAATAATATAAATAACAGATGCTGCAAATTTTGAATGTTGGGTATGGGAACCTGAATCCAAAGACCGGAGAAGGATAGATTGCTTCATTTACTGAAATCTTTATGTTTGGTTTTCTAACATTTGAAAATAGTAGATATATTTACGTTTCATTTTACAAATCGGAAAAACAATGAAAAAAATAGGAATCTTTACCATACTGCTCTCCATCGCCTTTATGTTAACAAACTGCTCCAACGGAGGGCTTAAAACACACCCCACGGGATTGATGTACCGGTTCATTACCCAAAACAATGATGCTGTTCAACCACAGGTTGGTGACGTGGTTACCCTGCGTATGCGGTTTACCGATGCCAAAGGGACAACCATTGAACAGACGGATCAATTCCGTACCCAATTGAAAAAAGCTTCACATACTGGCGGAAGTATCGAAGATGCCATAGCTTTAATGCACAAAGGCGATAGTGCCATCTTCCTTATCGATGCCAAAAGTTATTACACCAAAACGCTTGAAATACGTATGCCTGAGAGGTTTCAGCAAAACGAGAAGCTTCATTTTTACATAAAACTGGTAGATGTGGTCAGCCTCGAAGCGTTTGAAAAAGAACGGCACGTGGCCCGATTAAGTGGAAAACATGAGGAAGATAAGTTATTGAATGATTTTCTGGTCCGTACCAATACCACCGCGGAACCATCTATGAGCGGGTTATACTGGATAGAAATGAAACCCGGAACAGGTAAAATACCTGCACCCGGCAAAAAGGTGACCGTTCACTATCTGGGCTATTTTATCGATGGCCAGTTATTCGATTCATCCTATGATCGCAAAGAGCCTTTCACCTTTACCTTGGGCGTAGGCGAGGTAATTCCCGGTTGGGACGAAGGGATTGCCCGCATGAAAATGGGTGGAAAATACAAACTGATCATCCCGTCGCACCTTGCATATGGCGATGAACTGGTGGATCCCATTCCTCCTAATTCCACATTGGTTTTTGAAATTGAAGTCCTGGCTTGCGAGTAATTTAACTTTGAAATAATGAATAGGCCTGGTTTGAATAAAGATTACCCTAAGCTGCGGATTCTGTCCCTAATGTTGTCATTTAGTTTGGGCATAACTGCTCTTTCTGCCCAGGAACCATACACAGATGCCTCATACACCAAAACAGCCACGGGATTGGCTTACAAAATCACCTGCCAGGGAAAAGGCGATTTTCCACAGCCCGGCGATAAGGTCTGGGTTCATTACATTGCCAAATTTTTAAACGATACCATCATTGAAACCTCCATGAACAGTGGTCCTTTGGATGTTTTTTTGGGGCAGGGGCAAATCATTAAAGGCTGGGAAGAGGGTATAAAACTGATTCAACCCGGAGGTGCCATCATCTTGGTTATTCCGCCACACCTGGGCTATGGAAATGAAGACCGTCCGGGAATTCCAGCCAATTCTACATTAATATATGAAATTGCACTGCTTCAGGTAGATAAAGGCTCTAGGGTGGAAACATTCAATGTGGAAGGGAAGCCCATCAAAAAAGGAAAGAAAAAATTGAAATACATCCTGGTGGAAGAAGGCACAGGGCCTTTTGCCAAGTTGGGAGACAACACTTATGTGCATTACACCGCTCTTTTACCCGATGGCACCATCTTCGACTCCTCCCGGAAACGGGGCGAGCCGGTGCGTATCACAGTTGGTATCCATCAGGTTTTCGAGGGCTGGGACATGGGTTTGTTGTTGATGCAAAAAGGCACAAAAATCAGGTTGTTGATTCCACCTGCTTTGGCCTATGGTAAAGAGGGTTATAAAAACATGGTTCCGTCAAATTCACCCATCCTGCTGGATGTGGAGATGATTGATTTAGTGCCCCCCGAACCGGTTTCGCGCTGGGATATCGCTGGCAAACAGATTTTGGAAACAGCCAGTGGCTTGAAATACATCGTAATTGAATCCGGCGAAGGGCCGTTGATTCAACCGGAGTCCATCGTCACAGTACATTATTCGGGGTATTTTGCCAATGGCGAATTGTTCGATTCCTCGGTTAAACGTCTTGAGCCCATCCGCTTTCCGGTGGGTGTGGGTTCAGTTATCGATGGTTGGGACGAAGGACTGCAACTCATGAGGAAAGGAAGCAAATTTCAATTGCTGATCCCTTCGTACCTGGGTTATGGTTCGGAAGGTGCACCACCCCAGATTCCAGCAGATACTGACCTGATTTTTGATATTGAAGTGCTTGATGTAATTCAATAAACCATGCATAAATTTTTAGAAACCTTGGAAAAGTTAGCTTCCTGGAAGGTCCTGATTCTGGTCTTTGCCGGAAGTCTTATACTTTATGGCAATACCCTTTGGAACGACTATGCCCTTGATGATGCCATTGTTATCACCCAAAACGGGTTTACCAAGCAAGGAGTCGATGGTATTTCAAAAATTTTAACTACCGATTCCTTCACAGGCTTTTTCGGCACCCAAAAAAACCTGGTTTCCGGAGGCCGGTATCGCCCGCTATCGGTAGTTTCTTTTGCTATGGAATACCAGCTTTATGGAGCAAAGCCAGCCATGAGCCACCTTTGGAACATCCTTTTTTATGCACTGACAGTTTTTCTTTGCTATTGGGTGGTTTCCCATCTTTTAAAGAACCAATCCCCTCAACTGGCAAAATCTATTGCAACAATATCGGCCTTTTTATTTTTGCTGCACCCTTTGCATACCGAGGTGGTTGCAAATATTAAAGGACGCGACGAACTTTTTAGTGTATTGTTTTCATTAGTTGCCTTCGCCGGAGCCATTCGGTTTGCCAATACTCAGAATTGGAAATGGCTCCCATTGAGTGCTATTTCATTATTCCTGGCACTCCTGTCGAAAGAAAATGCCTTAGCTTTTGTTTTTATCATTCCTTTTGCCCTGTTTTTCTTCTCTATTAGCTCAAAGAAACAACACCTTCCATTGCTGCTTTCCCTTTTAATACCGGCCTTGGTATTTGTCATCATCCGGCAGAAAGTGCTGGGTGGTTTTGCAACTGCTGTGGGTACCGAACTCATGAACAATCCATTTCTGGAAGCCTCAACCGGACAAAAGTATGCCACCATTTTATATACCTGGTTCATATATTTAAAACTGCTTTTCTTTCCACATCCACTTACCTTCGATTATTATCCTTATCACATCCCATTAGTTGAATTTGACCATCCGGGTGTTTGGTTGCTGATACTTATCCTTTTGATATTCTTCATTCTGGTTTTAAAAGGCTTTAAAAGCCGGAGCCTGATTTCATTTAGCATCATTGGGTTTGCTGCTGCATTTGTCATGGTTTCGAACCTGTTTTTTCCGGTAGGTACCTTTATGAACGAACGGTTCCTGTTCATGCCTTCTCTTTTCTGGAGCTTGGCCATGGCAGGTATTTTAATAACAACGCCCACAACTAAAAAAGCATTTAATCCATTGAAAGTAGGGATGTTATTGTTTGCAATTTACATCCTTGGCTTCTTTTCAACAAAAACCATCACCCGGAACAAAGCCTGGAAGGACGATTTAACCCTTTTTACCACCGATGTTGCCACCTCTGTAAATAGTGCCAAGAGCAATTGCTCGGCAGGTGGCAAACTTTGGGAATATGGCAAAACACTAACCGATAACTCCGAGCAACAGAAAGCCTTTCAACTATCGGAGCAGTACCTCGCAAAAGCAGTGGCTATTCACCCCACTTATGCTGATGCCTGGCTGCTGTTAGGCAATGTGAAATTTGATTACCAGAAGCAGGTGGAGACATCGGTACTGTGTTTTTTAAAAGTGATGCAATGGCAACCCGCCAACGAAAACGCCTGGAAAAACCTCGACATTGTTTTGCAGAATACAACCGACCGGCCGATGCAACTCAGCTATTACGAAAAGGCTTATGCACTAAACCCCAATAATTACACCCTAAATTACCGCCTAGGGGTATTGTATGGCCGTTATTTTTCAAACCTAAACAAAAGCATTGGTTACCTTGAAAAAGCCACCCAACTCGACCCCAGCAAAGTGGAGGCATTGAAAGACCTTGGAACGGCTTATGGTATGTCGGGCAATATTCCCAAAGCTTATGAAACCTTTAAACATGCTTTGGCTCTTGATACCACCGATACGCAAGTTTACAACAACTTGGTAGTCTCCTGTATGCAGTTGGGGTTGAAAAATGAAGCTCAAGAATATATCAGAAAAATGGAACGTTTGAAAATCAACAAGTAAAAACCAACATTACCCGCCGCATCCGGCATAGAAACACAATTAAAGAAAACTGAACTTTTACTTTTCTCCCATTACTTTTTGTAAAAATGCATCTCGGAAATGAATTCCCAGGTTTTTTCTGGTAAAAAAAAGCGGATGTCTTTTCCCTCTTTTATCGATTGCCTGATAAAACTGGAGGATATTTCCAACATTGGGGCATCGATCAATTTAACATTCCGATGGTTATGAAATGGGCTCCTGGGGCAGTTGGGCCGGGGGTAAACCAATAGTTTGCGGTTTTCGAGAATCCATTCGTGGTTTTTCCATTTTTGAAACGACGAAAGGTTGTCTTCGCCAATAATAAGTGCAAATTCCCGGTTGGGAAATTTCTCATCCAAATAGGCAAGTGTATCCACGGTATAAGAGGGTTGGGGTAAGCCAAACTCAATATTTGATGCCCTGAACCTGGAGAAATCACGCAGGGCAAGATTTACAAGTTCCAAGCGCTGATAATCGGACAGCAGCGACTCTTTGGGCTTTAATGGATTTTGAGGGCTAACCACAAACCAGACTTCGTGCAAACCCCCAAATTCGAGCATATAATTGGCAATAGCCAAATGGCCAATATGGATGGGATTAAAAGAACCAAAATACAACCCGGTGAGCATGGCAAGCCTTTTATGGTAAATATACTTAAGTGATTGCGGGAGCATTTATAAAACCCGACAACAGTTCTTCAGCTTCCTGAATGGCTTTGGAAAGATCGTCGTTTACAATCACATGGTCAAACTGGTTGGCAAAGCTCATCTCCTTTTTTGCCTTAGAAAGTCTGCGTTCAATTTCGGTGGGTTCGTCGGTAGCCCTTTGATGAAGCCTTTCGCGCAAAGCCTCCACCGAAGGGGGCATCACAAAAATGGACATGGCGCGGTTGCCAAAATGTTTTTTAAGGTTGATGCCGCCAACCACATCTACATCGAACAACACATGGAACCCTTTTTGCCAGATGCGTTCAAGTTCACTCCGGAGTGTCCCATAAAAGCGGCCTTCGTAAACCTCCTCCCATTCTACAAATTCCTGGTTGTGAATCTTTCGTTGAAACTCTTCAGTGGTTAAAAAATAATAATCTTTTCCATGTTCCTCTTTACCCCTGGGAACCCTATTGCAGGCCGAAATTGAAAACTCAAGACGGTAACCTTTGTCAAGCAAATGTCTTACAATGGTAGTTTTACCAGCTCCTGAAGGAGCCGAAAAGATGACTAGTTTTCCATCCATAAAAAAGTATATTAGTAGCAATTAGGATAAGCTTATCATAAAAAGCGCGTACCACATAAATCCTGAATCTATTTGTTTCTGAAACATCGGATGACTTGCTGTTTTAAGGGCATTACAAAACATTCAGCAATTGTTCCTTTATTTTTTCCAGTTCATCCTTCATTTTGATAACCAGTTTTTGCATGTCGGAATCATTGGCTTTTGAACCCAACGTATTGATTTCCCGGCCCATTTCCTGCGAGATGAAGCCCAATTTTTTGCCCACGGTTTCATCTTTGTTTACGTTCTTTACAAAATATTCACAATGGTTTGCCAACCGGACCTTCTCTTCGGTAATGTCAAGCTTCTCCAGATAAAAAATAAGTTCCTGTTCAAAACGGTTTTCATCGTATTCATCGTTTTCCGAAAGTTCTCTTAAATTCTGGCGGAGCCGATCTTTAAACCGTTCAATCCGTTGCTTTTCCAAGGGATCGATTTGTTTGAGCAAATCTTTGATGATTTCAATCCGTTCCACAATGTCCTTTTCAAGGGCACGTCCTTCCTGAATGCGGAATTTGATTAATTCGTCCAAGGCCGCTTCAATAAATTTTACCACATCCAGCCATTCGTTCTCGTCCAGTTCTTCCCTTTCGGTTTTTAGTGTGTCGGGCAGGCGCATCACGATCTGCAGCAACTCGCTTTTATTGTCAATGCCCAACTCTTCCGAAACCTTAGCCAATTGGTGGTAATACGCCTTAACAAGTTCCGCGTTGATTACGGAATTGTTTTCTGTCCCGGTCACCTCGGCATACATGGCAAAGTCAATTTTTCCACGCTCCAGCTTTTTGGAGATCAGGTTTCGTACCTCAATTTCTTTTTCGCGGTAAAAACCCGGCATTCGCGAGTTAATATCTAATTGTTTGCTGTTTAAACTCTTAATTTCGATAGTAAGTTTTTTGCTTCCTAGCTCGCAAATGGCTTTACCAAAGCCGGTCATTGAAATTAACATATCGTAGCTTTTAGGCAAATGTAAGAAAAAAAGCCGTAACGAAGCATTTAACAGAATTAGGTTGATGTGTTTTAAAAACCCGGGGTTAAAAGTGGGCGGCGGATTATGAAATAATCAGTGAAGCAACCCCTCACAAAAGCAACAGCCCCTGATGGAATCCGGTAGATTCAATATCCCCGGCAATGGGACAACCCGGAAAGGGTCGAATGAATAAATTCGGAGTGATGCTTCCCGGAAACTTTTTTTTGCAGATTGCCTGCCCCGGGCTCATTACTAAATAGTCAAGCTCTGACTTGCGGAATCAAGGATGGACTAAAGGGATCTGAAAAAAGTCCCCTGCAATATCATTTTAAAAACATCAATATGGTACCACATTTTGGCATAAAAATACATCAGAAGAATCATGGCAATAAAAAACATCAGGAACAACCCGATATACTTACCGGCAATGGAGTGGCCCGCCTTAACAAATTTTTTCGACAACACGTTTAGCCAATCTTCAAGCTTTATAAATAGCGGATAGAAGACAATGGTAATTATACCCATGGCAACCAATGTGAACCTCAAGGGTTTCATATCGTACTTATGACTGATTAAAAAGTCGGAAATAGATGATGTAAGCAGATTGGCTGTTAATATGGTAAGCAGGGTGACCGCAAATTTGAATATCCGGGAGTACATGCAATTCAGTTTTTAATTGATTTAACAATAGTATAAAACATCTTGTTTTTTTTGAAAAGCTATGGAAATTCTCAGTTTTAAAAAAAAACGTAATACCGCGCCGCTGATTGTCCTTTTCCAGAAGGTACCTGAAAACTTGGTTGGATGTCAATACCAAATCTATGGGATAGGAGAAATACAGAGGCCTTGAAGGAATCAAGATATCCTTTCAAGGCCTCTGAAAAATAGCTTCATTTTTAAAATATGTAGGTGATGCCTATTTTTGCACCTGCAGTGGAGTTGCCTCCATTAAATTCAAGATTAACGGCCATGTTGTCTTTGAAAAAATAACGTCCGCCCACCTGGGCACTTATGTCGAAGCCGGAATCGCCCGTCCCGATATAATCCGAATCGGACCTCCACATAAAATAACCAAGGTTCAGGCCTGCATATAAATCCCACTCGCTGGGAATGTCTAAAAGGGTGTTGAAATGGTAATTTCCGTTGGCCATAATTCCAAAGATGCTGTGGCCATATTTTACGCCTGCATATTTATCGTGATAGGAACGGAATGATAATTCACCGCCAATGGTAATGTCTTCGTAAATGCCATAATCCAATCCCACGTAAATTGGAACTCCCCAACCTGATAACCCAACACCTGCGTTCAATTGTTTACCGCCGGTTTCTAATGGACTTTGGGCATGAACCATCATGGTGGATACCAAGACAACACAACCTAATAAAATTAGCTTTTTCATTATTTATCTTTTTAAGTTTGATTAAAATTCAGTTCTTTTTCAGCGCGCAAAAGTAATAGAATTTACGGATAAACCATGATGCTATTTTAATGTTTCCTTAGCCTGAAAGCCGGGAATTGGATTTAGTGACGTTACTCCGCAACAACAAATCAGAACTGAACTACCGTCAAACGAAGGATCTCCATTTTTCGTTTGCCGTTCTACATTTTTTTTGATTGTTTTTATGGGAAACGGAAAGGCCGCGCATCTTACTGTAAACTTTGATTATTTTTGTTCACCTAAACTCTTTGGATTATGATTACCTCGCGCAAACTTTGGATAGGTAGCCTTTTAGCAGCTACGATGGTGGTATTGGCCTTTAGCCCCAAACAAAACCAACACCCGGAATTGGATCAGCTTTGGGCGCAAATTACTGAATACGAAGAACAAAACCTGCCTAAATCAGCATTGGAAGTGGCTCAAAAGATCTATGCACTGGCCATGAACAAAGGGTTGGATGCTGAAGCCATTAAAGCTTTAATGCACCAATTGAAATTTACCCGGCAACTGGAACCCAATTCGTTGCCAACTTTCATTGAACTATTTAAAAAGGAATTAAACCATTTTAAGGCACCCTCAAAACAGATACTCCAAAGCATGTTGGCCGAGATGTACCAAACCTATTATGAACAGCACCGGTGGGAAATCAACGATCGGACACCCATCGGATCAACCACAGAAAAACCCATTGAAGAATGGGATGGTCGGAAATTTCATCAAACCATTGCTCAGTATTATTTGGCTTCGCTGGAACAAAATGAGGCATGGAAAGGAATCCCGATTCAAACCTATTTGTCCATCATCGAAGAGGGAGATTCTCCCGAGGCCAGGCCTACGGTTTATGACTTTTTGCTGAACCGGTGCCTGATCTATTTTGAAAAAGCCGATGAGTTTGTTCAGGAAGGTGGCGAAGCTTTTATTTTGAATGAACAGGAGGCTTTTGCCGATGCCCGCACCTTTTGCAACATCCAGTTTCAGGTGGCGGAACCCAACCTAAAATCCCAGACGCTGAAATTGTATCAGGAGTGGCTAACCTTTCGGCTAAAGTATGAAGATCAATGTGAGGCACTACTGAGGGCAGATTTGCAGCGATTAAACTTTGTAAACCAATATTCATCTCGCCTCGATAAAGATTCCTTGTACTTAACTGCCCTAAACCGCCTGCAAACCCAATATGCCGATTCGCAGTTACTGGCTGAAATTTATTACCAGAAAGCTGAATTCTACAACACCCGTCAATTTTATTTTAAGCACCAGGAACCTTCCACCTATGACTATCGCGATTGTTTAAAATTGGCACATACCAATTATAAACTGGCGATGAATCTTTCGGAAAACGGACGATTGAACCATGTATGCAAAGAAAAAATAGGGTCTATTGAGAAGCCTGAGCTTAGTTTTGAATCAGAAGCCACGGTCATTCCTAATCAAATGTTTCCGGCCCTTTTGACTTTTGCCAATGTGGATACCGTATATGTAAAAGTCGGACAGATTTCTTTATCCGATTTAGAAAAGAATGAACGAAGGTATAATTACCATGAGTATTATAAATCACTGTCATCGGTTGCCAAACCGGTTCATTCCGAATTTATGGTACTTCCGGTTATCTCCAATTTCAGAAGCTATCGGACGGAGTTATTGCTTAAACCACTGGAAACAGGGAATTACCTCATCTCGATGAGCAACCATCCTACCTTTGATCCCGACTCCGGCATCGTGGTTTTTCAGGTAGTTCAGGCATCAAACCTGGCTTACATTCAACATGATAATCATGGAAATCAGGAATTCTTCCTATGCAACCGCACCGATGGCAAACCTTTAGCAAATGCCAAAGCAGATGTTTTTCTGAAAGGATATAATTACCGGAAAGGAACCGATATCAACCGGAAAATCAGTGAACTTAGCACCGATCCGCAAGGAAGGGTAACTGTGACTAACCAAACCAAAAAGGAAGAAAGGGGCTTTGTCCTGCAATTTTATTGGAAAGGTGATACTTTAAATACCAACAACTATTATACCTATCAACCTTACAGAGAAACTACCCAAACGCGGTTGGATTGGTTTACCGACCGGGCTATTTACCGTCCGGGGCAGGTGGTATATTTTAAAGGAATCCTTACCGGAACCGACAGCAAATCTTCCATTCCCAAGCTCATCAAAAAAAGGGATTTTGTAGTGGCTATCTGGGATGCCAATGGACAGGAGATTAAAAAGTTGACCGTTATTACCAACGATTATGGTTCGTTCAGTGGTTCGTTGATCATTCCTAAAGGAAGTTTAAATGGCCAATGGTACCTGCAAACACCTTTTGGTTCCAAAAATATCCGCGTGGAAGAATACAAACGTCCAGGTTTTCAGGTGGCATTGGATTCGTTAAACGGAGCTTACAAATTGGACCAAAAAGTTCAGGCAACAGGAAACGCCACAGCTTACAATGGAATGGCAATTACCAGCGCGCAAGTGAAATGGCGGGTTACCCGGCTTCCCAAATATCATTGGTGGTGGATGCCTATGCAACAGGAGCAACCCATCGCTTTTGGCGAAACTGTTACAAGCCCCAATGGAGCCTTTGCTTTCGATTTTATGGCCTGGTCGGGAAAGGTTCATCCAAAACCAGCCGATGAATTTTACTTCCGCATCGAAGCTACAGTGACTGATCCTTCGGGCGAAAGCCAAACAACTACCGAAAACCTGGTATTAGGAGGCAGAGCCATCAAATTAATACTTGATGTACCGGAGAAAACGGATGCCAAAAATCCAAAACCCTGGTCTATTGCTACGGTCAATGCCTCTGGAAAGAAGACCCCCTCCAAAGTGCAAATCAGGGTTCAAAAATTAGAAACCCCCACGAAACCTCTACTGGAACGGAAATGGGATCGACCGGATACCCTCATCTACAATACCCATGTTTATGAGCAGGTTTTTGAGGATTTCAACTTTAACAACAACAATTATTATCAGTTGCTACCTGTAGTTAAGGGTTCTGCCAAAGAGCAAACTCTTGAATCGGATGGTTCCTTGGAATATGTGCCGGAAAATTTCAAAAAATGGGAGCCTGGAATTTACCGGGTGGAGTTTCAAACCAACGATCCGTTTAATAACCCAATTTCGGAGGTACGGTTCGTCACCGTGTACGATCCATCAAGCAAAAAAGTAGCTGTACCTCAAATTCATTGGGCTCAGCATCAAAACCAACGACTGGAACCCGGCTCACAAGCCTGGTTAGAGATTGGAACTTCAGAGAAAGTCTGGATACTTTATCAGGTGGAGCATAACGGGAAAATCCTGCATTCGGAGTCGTTTCCGTTGGAACAGACCATTAAAAAGCTGAAATGGGCGGTGAGTGATTCGCTTCGCGGTGGTTTTGCCATGCATGTGGCTTTTGTTTACCAGGGGAGACTATTTCAGCAGATCCAAAAAGTAGAAGTCCCTTTCAACGATAAAGAATTAAAGATTTCGTACAAAACGTTCCGCGATAAGCTTCAACCGGGAGCCAAAGAGACCTGGACCCTAAAACTGGAAGGCCTCAAAGGAGAACTGGTAGCTGCCGAAATGCTGGCCTCAATGTATGATGCATCGCTCGACCAATTTGCACCAAACCCCTGGAACCTAAATCTGTACCCAAACTATTATTACGGTGCTTTCTGGAACGGTCCTGATTTTGGAACCGATGCTTCCAAAAAAATCTCTGAACGTAATAACTATGGGTATTTTTATTACCAGCCTGGATTTGACCGGCTAAATTGGTTTCAGGACTTGGGTGCCAATGAAGTATTTTTTATGGTTGAGGATGACGAATCGGTTCCTGTGATGATCCGGGGAGTTGCATCAAAATCAATGTTGAAAGAGGAGGGATTGGCTGAGGTTGTTGTAGTGCAAAACGATGAAGTTGACATGAAACTTAAAGGGGATGAGACAGACAAAAAAGAAAAAACTCCCCAACTCTTGCGCACCAATTTTAGCGAGACGGCTTTCTTTTATCCGCACCTGTATTCCGACAGTTCGGGTACTATCACATTTAACTTTACGGTACCCGACAACCTGACCCGATACAAGTTTCAGGCCTTGGCGCATACAACCGATTTGGAAGTTGGGCTGAACCAGCAAGAGGTAGTGGCACAAAAGGAGTTGATGGTTCAGGCGCAGGCTCCAAGGTTTGTGACGCAGGGCGACCGGATTTTATTCCCCTGTAAAGTGCAGAACCTGACAAACCAAATGCAGGAGGTTACAGTCAGCCTGAAATTGTCAAACCCCATAACAGGTGCCGATTATCAGTTAGTATGCATAGATACTCCAAATAGTAAAATTAAAGTCGCGGCCAAGCAAAGCCAAACGCTGTTTTGGGAGCTTCAGATTCCCGATACCCTTTCGGCATTGCAATACACCGTAACTGCCCAAAACCAGCAGTTTTCTGACGGCGAGCAAAAATGGATACCCGTGCTGTCGAATAAAATTTTGGTGACTGAAACCCAGCCTCTCTGGATTAATGGAACAGACAGTAAAGGTTTTGAACTGAAAGGTTTGTTACAAAGCCCGGAACAAAAAAACGTAACCCATCATCAGGTAACGTTGGAATTTACAGCCAATCCTAGCTGGTATGCCATCATGGCCCTACCTTATTTGATGAAAACCGAAAACAAATGCACCGATCAGATTTTTACCAACCTGTATGCCAACCAACTGGCTTCGTTTGTAGTCCAAAAAAACCCTCAAATAGGGCAGGTATTTGAACAATGGAAGAGTCTGGGTTTGGAACGCCCTTTTACTTCGGTTCTGGAACAAAACCATGAACTTAAACAGGTTATACTGTCTGAAACCCCTTGGGTTTTGGATGCACTGAATGAGCAGGAGCAAAAGCAGCAACTCGCCCATCTGTTCGATGCGAACCAGATGAACAACCGCCTGCGCGAAAGCCTTTATCAATTGCAAAATCTGCAACATGATAATGGGGCCTGGCCCTGGTTCGACGGCATGCCCGACAGCCGCTTTGTAACACAACACCTGGCTACCGGATTTGGGAAACTGATTCAGATAGATGCACTGACAGAAAATGATCCTGAAATTATGCGGATGGTTACCAAAGCCATCCAATACTTAGACCGCGAGATGGTAAAGGAGTATCATGAATTTCTGAAAGAAAAAACTACGCCTCAATTGGATGCTTCCATAGCCCAATACCTGTACATGCGGAGTTTTTTCCCAAGGGTTGAGGCAGAGGAAGAATCGCAACAAGCGCAACAATATTTTTTAAATCTTGCCTCCACCCAATGGGCAAAACTTGGAAAATATTCACAAGGCATGATTGCATTGGCATTTTACAGGCAAGGCAATAAGCTGGTGGCAAATGCAATTGTCAGGTCGCTACGGGAATATTCACTGCAAAATGAAGAACTTGGAATGTACTGGAGCGATAATGTTTCAGGATATTACTGGTACCAGGCACCCATTGAATTCCAGAGTTTGATGCTGGAAGTGTTTCATGAAATTGCACCTGATGCTGAAACAGAAAATAATTTGAAAAAATGGCTGCTTAAAAACAAACAAACACACCAGTGGCATACTTCCAAAGCTACCTCCGACGCCGTTTACAGCTTGCTTACAACAGGTAGTCAATGGGTGGCAGGCACACCCAGGGTGGATTTTAGTTTAGGCAAGGAAACTATTACCAACCAACAATACCAACAACAGGCAGAACCTTTTTCGGGATATTTAAAAAAGAGCTGGGATGTATCGCGGGTAACTGCCGATATGGGGAAAATTAACGTACAACGGAGCGGTGATGGAATCTCATGGGGAGCCGTGTATTGGCAATATTTTGAAGAAATCGGCAACGTGAAAACCGCAACGGGCGGATTATTCCTTTCGAAAGAATATTACAAAAAGGAGGCAACTCAAAAAGGGTTGCAGTTGGTGGCTATCTCTGAAAATCAAAACCTCAAAGTAAGCGATCGGCTGACAATCCGGTTAGTTATTGAAACGGATCGCGATATGGAGTTTGTTCATTTGAAAGATAACCGGGCATCGGCCTTTGAGCCTACATCCATCCTTTCGGGGTACCGGTATCAGGAAGGTTTAGGGTTTTATCAAGTCACCCATGATTGCAGTACCGATTTTTTTATAGATTACCTACCCAAAGGAAAATATGTGCTGGAATATGATCTGATGGTTACCCATTCAGGACTTGTTAGCAGCGGATTGGCAACCGTTCAGTGCATGTATGCCCCCGGATTCAGCGCCCATTCGTCAGGAACAAAACTGAATATAAAACCATAAACAGTTGATTGAATATAAAATTATCTAGGCTCTTTCTGGCAAAAGATGCAATTCTTGCTCCAAAATGGATTGGGCTTCATTCCCGTGCCGGGTTTCCATGAGTTTAGCCCTTAATTGGCCGGCTCCCGGAAACCCATTCAGGTAAATCTTAAAAAAGCGTTTAAGGATTTGGAAATTTTTATCGGTCCCCCAAAAACCGGCATACAGTTCAAGGTGTTTTTGAAGCAACATGAGCCGCTCCTCTCTGGAAACAGATGATTCGGAAGTATTAAATAGCCAGGGGTTTTTAAAGATGCCCCGCCCCACCATCACCCCATCCAATTGGTACTGATTGATTTTGTCCATTCCTTGCATATAGGATTCAATATCACCATTTCCTATAATTTTGGTGCTGGGTGAGAGTTCGTTCCGCAACAAAACGGCTTTTCCTATCTCGTCCCAGTTGGCGGACGCTTCTGATAGTTGCTTTTGGGTGCGCCCGTGAATGGTAATCGCGGCCAATTGACAAGTGAGCAGGTGCGAAATCCATGATTCTGTAGCAATGGTGTTAAACCCGATCCGTGTTTTCACCGAAACCGGAAGCCCGGAACCCTCTTTGGTGGCCGAAATAATCTCTTTAGCCAAATCAGGAAATTGGATGAGTGCCGAACAGGTATTTTTCTTGACCACCTTTTTTACCGGGCATCCCATATTGATGTCAACCCCATCGAACAGGTTCAGCGATGTCAGGAATTTGGCAACGCGATAAAATTTTTCCGGCTCGTTTCCCCAGATTTGTGCCACCAATTTGGTATCTCTGTCCCTCAGAAGCTGTTGTTCCGATGCACTCACTTTTAAACGTTGGGCTACACTTTCATGCCCCCGTTCATCCAAAAGACCATCTACCGAAGTAAACTCAGTAAACAAAACATTCAAAACCGAAGGGTCGGAAACTGAAAGCACCACTTCGCGGAAGACGGTATCGGTCACATCTTCCATGGGTGCCAGAATAAAGAAAGGAGTCCGCGATGTTTGCCAAAAATTCATATACAAATGTCGTTTAGTGAGCAGAAAGAATATTTTAGTATCAAGTAGTCAGTATCAAGATATGAGATTGAGAGATACGAGACCAAAGACAATTAGCCAATTAGTTAATGAGCAAATTAGCATATTTTCCATTCTTCCAACCATTTAACAATTCAACTCTATTAAATCCTGTAACCATTCACTACACTGCGGCCATTTGCAAATTCTCTGTGTTAATCTTACTTTACACTTATTGACCATAACTAAACATCATTGACTCTCCCACAAAATCTTAAACAACTAGGGTTTTGAAAGTGCTGCTTGCTTCAGGTTTGGACGGAGCCTGCTTTTAAATATTTTACTTTGAGCATATTTCTCATGCCTTAAAACCCGCAGTTTTCTCTGCTCTTCGAGTGGGAGTGCAATAATCGATTTGCAGTCGTTGGAGCAGCAACCTTGGTATTCGTGCCGGCAGGTAGGGCATTGAATGAATAAAAGGTGGCAATCGTGGTTGGCACAATTGGTGTGGGTATCGCTTGGGCTACCACATTGGTGGCATCGGGCAATCACCTGTCCGTCGATAGATTCACCCAACCGTTGGTCAAACACAAAGTTTTTACCTATAAACTTTGAAGGAATTCCATGCTGCTTTATTTCGTGGGCATAAGCAATAATGCCGCCATGCAATTGGTTCACATCGCTAAACCCGTGGTGTTTTAAATAGGCACTGGCCTTTTCGCATCGGATTCCTCCGGTGCAATAGAGCAATATTTTTTCATCCTTCTGCTCCTTAAATTCCTCTACCACTTTTTCAATCGCTTCGCGGAAGGTATCGGCATCAGGGCAGTAGGCATTTTCAAAACGGCCAATCTCGCTTTCGTAGTGGTTGCGCATGTCAATAACCGTGGCTTTTCCCTCGGCCACCAACCGGTGGAATTCCATAGGCTCCAGGTGTGTCCCTACATTGGTGACATCGTAAACATGATCGTTCAAACCATCGGCTACAATCTTAGGCCTCACTTTAATGGTGAGTTTGTAAAACGACTTTCCATCGTCTTCCACAGCATATTTAATGGGCATATTTGCCAGTTCCGGCACCGAATCCAGATGATTCAGAAAAGGCTGAAGATGCTCCTCAGGAACACTCATTTGTGCATTGATGCCTTCGTGGGCAACGTAAATGCGGCCAAAACAATGCCATTGCCCCCAGGCTAAATATAGCTGATCGCGAAATTCCTGAGGCTGATTCAGGTAAACATAACGGTAAAACGACAAGGTCACCCGTTTAAACGATTCGCCTTCTAATTCACTGATAAGCTGAACTTTGCTTTTACGATTTATTAATAACATACCTAAAGCTCTTTTATTCCTGTTTAAAGGTGCAAATATATTATTTATTTGGAAAAACAAAACAACGTAGATTGTATAGCCAAGAAGATTCAATTTGAATGTACTATACATCCAATGAGTTTCCATTTGGCTATTGCATATATGTTAGATATTTTGCTAATTTGAAAAAATTATTTCATTTATAACATAACTAACGGGCTGTAAAGATAGAGTTGCCACAAGTTGCAGGCTATACGATTTATGCGATTCAAACTTGTATTGCAGTTTTATGATGGAAGATGAATTTTCCAAGCCGAACAATATCTTTCATGCAATTTCAATCAAGCTGGTTATTTCGATACAATTTCAAAAGCTCAGACAGGTGTTGTTTTTTTAAGTGATATTCGATTTATGTATAATTTAAAAATGGGTTTTGCCAGGATTTTTACATTCGATGAAATCTCAACTTTTAAAACATGTAAATATGGTGATGGCTTTTGTATTTAATTTGCCAATAAAATTTCGCATGACAAGGTCACGTCAATTTATTTAGATACTCTTTTCCCTTCAAGGTCATTTGAAATCTACCCAGGTAATGATCAATCTCATGAAGGGGATTCTGCTTTAATGATACTATCAATTATACATATTTCGGTGGTCATTATTCCTTTCAAACAGAGGGCATTAACTTAACGTTCAGGAGAGGTAATCAGGAATGGGGTAATTTTCCTGATTCAAGTCAAATGAAATTTTTCAACAACGATACTCTTAGCTTTTGTAAGATCAATAGAATTAACCACTACCAAGATTTCTACTATATTATCGAGGGAGAATTCAAGTTGCAAGTTTATAGTTCTGAGTATGAATATCCAAAACTACTTGAAAACGGTTCATTCAAATTGGTGGTAGCCATACCTGAGGATGGTTTTGACTATAGCATCTTTGATTCATATTATTGGTAACTACAATTACCATCAATCCTCCATTCTCCTGATAGAAATTATCATCACAGGGTTCCTCAATAATTGCTGGTTACACGCCATTTGCTGAATTTTCCTTACCACTTCCATACCCTGAATTACCCGGCCAAAAGCAGCAAAGCCTTTACCATCGGGGTTTCGTTTTCCGCCAAAATCAAGTTCAGGTTGAGCGTTGATGCAGATAAAAAAATCACTTTGCGCGGAATTAGGGGTATCGCGGGCCATGCTAATGGCACCATCTACATGCATTAATCCTGTTTCTCTGGTGGTTTCGATGCAGATGGGAGCGTACCGTTTTACTTCAGGCAAATCCCCTCCCTGGATGACTTCAATTTTTATGGTTCTTCCTACTTCGTTTTCAGGAGTACAGGCTCTGAAAAAAGTGCAACTATCATACAGTTGGTCATCGACATATCGCATAAAATTGAACACTGTCATCGGTGCTTTATCGGGATAAAGTTCCACAATGATGGTTCCGGCCTCGGTGAGCAGTTTGCAATGGATGGTGTCCGGTTTGCTTGTACACGAAGCCAGATTTACCATTAGCAACCCAATCCAAAGTATTTTTAGCATCTTTTTAGATCAAGGAATCTTCAACCGGTTCCGATTCAATGGGGTGAAGAACCATGTACCGGGCCCCGCGATAAAAGAACCAGGCTCCCAGAGCCATTATGGTATGGCTGATGTCGAAATGGTTGAACCATTTATCGAAACCCCATTGATTCATAAAAACCAAAGCCGAAATGGCCGATAACCCTACCGCGAGCAAAAACCGTTTACTTCCGGAGTGCCGGGTTTTAGTGTAAATCAAAAACGAAAAACTTGAGGTAACTATAAGCAATCCGTAAGCCGAATGTACTTCAACAAAGAAAAAGTTAAGGCTGAATCCGGTAATAATCATGAAGGTAAGCAATTCAACAATATTTAGCCTCGAAAAGAACCAACCCACCCGTTTTGGAACCAGGATTTTTGAACGCTCTATAACCGCCCGTTCCAACATGGCAATTGAAAACATACTCACATACCATCCGGGCAGTTTCCATGGGGAAACCGGTAATGAAGTATTGGTTATTTCATTGAAGAAATACAAAAATCCATGTCCAATTACCCCCCCTAGTAACGTTGCAATCCCCATGGTCAGGAAATAAAGCTTCAAATAATAGTGCAATTTTATTTTCTCTGAAATAGCCCGTAACTTAAAATAGGCATAAAAACAAACTCCTGAAACCAAAAGGTCGGTAAGCACGGTAACCGGTTCATCGATACGGATATTTGCTATTACAATGCTGGTGGGTTCAAATACCATTTCCCTAATTTTTTTTTGCAACAAAAGTATAATAGTATTTGAGGGTTTGCAACAAACCAATGTTAAAAATACGATAACAGTCATTTTTTTAAAATAAGGCTACCCCTAGAAACAAGTGTGGGCTGCCGGGAGGCAGCCCAAGAATTTCGCACTTGATTAATTAACCCATGAAAAAGTAACAAAATGAAGTGAAGAGTGCAGCCCAAATATAGCATATATTTTTTTATTGCATGAAATTTTTGAATGATAAAATTAAATTTCTTTTAAACAGCCAAACGTTCATAACTAGAAAAAAGTAACTCTTTATTGAATTTCAGTACAATAGCATTAAAAAAGCATTTATCGGCAGGCGGTTTTAGCAAAGAATCACAAAAAAATTAAACTAAACCTATACGGGGTCACCTATTTTTCGCATGTAAATTCATGCAACTAGTATCAAATCAAGCATGCGTTTGCATCAATTCACCCGGTGACTCTGGTCGTGAATAATAAGGCATTATGCCATAATCAAAAATCACCGCGTGAATATTACCCGACTTTTTATATTTGACTTGACACTAGCGTGTCAGAGGTTATATTAAAAATAGAATACTAAACAACTTCCATCGGAAAACTTTGAGGCAAAAAAATTACACGTAAAGCAAATACAAAATTAGTGGGACGATGAGACCTATAACAGTTAACCATGCACCTCTTTTTGTGATGCCATGTTTCCCCTTTACCATAAACAAACCTGTAATGGCTAAAATCAGCAGCCCCACTGCATAAATATCGGCAAACCAAGTCCACAGCTTTTTGGAATGGTTATAATGTAAATAATTGAATTGATGAAAGATGGGGCGGCGTTTTAACAACTCAAGAGTTGCTTCGCCCGATTGGGTATTAACTATGATGTTCCCTCCTTCGATGAAAATCTTCAAGCTGTTTTCATTCGGAAAATAATATTTTTTAAAAAGGTCTTTCTTCTCAATGGAGTCTAGAAACACCATAATTTTTGATTCTTCCAGCCCCGATTGTTGGGTCAGATTAGTCTGATACACCCTTGTTTCCACAATATAGTTAGGATTCCAATCCTTAATATGATTGAGGCTGATTCCCGAAAGGGCATAAATAATTGACATCCCGAAAAACAGGTAACCTAAATCGCGATGGGTAATTCTATTGAGTTTCCGCACTTTCATCTTAAGTTGTCTTTAATTTTGGATGGTATTTAAAAAAGATGTCTAAAAAGCAATAGTGAAATTCCGCGTGCTTTGATCTTTTAACTACTCAAGTCTATTAAGATTAAACAGAGCTTGTAATAAAAAACAACCAGATTTCACAACTTCCTAAACATCTTCCTTCTATATTTGTCTTTGCTCAGTTTTTTCCACCACAACCTTCATGTTCTTTTTTGTCGCCACAAGGTGTTTCATCGGCTTTTCCACAAGGTACGCTTACTGCTATAGCGCTATCTGCTTTTGCATGGCTACAACAAGGTTTTTGGCTATCCGTCTTGCATACATTAAATTTCGAAACCTCAAGGTAATAATTTGATATATAACCTTTCCCATTGGATGCAATTTCTTCTTTCCATTTGGCAATCTGTTCCAATTGTGCATGATGGTCAATACCTTTGGCATGTTCCATTTCGGCTTCACTTTTCGATGATTCCATGGCTTCTTTTACACTCTTTTCGTATTCTTCCACGTAAGCCAAATCCATTTTCGATTCAGCTACCATACCGGTCAAGCAAACAGTGCTGCCTTCCATTTCGGCATTAAAAGCACCCATACCTTCTGTAGCTTCTCCATGAATAAAATTTGAAGGAGATTCGCCCATTAGTTTTACTCTTTTACCGCCATGTTTGCAGACATGGTCAACGGTCCCACTTACAGTTAATTCTTTCCCTAAAAATTCAGGAGCTACAACTAAAAAGGAATCCACAGAAATAGCACCTGCGGCGGAAATTGAATCGGTAACCGTTGCGGTTGAAGTGTTTTTGGTATTATTGCAGCAGGAGCCTAAACCAACTGCAACCATTAAAATAAATAGTGTTTTTTTCATAATTGGATATATTAATTTGATTTTAAAGTGCATAAGTAAGAAAAAAGTTGCTTTCATGCAAACCGCATGTCTATTTTCCATGGTAGGGAATCCGGTTAAGCAGTGAGCGCCCTAAAGTAATTTCATCGGCATATTCCAACTCGTCGCCCACCGAAATGCCACGGGCTAAGGTGCTTAATTGCACGGGTTGCCCCGATAATTTTCGGTAAATATAGAAACTGGTGGTATCGCCTTCCATGGTGGTGCTCAGGGCTAGGATAATTTCAGATATGGACTCTTGCTGCAAACGATCCATGAGCGAATCAATGTTCAGATCTTTTGGGCCAATACCCTCCATGGGCGAGATTCTGCCTCCAAGAACATGATAAAGTCCTTTAAATTGCGATGTGTTTTCAATGGCAATCACCTCTTTCAACGACTCCACCACACAAATAGTGGTAGTATCTCGGTTTGGGTTTTTGCAGATGGAACATAACTCTTCTTCGGCTATATTGTGGCATTTTTTACAGATTCTCACCCCCTGTTTCATCTCCTCAATGGCATGTGTAAATTGGAGCGTATCAGTAACAGGCTGATTGAGCAAATGCAAAACCAGCCGCAAAGCAGTCTTTTTACCGATACCCGGCAGCTTGGCAAATTCATTGACAGCGTTTTCAAGATGCCGCGACGGAAGTTGATGTAATTCCATTTTTGTTATTTAGTCCAGACCCAAAATTAATCACTTCTTTGAGTTCTAGTCCGGAAATTTAATCAATTCCTTTAGATTTGTAAAAAATCGTTGATTATGACAGCAGGTCAGGTATTTCTTTTATTGGTGGTTTACTTCAGTATCCTGGTTTTTATCTCCTATATTACCGGCAAAGATGCAAAAAACCAGACATTTTTTATTGGAAATCGGAAATCCCCCTGGTATGTGGTATCCTTTGGGATGATAGGGGCCAGCATCTCGGGCGTTACCTTTATTTCGGTTCCCGGATGGGTGGGAACCAGTCAATTTTCCTACCTGCAAATGGTTTTAGGATATCTATTCGGCTATTTATTTATTGCTCAAGTATTGCTCCCTCTTTATTATCGGCTTCAATTAACCAGTATTTACACTTATTTGGAACAACGTTTTGGAACGGTATCACATAAAACAGGTGCCTCTTTTTTTCTCGTCAGCCGCATGTTGGGTTCCTCGTTGCGGCTATATTTAGTGGCCAATGTATTACAACTTACCATTTTCAATGCTTGGGGTATCCCATTCTGGACTACGGCGGCATTTACCATATTTCTTATCTGGTTATACACCTTTAAAGGTGGAGTCCGCACCATTATTTGGACCGATTCACTGCAAACTTTTTTTATGCTCTCGGCATTAATTCTTACCATTATTTTTATTGCCAAAGGATTAAACATGAGTTTTGGCGAGATGGTTCAATCCATCCGGCAAAGTCCGTTATCAAGAATCTGGTTTTTTGATAACCCGACCGGGAAAACATTTTTTGTGAAACAATTCCTGAGCGGTGCTTTTATCACTATTGTAATGACAGGGCTGGATCAGGACATGATGCAGAAGAATCTGAGCTGCAAAAATCTGCGGGAAGCAAAGAAAAATGTGTATTGGTATGGAGCCTCTTTCCTACCTGTTAATCTTTTGTTTTTGTCGTTAGGGGTATTGTTGTATCTTTTTGCTGCCAGTCACAATCTTCCGATCCCGCAAAAAACTGACGATCTTTATCCCATGCTGGCCACCCAAGGTTATTTACCCATCACTGTTTCATTATTATTTATCCTTGGGTTGATTGCTGCGGCTTATTCAAGTGCCGATTCTGCCTTAACAGCACTCACCACCTCCTTTAGCATTGATATTCTGGGAATTCAGAAGATGCAGATTGAAGAAAAAAAACAAATACTCATCCGAAAATGGGTACATGTAGGCATGTCTGTCTTGACGGGAATTGTAATTCTGGTTTTTAACAAAATAAACAACCAGGCGGTTATTGGAGCAGTATTTACCCTGGCAGGATACACCTACGGACCCTTGTTGGGACTGTTCGCTTTTGGAATGTTCACCCCGTTTACTGTCCACGACCGTTGGGTTTGGCTGGTGGCCATTTTGTCACCCATTTTATGTTTATTCCTTGGCAAATTTAGTTCAATGTTATTTTGGGGTTATGAGATAGGATTTGAAATGCTCATTTATAATGGGTTATTTACTTTTTTAGGATTAATTTTGATACGGCAAACGAAAAAAAAATCTTAGGCACGCAACCATCAAAAAAAAGGCAGCGTCTATGGCTCAGTTTCGGGTAAACAACTTAAAACCCATTTAAGATATGTCCGAGTTTGGAATGGATTTAGAGAAAATAATAAAGGACTGTAAAAAAAACAGACCTGATGCGCAAAAAAAGTTGTATGAACACTTTTCAGGGAAGATGTTTGGAGTGTGCATGCAATATTCTAAGGACTATACTGAGGCCGAAGATATTTTGCAGGACGGTTTTATAAAGGTTTTTACAAAAATTGACCAATTTGATTTTAAGGGTTCTTTTGAAGGCTGGGTACGGCGCATAATGGTGAACTGTGCATTGGAACGATACCGCAAACACAACTTGTTGTATTCGGTTTCCGAAATCAGGGAATACGACACCAAGCTGGCTTACGATGATGTAATGAGCGAGATTTCAAGCAAAGAATTGTTGAAGTTGATTCAAGACCTCTCTCCACAATACAAAATGGTATTTAACCTGTATGCCATCGAAGGGTATTCGCATCAGGAAATTGGCGAAAAACTCGGAATTTCTGAAGGCACCTCAAAATCGAACCTCTCACGGGCCCGGACTATCTTGCAGGAGCGGGTTAAAGAACTTTACGAAGAACGGAAGCATGATGTTAAACTTGTAGTTAAATAATAATATGACCATACATTCAGATATTGATAGGATTTTTAAGGACGGGCTTGCCGATTATTCCCCAAAACCACCAAGTTTCATTTGGGGAACTATTGAACAGGTTTTGGAGCGGAAACGAAAAAAAAGACAAATCGTATTATTTTATTCCGCAGCAGCTTCAGTGGCTCTATTGCTATCGTTTGGTGCCGGGTATTTATTTACGGGAGTTAATGGTTCCGATGATTTAATAGCTACAAATTCAACTGTTTCGTCCCCCGAATCCTCCGAAAATTCATTGATCCAAAAAAGTGAGGCAATAGTTCTTGACGGTGCAAAAACAAATGAGACTTTTACCAATCCTTCTGTAAACAAGGACAGTCGTTCCGTTCGACCCAGAAACAAAGCAAATAGCAACAAGTTGGGAACAGAATTACCCATCACCACAGAAAAAAAAGATACCACATTTAAAAAGGTAAATTCTGAAGGAATCCTTTTGCCTCCTATGTTTGGGCAAGAAAATGTATATGATCCTTCTGCAACCCATAACCAAACTTACAAAGAGGACGAGAACCTTTCAAAAATGGAGATGAAATACCCTGCCCTTGATAATTCCCGTGATTTGAATTATGAGTATCGTGAAGTGCCCATGTATCCTGAAGAAGAAAAAGCAGCACCCATATTGGCCGGAAATTGGGAAGTGGGTATAGCTGCTACTCCTTTGGTAAGTTACCGTAGCGTAGGGAATGTACCTACCGAAACGTTGAAAGATGCCGACATTTTTACCAACTACGAACAGAATTATACCAATGAGAAACCTTTAACTTCCTATTCTGCAGGTATTGATGTAAATTACTGCCTATCGGACCGTTGGAACATTCAATCGGGACTGTATGTCTCTGAAATTGGACAGGTGTCGAAGGATGTGGAGGTCAACTGGCAATTTAATGCTAATAATGAACCTTTTTACTACCTGAATACCTCAACCGGAAATGTCAAAATTTATGGGACAACCAACGAACTGGTACGTGAGATTTCCAATGAACCTAAAAACATGGATTACAGTGCGGTTGGCGTAGAGGGTTCCGACGACATAGCCAGCATGAACGAGAGTGCTACCACTGATTTTGTTCAAACATACAATTATTGCGAAATCCCTTTAATTGTAAGTTATAAGCTTTTTGCAAAAAAATTCGAAATGAATTTGACCGGAGGATTAAGTGCCAATGTGTTGTACAAAAATCAAGTGTATGCCAAAAATGAAGGAAATCAATACCCCTTGGATTCCGACAACGAAGATATCAAAACCATGTCGTACAGCGGCGTCTTTGGAATAGGGTTCGCATACCCGATTATGACTAAATTGTTTTTAAACCTGCAGCCTACCCTTCGTTATTCACTAAGCCCAATTAACGAAGCTGGTAATGTTTATCCCTATTCTGTTGGTATTTATACAGGACTGAAATACCATTTTTAATTCTTTCTAGGCTCGGTAATCTGAAAAGCCGGTTAACCTTCCCAGGTGCCGGCTTTTCTACATTTATTCTCCAAATGTCTCAAACCTGGCTCCAGGGCTTCCTTAAATTATGTGAGCTGCACCGTGACTAAATATTTCATTTTCTTTGACTATCAATATTCTACTTATGCATTTTAGAGGCTTATCTAAATTTATGAATTTATTTTCCCACAGTTAATAAAGTTTATTGTACATTTAAACTTCACGAGAAAGAAACAACTGTAAAAGATTCAAAAAGCTTATGACTCCTAAAGAAACCATCCAAAAATTTGTGGAACTGTTTAATAGCAAAGATGCGCCCGGGTTAAGCAAACTTTACCACGAGGATGCCATTAACCATCAGGTAGCCTATGAACCTGTTATTGGGAAAAAATCCATCGAAGAAATGTTTGAAAGGGAATTTTCTGCAGCCGAAATGGTTTGTATTGTTGAGAATATTTTTGAAGATGGAGAATGGGCCATTCTTGAATGGAAAGATCCACTGGGACTAAGAGGATGCGGCTTTTTTCATGTCATTGATGGGAAAATAAAATTCCAACGGGGTTACTGGGATCAACTTTCGTTTTTAAGACAACACCATTTGCCCATTCCAAAAGAATAGATGCTTTTCTTAGGTTTATTATAGTTCATCCAAATTCGGAATAGCTTGAAATTTAAAAACACGGATTTTTACCTACGCCCTTTGTTTTTTGCAAATTGCTGATAAAAGAACTCGCCTTGACCTTTTTCTAAGGTATAGGTAGAATCCTTTAAAAGTGTTGGATACCAGTGCCACGAAAACACCCACAAAGTGTAGGAGATGTTCCTGGTCTTGAAATAATCCAAAACCTCTTGACCATAGGTATCGTCACTAATTACAGGAATATGCGCTCCTACTTGATCCGGATAAGCAAAACCAAATTCAGTAGCAAATACGGGGTGGTTTTTGGCGACAAATCCAAAAACTTCGTCCCAGTTTTTAGCCCAGGGTTGTTCACTCTTCTGAGGATAAGGGTGCGACACATAACCAACATTGGTTAATTGAGGATCGAGGGTCTGCAAATCGCGGAGGTCGTACGCCCAGTTAAAACCAGCCAGCAAGGCTACCGTGGAGGAATCATACACACGAACAGTGTCCAGTATTTGTTTGTAAATACCTATTAATTCAGCCCAACTCATCTCACCTAAAGCACCGCTAAAGGTTGTAGGTTCGTTGTACAATTCATAAAAAGCCACAGCAGGTTCATCTTTAAAGGTGTTGGCCATGGTCGCCCAAAAATCGAGGGTTTCTTCAAGCGTCGTTTCATACATCGGATGCTGCCATTTTTCATCTTTCATGTTTCCAATCACATGCCAATCGATGATGGAATACAAGTGATGTTCCTTGGCCCAGGCTACTCCTTTATTTAATTCTTCCAAATACTTTTCCTTGCCCAACCGCTTCCAATGTTTTGGGTGCACCGGAAACCTGACAATGTTGATGTTCCATTTGGCTGCCTGATCAATATAATTTTTGTTCCAATGCCCCAACTCATCCAATTCGCCCAAATCTTCCAAACAAAGCCCTTGAAAGGTGATGGTATCTGTATTGGTCATAAACTGGTTCCCCGAAACACCAATATTTGATAACGACAAAGGTTCCTGGTTCTTTTTATTCCCACATTGGGTTAAGGTGATTGCTACCAGTAAAAGGAGGGAGTAGGTTTTCATGTGCTATACATTTTATGTTTTTAAATAGCCCGTCGTTCCAAACATAGTGTGTAAAAAACAAAACACCCATTACCTTAGAATAATGCAGTTACAGAAATATATGAGTGTATATTTTACACGTTTAATACAAAAATACTATTTTAATTTGAATTTTCGCCAATTTCTTTAGAGACGGATCGAAAAAATAACTTGTTCTTAAGTTTATCTCCTAAAGCCTTAACTAAAATATGTTCGTTATAATACGCATCCTAAAATTTATACATCCGCATGGAATGCACTGTATTTCAATAGGTGTGTACTATTCACACCTAAAAAAGTGATTCAAACACATTTTGTTTGTTTTTATAAGGATATTGCTCTATTTTTGCCATCACTAAAGTGTATATAGTACACATTTTAAATATTTAACTTAAAAGATTCGTTGTCACTTTTTAATGATAATTTATATATTTGTTCCTGAGCTTCTGGCTCGTTCTTTCATAACCTAAAATCAAAGGAAATGACCCGTAAATTAATGAACAACTTATCGGTGGACTGCGTAGTCTTCGGTTTCGATGGCGAACAACTGAATGTATTGCTGGTAGAACGGACACTTATTTCACCCGAAACACAAGAGGTTATTTTTTCTGATTTAACGCTGACAGGTTATCATATTTATGAAGACGAAGATTTAGATTCGGCAGCTGCCCGGATTGTAAAGGATCTGACTGGGCTCGAAAACATTGTACTTGAGCAGTTCTATTCTTTTGGGGCCTTGGATCGGTTGCTTCACCCAAACGATCAGGCATGGTTGGAACAATTTGGCGATGTGTTTAGCAACCGGGTAGTTACCGTTGGTTATTATTCGCTGTTGCCAAGTACCAATGTAAAAATCATTTTAAAAGGTAGGAATGTTTCATGGTATAAGGTTTCGGAGGTAAAAGGATTGGCTTACGACCACGATCATGTATTGCAAAAAGCTCTTGAACACTTGCGCTACAAATTTTGGCACGAACCCATTGGCTTTGAGCTTTTGCCCATGAAATTTACCCTTTCGCAAATGCAGAAACTTTACGAGGCTGTGTTGGGCACCCAATTCGATAAGCGGAATTTCCGAAAAAAGGTGTCCCAAATGAATTACGTGGTGGCACTAAATGAACGCCAAACAGGTGTGGCCCATAAACCTGCCCAATTGTTCATGTTCAGCCGCGATGTGTATGAAAAAACCCGTAAAGAGCGCTTCGACTTCTTCGTATAATTAACATTTCTTAAATCTTTTTTTAACAGCTTTCATTAGGTACTTAATTATCCAGGAAAGAGAATCTGGTTATTCATTAGCATTCAATAGGCTGCACGACCTTTTATGTTAACGGTGTTTACCAAATTTTCATTTTTCCGGTGTTTTGTAGCTTTTGCCACTCATGGTTCCGCACTTTTGGGGGATAGCTGATTGATCATAGTAAAAATATTAATTGACATAAAAGATGAAATACGGATTTTTTGACGACAACCACCGGGAATATGTGATTACCAATCCACAAACCCCATGGCCCTGGATCAATTACCTTGGCAATGAAGATTTCTTTTCACTCATTTCGAACACCGCAGGAGGATACAGTTTTTATAAAGATGCGAAGTTCCGCCGGTTGACCCGCTACAGGTACAACAACGTACCCATGGATAGCGGAGGTCGCTATTTTTACATTAAAGATGGCGATACCATTTGGTCGCCCGGATGGAAACCCTGCAAAACCCCACTGGACAGTTATGAATGCCGACATGGGATGAATTATACAAAAATTCAAGGCGAAAAGAATGGGGTAACCGCAAACATACTCTTTTTTGTTCCTCTGAAGACCTGGGCCGAGGTTCAGAAACTGACTCTGATTAACCATACCCAAACTACCAAGAAACTGAAATTATTCTCATTTGTGGAATGGGCGCTTTGGAATGCCGCTTCGGATATGGAAAACTTCCAGCGGAATTTTTCGACAGGCGAAGTTGAAATTGAAGGCTCTGTTATTTATCACAAAACCGAATACAAAGAACGGCGCGACCATTATGCCTATTACGCTGTAAACACTCCTATCCAGGGATACGATACCGACCGGGAAACCTTTTTTGGTTTGTACAATGGGTTTGATGAACCCCAAACCGTGCTTGAAGGTGCACCCCGCATGAGCGAAGCCCACGGATGGAGCCCCATTGCTTCGCATTTTATTGAAGTGGAACTGAAACCCGGCGAATCGAAAGATTTTGTTTTTGTACTGGGATATGTCGAAAACAAAGATGATGAAAAATGGGAATCAAAAGGCATCATCAACAAAACCAAAGCCAAAGAGACCATTAACCGCTTTGGGACTGCGGCTAAAGTGGATGAAGCCTTGATGGAATTAAAACAGTATTGGGATCAACTGTTGAGCGTATATCATGTAAATTCGGGCGAAGAAAAGCTGGACCGGATGGTAAACATCTGGAACCAATACCAATGTATGATTACTTTCAACTTCTCACGTTCAGCTTCTTTCTTCGAGAGCGGTATTGGACGTGGCATGGGATTCCGCGATTCGAACCAGGATTTGATTGGTTTTGTACATCAGGTTCCCGAACGGGCCCGTGAACGGATTATTGATATTGCATCTACCCAGTTTCCCGATGGAGGCTGTTACCACCAGTACCAGCCGTTAACCAAACGTGGAAATAACGATATTGGCGGCGGTTTTAACGACGACCCCATGTGGCTCATCCTGGGTACAGTCAGCTATATAAAGGAAACCGGCGATTTTGGCATCCTGGAAGAAAACGTCCCTTTTGATAATGATTGGAGCCAGGCACGCACCCTGTTCGATCACCTGACCGTTTCGTTCGATCATGTAGTTCAAAACCTGGGACCTCATGGATTGCCATTGATTGGCCGGGCCGATTGGAACGACTGTTTGAACCTGAATTGCTTCTCGAACGATCCCAACGAGTCGTTCCAGACCACCGAAAATAAAACAGAAGGTTCAAAGGCTGAGTCGGTGATGATTGGCGGGTTATTCGTGGTGTATGGCCGCGATTACATGGAACTTTGCCTTGAGCTTGGCAAAAATGAGGAGGCACAACGGGCCGAAAAACATGTTAATGCCATGGTTGGGGCACTTAAAAAATCCGGCTGGGATGGGGAATGGTTCCTGCGGGCATACGATTATTATGGAAAGAAAATTGGCAGCCACGAAAACGAAGAGGGCAAAATCTTCATCGAATCGAATGGATGGTGTTCCATGGCCGGAATTGGCAAAGAGGAGGGGATGGTTACCCAAGCCCTCGATTCTGTGAAAGAACGGCTCGACTGTGAGTATGGTATTGTGCTGAACAACCCTGCTTTTACCAAATATTACATTGAATATGGCGAAATATCCACCTATCCAAAAGGTTATAAAGAAAATGCAGGTATTTTTTGCCACAACAATCCTTGGATCATCATTGGTGAAACAGTAATTGGACGCGGCGATCAGGCTTGGGAGTATTACCGGAAGATTTGCCCTTCGTATTTGGAAGATATCAGCGATTTACATAAAACCGAACCATACGTGTATTCGCAGATGATTGCAGGCAAAGACGCGTTCAAACCCGGAGAGGCAAAAAACTCGTGGCTGACCGGAACTGCCTCGTGGAATTTTTACACTATCAGCCAATATATTTTAGGCATTCAGCCCCATTACCATGGATTGGTTATCGATCCATGCATTCCCAAGCATTGGAAGGAATTCAGGATTACACGGAAATTCCGGGGGACTACCTATCACATTTTGGTAATGAATCCCAACGGGGTGTCAAAAGGGGTCAAGCAAGTCACCCTTGATGGAAAAGCTATTGCCGGCAACCAGCTACCTATCGTAAATTCTAAAGCTGTATGCCAGGTTGAAGTTGTGATGGGTTCATAGAAATAAATTCTTAGGTTTAGGTTAATAAAAAGTGTGATCAAAAGTCTGGATGTGTTTGAAAAGGATATCCACTTTGATCAAAATGAACAAAGGCTACTCAAACCCCGGGTAGCCTTTGTTATTTCAGATAACAATGCCGATAAATCCAAACAATAACATTATTGTTATATTTACCCTCGCGACAAAAAATAACCGCAAAGACGCTATGTTTTATTCTTTGCACATTTGCAGTAAAAAACAATTTAACCATTTAGCATTTGAACTTCCCCTTCCATAAACAACCCGCGCACCAACACCCTGTTTAACATAGTTATTTTCAGCCTCAAAAATTTTTATCCAATTTTCTTATTGCAAAATACTGTTATAATGTATATTGCAAGCGTTATGTTTTACAGCATACCGCAACTGCCGGAATATTTCCAGGTTTTTGGAATTAATAAGTAGAGCCATTTGCATTGTTCAATGGGTAATGGGTAATTGACAATGAACCAATGAGGAAATGGGCTAATTAATTAATGAACAAATGAATTTTTTATGGACGAACTAAAACCTTTAGACATTGCCCACCGGTTTATCCGGCGTTTGCACTGTGAAAGCACTGGAACCCGAGGAGAATTGGCCAGGCATTTGGGTATAACCCCAGCTTGGGTAAACACTTACAAAAACAAAATTGAAGAACTTTACAAGGTGAATATACAGTATTGCCGCAAGCGGGAAACCTATTTTGTTAGTGAAGATGACCGCAAAAAATTACCTCCCCCCTATTTGGAATAACTATAAATTGTACACAAAATACTCAGTAAAGCGTGGGTATATTGACCGGGCTTATATTTGTAAATACAAAACCAGGTTAAGAGCCCTAAAATGGTTTTGAAATAGTATTATTGTTTAATTTAAATTATTCAAAATGGAAACATTATCCGACAAAAAATTTAAAACCCTTTCAATGGATGAGATGAATAAAATTGAAGGCGGTTTATGGGGATGGCATGTAAATTCGGTTTTCCAATTGAAAGATGGCAGCACAACTACTCATTGGCATCATTACAATATTTGGGGAAATTACGATGGAGGTTACGCAAATACAAATGATTAATAAAATAAATAAAAAATGGAGAATTTAAAATCAAAAAAATTTGATTCCCTTTCTTCAGAAGAAATGGATGAAATAAATGGGGGCTTATGGTTGTGGAATACTTATGAAGGAACAGGAGCGACAAGAATAAATGATTATGGTAATAGCGAAGAACTTTATCAACAATATGATTGGTTTGGGTTACATGGTACCACTTGGACCGGTTGGCTAGTTATTGATTAGGATGAAAAAGATTACTATTACATTATTGATATATTTGATTGTCAGCAATGCTACAAATGGGCAAGTAATAAAATTTGTTGTTTTTGATAAAGAACAAAATAAACCTTGCCCATTTGTAAACGCTATAATTGGAGACTATTTCACAATTTCAGATGATGACGGGAATATTAAAATACCTTCCTCAGGATTAATGGATACCGATTCAGTAATTGTTAAAAGCATGAGCTATAAAGAATTTAACGGTGATATTAAAAGTCTGAGAGGAAGCGATACCATCTTTCTTCAACCAAAAGTATATATGTTGAATGAGGTAACAATAATCGATAATAACACATCAAAAAAAAGAAATCGGATTTTAGGTTATAATCGAAACTTTGGCCCATATGGCACACAACTCGATCCTGAAAGTATTATTGGAGTATATATTCACCCTACAAAACATACCTGCAAAGTAAAAGACATGAATTTCTATATCGAAAACTCCTATGGATTTAAACAAAAATTCAGAATACGGATTTTTAGCTTTAATCGGGAAAAAAAGGAGGTTATTTCTGATTTGCTTGAGGAAAATGTATTTGGCGAAACAATAGCAAAAGAAGGGTGGATGACAATTGATTTGGAACGATTTAATATAGTAATTCCAAAAGAAGGAGCCTTGTTTGCCATAGAACCACTTTATTTTAATACAGAAGAGTTGTACATAAAGCTAAAAGATACCAAACTTACTTATATTTTAAATTATCCAACGGTAAAATATTGCCATCAGGGTAATAAGGAAAATTCATTCTTTTATTACAAACCAAAAAACAAGTGGTTTGAATCATCCAAGGGGTCAACAGAAACAACAAATCACTTGATTTATATAAATATTACTGAATACAAATAACCCTTAATTGATGATAACCATATTTTCAATTGAGTTCGATGACTCAACCAATCAAGTTATTGATTGGTTGGATTATTATAGCGCGACATGGAAAAGAATAAATTCAGAAGATATTGAAAATGAAATAGAAATAATTGTAAAAACACATGATTCAAACCAATTAGATAAAAAAAATACTGTATGGTTTAGGAAATGGAGAAAGACGACTGACGAAATAAACCACGAAACTAAAGATGTTTATATAGAATTAAATAAGGGAATTGAGTTTGAACAATTCTCTAATTATTTATTTCATTGTCATTCGAATGGCTATTGGCTCAATCATCCAAATAATTTGGCATATGACAAGATTACGCAATTAAATAGGGCTAAAACAATTGGTATAGAAATACCCCCAACTTTATTTACTAATAGTAAGACGGAGCTTTTAGAATTTATCAAAAAATATACGGCTATAATTACAAAACCATTGAATGCCTCAATTTTAGTACAAAGTAGGGGCAAAAACCTTATAAATTACACAAGAATAGTAGATAAGCAAGAGATCAATCAATTAGAAGAATATTTTTACCCGTCTTTATTTCAAAAATTTATAGATAAGGAATTTGAAATCCGCTCTTTCTATTTGGAAGGTAATTTTTATAGTATGGCAATTTTTTCACAAAATGATGAACGAACAAAAATCGATTTTAGACATTACAACTTTGAAAAGCCCAATAGAAATGTTTCCTATCAACTACCAAAAGAAATTGAGCAAAAACTGAGTAGATTAATGAAAGTTCTCAGAATTAATAGTGGCTCCCTTGATTTGATTAAAGCCAAATCTGGTGAATATATTTTTTTAGAGGTAAATCCATTAGGCCAATTTGGAATGACTTCAACACCATGCAATTATTTTTTAGAAAAGAAAATTGCACAATTACTAATAAACAAAACTAATGAAAAGCAAAAAAACAATAAGTAAACCGTTAAGCTTCTTAAAACTCAGGGAAGTTGAATATAAAATTTACAATAAAAGTTCATCATCATCATTTTACAAAACCTCTAATTATTCGTTAAAACCCTTTTATAAAAACATTACTCTATTTTAAAAATGTCATTGAAATTCAAATTGTTTGCTAATTGTATTCCGGTAAAAGGTTATTGCCGATCGGTAATCAATGACCTACAAAGGAATTCTTATAAATATGTACCAAACAGTTTATATTATTTACTCAAAAAACACGATGGTGAAAGTTTAGATGAAATAAAAATTCAAAATCCTAATTATGAGGAAATTATTGATGAATATTTTGAGTTTTTAAAACTGAATGAATTTGGTTTTTTTACTTTTGAACCTCATAATTTCCCTGAGCTTGATTTAATATTTGATTTACCATCAAAAATTACAAATGCTGTAATATCAGAACAAATACATTTTCAAAACTATAAACAAATATGTAATGAATTAAATGTTCTGAATTGCAAAGCTATTCAGTTAAGGTTGTTTTCTTCAATTTCAATTAAAAAAATAGAGACTATTCTTGATGCATTTAAGAATTCGAGAATACAATATATTGAGATTATATTTCAATATCAGAAAGATATCATTTTAGATGATTTAAAAAAGATGGCATTTGAGAACCAAAGAATATGGGTTATCAGAATTCATAATTCTCCTTTTAAGAAGATTGAATTTTTAGATAAGCAAAAACATCACCCAGTATTTTATTCAACTTCTATTATAACTGATCATTCTTTTTGTGGATTCATTCACCCAAAGAATTTTGTACAAAATATTCCCTTTTTCACCGAATCACTTCATTTAAACACCTGCTTGAACCGTAAAGTATGCATTGACGAAAATGGATTTATAAAAAATTGCCTTTCTATGGATAAACACTATGGCAATATGAATGAGGTTGATTTAAAAGAAGTGGTACAATCAGAAGAATTCCAAAAATTGTGGCATATAAAAAAAGATGATATTAAAGTATGCAAAGATTGTGAATTCAGGCATATGTGTATGGATTGCCGTGCTTTTATTAAAGACCCAAATGATATATATTCGCAACCAGCCAAATGCCCTTATAACCCATATATTGCTAAATGGAAAGGAGAAGAAGGATATATTACAGTTGAAGAATGGCAAAAACAACAAAAAGAATCAACCACCTAAATTATTGTTATATTTACCCTCGCGAACAGATCGTACACAATATAAGACAAAATGAAATTGAAAATAAAGGATACAAATGTTATGCAGATAAAAAGAATGAGGCTGTAATTTTGTATGACGGCATAATATATAAATACACTGCACGCGATTTCAACAATATCGATCCCGATGGTTATTTAACTGAATCTGGGAAAATAAATTGGGTTGAAGATAAATTTAATCTTCGTTACAAGAAAGCAACATTTGAAAATGATATGTGCAAAAATTGCAATTTAATACCCGCTTGTTTTGGTCCTTGCAGCCAAAAAATAGTTGAATCACAATCTGATGATGATTTAAAAAAGTTTTGCTTAGAACCAAGTATAAAAAAATCTATTCAAAAAAGTCTGCTCGATTTTTATCAGACCAAAGTATGTCTCTAAAAAATATTCACATATCAATCCCCTACAAATGATTAAATATTTAAGAACCATTACATTATTCATTTTATTTCTGAATTTATTTTTTAGTTGCTCTGTAAATAGGCAACTATTTCTCAATTCATCAGAAAAACAAATCAAGCTTCGATTAAATAAAAAAGAAATTGATTGGACAATATCCCCTCAAGTAAACCCAGATAGATTTCTTGTGTTTTGTAAAGAAAAATTTAACACTGTTTCATTTATTTCCGATAAAGATTCAATCACCTTTAGGATAACAAATAATGATACTATCAAACTTTCAATCCTACTTAACAATACTGATACCGCCTATACTGAAATTATAGGCTACAAAGATATTCCTAAAAGCATTGATGTTTCCGAACGTTTATATTATTTAAGTAAATTGTGGTCAGAAATCAGATATAATTTTATCAATTTAGATACATTATCGATTGACACTGATGCTAAGTATAAAGAATGCATTATTGATGCAATCAATGCCAAAAATGATTATGAATATTATAGAACATTAAAAAAATTTACTGCATTTTTTCATGATGGTCATACATCAGTTTCAGACAATTTTCAATTTCATAATTTTATGGATTATGTTCCTATTTCTTTTATGGATTTCGAACATAAAATATACATATCATCAGTGCGTAATAATCAATCTAATGATTCTACTTGGTTAGGCGCCGAATTGATAGAAATAGAAGGAATACCCACAGTTAGGTATCTAGAAACAGAAATCTTTCCATATATTTCTGCCTCAACCGAGCAGCATTTATGGATGCAAGCTACATCAGAATTATCATATGACTTAAAAACAAAGGATTTTATAGGTAAGATAAAAAAGTTAGACGGTTCTATTGAAAAAATAACACTAGCTAGAAATGGTGAAGAAACAAGAAAAAAGGATGATCAATACTGGAGACCAAGAAGCACAGGTACGAAAAAAAAATTGGCACAACTTGAATGGTTAGAAAACAACATAGCATTAATTAGATATAATAACTTCCATCCTGAAAAGGAATCAATAAATGAGTTTAATAATATTATCTCCCAAATAACTAAAGCTAATGGAGTTATAATAGATCTTAGAAATAATGGTGGAGGTTCAACAAAAGTAGGTTGGAATTTACAAAAATATTTAACTAAAGATCCTTTCTTTCTTAATTATTCTTGGGAATCTAGGATAAATGATGGAGTAAAAAAAGCAAATGGTAATTGGATTAAAGAATATGAAGATTTCTATCTTGAAAGAGCCACAAGATTTGTAAATTCTGATACTATTTGGATCGAGGATTCCATTCAAAGAATTCAATGCCCTGTTATTTTATTAATAGGTCGCTATACTTTCTCTGCTGCTGAGGACTTCTTAATTAATATTTATGAAACTAAAGATCGACCACTAATTATCGGAGAAGAAACTGGAGGATCAACTGGCTCCCCTCTTGTTATTGACAACCTACCCGGAGGAGGATATGCTCGTATTTGTACAAGAAGAGTATTATTTCCTATAAGTAAAATTCCATTTATAAATAAAGGAATAATTCCTGATATAATTGTTAAAGAGACCATTAACGATTATTTAAATTCTTTTGACCCAATATTAGATAAAGCAATAAATGAAATTAATAAAAAAAATAGCTTTAAAAAAGTTACAAATTAATAAGCACCATAACTGCTTTTTTACAAGATTTTAATCAGCAATGCCGTGAATGTTTTCATCTACAACATGTGGCGGGGGATGTCCATATTATATAACTGTGTGCTATGATGCAAAGGATAGATGAATCCCCCAAACAAATGAATACAACAACCACCCAATTTATTGTTATATTTACCCTCGCGAACAGATAGTACACTAATCTTTTAAGATAGTTATGATGATACTGATCATTTTGAATCTTAATTATCGTAGTAAATCAGTGTACTATGTAACAATTCAACAATTTAGCCATTTAGCACTTGAACTTTCCCTTTCATAAACAGCTCGACGCCATGGATTGCGGTCCCACCTGCCTAAAGATGGTGGCTGAGCATTATGGTAAAAAATATTCGCTGCAGAACCTGCGGGGCAAGAGTTTTATTACCCGCGCCGGGGTTAGCATGTTGGGCATTTCGGATGCGGCCGAAGCCATCGGCTTTCGCACCTTGGGGGTAAAAGCCAGCTTAGAAAAACTGGCTGATGAACAACCCGTTCCATTTATTGCCCATTGGCGGCAAAACCATTTTGTGGTGGTGTATAAAATTAAAAAAGTTAAATCTGGTATTCACCGGGTGACTCAAAGTCACCCGGTGAATAAGTTCAAGGTTTGGGTGGCCGACCCGGCTCACGGGCTGCTTACCTATACCGGCGATGAATTTACCAAACACTGGGCCACCACTAAGCAAGATGGAGAAGATGTGGGTGTGGCCCTGTTGCTGGAACCAACCCCTTCGTTTTACGAGATGAAGGGCGAAGAACACAAACGCACCTCGTTTGCTTTTTTACTACAATACCTGCGCCCCCATAAAAAATTCCTGGTACAACTGGCTTTGGGCATGGTACTGGGTAGCCTGCTGCAACTTATTTTGCCTTTTTTAACCCAGAGCATTGTCGATGTGGGCATCAATACCCAAAACCTGAATTTTGTCTACCTGGTTTTGATTGCCCAACTGGTGCTGTTTATCGGGCGGATGGCTACCGATTTTATCCGGGGGTGGATTCTGCTACACATCAGTACCCGCATCAATATTTCGCTCATTTCCGATTTCCTGATCAAGCTCATGAAGCTCCCGGTAGGATTTTTCGATACCAAGATGATTGGCGATCTGATGCAGCGAATCGGCGATCACCGCCGGATTGAGAACTTCCTGACCTCGGAAACACTCAGCATCCTGTTCTCCTTTTTCAACCTGGTTATTTTTGGAGCCGTGCTGGCTTTTTATAGCTGGAAAATATTTTTCATCTTTTTAGTTGGTTCCGCCCTTTACATCGGGTGGATCCTGTTGTTTATGAAAAAACGGCGCGAACTCGATTACAAACGGTTCCAACAGAGCGCCGAAAACCAGAGCAACCTGTTTCAGTTGATTACCGGCATGCAGGAAATCAAGCTCAACAACTGCGAAAAACAGAAACGGTGGGAATGGGAGCGCATTCAGGCCCGGTTGTTTAAGGTAAGCGTGAAAGGATTGGCGTTAAGCCAGTACCAGCAGGCGGGTTCAGTATTTTTTAACGAAGGGAAAAACATCCTCATCACGGTAGTGGCTGCCACTTCAGTAATTAAAGGCGATATGACCCTTGGGATGATGGTGGCCGTGCAATATATCACCGGACAGTTGAACAGCCCCATTTCGCAGATGATTACCTTTATGCAGAGCATGCAGGATGCCAAAATCAGCCTGGAACGGTTGGGCGAGATTCACGAAAAGGCCGACGAAGAGGATTTGGAACAGCCCAAATTGGCAGACTTGCCAGAAATAAAAGACATTACCATTGAAAAACTGATGTTTCAGTACGAGGGACCACATTCGCCTAAAGTTCTGGATAACATTCATCTGCATATTCCACAGAATAGAGTTACTGCAATTGTGGGAGCCAGTGGAAGCGGAAAAACTACCTTAATAAAATTATTGCTGGGGTTTTATCCGCCCACGCAGGGAAGCATCCTGATTGGCAAAACCGGGTTGGAAAATTACAGCCAGCGTTTATGGCGCGAAAAATGCAGCGTGGTCATGCAGGATGGTTTTATCTTTAGCGACAGCATCGCCAATAATATTGCAGTAAGCGATGAATCGGTGAACCGGAAGAAACTGCTTGAAGCTGTAAAAGTGGCCAACATCCAGGAATTTGTGGAAAGCCTGCCGTTGGGATACAACACCAAAATCGGGCAGGAAGGCAGTGGTATCAGCCAAGGTCAGAAACAGCGGATGCTTATTGCCCGGGCTGTGTATAAAAACCCCGAATACATCTTTTTGGATGAAGCTACCAACGCCTTAGATGCCAACAACGAAAAGGTGATTATGGAAAACCTGCAGGAATTTTTTAAAGGACGGACGGTGGTGGTGGTGGCGCATCGGTTGAGTACCGTAAAAAATGCCGACCAGATTATTGTTCTCGATAAAGGAAAAATTGTAGAAACCGGCACCCACGATGAGTTAACAGCAAACAAGGGAGCTTATTACGAACTGGTAAAAAATCAATTGGAACTGGGGAATTAATTAATAAACCGTTAAAGTACAGCGAATAATAGAATAAAAATGTGCCATAGATAAAAAAATAGTGATTAACCGCAAAGACGCTGAGTCGCAAGGAATGATTAAAGTGTAGACACTGCGTCTTTGCGCCTTAGCGGTAAAGGAATTAAATAATATGATAACAGAAGAATATAATAGATTGTCAGGAATTATCCTTCATTCTTCAATCGAGGTTCATAAAGAAATGGGCCCTGGTTTGCTTGAATCTGTATATGAAATTTGTTTGGAAGAAGAACTTATAAGGAGGGGAATAAAATGTCAAAGGCAGGTAATAATACCCCTGTGTTATAAAGGAAAAGAATTATCAAAAGATTTTAGGATTGATATTTTAGTTGAAAATGAAATTATTATCGAAGTTAAAGCAGTAGAATATATTTTAAACGTCCACGAAGCTCAGATAATTTCATACTTAAAGATTTCCAACAAAAAGTTGGGTTTTCTAATAAACTTTAATGAGGCGCTTGTAAAAGAAGGGTTTCATAGATTTGTAAATGGATTTTAAATTACATTGCGACTCTGCGACTTTGCGGTAAAGAAATGGATGAACAACAAAACAATATAGAATTACGCAGCGAGGAGGTTCAGGAAATCCTAGGACATGTGCCTGTTAAGATTATCCGGTATGGGATTACGGTGATTCTTTCGGTAATTTTGGTTTTGTTTGCCGGAAGTTTCTTTTTCAGATATCCCGATATCTTATCGGCTCCGGTGGAAGTGGTAAGCCAAAACTCGCCTGCCGCTATTGTGGCAAAAACACCGGGCAGTTTAACGGCGGTTTTTGTTTCCGATTCGCAACTAGTTAAAACCCAACAAGTGTTGGCTTTGGTAAAGAATCCTGCCAATTACGATCACATCCAATGGCTACAAAACAAACTTGCGGAAATTAAAACCTATCCGCCCCAAATAGTTGACACTACCTGGTTTCAGCAATTACCTGACTCATTACAACTGGGTGAAGTTCAAAGTTCCTATACATCGCTGTTAAAGGCCGGACAAGAATATTCCCGTTTTTTGCAACTTCAGGTAATCCAAAAAAAAGTAGTATCGCTGCAACAAAAAAGGGTAGAGCTGCAAAAATACATTGAAATAACTAAACGGCAAGTTGCACTGAAGCAACAGGATTACCAACTATCACAGAACCTTTTTAACCGCGATTCGCAATTGTATGTAAAGGAAGTCCTTTCGTTGTCCGATTTTGAGAAGTCGCGCAAGGAGCTTATCCAACAAGGGATGGCTCTGGAAAACTTACGATCGTCGCAGGTTACAGCCCAAATGCAGATGCAGGATTTGGTTCAGGAAATTGCCAATTACGAATTGGAAGAGATCAATCAGGCACAGCAATATATAAACCAGAGGCAACAGATGCTTCAAACCTTAGAGAGCCAACTGGCTTCATGGATGGACAATTATTTGCTCATTTCACCCATTGATGGGATTGTGGCGTTTAATAAAATATGGAGCCAGAACCAGTTTGTTCAGTCAGGAAATGAAGTTTTCACCGTAATTCCAACAGAACGCGTCCAAATCATCGGACGGATTACCCTTCCTGCCAAAGGCTCCGGAAAAGTAACTGTTGGGCAACGGGTGAACTTAAAATTTGAGAATTTCCCTTATCAAGAATTTGGGATGGTAACAGCATCGGTTTCAACCATTTCGTTGGTTCCATCGGAACAGAATTACATGGTGGAAATACATTTGCCCGACACCCTGCTAACCAACTATGGATATCTATTGCCTTTCACACAAAAAATGCTGGGAACCGCTGAAATTGTGACTGAAGATTTGCCATTAATCATGCGGTTATTTAACCCGTTGAAAGCCATCTTTAAAAAACATTGGAGCAACTCCCCTATTCCTAGGCAGACAAAGATGGAGAAGGGTATACGGAGACCAGAGACAGAAATAAATGTACCCGTAACGGATAACGATGCACCATTAAAAGAAACCGCAACAAATAATCCGTTGACTAAAGAACCAGTTTATTATATTGTTGCCGGAAGCTTTACCAATGCCACCAAGGCAGAAGAAGAGAAAAACAGATTTACTGAAAAAGGATACACGGTAACCATTCTTGAAAAAAATCAAAACTACCGCATTGTATTATATTCCACCTCCCAAAAGGATGAAGCATTTAAGTATCTGGAAGATATCCGGATAAAAGAAAAAAATCCCTCCATTTGGGTATTAAAAGAGAACTGATCAAAACCCAAAAACACGATTCAATGAAACTCCGCCTATCAGCCAGGCCTTGTCGGCAATGGGGTTGTAAACTATCTTCGCAAAAACAGGAATAGAAAAATCTTTGAATGTAAAGCTCTTTTTGTACATCAATTCCGAATTCATAAAGGCGAAACAACCGGCATAAATCCCTTCATGGGTTGTTAATCCCACCAGGGCTGAAAGTGCATTATTTTTCCAGTTTTTGGAATAGACGGCTTCCAAGTAGGTAGAATAGTAATAATCACCAGTTGTCTGATTAAAATCCATTCCATACATCATGGTACTTGCCGTAAATTTTACCGGGAACTTTGGGGTTCCATAATAAACAAAATCAACACTAAACAAATGATAGGTATCGATGCCGTGAAAATCGGTGAAACGTGATTTTTCAGGTTTCTCGGGCGGACAATAATAATCGTAGATACCAACTGAAAAATTACCGATGGAATATAATGCATAAATATCCAGCTCCCGGTATTCTTTGTCGAAAGTAGCCGCGGTCCACGAACCCACGGTAAAATTTCCAAAGCCAAACTCTACAGATGGTTCTAATGAAGGGGCTGCCCCACTTTTCCCACCCCTCCACACATGACTGGATACAAAGTCGATATTGGTAGTTAATTTCAATTTTTGCGGCTGTTTAACTGATTTGTTTTCAGTGGAGAAACCAGCAAAAGTAAACGCAAGAAATACGACCAGCAACCCTATCTTCATAATTTCACTTTAAAAGCACGGCAAAAATAAGGGTTTAGAGGTTCAACCCTTAAAATAACTTACTGAATTTAATCAGGTTGGAATATGTTATTGATGCATTTCCATTACAAAATAAAATCGGTTCCTAACCACATCATCACTTCCTAAGTCATCATCCGCATTAAATGAAAAAAAACAAAACGCAAGGTTTTGAAATTTCAAATTGTAACGCAGCAGGTGTTAATCTTCTTGATTTTAGTCAAATAACTATGAATATTCAACTTGAACATGAGAAAAAAACGTAACTTTTATTGAATTCTAAAAAGAGATCGCCATGAGAAACCATCATTTTTTCAAGCTGTGGGTTGTTGCGTTTTTACTGTATTTTCTATCGGGTTGCGCTACCTTCAGATCGGAACTTCAGGGAAAACTTGCATCTACTCCCGAAAAAAATTACAACGCGAAACCAGTGGGTGTTTGCTTTGTTTTCAGCCACTATCGAATGGTTAAAGGAATGGATGTGATTCCTAAACTTGAAAATCAACACGAAAGAATCGATGGCTTTGATGATTTGTTCCTCGATGCCATGAAGGAATTCAGCAATATTAAAAACTACGATACCTACACCAATTATTCCTCGGATGTAAATGATTCCAAACGGAGGCAATTAAAAGACAGCCTCATTTCGAAGAACGATTTTTTAGTAGATGTGAGAATCGTCCGGCAAAAATCTTTTTCCAAACACTTTTTTGCTGTCCTGGGGTCTAGCATAAGCGCCACCGTTTTGCCGATGCCTTATAAAATTGAATTTTCAATAGAAGTAAATGTTTTTGACCATAATAGGATCCTTGTTAAGGCGTACAAACGCAACGCTTCCATTACCAAATGGGTTGAAACTTTCATGATCTTTCTATATCCATTCTATCCCCAGGATAGGGTTAGAGAAGAGCTATATGTTGAATTCTTACACGATATTTTTAAGCAAATTGAAAGTGAAAAAACTTTAAAAATTGATTAGCCATGATTGAGCATGTCCACACACACATCACAGGTGAGTTACATCAGAATACCAAAACAGACATCATTTTTATATTGACGTCCATTACTTTGAACCTGATAACTTTAGCCATCAATTCAGGGATGGCTGAAAAGTCGAGAACCGATAGTGCCACCTTAGCGGTAATGTTTGTCTTTATCTTATTGATTATTATAGTGAATGCAGTTGCCATCTTTGGGCTCATCAAAGGAAAACAGACCCGGATAAAACTTATAAATGGGTTGATTTCAATGTACAAGGATAAAAATGTAGATAAATATTACGATGAATCCCTTTTAAGTAATTACAGTATCCGGTATAATCTGTTTATCACGGTTGTGGTTTGTACGGGAATTATTGCTTGTACCGTACCATTTATTCTGCGTTGATAACAAGAAAAAAGGCCCGAATCGAAATCCGGACCCTTCTCAACTAAAAGCAGCATTGCTATTGATTTCCGTAAATGTCGATATGGCTCAGTTCACGGATATTGTTTAAATCAGAGTAATCGTATTGGTACAATCCATCCACGCCAATCATCACCAAAACGTCACCCAATGGAATGACATCAAAGGCATGGTTGTCCGGGTAACTTGCCAACAAATGAGAATCTATCTCCAAAGGATTGGCTGCATTATAAATTTTCAACCCGGCATTGCCATCGCACACAAACAATACGGAATCATCAATGCCCAGACCATAAGGTTCTTCCATCAGGCAAGTAGCCACCAATTTTGGGTTTTCAATGGTTGAAATATCTATCACATTCAATTGGCTTTCAATGGCCCCGCATAAATTTCCTCCACGTAAAGTTACATAGGCGTAATTACCATTTACCACTACCGGATCGCAACTGCTGGCATGACGGAATTCGCTTAAAAACTGTGGATTGGCTGGGTTCTGGATGCTATACACATACATTCCTGTTTGGCTTCCGATAAAAAGCTTGTCCTGATAAGGAAAGATGGTTTCAATGTTCCAACCGATGCCAATATACTTTTCAAAGGCAGGATTGTCGGATTGGGAAATGTTGAACAGTTTCAAACTGGCATTATCCACTACGTACAAATAGTTCTGGTTTAAGGTAAAACGGGCCATGGAACCGCCAGTGCCAGATGTTTCGCTCCCGGAAGTAGGGTTCCCACTGGCTCCATCGTACATTACATCAATCTCGCCACGGTACCAGAATTTGTTGTAATAGTTACCTTCATCTTTTACATTGTAAGTGCGTTCAGTAACGGTATATCCAATAATAACGCCCTGGTTTTGGTCAATTCCCTCCACAATTCCATCATCGTATGCAGGAATGATGTAAGGAAAGATATTGGTGTCGCGATCCACCTCAACAATGTTTTCAATATCGCTGATGTCAATCGAAACCAAATCGACATAACTATCGGCGTAAAGAATATTTCCTTTAATAGCCAAATCCACATTCCCGGGAATGTCAATAAATTTCATGTTGATAGGGTTCTCAGGATCGGAATTGTCAATAATATGAATCCCTTTCTGAAACTCATTTACATAAATATAATCATCCTTGAAATAGATTTTACCGGACTGGATAATCTCCTGAGCCTCGCCCGACTTAAACGATGTACGAAGTTCATCATAGGTCATGTAAACCGGAGTGTTTACATAATACGTTTCGGTAACGGTATCCTGGCATGATGCCATAGCTACCAAAACCACAAACCCGAATAAAAATTTTGAAACAGTGTTGGTTTTCATACTACATTTTTTTTACAGATGAATACTATTTTTTTAGGCTTGGTGATGGGCAGACGGAACCAATCAAGAAATGGTTGCGTGAAAGGCGATAATTTTTATGAAAGGGCGCAACCTTTTGATAAAATCCAGAATCTAAACCAACAATTAACATAAATCTTCCACTGATGAATAAATGGATTTTCGCTACTTTAGTTTTCCTACTAAACCTTCATGCACAATCGCAAAAACTCACCGACGAAGTGCACCTAAAAAACGGAAGCATCCTGAAAGGAACCATTATTGAGAATGACACCACCGCGTTACAGCTTAAAACTCATGATGGAAGTATTTGGGTTTTTACTTCGTCCGAATTGAAAAGCATAAAAGTTGGCGTTCAACAAAAGAGTTTTCAACCAACCAACATCCAATACGTCTTTTCGCTATCAGCAGGAGGTTTATTGGGATCGTCGAAAAATGAGCACCAAACACCATTGAGCCTGACCATGGAACACCAGGTCCGAGTCCATCAAGCTGCAAGTATTGGTGGTGTTATAGGGCTGGAATTTTTAAATGAATCGGTGATGCCTTTGGGTCTTTCCATAAAAGGGTATGTTTCCCTGGCTGAACGGAGCGAACTTTTTTTAGGATGTTCAGGAGGGTATCTATATTCTTTGGAAGTTCCTTACGATCCGTATGAATACATCAACAAGAATAATGGTGGAACATTTGCTAATATCGAGTTAGGTGCCATCTTTGCATCAAACAGCCGTACCCGTTTTTTTATTGCAGCAGGTTACCGATATGCCGAATTACATTACACGTTAACCGATTATTATTGGCTTCCCGACAAACGGGATATGTATTTTGACCGCTTCAACCTGAGATTTGGATTCTGGATTCAATAATTTATTAAAAAAATGTACCTTGCCATGAATTAATGTCATATTAAAAGCAAAAATTCATGAAAACAATTCTCAGTTTTATAACCATCTCATTGATATTCCAATTTCAAGCTAAAAGCCAAACCGTTGATATAATGACCTACAACATCCGGTTGAACATGACCAGCGATGGTGAAAATGCCTGGCCGGTACGGAAGGATAAAGTTGCCGGGCTTATTGCTTTTCATGAACCTGATATTTTTGGAGTACAAGAGGCCTTGCCAGAACAGATGTTTTACCTCGATAGCATACTTGCTGCTTATGGTTTTGTTGGTGAAGGCCGCGACGGTGGCAACCAAGGCGAATACAGTGCTATTTTTTACAATACCCGGCTTTTTGAGGTTATAAAAGGTTCCACCTTTTGGTTGTCAGAAACTCCAACGGAAGTCAGTTTGGGATGGGATGCAGCCTATCGCAGGGTTTGCAGTTATGCTCTTTTTAAAGAAATATCGTCGGACCGTCAATTCTGGGTTTTCAACCTACACCTTGATCATGTGGGGCAATTAGCACGCAATTTAGGAGTGAAGGTGGTTTTGGAAACTATTCAACAATTAAATACCGAAAATCTTCCTGTCATTTTAATAGGCGATTTTAACGCCACTGAAATGGATGAACCAATACTTTTAGTTTCAACCATGCTTTCCTCTACAAGTGAATTAAGCACTTTGAAATATGGCCCAAAGGGGACTTTCAATGGGTTCGATTTCCATCAGCCGGCCAAAGATTGCATTGACTATATTTTTGTATCTAAAACAGGTTTTAAAGTCGCAAAATATGGTGTGATTACCGATTCCTTTAATTGTCATTATCCCTCGGATCACTTTCCGGTTTGGGCAAGTTTAAGTTGGGAATAAACAAATGGCATTCATGAAATAATCGTTCCCCACAAAGAAACTAATTCATTTGCTGTGTTTTTTCTCGAAGGGTGGCTAATTCCATTTGCAGTTCATGAAATTCGGTTTCTTTCTTACGCAACTCCGATTCGTACTCTTTATAGCTTTCCAACAGATGGGTAGTTTCGTTACTGATTTTGACCAGATTAAGTTGGGCAGCAATGTTTACCAAGGCTTTATGTAAAAAATCCAATTGCCATTTTTCAAATTTTTTAAACGAGGCCAATTCCAAAACACCAACCACTTTTTCGTCATTAACCAATGGCAGAAGAACAAGCACCTTGGGCTTAGCATGCCCCAACCCTGACGAAACCACAAAATACCGTTCGGGAATATCTTCAATAAACAACTCATTACCGGTACTATAACATTGCCCGGGTAATCCTTCATTCAAATCAAGCTCCTCCAAATGTGATTCCTCATCCAACCCATAACTGGCAATCAGTTTTAATTTGATTTGCTGCCCTGTACCATTTAAAAAATACAACGCCCCTAAATGCGAATTCGTTTTTTTAACCAAGGTAGCCAGCAACTGATCGGCCAATAGCTCCAAATTTTCTTTATTTTGATGCATCACCTCGTTGACTGCATTTAAACTTTGATTAACTAAATTCTGCTGTTCCTGATCCAACCGATATCGTTCCAACTCAGTAGCTTGCTTAGAAAGCTCATGAGTCCGTTCCTCAATCCTCTGCTCCAATTTTTGCTTTTCATCTAAAAGTTCCTCGCTCAACACCTGGTTTTCTTTTAATGCCAAAGCCGATTTCCGGGTAAGCAAGAACGATTGGATCATCATGAAAAATACGATCCCGTAAGGAGCCACATAAGCTGTTTGGATAATTCCCATGCTGCTCAGTACATCGTTGATTGCTGTAGCATATAAAACGAACATCCCTAAAAATGAAAAGGCTCCTCCGATCCTTTTTCGTAGGGCAGCCCGTAACAATACACCAAAAGTGATATAAAACCCGCCAAGGCCGATATATATTTCAAACAACGTCCGGAACCGACCATAAAACCAAGCACTGGTGGTAAATACTAACACTGTGATGATGACACCTATCCCGGAAATCAGATAAAACATTACTTTAGGGAATTCGCGCCTAAAAGTAAAATAGAAATATACCGCGAAAAGGGATATGGTGGCAAAACCCGAAAAATTATCGAGCCGTACTAAAGCATCCCATCCAAAATTAGGGATTAAGTGCATCAGCAGGCGTTCTTCCGTGGACAGGTTCCTTAAAATCATGATCACGCACAAAACACCAAACATCAGGTTGGCCACATCCATCCGACGTAAAAAATACATCATTAAATGGTTCAGTCCAATAATGAGTATGATCCCTATCAACAAAAGATTCAAAATAATGGTATTTGATGTGGCATCAACCACCTCTTCTAAAGTTCCAAAATAAATGGGTTGTTGAATCCCGGCACGTCTGTGGTGAAAATTTGAAACTTGAATGGTCACATCTATCCACTGGAAACTATCGGAACCATTCTGAATCACAGGTACCGGAATTTCCTGCGTTAAAAATTTAGGCTTACTCTCCAATTTTGTTGTTCCTGGAGTCCCTAAAGAAGAAACTTTTTCTTTATTAACATAGATAGCGTAAGCAGTAAATATGCTATGGATTTTAAGGGCATACACCTGATTCTGGTTCGGCACTTTAATCTGAAGGTGGTAGGTTCCGTAACCCAAAGGAGAACAATTGGAATGATCGGGCAAAGCAATTTTTGTCCATGATGAGGGTAACTTTGCATAAAGTGCCCGTTGATTGGCATCCGAGGAATCAGGAAGGAGGAATTCTTTCCAGTAGAATTCCCATTCACCCGCCAGTTTAACCAAGTTGTTTTGCCAATCAACTTGGGTCAAATCAATGTGGCCCCGTTCAACAACCGGATTTGGCTTTTCGTTTCCAAATAAGAAAAAGGCATAAAAACAAAACGCGATAAGTAAACTTGTTTTCCTCATGGAAGTAGTAGTTTGGTTTGCATTCGAAATTAAAATAATTTTCGCATGCAACAAATGTTTACTTATAGAAATTAAACTAAAAAAAATTGCATAACCTCAATGTCTTTCTATATCTCATCCCAATGGGACTTAATTGAATTTGGGGTTACTTATAATTCTACCAATATGTAATCCGCAAGACGGATTGTCCCGGCAGGGACATAATATTGGTAGCTAATATTTTACAAATTGATTCGCAAGTCCCATCGGGACGTAATATTTTTCCCGGTCAATAATGTATTTTAATGTTTCTTGAGTTTGCTTTTAAATAGCTGCTCCAGTTTCTCAATTTTGGGGACAATCACCATCTGACAGTACATCTGATTGCCATTGTTCTGGAAATAATCGTGGTGATAATCTTCGGCAACATAAAAAACATCTAAGGGTTCAACTTCTGTGACAATTGGGCTATCCCATATTTTTGCATGATTCAACTCCTGGATGATGTCTTGGGCCAATTTCCGTTGTTCATCATGATGATAAAATATGATAGACCGGTATTGTGTCCCTCTGTCGGCACCTTGACGGTTTAAAGTTGTGGGATCGTGGGTCTTGAAAAATATTTCGAGCAATTCGGTGTAACTGATTACATCAGATTGAAACACCACCTGAATTACTTCGGCATGGCCTGTAGCATCCGTGCAAACCTCTTTATAGGTAGGGTTCTTTGTTACTCCTCCGGCATATCCGGGTTTTACATTTTGTACCCCCTCCAGTCTTCGAAAAATTGCTTCAGTACACCAAAAACACCCACCCCCAAAAGTTGCCGTATCTGTTTTCATTGTATTCATATTTTCTTGATTAATAAATAATTGTTGTTCTTGAATTTTCATCTCAATGTCATAATGTATCAGCCGTGTGACCATTAGCAGTATGTAAACCATAAGTTGCATCATAATTTTTAGTATTAATAAAATGCGTCACAAAAACGGGATGTAAACAATTCCATTGGCCTTTTGGTTCTGATAAAATAATTAACTTCGTGAAAACCTAACAAGCAAACAAACCATGGATGTACAAATTGAATCAAGCTGGAAAGCCTTACTCCAAAGCGAATTTGACAAACCTTATTTTAAGGAACTTACAGATTTTGTTAAACTAGAGTACCAGAAAAAGGCCATTTATCCACCAGGTAAATTTATTTTCAATGCTTTTAATCTTTGCCCTTTCGATAAGATTAAAGCAGTAATTATTGGCCAAGATCCCTATCATGGCCCGGGTCAGGCCCACGGCCTGTGTTTCTCGGTTCAGGATGGGACACCCTTCCCTCCTTCCCTGTTAAATATTTTCAAAGAAATTCAAAACGATTTGGGAATCCCCATACCGGAATCAGGCAATCTCACCCGTTGGGCCGAACAAGGGGTTTTCCTGCTCAATGCTACTCTTACCGTAAGAGCTCATGAAGCAGGTTCACATCAAAAAAAGGGCTGGGAAACTTTTACCGATGAAGTAATCCGAATCATTGCCCAACAAAAGGAGCATGTGGTTTTTCTGCTTTGGGGGGCTTATGCCCAGAAAAAATCGGAAATGATTGACAAGCATCGCCATCTGGTATTGGAATCAGTCCACCCTTCGCCATTAAGTGCCTCAAGAGGATTTTTTGGAAATCATCAATTTAGCAATGTCAATAAATATTTGAAGCAACACCTAAAAGAGGAAATAAATTGGTAATTATTTTGATAAAAATATTTCTTCTCTAAAGGTCAGGTTTAAAACATTATTTATCATAATATCATACTTTAATTAACATAATTTTTTTGAGGCAAAAAAAAATTAAAAAAAAATCAACATTTTTAAATCACTGTATATCTACGTATTACATGACTATTTTTTATTAAAATATACTTGATTTTAAATGATCGCGCAGAACATTTTTAACTTTTTGGAATAAATAAGTAAGATGAGTAAAGTCCCGGGAAATAAAATTATAGACGAAATACTCAACGGCAACGAAAAAGTTCTAACAGCAGTTTATAAAAATGTGTACGAGCAAATGGAACGATTTGGGCTTCAATTAAAAATTCCATTGCCTGACATAAAGGAAGCGGTTCAGGATGCTTTTGAAACATTTTATCGGCAAATTTTGACTGGCAAATTTGAATTGACCTGCTCATTAGAAACCTATATTTTCTCAATTGCCAAAAGAGTATTGTTAAAAAACGAACAACAATGGAACACTCATTACGAGAGTGTTTCAAGCGAAAAAGTGCTCACAATTGCAGATGAGCAAGTTAAAAACTTAAAAGAAAAGGAGATACAAGAAAAAAAAGAAAATATTTTAAAAAAATTATATTATTCACTTGATAAAGAGAGCAAACAAATATTATCATTAACCATCGAAGGGTACAGTGTGTTAGAAATCAAAGAACAGTTACAGCTTGAATCGGAAGCATATGTAAGAAAAAAGCGGTTTACTATAAAACAGTACCTGATCGAAAAAATAAAAGGAACCCCTGATTATGAAAAACTCAGAAATGCAGACCCAGAAGATTTTGAATTACTTGTATGGTGAGATGAACCCACAAGAAAAAAACAGTTTTGAACAAGAGCTAGAACAAGATCGCCACCTAAGAAACGAACTCAAACTCCATGAGGAAATTGACAAAGCATTAAACAAAGAGATTAAAGTTCAACAGTTCCGGATGAAACTGGAAGAAATCCATCAACAAGAATTCGGAGCCAAAAAAGAGAAAGTATTAAACATCCAAAACAAATGGTATTGGGCGGCAGCCTCAATTACAGTCTTTTCGGGAACCGCTGTGTATACCCTGATGAAATCGGCCAACTCTACCGATCGGTTGTTCAACAGATATTACGAAGTATGGCAACCCGGACTGACTACCCGTGGGGTTGAGACCGAAAGCGAGTTGATGAACATTTACCAATTGTTCGAATCAAAAAAATATGAGGAAACTATTTGGGCCATTAACCAAATGGACAAAAGCACACAGCATAGTCCTAAAATAATGTTGCTCAAAGGATGTACACTCATGGAATTAAATGAATTTGATCATGCTATCGAGGTATTTAATCATTTTGATTCCGACAGTTACACTCTTTATACAGATGCTGGAAAATGGTATAAAGCCCTCTGCTATTTGAAAAAAGAGGATACCAACAAGGCCACAAATTTGCTCGAAAAAATTGTTGAGGAGGACAATACCTATTCGAAGGAAGCTATTGAATTGCTCAAAAAATTAAAATGAGTGTTGGTCAAAAAATAGTTCCTTGTTTTAAGAATATTTTGCAACTTGCCTGCACTTTTTATGATAATGGGTACTGCTATGTTCCCGTTTGTTTAGTTTGACTGAAAGCCGGGATTATTTCCGGCTTTTTTCTTTTATACCGCCATGCCAAAAACAGCAGCAAAAGAATCAATATTGTTGAAATAACTGCAATAGATTGCCAATTCCTGGAAGGCTGGATATCTATGGGGCTGTCATCGCCAATGGCGATAAAACCGGCCCAAAAAAACGGGTGGGCAAGCATCCCTTTGCTCGATTCAAGGTATTCCCTTTTTGATAACGAAAGGCTTTTCGATTTTGGCATTTTTTGCTCCATTCCCACATAAAAACGGTCCATGATCTGCAAACTTGTCTTATCGGAAACCGACCAAAGGGTTGCCAGCAAACTTTTGCATCCTGCCTGAAAAAACCCCCTGGAAAGCCCAACAATTCCTTCGCCACTATTCAATTTACCAAAGCCCGTATTGCAAGCACTCAAAACAACCATATCGGCACCTAAATTCATCTCCGATAACTCATAGGTATTCAACAACCCGTCTTCGACTTTATCCACATCGGGGGTAAAAACCAATTTTGAATACAGCGGTTCCTCATTATTTACCAATGTATGCATGGCCAAATGAAGTACGCTATAGTTCCCGGCGGCTTCCTTAAAAGCGGCTTCGGAAGCTCTTTTATCCAACAAAATTTCCCCGGAGAGTTTTTTGCCAACCATTTTCACCTCTTTTTCAGCCCCTTCTAAAAGGCCTAAATTGTCGCGGGCATCGCGCAGCGACAGGTATTGATTGCCGGGATTGCCTGCTAATCTTTCATAACCCGGAGCCATGGCAAAAATTTTGTTTTCCAAAGGTTTTGAAGCAAACTTTGATTGCTGGTGGGCCAAAGTTAAGGAATAGGCATACGAAATATCATTTGTTTTAACCAGGTAAGGTAGCGAAGTATAATCAAGCTTTGATGGCTGATCCTCCAAAGCAATCAATGCTTCAAAGGGTATCAACGAAAGCTGTCCATCGGGAATAATCAACATCGGTTTGTCTTTAATCAATTCCTTGTGAGGCAAAACGAGCTTTTGATACAATTTATTCGAAATCAGTACAAATTCGTTCTGCTCCTCTAAAGTAAACTGAATTTGGTGCCCATTCGAAATCATCTGCTGCATCTGCTCTATAGCCGGGATAAACTCATATCCGAAATATTCATGCGAAAAATAGAGTTTACCATTAATTAGCAGAAAGGTGTATAGTTTTTCCATCGATACCACGTATTCCACTATAGCTTTCTGATACGAAAGGTCCAACATCTTTTCCAGGTCAGGAACCTCAATCTGATATTTGGTTTTGCGATAATTGGGGTAATTTACTTCTAATTCTTTTTCTTTATCACTTATAGCATTTACCAAATGGTAGAGCTCCATATTCAGAGCAAACAATGCAGTATCGTTGAGCCTAACATTAGCTTGCGATTCGTATCGTTTTGCCTCTACTACGCTTAACTGCTTTAATAACTTCTCCATTTCACGAATACGTTCCCCGGGAACATCGGAATGGTAAAGGGCCTTATTCCTCTGGATAGAATACAACAAGGCCGAAACCTTGTCCATTTCTGCGTATTTAAGGGCTTTAAGCAATAAACTATCCTGATGGGTGACTTCATACATCCGCGCAATAGCTTCAATGGTTTTGGAATAAATATTGACATGGATGTTATTGTTATAAATCAAGTCGCTCTCGAACACCAGGCTCCGTTTGTGCTTTTCAAATGCTATTACCGAAGCTTCCGCGTCGCGAAGCGACAACGTAAGCAAACGTAATGAATCGGGGCTCCCTTTAGCCATCTCGCGAAAGGTATAGGCTCTTGATTGCAGCAAATCGATAAATGCATCTAAATCAGCGACAGATTCAAAAGGGGGGATATCGAAGGCTGAGGTAAACTTAAAATCGTGTGCCACCATCAATATTGCCTGGTTGATGTAAAATAAGGCCAAATCATGTTTTTTTTGGAGGCTATAGGTTGAGGATATCCTGCGGTTCGATTCCCGTTTAATAAATATATCGTCGGTATCAAGCTTTAGAACCTCCAAGTACAATGGCAAGGCATCTTTCCTGTTATTATTTGCTTGCAATGTCAAAGCCTTGTAAAAATAGATTTGACTCATATTCTGTTCAGAATAATTACCATCTTCAACTAACTTCTGAATAGCCAAATCAAATTTTGCAAAGGCAATTTTTGGTTCATCAACAAGAAAATCACACAGTGCCATCCAGAAGTGCATTTTCCAATTATTATTTGCTTTATCTCCATACATCTGGTGCCCAACCGAATCCACAAACTGCCTGGCTTCATCAACTAATCCAAGATTAAGGAGTGTCTTTAAATAATAGAATGCTATTTCTTCTTTACTGTTCTGATTCTGATTTTCAGCATTTAAAGTAAAAATATGATTCATTAACAAGGCATGCAACTGTTTTTGGTGTTTGGAATGATAAAAAGCATTGATTTCAAGTTTTAACTTCTGAATAGATTCTGAAGTATCTTTTAAATTCTGGGTGGCACAAAAAACAGGTTCAGATGCAAATGTAAAAACCGCAAATTGAACAATAAAAAACACTAAAATCAACCTCTTAATTAACATAATTTTTTTTAATCTATTTTTTTTTAATTTTTTTTTACCCTTGTATCATATTGTTTTATTGGTGATTAACATTCGTACTGAAAAAATATTTCCAATTGTCTCTGGAATATTTTTCACTTTTTGGAATTAATAAATAGAGAAACACATTAAAAAAGTAAATACTATGAAAAGTTTAACTAAAAAAAAGAACCTAAAAAAACAACCATTCCAACATTTTGCCAAATTGAGTAGCCAACAAATGATTTCCCTCAGAGGTGGTACCGATGAAATTCCTCCAGAGGATGAACAACCAAAAAAAGTTTAACCATCGAGAATTCATTTTAAATACCATTTTCCCATGCACCTGATAAATAAAACACAAAGTAAAGAAAAAATGTTTCAAAAACCTTGGTTGGCATATTCATTACAGGCAATGAAACCTGTAGATAGGGAGCAAAATCAGTGGCTAATAGAAAAAACCACGATTATTGAAAACCAATTGAAAGCTGCATATGACCAACTGGGGTTCCAAACTGATTTCTACATTATCGGCAGTGTTGCCACAAATACGCATCAGGTGCAACCTTTTAAGATAGACTTGTTGGTTCTTTTAAAATCGGATTCCAAAAATGAAACCAATGATGAACTTTCGCTATTGGAATCATTGATGAAACTATACAAATCTTCATTAATAGTTCTCCCTCCTCAATTTCCAAAAGCATCGATCAACGATTCCCAACCACTTGCTTTAGAGATGTCTTTTAATTCCTGGGCGTGTACATTTTGCTTGTATTTTGGCGTTTGGCAACCTGGCAAAAGTACCGCCTCCGGAATTTCTTCACTTTCAGGGGAGGTAAAATTTTTGCATCTGACTCAAAAAGAGCTGATCGAGATGGATCCTTTTCAGGGGATATTAAAACTGAACCTTAAAGACCAAAAGGTCAACCAAAATGCAAAACCCCTCATCAGGATGTTGAAAAAATTGAAACACGATTCAAAACTCAATATCCCGCTCAGTGGCCATGAAATTACAAGTATTGTGTATTCTATGGACGATTATTCCCTGGAAAAACAAGATGGACAGTTGCTATTTTTATTATTGGAATGTAGCCTGTTCCTGAAAAAGCTCGAAGACAACCTGTTTTTACGCCGGAGCTTACGGAGTCCCGATAAACTGCCCTTGCAGTGCATCCACGAGGAGTTACGGGTGTTAACAGGAATCAAATTGTTAAAATCAGAGCTCGATAAATTAATTAAACATTTGGTGCTCGAAATTGACCTTTATACCAATGTAAATGAAATGGCAGTAAACTAAATAAGGAAAGTACTGATGAATGTCCAATAACGAATGCTTTGTTACATCAGTCCGATAACAGAAGAGGCCCATGAAATTCATGGACCTCTTTCCTTTTAAAATTCAAATTCTTATTTTTTGTACATCCCTAAATTCTTTAATTCAAAATTCTGGATGTAAAAATACCGTTTCTGGTTTTCCGCCTTTCCTGTCCGTACAAATAATTCGGCAAACTTCTGGTATTCAGCATCACGCATGGTATCGTTCAGTAAAAGGTAACCCATGATGATATGCCCGGCCATCTCCACCAAACGGCGGGCGTGAAAATCGAGGTAATCGTTGTTTTCCTCTTGAGCGTTCACTTCAGAAACCAGAGCCACCGCATTTTCATACTGATCGGCCATTTCAATCAAATCGCGGCGGATGTAATCCAATTCCGGACGGAGTTCCTGAGCTTCGTAATCGCGGATCTGTTTCAAATAAACCCCGGTAGTTACCCCACGGATGGCTGCCACCACCTGTAATTGTGAGGTCCCTTCGTAAATATTGGTAATACGGGCATCGCGGTAAATGCGTTCAATGGGATAATCTTTCATATAACCCGAACCACCATGAATCTGCAATGAATCGTATGCTACCTGGTTGCAATACTCGCTTGAAAACAGTTTCAACAAGGGGGTAAACACGTCGGCCAGGCGTTGGTAATTTTTCAGGTCATTGCGTTCATCTTTGTCTAAGGCCCTTTCGTTCGAAAGGTGGGTATATGATTTGTAAACATCAACAAACCTTGTGGTTTCGTACAACAATGAACGGCTGGCTTTTACCTTAACTTCCATATCGGTAAGTAATTCATAAACCGCGGGAAAATTGATAATGGCTTTCCCAAACTGAGCACGTTCCTTGGCATAGGAAAGCCCTTCGCGGTAAGCAGCTTCAGCAATACCTACCGACTGGGCCCCAACACCTAAACGGGCACCGTTCATTAACGACATTACATATTTGATCAAACCCAATTTGCGATCGCCAACCAACTTGGCTGGGGCATTTTTAAATACCAATTCGCAGGTGGGAGAACCTTTAATACCTAATTTGTTTTCAATCCTCCGGACAGTCATTCCACTGTCTGCTTTGTCGTACACAAACAAGGATAATCCACGACCATCGGTGGTCCCTTCTTCGGAACGGGCCAAAACCAATGAAACATCGGCATCACCATTGGTGATAAACCTTTTTACACCGTTCAGTATCCAAGTTCCGCGTTTTTCATCCCACGAAGCTTTTAACATCACCGCTTGCAAATCGGAACCTGCATCGGGTTCTGTTAAATCCATGGCTGCTGTAGCTCCTTTATGAAAACGTGGTAAGAATTCTTCTTTCAATTCTTCAGAAGCAAATTCGTGCAACGTTTCGGCACAATCCTGCAATCCCCAGATATTGGCAAAACCGGCATCGGCACGTGAAACCAGTTCGGCGGCCATAACATAAGGAACCATTGAAAAGTTTAACCCTCCGAATTTACGGGGCAGCGACATGCCTATTAATCCGGCATTTGACAATGCTTCGTGATTTTCCTGAGTGCCACGGGCGTATTTCACACGGCCATCAATAACTTCGGGTCCTTCGTGATCTACCGATTCGGCATTAGGACCAATTATCTCGCCACAAATATCTCCAACAATCTCCAGCACCTTGTCATAACTATCGAGGGCATCCTCAAAATCGACAGGAGCATAATCGTACGTATTTTTGTCCACATAATTGTTCTCCTTCAACGCGATGATTTTCTTCATTAAAGGATGTTCCAAGTGGAATTTCAAGTCTTTATTATCGATATAAAAATTAGCCATTGTATTAGAATTTAAAGTAATTAAATGGTCTCCTGTGTTATTTCGAGAACTTTTTATAAGCTTCAATCAATCGGGGAATTACCTCACTCACTTCGCCTGTGATGGCATAATCGGCAATTTTATTGATGGGAGCCGTAGGATCGGTATTGATAGCAATAATCATGGCCGATTCTTCCATCCCTGCTGTATGCTGCACCTGACCCGAAATACCGCAAGCAATGTACAATTTTGGGCGTACGGTAACTCCTGTTTGTCCTACCTGACGGGCGTGATCCACGAATCCGGCATCAACAGCTGCGCGCGAAGCTCCTACCTCGCCTCCCAATACATGCGCCAAATCAAAAAGCAAATTGAAATTCTCGCGGGAACCTACACCGTATCCACCAGCAACAATTACCTGCGATTTTTTAATATCAATTTTGCGGGGCTCCATGTGCCTTTCAATGATTTCAACCAGAAAATCGGTATCGGTCACAACTTTATTCACTTCAATAGATGCCACTTTTGCTTTGTGGTTTTTATTAAAGATTTCCTTTTTCATCACTCCTTCGCGGACTGTTGCCATTTGAGGACGACAGTCGGGGTTGATGATGGTGGCAATGATATTTCCTCCAAAAGCAGGTCGGATTTGATACAAGAGGTTTTTATAAACTTTTTCGGCTTTTTTATCTTCATGATCACCGATTACCAAACTGGTGCAATCGGCAGTTAATCCTGATTGCAGGGCTGAGGAAACCCGTGGACCCAAATCACGACCAACTGAAGTAGCCCCGAATAAAGCTATTTGCGGTTGATTCTTTTTGAACAGGTCCACGATAATTGTGGTAAATGGCAAGGTAAGATAATGCTCCAAACGCTTATCATCGGCCACATGAATGGTATCGGCTCCATAAGGGGCTATCTGCGATTCAATCCCTTCTAATTTATAACCAATTACCACAGCCTCAAGATTGCAATTCAGTTCGTTTGCCAAGCTACGCCCTTTGGTCAGCAGTTCCTGGCTCACATCGGCAATTTTGCCTTCGTCTAATTCACAAAATACAAATATATTGTTCATAATACTTTCAATTAAAATGCGATTTATTACATTAACCTAAGGTGTGGTTGGCCATTAATTCACCCATCAACCAATCCAAATCTTTTTGATCCGATGTCAATTGTTTGGCCTCTTTAGCTGCAAAAACCACATTTTCGATGGTTTTAACTTTTGTGGGCGAACCTGCCAGACCTAACCAATGCAAATCGGCTTGAACATCGGCCACACTGAGTTCAGGTATTCTTAAATAGGGTCTATCTTCGTGAAGTTTGATATAATCTTCGGCGGTACCTTGAAGCTCTGTAACTGTCTTGGCATGTTTGTATTTCATCAAATATTTAGCATTCCGGGGCCGGCATTCGGGTGCAGTGGCATTCACGGTAATCACACAAGGTAGGGTTGTTGAAACCGTTTCAACGCCTCGCTCTAACCTACGTTTTATGATGATCTTATTTTTCGTAATTTTATCAATTCCCTCGGCGTATGTTACTTGGGGCAAACCCAATTTCTCGGCCACCTGTGGGCCTACCTGGGCAGTGTCACCATCAATGGCTTGACGTCCAGCAATAATAATATCGTATTCGAGCTTTTTAATGGCACACGAAATGGCATAGGAGGTTGCCAAGGTATCGGAACCTGCAAAAGCCCGGTCGGTTAATAAATAACCGTTGTCGGCCCCACGGTACATACCTTCGCGGATAATTTCGGCAGCACGGCCTGGTCCCATAGTTAACAATGTAACGGTGGTACCCGGGTTTTTATCTTTAATCCGTAGTGCCTGCTCCAATGCGTTAAGATCCTCCGGGTTGAAAATAGCTGGAAGGGCTGCCCGGTTCACAGTTCCATCGGCTTTCATAGCATCTTTGCCAACATTCCGTGTATCGGGAACCTGTTTGGCCAGTACAATGATCTTTAATCCTTTCATAGATAACACTTTTTTGAATTGAAACGTGGCAAAGATAAAACTTTTGATGAAAGATTGAGGAACTGTTCAAATTCATGTTGCATATCTGGAATCAAAGTGTGCAATGATTGGTCTTAAAAAGCAAACCAATTATTTAATTCTGATTTACTGAAAGTTAAAACAAATTGTAGGAATGGATGTAACCTGAATTGAGTCAAAAATACGTATAAATGCGTAGATGACTTTTCCGATCATAAAAATCGCGATGATTCATAACTCATTGATATTCTACTGTATGAGTCAAGTTTAGAAAGAGTATAAATTACTGTTTTGAGCGATTTTGTTGAATTTTTTTCAAGGCTCCAGTCTCGGGAGAAAATTCGATGGAATAATTGCCCCCGTTCAGATAATCGGCTGAAATTGGCACCAATTGGCCTTTTTGTGCAATTTCAAATGAAGATTTAAACACCATTTGGTCGGAATAAAACAATGAAAAATTCACCTGAACAGGAATACGGTAATATAAGCCATGTTTCAATGGGGTGGGTGATTTAGTGGAATTGTCTGTTGGCTGAATATTTGGTTCTGGTATTTTACCAGAAATCTCTGCTTTTAGGAGTAGCGGTTTAAAATCGCTTTTCCGGATATCGGATTTTGACTGAATGAAACCAGAATTTGGAGAAAACCAACCAACGATTTGCTGTTCAGCGTCCACCTGCGCTTCCGGCTCAAAATCGAAACTATAGGTCAATTCGCGTGCGCGTGATTTTCCCACAAACAATTCCAGGTATTTTTCTTCAAGTTGCTTCAATTCCTGCACCATTATCTGCATGGCAGTTCCTTCTACGGCAAAAGTTTCATCTTTTAAACCTACCAAAAGCTTCAATCGGCGTTTGCGCAGCTTTATTATAAAATCGGCGGCTTCTTTAGCATTCTGTTCCTCGGTAGTTTCTGTGAGTTTTCCTAAAACAAAAGGTTCTTTCACATGGGTGGAATCATTGCTAAATTCACTTTTTTCTTCTTCCAATTCCTCAACAAAAGGGTTGGAGCCCCTATCATAAAAATAATAGGGATCAAATTCCATAGGAACGACATTTTGAATTGGTTGCACTTCTATAGCATCTTCAAGAGAAGTGAAGGAGTTGCAACCCAACATAACACCACTTCTCCCTAATTGAATCTGTGGTAATTCTTCAAGGTTGAAGCAACTAATGCAATAATATAGAGAGGAATCGGGGCGGCTGAATCTATTCATCTGAATTTTTTGAATCTCATAAAAAGCATTTTCGGTTTGAATGACTCCATCGCTTATGTTTAAATACTTTTCGGCATAATAGGCGTAAGGCCCCGGAGCCTGATCGGTATGTTTAACAGTAACCGAAACCCGGATAAAATTCTTTGGCAAACTATAAAACAATTGGTGTCCATCAAAATTCAATTTGGAGGTTGACAACCGGACATCGCATCCACCCACAGTTTCTTTTTGTGCAACCAACTGACCCACTGAAAAAATTATAACCACAAGAGTAATCCAATTTTTCATGATATCCATTTAAAATTCCAAACTACAATTCCTTAATTTTCTGAAACGCAAACCCAAGATGTTCTATTATATCTGAAGCAATTAAAGCTTCTTCACCTATTTTTGATGCAGCCAAATCGGCAGCCAGCCCATGCAAATAAACCCCAATAAAGGCTGCATCCTTTGGCGAATAACCCTGCGCCAGCAAAGATAAAATAATTCCGGTTAAAACATCGCCGCTCCCGGCCGTTGCCATTCCCGGGTTTCCGGTTGAATTAAAATAAACTTCTCCTTTTGGAGTAGATATACTGGTAAAGGCTCCTTTCAAAACCACATACACCTGATGCTCCTTTGAAAATTGCATCTGCGATAAGTGCCTTTCAAATCCTAAACTATGCTTTTTTGTCAATCGATCAAATTCTCCGGGATGAGGCGTCAAAATGCTATTATGTGGCAATAGGTTCAATAATTCAGGGGTATCAGCCAAAATGTTTAAAGCATCTGCATCCAAAACCAACGGACAATGAGCGGTTTCTAGAATCAATTTTACAGCACCACGCATTCCTTGCTTTAAACCAATTCCCGGTCCAATTCCAAGGGCCTGAAATTTCTCAAGGATGTCAGGTTTGCAAAAACCCGATTCGGTTTCATCAATGCAGAGCATGGCTTCAGGTACCGCAGTTTGCATGATTTGATAACCTGACTGTGGTACATGAACTGTTAAAAGCCCCACACCTGTTCGCAAACAGGCATGAGCCGAAAGAACCGCAGCCCCCGTTTTTTGATAACTTCCAGCAATGAGAAACGCATGACCAAAAACGCCTTTGTGGTCAAACCTGCTCCGGGTTTTTAACAATTCCCGAATCATGTGCTTCTCCAAATAAATGTAGCCAGTGGAAACTTGCTCAATAAAGTCAGGATGCAACCCGATATCCAAAATAGTCCAATCTCCAATAAAAGAATGATTCTCGGCAAAAAAGAAGGTCAATTTCGGAAACTGAAACGACAGCGTAATATTTGCTTTAATAATTGAGCCCTCCGCTTCATTATTCGTATCTCCAAACAATCCGGAAGGAACGTCAATGGCGATGATTTCACTTGCATTCGCATTAATATGGTCAATTAACGACGCCCAATATCCTGAAATTGGTTTCGACAAGCCAGTCCCAAAAATCCCATCGATAACAATAGCCGCCGACATAATGTCTGGATACGGGTCGTTTAATTGAATATAAGAAACATTGGCTCCTTTTAAAACAGTCAACCGCTTAAGGTTTGCCTCACAATCAGGCGAAAATTTATTTGATATTTTCAGCACAAAAACCTGCACCTGGGTATAACCTGCCTGAGCTAACAAACGAGCCAGTACCAAAGCATCTCCCCCGTTATTCCCTGTTCCTGCAAAAATTACAAAGGGTTCGGTTCGGGTGATGTGTTCTAAAATCCACTGAAAAACTGAATTGGCTGCCCGTTCCATAAGCGCCAACGATGATATGGGTTCATGGCTGATGGTATAAGCGTCGCATTGCCGGATTTTCTCAACTGGTAAAATTTTCATGTGCTTAAATTTAATCAAATAAAGGTGACTTCTATAAAATTAGGTAAAAGTACCTAATCATTAAAATGAATCCTGCAAAATGTTCTGCAAAAGGAATTGATTTCTTGGCCAAATAGAAAAGATTCCTATATTTGTTTGCTTACATGTATTATTAAAATATTAATTTAAAAAATAAAGACTATGTTTAAAGGACATCCTAAAGGGTTGTTTGTAGCCTTTTTCACGAATATGGGGGAACGATTTGGTTTCTACACCATGATGGCCATTTTGGTATTGTTTCTTCAGGCAAAATATGGCTTAACCGAACAGGAAGCTGGAGACTACTACAGTTGGTTTTATTTTGGTATTTATGCCTTAGCTTTAATTGGCGGTATTCTTGCCGATGCCACCCGAAAGTACAAAACAGTTATTTTGATTGGATTATTAATTATGTTTACAGGGTATGCCATTGTGGCCATTCCTGGAAACACATTAACATTTACTTTAATCGGTTTATTTACCATTGCTTTAGGGAATGGCCTTTTTAAAGGGAACCTTCAGGCTGTTGTAGGGCAATTGTATGATGACCCAAAATATTCAAAAGTACGCGATTCCGCTTTTATGATTTTTTATATGGGTATCAACATCGGGGCTTTCTTCGCTCCTTTTGTGGCAACAGGCATCCGGAACTGGTTTCTGGGAACGCAGGGTTTTTTACACGACGGAAGTTTACCTGCCATGTGTCATGCGTATATCAAAGGCTCTTTAGATGATGTTTCCGCGTTTCAATTGCTTGCCGATAAAGTCTCAGGCACCTCAGTAACTGACCTTACTGCATTTGCTCAAAACTATATCGCTGCATTTGCCAAAGGTTACAATTATGCTTTTGCTATTGCAGCAGGAACCATGATTTTATCGCTGATTGTTTATTTGGTATTTAACAAATTGTTGCCCAGTGTTGCAAAAATTCAAGCAAAAGATAGTACCAGCAAGGAAAACAAATCGAATTCAACCACTAGCCCGGTTGCAATTGCATTAGCCATAGGTTTGATGATTACCACTTCGGTAATTTTTCATTTTGCCTTTAATGATGTAAAATTAGGCTCTGCCGTAGGGCTCTTTATCGGGTTTATTGCCTGGATTATTCAAATTTCAACCAAAGAGGAGCGCCCAAGGGTTACCTCGTTAATTTTGGTTTTTATCGTTGTTATCTTTTTCTGGATGTCGTTCCATCAAAATGGACTTACATTAACCTTCTTTGCCCGCGACTACACGGTTAAAAATGTGGGTGCTTTTACCAATATATTCTTTAATTTACAATCTATTCTTGCTTTTATTGGCTCATTAGCAGGGTTGTACCTATTAATAGCCCGAAAGGAAACCCTGCAAAAAATAATTGGTGCTGCCATGTTCCTGGTTTTGGGAGGGTTAACTTACTATTTTGTTTCTGGTTATAGCTCCGAAAATCCCATTGCCCCCGAAGTTTTCCAGTCATTTAATCCGCTATTTATTGTTGCATTAACATTCCCGGTAATGGGAGTTTTTACCTGGCTGCGCAACAAAAACCTGGAACCTTCCACGCCTAAAAAGATTGGAATCGGGATGATTATCGCCGCCGTTGGGTTTATTGTAGTTCTATTGGCATCCTTAAACTTGGTTTCTCCTCATGAATTGCAATTTACCGATGCCACCGGTGCCGTAAAATACAATCCGGTTCCGGATTCCTCAAGGGTTGTTCCTTATTGGTTGATTAGTAGCTATTTAATATTAACCATCGCCGAATTGTTTTTAAGCCCCATGGGTCTATCGTTTGTCTCAAAAGTAGCTCCACCAAGGTTCCAAGGTCTGATGCAAGGTGGCTGGCTCTTAGCTACCGCAGTCGGGAATAAATTCTTATTTGTAGGAAGTAATTTCTGGGGAAAATTAGACTTATGGCAATTGTGGGCCATTTTCATTGTCTGTTGTTTGTTATCGGCAACATTTATATTCATCATACTTAAAAGGTTAGAAAACGCTACAAAATAATATCCAAAAGGCTGTCAGTGTGGCAGCCTTTTTACTTTAAAAAATGTTTTTAGCAATTTGTATTAAATTTGCTAATCGGTTCGTCACAGAATCTGAATTAAATTAAAAACTATGAAAAACAGAAATCGTATTATTACTATGATAGTTGTAGGAGCCATCCTTCTATTTATCATCATTATTGTTTCGTGGTATTTTAAAACCTTTAACCGATTGGTTGCCATGGACGAAAATGTACAAACCCAATGGGCTCAAGTTGAAAACGTGTATCAACGCCGGGCCGATTTGATTCCCAATCTGGTAAATACCGTAAAAGGGTACGCCAGTCATGAAAATCAGACCCTGACAGAAATTGTTGAAGCAAGGGCTAAAGCTACCAGTGTAAACATTAACCCTGAGAAACTGGATGCACAATCGTTACAGGAATTCCAATCGGCACAAGACGGATTAAGTTCTGCATTAGGAAGGTTGATGGTGATAGTTGAAAACTACCCCGATTTAAAGGCTAACCAAAACTTCCGTGACCTTCAGGCTCAATTGGAAGGAACTGAAAACCGGATTTCGGTGGAACGCAGAAATTACAACGATGCTGCCCGTACTTACAATACCACCATCCGGAGTTTTCCTGCCAGCATTGTAGCCAACTCCAAAGGTTTTGAAAAGAAAGAATATTTTAAAGCTACAGAAGGTGCACAATCAGTCCCTGAAGTAAAATTCTAATATCTATAGAATTGGGGATTCCATTCGGTGCAGTCCCCAATTCATTTTCACATTTTTATCCATTTTCATTAAAATAATTTCCTGTGAAACCTAGCGAATTCTTATCAATAGAGCAAAAAACCAGAATTACTGAGGCTATAAAAGCTGCAGAGTTAGACACATCGGGCGAAATCCGCTTGCACATTGAAAGCTCATGCAGCGTAGACATATTGGATCGGGCAGCTTATATATTCAGCCATCTCGATATGCACAAAACCAAGGAACGCAATGGGGTTCTTTTTTATTTGGCACTCGACAATCATCAGTTTGCCATTCTGGGCGATGCAGGCATCAACCACAAAGTCCCCGCAAATTTCTGGGATACTATTAAAGAAACCATGCTTGCCGATTTTAAAGATGGAAAGATGGCCGATGGAATTGAAAAAGGAATACGTATGGCTGGAGAACAACTCAAAGCTCATTTCCCTTATCAGTCAGATGATGTAAACGAACTTTCCGATGAAATTTCGTACGGAAAATAACCAAACCCAAAAAAATATTAAAATGAGAAAACTATTATTTCTTTTAACCATCACACTTTTCAAGTTAGGTTTCGCCTTTCCCCAACAAGATGTTTTTCAGAAACCAGCACAACAGCAATTGGTCGTTGACAATGCAGGTGTCTTTTCATCTCAAGAGATATCAATGTTGAAAGAAAAGCTACATCGGTTCAGTAACGAAACCTCTACACAAGTATTGGTATATACCACTCCCGATTTGCAAGGTTACGATGTGGCTGATTTTGCTCAACGGTTGGGGCAAAATTGGGGTATTGGTCAAAAAGGATTCGATAATGGAATTGTGATTGTTTTTAAACCCAAAAACGAGGAGCCCGGCCGAATTACCATCCAAACCGGATATGGCATCGAGCCATTGATTCCGGATGCTACTGCCAACCAGATCATCGATATTGAAATGATTCCTGAATTCCAGAAAGGGAATATTTATCAGGGTTTTGATAAGGCGCTTGATGTTTGCATCGCATTGACAAAAAAAGAATTTACCGCCCAGAATTATAAGGAGAAAGCAAAAAAAGGAAGCGAGGCGAGTGGGTTTATTGTGATGGCTATCATCATGATTGTTTTCTTTTCTGTTTTTGCCAAATCAAAAAGCAGCAGGCATTACAATACAGGTGGCCGAAGCAGTTTGCCTTTTTGGGCCGCTATGTTTTTACTAGGAAGTGGTTCACATCGTGGATCGGGATGGGGCGATTTTTCATCGGGGTCAGGTAGTTTTGGGGGCGGCGGAAGCAGTTTCGGGGGCTTTGGAGGCGGAAGTTTTGGGGGCGGAGGTGCCAGTGGTAGCTGGTAGTATTTAAATCCACCTTAACCAAGAAATATAGACCTTTAATAAAAATTAAACCAGAAATTAGCTATATGCTGATTGCCAAGAAAAAAAGGAAAGAAAATATTGGTGAATACCTTCTGTACATGTTCCAAATTGAGGATTTATTACGGGCTTGCCAATTTAATCCTCAGCTAATCGAAGAAAGGCTCATCACTCAATACCAAACCGATGAAACCACAAAATTTGAAATCCGGAATTGGTATCTGGGGCTTGCTGAATTGATGGAAGAGGAAAAGCTCCAAACCAATGGGCATTTAAGTTTTATCCAAAATATCTTTACTGAAGTCTTCGATTTTCATTTGTACCTATTAAGCCATGAAGACTACGCTGATTATCAACTATCATACAAAAAAATTGCTTCTTTAGTTAAACAGCTAAAGGATAATTCCCGCAACCAACATAAAAATGAGATTGAACTTATGGTCACTCTCATTTATACGTTGTTTGTAACGAAACTTAAAAACAAGGAAGTTCCCGGGCAAATGCAGCAAATGGTCGTAAAGCTTTCAGGGCTTCTAGCTCAGCTTTCAAAAAAATTTAGCGATTACGAGTTAGGGTTGCTTAAAATTGAATAGCCTCTAAAATCTGGATTCTTCGGCAAAACGGATTCCTATCACCAGAATATCATCCACTTGATCATAATCACCGCGCCAATCGTCAAAATCCTTTTTAATAATGTCTTTTTGCTCGCGCATAGATAGCGGGTTTATCTCGAACAATAGCTGTTTAAACCGCTTGGTCAGGTATTTCTTTCCGCTTTCGCCACCAAACTGGTCGATAATCCCATCGGAGAATATGTAAAACATATCCCCTTCATTAAATTTGAAGGTGTGTTTGGTAAACGAAGTGATGGTTGTGCCTGAGATACTGCTTGTAATAGGATTTTTATCACCTTTCACTTCAACAAACCCCTCGCCTGAAAAAAGGTACATTGGACGTAAAGCGCTAGAAAATTCTAATGTTTTTTCTTGTTTATCAACTACCACCATAGCTATATCCATCCCATCAGACGTAACGGTGCGGTTATCCGATTTCAATGCAATTTTGATCTTCCGGTTCAACTGTTTTAGAATTTCAGCAGGATCAAATATCTGATTATGAATGACGATGGAGTTCAGCAGGTAATTCCCAATAATTGACATAAATGCTCCTGGAACCCCATGACCTGTACAATCGACTGCTGCAATAAAATATTTATTCTGAATCCGGTGATACCAGTAAAAATCGCCGCTCACAATGTCTTTGGGGAGAAACAATACAAAACTGTCATAAAAATCACGTTGTATCTGCTTAACCTTTGGCATAATGGCTGTTTGAATCCGTTTGGCATACCGGATGCTATCAAAAATTTCAACTTGCCGCTCTTCCAGCTCTTCTTTCCGTTTTATTGCCAGATTTTTCTGGTGCTCTGCATCCTTTTGTTGTTGTTCCAGTTCATCTTCATATTGCTTTAGGCGGGTAATATCGGTATCAATAGCAATCAAATGTTTTATCTGTTCACGCTCATCAAGAATCGGGGTCAGCGTGGTATGGTACCATTTCACCAGTTTGTTCTCGTCAACTATCTGCGATTCATAGGAAACCACAAGCTTTTCGCGGATGCAGGTATTCAATACGTGTCTTATGTTTTTGTTCGTGCTGATATCCACAATATTCAAAGGTTCGCCTCTTTTATATTCTTCCAGTGTTAATCCTAAGGCCAAACTATACGAGGTATTGAACCAATCGAGTTCACCATTCGGGTTGAAAATATAAATCAAATTATCGGTTTTACTGGCAACCAATGAAAGCTTACCTAACTCATTATTCTTAATTTCGAGCAATTCCTTTTGCGCCCTCAACTCTTCCCTTTGTGATTGGAGTGTCTCCTTTTGAAGTAAAAGCTCTTCATGTTGCGCCCTGAGTTCTTCTTTTTGTGCATTTATTTGGAAAGTACGTTTATCGACCATCTGCTCCAGATTCCGCTTAATGTCAAGTATTTCATTTTTTGATCGGCTAATGCTTGATAAAAACACATACAGGATGATTCCAAAGAAAACCAGGTAAAAGAATACGGAAAGTTGTACATCAAGAAACCCAAATCCTTTAACGGAATAATTAAAAAATGCTCTTGAAAAATATTCTAGCATCAAAACCACTACCACAGCAATCATTGACGATTTAAAAGGCAGGTTCTTCAAGTTTTGCGAATATAATATTGACACAGAAAATATCACCAGAATCAAAAACATTGTCAGAGTCCCAAAATAGAAGAACGGGTAATCGTGGATAAAAATCTGGAGGATGGCAAAAACCGAACTGATAACAATGTATAAGGTAAAAGAATTTCTTAAAAGGTTATTTGTGCGCTTGGCTACAAAATAAAACCGGATAAATATGGCCAAAAGCAACACCCCAATTGGGTAGAGTGATTTTCCAAACAGCAGATTTACCCGTGGCAAGTTTGGTAAAAAATACTGAAAAATAATTCCTTCGCGCCAGAGGTTATACAAAATCCAGTGCACCAAAAAAAGACCCAGAAATACGAAGGAAATATTGTCCTCAAACTTCCATAACAGGAATAACATGATGACAAAAAATAAAAAAATGCTTATGTAAAACCCTTTAAAGAAAGCGTAATTCCGGACCTTTTTTAAAACCAAAGGTTTGGGATTTAATGAAATGGGTAAATAAGAGGGGTACTCTTGCGAAGCTACCTTAAAACAATACAGGCCTTGCTCCCCAGGTGACAGTCCAATGTTAAAAAATTGGTTCTTAAATAAAAATTGTTTTTGTGTAAAAGGGTGATTGGCCCCGGTATGATAAAACAATGAATCGGTTGACGAAAAGAAGGTTATATCGGCCACCATCGGATTATCGATACTAAGAATTAACTCCTGCTTTTCGTCGGTGGAATTATGAATCCTAATTTTATACCATTGCCCGTATGAGCCCCCTTTGTAAGAAAAAATGGATTTCTCGGTTTGAATAAATTTATTGTCGAACGAAGGTTGAAGAATCTGGGAAAAGGTCAGTTCATCGGTAGTATCAATAAGATAAAACAAATTCCCAGATAGATTAAAAGACTGGTTTTTGTTGCTTTCGGTTATAATAACTTCACCCTGAGCTAATAAACTTTGAACCGTAATAATAAAAGCAATGGTTGCGAAAATCTTTCTCATCAGCCTTCTTTTGTAGTTCTCATTTTATGATAAAAATAAAAACATTTTTCATCATATCAGAGGTTGTTTACATAAATAACCGACAAAAAAGGTGAAATAGGTCAATTTACAACTGATCCATCTCACCTTTCGTGTTAGTTTTTAATACTGGGTACTTTATTGGCGCTTTTTAAATTCCGCCAGTCCTTTGTCTAAAAAATCAATAAAAGCATTTATATCAAGATTATACGCTCTGGGCTGAATCAACAATTCCCCTTTGGTGTCGAGCAAACAATAGTAAGGCTGTGCATTAATATTGAACCTTGATATCTGCAAGTCGGCATATTTTTTACCGATGGATTTTTTCAGTTTGCCGTCGTAGGCTGATGTTACCCATTCGCTTTCAGGCAATTTTGTTTTATCGTCAACGTACAAGGCAACGACAATATAGTTTTCCTCTAATCTTTTCAGCACATCAGGATCCGCCCAAACCCTGGCTTCCATTTCACGGCAATTCACGCAACCATGTCCGGTAAAATCAATAAAAATTGGCTTGTTTACTGCTTTTGCACACGCCAAAGCTTGATCATAGTCAAAATAACCTTTTAATCCATGTGGGAGATGAAGAAAATCACCATATTTTGGTTTCTCACACAAACTTTGATCAGGTTGCTTTACTCCAATTTCCGAAACTACTACAGAATTCGGACCACTGTTTCTGATTGCTTTAGTCATGTCAAAGTCAAGTGTAGATTGCGGAGGCAGGTATCCCGATAAAGCTTTTAAAGGTGCTCCAAACATTCCGGGTATCATGTAAACCACAAATGTAAAAACAACCATCGCAAAAGCTAACCTGGGAACAGATAAATAAGGCATATCGGAATCGTGAGAGAATTTCAGTTTTCCCAATAAATATAAACCCAGTAGCGTAAAAGTAACAATCCAGATGGCTAAATATACTTCCCTGTCGAGAATCCCCCAATGGTAGGTCTGATCAGCTACACTTAAGAATTTAAAACCAAGTGCTACTTCAATAAATCCTAACACCACTTTTACCGAATTCAACCAACCTCCTGATTTTGGCATCTTATTCAACCAACCCGGAAAGAAAGCAAATAGTGTAAATGGCAATGCAAATGCAATGGAAAAAGCCAACATGGTAACGATGGGTTCCCAGATTGCCCCCTGGGTTGATTTAACAATTACGGAGCTAACAATTGGACCCGTGCACGAAAAAGAAACTAAGACTAAGGTAAGAGCCATGAAAAAAGCCCCGGCCAAACCCCCTTTGTCAACTTTTGAGTCGGCTTTATTTACCCACGAACTTGGCAGAACTATTTCAAATGCTCCAAAGAAGGAGGCCGCAAAGACCATAAATACCAGAAAGAAGATCACGTTGGGCAACCAATGTGTACTTAACCAATTAAACACATCAATAGCAATTGATTCCCCTCCTAAAAAATAGGTGATTCCAATCATCACAGCAATCGGCAAAGTATAAAGTAACACAATTGAAAGTCCATAGGTAGTGGCCATCAATTTCCCCTTAGCTTTATTCTCGCTACCTTTCATAAAAAAGGAAACGGTCATAGGTACCATTGGAAAAACGCATGGAGTCAACAAAGCTGCAAATCCCCACAAAATAGCTTCAATAATTATGGCCCACAATGAACCTGCGGCCTTTTGATCGGGTACATCCTTTATAGGTTGGATGTTGGCACTCGCCATTGCAAAGGTAAACTCAAATTCCTCATCCAATTTGATGCACTGTGCATCATCGCAAGCCATAAAATCAATCAGCCCTTTAATATAAGGTGATGAGCCTGTTATTTCTATCTTTTGTTTAAAAACGGCTTCATGTTCGAAAAAACGGCTTATTGCCCCGGCTATTTCCTCGAATTCCTCATGTACTTTCGATAATTCCAGTACGGTATCTACCAATTTTACATCAGAAAGGCTGTCAAATTCAAACCTGGTTGGAAGGGAGAAATTTCCTTCGGGAAGCCACTGCGCATACAAATGCCATTTATCTTCAATAGCAGCAGTAAATACCAGCTCGTATTCTTTTTCAGAAATTTGCTGTTTTTCAACCTTCCATTTTACGGGTTGTATTACCTGCGAAAAGCTGGACTGAAACAGCAAAACACTTAAGACCAGCAGACAAAAGTTCCTAAATTTTTTCATAATTTGAATTACTTCGTTAAACAATTTTTCAGCAGCAGGTTCAGGAATGAATTCAATTGCAAAAGAGCAAAATATCAAATACAATTATTTAGGCATGCCCATGTTTTTAAGCAGAATTTATCTAAAAAACACAGACTCTTGTATCGTTATATAAATATTCTATCACCCTTACCGTCATAAAACTGATACTCCAAATAGGCATTGGAGCCGGAGGGTCTAATTGTAAGCCTTCGGAGGTATTTAAGCCTCCAGCGAAAACAAATAGAGAAAAACCCTTTGGTAAGGTATGCCGCCACATAAGGGTGCAGTTTCAAAACCACTTTTTTATACCGATACTTTTGTAATGTCCACCGGATGTGATTTTCAAGCTCGTTCACAAATAAGATACTTGGCGTAACTTCACCAGAGCCGTTACATGAAGGACAGCGTTCAATGGTTTGAATGGTCATCTCAGGCCGTACCCTCTGACGGGTTATTTGCATCAAACCAAATTTACTCAAAGGCAAAATATGGTGTTTGGCACGGTCGGAGCTCATAAACTCACGCATTTTATCGTAAAGCTTCTGTTTGTTTTCCGGATCGTGCATATCAATAAAATCAATCACTATAATGCCACCCATATCACGTAAACGCAACTGACGCGAAATTTCATAAGCAGCCACAAGATTTACATCAATCGCGTTTTCTTCCTGGTTGCTTTCTGATTGAGAACGGTTTCCAGAGTTCACATCAATCACATGGAGAGCTTCGGTGTGCTCAATGACAAGATAGGCTCCTTTTTGAATGGCTACTGTTTTACCAAAAAGAGCTTTTATTTGTTTTTCCAACCCAAAATATTCAAAGATGGGTTGACTTCGGTTATACAACTTAATGATCTTCTCCCTTTCAGGAGCGATAGCACGTATATAGTCGCGGGTCTCGTTGAATAATATCTTATCGTTGATATAAACATTGTTGAACTGGTTATTCAACATGTCGCGAAGAATGGCAGTAGTGCGGTTCAATTCACCTAAAACCAACCTTGGTGGTTTGTTTTTAAGGCTGGCAAAAGCACCTTCCCATTTTTGAACCAACTCGCGCAATTCAGCATCTAAATCAGCCACACGTCTACTTTCAGCTACTGTTCTGACAATAACACCGTAATTTTTGGGTTTAATGCTTTGAATTAATTTACGCAAGCGATCTCTTTCCTCGGAATCCTGAATCTTTTGGGAAATAGAAATCTTATCGGTGAAAGGTATTAATACTAAATTCCGCCCAGCTATTGAAATTTCGGAGGCCAAACGGGGTCCTTTGGTGGAAATAGGTTCTTTGGCAACCTGCACCAAAATAGATTGACCTTCGGTAAGGACATGTTGTATTTTACCGTTTTTATCAATATCGGGTTCTAACTGAAATTTAGATACTTGAACTGTTTTAATTCTGGAATCCAATGCCTGTTTCAGGTATTTATCAAGAGATCGGAACTGATGGCCTAAATCCAGGTAATGGAGAAAGGCATCTTTTTCGTAACCAACATCGATAAAGGCTGCATTTAAACCGGGCATGATTTTCTTAACCCTGCCAAGGTAAATATCGCCAACTGCAAAACTGGTATTATTTTTTTCCTTATTTAATTCAACTAAGTTCTTATCTTCTAAAAGTGCAATAACAACTTCCGAAGAAGATGAGTTTATCACAAGTTCCTTGCTCACAATTCCATCACTTTGATTATGAAGATATAAAGGGACGTGCTTCAAAAAAGCATGCCATAAAAATAATAAACCTAAGGAGATAAGCTCCATAGGTTTACCATAATTTCATACTAAAAAAAAGAATATCTTATTTCTTCTTTTTATGTCGGTTTTTGCGAAGACGTTTTTTACGCTTATGCGTAGCCATCTTATGCCTCTTCCGTTTCTTTCCGCTTGGCATATTCGTAAATTTTAGAAGTTAGTTATTTTTTTACTTTCGTTTTCACTTTTCCAACAAATGTTTTTGCTGGCTTAAATGATGGAATAAAATGCTCAGGAATAATGATTGTAGTATTCTTTGAAATATTCCTAGCAGTTTTTTCTGCTCTTTTCTTCACTACAAAACTTCCAAAACCTCTTAAGTAAACGTTACTGCCTGTTTCCAAAGAAGTTTTAATGCTATCCATGAAGGCCTCAACAGTTTTTTGAACTGTCACTTTCTCAATCCCTGTGTTTTTTGAGATTTCGTTAACAATATCTGCTTTTGTCATTTCTAAAAACCTTTTATAATCAATTATTTAATTTTTTCAAAAGTGTTGGCAAATATAAATGTTTAATTCATAATATGAAAACAATTCAGCTAATTTTGTCGGAAAAAAAATAAACTTTAGCATCTAATTCTCAGTGAATATTGGAAAGACCTTAATCCATTGGTATGAGCAATACCAAAGAGAACTCCCCTGGCGTACGACAAAAAACCCTTACTTAATATGGGTTTCGGAAATAATCATGCAACAGACCCGGATTCAACAAGGGCTCCCCTATTATTTAAAATTTGTCACCGATTTTCCGACAATTGAAGCATTGGCCTCAGCTCCGCAGGACAAGGTACTTTTAAACTGGCAGGGGTTGGGTTATTATTCGCGTGCGAGAAATATGCACGAAACAGCACAAATCATTGTTAAAAACCACAATGGGATTTTTCCGTCCTCGTACCACGAATTGCTGAAACTCAAAGGAATTGGACCTTATACTGCAGCTGCTATTGCCTCTTTCTGTTTCAACGAAAGGATTCCGGCTATTGATGGAAATGTCAACCGGGTGATTTCAAGAATTTATGATATTGAATTGCCTATAAATAAAGGTCCTGGTCAAAAAATGGTTAGAGATTTTTCCATTCAGACTCTTGGCAAAAACGATCCATGTACTTTTAACCAGGCAATGATGGATTTTGGAGCGTTAATTTGTACGCCAACGAACCCATTGTGCAAAAACTGTCCAATATCTTTAGAATGTAAAAGCTTAAAAAATAATACTATCACGCTAAGACCTGTAAAAGAAAAACAAGCACCCCCGAAAGCAAGGTATTTTACCTATTTGGTTGTCAACCATAAAGGCAGTACCCTTTTAATGCAACGTCAGCATAACGACATTTGGAAAGGGCTTTATGAGTTCCCTATGTGGGAGTTTGATTCCCCTATGGTTGCGGAGGAATTTCTGCAATTGCCGAAAATCATGAAACTCTTGAAAGGATGTCGGATTTCTTCTATTTCTGAGAACAGGTTGCCCATCCATAAATTATCACATCAAAATATATATAGCCAGTTTATTCAACTGACTACCGAACCATTACCAAAAATCAGTAATACCTTAGAAGTCAAAGCTGATGAGCTAAAAAACTACGCTTTACCCAAATTGATCATAAATTTTTTACATCATCAGAAAAAAGAATTTTCAAGAATTTGACGAGAATTGAAAAGTTTGTACTTTTATAAAATTATAAACCCATTAAAAATACGGTATGATAAACAAAGTTATCTTGGTTGGACATGTCGGCAAGGACCCGGAAGTAAGGTATATCGACAATGGAGCTGCTGTTGCCCAGTTTTCGTTAGCTACAAACGAAACCTACAAAGACAAGACAGGAAACAGAGTAGAAAAAACAGAATGGCACAACATTGTTTTGTGGCGGGGTCTGGCTGAAGTTGTAGAAAAATATGTAAAAAAAGGGGACCAACTTTACATTGAGGGAAAAATCAGGACCCGTTCCTATGATGACAAAGATGGTAATAAAAAATATATCACCGAAATTGTTGCTGATACCATGCAAATGATGGGCAAAAAAGGTTCGGGAGATTCTAAAGGCGCCGTTCCATCCCCTCAGTCAGAGGATAAATTCGCGCATAGTACGGTAAATGAACCAGAACCTCCCCTGGAAACAGATGATTTACCCTTTTAATATTAATCAACAGTAAAAATCTTGGAAAACGATCCTTATTCTCAATGGGTAATATTAAGTAACCTTAATATTACCTTTTTTCCTTTTAGCCTCAATGCTATTGGCGGCTTAATACTTACCTTAATCCTGCTTTTATTTTCCGCTTTAATTTCAGCAAGTGAGATTGCTTTTTTTTCGTTGGACCCTTCGGAGCTAACCCAAGTTAGGGAAGGGAAAAGCAGTGGATTCAAAAACATTAACCACCTTATTGAAAAACCCCAGGAATTATTGGCGACCATTTTGGTTTCAAACAATTTTGTAAATATAGCCATTGTTTTGACTTCAACCTGGGTCATGAATTCGCTGATTGACTTCAGTCAAGCACCTATCCTTGGATTTATTATTCAGGTAATTTTAATCACTTTTGTTATTTTACTATGTGGTGAGATTATTCCAAAAATTTATGCCAATCAAACTCCTCTAAAAGTGGCCAAATTCATGGCAATCCCATTAATTTTTCTGAGAAAATTGTTCAAACCGTTGATTCTATTTCTGATGGCTTCCACCAAAGTTATCGATAAAAAGCACCACCGAAAATATAACATTTCACGCGATGACCTTTCTAATGCCCTGGAACTGACCTCCGAATCCCTGGCAGAAGAGAAAGGTATCCTTAAAGGGATTATTGAATTTGGGAACATTGAAGTATCGGACATTATGTGCCCCAGAGTGGATGTGTTGGCTTTGGACATTAATACCCCGTTCAGCAAGGTTTTGCAGGAAATTGTCGGTGCCGGATACTCTAGAATTCCCGTATATCTGAAAACTTTCGACGATGTAAAAGGCATCTTGTATATTAAAGATTTATTGCCACATATTCATAAAACCGACACATTTCACTGGCAATCGCTGATTAGGCCTCCCTATTTTGTTCCGGAACGCAAAAAGATTAATGAACTTCTGGAAGAGTTGCAGACCGATAAAATCCACATGGCCATAGTAGTTGATGAATATGGCGGTACTTCAGGAATTATAACCATGGAAGACATTATTGAAGAGATTGTGGGAGATATTGCCGATGAATTTGACGAAGAAGACGAGGTGCCTTTTTCAAAAATCAACGAAAACAATTACCTGTTCGATGGCAAAATACTGTTGAATGACTTTTACAAGATCATGGACGTAGAAAACGATATATTTGATGACATAAAAGGGGATGCTGATACTCTTGCCGGACTAATTCTTGAAATTAAAGGAGACTTCCCGGAACTTTATGACAAAATAACCTTTGAGCCTTTTACATTCATTATCGAGGCGGTTGATAAACGAAGAATTGTTAAAATTAAAACGTCCGTTCGGAGATAAAACACACCTCATGTTTTTGTAATTTCGTTACTTTTAGCATCAAAAAAACATAGTTATGTTTAAACTACCTGCCATTTTTATTGGAACCATCCTTTTATTTTCCGCTTGCCAAAGAGAATATACACCAAAACCCAGAGGTTATTTCCGTATTGATTTACCCGAAAAACAATACCACAAAACCCCCAGCAAATTACCTTATCGCTTCGATTACCCCACTTATTGCTATTTGCTGAATAACCGGAAAGCTGAACAAGAATTGTATTGGATTGATGTGGTGTATCCAAAATTTAAAGCAACCGTTTTTTTGAGCTACAAAATCATTGATAAAAATTTTGAAGAGTATTTTGAGGATACCTACCAGTTTGTTTATAAACACACCATTAAGGCCGATGCCATTGATGAGACGCCTGTCTATCATCCAGATAAAAAAGTTTATGGCGTAATATATGACATTAAAGGAGATGCAGCTTCGAATGTCCAGTTTTACCTCACCGATAGCACCAAGAATTTTTTACGGGGAGCTCTTTACTTTGATGTGGCTCCGAATAAAGATTCGCTGGCCCCGGTGTTAAAATTCATCCGGGCAGATATCGATCGGTTAACAGAAACTTTTGAATGGAAATAACATGCCGCTGATTTTTAAATCAAATGTTGCCCAGGGAACCCTTTTAGGGGTTTGGAAAAAAGAAGAAGATTTTGAACTGCTCCAAACCGTTTACCCGTTGCGGGCCGAAGAAAAACTGGATTTTGTTAAAATCAACAATATCCAGCGGAAAAGCGAATGGCTGGCAACACGCATTTTGCTTACCGAGATGCTTGAAAAACGCAAAACCATCAACTATTCCGAGCATGGCAAACCTCAATTAAAGGACAGTTCCTTAATGTTAAGCATATCGCATTCCAAAAACTTTGTGGCCATCATTATAAGCAATCAGCATCAAGTGGGCATTGATATTGAACATGTTTCGGAACGGGTACGGAAAGTCATTCATAAATTTCTTCGCGATGCTGAAATTCAATGGTGCCAGACGTTAAAACAGCAAACCCTTTGCTGGTGTGCTAAAGAGACTATCTTTAAAATTTATGAAAAAGAACTGGATTTTAAGGATGTTGAAATCCAAGCCTTTCAACCGGATGCCGAACATGGGAGCTTTTGGGCAAGGACACAAAAAGGTGATCAATATAAATCATTCAAAATCAATTTTCTGGAATTCGATGACGATGTTTTAACTTATACGCTTACCTAATAAACCATCCAAAGTAAAAGGGATTTCTGTCATCCGATTGTGAAAAGTGGATACGCTACCTCCAGAAATATTCACAAAGTTTTTCTATCTTTCCGCTTATGATTTTAAACCACATACAGGAAAATCGGAACAAAGGAAAAAAGACCTTTGCTGTATTGATTGATCCTGACAAGCAATCGGAAAGTTCGCTCATTGATTTGGTAAAGAAACTCAATCAAAAACCGGGACCCGATTTAATTCTTGTTGGAGGAAGCATCGTTTTAAACGGTATTGATCAGACCGTGGCGCTGATTAAAAAAAACACCGCTTTACCTGTAATTTTATTCCCGGGAAATGCCCTTCAGTTTTCAGCCAAAGCCGATGGCATCCTTTTTCTGTCACTGATTTCAGGACGAAATCCCGATTTTTTGATCGGCAATCATGTCCTTTCAGCCACACGGATAAAAAAGTCGGGGATTGAAGTGATTCCCACGGGTTATATCCTCATTAATTCGGGAGCAGATACCTCGGTGTCGTACATGAGCAATACGGTTCCCATCCCCTATCAAAAGCCTGAAATTGCTGTAGCCACAGCCATTGCCGGCGAGCTCCTGGGGTTGAAACTGATTTACCTTGAGGCAGGAAGCGGGGCTCCCAGACCTGTTTCGGACGAGATGATACAAGCTGTCAAAAAAAACAGTTCCGTTCCTCTTATCGTGGGAGGAGGGATTAAAACACCCAAACAGCTCGAAAATGTGCTAAAAGCCGGAGCCGATATGGTGGTTGTAGGAACAGCTATTGAAAAAGATAGTTCCATATTAACTGATTTTGCATCCATTGTCTCTAAATCTTAACATCTGCCCGATGTTTCGCCAGTTTTGTTTAAGCTTTTGGACAAAAAAACCAGACAGGGTTATCCAATCAAACAATCAGATTGATAAAATATTAGTTTCTTGATATTTCAACACAAAATTCACACTAACTTAATGTATATCAACGATTAAAACAGAAATTGATACCCATTCAACAATTAAACCATTCATTGCCGTTATCGTTCCAACTCCTCAATAACGCTACCTGTGCAACCATTAGGAAACGGAATGTTCAAAAAATTTGAAATCGTGGGAGCGATATCTTCCATGTAAACAGTCCGTGAGATTCGTTGCCGACCGATTTTCCATCCGTACCAAATTAAAGGAACATGAATGTCATAATTATTACCGGAGTTGGCGGTTGACAAGTAGTCTCCCTTTTCAATCCAGCCGGGCTCCAGGTTAAGCATCACATCGCCGGAGCGTTTCTGGTTGTATGAATTCTGCAATTTTGAAAAAACTCCTGTTGAATAATTAGTCTGTTCCAACGTTGTGGCAGTAATGGCATTGGCCACGCCAGTAAATTGAATCATAAACTGGGCAACTACTTGTTGGAATTCAGGGATTTTAAGGTTTGCATCTTCAATCAATTGGTGGTTCAGGTAAATCTGCTTGTTGTTGTAGTCAATCACCCATTTCCCCTTGTCATACAAAGCATTCAGATAGGTCCCGAGCAACATGAGCGCCCGGTCGGAATTAAATTCCCCGGCAGGAATGTTCATTTTAGTCAACTCTTCTGGATTATAGGAGGCCCCATGATCCGAAGTGAGGTACATCAGGACATTGTGTTTCCCAAATTGTTCATCAATGAACTGCAACAGGTGCTCCAATTCTTTATCCAACCGGATATAAATATCTTCAAGTTCCACGGAATTTGGGCCGCAAGCCTCTCCCACCTTGGAAGGGACCGAAAAACTAATACTTACAAAATCGGGGAATTCATCTTGCCCAAGTTGGTCCTCAACAATGGCAGAAACCGCGAAATCCTTGGTGAGGGTAATTCCATAGGGATTTGCTTTCAAAACGCCGTAATGAGCCTCTTTCTTAATAAACGCGTTTACCTTTTTTGCAAAGGTATTTTCGCCGGCAAAACCCACGGAACTGGCCAACCCGCGCTGAGCACCGTTCCGGTAACTTTCTTCGGCCAGCATGGGTAGCCATTCACGTTCCAGGTACAGATCGGAGAATTTTTTCTCATTGAACTGGTTGACCCAGTTGGGCAAAGAATCGAAATAATAGGTGCTCGAAATCCAATTGCCCGAGGCCTCATCAAACCAGTAGGCAGCATCAGCCAAATGCCCCGCGGCAAGTATGGCTGCTTCAGGTTTCATTGAAATACCGACAACTTTAGATCGGTGGTTGTTAAATATCTTCATCTCATCGGTAAAAGTGGTGGTGAGCAGGTTCTTTGGAGAATAGGGGTAAATATCTTTGGTTGAACCCAACGATTTCTGTTTTTCGTCGAAAACCGAAAATGCAGTCAGGTTTTGCAACCGCTGATACCAGTAATCAGAAACAATGCCATGCACCGAAGGATCGCATCCGGTGGCAATAGTGGCAAACCCTGGAGCTGTTTGGGTTAACAAATAGTCGTAATTGGCATTCTTGCACAACGAACCTTCATCAATCAATTTTCTAAATCCTCCCTCACCAAAATTATCCCAAAAACGGAAAAGGTAATCATAGCGCATATCCTCCACCACAATCCCAACAATGAGTTTCGGGGTTTCGGGAGGAATTTCTTTCCGCTTTTGGGCAAATAAGCCAGACACTGAAATAGCGTTGAAAAATATAGTGAACACAAGAACCAGTAATTTCATCTTTATTTATATTGATTTGATGCAAAAATAACCAAATAAGCTTAATTTATCAGGTCCAACGATTAGTTTTAGTATCAGCTACTTTTGTTAAGTTTGCATTGAATACCTCAAAACAATCAAACAAATGAATCTCCAATCGAATTCCATTTTATTACTAACCCCACCGCTTACCCAACTCAATGCGCCTTACCCTGCCACTACCGTGCTCAAAGGATTTTTAAAAAAGCACAACTACACTGTGGAACAAGCCGATTTGGGAATTGAACTCATTGATGCCCTGTTTTCTGCTTCCGGGTTAGAAAAGATATTTTCTGAGATCGATGATTTACAGGTAGATGGTATCGACCAAAAAACCATTTCAATGCAATCTTTTTACATACAGAACATTCATTCGGTAAAGGAATTTCTAAAAGGGCGGAACCCAAGCTTGGCCTACCGCATTGCTACCCGTAATTTTTTACCTGAAGGGCCTAGGTTTAAAGGCCTTATACCAAGTGATACTTTTTTTGGTTCCATGGGGGTTCATGACAAAGCTAAATACCTGGCCACGCTATTTATTGAAGACGTGTCGGACCTGATCCGCAAATACTTACATCCCGGTTTTGATCTTATCCGCTACCAATCGCATTTGGCAAAGGTAGCACCAAGCTTCGATCCCATTTATCATTCTTTAATAAATGAACAAGAACATGTCATCGACCAGTTTTTATTTGAAATTTTAGATCTGCATCTTAGCAAACACCATCCCAAAGTAGTCGGGGTTACCGTACCGTTTCCGGGAAATTTATATGGTGCCCTAATCTGTGCCCAACACATCAAAAAAAACTACCCGGAAGTAGTGGTTGTAATGGGTGGCGGGTACATCACCACAGAGCTCCGCGAATTGACAGATACCCGCATTTTTGAATTTGCCGATTACCTTATTTATGATGACGGAGAACTTCCTTTTATTAATTTATTGCAATTCCTTGATGGAAAAGCCGATGAAAACCAATTACATAAAACCTTAGGGATCAGGGATCAATCCTTGGTTTGGTTTCAAAATCCGGGCATTAATCCTCTTCCGTTTGCCGAAACAGGGGTTCCCGATTTTTCAGGGTTACCCTTGGATTTATATTTTTCACTGGTTGAAAATGTGAACCCCATGCACAAACTTTGGACCGATGGTTTTTGGAACAAAATGACACTGGCACACGGGTGCTATTGGGCAAAATGTGCCTTTTGTGACACTCAACTTGAATACATCAAAAGGTACGATGCGCCACCTGTAGAATTAATTATTGAGAAGATGAAATCAATCATAGCACAAACCGGCCAACATGGATTCCATTTTACCGATGAGGCCGCTCCACCGATTTTATTGAAAAACCTGGCATTAGCTATCATAAAAAACAGATTGCAGGTAACCTGGTGGGGAAATATCCGCTTTGAAAAAGCATTTACTCCCGATTTATGTCAATTGTTGGCTGCCTCGGGTTGTATTGCCGTGACAGGTGGCATTGAAACGGCATCGGATCGGCTGCTTCAATTAATGAATAAAGGGGTGACTCTGGAACAAGCAGCACAGGTGACTCACCACTTTTCGAAGGCTGGCATCCTGGTCCATGCGTACTTAATGTTTGGTTTTCCTTCACAAACCCAACAGGAAACCATTGATTCGCTGGAAATTGTCCGGCAAATGTTTGAAAAAGGATTAATTCAATCGGCCTTTTGGCACCGGTTTGCTTTAACTTGCCATAGCCCGGTAAGCCAGAACTCCAAAGCGTTTGGAATTCAAATTCCACCACAAAATAAGGGGGCGTTTGCCAATAACGAACTTCATTTTACTGATCCAGCATCAAACCATCAACCTGATTATACTCAAGGATTAAATAAAGCCACGTACAATTTTATGCACCGGGTAGGATTTGATTTTCCCCTGCACAAATGGTTCGATGACAAGATACCAAGCACCGCCCTTTCTCCGAAATTGGTTCAAGGTTATTTGAAAAATAAAACCTACCTGATACAATCTACGAAACAAGTCATCTGGATGGGAGGAGAAATAACTGCAAACAAACAAGGCAACGAAGCCAAAATATATTTGAATAAACCAGGTAGTTCAAGAACGTTGTCAATGTCCCATGAAGAATATCACTGGCTTCAGGAATTTATTGATTCTGTGAAGATTATGAAAAATAGCAGAACCTCTTTTGCCGACATGGAAAAGAATTTCGAAAAACAATTTCAAAAAGACATTCTTTCAACCCGATGGTTCAACGATTTGAGGGAATCGGGGTTGCTGTTGATTTAGAAAATGGTATCTCTGGTATGGGGCAGGTAATTATTGTACGATCAGTTTTTTAAAACCGACATCTATCGAATTATTAACACCCACAAAATAAATACCGGGGCTTAACCCGCTCACATCCAGTGTAAACAATTTACGATAATTTTCCTGTTCAACCCTCAGCGAGAGTACAAGCTTCCCAACCTGATCGTAAATAACTACTTGATTTAAATCTGAAGCCGATAGTTGCCATTGAATCGTCATAACTTCCGAAACCGGATTTGGATAGATATTCCAGTTGCCGATTTTAAATTCGGTTACCCCAACAGGTTTTTGCATTTCAACCTGAAGGATTGATTGTTGATAATCCTTAACCCTGACCGTAACATTTTGCGTTACAAAACTATCCGCTTCAATTGTCAGGGTGTAGTCGCCTGCCTTTAAGTATCGGTAAAATACCCCATCGGCATCGGTACGTACATGGGAACTATCTTTATCATGACCGGCAATAAAAATTTTTGCCTCCAAAGCATTACCAGCAGTATCAGTCACCAATCCATGTATTCCGTAAGTTGCCTGCTTTAAATAGTTTAACAACGACCGGTAATTATAGTCCCAATGTGCAGGAAGTTGACTGGCATCAATCAATTTTACAGCGCTTATTTCGTTGGTAATCTCGCGGCCATGCAAATAATAAGTGACATAATCCTGCCTTCCACCGGCCACTTCGTACCAATCGTACCCATTTGTTATCCCATTTTCAAGATCCGACATATAGGATGTAGAAACCGTATGCACGGTATCGGCATATTCGCGGCATACCCATATAAACCAATTGTTGTCGGCATGTCGGGCACTAAAAGTATCCCATGGATAATTTAGAACCTCAGCGCCTCCATGAAAGTTCATCGACATTACAAAATGATGTTTGTCCATAAAGCTCATCATGCCCACAGTTTCAGGTTGCCACTCTTCTCCATCAGGATGCTCCCCATGTTTGGGATCGGGAAAATTCCGGTTTAAATCCACATAGTTTGCATTGGAGCGTGTGGCCCCGTTTACTGTGGAATTACCGGAGGCAAATGTACCGTCAGGGTTCGCCAACGGGTTGATGTAAATCTCAAGATTATCGACCAGATTTTTCACAGTCCCCACTGGGTAATTTGTCAGTAAGTAATCGGCAAAGCGCAGCATTAGTACATAACCTGTCAATTCATCGCCATGCATGGATGAAGTATAAAACACTTCAGGCTCCTGCTCATCGGTTTGTACATTATCTGAAATTTTAAGTGCCAACAAGTGCCTTCCTTCCACGGTTTCACCAATGGTATCTAACTTACAGAGTCCGGGGTAATCGAGTGCAAATTGCTGCATCATGGCCAAATAAGTATCGTAATCGGGGTACGCATCCCAGCTTTTCATTTCCAGTACCGATGCTGCCATTACAGCTTCAAATGCCATTGATGGGATGGCTTCGGGAACAAAAGGGATATTTAAATCAAGCAACACCTGATATTGCTTTTTATTAAGATAAACCTTGACCTTATCACCAACAGCCGGCTCGAATGACCAAGCATAATGGTTGGGGATGTTTAAAATATTGGCAGCATCCATGCTAACCACAACCTCTCCACGTTGTTCTAAAAGAAGTTGAAGGGGTTGCTGGGCAAATAGCGGATTTAAAAGTAGCGTCAAAAGGGCGGTCGATAGAACAAATATTCGCATGGCAGTAGTTTTTTCAAGGTTCCAAAGTTAAAATTATCCTTTCAAATTAAAACAAAAAAGAACCGGAGGTATCTTCCGGTTTTCAGCAAAATTCTTTCTACTATTTACACATTAAACCTGAAGTGCATGATATCGCCATCCTGCACCACATAATCTTTTCCTTCGATGGCAATTTTCCCGACCTCGCGGCAGGCAGCCTCGGAACCTAACGAAATATAATCGTTGTATTTTATCACCTCGGCACGGATAAAGCCTCTTTCGAAATCGGTGTGGATAATGCCGGCACATTGTGGGGCTTTCATCCCATCGCGGAAGGTCCAGGCACGGGTTTCGTCGGCACCGGTAGTAAAATAGGTTTGCAACTTCAACAGACGGTACGCCGATTTGATGAGTTTAGCCACACCAGCCTCTTCTAGGCCTAAATCGGAAAGGAACATTTGACGTTCGTCGTAGCTTTCCAATTCTGAAATATCAGCCTCAATGCCTGCACCGATAATCAGGACTTCGGCACTTTCAGATTTTACTGCTTCAAAAACAACCTGAGTATATTTATTCCCGGTCTTTACCGATGCTTCATCCACATTACAAACATATAAAATGGGCTTGTCGGTCAACAAAAACAGATCGGACAGAAACTCTTTCTTAGCCAGAGGATCAATTTCCACGGTACGTGCCGAAAGGCCTTTAAGCAATGCATCGCGGTACCTGGTTAAAAGTTCGTAGGTTTTTACTGCCTTTTTATCGTTCCCGGTTTTGGCCATTTTTTCCACTTTGGCAATGCGGCTTTCCACGGTTTCCAAGTCTTTAAGCTGCAATTCCGTATCAATAATCTCTTTATCGCGGATGGGGTTTACCGAACCATCCACATGGGTGATGTTATCGTCGTCGAAACATCGCAACACATGAATGATGGCATCTGTTTCGCGGATATTGGCCAAAAATTTATTACCCAGCCCCTCCCCTTTGCTGGCGCCTTTCACCAAACCAGCAATATCTACAATTTCCACGGTGGTAGGAATCACCCTTTTGGGATTATCAATAGCAGCCAATTTATTTAATCGTTCGTCGGGCACGGTAATCACACCCACATTAGGTTCTATGGTACAAAAAGGAAAATTTGCCGATTGTGCCCTGGCATTCGAAAGACAATTAAATAGGGTGGATTTCCCCACATTCGGTAACCCCACAATTCCACACTGAAGCGTCATTATATAAAATTTAAAAATTCAAGATTATTAGTGAATACAGCCGATATGAAACAAAAAAATGGTCGGCAAACCATTTTTTCTATTCTTATAAATATAATTTCAAGCCTGTTAATTCAACGACTCCTCATCCCAAATAGCACCCCATTGAATTTCGGTAAGTTCATTATTTTCAAACCACAGATTCATGGCCGATTCATACAAATAGACTACTGTGGTAGGAATCCCATCTTCGTCGGTTATATCTTCCTCATCGGCATCGCCCAAACCAAATTCGGCAACCAATTTAAGGACCGACTCTTTGTTTGATCCGATTACTTTTTTGCCAGCCAATTGCACATCTTCTGAACTTGTGGCAATAGCTACCAGCATCCAATCGGGCTCGTCGGCAAATGACAACGAGACCTCTAATTCATCGTAATGCCAAATAATGGAACTTTCCTCATCTTCGGTAGTGGCTTCAATGTACTCCACTTCATCTGCTTCACCTAACAAAGAATTCACCTCCTCGCGGGTCATTCCAAATCTTAATGGACCGATTCCCACACCTATTTCAATAGCTTCTAATTTCATCATGCAAATTTTACGGGTATAATAAATTAACTTTTAACCAAGATTGATTTAAAATTGCGGAGGTTCGCAAAAAACACTTTCCGTACCACCGGATCCTGAACCCAACTTGGATATTCGGGAGGAACCGTTGATTTGGTGGTAAAGGTCACTTTCACTTTTCCCCGTTCTGTGGTTGTCAATTCCCATTCAGCAAAAAAGGTGTCTAAACGTTCAACATCTTTTTGCTTAGGCATTAAATTGTTAACCGGGGAAATAAGCACCTTTAAAACCTTTTGGTTGCTATCGCGGATAACCTGGTACTTTGAAACCATATCTTGAGCACCAAAAGGCCATGGAGCATTTAATTTTGTGTGCACATACCATTCCGAGGCTGAAACAGTTTTAATTACTGTAACCGATTCCACGTTACTCATCCAAAGATGAGTCCGCGAAGCGTCTGAAATCAGGGCAAGAATATCTTCGCCGGAACAATTCAAATTCATTTTACCTGAACGTTCACGTACTTTGATATTTTTTTCATTGGTCACCCATCGTTCCTGAACCTCAATGCCTTCGTCCTGAGTTACAGTAACCCATTTGGTGTTATCGCCTGAACCAGTTGCAGCTAATGCATCCAGGTTATTAAAAAATAGGTTGGAAAATAGTACGATGAAAGAAATCAAATGCAATCGGACCATGCTTATTTTTATTTTGAAATACAATTCTCTATCCTTTTGAAGCCACAAAAGTAGTTGTTTAGATTCTGATTTTCAAAAAAAATAATTGATTTGCTTTCACTTATCCTTTAAATAGTTAAACTACATCTTGTTGAAAACATTATACAAGCCCTTTCGAACAAATTTGCAGCATGACTGTTTTGAGTTTCAACAGGTAATCATATTTGAAGCAATGAAAGCGATTTGGAATGGGCAGGTGTTGGCAGAGAGTGAGGCGGTTCTGGTTTATGATGGGGTTTATTACTTCCCCCCGGAATCAATTAAATCAGATTTTTTTAACAAGAGCGATACCTACACTATTTGTTCCCGCAAAGGAAAAGCTTTGTACTTTAACATTGCTGTCAACGGGCAGGTGAATTTTGATGCAGCTTGGTACTATCCTACATTGGAGGGTTCAGACAAAAAAATATCCAATTATATAGCTTTTTGGAAGGGCGTGGAATTTGAATCCTGAGGTGTTCAACTAATCAATATTTTTATATTTTTGCACTAAATATTATTTCCATGCCAGATTATAAAATTCTTTATGTTGATGATGAGTTAATAAATCTCCAACTTTTTAAGTTCAATTTTCAGAAAGAGTTTAATTTATTTCTTGCCAGTTCGGGTCAAGAAGCATTGGAAATATTGGGAAAGGAAGACATCCTCGTAATTATTTCCGACTTAAAGATGCCCGGGATGAATGGCATTGAGCTAATTAAAGCCATTAAAAGCAAATCTCCGGAGAAAGTCTGCATGATGTTATCGGCTTATTACATTTCGGAGGCCAAGGAGATGGGGCTTGATGAATCGCTTTTGCACAAATACATTGTCAAACCCTGGAATAAAACCGAGATTATTTCAACCCTACAGACTATATTCAACAATTCCCATTAAGTTTCTTCTTTTTTAGCCGGTAACGTTATCATAAAATTGGTGCCCATATTTATTTCAGAAGTAACGGCTATGGTACCCTTCATTTGCTTAATAATTCCATAAGTAATATAAAGTCCAAGGCCAGTTCCTTTACCTGTCTCTTTGGTAGTAAAAAAGGGATCGAAAACCTTTTTTAAGGTATCTTTATCCATCCCTTTACCACTGTCGGAAATCTCAATAAATACTTTATTATCGGCACTATTCATGGCTGTGCTTATTTTTACCTGGCCCTGACCTTCAATAGCATCAAAGGCGTTTGAAAAAATGTTTACAAATACCTGATTTATTTTCCCACTGGAACAATTCAAATAAATATTGGGCTGTACATGGGTAATCACGTTAATTCTCCCTTTGTATTTGTTTTTCAGAATTACTAAAGAACTATTCACTGCATCGGCAAGTTCTATCCAATCGTTAAGGTTTGTTGTATCTCGCGAATAGGCCTGGAGGCTTCTAACAATTTCGGTTGTACGTTCCACCCCTAATGAAATCCCATTTATAATTTCGTCAAACATTCGATGGTATTCCCCTTTTTGAATGGCATTATCGAAATTCAGCAGTTCCTGCCTAAATTGTTCATTGCTTGTAAACTCCTTGCTCTTTAAGTTTTCCAGATGCCCCCAAAGTTCGGAAATCAACATCTCCAATGCCTGATTGCCACTGCTTATAAAGTTAATGGGATTGTTAATTTCATGTGCCACTCCGGCAGTAAGCAACCCCAGTGAGGCCATCTTTTCCGATTCAACCAATTGATCCTGTGTTTCTTTCAATTTTTGCACGAGTTGTTCTAATTGTTCTTTCTGATCTTCCAATAAATGGTTCGATTCCAGAAGTTCTTCATTCAACGTGGTAATTTCCTCTTGCTGCTCTTTCAACTGTCGGTTTTTGCTAGACAGGTCTTCATTCTTGCTTTGAAGCTCCTCGTTGGTCTGGTATAAACTTTCATTAAGTTTAATTATCTCTTTGGTCCGTTCGTGCACCAACTCTTCCAGATGATCGCGGTGCCGGGTTACCTCCCGTTCATAATCCTTTAATTCCGTAATATCCAGCATTGAAATAAGTACCTTGCTGTAATCACTCTCATGGCCTGGCAATACCATAAAGCTTTGATACAATTGTTTTATCTCTCCTTTAAATGATACCCGGGTGATTTCATATTCGGTTTGTGACTGGTTATTAAGTATTTTAATGTACATTTTATGTAATCCACGGAATGATTCCTCGTTAAAAAGTTCATAATAATTCTCAATAAATTGTTTTTTACTTGCTGCACCAAACAGCAATAAAGTCTGCATATTGAGGTCATTCACTTTTATTTTTTTTATTGAAGTTCTGTAAAATTCGTCTGAAAATAGATACGCTTGAATATCTCCACCTGAAGTATTCTGGAATAAAAAGTCTCTCAACTCTGAGAGGTCAAATTCACAAACAGCAACGGGTGAATTTTCAAATAAACTCAGATAGTATTCCTGACTCTTCTTTAATTCAATGGTCCGCTTATCGACCAAATATTTCAATTTGTTGTTTAATTGTTTTTTCGCGCTTAAAGCAATGTAAATAGAGATGAGTACAATTACTAAAGCAAAGGCTAATATCAGGGAAAAGTAAAGCCTTTTTTGTTGTGTTTCTATTTTTGTGGATTGTGTATAAATAACCGCCTGATTTTCTTGTAACTGTTTTTGTTTCTCAAGCAATTTAATATTCAATTCACTCAATTCCTTTTTTGCACGAAAGATGGAATCATTCTGAACGATCAGCGATTTTTCAAGTATTTGACTTTTTTGGGTATTGGAGATTAAAATGCGGTTCATTTTGTTTAGTGACTCGTCTTTCACCCGAATCTGTTCATTTAACCTCTGGTATTCCTCTTCTTTTAACTTTATATCGTTCTTCAATTCCTCAAAAGAGTCATTCAAACCGTTAATCTGAAGTTGGAATTTCTTTTTCTCGGTTTCCAATTTATCTAAATCAGCTTTTAGCTTCTCTAACGAAGTGGTTTTCTCCAGTAATTCACTATAGGTTTTCAGGTAAAGTTCTTTAACATCCATCAAAGAACCTCCATAAAGCAATAGTTCCGGGGAATATTTAAAGCCACGTCCATCAATATTCTGTTTGTTAATTTCAAATGTTATCTTCTTATCCTTTTTGTCTTTAACAAGGTTAATCATGCTCAAAAGCTTATCGGTATAATTGTAAGTTACGATCAGCACGGGCTGAATACCATTTGCGGCATCTATCCGGTTTATAATGTCTTCATATCCTTGATCAAAGTAAACCAATTGGATGTTTTCAATGCCGTTAAGTGAATTTGACATTTTAATTCTTATCGGTTTTCCTTTTAGTTTGTGGGATTGTCTAATCAAGTCAAACTCCTGGTAGATTAATGTGTCTTCTGAAATTAATAAAACCTGGAATGTATCAATCGAAGATTCGTTGGGCCATTCCACAAACTGGGCAAACCGAAAAATCAATCCGGCAATTACCTTCGACTCCTGAATCTGCCCAAAGCCCATGAAAGAACTCAATAAAAATAAAAGGATGGTAAAGTTTTTTTTCATCTGATATTCTATTGCCAGCAACAATCTAACTCAATTCTGAAAAAATATGAGCTGCCTGATAACTCTGGAACTTACTCAAATATATATAAAATATGAAATACATTACTATCTGGTAAGCATTTTTAACATTATAAAAATTTGGACAAATCAGGAGCAAAACATAGCTATTCAATAAATAAAAAATAATTTTGCAAATCGAACCCAATTTTATAAAACAATTGGGCAACATCCATTTAAAATAAAGACTATCAACAAATTTGAAAATGAATAAACAAGTTACAGAAAAGGCTGCCAATACTATCAGAGTTTTATCGGCAGCTATGGTTGAAAAGGCCAAATCGGGCCATCCCGGAGGAGCCATGGGCGGGGCCGATTTTATTAATGTATTGTACAGTGAATTCCTCCGATATGATCCACAGGACCGGACCTGGCCTTTCCGCGACCGCTTTTTCCTGGATCCAGGTCACATGTCGCCCATGCTTTACTCACAATTGGCATTAACAGGCTCTTTTACCCTTGACGACCTCAAGAACTTCCGCCAATGGGGAAGTATCACACCCGGGCATCCTGAAAGAGATATTACCCGTGGAATAGAAAACACATCGGGCCCACTTGGGCAAGGGCACACAATGGCGGTTGGTGCTGCTATTGCTGAACGGTTTTTGGTTGCCCGTTTTGGGGAATGGATGGCACACAAAACCTATACTTTTATTTCCGACGGAGGTGTTCAGGAAGAAATTTCGCAAGGTGCTGGTAGGATTGCCGGCCATTTGGGGCTCTCGAACCTGATTATGTTTTACGATTCGAACGATATTCAGCTTTCAACTAAAACATCGGTAGTAACATCGGAAGATACGGCTAAAAAATATGAAGCCTGGGGTTGGCATGTCATCACTATCAATGGGAACGATGCTGACCAAATCAGAAATGCACTGAAAACCGCCCATGACGAAAAATATAAACCAACCTTAATTATTGGCAAAACCACTATGGGTAAAGGTTGTGTAACCGAAAATGGCGACAGCTTTGAAGGGCAGACCAAAACACATGGCCAACCCTTGTCGGCTGCAGGTGCTTCGTTTTCAAAAACCATCCAAAACCTTGGCGGCAACCCTGACAACCCGTTCATGATTTCCGATGAAGTTGTTGAATTATATAAAACAGCACATGCGGCAAAGACCGGGCAGGTTAAAGCTCATAAAGAAAAAGAAGCCGCATGGCGCAAAGAACATCCTGAATTGGCCTCAAAATTAGATTTCTTTTTAAGCGGTGCTGCCCCAAAAATTGACTATGCAGCCATTGTACAAAAAGAACATCAAGCCACAAGGGCAGCATCAGCAAATGTGTTGGCTGAATTAGCCGACAAAGTTGACAACATGATAGTTGCCTCAGCCGACTTGGCCGATTCAGACAAAACGGAAGCCTATTTGAAAAAGACCAAAGCATTTGCTAAAGGTGATTTTTCAGGTAAGTTTTTACAAGCAGGTGTGGCAGAATTAACACTTGCTGCTGTCTGTAATGGTATAGCCGCCCATGGTGGTATATTTGCTGCCTGTGGGACATTCTTTGTGTTTTCTGATTACATGAAGCCGGCCGTCCGCATGTCGGCGCTAATGGAGCTTCCTGTTAAATACATCTGGACCCACGATGCCTTCCGGGTGGGAGAAGATGGACCCACCCACCAACCTGTGGAACAAGAAGCCCAAATCCGGTTAATGGAAGAATTGCATAACCATTCAGGGAAACCGGGTTTGTTGGCCCTTCGCCCTGCCGATGTTCACGAAACCACCGTGGCATGGAAGATGGGCATGGAAAATACCCACACTCCAACAGCGTTGATTCTTTCACGGCAAAACATTCAGGATCTGCCCGTAGCAGGGACATCGAAATACCAATCGGCTTTGCAAGCTGAAAAGGGTGCTTACATTGTAGAAGATAGTGCAAACCCCGATGTAATTTTAGTGGCCAATGGTTCCGAAGTAGCCACACTGGTAGCCGGAGCTGAACTTCTACGGAACACGAAACAGATAAAAGTTAAAGTTGTTTCTGCCATTTCCGAAGGATTATTCCGCCAGCAACCCGTTGAATACCAAAACAAGGTATTACCAAAGGAAACCCCAACTTTGGGGTTGACGGCCGGATTGCCCTCTACTTTGAGAGGTTTGGTTGGTGCAAAGGGGAAAGTTATTGGGCTGAACCATTTTGGCCATTCCGCCCCATACACCGTGTTGGACGAAAAATTAGGTTACACTGCCGAGAATGTAGTTAACCAGGTTGTTAATCTTTTAAAAGAGAATAAATAAACAATTCATATTTGAATTTGGCCGATCCTTGATTTTCAGGATCGGCTTTCCCCCCTTATTAGTTTTGATTTTGAAACGCCGAATCAAAAGTAATTTTGATACCTTGATTATAAAACCGAAAGATTATAAAAGCTCTTGTTTTTTAAATTAGACAGAAATAGTATCTTTAATCGGCATCAATTCTTTTTGTAAAGTTACCTTTACGCGTACATGAATAAGGCCATTGAATCAAAATCAGAAAACAACAAAAATAGTATCTATATAAAATTAACGCTTTTAATGAAGTAAATGGATTATAGTTTCAGGTTCTCAATGAAATACGCAACATCTAATTGTAAACCAACTTTATACATCTAAAATACGATTGTCTAATACCATAATGCATCTTAAAAGTTTACCAAATGAATAAAGAAGCGGCTTTTATTAAGAAGACTTTTTTAATTTTTTTAATCGGGTTTATATTTCTTTCGCTGGGTTCATTGGTTTGGAACATTATAAACGAAAAACAATCGGTTAAAGAATATGCAACCATTGAAGCACAGGCTAGTTTTAATAAAGATATTTTATACCGCCAATGGAATGCCATGCATGGAGGAGTATATGTTCCAATTACAGACAAAACGCCCTCAAACCCGTATTTAACTTTTGTGCCCGAAAAAGATATTACCACAGTAAGTGGCAAAAAACTGACCCTAATCAATCCTGCCTATATGACAAGGCAAGTTTACGAAATTGCGAAAAGCCAAAACGGGATGATTGGCCATATTACCAGTTTAAACCCAATACGCCCTGAAAACAAAGCAGACGAATGGGAAACAATAGCCTTACAAAGGTTCGAAAAAGGGGAAAATAACTTCAACAGTATTGAAAAAATTAATGGGGCAACTTATTTGAGGTTTATGAATTCCATGAAAGTTGAAGAGAGTTGTATGAAATGCCATTCACACCAAGGATATAAACTGGATGACAACCGGGGAGGAATTAGTGTAGCCGTTTCGTTGGAAAAGTACCAACATATAACCAGTAGTAAGATTAAAGCGCTCATCATTACGCATTTAATATTTTTTTTAATCATTTTAATTTTCTTTGTTTTTGTTTATCGCAGGTTTATAAAGGAAATTAAAAAACAAAGTGAATTACAATCAAAGATTGCTGAAAACGAATCCTTTTTAACCCATCAGTTCAATAAAATGCCCATAGCCTATATCTTATGGGATACAGATTGGAGAGTACAAAAATGGAATCCGGCCGCCGAAAAATTATTTGGCTATACCGAAAAAGAAGTTCTTGGTAAAAATGCCTTCGAAGTTATTGTTCCAGAACAAGCCAAAAATGGAATAAAAGAGACTTTGAAAAAAAAACAAAGCGAAGGAACCGATTTTAAAAACATTAACGAAAACCATACAAAAAAAGGGGAAATACTCCAATGTGTTTGGTACAATTCGTTTTTAAAAAACGACCAGGGGGCAATCAGCCAAATTATATCAATGGTTGAAGATATTACCGAAAGAAAACAGTCCGAACAGAATCTAATCGCCGCAAAGGAAAGAGCCGAGGAAAGTGAAACCAAGGTCCGCAGCATGTTTCAGAATGCACTCACGGGGTTTGTTTACTTTACACCCGAAGGCAAAATTATTGAAGCCAACCCGGCCGTTGCTCATATCATGGGTTCACCTTCGCTGGATGCCACGCTATCCATAAATCTTTTAACGTTTGAACCCTTGATTAAAATCGGCTTTACCGATTCCATCAAACAATGTATTAAAGGTAAAAGTGTTGTTACAGAACAAAAAGTCTATACAACCAAATGGGGGAAAACCGTATTTCTAAAATATTTTTTGGTCCCCATTTTTAAAGAAGACGAAGTCATTGGAATTTGGGCCAACCTGAACGATTTAACCGATTTATGGGAAACTCAGAATAGTTTGAAAAACGCGATTGAACATTCTGAAAGAATCAAAAAAAGGTTGCAAGATGCACAAGCCTTGGCCAAAGTAGGCAATTGGGAGATTGACTTAAAAACCGGAACCATTTGGGAATCTGATGAAGCACTCCGTATTTATGGACTTGAAGCAACTGACCAAACACTCCTGCTTAAAAAAATACAAGAAGCCCCTCTGCCAGAATACCGCTATGTGATGGATGAATCCCTTACTTTGCTGGTAACTGAAAGCACCCCCTATAATGTGGAATTTCAAATTAAACGGCAAAGCGATGGATTGAATTATTATGTCCATTCAAAAGCAGAACTGGAAAAAGATGAAAACGGGCAACCATCAAAAGTGATCGGGGTAATTCAAGACATTACCGACCGCAAATTGATTGAAAACGAACTACGGGTTCTATCCAGCGCCATCGAGCAAAACCCCGCTTCAATTGTTATCACCAATCCGGAGGGGATTATAGAATATGTGAACCCCAAATTTACCGAAGTTACCGGATATACTTTTAATGAGGTAAAAGGGGAAAATCCCAATATATTAAAATCAGGATTGACCCCTGCTACCGATTATGCTGAACTCTGGAAAACCATTAAAGCCGGTTATTCCTGGAATGGCGAATTCTGCAACAAAAAGAAGAATGGCGAATTTTACTGGGAATCGGCCACGCTTTCACCAGTTTATGACTCATTGGGCACTATCATCCATTTTGTAGCTGTTAAAGAGAACATCACCGAAAAAAAGGAAATGGAGCGGAAATTATACACGGCCCTCATCGAAGGGGAGGAAAGGGAGCGCAACCGGTTCTCGAAAGAACTTCATGATGGCCTGGGGCCTTTACTCTCTACTATTAAACTGTATTTTCAGTGGCTCGCCGAAACAGAAGCCTCAGATAAAAAACAGATGATTATTGACAAAGGGACCAACAACATAGACGAGGCCATACAAACCCTCCGCGAAATATCAAACAACCTAAGCCCTAGATCATTAAGCATATTTGGGTTAACAAACACGCTCATAAGCTTTATTGATGGGATTAACCAAATTCAGAGGGTAAACATTCAATTCAAATCAAATTTAAAAAAGGGGTTTAATACAAGTCTCGAAATTTCGTTGTACCGGATCATCCTTGAACTTATCAATAACAGCTTAAAACATTCTAAGGCAAATGAAATTCTAATCCAATTGATGTTTGATGAAACCACCCGACGGATTAACCTCGATTATGCCGACGATGGAATAGGTTTTAACGTTAAAGAGGTTCAACAAAACGAAAAGGGAAACGGGCTGCCGAACATCCAAAACAGGGTTTTAAGCTTTAATGGCTACTTTGGTATAACCAGCCATAAAAACCGAGGGATGCAAGTAAAAATTGAAATCCCGATCAAACATCAAAACTCCTAGGTGTTTTTTATTTTTTTGAACTGTTGTTTGACAGTAACAAGCTTTCGGTATATACCAGATATCCTCAACTGAGATATTGAACAGAAAAAAATAAACCGGTCAGTCGCGCCATGGTTTCACTAAACCAGATGATACAAAAGTGTTGCAAAACACTCTGCTTCAATATAGATACACTGTTACTCAATAGTTTAAAGCAATAAAACCATCTCTAATTCCATTTTAAGAACTTGCCATTGAAGCATTGCTCCCAATTTCATCCCTGTCCCAAATGTTGTTTTCAACCTTTCATCAAAAAAATAATCTTCAATTATATTTTAACTTATTAATTACCTGATTTTTTAATGTAGATGGCACATAATGTCTCCCAAGAACGGATAAAATCCTTAGGGGTTTACACCTACTATTTTTAAGGCCAACCACCCCGCATTTTTAGGAAATGTCCTCTATGAAAAATCGCGCAACTGCACTAACTTTATAATATAATTAAGACTCGGAATGAAAATCATTATTGTGGACGACAACTATTACTTCAGAAAAGATTTAAAGTTTTACCTGGAATCAAAGCTGAACCACAAAGTGATAGGGGAAGCTGGAAGTGGTGAGGAATTTATGGAAATGAAAAACATTCATGAAGCCGATATCATACTAATGGACATTGTCATGGTTAAAATGGATGGATTTACCACGAGCAAAAAAATTACCTATCAGCTACCCACTCTGAAAATTATTGCCATTACCATGCATTTTGAAAATATTTTCTTATTGCGGCTCATGGAATCGGGATTCAAAGGTTTCGTGAATAAAACCGAGATTTTTTCAAAAATAGATTTAGCCATTCACGAAGTATATAATGGAAATCTGTTTTTCCCGGACGACATTTTATCCCGCATTACGGAGTAAGCATTGCTGAACAAATTATTTAACCAATTGGAGGGACAGCCATGAACAATGACACGCTAACAAACACGCATACGTACTTAACATTCCGGCTGGGTAAAGAGTTTTTTGCCGCCAATGTTAGCAACGTTCTGAACATTTTGGAGATGCTCCCCATTACCCAAATCCCCAAAGCGCCTGAATATATGAAAGGTGTTGTCAATTTGCGCGGGGCCGTGCTCCCGGTAATTGATACCCGGATAAAATTTGGGATGCCTGCTACTGAATTGGGTGCCAACACCGCTATTTTGGTATTAAATGTCCACATCGAGGGTAAAGAGGTAAAACTTGGCGCCATAGTTGATTCGGTAGATGAGGTGATGGAACTGGAAGAATCACAGATTCAACAGCCTCCCGGCATCGGGGGAAAATACAAATCGGAATTCATTTTGGGTATGGCCCAAAAAGAAAGCGGTTTCATTATGCTATTGGATATGGACAAGGTTTTTTCAACCGACGAAATACTTGAAGTAACCCAAGCCAATTCTGGTAATGAATCAACCGGAAACTAAAAATAAATGAAAAATACTACCAGTACAATTAACCAACTATTTAAATTATAAAGCTATGAAACTAAAAGACATCAAAATCGGAAGCAGGCTATGGACAGCATTTGGTACACTAATCGTAATTATGGTTGCCATTTTTTCTTTAGCCTTTTACACAATCACAACCTTAAGTTCAAACATGCATAATATTGAAGTAAACCGCATGCCCGATTTGATCGACTTTTCTAAAATGGATTGCGAACGGATGACCATCCGTTCCCAAACCTTAGAGGTTTTTATGTATGTCAATGAAAGCAATGCTACTCAATCAGATTTTGCAAATGTGCTCGAAAAAAGAAACAAAAGCTGGAAGGTAGTTGATAAACATTGGGCAAACATACTGAACCGTCCCCGGCAGTCTGAAAAAGGAAGAGAACTCATAGCCCAGTTAAAAGGCGAATATGATGATTGGAGAACTATTTATGTTGATTTGGACGGGCTGATTAAAGCGCTTTCGCAAACCACAGACAATGAAGAAAAAAACCAATTAATGGCAAAGTACGATGAAACATACCACCGCATGGTTCCTATTTCAGACAAAATGGGTAAAACTTTTGTTGCTGCATTAGAAAATAACTTGAGCAATACCAATGACATGATTGCGAAAAATGAAAAACAATCGGTAAGTGCCCGGGTTGTAATTATAATTTCCATGCTGACAGCCCTCTTGTTTACAATAATTGTTTCGCTATTGATAACCAATTCAATTACCAAACCTTTGGCAAAAGGGGTTCAATTTGCCGAAAGTTTATCGAATGGGGATTTAACGGTTGAGTTAGATGTTAATCAAAAGGATGAAATAGGTGTTTTAGCCTATTCGCTTAAAGAAATGACTAATAAATTGAAAGAAGTTATTGAAAACATTATAAGCGGTGCCGACAACATTGCCGATGCCAGCATGCAAATGAGCGCCACCTCGCAGCAAATGTCGCAAGGGGCATCGGAGCAAGCCTCGTCAACCGAAGAGGTAAGCTCATCGATGGAAGAGATGACCAGCAATATTTTGCAAAACGCCGACAACGCCCTGCAAACCGAGAAAATATCAACCGTTGCGCTTGACGGTGTAAACAAAGTGGGTAAAGCCTCGGAACAAAGCTTAACATCCATTAAAGAGATAGCCCAAAAGATTACCATCATCAACGACATTGCTTTCCAGACCAACATTTTGGCACTGAATGCCGCGGTTGAAGCTGCCCGCGCCGGCGAACAAGGCAAGGGTTTTGCCGTGGTTGCTGCCGAAGTACGGAAACTGGCCGAACGTAGTAAAATTGCTGCCGACGAGATTGGCATCCTTTCAAAAACCAGCGTTGATGTTACCGAAGGTGCAGGAAAATTGATGACCGACCTGGCCCCGGAAATCCAGAAAACGGCTAAATTGGTGCAAGAAATCGCCGCAGCTTCGCAGGAACAAAACAACGGGGCCGAACAAATCAACAGTGCCATTCAACAATTGAATTCGGTAACCCAGCAAAATGCAGCCTCTGCTGAAGAATTGGCTTCAAGTTCGGAAGAATTGGCCGGGCAGGCCGAGCAGCTAAAAGAAATTGTATCATTCTTTAAAACCGGGAATGTTTCCCAATCGGGAAAAACAGACAAAAAATCGTATCACCATGCAGCTATTCAAACAAAAACAGCCTCGGCGCAAAAAGCAAAATCCCAAATGAATCAGGGTTCACCTAAAGGTGCCAGGCTGAATATGTTCCATGAGACAGAAAGCGACAACAGGTTTGAAAAGATTTAAAATCTTCAGTCAATCCTTATTTTACGAACCGTTCGACCACCTGTTGGATTTTACTAATCAGGTAAGGTTTGGTAAGCAATTCATCAAATCCGGCGGAATTGAATTCGTCGAAAAAATCGTTTGGATTATGCGCGGTTAAAGCCACGATAGGTGTCTTGGCCAGTTTTGCATCTTTCATTAACCGTATATGTTTGGTAGTTTCCAAACCATTCATTACAGGCATTTCGATATCCATTAATACCAAATCGAAATGTTGGGTTTGCAGCAACTGAATAGCCTCTTTACCGTTACTGGCCAATTTATAGGTACAACCAATTTCGTTCGCAATTTCGGAAAGCAAAATGCGGTTCACAAATATATCATCAACAATAAGCAATACAGGCTTTGCCATATTTTAAAATATATTGAATAACTTGAAAAACTAAATAACAATGTAAAAATAATTATTGTTACATTAAACAATTGTAATGGATTATAAGTTTATAGATTTAAAACATGTAACATGAACCACCCGAATCAAAAAGCGCTGAATGATTTTTTGCAGGAATTTCCTCGCAATCAAATCATTGATACCTTAAATACCATTGATAAAAAAATCGGTTCGTTACATACCATTTCATCCAAAGACTTTCTTTATTTCAATAAACTCCTGAAAGAATATTACAAACATGTAAAAACCATTTCAGAAGCCAACAATAACATGGCAGATTTTTTTAATAAAGATTTACAAGAAATTACCGAACGGCTCAAAGAGAAGAACCTGCTTCAAAAAAAATCAATTGACGATGTGAAACTCAAAACAGTAAAAGTTAATGATTTACTAACCATTACCTTTTCGTCATTCGATTTATTAATTGTCCCTTTCAACAATTACAAACAAAACCTAATTACCCTCAAATACCTCCTGGCCAATTTAAAACTGCATTTAACCTATATCGATTTGGCCAACAAACCCGAATTGCAGCAGAGTGTGACTTTGCTTGAAAAAAGCATTGACAGTATTCATGCAAAATTTGAAGCCGTTGGAAATGATTCTGACGACTTGAACAACAAAATACTTCATTTAAAAGACACGTCAAGCTTAACAAAAAGCCTGGAACGGACCGATGCCGTTGACCAATTAAAAAATGTGGCCAACGATATTAAAAAGCTTTCTTTTGAAGAATACTGGCCCGATAATTTTATGCTGGATTTAAACCGCCGTACCCAAAATTGCTTTGCCAACATGGGCGAGATTATCACCAATATTCAATACCACGACATTATCAGGCAAAAAATGGAACACATCCAGTTGTCGCAAAAAGAGCTGGTTAAAGGATTGTCGGATTTGGAAATAGCCGAATTTCCTGAAAAATATTTAGAGGACCAATTGAATTTTGTGGCTAAAATACCTGAGATTGCCGACATTCAGGTAGCCCAACTGTTATATACCAATAAAGATTACCAAACATCGATAGAAAAAATAACCAGCAAGCTTATTGAGGTAGGCCATGAAATGAAAGAGTTGAACAACATCTACCTTTCATTGCTGCAGTGCAACAACCAGTTTGAGGATACTTTCATGGACCAAATCAATGAAAGTCAAAAGTTATACGGTTCTTTTATGATTCAATTAGCCGCCGATTGGCAAAAATCAACCACCGTCTTTGGTGCTATCAACAACTTGTATGTTTCACTTAAACAGAAATTTGGGAACATCTTTGAAAGTGAGAAATCCTTGCGGAACGAGGTCCGGAACTTTGAAAAATTATTGAAAGCCAATGGTCAGAATTTTGGCATTGAGCTCATGAGCCGACTGATGATTCTATTAACCGAACTCCAACTGAATTCAAACTCCCTTAAAAACAACTTAAACAATATCACCCAGCATGTCGCCTCACTGAATAAACTGTTTTCAACATTTCAGCCCGATGCAAAAAACCAGGACCTGGGGGACGATGCCCTGAAGGAGTTAACGCAAAAATTAACCGATGTAAAAAAAATAGCAAAAGATCACGGAAAAATCAGCATCGGGATTTCTGAAGAAATTACCTCATCCTTAAAAAACATTGAATATTATCATTATTTTAAACAAACTGTCGAAGAAATTGTCAACCACCTAAATGATATCAACAAAAAAGTTAATTACGACAAGCTTAAAACACTGGTAGCTGACGACAGTGAACTGATCAAGAAACTTGAAAAGATGTACACCATGAAGAGCGAACGTGATATTCACCAACAGGCACTGGAATTCGGAAGCTCGAACATTGGAATAACCGATGAGCAAAACAGCAGTAGTTTTGAAGATGATATTGAATTATTTTAGATAATTTTAGAGGCTATAAATACACACATAATTATTACTAAAACCGTTGCTTTATGAAGGAGTTTCAGGTAAGTTCCACAAAGGATAAAAAGAACAATTCAGTAAATTTGACCATGAAGGGTAAGCTAACCATATCGAATATGGCACAAATTGAACAGGAATTCAAAAAAGCCGTAAAAGATTGCAACAAATGTGTGATAGTTTTATCAGAAGTTGAAGAGGCCGATCTGAGCATTTTGCAGCTTTTAAAAGCTTTTGAACTCACGTGTAAAAAAAAGAAGATTGATGTGACCATCAACATGAACCTGAATGAAGACCATGCAAGCTTATTTGCCAAATCAGGACTAAACAGCATTTTTAATTAATTATTAAATCCATTCCGCAATGGGAAAACGAATTCTAATAGTAGATGATTCCGAAAGCATACGGGAAGTAGTTAGCTTCACATTAGAAAATGCAGGACACGATGTGCTTAAAGGTGTTGATGGACTAGACGCCTTGAAATTTTTGGATGGGAGCAAGTTGGACTTAATTATCACCGATTTGCACATGCCAAATATGGATGGAATAGAGTTCATCAAAAATGTACGGGCAAAGGCCGATTACCAGTTTGTCCCCATCCTGTTTTTAACCACTGAGTCGCAAACACAAAAAAAGATGGAGGCCAAAGATGCCGGTGCCACCGGGTGGATAATCAAACCCTTTGTTCCTGAGAAACTTCTTGCAGCAATCCAAAAAGTAGTACGATAATGGAAAAATTCAGAGATAAATTCATTGAAGAGGCGAACGACCTGATCAATGAACTGGAAAAGGCATTATTAGCGCTGGAGAGCCAGCCTAAAAATCCCGATCTGATCCAGCAAATATTCCGGGTCATGCATTCTCTTAAAGGCGGTAGCGCCATGTTTGGGTTTATCAAAATGGATAAATTCACCCATCACCTTGAAAACATCTACGATTTAATCCGAAACAACAAACTGTCCATCAACAATGATATTCTGAATATTACCCTAGCCTCAGTGGATCATCTCCGATCGTTGGTTCAGGAAAAAGAGGATTCCGACAATACCAACAAAGTACAACACGATTTGCTGATTGCCAAGATTCTGGAAATCGTCAACGAAAACATAATGGCTGAAACCGAAGGGAAAACCATTCAACCCGTTGACCCCAGGCAAAATAAAGAACATGCCACTTATTACATAAGTTTTAAGCCTCACCAAAACATCTTTAACTTTGGGACCAATCCCCTGTTCTTAATTGATGAGCTCTGTGATTTGGGGCAATCAAAAGTTTTTCCCAGATACGACCACATCCCAGGCATTGATGCCATTGAAGCCACCAAATGCTATATTTATTGGGATTTGTTTTTAGCTACCAACCAGGGTATTAATGCTATAAGCGAGGTGTTCATTTTTGCCGATGACCAATGTGATCTAAAGGTCCAAAAAATATCGGAACTCAACCTTTTGGATGAATCATCGTTTATTGGGATTATTGAAGAGGCCGTAAAGAACCAGAAAGAAATTGATCTGGAACAGATGATGCTCCTTACCCACGATCTGGAGAAAATTTACGAAAAAGAAAAACAACAAGAGACCCAAACAAAAATCGGAGGAGTATCATCTTCCGACTCAAATATAAGCAGTATCAGGGTTTCGTCAGAAAAACTTGATAATCTCATTAACTGGGTGAGCGAATTGGTTACCATTCAGGCCCGGTTGAGTTTATTTGCCCAAGAAACGGAGTCAACGGGTCTTCTCCCAATTGCTGAGGAGGTTGAGAAAATTTCCAGGCGGCTACGCGACGATGTTTTCAGCATCCGGCTGATTCCAATTGAAACCATGTTAACCCGCTTCCAACGGCTGGTACGCGAGCTTTCGCACGAATTGGATAAAGAGGTGGTATTTAAATCGGAAGGAACCGATACGGAGCTCGATAAAAATATGATTGAAATGCTGGCCGAACCTTTGATGCATATCATCAGGAACAGCATGGATCATGGGGTAGAACCTACCGAAGAGCGGATAAAACTTGGAAAACCAAAAAAATCGGTCATCCTTTTAAAATCGTTTTATTCCGGCACCAATGTCATCATCCAGATTGCCGACGACGGTAAAGGTATTGATCCTGTAGCTATTAAGAACCATGCTATTTCGAAAGGGATTATTGATGCCGATACCGAACTCAGCAAAAAAGAGGCGCTTGATCTGATTTTCCTTCCGGGATTCAGTACCGCACAAAAAGTAACCAAGGTTTCAGGCCGTGGGGTAGGAATGGATGTTGTAAAACGGAAAATTGCCGAAATCAGGGGCGAAGTGGAAATTGATTCAGAAGTAAACAAAGGAACCACCATAACCATCAGGTTACCGTTGACCCTATCAATTATTGACGGACTATTGGTACAAATAAGTGATACCAAATTTGTGATCCCTCTTTCTTCGGTAAATAAATGTTATGAATTCAAACGCGACGTGCTTGAGAATGCCGTGAACCACCTTATCCGGACCGACGATAAAGAGGTTGCCTATTTAAACCTCCGTGGGCTTTTTGAAATGGATGGGACTGCTCCCGACACACAACATGTGGTAACTGTTCAATACGGTGAAACTAAAATCGGCCTGACCGTGGATTACATCATCGGCCAGTATCAGGCGGTATTAAAACCTCTGGGCAAGATGTATAAAAATCAACAATCAATTTCGGGTGCAACAATCCTAGGAGACGGTACCGTTGCCTTAGTTATGGATACCAACAAGTTAATAACACTATTTGCCAATAATGAAATAAAAATAGGAGGGTGATATGGATGTAGATGATATAAAAACCGCCAATGAAGTGAATACCTTTTTAACATTTAAGCTTGGCAAAGAATTATTTGCGGTAAATGTTTCAAAGGTGCTCACCATACTTGAGATGAAGCCCATGACAAAGGTCCCGAATTCTCCTGAATTCATGCGGGGAGTCATCAACCTGCGCGGCAATGTGCTACCCGTAATTGATATGCGGATAAAATTTGGCATGGTAGCCACGGAGTTTACCCAAAACACGTGCATCATTGTTTTGAATGTTACCATTGAAGAAGAAATTGTCCAATTAGGCATACTGGTAGATGCGGTAGATGAAGTTCTGGAAATAACTGACAATGATGTTGAAGAATCGCCAACCATAGGTACCAAATATAAAGTTGAATTCATTCAGGGGATGTACCGGCTCGAGGTTGGTTTCATCATGCTTTTGAACATTGATCTGATTTTTAATTCCGAAGAATTGATCATTGCAAAAGAACTTGAAACTGCTTCCAGTATTGATGCACAGGAAAAATAGACCCAATTCCCTGATTTAGTTTTCATTCTATGGACAACAACTTGTACAACAATATCTACAAAGCTACTTTAACCGATTTGGAATTCAAGCAATTGAGTCAATTTATCCAGAGCAATTATGGGATAAAAATGCCCCCCATCAAAAAAGTCGTTTTACAAGGAAGGCTCCATAAAAGGCTCAAACATTTGGCGATTCCCGATTTTAAGACTTACATTGAATATGTTTTCAGCCGCGAAGGCGAAAATGAAATTATCCACATGATGGATGTTGTTTCTACGAATAAAACGGATTTTTACAGGGAACCCGTCCATTTTGAATTTCTTGAAACCGAACTGCTGCCGCAGCTTTTTAAATTGCACGGGCGCGGCACCTTCAAAGTTTGGAGCGCAGGCTGTTCATCGGGCGAAGAACCTTATACTTTAGCCATTGTTCTTCAGGAGTTTAAAGAAAAAAACCCGGGTTTCGATTATCAGGTTTTGGCTACCGATATTTCGACTCAGATGCTACAAACTGGTGCCAACGCGGTGTACAAGGAAGAAAAAATTTCAATTATACCATTAAGCATAAAGAAAAAATATTTTTTACGTTCCAAAGACCACAACGACCCCAGGGTCCGTGTAGTTAAAACCCTGCGCGACAAAGTCAGTTTTCAACGGTTAAACTTTATGGACAACACCTATCAGGTAAATGACCAGTTTGATATCATCTTTTGCCGCAATGCCCTGATTTATTTCGAACGCGAAAACCAGGAGATGGTCATTAACAAGCTCTGCCAAAAGTTGAAACCAGAGGGGTTCTTTCTTTTAGGTCATTCTGAATCAATCACCAACATGAATGTACCTTTGAAAAGCATCAAACCTACTATATTTAAAAAAACCTAAAACACTTCCGCACATGCTGTCAGATAAAGAATTAATTGAGCAACTAAAGATAAGGTTGGCAAAGTCGGCAGAAATGGCCGTGATGCTGGCAAAACAGGGTGAAGAGTTGCAGTCGGTTAACGAGAAGCTCTCCGAATCGGAGGCATTAAAGAGCCATTTTATATCAAACATTACCAATGAGATTGTAAACCCTTTTGCCTCCATCCTCGGGTTGTCAAAGAATATTATTGCTTCCAAAGAGAGTGATATTATTAAAATTAAAAGCATGGCAGAACTCATCCATTCTGAGGCTTTTGAGCTTGATTTTCAATTAAAAAATATTTTTACTGCTGCCCGGATCGAGGCCGGCGAAGCATCTCCCGAATACATTAAAACGGACATCAGTCAACTGATTACAAGCATTATAAGTGCTTACAAATACAAGGCTGAACAAAAACAATTAAAAATAAACTTCTCCTTCGATTTAGATAAAGCCCTTTCCGACGCCCACTTTTTTAGAACCGATCCTGAGAAACTAAAACTCATTATCTCGAACCTGCTGAGCAACGGAATAAAATACAGCAATGCCGCCAACCGGATTGAGGTAAAGGCCTGGAGAGATGAAAACAGTTTGAAGTTAATGGTTAAGGATTTTGGAATAGGAATTGACAAAAAAAACCTTGAAATAATATTTGACCGTTTCAAGCGGTTAGATGCCTCCATCAACTCACTCAATCCGGGGCACGGATTAGGGTTATCTGTCACAAAATCGCTGCTCGACTTGATGAATGGCAATATAGAGATTGCCAGCAAGCGGGGCATTGGCTCCATTTTTACTATTTCAATCCCTGAAGGAGACGATACCAATAGCGACGGATATGCACTTGATGGAAATGAATTCATATTTGGAAATAGCGAGGATGAGGTCTTCTGAACAAGAAAATAACATTAAAACGCACTACCTATATCCGGCAGCTTTGTTTGCCGAGCCGGAACCTCATTTGGTGGATACCATTTTAGGCTCATGCGTAGCCGTGTGTTTATACGACCCCGTGAAAAAAATCGGGGGAATCAACCATTACATGCTTCCCTTTTGGAACGGTACAGGGTTGGCCTCGCCAAAGTATGGGAATATTGCCATCCAAAAACTGGTGGAGAAGATGCTATTTATGGGCTCTTCAAAGGGAAATATTCAAGCCAAAATATTTGGTGGCGGCGAAGTTGTTGATACCAAAACCAACATGTTTAAGATTGGCGAACGGAATATTGAGATTGCTGAAAACATGCTTGCCGAGCTCAAAATAAAGATAACCGGAAAAAGTATCGGTGGCAAACAAGGCAGAAAAATAAGGTTCAATACCGAAACAGGCGTTGTACTGATGAAACTAATCCAAAAAAGCACTTAACATGGGAGATAAAATTAAAGTACTTATTGTGGATGATTCTGCCGTTGTGAGACAAACTCTGGCCGAAATTTTAAATTCCGACCCCGACATTGAAGTGATGGGCGTGGCTGCCGACCCTTATTATGCCGCCAGTAAAATTGCCCACGAAGTACCCGATGTAATTACCCTTGATATTGAAATGCCCCGCATGGACGGCTTAACTTTCCTGAGGAAAATAATGACCCAACACCCCATCCCCGTTGTTATTATCTCAAGCCTTACCGAGAAAGGAACCGAAACCGGCATCCGGGCACTTGAATATGGAGCCGTTGAAATAATTACCAAACCCAAAATGGGTACCAAAGAATTTATTGAAGAATCAAAAATACGTATCCGTGATGCCGTAAAGGCAGCCTCAGCCGCAAAACTACATCGGAAAAAAGTGCCCCCCTTACCTACCCGTCCAATGGAAGTGAAACCCAAATTGAGCGCCGATGCCATCATGCCTAAAAGCTCAGCTTCAGACAGCATGATAAAAACCACCGAAAAAGTAATTGTTGTGGGAGCATCCACTGGCGGAACCGAGGCATTGCGGATATTTTTGGAGGAACTACCCGCCGACTGCCCGGGAATTGTGATTGTTCAGCACATGCCTGAACAGTTTACCCGTTCGTTTGCCGACCGGCTCGATCAGCTTTGCAAAATATCGGTAAAAGAAGCCGCCAATAACGACACCGTTATCCGTGGACGGGCATTAATAGCCCCCGGAAACCACCATCTGATTTTAAAACGAAGCGGTGCCCGGTATTATGTAGAAATTAACGATGGTCCGTTGGTAAACCGCCACCGGCCCTCGGTAGATGTTCTCTTCCGCTCTACAGCAAAATTTGCCGGAAAAAATGCGGTGGGCGTAATCATGACCGGAATGGGTGACGACGGTGCGCGCGGATTGCTGGAATTGAAAGAAGCCGGGGCACACACCATTGCCCAGGACGAGAAAAGCTGCATTGTGTTTGGCATGCCCAAAGAGGCAATAAAATTAGATGCCGCGGAGTTTATCCTTCCTCTGGAAGTTATTGCCCAAAAGGTTTTGAAGTTGCAGTATTGATTGCTTTTTTGTTCTTATAAAGAAAAAGTCCTACCAAAACCTGATAGGACTTTTTGCATTATTCTTTTTCAAATTCTACAATTCTTAAAACAAACTATAAGCCACTGTTACTCCGGCCATTACAATGGAAACCATACTCATTAATTTGATAAGGATGTTCAGTGATGGGCCTGAAGTGTCTTTAAAAGGATCACCAACGGTGTCGCCGGTTACAGCTGCCTTGTGATTGGCTGAACCTTTTCCACCGAGGTTTCCTTCCTCGATGTATTTTTTGGCATTGTCCCAGGCACCGCCGGCATTAGCCATAAATACGGCCAATACAAATCCGGCACCCAATCCACCAGCCAATAACCCCATGACACCAGCAACTCCAAAAACAAGTCCTGTAACTATCGGGATAATTATGGCCAATAAAGAAGGCAACATCATTTCGCGTTGAGCCCCTTTGGTTGAAATAGCCACACAACGGGCATAATCAGGCTCGGCATCGCCGGTTAAAATCCCTTTAATCTCGCGGAACTGGCGGCGGACTTCTTCAACCATACTTTGAGCAGCACGGCCTACGGCATTCATGGTTAAACCGGTAAACAAAAAGGCCATCATGGAACCAATGAAAATACCTACGATTACAATGGGGTTCATTAATGTAACCTGATAGTAATTCATAAAGTCAATGATTGACGAATGCTGAACCTGGGTTTTTGTTAATTCCTGAATACCGACCTGAATGGTTTCAGAACCTGAGTTGTCAATCAGACGGACCAACCCGATTTTAATTTCTTCGATATATGAAGCCAGCAAAGCGAGTGCCGTTAATGCAGCCGAACCAATGGCAAATCCTTTTCCTGTTGCTGCGGTAGTGTTTCCTAAAGCGTCCAGAGCATCGGTACGTTTGCGTACTTCAGGCCCTAAGTGGCTCATCTCAGCATTTCCACCAGCATTATCGGCAATTGGGCCGTAAGCATCGGTCGCCAGGGTGATACCCAATGTTGATAACATACCCACGGCTGCAATACCTATTCCATACAACCCTAAGCCAATATTTTCAGATGAAATCATGTTATGAACGTCGAACCCAATAGCTGATAAATAAGCCAGAACAATTGCTAAAGAAATGGTAATTACCGGAATTGCTGTCGAAATCATTCCCAATCCCACCCCGGAAATGATAACAGTAGCAGGGCCTGTTTGTGAAGATTCGGCTACTCTTTGTGTAGGGCGGTAGGAATGCGAGGTAAAATATTCGGTTGACTGTCCGATGATAATCCCAGCCAATAAACCAACCACCACAGAGAAAGAAATCCCCACCCAATTTTCGAGTCCCAATAAATATAAGATACCGAAACTGGCAATGGCAATCAGAACAGAACTAATATTAACGCCCAGGCCTAAAGCACGAAGTAACTGTTTCATTGATGCCCCTTCTTTGGTCCGTACAAAATAAATTCCGATAATTGAAAGAAAAATGCCAACAGCAGCAATTAACATTGGGGCAAGAACCGCATTAAACTGTGTTTGTTCATTAGTCATAAAAGCTGCAGCACCAATGGCAGCAGTAGCAAGCACCGAACCACAATAGGATTCGTACAAATCGGCACCCATACCAGCCACGTCACCTACATTGTCGCCTACATTATCGGCAATGGTAGCAGGGTTACGTGGATCATCCTCGGGAATTCCAGCTTCTACTTTACCAACTAAGTCGGCACCCACATCGGCAGCTTTGGTGTAAATACCCCCACCTACCCTTGCAAACAACGCCTGAGTGGATGCACCCATTCCGAATGTAAGCATGGTGGTAGTAATGACAATCATTTTTTCAGAACCGGTGGCATCTACAAAATGATTTAAAACCAAATACCAGAGTGAAATATCTAATAAGGCCAAACCTACAACAACCAAGCCCATAACAGCGCCGCTCCGGAAAGCGACTCTCAATCCATGATTTAAGGAGTTCATGGCTGCATTTGCGGTTCTTGCCGAGGCATAGGTGGCGGTTTTCATGCCAAAAAAACCGGCCAAACCTGAAAAGAAACCACCCGTTAAGAATGCAAAAGGTACCCATGGGTTTTGGGTATGAAGGCCATAAGCCAAATAAACAAACAACAAACTCAGAATGATGAATACAATAGTTACCACTTTGTACTGCTGACGCAAATAAGCCATAGCTCCTGTCCGGACGTGTTGGGCTATCTTCTTCATTAAATCCGTTCCCTCGTCCTCTTTCATCATCTGCTTAAAAAAGAGAAAGGCAAAAGCCAGCCCTGTTATAGATGCCACAGGAACCAGCCAAAATAATCCATTGATGTTTTCCATGTTAATTTGTTTAAGGTGAATTTTAGGAATTAATTATGTTGTTTTATTTCAATAAACTCAAACTTAGTGCTTCTCCTTCAATTTCCTTTAGCCCAATCAGGTATTGTAAAGCATCTCAAGATGGGGCTGTAAACTATTTTTTCCTTCTTTTCACAATGATAGTTTGCCCTCCCAAATTATAAAAAAACTTCAAAAGTTTTACTTATTTAATAATAATTTGAATCTTATCTGTTGAAAAAAAATTTCTTTAAGAAGAGGGGGGCTATTTTTTCATTTATTCAATCGGCAATCACTTGCTGATTTTGAAAAAGTAATATAGATTTGTACCCAAATTCACAATGGGGTGCCCTACCATCCGGGCTGAGATCATACCCTTTGAACCTGATACGGGTAATGCCGGCGCAGGGAATAAGCAACAAATCTCCCATTGCAATAAATTGTTTAACCGGCTTCGGCAGTGAAGCAGTGAATAGCTATTGCAAATGGAACTGAACAAAATCAGGAAAATCTGCACTATTCATTACTGAAATCATGGGGCCATAAAATTATTGTAATGAAAAAGTTATTATTTGTTTTTCAATTATTGTTTGTGGCTTTGCTGAGTCAAGCCCAGTTTGTAATCAGTGGAAAAGTGACCGATGTTGACGGCAATAAATTAGCAGGTGCCAACGTCCAACTCGAACATTCGCCAAAAGGGACTGTTACTGATTTACAGGGATGTTACCAACTTGAAGTAAATAAAATTGGGAACTACACCTTGACTGCTTCTTTTTTAGGATTTACAAAACTGCAAGAAACTGTTGAAGTTACTAAAAACCTGGAACTCAACTTTACCTTAACAGCCAAAAGTATTTTAGCTGATGAAATTATTGTGAAAAGCACACGGGCCGACGCAAACACGCCTGTAACTTTTAGTTTGTTAAGTAAAAAAGATTTTGTGAATCAAAACCTGGGGCAGGATTTGCCTTACTTATTGAGTATGACGCCATCGTTGGTAACTTCATCTGATGCAGGTGCAGGAGTTGGTTATACCGGACTTTGGATTCGAGGCAGCAACATACAGCGCATAAATGTTACGGTAAATGGAATTCCCCTGAACGACCCCGAATCGCATGGCGTTTTTTGGGTGAACATGCCCGATTTTACCAGTTCTGTAAATAGCTTACAGATTCAACGCGGTGTCGGGACGTCAACCAACGGGGGGGGAGCTTTTGGTGCAACTATTAACCTGGAAACCAATACACTGGAAACTAAACCATTTGCTGAAATAAACAGTGTTGCAGGATCCTTTAATACCTTTAAAAACAATATCCGGGTTGGAACAGGACTCATAAATGACAAATGGGCTTTTGAAGGACGCCTATCAAAAATCTCATCTGATGGTTATATCGATCGTGCCTCATCCGATTTAAAATCTTTCTTTGTACAGGGAGGCTTTTATTCCGATAAAACCATGGTTAAAGCTGTAGTTTTTAGCGGAAAAGAAAAAACCTATCAAGCCTGGTGGGGAGTTGATAATTGGACAATTGAAAATTTGGGACGCACTTTTAATTGGGCAGGCTATATTGAAAACAGCGATGGTTCATTTCGCTTTTATGATAATCAAACAGACAATTACCAACAGGACCATTACCAATTGCACCTGAGCCAAAAATTGGGCGAGTACCTGAAATTTAATGCGGCCTTGCACTACACTTATGGACGGGGTTACTATGAAGAATACAACCAAAACGATTCTTTAAAAAATTACCCGATAGGCGAGCAGTTTTTCGGATACGATAGTGTTTTAAACAATGGGGTTTATGCTTATTTTTATCATGACACCGTAGCAATTTCTGATATTATTGTCCGCCGCTGGCTCGATAACCATTTTTATGGCACCACCTATTCGTTAGATTATACCAGTGAAAAATTAAATTTAAACGTTGGAGGTGCAATAAACAACTATGCTAATGCCAAACATTTTGGCGAAATCTTATGGGCTCAATATGTGGGAAACACAACTATTGAAGATAATTATTATAATAACATTGCAGAAAAATTGGATATTAACAATTACATAAAGGCTACCTATGCTATTTTAGCAAACGTGTATTTATTTGGCGATTTACAGGTCCGGATGGTTGATTACTTCTGCTCTGGGAACGAAAAAGGGGGAGCCATGGCAGCAATTGACAAAAACTACCTGTTTCTAAATCCAAAGGTTGGCATTTCGTATAAAAATAATTTTCTGGGGACTGTTTATGCATCTTATGCTTTATCGAACAGAGAACCTATCCGGACAGATTTTTTAGATGCCCCCGAAAATACTGACCCTGAGCCTGAAACTTTAAGGGACATCGAATTTGGTGCCCGTAAAAATGACAAATCCTATAATTATAACATTAACTTTTTCTTTATGAAATATACAAATCAATTGGCTTTAACCGGCGAATTAAATGATGTAGGTTCACCTATCAGGGCGAATGTAGGAAAAAGCTATCGGTTAGGCATTGAAATAGATGGTGGTTATGAAATTAAAAATACTTTTACAATAAAGGGAAATATCGCACTAAGTAATTCAAATACCAATTATAAAGAAGAATCAGAAACTGGTATTGCAAACTACAACAACGTACAGCTTTCCTACGCTCCACAATTAATTGGCGGGTTGCAAATCAATTATCTCCCTTTCAGGAATACTGAATTGGGGATTTCCTATCGGTATATATCAAAGCAATATCTCGATTTAACTGAAAACGACGAAAGAATACTTGATCCTTACTCCTATACCAACCTACATGCTAATTATACTTTTAAACCAAAATATTTAGATGAAATAAAGATAAATATTATGGTAAATAATTTATTTAATCAACTATACGCATCAAACGGATATATGTGGGGCGATACGCCATACTATTACCCGCAAGCAGGGATCAATTTTATGGCTGGGGTAACTATAAAATTCTAGTTTTTTTTACTAAAAAGGAGCCGACTCAAAAGGAATCACTTTAAATTCAAAAAACCTATGCATTGAAAGTCTTGGGTTAAAATTGAACGCAGATAACGTGGATTTTTGCAGATTAACGCCGATTTTATCTGCAAAAATCAGTTGCATCTGCGTTCCATTTCTTTCAGTTTGTACGTATTATTAATCCAAAATTACATTTGAGACAGTCCCAACTATTTTTTCAGACCTCCATACCTTAGCCGAAACTTATTGGGTGTAAGCTCATTTGCGGTTTTAAAGCATTTGATAAAATAGTTCCCATCACCAAATCCGGTTTCATCTGCAATTTCGGATACTGGCAATCCGGTTTCGCGCAAAAGCTTGCGGGCACGTTGCAGACGAATCTGCATCAGGTAGTTGGATGGTGTGGAACCTACTGCCTTTTTAAAAATACGCTGAAAATTCCGGGCACTCATAAAAGCCATCTCCGACAGGTCATCGAGGTAGATTTTCTCGGCAAAGTTTTCCTCCAGGTAATCAATAACCTTTCCTATTCTTACCAAAGATTGCGCTTCAGTTGCATCCAACCGGGAATAATATCTCGACAACAAAATAATTAACTCCTCCAACCGGTTTTTTAAAATCAACTGGTACCCTTCAAATTGATGATCCAGTTCAAGTATCATGGAATTGAGGATGATTTCAAGCTTGGCCATATCGCTCCGCACCAAATGCAGCTTGTTTTTAAAATAGTGCCGGGCCCTGAATTGCGATTCCAGAATAAACAGCGCCTTGTAACCTTCCAATTTCCGGATGGGTTCCGAAATCAAGTTTTTGTTCTTCTTGGCGTCGTACATCACGTTCACTATTTCTACCGCTCCCGCCTCTTTAAAATAGTGTTTCTGGTTTCCCTGCAACACAAACACATCACCCGCCGAAACAGGGTATTCCTGCTCTTCAATCATTTGAATGCCTTTCCCTTTGATGATAAAAACTATTTCGGTAAAATCGTGAAAATGTTCAATCTCGGTTAAATCGGCGGAATGCGAAATATTGAATTTGCGATCGACTTTTTTTACACTCAACGGAAATGAGGGTTCTTTAAAATAGTTGCTGCCTAATGCTTTGTCGGTCATTGTATCATATCCAATTTTGTTTGCCGTAAAACTACAAATTTTAGGGTAACGAATCTCAAACTGAATTGGAGCAACAACCTGTTTTCAGATTAACCCTGGCAATTATTTGGTTTATAAAGCAAATATCTCAGCCTACTTTTTTACAAATCGCAGTTTAAAAGTTCCTAACGACGAATGCAAAACCGCCATGTAAACTCCCACAGGCAACTGGCTCACTGATATTTTGGAAGAACCTTCCACCAATTTCAGTTTATTGATAAGCTGGCTCGATGGCTGAAAGTTGAATATTTCCAACCGGGCATCGGCTTCATTTCCCGAAAGGTTTTCGAAAACAAGAACCTGATCGGCAGCATCGTAATAAAAATCAAAATCCCCGTGAATAGATTGCATCAAACGGACAGAACGCACCTTTGAATAGGTAAATTCACCATCAAAATCGGTTTGCTTTAACCGGTAATAGGAAATTCCTTCAATTGGATGTTCATCGGTGTATTGATAGTTACGTACATTCAACGAATTACCAGCTCCTTGCACATCGGCTACTTTGATCCAATCAAACATATTAACCGCCTTTTCAATGGTAAAATATTGGTTATTAGTTTCTGTTGCTGTCTCCCACCATAATACAACATTCCTCCCGTTGGCAACGGCCTCAAAGTGGGTTAATTGAATGGGCAGGGCGCCCAGATCTTCGTCCAAAGCAAAATCGCTGAACCCAATGATTCCCGAAATAGCCACAAAATCGTTGGAAGCATCACTGGCTGTAACATGGTAAGCTCTCCAAACATTTTGGACATCGGAGGCAGTTGGATAGTACACCGGATTTTTAGCAATATTGATAGAAGCTTCGTCGGTGATACCGCTAAGAATATTGTCGTTGTAAAAAAGGGTCAAATCATAGGTATAATCCCCCAATGTCCCTCCGGTAGGTGTAACCCGCCAAAATGAATTGGAATGGTTGGTTGATGCAAGGGTGCTTTCACCATCATCCGTAGGATTCATTCCCGGATAATACCTCATGGCAATGCCGGAAGGGAAATTGGCTCCATGCCATGCAATAGTAGCAAGGGTCCGTCCGGCTAAAGAATATGTAGTGGTATTTCCATCGGTAATAGTACCTGTTTGTATAGCAGCCATAGGTTCCGAGGATGGCGTAATTTCAAAGGCTCCGCAGTCGGTGGCCCCATTCGATGGAAGGGTGCTCCTCCCGGTTCCCGAAAAATCGGTTGAAACTTCGGTCAATGGCTGTGCTGCACCATTCACCGCCCACGATTCGGTATTGGCTGTAATTATGCTTAAATCACCTGCAGAAATGTTGGTAAATAGCTGGGTAAGATTCAAATTCTCAGCATCGGAGGTTCCGGTTGTCGAAATCCAACAGGTAGCATCCTGATCCGATGCCGTGGTGGTTTTCCAATTGGCAAAATTTAAAGCACTTACATTCCAATAACCAAAATCACCGGAAACATTTACAGAATACAAATTATAATTACTGGCAGCACTCCCCCACCCTCCGGTTGGATTAGTTCCCTGATTCCCGATGGCATAATGGTTTCCTGATCCACCCGAACGACGGTTTGCAAAAATATTATTCCGGATGTCAACCGCAAAATCCGATAAGGTAGTTGTGGAGTGGTTGCCCCTCAACAATGAATATGAAGGCAACGAACCCGAAGATACCGTTCCGTCAATAACAATGGAATTATAGAAAATACCGGTGCCCACACTTGAGCCCGGTTGGCCATTCATCCAAATACCATAAAACCCGGTATTCGTTGTTTGGGAATTCCCTAAAACGATTTGGTTGTTCGACACTTCAATGCCGGTGGCTGGGTGGTACAAAACAATTCCACTAGCGGTTGGCGGGTTTGAACCATCGGTAGATGTAGAACTATTCCTCAAATCGTAAATTTTATTTTTAGCCACTATGGCTGAAACAGACGAGCGGACCGCAATACCTGAAACATTGGTTTGTACAGCACCTGTATTACTTGCCAACAAATTATAAATGGTATTGCTTTGTATCTCAGGTTGATTTGAAGCAGCCGAGCAATAGATGCCTGATACAGTTTGGTTGATAATGTCAGTTGAAGCTGCCGAACAGTCGAAAGCAAATATGGTGTTGTTGCTGATATTGGCCGATGCGGTTCCCGAATGCACAATTCCGTGCAGCACTGTGGATACATCGGTCCCAGTGGCATTGATACTGTTTATCGAGTTATTGGTAATTAGCACCGAAGCACTGGCATCACTTTGAATACCATACACGGTAGCCGCTTTGGTGGTAATGTTTGAAACGGTATTCCCTTCAGAATTTCCAATACTTACAGAACCATCCTCTACCTGGATTCCAACAAAACTGGTACCTGAGGTTGATTGGACGTTAAAATTGCTGATGGAATTATCTTTAACTGTCGTAAGCGATGAACTTTCAACATCCAAAACTATCCCTTTAATGGCAGAGCTGCTGGCATTGTTAGTCCAGGCGGCTCCCCCGCAACTTGTTGCCTGTCCCCCGATAAAATTACCCGAAATGGTGTGGCTGTTTCCGCCATTTATATACACAGCAATTTGACTAATGCCCGACAAATCGTCGGTTAAGGTTTTGTAAAAATGGTTGCCTGAAAGCGTTACACCATCTCCAACACTCTGAAAGCAGATTCCATAATTGCCAAAATTATAAATGTAATTATCGGAAATGGTTAATAAGCTATTTCCGGAATTATTTGAATACAAGGCATGGTAAGGATACCCGGAGTAACCGGAAGTGGCATTCCGGATTTCGTTCCCGGATACGGTTATCGAAGTGTTGTCTCCGCTACCAAGGGTAATCACACCTTGCGTGCTTGCGGTATTGTTATGATTTTCAATAATTGAGTTTTTGATTTGAACGCCGGTAGCATTGCCAAGAATTTCAAAGGTGGCACTTGTGTTTCCGGCATTGGTGGTGTTGTTTTTGAATTGCAGGTATTTACTAGTTGTCCCATCGACAATCACCCTGTCGGCACCATTGAAGCGGATCATGGCTCCGGGGCCTGAAGCATCCGTTCTATTGACACTTCCGCTAATAGTACGGGTAGCCGTTGTGCTTGGCTGAAAGGTAATGGAATACCCTGAACCGTTGGCCTCGTTCCATTGGTTTAGCGCCACTTCCCCGGTTTCGGTTAAATCAGAAGTGATGTTTGCGATTACATTCCCACGCAGACCGGTTGAATTAACTGCTGCAAAGAAACCTCCGGTAGCTCCTGTTAATGAGGTATAGCTTTGTCCGCTTCCGATGGAATAAGTTCCTGTCAAATAATTTGAGGCAATGGCAAAAAAGCTTACGGCATCGGTACCCGAAATTGCCGCATTCGAAAGAATGGTGTAGCCACTGGTTCCGGAACCATCGCTAAATGTGGAATAGGTGCCGTTTATGGTGGTACATTTCGTCAATAACTGCCCCGAGGTGGTTCCTACTTCAGTAACCCTGATGGAAGAACTGGTCAAATTGGAGGCGTTTGCTACCAAATTGAGTTTCCAGTACCTGTTACTATTTAAAATATAGTCGCCATTGGTATAGCTCCCCTGACAATTTTCATCAACAACCTCTGCAACAACTTCAACGGTGGCAGTAGTTGTAACAGCATCAACCAATTCCAGCATATTGTAGGTTCCATCACCAACCGGAAAGGTAACGGTATTGGTCCCAGAAGGTAAAATCCTTTTCAAAGGTCCATTTACATAACTGCTTGCCGAACCACTGCCTGTATTGGTGTTGGCCAATAAGGTGAGGATATTGGTGGCGTCGGTATTCAATTTTCCGTTGGTTAAAACCAACATATTGGCAGTTATTGGTGACTGAAGTGTAACCCCTTTACTGTTGCTGATCTGTAATTGCAAATTATTTGCGGCCGAAATAGCCCCGGTGCCCGATATATTTTGGGCCGCAGAACCAATCATCTGTATCCGGTTGGTGCTTACTGAAGCGTCCAAAGTTCCATTATTTACAAAATGGCCAAAAACATCTACGGTATAAGCAGCAGAGCTAGGATTGTAGAGCCGAAACGTTCCTGCCTGGATGGTCAGATTCTGGATCATCAGGTTATAAGCATAGCTATCGGATTTATTGAACGAAACATGCCGGTTTGTCCCCGATGGATTATTAATGACAATATTTCCCAACGAAAGTTTGTAACGGGTAGGAAAACTCACCACAAAACCTCTGGAAGTACCAGCCATTGTGCTGCTGCCATCACCCAATTGAAGCGTGGAGCCTAAGAAACTTTTATTTTGTTCCCCAGCCGAAGGAATCACAAAGTCGTTGTATGAGGTGCTGTTCACGGGATCTACCAACGTAATGGTTCCTCCGGCAGCTAAAACAAACGCTGTGGAACCGAATTCCATCACATGGTTTGACAAGTCAGAAACTGCCCTGGGATCCATATTGATATTTCCGGCATACATAATCAAATAACCCGTGTTGGGCAAATAGAAGCGCCCAAATTGATTTAATGTAGCTGAAGCTGATTCTAACTTTAATGTCCCATTAACGGTTAAGGTATTGGAACCGGCTCCATAGCTAAATGTTCCGGCTGTAATCTGAAGAATCCCTCCATCGTCAATAGTTGCATTACCTGAACCCGAGGATGAAGTTCCTGCATTCACGCATTGAATAGTTGCACCAGAATGGTTCAGCCATAAACGGCCAGTGGACGATACCAATGTTGTGCTCCCATAATAGGGACTAATTGTGGATGCACTGGATAGCTTAAACGTTCCATTGGTTAAAACCAGGCGGTTTCCTGCGGAGGTAGGGGATTCTATGGTTATTTCACGTGTAACATCTAAAATAGCGGTTGTACTTGTTCCTTTATTTACAGTCAGGGTATAAAAATCGCACGTGCTTCCACTCCCTGAAATGGAGCCATCGGCCAATCCTTTAAATTCAACACCTGCACAGGCGGTGGAGCCAATGTACATATCTAAGTCTCCATTTACAGTTAAATTGGAGTTGGAATATTGCCTGTTCCCAATAACCAACGTTCTTGTACCTGAGGTTGCACCGGTGTTTACATCAAAGGTTCCTCCAGCCGAAACCGTTACATCACCATCTGTGGTTAATGCCGCATTTGCAGTGCCGCCAATAAATTGCAACACACCACTACTTCCTTGGCCAACAATAAGGTTATTACAAACTGCTGATGTGTTATCGATGGTAATTACATCACCATCTAAAATGGTTACATCATCGGTATTTGCAGGTACTCCAATGGGCAACCACGTATTGGGATCGCTCCAGTTTCCGGAACCGGTGTTTGACACTTTGGTCCCTGCCGCCAATGTTGATGTGCTTCCAATTAAGGCTGAACTCGGGCCCCCTTCATTTACAGCTACAATTTTCACATAATAATTTTTCGATGGCAACCCATTGATGGTAGCGTTGGTAGTATTGGCATTGGTGGTAGCAACCAATGAATAGGTTGCACCTCCATCTTCGGAAAGATAGACCAGAAAGAACGCCTCGTTTGATGAGTTATCGGTCCAATTTACAATGAAATCAGAATAGGTAATTCCGCTAAACGAAATATCTAAAGGGGCAGCAGGGGCCGAAATAGGTGTAAACCGATAAAGCATCCGGTAACTATCGGAAGTAGAGGAAAGTCCACTAATTTCGCCCACTGACGAAATTAAAGTTGGCAACAAAGCCGTAGCAGGAACCGTACGGGCCACACTACTATTGTTGAAAGTCCCCATTTTATAAATAACCCCATTGGAAGCATTGCTGCTACAGAACCCAATTGCCCCATAATCTTCCTGAGCAGTGCGGTGCACATCGGCATACATGTATCCATACACATATTCTATCTGGTTCGAAGTTTCATACAGCCGCATCTGAAAGGTTGATTTACCTGCCTGAGATTCCAAGGTATAGGCAATAATCATTTGGCTCCATTCAATCACAAACACCCGGTTGGGTGCAGAACCCATTATTTTATAGTGAACTTTTCCGTTGTTACCGGTCCGCATATCGCAGGAAAAAGGCACCAACCTCGGTTCGTTTACTCCTAATTCCGGAACCCGGTTTATGGGGCTTAATGAAGTCCCCAAACGTACCACCCCATCTTCGGTAGCTACAAATTGGGTATATTCCTGGCCCATAAAATAAAAACTAAACCCAATATCGTTGGCCACCGAAAAGGTTCCGGTATTTAATCCGTCAACATCGGGGTTGATTAAAGTGGTGGTACCCGACGACATATTGGTTAAGGTCCCAGTCGATGAAGCCGTGAATGAATAATTGGTCGTGCTTGCTTGAGAATAAACACTTTTTGCAATAAATAGTGGCCACAGTTGAAATAAAACTATTGCCCCCATTGGGATTAAATGTTTAGCTTGTGTGGTTTTCATCTTTAGCTAATTCTTGGTATTAAACATTTGGTATTCTTGAACAAAAGGTAAAATTATAAAAATATTTTTAACATGCTTACCGTTATCTGTAATTAGTTGAGATACTTAATAAAAGGGTCGGTTTTTACTGCTTCGATTACTTCAAAAAAAACAAAATCCCAAATGGGTTTGAGGGAAACAAAGTTTGAAAAACAATAACTCAGATTTTGGCAAAACAAACCTCATCGCTTAAAAAAATCGCACTTACATAACCTATCATACAACATAATATTTATTCATTATTTGGTATTTTCACATGCCCCAATTTACCTATTTTTGTTTGCGATATGCAATACAATACATATCATTTTAAAAAAAGCAACTTTCACTTTTTACCGTTTGTAAAACCATTATTAAACTGACATTTATGAAAACTATTATTAAAGTTCTGTTCTTTTGCTTACCAGCACTGCTTTTAGTCTCGTCATGCGAAAAAGAGGATAACAGCCCTGATAAACTGATTGTTACAATGGGAGCCCAGGCAAACACAACCATCGGAGCCTTTTACTCAATTGGTCAAAACAAAGTTTTTACTCAGGACCTGGCAGCAGCAAACCAGGACACTATCAATTTATTGTGTTTCTACGAACACGATACAGTAAACAATTATATCAACGACATCTGTCTGGCCTCGCCAGGATCGGGAATCCGTGGTGTTTTTACCGGTGAAACATCCACCGAGAACTGGGCTGTCAAACAACTGACCACATTCACTGCACCTGCTACAGAAATCACAGTTGCTCAGTTCGATGCCCTGGAACAGAATGATGCAGTTATCCCCAGCTATTACAACAGTACCCAGACCTCGGGAATTAAAAAAGCCAAGCTGTTAAAAGCAGGTGATATTTACGCCATTAAAACCCACGATAACATTTATGGCCTTTTCAAAGTAATTACCGTGGTGGAAGGGGCCGATGGGTATGTGGAATTTGAATTGAAACTGAAAAAATAATTACTATTAAACTACTAAATTTGGCTGTATCCGTCATGATTGCTGGACTACAGCCATTTTTTACTATGAATTGCAAAACTTTTATATGGATTGTTTCGGCAGTCTTTCTTTTGGGAACCGGTTGCAAAAAGGAAGATGGAACCACACAATCACCATTGATTATCCTCAAAAATGGCGATTACACCCAAAACGAACAACTGGTTCCGGTGGGCGGAAAATTACGGTTTGGAATTACTGCAACCAATGGTGGAGCTATTATTACCAACCTGAGGATACAGCGTATGTCCGATGGAAAAACCATCACCGAACTGGATAAAGGGTTGTATATTCCGGAAGGAGGTTTGGATTATGAATTCGCGGCCGTTAAATCCCCTGCCAATCAAGAGGTTTGGCTGTTTTTTGTCATGAACTCCAACCGCGATTCCGCCACCGTCCAACTGATTGTAAATTTAGGCGAGGGCTCGGCTTATGGCGAAATTTCCCATTACCCTTCGATAAAAATTGGGATGCAAAACAACAGCGAATTCCCAAATTATCTTGATGCACACAACGGTGAGTTATATACAGAAACCGCAGTTCCCGGTTTTGAAAACACCATTGATTTGGTGGGCTTTGTCTATACCACCAGCGGAATCCTCTCGCCTACACTTTGCTGCCCCGGATACACCGGCAGCAGCTCTGTTACTGGGTTTTATCCTGAGATTTTAACATGGGGTACCCGCAATTTAACAGTATATGATTATTATGCATCCGACAACAACTTTGTTTCCCCGGAAAAATTTGAACAGGCCGCAAACGACAGTTTATTGGTACAATCGTTCAATCCCCAAAACATCAGTGGCCTTTGCAAATACTGCAACACCGGAAAAATTATCCCTTTTAAAACCGAAGATGGAAAGTATGGTTTAGTCAAAGTCATGCATGCCGATGTTTCGGATACGGGTTATATGGAATTGGCTATCAAAATTCAAAAATAGCGATGAGGTTAAATATAATAGTTTGGACTGTTTTTCTTTTTCCTTTAGCAGCTGCCAGCCAAAAAATTACTGGTTCTATCAGGGATGCTGCTTCCCAAGCTCCACTTCAGGGAGTAAATATTGTCTATCAAGGGAATGGGACTACCAGTGATGCAAACGGGAATTTCAGCATCAACAATATCCCGGAAGGAAATTACACCTTGACATTTTCATACATGGGCTATGAAACACTTCAACAGGATATGACTGTGCCAGATAAAAATCCGGTGTATCTGGAAATTACCTTAATAAAATTTAATGTTTCGCTTGGTGAAGTGGTTATCGCAGGCACCCGGAATGAAACCCGGGTGGGTAATATTCCCGGAAGAATAAATACCATTACGCCGCAGCGGTTGGCGTTGGTAGCCTCGCAAAGTATCGATGAGCAACTTCAGTTTTTACCGGGAGTACAGGTCAGCCGCTCGTTTGGGATTTTTTCCACCAAATCGTCGGTAACGATGCGCGGTTTAAGTGGGAACGAGCAAGCCCGCACTCTGGTATTGGTGGACGGAATCCCCGTGAACAAAGCCGACGGCGGTTCGGTAAACTGGAACCTGATTTCGACCAAGGAAATTGAACGGGTTGAGGTGGCAAAAGGGCCGGGTTCGGCATTGTATGGTGGAAACGCGATGGGCGGCATCATCAATATTATCTCGGCAAAACCGGTTAAACCTTTACAGGGAGGAGTCTCAATTGATTATGGCACCTACAATACCTTTACCGGGAAAGTTAATTTACAGGGAAAAATTGACGACCAATCAGGAACCCAATTTTATTGGGCAGCCAATTCCTTCTACCAGAATAGTGACGGGTACATAACCCAGTCAGAGGCCGACCAGAAGGCGAATCCGTTTATTACAAAATCGACCGTGGACGAAAAAGCCATGAATGTAAAGTTGGGTTATGGTTCCGAAAGATTCTCTTCCGAAGTTGACTTTAGCCTGTACGACGGAGTCCGAGGGACCGGCGAAAAGGTTTTTCAGCCTGAAGGGAATGTCACAGAATACCTGACATATCAATGTCGCCTGAACCTAAAAGGAAAAACAGGTCTGCTACATTGGAATACATCCCTTTTTTATTTAAACGAAAACTACCTGAGAGTCAATGAATTTCAGAAAGATGATTATACCTGGTACAATGTCGATTCACGCCGGGTTGACCTAGGGCTTTTATCAAGTGCCACGTATTCATTGGGGATCCATTCGCTGACTTCAGGTTTTGACCTAAGAGATGGCCGTGTGGATGCTTCGGATATTTACTACACTTCGACCGACTATGTGGACAACCGTGGAAAAATGGATTTTTATGGGCTTTACCTCCAGGATGAAATTTCGGCAACAGAAACGTTTAAGATACTTGTGGGTATCCGCTACGACTTTGCCAACTTCTACGATGCTGCTTTTCTTATTTCAAATCCCTCAGCCGAAACCAAATTCTTAACTACCTATCAATTTTCCGGGAAGGAAAAAGTACAATGGGGGGCTTTCAACCCAAGGCTTTCGGCACAATATAAACCAAATGATAAAATCCGTGTTTATGGAAGCTACAGCCGGGGGTTCCGCCCATCGGTATTAGACGATTTATGCCGTACCGGACGGGTAAGAGGCGGCATGAAAGTAGCTAACCCCAACCTGAAACCGGAATACCTCAACAATTTCGAAGCAGGTGGCGACTATTTTCCATTCCCACAATTAAAACTTTCTATAAGTATATATCACTCGTTGGGAACCGACTTTCTGTATTACGTTTCAACCGGTGACAGTATTGACATGGGTTTTGGCGATCGTCCTATCATGATCCGCTCGAACATTTCGAATGTGAAAATCTATGGAGGCGAGTTCGATTTTACCTACCAACCCTACCAGTGGCTTTCGGTTTTTGGCAACTACGCCTACAACCATGCTACCATCACCAATTATACACCGCTTTCAGGCAACGATCCCGTTGATTTGGAAGGAAACTTCCTGACAGATGTACCTCAACATTCATCTGCTTTTGGTGCCCTTTTTACCAGCAAAATCATGGATGTGGGTCTTACCATAAAGTATCAGGGAGAAATGTACGTGAACGATCAAAATGTGTATGACGACATCGTGCTCTCCAACAAATATCCGGCATGGATGACCATAGATATGAAATTTTCCAGAGTATTTTTTGATCGGATAAGAGCCCAATTAATGGTTCAAAACCTTTTAAATGAACAAATTTACGACAGCAAAGGAGCAGTTAGTCCCGGAAGGTTTATCACTGTTGGGCTAAGCGTAAAAATTTAAAAACAAACTAAAAATTCAACGCATGAAAAATTTCATCGCCATTTTAATAGTTGCAAGCATCTGGAACGGATGCCAATCACCTACCCATAAAACAAATCCGGAACCCGTTTTACTGCCCGATTCTACAGGTTTGACCAACAATTTTTACGACAACGAACCAACCATTGAATTACCCATGGTTACTTTGAAAGTCGATGGCGAGATTGCCAATCCGGGAACCGTCGATTTCAGCGTATTGCCCCTTCATTCGGTTATTGTAAAGGAGGCCAACCTGAATACCGATGGGACTAATGCATTTGTAGGTGCTTACCGCTACGATGGTTACTCACTTTATGATATTTTGAATTCGGTAATTTTGAAAAAGAAAAATGCCGAAGAATTCCCACCAATCATTGATTTGTATGTTGAGGTTAGCAATGACAACGGTGAAAAGGTGATTTTTTCGTGGGGCGAGATTTATTATCCTAACCATACGCATCAGATTTTGATAGCCAAATCGGTGATGCGTATTGTCCCAAGCAAGACCAAAGATTTGTGGCCTTTGCCCGAAACATCAAAATTGGTTGTTGCCAACGATCTGTTAACAGCCCGCAACATCTCAAATCCAACCACCATCACAGTAAAATCATTGGATGCAGTATATGAGGTACAAAAAGGCCTTTCGCCTATGTATTGCGAATCGTTCAAATTGATTGCCGAAGATGGTTCGGAAAAGATAATCAGCGGAATCACCAAAGAAATCCAACCACTGACCTACCACACTATTTTTTATGGCCGGGGCCGGGGAATTCACAGTACCACACCATTTACCGGATACATGGTAAAACAGGTTTTGGCTCCCTATTTTGGGTTCACCCATGAAAATATTCAAAAAGGGCTATTTGTTTTTGCCGGACTCGACGGATACCGGGTGGCCATCAGCTATTCTGAGCTTTTTAACCGTAACGATCAATCTGAATTTCTGCTTTTGATAGATGCCAACGATAACGAAGGAGGAAAATTTAAAGTATTCCCCGCCTGTGATTTTTTCTCCGACAGAGCTGTAAAATCGCTAATGGAGGTGAGGTTTATAAAAGTAATTTTAATGTAAATCCACTATTAAAATATAGGTTCTATACAAAATTATTATTTCTCCTTTTTATGCGGATTTCTCGGTATAATTTGGGTGATTACCCAACATGGAACCTCAATGGAATAAGTAAACTTAGACTATAACTTAAGCGCGTTCTTTATCTGATAAAATTATCAAAAAGTAACGAGCACCAGATCATGTGTTTGAATGATAAATGGTTGATTTGAAACAATCTTTTCATATTCTTGTTTCTGCATCATTATTCAAACCTAAATGAAAATGGAAAAGCAATTATTGTTTAGCACCAAGCTATATGCCGTTTTTATGGCGCTCCTCTTCGGAGTGATTTTTTTTACAAAAGTTTACCCACAGGGATTTACCTATTACTGGGGACATCCTTCTCCGCAAGGGAACATGGTGTATGCAGCCACTTTTAAAAATGCAAATACGGGCTGGGCAGTTACAGCAGGTGGTAACATTCTTAAAACTACAGATGAAGGTCTTCATTGGTCCTTGGAAAAACAATCGGACAGTTTACGTATCGATTATTTCGATATCGTTCACACCCAACAAGGAACCTTACTTATCTCGGGCGACAGTGGTATGATTATGCGAAGTACCGATGAAGGAAAAACGTGGAATAGCATACAATTTAAAAACACCGGACGGCTTTTCGACCTGGAACTTATTCCGGGGGGAGGTATCTCCGCTGCGGGTGAAGAGGGTACCCTTCTTGTTTCGGATGATGATGGAATTACGTGGGTGGATAAGGGGCCAGAAGGTTCGGGTTATGCCCGGCATCACTGCTGGAAATCAGCTACCGAGGCTTATATTGTTGGTTTCAATATGTTTTTTAGAACCCTCGATGGTGGAAATAGCTGGAATGTTGTTGATACTCTTCTGGGGTTTGGAGTGAATGAAATTTTTTTTGTGACCGATAAATTAGGTTATGCCCTCGAAGATTTCCATTATTACAAAACCACCGACGGGGGCAATACCTGGATAAAAACTGAAGATTTCAGCGAAATACTTTATCAATTCCGGACTTTGGTTATTGACGAACTGCATTGGTTCAGAGTTGCCTTTGGCGAAGGTGGTGAATTCTGGGAAACCACAGATGGAGGTATTCACTGGACAGAACATTTCACCTACAATACGGTAGGTTTTATTAACCTATTTACAAACGGTACACGGATATTTTTTACTTCCGATACTGGCGATTTTTTTTATACCGATGATAATGGCCTCACAATAAAAAACTCCATAACTAATTTATCTACTGAACCTTCTGCTCCAATTACTATTATTGGTACACGTCCCGATGGTACTGCTTTTGCCAACAACCAGCCCAGTACAGGAACCGAAAATCAAACATTTTATCGCAGCGGCGATGGTGGAAAAAGTTGGCATGTACCCGAACAGGTTCCTGGATTGCGCTGGATTTATGACATCTATTTTTTAAACAATCAGCAAGGGGTTGTTGGTTCGTATAGCGATATCAGGTACACGCTAGATGGAGGAACCACCTGGAACAGCAGTTTACTCCCCGATGAATACCGACTTACCAATTTTGATTCGCCCAATCATGATGAATATTTTGCTGCTGCCTACTTAATAAAAAATTCGCAGGGGTTTGGCAATATCTATAAAAGTACCGATCAGGGGATCACATGGCAACGGGTGGCTGGAAGTTTGCCTTTAAATGGCCTTTATTTTCCAAGTATTTCGTTTGCCGATTCTGTTACAGGCTATATTTCATATCTAGAAAACAACGTCAATAAATTTTACAAATCAACCGATGCCGGACAAAATTGGTTCAAACTCAGTGCAAAGGGAATTAGCGATTATGTGGCATCTATGCTCTGGATTTCAGCCGATACGGGTTTTGCTGCAGTACCTAACGGAACCTTTGGTATTTATAAAACCGTAGATGGTGGCTTAAACTGGTTAAAAGTTTCTGAAAATGGCGCCCGGATTCTAACCACTTATAAAACCGGGCATATTGCAGCACTCAACCCTCAAAGCAATTTTTTCCAGGAAACCACCGATTTGGGCGAGAACTGGACCTACTATTATCCACCGATGGCGGCACATTATCCCGGAGGGGATAGAAGTATTCAGTCCATTCATGCCACTCCCGATGGATACCTCATTGGTGGTACAAGCAACCGTTTGATGTTGGCAACCAGAGATACCGGCGTTGTAACCGGTATTACACCCCCCCGGCAATGGAGGAATTCAACGGAAAATGGATTTTTGGTTTTTCCTAACATAATAAATCAGACCACAAATTCGGTTGAAATTTCTATCGAGGTAAAAACGGGTGGGTTTGTGCGTCTCGAATTGAAAGATATGCAAGGCCGGACCCTTAAAACCCTATTGACCCAAATTATTACACCTGGTACGCATTCCTTTCGTTTCAATGCCCAGCAATTGTTTGGTAAGGCAACCGACGGCACTTATTTGCTTACACTCAAAACAACGAATTCAATAAATTCGCAGAAGCTATTATATGTTAAGCGATTTGTAAATTAGTTGGTCATCTTCGGTTAAAGAAGAAACAAAGCCCTTGTTTGGAATCCTTTGCCAAATAGGGGCTTTACTATTATTTTAAAAAATTATTGTTTCAATTAAGAAAATATTTTTAAATCGTTAATTTTTAATTACCCGTTTACTAACCACTTCGTTTTTCTTCTGCAAGGTTACGGTATAAATTCCGCTCTTCCATTCCTTTACAGGGATGTTAATAAGTTGGCCGGAATAATAACCTGAGTGGTAAACCATTCTGCCAAGTGCATCATACACCCGCATTTGCGATTCCGTGTCAAAACCGGCTGTGATGATAACATAATCATGGCATGGATTCGGGTAAATGGTTAAATTATTCTCCCCTGTTGTTTCAATGGAGACATTATCAAAATTTAAACCATAGCCATAAGGAAACAGGGCTACTTTTCCACTGTTGCTGCTCAGATAATTAATGGGAACATCGTCGAACGACATGGGCCAGGTATGCGAAAGCTTCCCGGTTGGATTGTAACCGCCCATTAAAACATCGGTAATCCCTGTTCCGCCCTCAGTTCCAGGCAACCATGCTGCTATAAGGGCATTGGAGGTTTCCAATTCGGGACGGATATCCAACGGACGGCCCGATAAAAGGATGACCACCATAGGAATTCCTTTAGCATTAACTGCAGTTACCATGGCTTTGTCGGCAGTGGAAAGATCGAACCCGTTGCTGCCCAAATTGAATAAATCGCCGCTTCCTTCGGCATAAGGGTTTTCGCCAACCACCACCACCGCATAATCGGCATCGGGGATGCTTCCTGAATTGCTGGTATAGGTAACCTTACTGCTACCCAAAGCGTTTTTCAAACCTTCATATATTGTAGTCCCTTCGGTTATTTCGCCCAATTGGCCTTGCCAGGTGATAGTCCAGCCGCCGCACATAGCACCCACATCGTTACCTTTTGAACCTGCCACTAAAATTTTCCCTGCATTTTTTGGCAAAGGTAGAATTCCATCGTTCTTCAATAACACCAACGACTCCCGTACTGCTCTCCGGCCCATTTCGCGGTGCGTGGCACAACCAACCGTATCAAGTAAAGTGGCTGATGCCGTGCTGTTTTCGAACAATCCCAAAGTAAATTTGATTCTTAAAATCCTACGGACAGCGTCATCGATGCGTTCCTGGCTTACTTTCCCTTCGTTTACCAATTCGGTAAGTTTTTGAATGAAGCTGACATAGTCGTAGGGTTGCATGCCCATATCCACCCCGGCATTGATAGATTTTTCGATGGCTGCTTTAAAATCGCCATCCACCTGATTTATCCCGTTCCAGTCGCCTACCACAAACCCTTGAAAGCCTAATTCCGTTTTTAGTAAATCGGTCAACAAATCTTTCCGTCCATGACATTTTTCGCCGTTCCAACTGTTAAACGATGCCATTACAGAACCAACACCAGCATTAATAGCAGAAAGGTAAGGTGGTAAGTGGGTTTCACGTAATTCCTCTTCGGTTAAAACGGTATTTCCCTGGTCAGTGCCATTCTGTGTACCGCCATCGCCCAAAAAATGCTTGGCGCAGGCTAATATGCTGTTTTGGGGACCTAATGAATCCGACTGATAGCCCAATACCGCAGCTTTAGCCATGCTGTCAACAAGGGTGGTGCTTTCCGAGAAGCCTTCGTAGGTCCGTCCCCAGAATTCTGTCTGCGGAACGGTGATACATGGGCTAAAAGTCCAGTCGGGACCTGAGGCCCGGACTTCGAGTGCCGTAATCCGTGCGATTTCTTTTACCAATTCCGGATCGCGGGTGCATCCAAGACCAATATTATGAGGAAAAATGGTGGCTCCTATTAAATTGTTATGCCCGTGAACGGCATCTACTCCATACAAAATAGGAATCCCCAACCTTGTTTCCCGGGCTTTTGCCTGCATGTTGTTGTACATTTCCTGCCATTTTTCAGCCGTGTTTGGGGTGGGCGTACTTCCACCTCCACTTAATACAGAACCCAAATACCAGGTTTTTATATCCTCCAGTTCCGATGACACCATACTGTTCCTCTCGGCTTGTGTCATTTGTCCGATTTTCTCTGCCAAGGTCATCTGTGAGAGTAAATCCTCAACCCGATCGTCGATACTGGCATCCGGATCCAGATAAATTTGTGCATGTAATTGAGAGACCCCCAACAATAATAAAATGGTAATAAGCTTTTTCATTGTAAAACAAACTTAAAGTGTTTAAAATATCAATTGATGCTATGCAGGTATAATGATTTAGTCTTGAATCAAGTAGTATTTAAACGGTTTTGCAAAGTTCGGACAAGTTACCAAGAAAATTACAAATGCCATGTTAAATTTATGCGTGAGAACTTCAAAAATAAAATTGAACAATTGCAAATGGTTGCAAATTAACTGATATAAATAAAAAAGCTGACCTGTAAACCAAGCCAGCTTTTCCAAACTAAAACCTAAACCTATTTAACTATAAATCAATCTGCAAATTATTTTTTCCAAAAATGCTCAATTTCCTCAAGAGTTTTTCCTTTGGTTTCGGGCACAAACTTCCACATAAACCAAGCGGCAAAGATGCCCATCAACCCATAAATCCAGTAGGCAAACCCATGATTAAAATGTTCGGTTAACCAGGTGCTGTTGTTCATCATCGGAAAGGTCCATGAAATGGCCAGATTAGAAATCCATTGGGCAGCTACGGCTACAGCCATCGCCCGTCCTCGGATACGGTTGGGGAACAATTCCGAAAGCAATACCCAAACCACAGGCCCCCATGATAATGCAAAAAAGGCCACATAGCTTAACATAGAAATCAACGCGAACCACCCTACTTTTTCGGTAAAGAACGACATGCCCAACACGAACATGGAAACTGCCATTCCTAAAGCTCCAATTATCTGCAAAGGCTTACGTCCCAGTTTGTCCACGGTAAAGATGGCCAATACGGTAAACGATAGGTTGATGGCTCCAACTATTATTGTCTGCAATAAAGCAGTATCGGTATTGGAGCCCATATTTTTGAATATTTCGGGAGCATAATATAATACCACATTGATACCCACAAATTGCTGGAATACCGACAACATTATCCCGATAATGATGACTAAAAACCCGAACGAAAACAGTTTCCCGGAATGGCTCACAATGGTTTGCTGAATCTCATTAAAAATGGAATTTGCCTCCTCTTTTGTTTTATTTAACCTTTCCAGTATCCGTAAAGCTTCTTTTGGATTGTTCTTAAGTAGCATGTACCTAGGTGTTTCCGGAATAAAGAAAAGAAGTCCCAAAAACAACAAGGCAGGAATAATTTCAGAGGCAAACATCCAGCGCCACCCTATTTGATGCAACCAGGAATCGTCGCCCTGCAATGAAATGGAGTAATTTACAAAATAAACCACCAGCATCCCAAAAATAATGGCAAACTGGTTCCAGGCAACGAGCTTCCCGCGCATATGTGCCGGCGATATTTCAGCAATATACATGGGCGACAGCATCGAGGCTAACCCCACCCCTATTCCACCAATGATACGGTAAACAATGAATAAGATCCTAAACGAATGATCGGCAGTACCAATAGGTTGTACAAACATTTCAGGCATAGCCGAACCAATTGCTGAAATTAAAAATAAAATGGCTGCTAATATTAAGCCACGCTTTCTACCTAAATGCAAGCTTACCAGGCCACCAATCAGCCCTCCAATAATGCATCCGATTAAAGCCGAGGATATTAAAAACCCATGCTGCGAATTAGCCACGGCTTCAGGCCATCCATTCGGATCAATAAAAACTTTTTTAAGCGATTCTACCGTTCCGGAAATTACGGCGGTATCGTATCCAAAAAGTAACCCACCCAGAGTAGCTGTTAAGGTTAGAAGAATCAGGTAGAACAACGATGAATTTTTGTTTGCCATGTGGTCAAATTTTAAATATACATGTTAATAAGCGCCTCATATTTTTCCTGCTTACCGCTTATTTGAGATGGTGCTCCCTGGTTGGCGGCAATATTTCGTAAATCTTCGAGCGTTAATTTTCCATTTTCAAACTCTTTTCCTTTTCCATTATCGAAGCTGGCATAGCGTTCGGTGCGTAATTTTTTATAATCCGATTCTTTCAGAATATTTTCGGCAACAAGTAACGAACGGGCAAAAGCATCCATCCCGGCAATGTGGGCAATAAAAATATCTTCGGTATCGGTGGAATTCCTCCTGATTTTCGCATCAAAATTGATTCCTCCACATTTAAAACCACCAGCTTCCTGAATCACCAGCATGGCTTCAACCAATTCATAAATATTGATGGGGAATTGATCCGTATCCCAGCCGTTTTGGTAATCACCACGGTTGGCATCAATACTACCAAGAATTCCTGCATCGGCAGCTACCTGCAACTCGTGCTGGAACGTATGCTGGGCTAAAGTGGCATGGTTAACTTCCACGTTCAGGGCAAAATCGTTCAGTAAATCGTATTGGCGCAAAAATCCTATTACAGTAGCACTGTCGAAATCGTATTGGTGTTTCGATGGCTCCATGGGTTTGGGTTCGATAAAGAATTTGCCCGTAAAACCATTTTTGCGTGCATAATCTTTGGCCATGTGTAAAAAGCGGGCCATGTGTTCCAATTCGCGTTTCATGTTGGTGTTCAACAGCGACATGTAGCCTTCGCGTCCGCCCCAGAAAACATATCCGGTTCCGCCTAAAGCAATGGTGGCATCCAAAGCCGCTTTTACCTGCGATCCGGCATATGCCACCACATTAAAGTCGGGATTGGTGGCTGCACCATTCATGTAGCGTGGATTCGAAAAAGCATTGGCAGTTCCCCATAGCAATTTCACTCCTGATGCGGCTTGTTTTTGTTTGGCATACTCTACAATGGTTTGCAGCCTTTTTTCCGATTCAGCTACAGAACTCCCCTCGCTTACCAAATCGAAATCGTGGAAACAGTAATACGGGTTTCCCAGTTTGGTGAAAAATTCAAAGGCGGCATCCATTTTATCTTTGCCAGCCTGAATGGGATCGGCAGCACCACGCCAGGGCATGGGACGGGTGGCATTTCCGAAGGGATCACCGCCATCGCCGCAGAACGAGTGCCAATAAGCTACGGCAAACCGCAAATGTTCTTTCATGGTTTTTCCTCCAACAAAACGGTTTTCGTCATAATACCGGAAGGCTAACGGGTTTTTCGATCCCGTACCCTCAAACTGTATTTTTCCAATTCCTTTGAAGTATTCCTTCTCGCCTAATACAATGCTCATATTTTAAGTTTTTTATTGTTTATGAAAATTTATTCCTGGTTTAAAATTGATTCAAGTCTTGATTTCCAAGCTTTATAAGCCACTTGGTATGGTCCCTGATCGGTACTTGCTACTTTTATTACTTCCAACTTTTTCAACGACTGAAAGGCTTGTTCAAACGATTTATAAATATCGGCCCCAACGCCTGCCCCACGGGCTGCACCCTGGGCTCCGTCGGTTTCGTACAACTCTATGGTTGCACCGGTTGCACCGGCTAAGGTTTCACGGAAAATGGGACTCAAAAACATATTGGCTTTAGCCGCTTTTATTGTTTGTGTTTCAATGCCGGTCTCTTTCATAATTTCCATACCATATACCAGCGAGAACACAATTCCCTCCTGGGCTGCTCTTAAAAGGTGTGCCTTTGTGTGGATGTTGAAATTTAACCCTTCGAACTGAGCCGATAGATCACGGTTTTCTAACACCCGTTCGGCACCGTTTCCAAATGGGAAAAACAGTAATCCATTAGAGCCCACAGATACTTGTGCTGCTAATTGATTCATTTGTTCGTAGCTCTCATGGCCCGCCATCACATTTTTCCGCAACCATGAATTTAAGATTCCTGTTGAATTCAGGCACAACAACACACCCAGCCTCTGCGAAGCCTTAGTGTTATTTACATGCAAAAAAGTATTCACCCTTGATTTGGGATCAAATTTTACCCGATCGGTCACACCATAAACTACACCCGATGTACCTGCGGTGGCAGCTATCTCCCCCGGATTGAGCACATTCAGCGAAAAGGCATTGTTGGGTTGGTCGCCCGCCCGGTACGAAACCGGGATGCCTTCAGGAATTCCAAACTCCGATGCTGCCTCTGATGTAACCAATCCCTGAACCGAAAAAGCATCTACAATCTCAGGTAATTTATCTTCATTTATTCCGTAAAAACCAAGCAATTCTCTGGCTGTTTTTTGTTCTTTAAAATCCCATAAAATACCTTCGGAAAGTCCGCTCTGGGTTGTTTTTATGTCGCCGGTTAACCTATAAGCAAAATAATCGCCGGGTAACATGGCCTTATAAATCTGATTATAAATAGAGGGTTCGTTTTGTGCCACCCATTTTAATTTTGAGGCAGTAAAGTTTCCCGGTGAATTCAGTAAATGTCCCAAACAATAGGCATCGCCCAGTTCTTTGTGGGCCTTTTGCCCAATAGAAACAGCCCGGCTGTCGCACCAGATGATGGAGGGGCGTAAAACTTTTCCTAACTTATCTACCAATACGAGCCCGTGCATCTGGTAGGAGATACCAATGGCTTTTATATTTGAAAAATCAATGTCTGAGTTTTTTTTGATTTTGGCGATGGCTTTTTTGGCGTTTTCGTACCATTCTTCGGGATTTTGTTCCGCCCATCCGGGTTGGTTTGCCATCATCTCCATTTCGGCTTCGGGGCTAAACGCTGACCCTACAGCCTGACCTGTTTTAACGTCGAGCACACTAGCCTTAACCGATGAGCTTCCTATATCAAATCCAAGCAAATACATACTGTGAGTTTAGATTGTTAAAATTACACGAAGTGCATTTGAAAAGCAGTTACTATTTGGCCAAAAAATAGCAGTATTGCGACAAATAATAATTCAAATTGTATGTAATCTTATAAAAAATCACTTTAAACTCATTATTGAATGAATCTCTATACTTGATGCATGAAACTAGAAACAATTCTTTATAAAACCTCAGTGGTATTTATAAATGTATCAAATATGTTCATCTTATAGACTCAACAAAACTTTTTATCACTATATTTCTACACCAAACCGGCGGTAATAATCGCACGGTTAAAAACTTGTTGTTAAAAAGGGAAAAAAAGAATTTAGCAGTATTAATTATTTGTTAATTTTGAATCGGCAAAACATTTAACTTAAAAAACAGAAAATCAAACATTTATGTCTTTAACGGCTCCAATCAAAATTTTTTCTGGCAGCGAAACCAAATATTTGGCCGAAAAAATTGCAGAAAGTTATGGCACTAATTTAGGAAGAACTTCAAAACAACGATTCAGCGATGGGGAATTTCAGCCATCGTACGAAGAAACCGTTCGGGGTTCGCATGTATTTATCGTCCAGTCCACCTTTCAACCTACCGAGAACCTGTTTGAATTGCTGTTGATGATTGATGCTGCCAAAAGAGCTTCGGCCTATAAAATTGTAGCTGTTATCCCTTATTTTGGATATGCCCGTCAGGATCGAAAGGACAAGCCGCGCGTTTCCATTGGAGCTAAATTGGTAGCCGATTTGCTTGAAGCTGCCGGGGTTTCACGGGTAATGACCATGGATTTGCATGCCGATCAGATTCAGGGATTTTTCAACATCCCGGTGGATCACCTGTATGCTTCATCCATTTTCACGCCTTACTTGCGTGCTCTAAATCTCGAAAATTTAACTATCGCGGCTCCTGATATGGGAGGTTCTAAACGGGCCTATGCCTATTCTACCTATTTGGGGACGCCCGTAGTTATCAGCCATAAAAGCCGGTCGAAAGCCAACGAGATTGGCGAAATGAAAGTAATTGGCGATGTGAAAGATAAAAACGTAGTGATTGTAGATGACATGATTGATACCGCTGGAACCATCACCAAAGCAGCCGACATTATGATGGAAAACGGAGCCAGGAGTGTCCGCGTGATGGCTACGCACCCCATTCTGTCAGGCCCTGCTTACGAACGCATCCAAAACTCGTCCATCACCGAATTGATTGTGACCGATACCATCCCGTTGAAACAGGCTTGCGATAAGATTACTGTTTTGTCGGTAGCCGATTTGTTTGCCAACACCATTAAAAGCGTTTATAACCAACGTTCCATTAGTTCTAATTTTATTTTTTAAAAAATTACAATAAATTAGTTCGGGAATAAGCTATTGAAACCGTGGCCTTTGGTTGCCCAAAAATATTAACTTTCAATAGCTTATTTTTTTGATATTAATTCCTATATTTGCACCCTCAAAAATTATTGTCGAACGTGTAATGGGGGACTCGGTCCCAGGTAGCACATAAAGTTTTAGAAAATGAAAACCTTTGAAATTAAAGGACAAAAAAGATCGGATGTTGGTAAAAAATCAGCAAAAGAATTGCGGGCACAAGCTCTGGTCCCATGCGTAATGTATGGCGGAAAAGAAAACGTGCATTTTTCAGTTGTTGAAAAAGATTTCAAACATTTGATCTATTCTCCACATGTTTATGTGGTTAATCTTGATGTGGAGGGCGTAAAATCTCAAGCCCTGATGCAGACCATTCAATTTCATCCAGTAACTGATGCCATTGAACATGTTGACTTTCTTGAAATTTCTGCTGACAAGAAAGTAACTGTTGAACTTCCCATTCAATTGTTAGGCTCATCTGAAGGTGTAAAACAAGGGGGTAAGCTGATGTTGAAATTGCGCAAACTGCGTGTTAAAGGGTTGATTAAAGATTTTCCCGATACTTTGGATGTAGATATCACTGAATTACAGTTAGGTAAATCTACCAAAGTAGGCGATTTGACTTACAAAGGGTTGGAATTGCTTGATGCAAAAAACGCAGTGGTTGCAACTGTCCGGTTAACCCGTAGCGCCATGTCGGCTAAACAAGGAGAAGGCGGTAAATAGTAGTTTATGAAATACCTCATTGCCGGGTTAGGTAATATTGGATATGAGTATGCCAATACCCGTCACAATATTGGATTCCAAGTGTTGGACGCTTTAGCTAAAGCGTCCAATCTTGTTTTTACCGATAAGCGCAGGGTTTTTTATGCCGAACTGAAACACAAAGGCCGGACACTGATCCTGATTAAGCCGACCACTTACATGAACCTGAGTGGTAAAGCAGTCCAATATTGGATGCAGCAGGAAAAAATCCCTTTGGAGAATTTATTGGTCATAGCCGACGATTTGGCACTGCCTTTTGGGATCATCCGTATCCGTGCCAAAGGGAGCGATGCCGGGCACAATGGCCTCAAAAATATTACCGAACTGCTGGGTACCGATGCTTATGCCCGACTCAGGTTTGGTATTGGTAGCGAATTCTCTAAAGGGAAACAGGTGGATTATGTGTTGGGTGAATGGACCCCCGATGAAATTACAACATTGCCTTCACGGATTGAAAAATGCACCGAGGCTATTCTTTCCTTTCCTCTGGTTGGAATCCAACAGACTATGAGCCAGTTCAACAACAAATAACTGATTTGTTTTTAACAAAAAAGCAAATCCTTTTGTCCTTAAAAATATCGACCCATTTATTCCGGATTGCCCGGTTCTTTTTCTTCCGCCTGGCATTGTTTGCAGTACAATTCCTTGACCTCTTGGTTTTCAAAAACTTTTAACGAAAAGAAATCACCGTGGAACAATTCACAAAACCGGGTTGGGTTCAATTCTTTTGCCCTCATCATGGCATATTCAAATATCTGGGTGTGCATACGCTCCTCATACTGGCTGCACAACGAGACATACGCAAAAACGAGAGCCTCGTTGTGGTTGGGGTGATAAACCCAAGGTTCGAGGGTTTTCAGGGCAAACAGGTAATCATTGTTATCAATAAATATTTCGGCCAGCCGCAAGGAATTTTGAAGCGATTCGCCCCGGATATCAATAATTTGCTTAATCTGTTCCAATGGTGCCAGTTTCAGTTTTGGCTCAGCATCTGTAGAATCTAAAAACTGAATCAATTTGAATTGCAGTTTCAGGTTGATACCATCTACGGTCTCTTTTTTCAAAGAGGTAGCATACAAACGGTCGATGCGGGCTTGCAGCAAACCGGCTTCTTTCAAGCCGTTTAAAGGTTTTTGCGTAAGTTTGTTATAAACATCGTTAAAAGCAATGTATTCATTCTCTGGATTTAGGTTGAACAATTCTTCCACCTTGAGGGCAAATTCATCATCCGGAATTTGTTTGGTAAAATGTTGCAGCCAAATCCGGTTCATCTCCAAACCCACATAATCTTTTTCTGCAGGAATGTTCATTTCGCTTAAAAGGGTTGGCTTGTAGCGGTAGCTTAAAACCTGTTTGATGATGTATTTCTGAATGGAAAGAGCCATCGGACGGTCTTCTTCGGCAACAGCTTTATTGAATTTTTTTAGCACAAATGCCTGTTCGTTACCGCCGGAGATATCGTAAGCCACTTTCATGTCGATGCGGGCATACCGGTGGTTTTGTAAAATGGGTTCCAGTCCTTTGTTCAATTTGTTGTCGCGGATATATGCTTGCGCCTCTTCCATCGGCATGTCGGCAAGCTGTGGAAACTGCGATTGCCTGATGTCATTTTTAAAATCCCCCCAATTGTAATCGGTACTAATTTTAGAATGGATAATCTTGCTTTGTCGTTCTTTTAAAGCCAGAATTATACTTTCAGCCCTTTTTTGCTGCAACATCTGGTTCTCTTTTTCGGTACCCTCGATGGAAGAATAGGCCGTAATTGTCAGATCGCAAATAATAAAAGCAGGTTCATTCAAAAGCTTCAGAAAAGGCTCAATATCCGATGCCTGATAAGTGTATTTTTTATTTTCAAAAGGGATTTTAAAGCTAAGCGAAAGAGAATCGGCTACGGGTTTGTAATGGAATTTTGTGTTCAAGGTAACCGTGTCGGCAAGTAGTTTAATGTTTTTGGTAAAGGTACCACTGGTAGGAATAATAAAACTTTGCGGTATGCTAATGCAAGCGCTTTTATTTTGGATAATCACCAGGTTCAATTCGTAACCCTCTTGAATCCCTTCAGGTAACAGCCCAAGTTGAACTTTAAACGCTTTCGGGTTTTCTTTGGTGTCGGCCAGATTCTTTTTAAAGAGTTTTGGGGTATAAACCCTTTTGGTTAGTATGCCCTGGTTTATTAAATCATGATCCAGGATATTTGGTTGAATGCAGTTAAATTGCGTTTTTTGTAAAATATCTACTGCCAATCCATCTTTCTTATCCCTCATGATTTTTTTGATCTGGGTAATGTTATCCGTTTCAAAATAAATGAGGTTGCCTTCGGTATGCAATCCTTTTTGAAGATCATTGAGGTTTTCTTGTCTCAAAACCTTTTTGCATAAGTCTTTATCTGGTGGATTCAAACCATACGTTTTTGAAGAATAAGGAATTTTCAGTTGGTCTTTATAGGCGGCACCTTCGTTGAACGATTTGTAATTCCCAAAAACCACCGACACAAATACTTTTTTACGTTCAGCGTCTAAAGTGGCACTCACCCCTATCAGGTTGAATTGAATATTTTCGATGAGCCCGGCTTTTTTAGGGGCAGAAAACCATTTGAACAAAATTTCGTCGGCAACTTTGGCGTAGGTAAATGGCACTGTTCCTTTGTAAATAGAGGCTTTGGCCGTAAGTTCCTCACCAAAATGGGAACCACCAAAACTTGAAATCCGGTCACCAGTGGTGGCTAGGTTTTTATCGCCCCGTTCCAGAATTTCCTCACCTACCCCGGCCATGTAAGCGGCTTGCAAATCGGCAGATTTTTTTAGCAAATCGGCAGATTTTTTTTTCTCAATCCCTTTTTTTTCGAGCATTACATTCATCTGATCCTGAATGAGCAATTCTAAAACGGCAGGGTAAAAATTCTCAGAGTCAATGGCATCGGTAGAATTAATTGCTTGTTCACCAATTAAATAAGTCTTATCCAATTCTTGTGAAATGGAGAAAATGGAGCATCCAAAAAATAAAATGAAAAATGCTATCGGGGTTTTATAGGGATTCGATTGAATGTTTCCAGATTTGCTTCCAGATAAAAAAACCATCGTTCTGAGCTTGACTACGTAATTAATTTAGTTATAAACTGTGCAAATCTAAAAATATTATTTCAATAGCCGACAGATTGCCAAATTAATTGTATGGATTCATTATCAATCATTTAACAATTTCCGGGTGCATCCAACCGGTTCATAAAAAAGGTTTGATACTTTTGTGGGATAAATTAATTTTACTCAGAGGTTTATTTGTTTTAAGCAATTTGAATTAATTTGCTGCAAAGATTTATAGACAATTTGAATATATATGGCCATTGATGAAGGAGTTAGGATAGACAAGTGGTTATGGGCTGTGAGGGTTTTCAAAACCCGGAGTCAAGCCACCGAAGCCTGCAAAAAAGGAAGGATTTATATAAACAACGACGAAGTGAAAGCCTCGCGGGATGTAAAAATTGGAGATATTATTGAAGTGAAAAAACCACCCATTTTGTTCCGGTACCGTGTAAAAGAGTTGCTGTATAACCGGGTTGGGGCAAAGTTGGTGGATAACTACCTTGAGGATATTACACCTGAACAAGAGGTGATTAAAATAGATATGATGCGTTTGAATTTGGGAGGTTTCCGCGAAAGAGGTACAGGAAGGCCTACCAAAAAAGAGCGCAGGTTACTCGATGATTGGCACCAAGGCGATGAATAAACTTTTAACATACATTTTTCTTGCAGTTTTTGCAATGGTTTCGGCTTGTGAGCTCGAAACAACGGATTATCCTGATACACCACAAATAGAATTCAAAGAGATTAAGGTGGCCGATACTGTGGATTTATTAGGAAGTAAATCGAGGCTAGTGAATCTTCATTTCTATTTAATTGATGGAGACGGAAATATTGGTCCCATTTATACTATCAAGGATACTTTACCAAACTGTTACATTACATTGTATTATAAAAATTCAACGGGGATTTTTACTCAGGATACAAATATCATTGACACTTTAAGCTCATATACCATCCCAGACGTAGGTGATTTAGGGCAGGACAAAACACTAAAAGCCGATATTTTTATTGATATTTCCTACAATACCGAACCAACCATGAGCCACACCCATTTCTTTTACTCAATCCAGGTAATTGATAAATCACTGAATAAAAGCAACACCATTCATACCGATACAATAATTATTCAATAAAACCGTTTTTTGTATCGGGTTTGATTAACATAACATTTGGTAAACCAAAAAAAACTATATTCGCCTTTTAAGTAATCATTAAAATCCAAAACTGTGAATAAGAAAATATGGATAGGAGTTGGTATCGTTGCCGTAATTTTAATTTTTCTTTTATTCGTTGGTGGATCAAATGAGAATGCCGATGCAGCCATTGAAGTAAAAGCAAAATCAGGGCCTTTTAAAATTGAAGTGGTAACTACCGGGGAGTTGCAAGCCGAAAAGTCAGAGAAAATTATGGGGCCATCCGGCCTTCGGATGATCCGTGTCTGGAACGTGAAAATTTCAAAACTGATACCGGAAGGGACCGTGGTTGATTCAGGTGATTGGGTAGCATCGTTAGATAAAACTGAAGCTACCGATAAGCTAAAAGATATAGAATCGGAGTTGGAAGTAGCTCAAACAAAATACACCAACACGCGGCTAGATACAACCCTTGAACTGCGCGGGCTCCGTGATAATTTGGTGAACCTGACCTATACCCTCGAAGAAGCCAAAATAAAATTGGAGCAGAGCAAATTTGAACCACCGGCAACCATCCGCCAGGAAGAGATAAACCTGTCGAAAGCGCAACGCTCCTACGAGCAGGCACTCGAAAACTATAAAATAAAAATTGAACAGGCCCAAGCCAAAATGCAGGAAGTACAAATCAACCTGGATGGAGCCATGCGCCGCCGCGATGCTGTGATTAAAGTTCTTGGAGAGTTTGAAGTTGTGGCCCCTAAACCTGGCATGGTCATCTACCGGAGAGGCTGGAGTGGTTCCAAGTTGAAAGAAGGCGACCAGATTGATGCCTGGGACCCCACCGTAGCAGAACTTCCCGACTTGAGCAGCATGATTTCAAAAACCTATGTCAATGAAATCGACATCAGTAAAGTTTCCACGGGACAATCGGTGGTTATTGGCGTGGATGCATTTCCCGAATTGCAATTTACGGGTGAAGTTATCAGTGTGGCCAATATTGGCGAGCAATTGCCTACAGGCGATGCCAAAGTTTTTGAGGTTCAAATAAAATTACATTCCACCGATACTTTATTGAAACCAGCCATGACTACCAGCAATTCTATCCTTATTGCTCAATACGATTCCACGCTTTCGGTACCCATCGAGGCTGTTTTTGGCAACGATTCCATCAAATGGGTCTATTTCCGCGATGGTCTTTCGGTAAAAAAGAAACAAGTAATTACAGGAGAGTCGAATGAAAATGAAATCATGATTAAAGAGGGTTTGGAAGAAGGCAATGCAGTTTTGTTGTCGGTGCCTGTTGATGCCGATAAAATGGATTTGGTTCCTCTGGAAAAGAATTGACATGGAACGTTATCTGAACGATATTGCCATTGCCTTTGAAGCAATACAGGCCAACAAAATTAAATCGATGCTTACTGCCCTGGGGATTATTTTTGGGGTAGCCGCTGTTATAAGCATGCTTGCTATCGGGAACGGGGCTCAGCAGGAAATTTTGGAACAGATGAAAATGGTCGGTGTGAATAACATCATCATCCAACCTGTGATTGAAACCCAGGAGGCTGAAGCCGAGGAGTCGTTAAAACCATCTGCAAAATATTCTCCCGGCTTGACTATGTCCGATATGGAGGCCATCAGGCAAACAATTCCGGTTATTAAAACCATTTGCCCGCAAATCACCAAAGATTCGTATGTCATTCAATCGGGCATACGGAGGTCAGCCAAACTTCATGGAGTGGAACCTGCATTTTTTCAATTGTTCAATATTAAGCTTTTTGCCGGAAATCTTTTTACTGATTATCAATTGGAACATGGATTACCGGTTTGCATCATCAGCGAAGATTTGGCTTTGCGCTTTTTCAACTCCATCAATATTATTGGGAAACAAATTAAATGCGGCAAGGTTTGGTTACAGATTGTGGGGGTTTCGGAAAAAAGGTCGATGGGCGACAATCCATCGAAATTGGGTTTGAGTTCAGGGCAAGATGTGATTTATATCCCGGTGCAGACCATGCTCCTGCGGTTTGAAAACCGGGCATTGACCACCGCGTTGGACTTGCAGCAAAATAATAACGACGACGAATCCAAAAATAAAGAAACGAAAGTGGTGAACTACCACCAGTTGGACAAAATAATTGTTCAGGTTAACGAAACGGAACAAATCCAAGCGGTAAACGAGGTTATCGGGCGGATGCTCAAACGGAGGCACCAGGAAGTAGTTGATTTTGAGTTAATAGTTCCTGAATTACTTTTAAAACAGCAGCAACGGACTAAAGATATTTTCAACATCGTTCTGGGAGCCATTGCCGGTATTTCATTGCTTGTAGGTGGGATTGGCATTATGAACATCATGTTGGCCTCAGTTCTTGAGCGCATCAAAGAAATCGGTACGCGGATGGCTTTGGGGGCTACCCGTAAAGATATCGTAGTCCAGTTCATCGCGGAATCTACCATCATCAGTATTTCCGGAGGAATCCTGGGGATTGTTCTGGGTTTCGTACTTTCGGCATTAGTGACCAAATTTACCGGGATTCTTACGATTATCTCGACGAGCTCGGTAGTGGTGGCTTTTGGTATTTCGGTAAGCGTGGGAATAATTTTTGGTTACATGCCTGCCAAACGGGCTGCTCAGCAGGATCCTGTAGTAAGTTTACGTTCAGAATAAATTACCGATATGCGAAAACTTCAGTTAATAATTGTCATTGGATTTTTAAGCACAGCATTGCTTTGGTCTCAGGAACCCAATAAATTTTTAAACCTGGAACAGGTATTGGAACTGGCTAAAAGCCAATCGCCCGACGCCATTCTGGCAAAGCATCGTTATTTGCGGAGCTATTGGGAATACAAATCGTACAAAGCTGGGTTGTTACCGCAACTTTCGCTTCAAAGCGATCTGGTTGATTGGAATAAATCCATCTTCACTTACACCAATTCCGATGGTTCGGTAGAATACAAACGAACCAACAATATTAGCTCTCAAATTGGGTTAGGCATCTTTCAGAATATAGGCTTCACCGGAGGAAGTGTGTATGTACAAAGTGAAGCTAATGGACTTCATGATTTTCGGAAAGACTCACTTTCAAGGTCATATAATACCTCTCCCATTGCTATTGGTTTTACACAACCCCTTTTTCAATACAATTCCTTTAAATGGCAACGAAAAATTGAACCTTTGAAGTTTCAGGAAGCCAGGCGGGAATACCTGCAGCAACTTGAGGAAATTTCGTCGGAGGCGGTAAATTATTTTTACAATCTGGCTTTGGCACAGTTAAATGTGGAGATATCGAAAGCCAACTTTTACAACAACGACACCATTTATAAAATTGCCAAAGGACGGTATAATATTGGCACCATTGCCGAAAATGACGTTTTGCAGATCGAGTTGGCTTATTTGAACGCCAAATCGGCGCTGACTCAGGCAAAAATTAATTTAGAAATCAGCAGGCATCAGTTGCGCTCATTTTTGGGATTCAACGAGTTGGTTACCATTCAATTGATGATTCCCACCTCACTACCTTTTTTTGAAATTGATGTGCACCAAGCATTGACAAAAGCAAAAGAAAACAACAGCACCGCGTTGAATTGGGAGCGGCAATTATTCGAAGCCCAAAGCGAAGTAGCGCAAACCAAAGCGGCTAAACGCTTCAATGCAAATCTTTCGGCCTCGTATGGTTTAAATGGCGAGGCATATATTTTTAACGATTCTTACAAAAATCCGGACGATCAGTTAGCCTTAAAAGTAGGTATTGAGGTCCCAATTCTTGATTGGGGCCAAGGTAAAGGGAAATACCGGATGGCCTTAAGTCAACAGGAAGTGGTAAAAACCCAGGTAGAACAAGCCCGAATTGACTTTGAGCAACAAATATTGCTGAAAGTGATGCAGTTCAACGAGCAGGATGAACAGGTATTAATCGCAGCCAAAGCCGACACCATTGCCCGCAAGAGGTATGAGGTAACCAAACAACGCTTCCTGATCGGGAAAATTGATGTGCTCGATTTGAATGTGGCTTCACAGGAGAACGATTTGGCGCAACGGAATTACTTGGAAACACAGAAAACCTATTGGAGTTATTTTTATGCCATCCGCCAATACACGTTGTTCGATTTTATAAAACGAGTCCCCTTGGAAACTGATTATAAAGAGTTGGAAGATTAAACCAAATTCAATAAAACAGCAAACACAATAGCAAGAATAATAGGAGTTACGACTGGCAACTTCCCATGCAACCTGATTTTTCATTCCCGGGAATAGAACATCCGCACGATTTTTTAAGTTCTCTGCCCTCTTTCCTGTTGACAGTGATAGCAAAAAAAACGCCCATTATTACAATCATAATAGCTAACGACACAAATATCTGAAGCATGATTTCCAATTTTTAACTCTCCTATAAAGGAAATACCGGCCAAAATGTTCAGACCGGGGGGTTATTTTTCAACGAGAGTCAACTTTTTATAACGAAATTGTTCCCTGGCCTTTTTTTGTTCCAGTTTATCCATGGTTTTGGCACAAACAATACCCCGTTTCCGCATCTCCTTGTTATGCCCCACATGGGTTTCAGGAAACCGCTTCTTCCTGATAACAATATTAAATGCCATTCCCAGAAACGCGATACCAATTAGAACTATGGTCAGAAGTATTACTTTCATTTGTTATTTTTTTGCAAAGATAACAAAAGTTCATGCTTCCAAAACATGAATTATCAGTTGAACAATCCCTAACAATATCCGTTCTACCTGCGAAATTTAAAGAAACGATTGGGTATAGAGCCCCCAAAACTATAAAAATCAACGAAAAAAGTTGTTATGGCAGATATATTCAAAACCCTTGGATTGACAAAAGAAGAAATTCTCAACGATTACAAACTAGCCAACATAAGCCGCCAAGTCAGTCTTTTAGGCAGGAAAGAGGTGTTGACGGGAAAAGCAAAGTTCGGCATTTTTGGCGACGGCAAGGAAATTCCTCAACTGGCAATGGCCAAACAATTTAAACATGGGGATTGGCGCTCGGGGTATTACCGCGATCAGACTTTTATGTTTGCCACGGGAATGTCAACACCATTCGAATTTTTTGCACAGCTATATGGTGACACCAAAATTGAAAACAATCCCAGCAACGCCGGGCGTTCATTTAATAACCATTGGGGAACCCGGATCATTGATGCTAATGGCGGGTGGATTGACCAAACAAACAGTAAAAATACAGCAGCTGATTTGTCACCAACCGCGGGCCAAATGCCGCGTTTGATTGGATTGGCCTATGCCTCAAAGCTCTACCGCAACAATCCGGAGTTGAGGAATCTTTCCAGATTTTCAAAAAATGGGGATGAGGTAGCTTTTGGAACCATTGGCGATGCAAGCACTTCGGAAGGCCATTTTTTTGAAACGGTGAATGCTGCCGGGGTGCTGCAAATCCCTTTGGCAATCTCCGTTTGGGACGATGGCTATGGTATCTCTGTTTCAAAAAAATTCCAAACTACCAAAGAGAGCATTTCGGAACTTTTATCGGGATTCAATCCCACTAAAGAAAAGCCAGGAGTTCAAATCTACCAGGCCAAAGGTTGGGATTATCCGTCGTTGGTGGCTATCTACCGGGAAGGGGTTGAGAATTGCAGGCAAAACCACCAACCGGTTTTGTTTCATATCGATGAAATTACCCAACCACAGGGGCATTCTACATCAGGTTCGCATGAGCGCTATAAAAGTACCGAGCGGTTGGAATGGGAAAAAGAATTTGATGGAATCGTTCAAATGCGGAAGTGGATCCTTCAGAAAAAAATTGCAAACCCATTGGAATTAGATAATCTGGAAAAACAGGCAGAACAGATTGCCAAAGAGGCTAAAACAAAAGCCTGGAAACTTTATACCGCACCTATTATCTCGGAAAAGGAGAAGCTTTTACATATTATCGACAAGCGGACCTGCCAATGCAAACGGGAAGGAATTGATAAAGTGGCTTTACATGCAGCAGAATTAAGGAACATCGCCTTTCCGATTCGGAAAGATACCGTTTCGACTGCAAAAAAAATTTTACGTCACATTTGCTCCGATTGCTCCATCCGTAAAGATTTACAATCGGAGCTTTCCCTATGGTTGAAACAAATCCACGAGGAGAACCAGGATCGGTACAGCACCTTTTTGTACAACGATTATGAGAAATCAGCCTTAAAAGTAATGCCCGTTTCTGCTGTTTTTTCTGAAAATTCTCCCTTTGTGAATGGACGGGAAATACTCAGGGATAATTATCAGGTTTTGTTTCAAAAAGAACCACGGTTGTTGATTTTTGGTGAGGATACCGGCAAAATCGGGGGCGTGAATCAAACCTTGGAAGGGTTACAGTCAAAATATGGGGAACTGCGGATTACAGATACAGGCATACGTGAAACAACCATTGTCGGACAAGGTATCGGCTTGGCTTTGCGTGGATTGCGCCCCATTGCCGAGATTCAATACTTTGATTATATTTTATATGGTTTGCAAACCCTGAGCGATGATTTGGCCTCATTATCATGGCGGACCAAAGGTGGGCAAATAGCTCCTTTGATTATCAGCACCCGGGGTCACAGGCTTGAGGGTATCTGGCATTCAGGAAGCCCATTGAGTATGGTCATCAATTCTATCCGGGGAATTTATGTGTGTACACCACGAAACATGACTCAGGCTGCCGGTATGTATAACACCCTTTTGGAAGGTGAGGACCCTGCGTTGGTTATTGAACCCTTAAACGGATACCGCTTGAAAGAGCGCAGGCCAGATAATTTGGGCATATTCAGGGTCCCTTTGGGTAAACCTGAGATTTTGCATGAAGGCACCGATGTTACTTTGGTTACGTATGGTTCGTGTGTCCGTATCGCTCAAGATGCGGTGGAACAATTGGCTGAATTCCATATTTCAGTGGAACTTATTGATGTACAAACATTGCTTCCTTTTGATTTGGAGCATGTAATTGCCGATTCTGTAATGAAAACCGGAAGAGTTGTATTTTTTGATGAAGATGTTCCCGGAGGAGCTACGGCTTACATGATGAAAAAAGTATTGGAAGATCAGAAAGCCTTTTTTTATTTGGATGCTGCCCCAAAGACACTCACGGCTAAAGAGCACCGCCCTGCTTATGGCACCGATGGTGATTATGTTTCGAATCCCAATGCCGAAGATGTGTTCGATAGTATTTATGAGCTTATGAATGAGACCAATCCGCGAAAATATCCAAAATTGTATTAGTAGAACCCCGAAAAAAGGAACAACTATTATTTCCTGATATTTTTTATCTTATTGAAACGGTTCATCCATTTCTCGATTAAAGATAATTCAGGTTTATCTTCTTCATAGTAGCCGTCGCCATATCCATAACCATAGCCATAGCCGTAGCCGTAGCCGTAACCATATCCGTAGTTATATCCATATTTATTGCCGTAATAGCCAGGCATTTTCACATCATTAATAAGGATGTTGAACTCAGGAATGTTCGGTTTCCGGTTCAAGTCGTTGATTAAATCCAGAACCTCTTTGTGTGAATAATTTTGGCGGATAACAAAAATGTTGATGTCGGAATATTTTGAAAAGAGTAAAGCATCTGAAACCAAAGCAATCGGTGGGGTATCTACCACAATAAAGTCGAACCGCTTACGGGCTTCTTCTATAAAAACGCCCAAAGCCTCTGTTTCAAGCAACTTGGCTGGATTAGGCGGAACCGGGCCTGAAACTACAATAGATAGATTCTCAATGTCGGTTTCGAATATCACTTCATCAAACGTGGCTTTCCCAATAAGATAGGTGCTCATACCCACAGAATTGTCAAGTTCAAAGTGCCGATGGAGTTTTGGTTTACGCAAATCCATGCCAATGAGTAGTGTTTTTTTATCGGACATGGAAATAATGGAGGCCAAGTTAAGCGAGCAAAAGGTTTTACCTTCGCCGCTCATGGTAGAGGTTACCGTGATAATCTTAGAGTCCTCCTTTATCAAAAGATATTGCAGATTGGTTTTTATTGTTCGGAACGATTCCGAAATGGCTGATTTTGGATTATTAACCACCACCAAATCCGATTCTTTATTATTATGGCCAATGACGCCTAAAATTGGGGCATCCGTTTTAGCCTCGATATCTTTTTTCGAAAGGATGCGGTTGTTAAAATAATCACGCAAGATGATGATCAAGAACGGTATCATTAGACCGATGATCAGCGAAATCATGTAATTCAACCGGCTTTTGGGGGCTATCAACGCGGCCTGTTCGGCACGGGCTTTATCCAAAACTCGGGCATTCGGAATATTCGATGCACGGTTAATGCCAGCCTCGGCACGTTTTTCCAGCAAATAGGTGTAAATCTGATCATTCAAATCAAACCTGCGCTGAATGTTAATCAACCGCCTCTCGTTGTATGGCAGTTTTGCAATATCGGTGTTAAGTAACGAAATCCGGTGATCTAAATCTTCAATAGTTATTTGATTTGTTTTTACAAGATTTTGCACGTTCTCTTCGATCATCTTCCGGGTTTCTTCAATTTTCTTTTCCAGAACATCTTGTTTCGGATTCGATTTAACCGACTGCATCTTTAAAACAATCCGTTCAGAATTTAATGAATTCAGTTGCATGATCAAATTCATCAGCAATTGGTCGCGCACACCCACTGAGGTTGGTACAATAACATTTTCGTTTTCGGGCCGTTCTTTTAAATAGGTCATCAGGTATTCGTAATATTTTGACTCAACAGTTAAAAGAGCCTTTTCGTCATCCAATTTTTCGAACTGATCGTATAGGCTGCGTCCCTCTTGCGAAATATCAATAATCCGGTTTTCGGCCCTAAAAACCTCCAGTTTACCTTCGGCCACACTTAAGGAATCCACCACAGCATCAATCTGTTCGTTAATAAACCGGATGGTATTTACAGCAATCTGATTTTTTTCTTCCAGTTCCGAACGGATAAAAACCTCAGCCAATTTATTCAGATACAGGGCTTCTTTATATGGGACATACCCGGTAGTTGAAAGGGTAAGGATAGTCCCCTCCTCGTCTAAAAGACTGATGTTTAATTTATTTCGGTAATAACTGGCCAAAAAACCGGGATTGTTGATGTAAAAAAAATACCTATCGGCGTTCGACTGATAAAAACTCTCAGGGTTTCTAATGGTGATATTAAAACTGAAATAGTCATTCTCAAACTGCTCCCCAAAACGCATCTGCTTTTTTACACCAAAATTTCCTTCAATTTCAAGCTCATACAATTCCGATGACAATATTTGAATGTATATGGGAACACCATAATATTGATAATGGGAAGTATCTATATTTACCTTAATTTTTTCAGGCTGATACAATTCCGGATCACGTATCCGGCCTACACCATAGTAGGTAATATCAAAATCCAGTTCATCCATCACTTTCCGGTGCAATTCCAGTGATTTCAGTATAGCCATTTGGTTGTTAAGGTTCGACCCCTGTTTAAACAAATCGAGCCCCTGGATCATCTCATCGCTATAATACGATTTGCTTTCGGTGTCGCGGATAAGCAAGGTGGAACTAACCTGATACACCCTGTCGCTATACCGGTTGATAATGTAAGCTGCCGATGTGGATAAAAACACCGCGATTACAAACCAATACCAGTTGGCAAGAATCTTGAATATATATTTTTTGATGTCAATTGTTTCCTCTTTGTAAATATCATCAAAGTTTGCCATGCTACATTTTTGTATAAGTTATTAATAGTAGAAGGGTGGTAAGCCCACTTAGAACAACAGAAATAGCAGGCGTATTGATGGACACCATTTTAGCCCGTAATGGTTTCACGTAAATAACATCTCCAGGTGCAACCCAAAATCCCGGGTTTTGAAACACCCCGGTTGAGGTTAAATTCAAATCCAGGGTGGTTGAACCAAAAGGCCCTTTGCGTACAATCAACACATGGCGGGCATCTCCAAAATCACCAATATCCCCGGCTTTAGCCAAAACTTCAAGGATTGTCACGTTTTTTTTGTAAATGGGATAGGTACCTGGCCGTACTACTTCGCCGAGGACAGTTACTTCAAAGTTTAACAAACGTACCTCGACAATGGAGCCTGTAAAATATTCATCCATCTTTTGTTGGATAAGTTGCTGCACCTGATAAAGTGTCAATCCATTTACCTGAATTTTGCCTAACACAGGCAATTCGATATTTCCCTGGTCATCAATCAAATATCCATGCATGTACAGCGATATTTCGCTGAAATTACCGGTAGTTGTAGCCTGTTTGTTAAACTGATCGGTTTGCCCCGAGGCATCGCCACTAATGCTAAGGAAAAGATTATCGCCCGGATAAACTACCGTGGCCTGCGGATCGGCCTGCTGAATACCAATGCTAAGCGTGTCGTTAGCATAAATTTTATCTTGAAAATAAAGAACATTCTTATAGCGGGCACAACCCATAAAAGCCAGTGATACAAGAACAATCACTATGGTAGTCAATTTTTTAGAATTCATATGAAAAAGTAAGTTCTAGTGCAAACATAAGTAACAATTAAGCTATTCGCAATAAAATGAAGCAACTTAAACAATAATTTATACTTTTGAGCGGCAATTTGTCAAATTTACCTGTTGCTTTATCAAAAACTAAAAAGGTACATATATTATAAGTGCATTTTAATAACTAATTTTGAATTTATTCGTTTTAAGGATTGATTAATTAACATATTTCCATATGAAAAGGTTTTTATTGCTACTACTGCTTTTAGCATCTGCCGAATTATATAGCCAGACCATAACAGCCGATAATGCCACTTCAATAGGTACAACTTCAGCCACATTAAATGGAACTTACGATCCCACTGGATATGATTTAGTGACAAGTTTTCAAGTAATAGTTGATGATAATTCCGATTTTGGAAGCCCCGTAATTAACTGGACAGCGGCAAATAATTCAGAACCAAACATTACATATAGTGCAACCGGGCTCAGGTTTGGAACCACCTATTATTTTAAGTTTAAGGCCACTTTTTATATATTCAGTCCTTTTTCGCAGACTACAGTTGAGTCAGCATCAGCTTCATTTTCAACAAATAACATTACCCAAACTTCTGATATTGTTTTTTCAGGCATTCAGTCCAATTCAATTACTGCATCTTATACCGCAGGGACCGGTGGCAACAGGATTGTCCTGGTAAAAGAGGGCAGCGCGGTTGACAGCGATCCGGTGGATGGTACGCAATATACATCCAATACTATATTTGGTTCGGGTGACCAAATTGGTACCGGAAATTACGTGGTTGCCAAAGGAGATAATGATAATGTTATAGTTACAGGCCTCCAGGAGGGATTGACCTATCATTTTAAAGTTTATGAATATTTAATAGATGGCACTTATCGTGATTATCGGACTGATGGATTCCCAGCAGGAAATAACCCGAACTCACAGGCTACTTTAAAACCGGAGCCCACCACGCAGGCATCCAACATTAATTTTACCAGTGTAGGTTCTTCATCAGTTGGAGCATCATGGACAGCAGGAAATGGTGACGGAAGGATGGTTGTAGTCCGTGCTGATGGCACTTCAGAGGTCAATCCTTCAGATAATACCGATTATACCGCAAATACTGACATTGGAAGTTCAGGTACAACAGGAGTTGGCAACTATGTGGTTTATAAAGGAACCGGTACATCGGTTTCGGTAACTGGACTGTCAGCCGAAACCAGATATCACTTTAAGGTTTATGAATACAACAATAGTGGCGCTTTAACAAACTATAAGATTGATGGTTACCCTGCCGGGACTAATCCCGATGATACAATAACCTTAAAAGGTCAACCTACACAAGCTTCCAATCTTGTTTTTAGCAACATTGCAAATACAACCCTTACGGTTGATTGGACTACAGGCGATGGTGAGGGAGCGGTTTTAATTGCCCGTGAAGGTAGCAGCATTTCTGACTTTCCAATTGATGGTTCTACTTATACCGCAAATCTGGCGTTTGGCTCAGGAAGTAATTTGGGAAACAATACTTATGTACTTTATTCCGGTTCAGGTACCAGTGCCAATATAACAGGATTGACTATAGGAACTACTTACTACTTTATGGTGTGCGAATCAAACAACTCAGGTGCTAACACCGATTACAATACCAATCCCGCGGCAAACAATCCGTTGAGCCAGTCAACGCTTAAAGCGGCACCTGCCACTCAAGCCTCAAATATTACGTTTTCAAGCATCCAGGCCAACCAAATGACCATAAACTGGACAAGTGGCTCAGGAGACAACAGAATAGTTCTGGTTAAACAAAGTTCGGTTGTCAATGGAGTGCCTTCAGATGGAACTACCTACACGGCAAACACTGTATTTGGAAGCGGTGACCAAATTGGTACCGGAAACTATGTGGTTTATAACGGAAGTTCAAATTCAGTAACTGTAACTAACTTACTAGCCAATACTGCTTATTATGTTAAAATATTCGAATACAATAATACGGGTGCAAACATCTTATTCAAAACAGATGGCTTTGGAACCGGAAACCCGGCGGATACAATTACTCCAAAAGGTGCGCCCACAATTCAATCCACTCAATTGGTATTTAGCAATATCCTTACCGATGGAATGACTCTAGATTGGACCCGTGGGAATGGGGATAGTGTTTTAATTGTGGCTAAGGTAGGAACTACGTTACCAGAAACGCCAACAGACGGATCGGCATATACCGACAACACGGTGTTTGGAAGTGGAGAGACCATTGCAACAGGGGTTTATGCCGTTTACACTGGAACTGGAACTACCGTAACTGTTTCAGGATTAAGCTCAAACACCGAATATGTATTTAAGGCCTTTGAATTCAATAATGGGGAACCCTATACAGGTTATCTTACAAGCGATGATACCAACAATCCTTTAACCCAATCTACAACGGGAACAGAACCCACGGTCCAGGCCAGCAACATTTTATTTACAAACACGGGCTCCACTCAGACTGATGTTTCATGGACAGCTGGTACCGGCGGTACCGGACGAATTGTCCTTTGTAAATCGGGAACTGCTGTAGATTCAAATCCTGTGGATGGCATCACCTATACTGCAGATACAGCTTTTGGCTCGGGTTCACAATTAGGTTCTGGAAACTATGTGGTTGCTGTTGGTGATGTTGCAGGCATAACCCTTACAAGTTTAACACCCGAAATTGAATACCATCTTAAAGTTTTTGAATATTCCGGATCAGGCGGAAGCATAAATTATCTATTGCCCGATGGAACCGATAATCCCGATTCTGTCACTACTTTGATGGGAAAACCGGTAACACAGGCTTCGAATGTAACGTTTACGAATTTGTCCTCTACTGGATACCGGGTGGGCTGGACGCGTGGTTCAGGTCAAAATGTGCTGGTTGTTGGAGTTGCCGGTAGTTTTACCGCCGGCGAAAATCCTGTTGATGTTACTACATATACCGCTGATACTGTTTTTGGCAGTGGCACAGCCATTGGTTCAGGATATGTCGTTTATAATGGTAATACCCCCGATTACGTGGATGTTACCAACTTGACCCCAAACACCAATTATTCCTTTAAAGTATTTGAATACAATACTCCGGTTACCGATCCATACTATCAAACCAATGATGGTACAACCAATCCATCGTCGCGCTCTTCGCTGGCTACAGAACCAACTTCTCAAACCAGTGCTATTTCTTTTTCAAGCGTGGGTTCTACGCAAGCAACTTTAAGTTGGACTTCAGGCGATGGCAGCAACCGCATTGTTATTGCCCATGAAGCTACGGATATTGTCACTGATCCAAGCGATGGAGCGGGTTATACCGATAATTCAGTTTTTGCCACAGGAGATGAAATTGGCACCGGACATTATGTGGTTTACAACGGTGTTGGAACTGGTGTTACCGTTACTGGGTTAAACCCCAATACAACCTATTATTTCCGTGCCTATGAGTACAACGGAACAGCCACATCGTGTAATTACCTGACATCCTCGGGAGCTTCATCCAACACAACCACGATAAAGACAGAACCTACCGTTCAGGCAAGTGCTATCACATTTTCAAGTCAGGCAAGCACTAACTATTCTGTGAGCTGGACAAGAGGGGATGCAGTCAACAATGATGGAGTAATTCTATTGGCGCACCAAGGAGCTCCAGTGGATCAATTTCCATCGGATGGTTCTTATGGTCAAGTAGCAAATTCTATTTTTGGAGGTGGGACAGAAATTGGAACCGGAAACTTTGTGGTTTACAAAGGAACCGGGACATCTGTCATAGTTACTGGCCTAACCCAAAACAATGAGTATCATTTTAGGGCTTTTGAATATAACAATACAGGAAGCAACACAGATTACCTTACCACAACTGCAACAGGAAACCCAAGCAGTTCCTTTACCTTAGATTCGGTTCCAACCATTCAGGCCTCTGGCTTTTCAGTAACCCTGGCTGGTTCAAGTAGCCTCACCCTAGGTTTTACAAGTGGTAGCGGAACCGGCCGTATTATTCTTGCCAAGCAGGGAAGTGCTGTAAATGGTGCTCCTGTAAATACAACCACTTATTCAGCTAACGCAGCCTTTGGTTCAGGGAGTGAAATCGGAACCGGTAATTTTGTAGTTTACGCGGGTACCGGAACAAGTGTGGAAGTGACCGGATTGCTGGCCTCTACGCAATATTATTTCCAAATATTTGAATACAACAATACAGGGCTTATCAATTACCGGACTTCGGATGGCCCAGCTACCAATGGAACTACCGGAGAGAAACTTGAGCCTACTGTTCCGGCTTCTGCTATCGGTTTTACTTCGGTAGGGACTACTTCATTTACCATCAACTGGACTATTGGTGATGGTGAAGGCCGAATAGTAGCCATGCGCGAAACTGACCAAGGTACAATTGAAAACCCGAAAGAAGACACCACATATAATGCCAGTACCGACTGGACTTCAAAAGGACGACAATTAGGAACATCGGGCTATTACACGGTTTACAACGGAACCGGGAATTCTGTTTCTGTTACAAATTTGGGCGCGAATAAAACTTATTGGGTTCAGGTATTTGAATACAACAACCCAAGTGGATTTGAGAAATACCTAACTACTACTGCAACAGGTAATCCATCAAGTCAATCCACCTTAAAGCTGGCGCCCACTATGCAAGCTGCAAACATTTCAACAACAGCAACAACATCAAATTCAATATCATTGACCTGGGATGTGGGCAATGGCGACAACCGGATTTGCGCCATAAATACCACATCGAGTTTTTCAGGTTATAATGGTACCGATCCTACAGCAAATACTGTTTATGGTTCCGGTGAGCAGGTTATTTATAATGGCAGCAGCAATTCTGTAACGGTAACAGGATTGATTGCGGGTACCACTTATTATTTCAAAGTCCTTGAATACAACAACACTGGGGCCAACACATTGTACCATTCATCAGACACTACCAATAATCCAAATAACTTCAACACGTTAGGTACCGCCACTTGGGATGGCTCTTCCTCAAACGATTGGGGAACTGCCGACAACTGGACCCCTTCGGGTGTCCCAGGTTCTGGTCAATCGGTCATTATTGCCACCGGCGCTGCAAACTATCCGGTTATCTCATCGGGTTACTCCGTTGATTACTTAACCATTGAACCTGCGGCAAACCTAACCATAAATGATGGCGGAAGCATGACTGTAACCAATAATCTTTTATTGCAAAGCCCATCAGGTTCTGGAGCCAATGGAGCGGTTGTCATTCCCGGAACAGGAAGCCTGAATGTAGGGGGGACTTCTACTTTAGAACGCTACATTTCTTCAGGAAACTGGCATTTGGTTTCGTATCCAATATCGGACCCAGCCATTTCTTTATTTACAGGATATTATGCCAATGCTTATGATGAGGTAAATGCAGCTTGGGAACATTTAACCACTGCTTCTTCCGTGGGAGTTATGCAAGGAATTTCAGTATTGCAGGGAAGTGGAAGCAATATGATTAGCTTCGCGGGAAGCTTAAATAATGGCAATCAAAATATTAATGTAATTAATAGCTCACCCGGTGATGATAGTTTTGGTTGGAATTTGGTTGGTAATCCATACCCATGTACCATTGATTGGGATGCAGAATCGGGTTGGAGTTTAACGAATGTTGATCCAACTGCCTATTCTTATAATTCGGGTTCGGGGAGCTATTCAACCTGGTCGTCAGCAACCGGTACCGGAACAGGTAGCGGCAGTCCTTATATTACTTCGGCTCAAGGTTTTTTCGTGCATGCCTCCGGTAATGGTTCATTGGCAATGACCAATGAAGTCAGGGTTCCGAACACCCAAAGCTTCCAAAAAACAGCTAATGCCGAAAAACAATTAATCCGGATTGAATCAACAAATGATCAATTTTCAAACGATGCAGTTCTATTATTTTTTGCCGATGCCACCGATAACTATGATTCCAATTATGATGCATTAAAATTGCTGGCAACCAATGAAGATATGCCCGAAGTTTATTTTGTAAACAATGAAAGCTATCTGGCAATCGACACCTATCATGAAAACAAACTGTTGGAGTTAACAACAACCAATCAATTGATTTTTTCAATGGGGGCTACTCCAGGAAGTACAGGTAATGTTATGTTCAAAATGTCGGAGGTTTCGGGTATTCCCAATGATGTGTATATTTATCTCTACGATGCATTGAACCAAACCTATACAAATTTACGGACCAAAGAATACGAGTGCCACTTGTCCAATGATGTTGACGATCGTTTCCAGCTAGTGCTAACTAAAAATGCGGTATCTGTTCCGGAGGAAAAGTTGGATTTGAATATATGGACATACACCAAAGAAAAAACCATATTCATAAAATCATCAAAAATATTCGTAAACCAGACTTCGGTTTATTTGTATGATATAGCAGGTCGTTTGGTTGGTAACATTGAGATGATAAATACAGATAATCAGGATATTGAGGTACTAAGTTCAGGCACTTATATTTTAAAATTTATCACTGGCAACCAAATTGCTACTCAAAAAGTAGTTGTTGAATAACATTTTTTTTATCACTTTTGCGGATTAAGCGGGATTTAATTAATGATCAGAAAGGTAACAAAATATATTGCTTCTGTATTGATTCTAATTGTCTTTCCATTTTACCTGTTTGCCGATGGCCAACCGCCACCCCCGAGCAACAAGAATGGGAACTTTAGTAAAACAAAATTTTCTAAAGACAACAGTTGGAGCAAAAATGGAAAAGCCTTGACGCCTCCCAATCCAACAGCCGGATCGGGAGGAAACCCTATTCCTATTTCCGGGGGGCTGGCTTTTTTATTAATTGGTAGTTCTGCCTATTTGATTAAGCGCATCCGCGAAGAAAACAAATAGAACTGTTCATGCAGATTAAACCCGTGAATAGACTCAAATTATCGGAATCGTTAATCCAAGAAATCCTTCAATATCTTTTTGCCTTTTTCTTTTCCTGGTTAATCTCATCTTTACTGATGGACTTTCCATTCTTTTCCGATCCTATAAAAAATTCATGTATTACTGCTTATTACAGTCAAATTCTGGTCTGGCTTACCGATTTTCAACTACATTTATTAGGTTTCGATACATTTGTATTTAGCAATCATCTTGGGATTGAAGGAACTCAAGGTGTTATTTTTGCTTTTGGGTGTCTCGGGTTCCGGTACCTTTTGTTTTTTATGGTTTTCGTGCTGCTGCAATTTGGCCGGTATTATCATAAAATATGGTATCTGCCTGCAGGCATTCTGCTTATAACCTGGGCAAATTCTGTAAGGGCCATCATAATAGTTATCGGGCAGTACCATCAACCCACACAAACCACCCTGATTCACGACGTGGTAACCCCCGTGTTTATGTACCCAACTATTTTGTTCTTATGGATTGTGTGGGTTTCAAGATTTGGAAATCCCACCACGAAAGATTCATCGCTTTACCTCGTGTTTAAAAAACTTTTTAAGACTTCTTCTTTTCCTGCAAAATAGTTTTAAATTTACTATTGAAATTCAATAGATAGACGGATTTATGGCACTCGAAATGAATTTATTCAACATTAATCATCACCTTTCGCAGGTAGGGAAAGGTAAATGCCTTATTTCCGAACCTTTTTCGCCCGATTCCTATTTTGGTCGCTCCTTGGTACTAATTACCGAGCATAACGAAAAAGACGGTACTCTTGGATATATTTTGAACAAACCCATCGACGTCCCTTTTAATGATCTGTTTCCTGACTTTCCAACTTTTTCAGCACCTTGCTTCATGGGCGGCCCCGTGAATCCCGAAACCATTCACTATTTACACACCCGAGCTGACCTGTTCCCCGATTGTACGTTAATTAAGAAGAACATTTTCTGGGGTGGCGATTTCGAACTTTTAAAAAAACATATTGCCGATGGGTTGATAAAACCCAATGAAATCAGGTTTTTCTTAGGTTATAGCGGTTGGGCTCCCAATCAATTGCAACAGGAGATTGATGATAAGTTTTGGATTGTTTCCGATATTAAAGCGAGCCAAATCATGAATGCACACCAAAACTCCTGGAAAGAATTGCTGCACGAGCTGGGCGACTCCTATGCTTTGTGGGCTAATTCCCCCATTAATCCCGGGATGAACTAAAAGCCATCCGGTTCAATTCTGCCAGCAATTTACTGGCATTTTTCTTAAAATACCTTCGCTTTTCAAAGGCCGTAACCGACCGAATTCCAATAACAGCATTGGTTAAAAAAACTTCATCGGCCTCAAGCAAATCCTCTTTCGTTAGCAAGGCATAGTCGTCAATGCGGTACCCAAGTGTTGATGCGGCTTTAATTACCTGTTTGCGCATGATCCCATTCACGCAACCTGTATCTAAAGCAGGGGTTATCATTTTCTTTTCCTTTACAAGAAATAGGTTCGACGAAGTAGCTTCAACCAAGAATCCTTTGTTATCAATCAACAGCGCATCACCCAATTGGTGGTCCCGGGCGTAAATCCCCGCTAAAATATAGGGAAGGGCATTTAATGATTTTATGGTGAGGTATGGTATTTTAGGTTTCTGAAATTCATCAAAGATACCAATAATCAAGCTTTTATCATTCAATTCATAGGGGCCTTTGCCTAAATAAGAAGCCTCGATAATAATCTGACAATTGCTGGATGCGGGAATAAACAAACCTTCAGAATCACGAATGACCATCAGCTTAACCCTAGCTGCCTGAAATAACTTGAGGCGGGTTAACAATCCGGAAATCTGACGTTTTAAAAATTCAAGGTTAAGGTATTCCGGGAGATGAATTTGCAAAATATTAGCAGCCTGCAACATCCGTTCCCAATGATCTTCAATAAACTGAACTTGACTTCCGTTGGCATGCATGGTTTCAAAAAAGCCATCTCCATACCTAAAAGCCCTATTGGTAATATCAAAGAAATATTCGCTGGCTAAAATATAGTTTTTGTCAACAGATAGGATGTTCGCGTCCTTATTCATTTTATTATTTGATCTAAAACAGTCAGAATACTTTGGTTTGTATCAATTTTTATTCCCTTGATCCCTGCTTTGTGTGCTGCTTCCACATCTTTTGAGTTGTCTCCAATCAAATAAGAAAGTTTAGGGTCAATCTGGAACCGTGCCATGGCTTTTTCTATCATCAAGGAGTTTGGTTTCCGGCAAAGGCATTTCTCAATTTTGTCGTGATGGGGGCAGTAATAGACCGCAAGTAATTGAATGTTGTTCAATTTCAATTCCCTAATCATCTTAACATGAATCTTTTCAACATCATCTTTGGTGTAAGTTCCCCGTGAGATGCCTCCTTGGTTTGAAATAACCACAAACTCAAATCCGTGTAATTTTAGAGTTTGAAGAGATTCAATCAAACCTTTGTTGAATACAAAATCATCGGGTTTATAAATGTAATAATGCCCGGTATCATCATTAATGACACCATCACGGTCCAAAAAAACCACTTTTCTCATAAACATAAAAATACTGCGGTTAAGGCATCAATTTCTCGAAAAAAGAAATTAAAAGTTCCGGCTTTATCAAAGTAGGAAATATAAATCCAAAGACCGCCCCCCAGAAATGTGCGTCATGTCCAATGTTATCAGCATTTCGTTTGCCCATATACCACGAATACACTAAATATAAAATCCCAAATACAATCCCGGGGATAGGGATGAATGCCATGAAAAGTATCTTATGGGTGGGCTCAAAAAAGATACAGGCAAAAGTAATAGCAGAAACTGCTCCCGATGCACCAACGGCATTGTAATGGTAATTGTCTTTTTCTTTAATCAGCGAGGCAATAGATGATGCCACGATGGCACCAAAATAGACCAATAAATACAATCCGATGATGTTTTCCCCAATATATGCATAGAAGTAGTATTCAAGTGCCTGACCAAAGGAATAAAGCACCAACATGTTTATGATGAGGTGCTCCCAATTTGCATGTAAAAAAGCGTGCGTAAACAACCGATACCATTGTTTCCGGTGAATCACCTGATAAGCATTGAAGTTGTACTTGTACATCAGTTCAGGCTGATTGAATGCGACAATTGAAAAAACTGCCGTGCCAATAACAATAAGTAATGTGATCATGAAGGTTAATTTCGTGGACTGAACTCAAATGGAATTTCAAGAATGGAAGAAAAATCAAGACCCAGACGCAGCATATCATCATCAATATTTTCATAGGCCCATTCAATAGTTAGCTTGCGCCCCCGGTTGTGCATGGAATTTAATTTGCGAAGCATGTTAAAAACCATATGGTGTGAAGAAGAACTCAGGTATCTAAAAAATAGCTTGCATTGACAATGATCTAGATGGCTACCATCTGTCTCAAGCCAATCAATAATCGGCTTATACACCTGATTGACATCCTCAGGTGTTGAATTCCCCATGATCTGGAAAATGGATAAATCTGCATCCAATAATACCTCTGGACTATCCTCAGTCGCGTCTATCTTTAAATACCCCAAAATTCCCTTTTTTAGTCGTTAATTTTATAAAGATCTCGGTAAATCTTAAAATTCTCCTCTTCAAATATAACAAAAATAACTTTCTGGAAAGAACGATCTTTTTTCAGAAAATTTTTAACCACGGAGAGTGCAATTTTTGCGGCTTCGGGTTTTGGGTATCCATAAATGCCGGTACTAATGTTTGGAAAAGCGATGGTTTTCAGGTGTTTTGATCGGGCTACCTTTAAGGAATTGGTATAACAACTGGCCAACAATTCCGCCTCTCCTTTTTTACCTCCATGCCAAACAGGCCCCACCGTATGTATCACATGCGGTGAAGGTAAATTAAACCCATTGGTAATTTTAGCTTCACCAGTGGGGCATCCATGCAAAAGTCGACATGCATCCAAAAGCTGGGGGCCTGCCGCCCGGTGAATGGCCCCATCGACTCCCCCTCCGCCTAAAAGGCTTTGATTGGCGGCATTTACAATGGCATCTGCCTTAATTTTAGTTATATCGCCTTGTAAAATCTCGATCCGGTGCATGAGGTTTTATTCCTTTGGATTAACGAAGTTTGGCTCCAAACTTGGATTCGAAATTCTTGATCAAGTTTTCCATAATCTTATCGATTTGTTTGTCGGTAAGCGTTTTCGACTCATCTTGCAAGATAAAGCTTAAAGCATATGATTTTTTGCCCGCACCCAACCTATCACCTTCATATACATCAAAAAGGGAGACTGCTTTTAATAGTTTCCGTTCCTGTTTGTAAGCCTCAATTTTTAACTCCTCAAAAGTAATTTTAGAATCGAGCAATAGCGATAAATCCCTTCGTACTTCAGGGTATTTTGGTAATTCAGAATATTCAACTTTAAAATTACGGGTTGTTTTCAGTAACCGTTCCCAATCCAACTCGGCATAAAAAACTTCATTTTTCAGTTCGAATTCTTTGGCAACTTTCCTCTGAAGTAAACCAATCCGTCCAAGGTTGTTTTTCTGGTATTCCCAAACAAACCCATCGGAAAATAATTCGTCGGAGAAGTGGGTAAATTCCAGTTTATTCAAATCCACTCCTAACCGTTCAAAAACTTGTTCCGCCTGTTTTTTTAGGTAAAAAAAGCTCACTTTCTCCTGCTTAGTCACCCACGATTCAGGTGAACGGTTCCCGGTCACGGCCAGAGCTAACTTTTCGTTTTGAGAATATCTATCCAAAGGATTGCCCGATTCTTGTGAGGCATTGAAAAAGTAGGTGTTGCCAAATTCAAAAAGTTTTAAATCGGCATATTGGCGGTTGGTGTTAAAAGCAATCGCCTCTAAAAATCCAAATAGTAACGTTTGTCTTAAACTGTCCAGGTCTTGGCTTAAAGGGTTTACAATGCGCACTGAATGTTCTTTGAGCAAGGTTTGAAGCGGTTCGTAATAGCCGGATTTTGTTAAAGAATTGGCCATCATTTCGTTAAAACCAGCACTGCTTAATTGATTCGAGATAAGTTCCTTCAATACATTTGGGTCTGGTTTGGGGGCATACGTTATTGCAGCATTTACCTGTTTGCTGATAGGTACGGTATTGTACCCGTAAATCCGTAAAACCTCTTCTATCACATCCGCTTCACGCCTCACATCCACACGGTATGGAGGGACTCTTACCAAAAGCGAATCGCCCAAATCTTTTTCAATCTTTATTTCAAGGGAATTAAGTATTTTAACAACTGTGTTTTTTGGCAGTTTTTCTCCAATCAGACGCTCAATCTGACTCATCCTTAAATTGACTTCAAAATCGGCCACCGGGCTCGGGTAAATATCCACAACCTCAGAACTAATGGCACCTCCGGCAACTTCTTTAATCAGAAGTGCAGCCCTTTTTAGCGCATAAATGGTACTATTTGGATCAACTCCCCGCTCGAAACGGAATGATGCATCGGTATTTAGCCCATGACGACGTGCTGTTTTACGCACATAAACAGGGTTAAAACAGGCACTTTCGAGAAAAATGCTTGAGGTTGCCTCAGTTACGCCGGATTTTATTCCTCCAAAAACGCCGGCAATACACATTCCCTCGTCCTGGTTGCAAATCATCAGGTCGGTTTGGCTCAGCTTCCGTTCCTGTCCGTCGAGGGTCAAAAAAGGTGTGGTTTCAGGTAACGTTTTAACAATTACTTTGTTGCCGACAATTTGTTTGGCATCAAAAGCATGGAGCGGTTGCCCCAATTCATGAAGTACAAAATTGGTGACATCCACCACATTGTTGATTGGATTTAAACCAATGGCTTTGAGCCTGTTTTTTAACCATCCGGGGGATTCGTTCACTTTTAAACCGGTTAAACTAATACCGGCATACCTGGTACAGGCTTCAGGGTTTTCTAAAGTAACTTTAATGTCCAAATTATGGTTGTCCACCTTGAACGAATCCACCGAAGGTAAGTGGTACTCGATATCTTGCTTTTGTTTTAAATACGCTGCAACATCACGGGCAATGCCTACATGAGAGACTGCATCAATCCGGTTGGGTGTTAGGTCAACCTCAAACACAATGTCGTCTTCCATGTTGAAATAATCTTTTGCCAAAGTCCCTGCCGGAACTTCTTTGGGTAGAACCATGATGCCATCGTGTGAGGTGCCAATCCCTATTTCGTCCTCGGCACAGATCATGCCCATGGATTCGGCTCCTCGGATTTTCGATTTCTTTATGGCAAAACTTTCGTTCCCCTGATAGAGGGTTGTTCCAATGGTTGCAACCACTACTTTCTGTCCCGTGGCTACATTTTTGGCTCCACACACAATTGGGGTCGGGTTTCCATCGCCTAAATCAACCGTGGTTAAGCTAAGATGGTCTGAATCGGGATGTGGAGCACATGTCAGCACCTCACCTATCACCAAGCCTTCCAAACCTCCTTTAACCGATTGGAAGGAATCATATCCACCCACTTCGAGACCAATGCTGGTTAATATCTCAGATAGTTTTTGAGGTTCCAAATCAATGGGCAGGTATTGCTTTAACCAATTGTACGATAAGTTCATAAGAAAGCTTGTTTTTTGTGTTTACGAGCAACAAAAGTAAAGTTTTTTTTAGAATCTCAATAAGGACAAACAGATTTATCAGGGGGTTTGAGCTTTCTAAAATTGGATTATCCATGGCTTATCAAAAATCCATTGTTTTACTGTGGTGTTTGCATGCCGGGCCATCTTGGTTAATAATTTAGATCGAAGATTCTAGGTCAGGCCTAATTGTTTACATTTTAAAGCGTTTATATTTGCAAAAGTTTAATTTAATTCAGTTACATTTTGGAAAAAGTACAAAAACCCCTCATCCTGGTTACGAACGATGATGGATATTTTGCTCCTGGCCTGCACAACCTCATCGACATGGTAAAACCTTATGGCGAAGTGCTCGTGGTTGCGCCAGAAGTTGGTGTGTCGGGGATGTCGCACGCCATAACAATTAAAACACCGCTACGTTTAACACTTTTGGAAAAAACCAACGGAGTAACCTTTTATAAACTGAATGGGACTCCGGTAGATTGCGTAAAAATGGCCATCAACCAATTGGTGGATCGGAAACCCGATATTTTGGTTTCAGGAATCAATCACGGTTCAAATTCTTCTATAAGTGTAATTTATTCAGGAACCATGGGTGGCGCCATCGAAGGAAGTTTAAATAAAATACCTTCCATTGGTTTTTCGTTGTGTTCCCATCGCATGGATGCCGATTTTAGCTTAACCAAAAAATATTCCGAAGGCATTTTTCTTCAGGTGCTTAAAAATGGATTGCCCGATTATACCTGCCTGAATGTGAATTTCCCGGTAATTGATGAATCCAGTTTTAAGGGAATTAAAGTTTGCCGTCAGGCCCGTGGGGTTTGGAAAGAAGAATATGAAAAAAGGGTTGACCCTCATGGTGGGGAATATTACTGGTTAACCGGAAATTTTAAGAATAACGAAAATGGTTCCACCGATACCGACGAATGGGCACTTGACCACAATTATGCTTCTATTGTGCCTGTGCGTACTGATTTTACCGACCACGAGAATCTTAAAAAACTAGAAAACCTAACTGTGATGTATCATGAGTCTTTTTACAAATGATAAAGTTTCTACCGGAGTTCTTATTGGAGCTCTTTTACCCATCATTCTGGTTGTGGCTTTTTTGTTTTATTCTGCCACAAGGTGCGGCTCGTTTATGGGCTGTATTGAGCATTTCCAGCTTACCGGAGTGCTCTACAAAATTGTATCGGTAAGTTTGTTGCCAGGAGCCGGGCTGTTTTTTTTGTGGTCAAAATTCAACAAGCTGAATCAGGCACGGGGGCTTTTGCTCGTCACCCTGTTTTATGGAATATTTGTGTTAATCCTATACATGATCTAGTAAATTATCGCGATGAAATACTACTTGATTGCTGGAGAGGCCAGTGGCGATTTACATGGTTCAAACCTGATGAAGTCACTTAAAGAGATTGATCAGGAGGCAGAATTCCGTTTTTGGGGAGGCGATTTGATGAGTGTGTATGGTGGTGAGCCGGTAAAACACATCAAAGAACTAGCTTTTATGGGTTTTGTTAAGGTGGTATTGAACATAAGGGCTATTGCAAAAAACCTGATTCTTTGTAAAAACGATATTTTGAAATTCAACCCCGATGTAGTCATCTTGATTGATTATGCCGGATTTAACCTGCAAATTGCTGCTTTTGCCAAATCCAAAGGCATTCGCGTACATTATTATATTTCGCCCAAGATATGGGCCTGGAAGACCAACCGGGTCAAGAAAATAAAGAAGTATGTCGATAAAATGTTTACCATCCTTCCTTTTGAGACCGAGTTTTATAAAAAATATCAATTCAATGTTCAATATGTGGGCAATCCGGTCAATGATGCCATTGATGCTCATAGGGATTATTTTCAGCCTTTTGACGATTTTACGAAGCAGCATCAATTAAATTCAAAGCCATTAATAGCTTTATTGCCGGGGAGCAGGAAGCAAGAAATTAAGCTGATGCTTCCGGTGATGATTGAAGTGAGCCATTTCTTTCCCAATTACCAATTTGTGATTGCTGGCGCTCCTGCCATTGATCTTGAATTGTACCGAAAAATTATTGGCCCACATGAGATACCTATTTTGTTCGATCAAACCTACGAATTGCTAAAACACAGCAATGCGGCATTAGTCACCTCTGGAACTGCCACGCTGGAAACAGCCTTGCTTAACGTTCCGCAAATTGTTTGCTATACCACTAATATCGGGACTTTGTTATATAAAATTGGCCGAAAACTAATAAAGGTAAAATGGATATCGTTGGTAAATCTGATTTTAAATTATGAAGCTGTAAAAGAGTTGACCCAAAATACCTTTAAAAAGGAATTTCTGGTGAAAGAATTGGATTTGATTCTTCATAATCAAGCCTACCGAAACAGTATGCTTAGCCATTATCAACGGCTAAGGAAACAAATGGGTGAACCGGGAGCATCACAAAAAGCAGCCGCGTTAATGTATCACGATTTAAAAAGTATAAGAGTCTCATAGTATGCTGCCAGTTCCTAGCCTGAAACAATGGATTACAATCTTTTTCCTTGCTGCATCTGCAGAAACTGTCGGTGCGTTTACTGTTAAAATTGATCTTTTCAACCAATTTAATATTAAAACATTGGTGGTTAGTCCCATCGAAGGCAAATACCAATTCTCAACTGAAAATGGGAATATTTACCGGTTGAAAAAAAACCAAATCGTTTACTTTACGTTGGTTGGCGATTCTTTAAGTGTTTGGGATCAAGATCAGCACTTGGGAGTTTTTAAGACCATCTTTTTTGAGGGCATTGCCCGACAAAACTCGTTTAAAGCCGAACCTGCTTATCCTGCACTGGGTCCCCGATATTATGAGGGAAATCTGATCATTACCAACACGGATCAGCAATTTAAGATTACCAACTTGGTCGATATTGAAAGTTATTTGGCAGGAGTTGTAGAGGCCGAAGCAGGCCCCAAAGCTCCTTTTGAATTTTACAAATCGCAAGCTATCATTAGCCGCACCTATTTATTGGAGCAGATCAGCCGTCAGGGAATCAATAATTATGTTATCGGCGACGATGTTTACCATCAGGTATATAAAGGGATGAGTTTGAAGAATTCACAAATAAAACAGGCTGTATTATATACCACGGGACTGGTCATTGTCGATTCATCTTACCGATTAATTACTGCTGCTTTTCACTCCAATTCAGGCGGAAAAACCATTAACTCAGAAGATGTTTGGTTGAACCCTACCAGCTATTTAAAAGCTATTGAAGATCCTTTCAGCCTGGAGCAAAAAAATACTTCATGGACAGATACCATCCCAGTAAATGATTGGTTGAAATATTTGCAGGATAACGGGCTGGATATTGATAACGATATGTCCCGGATTGACAACCTCTATTTTGAACAGCCTCAGCGTTTAAAATATTACATGTACAATGACGATACGCTTCCTTTAAAGAAAATCAGGCAGGATTTCGGATTCCGATCTACTTGGTTTTCAATGAAACCGGAGGGTAACTATATTTTGATTAAAGGACGGGGCTACGGGCATGGGGTAGGCCTTTCACAAGAAGGGGCCATGCAGATGGCAAGGCAAAACTATTCGTTTATCGATATCATCAATTTTTATTACAAGGATATTAAAGTGGTTGATTATAAGCAGATAATCCCAACTTTAGATATGTAATCCTGAATTGTTTTAAAGAGATATTTTTTCAGATTTTTTTTGGAATCGCGAGAAATCTTTCCCAACGAATAATTCAGCTTTAAAAAACCATGCAATCAAGGATTCCGTACAATCCAAGAAATTTTACTTGTTCAATTTAGACCCACAAAATTTAATGTCTCCATCTGAGTATAATTTCTTCGTATCTAACTGTTTGTATTAAAAGTAGGAAATAAATATTAAGTCAAAGGACTTTATTTGTTGTACTTCTGCACCTTACCCTATCATTTAAAAAAATTTAAATAATTTTAGATTGCCGAGTAACATTTTATTATTCAAAACGTTTATTATGAGTACATGATAAAGTAGAATAATAAAAATAATTTTTAATTGTGGTTTTTCTGGCACTCTTTTTGAGATAAAAATATTAATCAGGCACGTGGTTAAAAATAGTTGTTAAATGTTGTTTGTTGTTATACCTTTCCTTTGGTAAAATTTTTCTAAGAATACTGCCTGATTATCATAAAGAAAAGCTTTCTCCCCGAAAGCTTTTCTTGCTTTATAGAATATTCCGCATACTTAACCAAAGAAATAAACAATTAACATATTATTAATATTCAATTCACCGACAAGTAACCTTAATAATCTTTTTTTGTAGCATAAAATTTAAGTTAAGATGAAAACATTAATTTCAATATTATTTGTATTGGTGATTGTAGCTGCACAAGCAAAATCGTTCGAGAGCGAAGGTAAAACAGTTCAGGGAAAAGTAGTTGAAACAGTTAATGGGATTTCTCAGCCTGTAGCTCTTGCATATGTTTTTATTGAAAATACCGATATTTGTACTTATACTCACGAAGATGGGACTTATAGCTTAAATGTTCCTAAAGGTAAACATGAAATGAAAGTGGTTTTTAAAGGTTATAAAACCGAGACTAAAGTAGTTAATGCAGGAAAAGAAACTTCAGTTAATTTTATAATGACCCAAAGCGATAACAATTTAGTTGTAAAATAATCAGTTAAGAGAAATACTAAAAAAGGCATTTTCAGTTTCCTGAAAATGCCTTTTTTCTTTTCAAGATTTTTAAAATCGGATTTCGAATATTGTTATATCGTTTGTTGGCAATAGAATTAGATCACCACCCATTTTTAACATCAATTGCTTACTAAGACTTAAACCAATGCCCGAACCATCAACTTTTGTGGTAAAAAAAGGCACGAAAATCTGCTCTCTGAGTTCGGGCGGAATGCTGGGTCCATTGTTGGCTACAGTTAGACTAACGGCATGGTCCTTATTCTCAACTTTAATGTTAATAATGGGTGAAAATTCATCCTGATATTGGCTTTGTGCTTCAATGGAATTCTTCATTAAATTAATAAACACTTGTGACAACAAGTTTTCGTCAGAAACACAGGTCATCCCCGGTTCAATATGTTTTTGGATAGTTATCTGACCAAAATATTTGAATCCGCTGCAAACCATCAGGTTGCCATCAATAAAATGATTTAAATCGATGGTTTTCATCTGAGGTTCGGGTAGTTTGGTGAATTTGCGGTAGTTTTCGACAAATTTCATCAACCCGGTACTTCGTTCTTCAATCACTTCAAGCCCTTTAACTGTATTGTCGATGGTTTTTTGCTCCAATTCGTCCAGGTTCAGGTTTTTACCATCTTTATAAAAATAACCACCAATTACTTTTGATAAGGTGGTAATAGGTGTAATGTTATTCATAATCTCGTGCGATAAGGTTCGGGCCAGTTTAATCCAGGCTTCCACTTCGCGGTTATCAAGCTCTTTAGTAATATCGCTGACAGCCACTACCCGTATGGTTTCTTTTGGTGTTTTAATGCACGAAGGTTTAAACAGTAATTTTTGGGCTTTATCGTTTTCAAATATTACCGAGACTGAACTTTGCGATTCGCATTCCATAATAAATACCGGTAAAGCTTCGTTGATACGCGCAAGCGAACCCACATGGTGATAGGGAATAATGCCTGTAAGTTTCTCGGCCGCCGGGTTGGTAATGCTGATGCGTCCCTGGCCATTAACCGAGAAAAGCCCGGTTGCTGACTGGTTAATGATGGAGCGGTAATATTGCTCCTGAGTATTGATTTCAACTTTGGTTTGACGGAAAAGTTCGTTTAGCTGGTTCATTCCTTCAAAAACATCATCAATGGCTTTGTTACCTGTTTTTGCAGGTATTTTTAAGGTTGTATCTTCGTTTTCGATACCAAGCAGGAAAAAGGATATCCATCGGTTGATATTGTTGAAATAGAAAAGGGTATTGAATATTAATGTTATTGTAATAATCAATCCAAGCAATGAAAAAATGGGGCTATTGATTATAAAATAAATGTAAACCGTAAATCCTGAAAACAGTACCAAGCCAGTTAACCGGATAAAAACACCCCTATAGAAATGCTTAAAGTTCATTCTTTCAGATATTGTATTTTTTTAATTTATTATATAGTGTCTGGCGGGTGATGCCCAGGTTTTTAGCTACAAGGGTCAGATTACCTTTTTCTTTATCCATATGGGACAGAATCATCTGTTTTTCCATGTCATCAATGGTTTGATTTTGAAGTATATGTGAAATTGACTGTTCGGAGCGAAGGACAAAATCGTTGGCTGAGATTACTGATTTATCGGTTAAAATAACAGCCTTTTCAACCGCATGCTGTAATTCGCGAACATTGCCTGGCCAGTGGTAGAGGTTTAGTTTTTCAATGGCCTCATCACCGATCTTTATTCCTGATTTGCTGTATTTACGGGTATATCTGTCGAGATAGAACCGTGCAAGCAAGTAAATATCGCCTGTTCGTTCACGCAAGGGAGGAATTTCAATATGTATGGTATTGATACGGTAAAGTAAATCCTGACGGAAAGAGCCGATTTTTACCATTTCGTCAAGGTTTTTATTGGTGGCTGAAATCAACCGGATATCAATCGGAATGGGTAAATTGGAACCAAGGCGGGTAACGGTGCGGTTTTGTAAAACCGCTAACAATTTAGCCTGCATGGTAGGTGGAAGGTTCCCGATTTCATCAAGAAAAAGGGTTCCTTTGTGAGCCGTTTCAAATTTTCCGGCGCGGTTTTCTTTTGCATCGGTAAATGATCCTTTGGTGTGGCCAAACAACTCGCTTTCAAAGAGTGTATCGCTGATAGAACCCATGTCGATGGTGACCATTACCTCGTTGCTTCGGTTCGATAACTGGTGGATTTCGCGGGCTACCAGTTCCTTCCCTGTTCCGTTTTCGCCAGTGATTAGAACATTGGCATCGGTTAAAGCTACTTTCCGAATGAGATCCATGACTTTTTGCATAGCTGCAGATTGCCCAATAATGGCTTGTCCGGCAGGGTTGATTTCGTTTTTAAGGTTTTTTGTTTTCTCGCGCAATTGGAGCGTTTCCTGTTTGCTTTTTCGCATTTCAAGCGATGAGGTTAGGGTTGCAATTAGTTTGTGGTTATCCCAGGGTTTTAGTACAAAATCGAAAGCCCCCTGTTTAACAGCTTTTACAGCTAACTCCACATCACCATGGGCTGTAATCATTACAACACTTATCGTTGGATCGATTTCGTGAATACGCTGGAGCCAATACATTCCTTCGTTTCCGGTATTGATGCCGGCTTTAAAATTCATATCAAGCAAAACAGTATCAATGGCATTTTGCTGAATAAACGAAATCAGGTTGTTCGGACTTTTGAGGGTGAATACCTCTTGGAACTCTTCCTGAAGAAGCATTTCAAGTGCGATAAGGACACTTTTATTATCATCAATAATCAGGATTCTTCCTTTCATGTCAACAATTTAATTAATTAGAATTTAAAACTACAGAATCTGTAAAAAATATCGACAAGTGGTGTAAATTTATTTGACACTTATTTTTAGGATTCAATTTTGCTGTCTATCTAAAAGTCATAAAAACAGGCATTTGTATTTTCTGGCACAGCCATTGATTTTTGAGAACCCGATAAAATAGAATAATTAATACGAATGACAACCCTTACAATCTTGAAAAGCAAGAAACAGAAAATTATCGACAGGTTGGATACAAATCCAGATGCGCTTTTGTCGATGGTTTTTAAATTGATTTTAATGTTTATAGTTTTTGGGTTAAATAGCCCGGTAATGTGTCAGGAGGTTTGGAATTTGCCTATGTGTATTGATTACGCCATTGAACACAACATTGAATTGAACCAAAAAGCCCTTGAGGTACAAACTCAAAAAGTAAATATGCTTGAAAATACTGCCGGGTTGCTTCCCGGATTAAATATGGGAACCTATGCCACTCTTTATTTTGGGCGAAATGTTGATGCCGATAATAACATTACGTTTAATAAAACTTTAACTAACAATTACTGGATTGAATCATCAGTAAATTTATTTAATGGTTGGATGCAGGTTAACACCATCTCATACAACCGATATTTGTTAAATGCCTCGAAACAAGGATACGAAATAGCCAGAAATCAACTAATTATGAATGTTCTTTCAGCTTATTATACCGTAGTTTATTCAAGGGGATTACTGTTGGTGGCTAATGAACAGGTAATCTTATCGGGTAAAGAGGTAGAGCGTTCGCAACAGATGGTCGATCTGGGGAGGGGTTCACCGGTTATCCTTCAGGAACTGAAAAGTAACTGGGCTGCCGATAAATTAAATCTTGCACAAGCCGAAGGAAATTATATGGGTGCTGTTATTGCTTTCAAGCAATTGCTCCGCCTTAACGAATCGGAATTGCTGTTGACAGATACTTTGGGAGTTGAATCATTATATATGGAATCATTACCCAATGCTGATAGTATTTATCAGCAGGCCCTTGGTAAACTTCCTGAAATGAAACAGCAGGATTTTTTAGTACAAGCGGCTAAAAAAGATCTGGCTATTTCAAGGGGAAGCCTTTCGCCCCGGATTTATTTAAGTGGAGGGTTAAATACCGGTTATTACAACAGTAATGACTCAACTGATTTTAGGAAACAATGGAATAATAACCAGAGTGAATACGTTCAGGTTGGTGTTTCGATACCGATTTTTAACCAAGCCTCGGGTTGTGGAAACATAAAACGCAAAAAGATTTTATTAGAAAACCAGAAATTGTCATTTGAAAAAGCTAAAGAAGCCCTGAATTCACAGATAATTCAAACACATCAGGATTTATTATCGGCGGAGAAAGAGTTTTTATCGTCGCAGGAAATGTTAACCTACAGTGAGCTGTCGTACAAACAGATGGCAAAGAAATTGGAAAATGGATCGGCGAGTCCAACGGAATATTCAGCTGCCAAACAAAAGGTACTATCGGCAAAAGCCAATCTATTAAAATCGAAACTGCTTTATGGAATGTACCGCCAAATGTTGGAATTTTATATGAGGGGGGATTGGGAACACCTTAAGGTTGCAGGGTAACTGGGTGCCAAAGTACCGGGATTGTAATGCAAATTAAGTGAATTGCAACTTTAAACCTCACACATTTCGAAAACTTAAAAGTATGAATACAACAACAGAATCGATGGATCGGGTAATTGAAAAGAAAAAAGGAATACGCCCACAACATATTTATATTGGATTGGGGGTTCTGTTCCTGCTGGGAATAATTTACCTGGCATTCATCCGTAAGAATGTTTCGACCTTGAGGGTAGATATTGAAAAAATAACCATTGAAACCGTTGAACATGGCATCTTTCACGATTATATTACTGTTACCGGCAACGTGGAACCCATTGCTACCATTTATCTTGATGCCCGGGTTGGCGGTCGTGTGGAGGAAAAAGTGGTTGAAGAGGGTTCAATGGTGAAACAGGGCGAGGTGATTTTGCGCCTGAGTAATCCCGATTTAACCATGAATATTTTGAACAGTGAGGCCCAATTGGCTGAAAAGGCCAATTTTTTACGCAATACCCAGGTTACCATGGAACAGGAGCGGCTGAACATTAAACGTGAATTACTTAACCTGGAATTTGATATTAAAAAGAAAAAACGGGCTTTTGATCAAAACAAAGTGTTGTTTGCTGAACATCTTATCTCGAAAGAGGATTTTCTGAAAGCTGAGGAAGATTACCAATTTGCACAACGTTCTTATGAATTGTACATGGAAAGGCAGAAACAGGACTCCATTTACCGGTCAATTCAAGTAGGGCAGATGGAATACAACCTGCAAAATATGGGGGAGAACCTGAAACTGGTACATGAGCAGCAAGAACAACTCAATGTGAAAGCCCCGGTAGATGGCCAGTTGACCATTTTAGATGCCGAACTGGGACAGTCAATACCTCAGGGTGGCAGGTTAGGCCAAATCCATGTGCTGACTTCATTCAAGGTAGTAGCTCAAATTGATGAACATTATATTGATAAAGTTCGTGAAGGCCTAACAGCCATTCTGGAACGACAGGGACAGGAGTTTAAACTGAAAATCCGTAAAGTATTGCCCGACGTAAAAGATGGCCGTTTTGCTGTTGAAATGGTTTTTGAGGGCGAGACCCCGCAGAATATGCGCACGGGGCAAACTTACTATGCCCGCTTGCAATTGGGCGATCCCAAAGAATCGCTGCTGCTGCCCCGTGGAAGTTTCTTCCAGTCAACCGGCGGACAATGGATTTTTGTTGTCGGCGCTGATGGAAAAACCGCCGAACAACGGTTTATCAAAATCGGAAGCCAAAACCCCAAATACTACGAACTGCTCGAAGGCATTGAACCCGGCGAACGGGTTATTACTTCGGGGTACGATTCGTTTGGCGAAAATGAAAGGTTGGTGTTGGATTAGGTGGCAGGGTTACAGAGTGGAAAGGTGGAAGGGTTTGAATGGTGTAAAGGTGGAAAGGGTTTGAATGGTGTAAAGGTGGAAAGGGTAGGAATGGTTGGAAGGTTAAAAATTGCTATCTTTTGTTTTTTAATTCATAAAAAAACAGAAATATGGAAAATAAAATTGAAAAATTTGAAGATCTGCTGATTTGGCAAGATGGTGTTGAGCTATCTGTTCAGATTTATGCCCATTTTAAAGAGTGCAAAGATTATGGTTTTAGGGACCAAGTGCAAAGAGCCTCAGTATCAATTCCCAGCAATACTGCTGAAGGATTTGACCGTCTTAGTAATAATGAATTTATACGATTCTTGAAAATTGCTAAAGGCTCATGTGCCGAATTGCGAACTCAATTGATAATAGCCCAAAAAGTTGGATTGTTAGCTGATTCAACTGAATTGATAGAACATACAAAGAAATTGTCGGCTATGATTCAAAAAATGATAAGTTATCGCGATGGAATAAGAAAAAAGTAAAATATGAAAAAGGTGAAGAGGTTAAAAGGTAAGATGTGAAATAGAATATTGTTTTTACCATTCTACCATACAACCGTTCTGCCTTTAACCCCAAAATTTAAAACTATGATAAAGACAGAAAAACTCTCAAAAGTATTCCGCACCGAGGAAGTAGAAACTTTGGCGCTGAACCAGGTAGATGTCCATGTAAAACCTGGAGAATTTGTGGCCATCATGGGTCCATCGGGTTGTGGAAAATCAACGTTGCTCAACATTCTTGGGTTGCTCGATAACCCTACGAATGGAAGTTGCCAATTTAATGGCATTGAAGTAGCCCGCTTGAAAGAACGTGAACGTACCAAATTCCGTAAAGGAAATATCGGGTTCGTGTTCCAGAGCTTTAACCTGATTGATGAACTGAACGTTTATGAAAATGTGGAACTCCCGTTGGTTTATCTGAACATGAAAGGTTCGGAGCGGAGGCAGAAGGTTGAAGAGGTGTTGAAACGGATGAAGATAGGCCACAGGGCCAAACACTTTCCGCAACAACTATCGGGTGGGCAGCAACAACGTGTAGCCATAGCCCGTGCTGTGGTGGCAAATCCCAAACTGATTCTGGCCGACGAGCCAACAGGTAATCTTGATTCGAAAAACGGGATTGAGGTGATGAACCTGCTTTCGGAACTGAACCAGGAAGGCACCACCATAGTAATGGTAACGCACAGCGACCGCGATGCCGGTTATGCCCATCGGGTTATTAATCTGCTGGATGGAGCGGTGATTACAGAAAAGACAAATAAGGAATAAAAAGGGTTACAAGGTGGCAGGGTAACAAGGTGGCAAGGTAGCAAGGTGGAAAACCCTGCCACCTTGAAACCCTGGAACCCTAGAACCCTGGAACCTTAAAGCATTAATAGCGAGTAATTATAAAATATTTTTAACTGAACAATTATGTTTACCCAAAACTTAAAAAGCTTTATTAAGCATTTACTAAACAATAAGATATACACGACAGTGACTGTTCTGGGATTTGCAATTTCATTAACATTTGTATTACTACTAAGCGTTTATATAAAAAACGAATTGGCCGTTAATCAAAATCAGATAAATAAAGAACGAATTTTTCGTGTGGCCAATGAACTTTATGGAAATACCCCACCTGCCATGGGTGACTGGTTGCAAAATGAATATTCTGAAATAGAAAGCTATACCCGGATTTATAGAAATGACGAGATTGTTGAGACTGATAAAGGAGAGAAAATTAAAATGAATTTCTTAATGGCTGATTCTACCTTCTTTAATATTTTTACGTTTATCCTTATTGAGGGAAATAGCATAGATGCGCTAAAAACAAAAAATTCAATTGTACTAACACAAGATTATGCACGCAGACTTTTTGGGAATGAATCTGCTTTGGGTAAGCAAATAAACATAAAAGGGAACATGTCTCTTACGGTAACGGGAGTTGTTGAAGATATTTCAAAAACTTCAAATTTCAGAGCATGCGATGCCATTGTAAATTTCAGATTATTGGCTGATTTGTGGAATTGGCCTGAGTTAGAATCAAGTTTTGGCAATTGTTCATTTGGAACCTATTTATTGGCTAAACCCAATACCAACCTTAAGGCTAAAGAACCATTGATGCTGGATTTATTTAAAAAAGACTTTTGGATTTACAAAGACGATCGCGTAAAACAAGTCATTTTGGAACCTCTTACCGAGGAATACTTTAGTAAGATACCCGGTCCGGCAAAAATATTTAATAGTAAAACACTTATAATTGTACTGTCGGCCATTGTTATATTTATACTTGTTCTGGCAATTATTAACTATATGAATCTTACCATTGCCCAATCGGGTTTGCGTGTAAAGGAAACAGCCATTAAAAAATTAATTGGATGTTCACGTCGTGCATTAATGCTACAACATATATTGGAATCGGTAGCAGTGTGCGTTATTTCTTTCATAATTGCATTTTTACTAAGCATGTTTCTTGAACCATTTTTTAATAAGTTGCTGGGTACTAATATTTCACTTCTTGCCGGATTTAATATAGGGTTAGTAATAAGTGTCTCGTTCACCATTGTGATACTTGGTATAATTTCAGGATTAATACCATCCATTATTATAACCAAACTTGATCCGGTTGAAGTTATAAAAGGAGGTTTTCGAAGTAAATATAAAGGTGTTTATTCTCGTATGCTGATTGGGTTCCAATATATTATAGTAATAGTACTTTTAATAGCAACCTTGGTAATTTCAAAACAAACAAAATTTCTTAAAAATAAGGAGTTGGGATTTAATTCGACCAATACAATTTGGTTTGATAGCAATACAAACCTGCAAGGTAATGGGGAATTAAAAAATATATTGAAGCAAGTTGCAGGGGTTCAGGAAGTTTCGTTTGTTATGGGGAGTCCTGTCGATGCAGGCAATAATCAATCGTTTACCTATGAAGGGCGGCCAGTAAGTTTTCAGGAATTTGTGGTTGATTCTGCTTTCTTTAAAATGATGGGTATGCAAATAGAACCAACCGGTACGGCTTATTCAAAAGATGCCATTTATCTTAACAAACGAGCTGTAAAAGAGCTGGGGCTTGAGCCTTTACCTAAAATGTTTAAACGTTATGATACAAATGTTCCGGTTATTGGCATTGTTAATGATTTTAATTATGAATCGTTGCATACCGAAATTGGACCTGTTATGATAAGGCAATTTGGAGAAGGAGACTATGTATGGAACATCCTGGTTAAGATTGAAGGGAATGAGGTAAGTCCGATAGTTGACAATATTGGTAAGGCCTATGCCGGATTTACAGGAGGGGCGCCTTTTGAACCTCATTTTATGGACGATACCATTGAAAGTTGGTATACACGAGAAAAGCAAACATCGAAAATTGTAGGGTATTTTACAATACTTACAATTGTAATTGCTGCCATGGGAATTTTCGCCATGTCAATTTTTTATATGCAGCAAAAAGTAAAAGAAATAGGTGTTCGGAAAGTTAATGGTGCTAAGGTTATTGAGGTTATGCAAATGCTAAATAAAGATTTCATAACCTGGGTAATTATTGCCTTTTTTATAGCCAGCCCTATCTCCTATTTTATTATGCACAAATGGCTGCAAAACTTTGCCTACAAAACAGAAATGAGTTGGTGGGTATTTGCCCTTTCAGGAATCATTGCATTGGTAATTGCATTACTTACAGTGAGCTGGCAAACTATGCTGGCGGCAACAAGGAACCCGGTGGAGGCGTTGAGGTATGAGTAAATGTCTGAATCAGGATTTTTCAGAATGGAAGGATAAAAAGGGGTAAAAAAACAGAAAATAATTAAAGGATATGATTCGATTCAAAATAAAACTCGCGGTAAGAAACTTGTTGAAAAATAAACGGTATTCGTTTTTAATCATTGGCGGTTTTGCCATTGGTTTTACGGCATCAATGCTTATTGGGTTATTTTACAGTGCCGAAAAAAATGTTGACAGGCATTTTGTCGGTTACAAAAATATTTACCGTCTTTACGATGCCAAAGGGGGCAAATCGGGACTCGATTACAAACTAAATCCTGTGCTGGCCGAAAATTACCCCAACATTAAAAAAACCTGTCCACTCGGGTTTTCCTATTATCCGACAACAGTAAAGGACACTGAAACAAAGGATTATACCCGCATAGAGTATTTTATATCTACAAACAACAGTTTCTTCGATGTGTTTTCGGTGAAAATTATGTCAAGTCTCGAAAGCCGTCCTTTCAGTCAGCAAAACTCAGCAGTGATAACTGAGTCGGTCGCAAAAAAACTTTTCGGTGATAAAAATCCACTTGGAAGGACAATCAATGATGAATTCATTTCGGCAACGGTTACTGCAGTAATGGAAGACCTCCCCAAAAACTCAAGTTTCAGGGCAGAATTGCTTCTCAATAGCGAAAACAAAGATTTTCAGATGGCACAGGAGTGCAATAATGGCGTTTGCATTTATCCGGTTGAACATGTGCTTTTACTGAAAAACGGAGTTCAGCCCGACGACCTGGCAAAAAACCTCAACGCTTCCATAGGAAAATTCAACACAACAACCGACAGCCTTGCTTTGCAGAATTTATCAGATATTTATCTTTCCGTAATGGATTTTGGATGGTCAGACGACCATTTCAAGGGCAATGCAAAAATGCTGTTCATCTTTCTGGCCATCGGCATCTTAATAATCATCCTTTCAAGTATCAATTATCTCAATTATTCGGTTTCGATGCAATATGCCAAAATGAAGGAAATCGGAATCAACAAAACCAATGGCGCCGAAAGAATTCATTTGATAACCGATTCACTCATCGAGGTTTCGCTTGGAATTTTTATCGCTCTGGTTGCTTCGGTTTTTCTTGTTGCATTGCTTTTACCGTCCACCGGAATTCTATTCGGTAAGGAAATTTATTTGACCGATATAAATTTTTACCATCTTTTGCCGGTTGTAGCCGCTGTGGTTGCCGGAATTGTTTTACTGAACAGCCTGGCTCCCATTTACATTTTATCAAGGTTTAACATCACCGATTTTCTGGCAGGTGGGCGTAAAAGAACCGGCAAACAACTCGGCAAACAAGCCATGCTCACTTTTCAGCTTACTGTTTCAATTGTTTTGATTGCCGTTGTAATGCTGATATTTAAACAACTCCAGTTTGTAAAACATCACGACCTCGGTTTTAACAAAGAACATCTTGTAAGGATGGAGCTTCCGTATAAATTTCAGAACCAGAAAGCATTGAAAAATGAGGTTGCCAAACTTCCGTTTGTAACCAGCAGCGCATTGAGCAACGGCTACCCGGGTCATATTAACATGTCGATGGGCAGCGGGGTGGATGGCGATGAATTTACAGTAGAATGCATTTTTGTCTCCGATGATTTTCTGAAAACCTTTGGAATCAATTTAATTAAGGGCCGTGGTTTTTTGCAGGGCAACAAAGACCACGCCTGCCTGATGAACGAAGCAGCTGTCAAGCGTTTTGGATGGGAATCGGTTGAAGGTAAAAAATATAAAAACGGTCGCGAGGGCGGATACGATGTGGTGGGTGTGGTTAACAATTTTAATGTACAGTCGTTGCACTCAGAGATGACCCCGGTGGCATTGCTTTATGAACCCGACAGGGAATTTAATGCCCTTTCGCTGCGGTTGATGCCCGGAAACATAAGCCAGCAAATTGCCGAATTGAAGGAAGCATGGAAAAACCTGCTGCCCGAAGATCCCATGGAATTTGCTTTTTACGACACCCAGTTCCAGTCCATGTACGAAAAAGAAGACAAGCTGGCCAAGTCAATCACCTTCTTTTCTATTATTGCGCTTGTACTCACCTGCATGGGCATTCTCGGTCAAATTTTTATGATTAGCCTGAACCGCACCAAAGAAATCGGTGTACGCAAGGTAAACGGTGCCAGCATTTCAGAAATTATGGCCATGCTGAACAAAGACTTTGTAAAATGGGTTGCCGTTGCTTTTATTGTTGCCACTCCTGTTGCTTACTACACCATGAACAAATGGCTCACAACGTTTGCCTACAAAACCGAACTCAGTTGGTGGATTTTCGCTTTAGCTGGTTTGCTGGCGTTGGGGATTGCGCTGTTAACAGTAAGTTGGCAAAGCTGGAAAGCTGCAACAAGGAACCCGGTAGAGGCGTTGCGGTATGAATAGATCAAACTCTAATCCAATGAAAACAATGAACTTTAAAATAAGAATGGTACAACATCATTTTAAAATGAGTTATCGACGACTGGCAAAGTTTAAAACCAATTCAATTATTAATATCGTTGGGTTGAGTATTGCTATTGCTGTTTGCATGATCATATCTGTTTTCAATGTTTATCATTTCAGTTTTGACCGATATGTGAAGAATGGGGAAAACAGTTATCGGCTTATCTCGCGATTAGGTGACGGCACTTACCATGCAAATACGTTTGCCTGTTTTGATGATATCCTTCCTGCATACTCTGAAGTGGAGGGTTATACTACATGCTATACCATGCACAACATTGATGATGTATTTGTAAACAACAGGAAAATAAAGGTTGATGAAGCCATTTTTGCAAATTCGTCCTTCTTCGATTTTTTTTCGGTAAAAGTTTTAGAAGGGGTAAAGGAATCAATTAATCAGCCTAATACCATGATGGTAACTTCTGAAATGGCCCAGAAACTTTACCCCGATACATCAGCCATCGGACAAACCGTGTTGTTAAGGTCATTTACTGTCAATCAGGATAGCCTGATAGTTTATACCATTACCGGAATTACCCAATCCCTGCCTGAAACTTCTCACATTGGATTCGAAATTTTGTTATCGCAAAAGGGGCATTTTAGTACGACCATTGAAGCGGCTAAACAGAGAAAGGTATTTGCAGGTAATGTATATTTAAAACTGTGCCCAAATGTTAAACCTGGCGAACTGGAAAAGAAATTGGGTGAGAAAGCAGGCGAGATTCTTAAAGAAAGTTTTGGTCCTCCGGCTGAAGCTTTCAATTTTCACTTGCAACCTTTGTATAAAATTCATTTTACGCCGGATACCATCATGGAATTGCGTCCATCCATTCGTCATTCAATTCTTAATATTCTATTGTTGGTTGGAGCTGTAATTTTGATAATTGCTTCGGTAAATTTTGTGAATATGTACATTGCCCGGGCAGCTTTTCATCAAAAAGAATCAACTATTATCCGATTTTTGGGAGGATCGTCACTTCACATTGCCGGAGACCGATTTGTCGAAATTATTATTGCAATAACATTGAGTTTTATTCTGTCCTTCTTCTTGCTGGCAATGTCCAAAAATATTATTTCTCATAGTTTCTTAATGAATTGGGATTTGAATCTCACCTCTCAAAGGTTTTGGTTCTCTTTTGTGAGCTTGTATCTTGGGGTAATTATTGTGGTGCTGATTATTGAGCTATTTAAGTTTTCGCAGATGATTCAACAACATGGTCAGGTTATTCTTCCGTCCAGGAATCGGAGATTAGTTCCCTTAGTGGTATTCCAGTTTATCATCGTTATTACGCTTGTTGGGTTTACGCTTGTTGTAAATAAACAACTGTATTACATTAAAAATAAGCAGTTAGGCTATACGCCTGATAATGTAATGGTTATTCAGATGCCGCAACAATCCGGAAACGTGAAATTATTCCGCGATGAATTATTAAAATCGCCCTATATTTTAAGCGCTTCATCGGTTCATCATTATCCGGGATTTCGGTTACAGGACATGACCTTTACTAATCAGGGAACATCATTCCCTTTCAAATTCGGATTTGTCGATCAATATGCAATTCATACGCTTAAAATCAAACCGGTCAACTATTTTTCTCCGGCAAAAGAAAAAGCTACGGAAGGTTGGCTGATTAACCAAACCTTTTATAACCGGTTAAAAGAACATTATACGGATAATCAGATTGCATTTGGAAATTTTCCCGATGAAGAGCGAACAGCCCAGGATCCGAACCTTACTAAGTTTAATATTTTGGGAGTGATTAGCGATTTTAATTACGAGTCGTTACATCTTCCGATTGAAAATTTTGCCTTTTATGTCCGGCCCGAATCAATTCCAAACAGGATAGTATTGGCTCGTTTCGATCAGTCGCATACAAAAGAAGTCTCCCAATTTATTGAAAACGAAATGGCTGAGTTTTTTCCGGGTCAGCCGGTTAATTATTCTTTTTTAGATAAACAATTAAATGCTCAATATACTTCGGAATATACCTTAATGAAACTGATAAATTCATTTTCAGTTCTGGCAATAATTGTGGCTTGCATAGGGTTAATCGGTTTATCAGTGTTTACTACTGAAACCCGCACCAAAGAAATCGGCATCCGCAAAGTAAATGGAGCAAGGGTGATTGAAATGCTGGCATTAATTAACAAAGAATTTGTTACATGGATATTGATAGCCTTTATAATATCAGTTCCAATAGCATGGTATGCCATGAACAAATGGCTCGAAAGCTTTGCTTATAAAACTGATTTGAGCTGGTGGATATTTGCCCTTTCAGGAATAATTGCACTAGTTATTGCTCTACTAACAGTAAGTTGGCAAAGCTGGAAAGCTGCAACAAGGAACCCGGTAGAGGCGCTGCGGTATGAATAATTTTGAATTGCGGGGTTAAAGGAATTGATTGAAATAACGATGGTTTTTTAGAACAAAAAATACATTCTATGATGGTAGATGATTCAGTTAACAAGCTCTTCGGGCGGTTTTTATTGACAATAGGGGCTACCGAGGCAACTGCAAGGGTCATTCACAATGCCCCAAAGGGTCTTTTGAAATGCCCTATTGGGCAATCGGATAAACTACCGTGGTCACTCATAATGCCTAAATGGCCATTCATAATGCCCTACGGGGTCTTTTTGAATGCTCTTAAGAGTAACAGGTATTTCCCCTTTAGTCATGCAAAATGGCTAAAAGGGCTTTTACAATGCCCCAAAGGTTCAATTAGAATGACCCCAAGGCCAACCGGATTAACCCCTCAAATCATTCAGTATGATCTGTTTGCCATCGGAAAGACCCTTATTTGACTTTTAAAATCAGTATGATAGAAAAAATAATGAACTAAAATATTGGGTAGCAGGGCGGCAAGGTAGCGAGGTGAAAATCCTGCAACCATTTAACACTTTAACCTTGAAACCCAAAAACCAGTTAACTACAAATTGAACTATGAACAGAAATCTTTTACTAACACTACGACAGATACGGCAAAAACCTACCTTTTTTCTGATCAATATTTTAGGATTGACCATTGCACTCAGTGCGGTATTATTCATCTATTCATACAATTATCACCATTGGCATTACGATACTTTTCATTCAAATGCCGATCGCATTTACCGCATAACCATGGATATGAACCAGGGTGAATCATCAATGTACGATGCACGGCTTTATTCGGGATATGCCGATTATATTTCATCTAATTTTCCTCATTTTGAAAAGATTACCAAATTTACTTCATTCGGCAAAGCCATTGTGAGTTTAGATCAAGGTGAAAACTTTTATTCTGATAAGGTTTTTGGGGTCGATAGTTCTTTTTTTGATGTGTTCGATTATCCTATCATCAGCGGACAGCGCGAAACAATGTTTACGCATCCTGAACAGGTGGCTGTTACACGGTCGGTGGCATTAACCTATTTTAAATCGCTCGATGTAATTGGAAAACAGGTTACCATTCAACACGGAAAGGAAGATGATGGAAAACGATACACCATCTCTGGAGTACTTGAAGATTTTCCTGATAATACCCATTTTAAAGCCGAATGGTTATGCACCCTTTCGGCTTTAAAAACCCGGAGCCTTTGGTTATATACCTATGCGGTTGTTTCCCCGGAAACATCGGTTAAATCGTTGGAGCATAGTCTCGATACCTTGTTTGCCGAGGAAAATTACCACCCGATATTCAACTTACAGCGAATTGACGATATACATTTGAACAGCCATAAAACCCGCGAATTGGAACCTGGTGGAAACCAAGGAGCCCTTTATTTACTCTTTTTTGGGGCACTTATCATTTATCTGATGGCTGTGGCAAATATCTTCAACTTAAACACTGTGCAGTTTTTGAAAAATCAGCCCGATTACGGTATCCGAAAGCTGCATGGAGCAAACAGTCGTGACCTGGTTGGTGAAGCTTTAACTGAAAAGCTATTCCTTGTGGTGGTTTCAGCAGTTGTTTCAGTCTTAATTTTTGCAGGAGTATCCATTCATTTTCAATTAAAAACGTATCATCCTGAACTTTGGGCTAATTACCTGCTATTACTGGTTGCCTTATTAGTAGCAGCCCTTATCTTTGCTATTGTTCCCATTTTTTGGTTTTATAGCCGGATGTCGTTTCAGAAATTCAACGTACAGCGAATCATCTCTTTCCGATTGTTATTTATTTTTCAGTTTATACTCTCCATTACAGTATTGTCATCTGTTTTGGTAATGCATAAGCAAATAGGCATGATTCATCAATTGCATCCGGGGGCTAAAGCCAATAACCTGGTAGTTATTCCACACGTTCCATCGGGAGTGGCTGGTAATTATGATCTATTAAAGGAAAATCTGTTAAAACACCCTGAAATTATTGATATTACAGCAGCCATGGAGGAACCTGCCGGAAATATTACCGATAATTTTGGTTTTACGCTTGAAGGATTTGAGAATAAAGAAAACAGGACATTGAACGTGTTGTGTATCGATTCTAATTTCTTTTCGTTTTTTGGAATACATGCTTTGGCTGGCAATATCAATCCACAAAATACAGCCTCGCAGGAATGGGAAAACAAAGTTTTGCAATTAAACGAAGCAACCCAACAAAACAATACGGCTGAGATAAACAGGCTTACCCCTTTGGTTTCGGGGTATCGTGAGAAATATATTTTAAACAAAGCCGCGCTCGATTATTTGGGCATTACAAATCCTGAGGAGGTTATTGGTAAACGGTTCGAGATCGATTTTTCAATTCCTTACTTGTTTCCTGCAGGAGAAATATGTGGGGTGGTCAGTAATTTTCATTATACCAATTTGTATAAAAAAGAAAAACCGTTAATGATTGTTACCCGGAAAATATTCAGCAGGAATTACATCTGCCGTATCGATACCAGCAACACCGCAAAGGCTTTGGCTACTATCAATACTGAGTGGAAAAAAATCAATCCCGATGCCCCCTTTGAATATGAATTTATAGATGATAGTTACAGACGTGTTTACCAAAATGAATACACCCAAACAAAGGTTTTAAGTCTGTTTGCCCTGATTGCATTGTTTATTTCGGTATTGGGGATGTACGCTTTAATCACCTTTCAGTTGGAAAGGCAGACTAAAGAGATTGGAATTCGTAAAGTAGTTGGGGCTAAAATTTTTGAAATTATTTGGATGCACTCCCGCGAGGTAATGCGTTGGGTTGGTGTTGCAATTATTATTGCTGCCCCAATAGCCTATTTTGTTATGAATCAATGGTTGCAAAATTTTGCATATAAAACCTCGCTAAACTGGTGGATATTTGCCTTGGCAGGATTAATAGCTCTGGTGGTTGCTTTACTTACCGTGAGTTGGCAAAGCTTGCGGGCAGCTACCCGTAACCCTGTAGAGGCGTTGAGGTATGAGTGATTTAGGTTGCAGGGTTTGAAGGTAAAAAGGAATTTATGCAACGGGATTTAGAGGTAATTGTGTGATGGTCTAAGGAATGTTCAGATATTGGTACCTACTCTGTAATCATCTTCTGAAATCCCTCTGAAGCATAAACCCGGTACTGGCTGGTTGAATCGGAATAGATAAAATACACTTCGAGATAATCGAGCTTGTTGGCAAGTTCAATGCTTTTTTCCAGACCCAAGACCATAAAAGCGGTGGCAAAAGCATCGGCTGTCATGCAGTCGATTGCTGCAACGGAAGCACTTAATAAGTTATGTTGCACAGGATATCCGGTTTTAGGATCAATGGTGTGGGAATATTTGATGCCCTCTTTTTCATAGAATTTTCGGTAATTCCCAGAAGTGGATAGGCTCATATTATCCAGTGAAACAATGTTCTGCAATTCTCTATCGGTTTCGGAGCTACCATCAATGGGCTTATCGATACCAATCTGCCAAAGCGTTCCTTTATCATTGATTCCTTTTACCCTAAGTTCGCCCCCGATCTCTACCATGTAGTTTTCTATCTGTTTTTCTTCGAGCCACTGCGAAATAACATCCACGGCAAAGCCCTGTGCAATGGCATTCACATCAACTTTAATGTTCGGATTGTTCTTGATGAGCCTTCCATTTTCAAGTTTTATTTTGTGATAACCTACATATTGCATCAGGCTGTCAATGGTTTTAGAATCAACTTTTTGAGCATCTTCAAAGCCAAATCCCCAGGCATTCACCAAAGGCCCCACTGTTAAATCAAATGCTCCACCGGTAATTGCAGAAATTTCCATGGCTTTCATGAAACACGCCTCAAACAATAGATCAGCCATTACTGAAGTGTCATCATGGTTCATTCGGCTTATGATAGAGGTAGGGTGGTAATTACTCAGCGATTGATTGAACTTTTCCAGTTCTACCTCAAGTTCTTTTTGAAAATCCTCTCCTTTAGGCGACTTGTAAATGAAATGATAGGTAGTCCCTTGGGTAAACCCGCTATTGCGGATGTATTTTGGGTTGGGGGAGCAAGATACCAACAATAGGATAGTAATTGGCAGCAGGTAAAAATAGGTGTTTTTCATAGTGCTCAAAAAAAGGCCGCTTAATTGCGGCCTGTAAAGTTATGATCCAAAGTCGTCGAATGCAACATTTTCATCGGGAACACCCATATTATAGAGCATTTTTGTGACGGCACTGTTCATCATGGGCGGACCGCACAGATAGTATTCAATATCTTCAGGTTCCTCGTGTTTGTTCAGGTAATTATCTAAAATAACCTGGTGAATAAAACCCGTTGGGCCTTGCCAGTTATCTTCCGGAAGCGGTTCCGATAATGCCAGGTGCCATGTAAAATTTGGGAATTCGGCAGCAATGGCATCGAATTCTTCTTTGTAAAACACCTCTTTTGACGAACGGGCACCATACCAAAAGGTAACTTTACGCCCGGTTTTGGCAGTTTTAAACAAGTGGAAAATATGCGAACGCATGGGGGCCATACCTGCACCACCGCCAATGAACATCATCTCGCGCTGGGTTTCTTTAATAAAGAATTCGCCATAAGGTCCGGAGATAGTTACTTTTTCACCGGGTTTGCGTGAGAAGATATAAGAAGAGCACACGCCTGGATTAACATTCATAAACTGGTTCCTGGTACGATCCCAAGGTGGGGTTGCGATACGGATATTCAGCATCACAATATTTCCCTCGGCGGGATGGTTGGCCATGGAATAGGCCCGGAACGTAGGCTCCGGATTCTTCATCTGTAAATTGAAGATGCCCATTTTTTCCCAATCGCCCCGGAATTTATCTTCAATCACCATGTCTTTAAAATCAACGTTGATTTTAGGCACATCAATCTGAATGTACCCCCCCGATTTGAAATGGAGATGTTCCCCTTCGGGCAATTTAACTACAAATTCTTTAATGAAGGTAGCCACGTTGCGGTTCGAAACCACTTCGCATTCCCATTTTTTGATACCCAAAATTTCTTCAGGAACATGTATTTTAAGGTCATTGCGGACTTTTACCTGACAACCTAACCGCCAGTGGTTTGCCTGTTCTTTGCGGGTAAAATAACCGGTTTCAGTGGCAAGTATAGAGCCGCCACCTTCGATAACCTGGCATTTGCACATACCACAAGTTCCACCACCCCCACAAGCGGAAGGTAAATATATGTTTTGGGCCGATAACGTTGAGAGCAAGGTTGACCCCGGGCTAACTTCCACATCCTGTTCTCCGTTGATGTTTATGTTAACTTTCCCCTGGGGGGCCAGTTTGTTCCGGGCAAATAATAAGCTTGCCACTAAAACAATGATAATTAACCAGAAAGAAATGATACTGACTAACAGAATCATGGTTGTTGATATTGCTAACATCATAGCCATTATTTTTTAAACATGAATTATAGTTTGATACCCATAAAGCTCATAAAGGCAATCCCCAGCAAACCGGTAATGATAAAGGTAATACCAAGTCCACGAAGGGGCGCTGGAATGTTGGAGTACCGTATCCGTTCGCGAATGGCAGCTAAGGTAACAATAGCCAATGCCCATCCGAAACCGGAACCAAAGGAGAAGGATAAAACTTCACCGATGTTCTGGTATTCGCGTTGTTCCATGAATAAGGAGCCTGCTAATATGGCGCAGTTTACAGCTATCAATGGCAAGAAAATCCCTAGCGAGTTATATAAACTTGGGGAAAATTTCTCCACGATCATTTCAACCAGTTGAACCATTGCTGCTATGGTAGCAATATAAATCATGAAACTTAAAAAGGTAAGGTCAACCTCAGAAAATGAACTTCCTAACCAAGTTAAAGCACCTGGTTTTAATACCTTTTCAAGTAATAAATAGTTGATAGGAACCGTAACCATTTGAACAAAGATTACTGCTATACCCAAACCGAGAGATGTTTTCACTGTTTTGGAAACTGCCAAATAAGAACACATGCCCAAGAAAAAGGCAAAAATCATGTTCTCAGTGAAAATCGCTTTTATAATGATATTAATATATTCCTGCATAATCCTTAGATATTACTTTGATTCTATTAATTCAGGGTTCTTGCTGCGTTGTATCCAGATAATCAATCCTACCACGATAAGTGCCATGGGGGGCATAATCATCATCCCGTTATTCATATATCCGGCCTGAAAGAATGCATTTGGGACTACATGGTGCCCCAACAATGATCCGGAACCCAACAATTCACGGGTAAAACCAATAATTATCAAAATCATGGCATAACCAGCTCCGTTTCCTAACCCATCAACAAACGATGGCCAGGGTTTATTTCCCATAGCGTAAGCTTCGAGCCTTCCCATGATGATGCAATTGGTGATAATCAATCCCACGTAAACCGACAACTGTTTGCTGACATCATATACAAAAGCCCGCAGTATTTGATCTACAAGTATTACCAAAGCAGCAACCACAACCAACTGTACAATGATCCGGATACGTGGTGGGATATAATCCCTCATGTACGATATAATGAGGTTTGAAAAAGCGGTTACAATGGTTACAGATAGCCCCATCACAATGGCTGGTTTCAATTTCACGGTTACAGCTAATGCTGAGCAGATACCCAATACCTGAACGGTAACCGGGTTCTGCAAGTTGAATGGGGTAGTAAATAACTTTAAATTTTTTGATGACATGCGCTGTGTATTTAAAGTAAACGTTTTTATTTTCTGTTCATTAAGAAATAAGTCTTGTATTGAATCAGGCTTGAGTCTATCATCGCTTCAAGTCCTTTGCTGGTAATGGTTCCGCCCGAAATGGCATCTACCGCATGGAGGTTTTTAGGATCAACCCCACCTTTATTGACTTTTACTGACACAAATTGAGTGGAATCTTTGAATATTTGTTTGCCAATAAAAGGTTTTTGGAACCAGGCTTCTTTAATTTCGGCACCTAACCCCGGGGTTTCTCCCTGGTGATCGAAATTGGCACCATAAATGGTATTCAGGTCTTTTTCAAACGAAATGTATCCCCAGATTGGTCCCCAAAGGCCTTTACCTCTTAAAGGAACCACATAGGCTTTTTTTCCGCCCTCTAAAGTGCTCACATATACAGGAAGTAAACGATCTAGTTTGTTTGATTTTGAAAGTTCTGCTCTTACATCTACACTAAAAGCGTCTTTTTCAATCAATTCGCCATTTACGTTTACCACAAAACTTTCAGTAATGTATTTCTCATATAATGATTCGGCATTTTCGGTCGTAGCTACAATATTTATAGAGGCTAGTATGTTTTGTTTTTTTTCAATTTCAATATTTTTATCCTGAAAAGGTTTTAATTGCAGTGCAGCCAATGCTAAAAGCAAAGCCACAACGATAACCATTACCGATGAAAATGTGTAAATATATGTATTGCTAAAATTTTTCATTGTCAAGCAATTTTGTGGTTAAACTTTGATTTTGATCCTTTTGAGGCGTTTTTTGATATTCGCTTCAATCACGTAATGGTCAATCAGCGAGGCCCAGGCATTTAATAAAAGAATGGCCAACATCACACCTTCAGGGTATGCTGGATTGAAGGCCCGTATTAAAACAGCAAAAACCCCAATTAAGAAACCATAAATCCATTTCCCTTTTTCAGTCTGTGAGGCAGAAACCGGGTCGGTGGCCATAAATACAATGCCAAAGGCAAATCCTCCAAGCACAAGGTGATAGTAAGCCGGGATATGAAAATAGGCGTTAGTAATTTCGGGATTCCCGTGTCCAATCCATTGTAACAAAGCCCCCAAAGATAAAGCCCCTAAAACCCCTGACAACATAATCTTCCAGCTGCCAATACCTGTCCAAATAAGAAGGAGCGCACCAATTAAAATAGCAAACGTGGAAGTTTCACCAATAGAGCCGGGAATAAACCCGTAAAACATATCGGAGAAACTGGCCATCTTGGGTAGTTCATTTTGCGCTATATGGGCTAGCGGCGTTGCCCCGGAAAAACCATCAACCACTCCTTCTGCTGTTGGTAACCCTGCTACCCAAACTTTATCGCCACTCATTTGCGATGGATAGGCAAAAAATAAGAAAGCCCGGGCAAGTAATGCTGGGTTAAAGATATTCATCCCCGCCCCACCAAAAGCTTCAACACCGATGATTACCGCAAAAGTTGTAGCTAACACCACCATCCACAAGGGGATGCTCACGGGTAATATCAAAGGAATTAACATCCCTGTAACAAAGAACCCTTCCGGAACATCGTGCCCCCGGTATTGGGCAAAAATTATTTCAATAGTCAACCCTGTAGCATACGACACCACAACGATGGGAAGTACCTTGATGAGCCCAAAGGCAAAAACTTCCCAAAAGGTTTTATCGGCATACAGACCAAGCATATTAAAATGCTGATAACCTACATTCCACATTCCAAAGAGCAGGGCTGGTATAAGAGCAATAACCACCAGGAACATGGTCCGTTTCATGTCAATGGCATCGCGGATGTGCGAACCACTGCTGGTTACTTTGTTTGGTACAAAAAGCAGCGTATCGATAGCGTCGTAAAACGAATGGAGTTTCTCAAACTTTCCCCCTTTTGAAAAATTGGGTTTTATTTTATCGAGATAATTTCTAAGACCTTTCATTAAAAATCTTTTTATATGATGAACCTATTTAGTTTAATTCAATTCCTTGATCATCAGATCGAGACCTTTGCGTACGATGGCCTGGATATCGGTTTTTGAGGTATCGACAAATTCGCAAAGGGCAAAATCCTCTTCCACCACTTCATAAATACCTAGTTTCTCCATCAAGTCGATGTCTTCAATAATCATGGCTTTCAGCAATTGCATCGGGAGTAAGTCCATGGGAAAAACTTTTTCGAAGTTCCCGGTAATCATTAAAGCCCTACGCCCTCCCCTGACATTGGCATTAATCACATATTCTTTGTTAGGCATCAGCCAGGAGAAGAAGGTACGTGAGAGGCTGAATTTGTTAAAACCGGGAGCCAGCCAGCCCATGAATTCGTATTGGTTCCCATCGGGGATCACAGTAATCTGGTGATGGTAAAATCCTAAAAAATCCTCTTTCCCGATACGAGTACCCGTCAACACGTTGCCACTGATGTATCGGTGGTTTCCAGGTTTTATGTTGTCTTTCAAAAATTTATCAATTGACGAACCAAGGATGGTCCGGTAATATCGCGGTTTTTCTACTTCGCTTCCGGTTAAGGCGATGATCCTTGTTGCATCAAAAATGCCTTTATTAAACAGCCTCCCAATGATTAATACATCTTGCGGATGGATAAACCAAACCACTTCGCCTTTATTCATTGGATCAATGTGGTGAATCTGAATCCCAACATTTCCGGCAGGGTGGGGACCAACGATGGTATGTAGTTCGACATCTTTGGTATTTTCAAAGAGCTTGCTGGTTGGGAAAACCCCGTTTACCGTCAGATGAATATCTCCTTCAGTCAATTTTTTCAGTGCCTGAATCCCTTTTTGAAAATCGGCATCTTGCCCATTCAATAAAAAGTCCAAATCGGGAGCAAGTGGGGAACTGTCGAAACCAGAAATAAATATGGCTTTTGGAGTGTCAGTAGGATTGGCAATGATGTTATAGGGGCGTTGCCTTACAAACGGCCATGTTCCTGAGTTCAATAACAATTCTGTGATTTGCTCTTTTGAAAGATTAGCTACATCTCCCACGGTAAATTGTTGGTATTCGATAATTGAATCGGCTTCAATTACAAATTCCAGGATTTTACGGCGCTCACCCCGGACGATACTTTTTAGCGTTCCGCTCACCGGGGAGGTGAATTTAATCTCGGGTGTGTTTTTATCGTAAAAAATTACATCGCCCGCTTTCACTTTATCACCTTCTTTAATGGCTGCTTTAGGTGTAAGATTTGGAAAATCGGTTGGTTTTAAAGCAATGGTGCTTCCAATAATCTGACCTGGAGAAAGAATTTTTTCGGCCTTCCCTTTCAAGGGGATGTTAAGCCCTTTACTAATTTCTATTTTAAGTGGCATATGCTATTGATATGTTTGATAAAATCCCGACAAATATAGCCAAAATTAGATTTTGCAAAATAGATTCAACACCTTGTATTAAGAATATTTTGTACTTTGCTGTAAAGGGTTTTCTAAATAAATAGAACGCGTTTGTTTTTAACTACATAGAAAAAACTGATGTTGTTTATTCTATATTTTGGCAACTAATTGACAATACACTCATAAAAATGTTTATAAATGCAATTTTTTTTTCATTGGCGCTTAAAATACTTAGATGTTTTTCTCTGTTTACCTAATCCGAGAAATGAATATATTTGAACGCGATTAACTTATCCTGAAATCAATAACTCTGGTATGCAATATTTAACAAGTGTTGGCAGCTTTCTCCTTATTTTAGGAAACTCGTTATTGGCTCAAAATGCAAATGTGGCTTATGAGGATTTTTTATCGGGCGCGGATTTTCAAAGCCTTCAAGCATTTGTTACTGGCAACGAAGTATCGTACCCTGCCATTGAATTGAACAGTGACCAAACCCTGACCATCCAGTTCGATGAGTTGAGTTCCCAAGCCGGGGACTATCAGTACCAGGTAATTCACTGCAATTCCGATTGGACAAGTTCGGACCTCTTTACCGATGAATATATGTCAGGCTTTAATGAGAACCCAATCCGGGATTACGATTTCTCGATAAACACAACGGTGAGTTATGTGAATTACCGGGTGGCCTTACCCAACAACGAAGTACAGTTTAAAATCTCGGGAAACTATATTTTCAGGGTTTTTAAAGAACCGGATCGCGATAGCACGTTGCTTATTAAACGTTTTGTGGTATATGAACCCATCACTTCTGTTGATGCTCAAGTAATCCGCCCATTGGGAATCGATGTCAGCGAAACCAGCCAGGAGATTGGGTTGAGGGTACTGCTCCATGGACTTGAAGTAACCGATCCCTTTACAGATGTCAACATTTATATCGCGCAAAACAACCGTCCCGATAAAGTGCTGAGTGGCATAAAACCGACGTTTGTGCGTGACGGTGAACTGGTTTATACCATGCCGGGTCAAAATGTTTTTCAGGGAAGCAATGAGTTCCGTATGTTCAGTTTTACCAACATAAACCGGATGGGTTTGAATGTGAACGATGTCCAGTATGCCGATGAGGGTTACCATGTGCAATTGAGGTTGGATGAATCGCGGAATGCTAAAAAATATTTTTGGGAAGAGGAGATGAACGGGAAGTTTATTGTTAACCTCCAGAAGGCTGCCGATTCGTACCGATCGGCAGATTACGCATGGATTTATTTCAGCCTGCCTTATGAACAACCCATTTTAGATGGCACGGTCTATGTTTTCGGGGCTTTCTCAAGTTGGAAATGCCAACCTGAATTTCAGATGCACTACAATTTTGACCAGCAGATGTATGAGACAGAATTGTTTTTAAAACAGGGCTACTATAATTATATGTACGCTTTGGTCGATAATTACACCTTTCAAATAAATGAATCAAGGTTTGAAGGAACGCATTACCAGACCGAGAACGATTATGTTATTTACGTGTATTATCATCCCCGCAACGGAACCTACGACCGATTAGTGGGTTACCGCGTCATCAACTCAAAATATCAATAGGAGATTAGGTTTGCAGATTCGAGGTACCTGCTGTTCAATATCAACATTATTAACTGATTTATAATATCTTATGATAGATAAAAAAGAAATTCCATGAAATTATCTACTTGGTTTGGATTGGCCTCTCCATTGAGATTACAATTAATCCTCTTAGAAAGCGTAATCCCATGAAACCCCCATGCAGTTTACTACACAAATAGTGATGAAAATTAACATGGGGTGTTCTATCCGACATTAACTTAGAAATTATTTACGGATAAATATTTCGGGAAAAATGAAAATATCATTGAGCATCCGATTATTTTTATCCAAAAAATATAATTATGGTCACATTTCTACTTTCGATAGGGGTTTTGATTACCGGCTACTTTATCTACGGCAAATTCATTGGCCGTTTTTTTGGAGCCAGCAACACCATTGAAACACCCGTGTTACGGTTGGCCGACGGGGTCGATTACATTCCCATGAAACCTTGGCGGATGTTCATGATCCAGTTTCTGAATATTGCCGGGTTAGGACCCATTTTCGGTGCTATCCTGGGGGCCATGTATGGTCCGTGGGCTTATGTTTGGATTGTTTTGGGCAATATTTTCATGGGAGCCGTTCATGACTATTTCTCGGGCATGATTTCGGTCCGGAACCATGGAGCCAGCCTTCCGGAACTGGTGGGTAAATATTTAGGCAATGGAGCCCGCCAAATATTAAGGATTTTTACCCTACTCCTATTAATAATGGTAGGCGTAGCCTTTGTAAATGGCCCGGCAAAATTGCTCGACAACTATACCGGCATTCCCTTTGATTTTTGGCTGTACTTAATCTTTATTTATTACCTGCTTGCTACTTTGCTTCCTATTAATCAAATCATTGGCCGCATTTACCCATTTTTTGGTGCCGCGCTGCTTTTCATGGCCTGTGCTGTTGGCGGTTACATGCTTTGGAATGGCTTTGGTGGCAGCTTCGATATGAATGAAATTTCTTTTTCTGAGCTTAAAAATATGCATGTAAATCCCGACAAAAACATCCTTTTCCCCATGATGTTTATTGTCATCTCCTGTGGGGCAATCTCAGGGTTTCATTCTACGCAATCACCTATGATGGCCCGTTGCATGGCCAAAGAATCACAAGGGCGGAGCATCTTTTACGGGGCAATGGTTGCCGAAGGTATTGTGGCCATTATCTGGGCAACGGCTGCCATGAATTATTTTGGTTCAACCGAAAAGCTGAACGAAATGGTAGCAACCGGCCATGATCCTGCCTGGATTGTAAAAGAAATCTGTCAAACCTGGTTTGGGAAAGTAGGAGCAGCTTTAACCATCATTGGGGTTATTGCAGCTCCGATAACAACCGGAGACACAGCCTTCCGCAGTGCCCGGTTAACCATTGCCGACATGTTCCGCATCAAACAGGGAAGTATGGCCAACCGGTTATGGATTAGTGTCCCCATGTTTGTTTTGGCTTATGTTTTAACTCAAATTGAATTTTCTACCATCTGGAAATTTCTTGGGTTATTCAACCAGTTTTTATCAGTCATTGTTTTATGGATGGGTGCAGTGTACCTGCTTCAAATCAAAAAATTCCATTGGTTATTGTCCGTTCCGGCTACTTTTATGACCGCAGTTACTGTAACATACCTGCTGGTGGCACCAACTTCTGATGGAGGCTTGTCGCTTTCCACCACGATGGGTTATTCCATTGGCGCAATCAGTGCACTTGGGGCATTACTTTTCTTCCTATCGAAATCAGAAAAAACAAGTAGCCCAACCTAGATTTGAAATGAATGGAAATAAATTTTTGAGAATTCATCTTTTATCCTACTTTTGGAATGCATAAATTTTAAATCAATTCAAAACAACAAACATGAAGAATATATCATTGATTATCAACGCAGTTTTGGCCTTAGGGTTAGGTGTACTTTACATTCTGCATTTTAGTTCGGATAAAGGTCCCGATGGAAAAGAGGCAAGCAATGGCATGACTCCGTCCTCCGAACTTAAAGTAGCCTATGTGAATATCGATTCCATCCTGCTCAAATATAAGTTATCGGTAGAACTAAACGAAGCATTGGTTGGCAAGCAATCGAACATGAAGTCGCGCCTTGAAAAAGAAGGACGTGAATTTGAGAAAGATGCCCAAATTTTCCAGGATAAAGTTCAACGCGGAATATTTTTGACCCAGCAACGGGCCGAAGAAGCTCAACAGCAACTTATGCAGCGCCAGCAGGAACTTCAGCAATTAGAATATGAATACTCGAACCAGTTAGCTGCCGAACAGCAAAAAATGAATGTCCAGTTGTTCGATAGCATCAGCAACTTTATTAACGACTTTAACAAACCTGAAAAATATCAAGTCATTTTGGGCCATTCTTTGGGTGGGAACATGCTTTACGGTTCTGAACAATTGAACATTACCCAGGAAGTCATCATGGGGCTGAACGAACGTTATACAAATAAAAAATAATTAAACCGGATAAATCCAAAGCCGCCTACTTTTAAAAATGGGCGGCTTTTTTGTTCATTATGGAAAAGGTTTTTACACCGTATCTTGAAAAACAAGCCCTTTATCCGCCACTCATCGGGCAGGAACCTCATGTTGGCTTGAAAACCATTGTCTGTATTCCTGTTTACAACGAACCCGGTGTTTTAGATACCTTAAAATCGCTTATCCAATGCCGGAAACCCCGCTTGGGTGTTGAAGTTCTATTGCTGATTAACGATAGCGGGCTTTCGGGGCCTGAGGTTAAAGAGCAAAACAAACAGACCTTTTCTGAAATTACGCGGTGGGTTTCAGTTAACTCCACCCGCGAAATAACATTCCACTGTCTTTATAAACCAGACCTTCCGGCAAAGCATGCTGGAGTGGGTTTAGCCCGGAAAATACTGATGGACGAAGCCATCCGTAGATTCAAAAAAGTAAAAGAACCATTGGGGGTAATTATTTCGTTGGATGCCGACACCACTGTTTCAATCAATTATTTATCTGAAATTGAAGCTTACTTTCAGCACTTTCCCAAAAGCAACGTGGTTACCTTCCACTTTGAGCATCCCATCAACACCGGAAATCTTGAGAACCTAGAAACCAAAGCCATAGTCCTTTATGAGCTTTACCTACGATATTTTAAACTGGCGCTTCAAGCTACCGGGTTTCCCTATCCCTTTTATACCATTGGTTCCTGTTTTGCCGTAAGTGCCCAAGCTTATATAAAACAAGGGGGAATGAACCGGCGTAAGGCAGGCGAAGATTTTTATTTTCTTCACAAAATATTTCCATTAGGAGGTTATGCAGCATTGAAAAATATATCTGTTTACCCATCTTCAAGAAAATCGGACCGGGTGCCTTTTGGTACGGGTGCCGCCGTAAAAAAAATTGTAACCGATGGTTTTTATACAACCTATCATCCCATTTATTTTAAGCACCTAGAAGAATTTTTCAGCTTTGTCCCAAAATTTTATGGCGCTAACAATCAAGAGATAAAAGCCTGTTACAAACAGCTACCCGAATCAATTCAAACTTTTATAAGCGGTGAAGAATTCGAAAACCAGATACACCATATCAAGCAAAACTCAGCATCTGAAAAAACATTTGCACACCGATTTTACCAATGGTTCGATGCATTTAAAGTCATCAAGTTTTTAAACTTTACCCACCAGCAGGCACCAAAAATCCCTATAACACAAGCATGCTTGTTACTTGCCGAGTGGCTGTTTCCTGATCAAACAAAACTTGAAGAACCCTATCCGCTTTTACAGTTTTTCAGAGATCGGGAACAAACCTTCTAGATGGCGCTTCTAAAAAACATCTTGTCCCAATATTGCCTATAATTTTGCCCAATTCCCCGGCAGATGGATGATTGGCTCTTATTAATTATCGGAACAAAAAATGTATCCACCGTTTAAAAATCCCATTTGGTCGATTTTGACCTGATAACCCCACCGCGGCAAGCTACTTTTGTTCCTGTAAATAATCTTAAATTCATTATTTCATGAACAACTCAAAAAATCAGAAAAGCCACCGAATCGGCATTTACCGGTCGCTACGGAAAGTAGGGGTTCCCCGCGAGGAAATTTCTATGGACTCGAAATTCAAAAAAGACCTTCATTTTAATGATGTCGACTGGAATTTATTTTTCTTTTTAATCGAAAACTGCATGGATATTACACTCGACGATCAAATTGCCCATAAATCGGAAACCATCGCCGATTTTGTCGGATGGGTGGAAAACACGTATAAACCTCAACCCCTGATAAATTGATTTTTGAAAGACCCGCAAACCTTAAAACCAAAAATGATGAATGCCTTTCCCTTTACCCAAAAGGCGTATAGTTGCTTGCAACTGTTCCAAAAACGCCACCTCTTTTATGTTCTCCTTTTACTGCCGGCAACTGTAACTTTATTGCAGGGATGCAAAAACATGCTTGACTTTAGCCCTTACGAAATCAGAGTTGTAGATGGAGACAAAAACACCACCTTAAAAAACCTGATTGATGTTGAAAACAGTATTCTTAATCCCGACAGCATTACCATTGCCTTAACTGCCGATCCCCATTACAACTATAACAATCTGCAAAAAGTGGTAAGCAGCATAAACAGCAATTACCAGATTGATTTTGCCATGTGCCTTGGGGATATTTCTGAGTCAGGCATCCAGACCGAATTTGAATTGTTCCATGCCGAAATGGATAAATTGGTAGTTCCCTATTTGACTGCTATCGGGAACCACGATTACCGGTCAAATGGCGAAGATATTTACTACCAAATGTTTGGTCAACTGAATTATTCATTTAAGGCAGGATTCTTACGGATAATTGTATTTGACGATATTTTTTGGGAAAGTAATAAAAACCCCGATTTTGATTGGCTCGAATCGGAACTGAAACAATATGAAGGCGAATTGTTGGCAGTAGCCTCACACATTCCTCCCGATACTGATCAGTTTGATTCAGTATCCAGAGAACAATATTACAAACTTATGGAAAAGTATCAGGTGAAATATAGTTTTCATGGCCACCAGCATAGCTTTAATCTCAAGGAAAAGGATGGAACCCTTTATGTGAACACAGGTGCCATTATGAAAGGAAAATATACTTTGATTACCATTTATAAAAATTCAGAAACAAAGATAAAAGAGATAACCGTTTGAAATTGCCAAAATATTTCGATTTAACAATGCTGTCATGAAAAAATTATTGATAACCTTCTTTTGCATCCCGGTTTGGTTTATCCAGTCTTATGGATTCGATTCTGCCATAGTAAAAAATATACTGCCCGATTTTGCCATCGTCCAATGTGCCGGCAATATTGGGGTGGTTTCGGGTGGCTTTGGATATTCGTTCTTTAAAAACAAAATGCTAACTTCTGTTTCCTATGGATTTGTGCCCCATTTTATTGGTGGGACTACTGTTCATACCATTGCCCTGCGGAATAATTTCAAAATTTACGAATTCACGTTAAATAAAGAGAATCAATTGGTTTCCTATGCCAATGTTGGTGTCAATTTCGAACCAGGTGAACATTCCTATATTGAATTGCCCAAGAAATATCCTAATGGGTATTACGCTACCAATTCGTTTCATTTTCCATTGGGATTGGGCTTACGGATTGACTCTGTCCCAAAACATATCAATTTCGCGAAATCAAGTTTGTTTGCTGAAGTCGGTACCTTAGCCACATATATTTATTATGAATACATGGCTCAGAAACGTCTCACAGAAACTATTGCTTCACTGTCATTTGGATTATTGATCTTTTGGTAAAAAGCTGATCAACGCTAATACATTTTAAGTATTTCACTATTCTAAATACTTCTTCCTATTCTTCAATCACCACGAACACATCTTCGTTGTCCTTTTTCATGAAGTAGGTTTCCCGGGCAAATTTTTCAAGGTCCTCTTTATCCGACATGAGCTCTTTCAATCGTTTTTTATCTTCCTCAATTTTTTTTTGGTAGTACTCTTTTTCCTTATTGAGCTGGTTCAGTTTATGCATGTTCTCAAAACGATCAATCAGGTTGTTTTGATCGAAAAATGCTACCCAAACCACGAATAAAGTAATGGTGAGAATGTATTTATTCTTCAGTAAAGGGGAAATGGTGTTCCACAATTTATTCAAAGCCATACATAGCAAATTTGGAGCAAAGTTAGGAAGCACATTGGCTTGTCAAAATAAATTGGCGGAAAATTATAAGCATTTTATACACAGCCTATCCCCCACTAATCAGGTGGAGAATGATCACCTCATCACCATGTTTTATTGTGGCTGAACCATATTGCTCTTTTTTAACCAGTTCGCCATTTATTTTTACCACCAGCATCCGGAAAGTGAATTTTTTAAGTGCCAGCACCTCACTTACTGTGAGGGCCTCAGTATCAAAAGATTCCCTCCTATTGTTCAATAGTATCTCCATGAGTATCCATTTTTCCCAACAACAATTCCAACACCATGTTTGCCTGCATATTTGCCACAATCGCAACTCTTGGTCCAATGGGTGGACAATCTAACGAAATTTCAGTTTGCTGATCGCCACAAACGTACAAATTATCATAAACCACAGTTTTTAACCGATTATTTTCGCCCCATCCGGCCATACCGGTTCCAACCACAACCGGTTTATGAGGAAAATATTCCAAAAGAGTCTCAATAAGCATCTGCTTTTGGGCTTTATCATCAAAAGCCTCCACCACAACGTGGCAATCTGCAAATAAAACAGGAATATCACCGGGGACCAGCTTTTTATCGATAATCTGTATTTCCAGATTCCGATGAATCCGCAACAGGTTCTCTCTGAGGGCCACCACCTTTTTCATTCCAACCTGATCGGCAAAATAAAACTGCCGATTCAGGTTCGATTCCGTCACCACATCAAAATCAGCCACTACCAGGTTGGCAACACCGGCCCGGACTAGCGAAGCAGTGCAATTTGAACCTAACCCACCTGCACCGGCAATCCCAACTTTAAAGTATTTCAGTTTTTTACGGATATCCTCGAAAGTCATACCTGATTTTTTAAGCGAATCTAATGAATTTCGAAGAAAAAATGCAGGTTTATTTCCATATCCCCGATACTTATCCCGTTTATTTTATAGAACATGTTTTTATGTTTCAGAAGCTCAATACCCACCGCTGAAAAGCAAAAAAGCCTGCTGGGGATCAACCGGTTAGTTTAAAAACAACCCCGCGTAAAACAAAATACCCATTAAATAATTGATTCTTATCGAATTGCATATTTTTTCATATTGACATTTTTCATTCATTTCAGATGGAATATTTGTAATTTTGACATCACAAAGAAAAACAAATAAACCAGTTATGAATATTTCAGAAATAAAGCAGGCTCATAAACTGCTCAAAGAGCAAAAATATGTATGGAAACCCATTGATAAAGGGTATAACAACCGAACCCTATATGTGAATTTGGACAATAACCGGATTGAGGAAAAACCGGTTACCCAATGGATGAAGGATAAATTTATTGGTGGCAAAGGGTTTGGGCTAAAGCTTTTATGGGACGGAACCCGTCCGGACACGCGATGGAACGATCCGGATAACGAAATCATCATCTCCCCGGGACCGGTAGCCGGGATTACCCAATACTCGGGAACCGGAAAATCATTGGTGGTAACCATTTCGCCTACCGATTTTGTAATGGACAGCAACGTGGGGGGATTCTTTGGGCCGTTCTTGAAATTTTGCGGCTTCGATGCGATTGAAATCCAGGGTAAAGCCACAAAAGATGTAATCATTGTTATTGATGAACCCTCAGAAACCATCCGCATTGAAGAAGCTCCGATGGAAGAACTGGATAGCCATTTGTTAGCGGCACAATTAACTGAAATGTACGCCGATGATGTGAACAGCAAAATAAATGTTTCCGTTGTTTCCGCCGGAAAAGCTGCCGACCATTCTTTAATTGGGATGCTTAACTTTAGCTTTTACGATAAAAAAAGGAACGAAATTCGCCTAAAACAAGCCGGGCGCGGGGGTATTGGAACCGTTTTCCGCGATAAAAAAATTAAAGCCTTGGTTACAAAGGTTAAAAACATCGGCGGAAACCGTAACAATGTGGTAAACCTTGAAGCCATTATGGAACGGGGCAAACGGTTTAACAAAGAAATGCGCGATCTGGACGACAAACAGTGCCAGATGCGCCAGATTGGAACCGCACACCTGATGGAAATTATGAACGATTACGATTTGTTACCTACCCATAATTACAAATTCGGTTCACATAAAGACATCGCTAATATTGATTCTCACCAGTGGAAAAGCCGCTTTACGCAGGGAGTCCCCGATGGCTGCTGGCTAGGTTGCAACATGAGCTGCGCAAAAGGGATCGATCACTACGAAATTCAAACCGGACCTTACAAAGGGCACAAGGTAATTGTTGACGGTCCGGAATATGAAAATGCAGCAGGATTAGGTTCCAATTGTGGAATTTTCGATCCCGATTACATCATCGAAGCCAACTTTTATGCTGACACCTATGGTATTTGTACCATCACCTGGAGTACCTTAATGGCCTTTGTAATGGAATGTTACGAAAATGGCATACTGAATAAAGAACGTACCGGTGGTTTGGAACTCAATTTTGGCAATAAAACTGCGGCCATGGAAGTGATGCACCAATTGGCCCGTGGTGAGGAATTTGGGAAAATGGTCGGTTTGGGTATTGCCAAACTGAAAAAAATATTTGCGGAAAAAGGCTGGGGCGACAAAGCATTCCTCGATGACATTGGAATGGTTAACAAAAACCTAGAATACTCCGAATATGTTTCAAAAGAATCGCTGGCCCAGCAAGGTGGTTTTGCTATGACCAATAAAGGCCCCCAACACGATGAAGCCTGGTTGATATTTATGGATATGGTCAACAACCAAATCCCGACTTTTGAAGCCAAGGCCGAAGCTTTGCACTATTTCCCAATGTTCCGCACCTGGTTTGGATTGAACGGATTCTGCAAACTACCCTGGAACGACGTGGAACCTGAAAACAATGCCCAAACCTCAGAACCGGCCAAAGTTCCTGAACACGTGGACAATTACGTGACTATCTTTAATGCTGTAACAGGTAAAAACATCGACAAGGTAGAAATGATCCGCCAATCGGAAAGGGTTTATAACTTCCAGCGTATTTTCAATATCCGCCGTGGCTATGGTACAAGGCTATATGATAAGCAACCTTACCGCGCCGCCGGGCCTGTTACCAACGAGGAGTACGAATCGAGGCAGGAACGGTACGACAAACAATTGAAGGAAATTCTGGGAATAAACCCTGAAGGAAAAAGTACCGACGAAAAGAAGGCTATCCTGCGCAAACACCGCGAAGCCCAGTACGAAAAATTGCTCGATGCCGTTTACAAACGCCGGGGCTGGAACTCAAACGGGATCCCTACCATTGAACATTTAAAACAACTGGAGATGGATTTGCCTCAGTTGATTGAAACAGTTACACCTCATTTGAAATAGATTTTTTAGTCAATATTAAAAAGCCACCTTCATCGGGTGGCTTTTGTTTTTGTTTTGTTTCGTTACCGGTAATACTTTAAAAACCCGTCCTCCAACAAATCAGCACTCAGGTTTTCAAAAACCAACTGAGGTGAGGTAATACAATAGGCTCCACATAAAGTTCCATATTTCAAACAATTAGCAATGGGTTCATTCTTTAAGAAACCATATAAAAACCCCGAAAAGAAATTGTCCCCGGCACCATTGGCATCTATTAATGAAAAATTACGCAACGCAGGTTCTTCAAACCATTGCCCATCTTTTGTCAAAGCGGTAGCCCCCTCTTTCCCATGTGTACAAACCACCAATTCCTTGCCCATGCCTATGAGCCCTTTCATTGCCGAACGAAAATCGTTCAAGTTATCGGAGCTTAAAAATATATAATCGGCAGCCTCAATAAATGGAACATGATAGGGATTGTTCTCGGAATAATCGTGCAAGTCAGTCCACACCGGCTTTTTATATTTTTTAACAATGGGTACCAATTGCTTGCAATACGATAGAATATTTAGCACAACCACATCGGATTTTTGAATATGCTCCTCAATCCTGGCAAAATTAAAATCGAGGTTTTCCGAAGATTGCGTGACAAATATTGATATCCTTCCTCCTTGCGCATCCATCAAATTCACATGCCGCTCAGTACCTTGAGGATCAAAATCATAAACAAAATCAACGGATTCCCTTTCTAAATGGTCAATTATCCGGTGTCCATAGCTATCATTCCCAAGCACGGAATAAAGCGAATTTGAAACCCCTAACTTTTTCAAGCAAAGTGCCTTACCCGCCCCAGTAGAACCAGTAGCTTCATTAAAACCTGCCTGATGGATGGTTTGTGGGATGGGTTCTGGAAATTCGGGCAACGATATTATATGATCAAAAGTAGTCCCTCCTATTATAAATATGTGTTTCATGAATAAGTTTTTATTGGTTACTGTAAATAATTACATCACTAAGATAAAAACCTTTTTTCAATATGCTTTGTCTTGCAGACTCAAGATAACTAATTTTTCAAATTCTTAATTCATCATTTTTTACATTACCCCCCTAATATTTTATATGTGTGTTGTATTTTGTATAGTTTTTCTGCACATGTACCCCATTTTTTTGAACACGTTTGCATAATTTGATATATTTTTTTAGCAAATACCCCCTATTTTTTAATAATGTTTCAATTTATTATATATACTTTTGTTTCAACAACAAATTGCAACTTAAACAACATTCACACTTAAAAATTGAAATTTATGAGGACAACTAAAAATTTACTAGCAGCACTTCTTTTAACCACGTGCTTGATTCCTTCAACCTTGTTTGCACAAGATGAAACAACCCCCGAATCGCCGTTTTCGTTAGGCGCCGATTTATACAGCAATTATGTGTGGCGCGGTACAAAATTCGGAACAGGTCCTGCATTTCAACCTACAATTAAATTTGCAACAGGCGGCTTAACTGTTGGGGCATGGGGTTCATTTGATGCTGCCGGCTATGCTGAAGCCGATTTATATGCATCGTATGCATTCAGTTTTGGCTTATCATTAGGTGTAACCGATTATTACTATCCCGGTCTCGATTATTCCAATTTTTCTGATACTGCAGGGTCACATGCTATTGAGATAAACGCTGGTTATACTATTAAAGGCTTATCATTAAGTGCCAATTATATAGTAAATGAGGCTGGTGGTGCTGCAAGTGTGGGTGGGGATATGTATTTTGAAGCAAAATATGCATTCACCAACTTTAGTGTGTTTGCCGGAGCGGGTAATGGATGGCATACAGCAGAAGGCTTCAAAGCTGATGGTGTTACAATGGAAGATGATGAGTTTGGATTGTGTAATCTTGGATTAAGCACTTCAAAAACCATTAAAGTTACCGACAGCTTTTCTTTACCTATTAATGGCTCTGTAATATGGAATCCTCATGCTAAACAGTTCAACATGGTTTTAGGCTTATCATTCTAAATTAGAAAACACAAATACATTTAATATGAAAAAAGTAGAAGCAATAATCAGAAAAACCAAATTCGAAGAAGTGAAAGAAGCTTTGCACGAAGTTGGTATTGAGTTCATTACTTTTTGGGAAGTACGCGGCGTGGGCAAATCAACCGAAGAGCGGATTTACCGTGGTGTAAAATACGACACCAGCACCATTGAGCGGATGATGATCACCTTTTATTGCCGCGAAAAATATTTGGACCCAGCCATTCAAGCCTTACTGCAATCAGCTAAAACCGGAAATGTAGGAGATGGCAAAATATTCATCTCGGATATTATCAATGGGTACCGCATCCGGACCGGTGAACAGGGCGATAAGTCGGTTTATCTGGATGGCGAGGAATAAAAAGTTGAATCACTAAAAAAATACGAAAATGGAAGAAATTATATATTCAATAAACACACTTTGGGTTCTGATTGCGGCTGCTTTAGTGTTCTTTATGCAAGCCGGGTTCGCCTTAGTTGAGGCAGGTTTGACACGTTCAAAAAATACTGCCAACATCTTGATGAAAAACTTGATGGATTATGTGATAGGAACAATTGCCTTTTGGGCTATTGGCTTTGGGATCATGTTTGGCACCAAAAACGGCTGGTGGGGAGGTATTGATCTTTTTACACAGCATACCTACCGCACCGATATGCCTGACCTGGCATTCCTGATTTTCCAAACCGTTTTTGCTGCTACTGCGGCCACCATTGTATCAGGTGCCATGGCGGAGCGTACAAAATTCAACGCGTATCTTATATACAGTGCTATCATTTCTTTAATCATTTACCCAATTTCAGGTCACTGGGCTTGGGGTGGCGGTTGGTTATCACAATTGGAAGTTCCTTTCCACGATTTTGCCGGCTCAACAGTAGTACACATGGTAGGCGGTTTAGCTGCTATGGTTGGAGCTTTAATTCTAGGTCCGCGCATTGGTAAATATGGAAAAAATGGCAAAGTGAATGCCATCCCCGGACACAACTTACCAATGGCAACCCTAGGGGTATTTATACTCTGGATTGGCTGGTTTGGTTTTAACCCCGGCTCACAGTTAGCTGCAGCCGGAACTACCAATGCTAAAGCTATTTCATTAATTTTTGTAACTACCAATATTGCAGCTGCAGGTGGAGCTTTATCGACCCTATTATTCATGTGGTTTAAATATAAAAAGCCCCCATTGAGTATGACATTGAACGGAGCCTTAGCTGGTTTGGTGGCAATAACGGCAGGTTGCGATGCCGTATCGCCCGGTGGCGCCTTAATCATTGGTGCACTTGCCGGTATTTTGGTAGTATTATCTGTTGAATTCTTCGACAAAGTGGTGAAAATTGATGATCCTGTTGGTGCAATTTCAGTTCATGGCATCTGCGGAGCATTTGGTACTTTAATGGTCGGATTCTTTTCAACTTCGCAAGGAGTATTTTATGGACATGGGTTTGGTTTATTTAAATCCCAAGCAATTGGTGTTTTTTCAGTAGCCGTTTGGGCTATCGGAATGTCGTTAATTCTGTTTATCATTCTTAAATATACAAACGGGTTACGTGTTTCGCACCGTATTGAAGAAGAAGGGTTAGATATTTACGAACATGGCGAAAGTGCTTATAACTAAAAACTACTACCTACTATAAATAAGACCGGGGATAATATTTGGCGTATTTATTCCCCGGTCTCACAAAAAAGATTAATAATTCTGACCCTCTGTTTACCCTTTCTTGCTCAGCCTGCCTATAGAGGGTCCCTTTCCATAATGAATGAGTTTAGCGAAAAAAGATCCGGCACCCGTCGGATTTTTTTATTTGAAGCAACATCACAAATCTTTCTTCACGCATCAAATTAATTGCATTTTTTTAAACATTAAGGTTCCCCAACAAACTGATAATGTTTTTTTACATACTTGGTGATTTCCCATTCGCAGGCAAGCCCTTTGGGGCAGACCACAAAATCACCTGGCTGAACATTGTATTCGGCCTCTTTGGTTTTAATCTTTACCTCCCCTTCAATTAAAAAGAATTGCTCTTTTTCGTCATAGCTCCAGTCGAACAGAGAAATTTCTTTTTCCCAAATGGGCCAGTTCTGCACTCCCATTTTACGGTATTCCGCTTCGGTAAGCTTTTTAACGATAATGTCCATAGGTCAGTTTGTTTGAGTGGTTTATCCAATAAATTTATAAAATTTATTTTACATAAACCACTCAAGTAAACTATTTTCTAAACTTGTTAACCTATAAATCAAATTTTATTCCTTGTGCAAGCGGAAGCTCTTCACCATAATTAATGGTATTGGTTTGCCTGCGCATATAAGCTTTCCAGCTATCGGAACCCGATTCACGGCCGCCACCTGTATCTTTTTCGCCTCCAAAAGCTCCCCCGATTTCGGCTCCCGATGTACCTACATTCACATTGGCTATCCCACAATCGGAACCCACCTCCGACAGAAATTTTTCAGATTCCCTGATATTTTGAGTGAAAACCGAGGATGAGAGCCCCTGGGGAACATTGTTATTGAGAGCTATTGCTTCATCAAAATGTTTGTATTTCAACAAATAAACTATCGGGGCAAAGGTTTCTTCCTGCACAATGGAATAATGGTTTTCAGCTTCTACAATTGCCGGGACTACATAATTTTTGCTGCTATATAACGGCTCCTCCAAAACTTGTCCCCCAAAAATCAGTGTGCCGCCTTCTTGCCTGGCTCTGTGTAACGCATCTTGAAATGCTTTAACAGCCGTTTGATCAACAAGCGGGCCCACCAAAGTATTTGGGTCTAAAGGATTTCCAATTCTACGGCTAACTTGTTCATAAGCTTTTAGCAACAATTCTTTAACTTTTGGGTAGATGCTTTCGTGAACAATAACCCTCCGCGTAGATGTGCAACGTTGACCGGTTGTCCCCACGGATCCAAAAACAATGGCAGGAATAGCCATTTGCAATTCTGCCTTTTCTGAAACGATAACCGCATTGTTGCCACCCAATTCCATGATAGTACGCCCCAAACGGGCTCCAACTATGGCACTGGCGTGTTTCCCTACTTTTGTGGAGCCGGTAAGTGAAATCAAAGGAATCCGGTGATCGGCCAACATGTCATCGCCAAATTCTTTTGATGAACCGATAATCAAATTAAACACACCTTCGGGTACCTGATTATCAACTAAAACCTTTTGAATCAGTTTCTGGACAGCAATCGCGCAAAGCGGGGCTTTCGAACTTGGTTTCCAAACCACCACATCGCCTGCAATGCAAGCAAGCATGCTATTCCATGCCCAAACAGCGACCGGAAAATTAAACGAGGTAATAACCCCCACGATTCCAAGAGGATGGTATTGGTCATACATCCGGTGATTTGAACGCTCTGAGTGCATGGTAAAACCATTCAGCAACCGGGCTTGCCCAACGGCAAAATCGCAGATATCAATCATTTCCTGAACTTCACCCAATCCTTCGTGATAGATTTTCCCCATTTCGAGAGAAACCAACCGACCCAGGTCTTCTTTGTGCTCCCGTAATATGAGGCCAATTTGCCTTACCACTTCGGCGCGGATGGGTGCCGGAACTTTCCTCCATTGTTGAAAGGCTTCCGTTGCCTTCCCCATCATCAATTGATAATCGGTTTTTGATGCAGAAACAATCGTTCCAAGTTTTTGATTGTTAATTGGTGAAAAAGAATCCAATACAGCCCCTTTTGTTTGAAACCAAACAGTCCCGGTTGACATCCCGGCATTGACCCCGGTAATTCCTAATTTTTGTAGTATTTCATTCATAGCCATAGCATAGTTTGTGTGTGTATTTATAAAAAAACCGCAAAAAATAAGTGGAGACAGCGATGAAAGCCCACTATCCGTTAACGTTCTGTCGCGGTTCTGTTTTCTTGCCTGAAAAAAATTTACTCGCCCAGGAATGGATATTTAAAACTGTTATCGGGCAAAAAGTTCTCTTTTATTGACCGTGGCGACACCCACCGCAACAAATTAATTGCAGAGCCGGCTTTGTCGTTGGTACCACTGCCCCGTCCGCCACCAAACGGCTGTTGCCCTACAACGGCTCCCGTGGGTTTATCGTTGATGTAAAAATTACCGGCAGCGTGCTTTAATATCCGCGAAGCCAAATCAATGGCCTCCCTGTCTTTTGAAAGGATGGCTCCTGTTAAAGCATAAATAGATGTTTTATTTACCAGATGCAAGGTTTCTTCATATTGGTTATCGGGATAGAGGTAAATGGTCACCACCGGGCCAAAAATCTCCTCTTCCATTGTCTCAGAGTGCGGATCGGTTGTCAGGATTACCGTAGGTTCAATAAAGAAACCTACCGACTTATCATAATTGCCCCCAAAGATGATCTCATTCTTTAGGTTTTTGCGCGCCCGTTCAATAAACCCAACAATGTTATCAAAAGCTTTTTCGTCGATAACCGCATTGATAAAATTGCCGAAATTGTCGGGCGTACCCATTTTCATGGCATCGAGGTCACATTTTATTTCATTGTAGATGGTTTCCCATCGGCTTTGGGGAATGTAAACCCTTGAAGCGGCAGAACATTTTTGCCCCTGAAATTCAAATCCGCCGCGCGTTATCGCCGTTGCCACCTGATTTGGCCGGGCCGAAGGATGCATCACCACAAAGTTTTTACCACCGGTTTCGCCAACAATCCTCGGATACGATTTGTACTTATGGATATTCTGCCCAATGGTTTTCCAGATATCTTGGAAAACACCTGTAGAACCTGTAAAATGGACTCCAGCAAAATCGGCATGGTTGAAACACACCTCCGAAGTATCTTTTCCGGAAACATATACCAAATTGATCACTCCGTCAGGAAGTCCGGCTTCCATTAAAATGTCCATAATCAGTTTGGCTGAATAGATTTGCCGTTCGGCTGGTTTCCAAACTACGGTATTTCCCATCATGGCGGGAGCCGTGGGCAGGTTCCCCCCGATAGAGGTAAAGTTGAAAGGTGTAATTGCCAGTACAAATCCCTCTAAAGGACGTTGCTCAGTCCGGTTCCAAGTTTTTGCGTTTGATTCGGGTTGAATATCCATAATTTCGGTCATATACCGGACATTGAAACGGAAGAAATCGATCAATTCGGCAACAGCATCTATTTCTGATTGAAAAGGATTTTTTGATTGTCCAACCATGGTCGCGGCATTCATCCGATAACGGTAAGGGCCTGCAATTAAATTAGCGGCTTTTAAAAAGATGGAAGCCCGCATTTGCCAGCTCATGTTTTCCCATTTTCCTTTGGCAGCCAACGCGGCGTCAATAGCCTGCTGCAGATGTTCCTTGCCTCCCCTGTGGTAATAACCGATTATATGATGCCTATTATGTGGTGGCGTGATATCCACCTGATGGTTGGTCTTCACTTCCTTTCCCCCAATGATCATAGGGATTTCAATCACCGCATTGTTGATGCAATCAATGGCATTTTCTAACTCTTTACGTTCCTTTGTCCCTGGAGCATAGCTATAAACAGGTTCATTTTGCGCCGGCGGAACAATGAAAAAATGACTATCCATGTCTCAATTTATTATTTAGATTTTATTTAAATAGTGTAACCCCTTAAGCTCCGTTTGGTTTTACAGTCCTGAAAATTTTTTGTTAAAAATATTCGTTATGCAAATTTTTTCCACTTGCAATTTTACTACATTTTTTGTTTGATAAACAATGATTTAAAACCTAAAGGGGCATGTTGTTTTTTATGGTTTAATAATCAGCAAATTATCAACCGAATTGCCTGAAGTGTTTCTAAACATGCCTGATTGGGGCTCGCGTAGAATTCTTAAATTTGTTTAAAATCCTTAAACGTACGATTATGTTCAAAACAAATGAATATTTTGACGGCAAAGTGAAATCTATAGCATTTCAAACTGCCAATGGGCCGGCAACCGCGGGGGTTATGGCTGCCGGTGACTATGAATTCGGTACATCAACCATAGAGTACATGACTGTAACCTCAGGCCAAATGGAGGTCCAGCTACCGGGCGAATCGGTATGGAACACGTACAAACCTCACGAAACTTTTATTGTTGGGAAGAATGTAAAATTTAAAGTAAAAGTACAGGGCGATACTTCATATATATGCCTTTACAAATAAATGTGGACATTACTCTTTGTTGTAATTTTACCTAAAATCCGCAGGTGAACTATTAATAGTAAAAAAATGAGATACTTAGTCGCGGCGCGACTTCACTAAATCAGAGATTACATAATTGATATAAAATACTCCTTCTCAATAGAGTCGCACTGCGACTTGCGGATTTAGGGTTTTACATCAAAAACAAAGGAATTATGGCGGGTCATAAAGGTTCAAAATATTACAATATTTTTCTGGATTACCACATTTTACTGGAGCATCACGAGAAAGGCAACATTATTGATGAATACAAGTTCCGTTTGTTAAGGCACATCAAGGAGTTAGGTTCTCTGAAAGCGGCAGCTACACACTTAGGCGTGAGTTACCGCAAAGCCTGGGGAAATATCGAGGAAATTGAATCGGGGTTGGGCTTCAAGCTTTTGGAACGGACCCGCGGCGGCGCCAAAGGTGGAAAATCGTGCCTCACCGCCGATGGCGAAAAATTAATGAACGCTTATGAAGAGCTTCGGTTGGAATTTGATCAATCTATACACAAAATCACCAAATCGTTTTTCCATACCATTAATGAAAACATCACCAGCTAAATTCATTCTCCTCATTTTTGGAGTATTAAGCGTCAGTAATGGATGCAAACCCAAGCATCATCCGCAATCTCAGGAATTAATTATTTTTCATGCAGGAAGCCTGTCGGTTCCTTTTAAGCAAATTGCCGATTCGTTCGAAACGAAATACCCCGAGATAAAAGTTTACTTAGAAGCTGCAGGAAGCAGAGCCTGTGCACGAAAAATCACAGACCTGAACAAACCGTGTGACATCATGGCATCGGCCGATTATGCGGTAATTGATGAGCTTTTAATCCCCAATTATGCCAAATGGAACCTGAAATTTGCCGGAAATGAAATGTGTATTGTTTATACCCCAAACTCGAAACGGCAACAAGAGATGAATGCTTCGAACTGGTACCGCATATTACTTGACCCGGAAGTTCGTTACGGCAGGGCCGATCCGGAATCGGATCCATGCGGATACCGTACCGTATTGGTTAGCAAACTGGCTGAAAAATTTTACCAATCTCCTGGGTTATCGGCTTTGCTGATGCAAAAGGATCAAAACCACATCCGCCCCAAAGAGGTCGATTTACTGGCATTGCTCGAAACTCAAACCATCGACTACATTTTTTTATACCGATCGGTGGCAGAACAGCATCAACTAAACTATTTGGTTTTGCCTGATAGCATCAATTTGAAAACCGCAAAACTAACCGATTTTTACAAACAAGTTTCGATTCAATTGCATGGTCCGAATCCAAATGAATCTACCACTTACTATGGCGAACCCATGGTGTATGGTATTACCCAACTGGAAAATGCACCAAATCCAGAAGCGTCCCAAAAATTTTTGGAATTCTTTTTTGCGGACAGTGTAGGACTGAAAATTATGGAACAGAATGGCCAACCCTCCTGTGTTCCTGCTGGTTCAAACACTTACAATTATTTGCCCGGTCACTTAAAAAAGTTTGCCTCCGAAAAATAAAGGCTTTTTCTATCTTTGAGCCATGTACAAAAACAATAGCATTCAATGGCTTTTTACCTTTTTGGGTGGCGTGGTTTTATTATTTTTAATAGCCCCACTTGCCGGACTGGTATTTCATTCATCCGGTACCGAAATTGCCGATACAATTGCCGACAAAGAGGTAACATATAGTATTATGCTTACCTTAGCCACAAGCATGATTGCTACAACTATTTTTGCCTTTTTTGCCATTCCCTTTTCCTACTTGCTGGCCCGGAAATTGTTTTTTGGGAAGAAAATTGTACTGGGGATCATTGATTTGCCAATTGTTATCCCTCACTCCGCCGCCGGTATTGCACTTCTTACGGTAATATCGAAACAAGGAATTATTGGAAAGGCAGGTGGTTTGTTTGGGCTTGAATTTCCGAGCTCATCAGCCGGCATTGTCCTTGCTATGGCGTTTGTTAGCCTTCCCTTTTTAATAAATGCTGCCCGCAATGGTTTTGAAGAAGTACCTGAACGTTTAGAAAAAGCCGCGCTGAATTTAGGGGCATCACCCGCTAAAGTTTTTTTCAGCATCAGCTTGCCATTGGCCTGGCGAAGCATTGTTTCCGGGTTAATTATGATGTTTGCCCGGGGTATGAGCGAATTTGGAGCGGTTGTGATTATTGCCTATCACCCGATGATTACACCTGTAATGATTTTTGAACGGTTTGGTGCCTTTGGGTTAAAATATGCACGTCCGGTAGCTTTGATATTTATTGCCGTGTGTTTGGTGTTTTTTGTATTGTTGCGCTATTTATCAAATCCAAAAAAAGATGCTATCCGTTCATAACCTAACCCTCAACATAGGAACATTCCAATTAAAAGATATTTCGTTTCAGGTATCAAAGGGGGAATACTTTATTCTATTAGGGGAATCGGGCTCTGGTAAATCGTTGCTATTGGAAAGTATTGCAGGCTTGACAAAACCAGAGAGCGGTCAACTGTTTATGAACCAAAACGAAATTACCCATACACAAATTCAAAAACGAAATGTGGGATTGGTTTTTCAGGATCACGCGCTGTTCCCACATTTAACTGTGGAAGAAAATATTACTTATCCACTCCGCATCAAAAAAATCAGTTTCTCAAAAATTAAAGAATCCCTAGCGGAACTGGCAACGGAGATGAATATTGTTCCTTTTCTGAAAAGATATCCTGAAACCTTGTCGGGAGGTGAAAAACAGAGGGTGGCATTGGCCCGTACTTTAATCTTAAAACCTGACATTCTTTTACTCGACGAACCGCTTTCCTCGATGGATGTGAGCTTAAAAGCTGATTTGCGTTCCATGCTCCGGCGGATCAACCAAAAGGGACAAACCATTTTGCACGTAACTCACGATTACGAAGAGGCCATTTCATTGGCCCACCAGATTGGGGTCATCCATAACGGACAGATTATTCAAACCGGGACACCCCACGAAGTATTTACCCATCCGAAAAACCAGTTTGTGGCACATTTTGGGGGAATTAAAAACTTTTACCCTGCCACCCTGGAACTTGGTACTGACCATGAAACCACGAAAGCGCACCTGAACGAACACATTGGTATTGATATTTTTACCAAACATAAAACTACCAAAGGCTTTGTGCTGATTGGCCAAAAGAACATCCTGCTTTCACGTACACCTCAACCCAATGGGGTGATGAACCAATTTCATGGAACGATTAAAGAAATAGTGCCTGCCAGTATGGGGTATGAAATTGTGGTGGATTGCGGTATTTTATTTTACGTTTCCATTTCCTCCGATTCTATAACTACCTTTGACTTTAAGGAAAAACAGGAGGTCTGGTTAGCCTTTAACCCCTCATCGGTGAGGTTCATTCCGGGGTAATAACTTTATTTTGATGTTGCAAAGGCTATTTATTTTTCCAAAAATAGTACCCATTTTTGTAGAATAATTCTAAACAGGATGATCACTCTTGAACAAGCATTGCAGATAGTTTTAAATAAAAGCACCACACAACTAGCCACTGAAAAGGTTTCGCTACACGAGTCGCCCGGCAGGGTTTTGGGCGAAGACGTTACTTCCGATATGGACATGCCTCCGTTCGACAAAGCCGCCATGGATGGATTTGCCATCCGCGAAAGCGAGATTGAACAAGAGCTGGACGTGATTGAAACAGTAGCCGCCGGACAATCAGCAACTAAAGAAGTAGTTCCCGGAACAGCCATCCGGATTATGACCGGAGCTCCCATACCTAAAGGTGCTGATTTTGTTATCCAAGTGGAACTTTCTGAAATAAGCTGCACACAAAAAGTTATCTTTTCAGGACATCCAAAAAACAATATTGTCTATCGGGCCAGCGATGTAAAAAAAGGGGATGTAGTTTTACACAAAGGCCAATTTATCGATGCCCGGCACATTGCTGTGCTTGCTTCGGTAGGATGCCCCCAACCTGTTGTTTACAAACAACCAAAAGTAGGAATCATTTCCACGGGTGATGAAATTGTGGAACCCGACATCGTCCCCAATGCATCGCAAATCAGAAACAGCAACGGACACCAACTAATCGCGCAAATAAAACAAAGTGGCGGCCTGCCCATCTACTACGGCATTGTGAAAGACGATTATTTTGACACGTACCATGCCCTGAAAAAAGGAATGGAAGAATGCGATATTCTTTTACTCACAGGCGGTGTTAGCATGGGCGATTTTGACTTTGTCCCTAAAATTATGGCCGACCTGGGTATTGAAATCCAGTTTGACTGGGTGGCTGTGCAACCCGGAAAACCCACTACTTTTGGAACAAAAGGGTGCAAACTAATTTTTGGACTTCCGGGAAATCCGGTTTCATCGTTCATTCAGTTCGATGTATTGGTAAAACCCGCCATCCACAATTTAATGGGAATATCGGAAAACAGACCTTCCATTCAATTACCTATGGGTAAAAATTATTCACGGAAACGGGCCGAACGGAAATCCTACATCCCAATCCTAATCAATGAAAAAAGCCAGGTAATCCCTACAGAATATCATGGTTCGGCACATATTTATTCGTTACCCTCCTGTCATGGATTGGCCATTATCGAGATAGGAATAAAAGAACTAAAAGAAGGGGATTTAGTCCATGTACGACTGTTATAACCGCCGGATCAATTACCTCAGGGTTTCGGTAACCGACCGATGTAACTTCCGATGCACCTATTGCATGCCCGAAGAAGGGATTACCCTGCTATCGCACGACGATATTTTATCGTTTGACGAGATTGTGGAGGTGGTATCTTACGGGGTTTCACAAGGAATTACCAAAGTCAGGATTACTGGCGGTGAGCCGTTGGTGCGTAAGGGAATTGTCACGTTGGTTGAGATGATTGCCAACATTGAAGGAATCCGCGATTTGTCGATGACTACCAATGGCAGATTATTGGCTGAATTGGCGGTTCCTTTGAAAAAAGCCGGGCTCCAACGGGTGAATATCAGTTTGGACACATTAAATCCTATGAAGTTCCGTCAAATCACCCGGGTGGGTGAACTTGCCGATGTTTTAAAAGGGATTGAGGCCGCCCGGCAGGCGGGGCTTGCTCCCATCAAACTCAATTGTGTAATAAAAAGTTCTTCGCTGGAAGAAGATGCTCAACAGGTAGCCCATTTCGCCAAAGAACATAATTTGGAAGTCCGGTTTATTCACGAGATGAACCTCGAAAAAGGATATTTTACCCGTGTCGAAGGAGGTGATGGCGGAAATTGTGCCACTTGCAACCGTCTTAGGTTAACTGCCAACGGATTATTAAAACCATGCCTTTTCAGCGACATTGCTTTTAACGTGCGTGAACTGGGAACAGAAAAAGCCTATGAATTGGCTTTAAACAAAAAACCCAGAAGCGGACACACCAACTCTACTGGAAGTTTCTATAACATTGGAGGATAAGAAGAAGTATTTAGAGTACTTTAAGTACTTAGAGTATTTAAAGTTGGAAGTTCAGAGTTAAGAATTTAAAGTTGTTGGAATATGAAAAAGTTGAGCCACACGGATGAAATAGGGAAAGCCAACATGGTAGATGTGGGCAATAAACCCCAACAGGCACGTACGGCACGAGCTATTGGGCATATCAGGCTTCAACCCGAAACGTTAAAATTGGTGAAAGAAAACCAACTGAGAAAGGGCGATGTGTTGACTGTTGCTGAGATTGCGGGCATTCAAGCGGGTAAAAAAACTTCGGAACTTATCCCTCTTTGTCACCCTTTGCTCATTACAAAATTGGATGTTCACGCCCGGATAACCGAAACCGGTATTGAATGCGAGAGTTTTGCCAAATGCACCGGCCAGACCGGAATTGAAATGGAAGCTTTAACGGCTGTTAATGTTGCTTTATTAACAGTTTACGACATGTGCAAAGCGGTGGATAAAACCATGATTATTGAAAATGTCCGGTTGTTAGAGAAAACCAAAGAATAATTACCTAATCAGACCTACAAGGAACGCAAAGGCAGAGTAAACTTAAATTCACTACCGCTACCCAAGGAGCTTATTATTTCAAGTTTTCCTTTATTTTTATCGATAAATTCCTTACAAACCAGCAGCCCCAGCCCGGTTCCTTTTTCATTGTCCGTTCCAAATGCAGAAACAGATTTCTCCATTTTAAACAGGTTGGCTATTGTTTCCGGGTTCATACCAACCCCGTCATCTTTAATGCTGACAAAAGCATAAGAGTCATTCTCTTTTGCTGAATTGATTTGGATACGCCCTTTTGGATGAGTATATTTAATGGCATTCGAAATAATGTTCCGGAGTATTGCCTGAACCATATCAACATCGGCAAAAACATCGGCAACCTCCTTGCATTCAATCACAATAGATATCTCTTTGCGTTGCGCCATATGCTTCATTTTAGCGACCACCTCTGTTAAAACCGCCTCCAGGTTAAATGCAACCGGACGATACATTACGCCGCCTTTAATCTGCATGTTGGCCCAAAGAAGCAGGTTTTCAAGCAAAGCATAAGTTTGACGGGTTCCATCGAGCAACATGGCAATTATCTCCTGTTGGCGGTTTTGGCTGATTTTATGGGGTTCATTGGCCAGAATCTCCATATACCCGATAAGGGAAGTGAAAGGGCTCCGTAAATCATGCGCTATAATAGATATCAATTTGTCTTTCATGTTATTCAGTTCGCGGTATCTGATTTCAGAATCCATCAATTTTGACTGGATACGTTCCCTGATCTCAATATCCTGCTTTGCCTTTTTGTATTGCATGTTGAGCTCTTCCAATTGCCGGTTCGATTCGGTAACATCTATCACCGAAATAAGTGCATTGAAAGCCCCTTCTTCGGAGCTTACCAAGGCACTGATAGTAACATCCTGGGATTTGTTTTTTAACTTACCATTCGGGCTCTCGATAAACAGATGGTGAAATCTGGAAGACAAAACCACCGGAGGCCAACCCTCAAAAACAGAATTTATACGCTCTGTATAAACCTCCAACTTGAATGAAGGGAAAAAATCGCCCAAAGGCTTACAGCAAATTGTACCCGATGGAATGCCTGTGTATTCGTGCATATATTCGTTCCAATACAGCACTTTATAAACCGGATCGATGATGCAAATCCCCATCGACAAACTATCTATCAACTGCTGTGTGTGCTTAGCCCGTTCCATCACCTTTTATTGAACAGAAAATTTTTCGAGTTTTTCAATAAATGTGTCAAATGATCCTACCTCGAAGAACAGCATGAAACTCCCCTCGATATTATTATCCTTAATTTTAAATTGCGTCTCGGCATAAATGAAATATTCCGGTAAACTTCCGGTGTTTGCCAACAAGTCCTTTGCCAGGCACTCTTTGAATTGGGGGATGGAGTAACGGAAGCGGGTCTTGAGCAAGTTGCCTAATGTTCCGATTAAGGAATTCAGCACGATGTTACCCACCTCGTTCAGGGTGCTTGTACGGAGCTGATCCATCTCAAGCTTTTCATAATTATTTTCGGTCAACAAATCGACCATTTTTATGGCATTTGCAGATGAAAACACCAAAGCCACACTTCCTAATAAATCTCCGGTAAACCCCATGGAGATGACAGATAATTCTACAGAATCGTCGTGGCCTACCAACTGTTTTAAATCATCAACCTTTAAAAGCAGGATACTAGGCACTTTAAGCTGTACCCTGTTTTTAACAATTTTATTCAACACGTTGGCACTGCGCCCTATTCCTATATTGACAATCTCTGTTAGAAAATCAAACTGCTGTGTCGATAATTTCATCTTCTAAATTTAAAGGATTACTTTGGAACTCAACTTATAATCAAGCTTAGCCATTAATCTTCCGGATGCTGTTTAATATGGTGTCGGCAGTAACCGGCTTATTTAAAAAATCACGGGCCCCAAGTTCAAAACACTCTTCTTTCACTTGTTCCTGAATGTCTGCTGTAATGACTATGGTAGGTACTTTTATGGATGCGGTTTTCAATTTTTCAAGCACTTCCAAACCATCCATATCAGGCATCAACAAATCGAGCATCAGCAAATCGGGAACCTCCCGGTTAATCAATATCAATGCTTCAACGCCGTTACTTGCCTCAATTACCTGAAATCCTGCATCAACAAGTACCTTTTTAATAAAACCACGAGTAGTGCTTGAATCATCAGTCACCAGTATCCGTTTAATTTTTGCCATTTTATGTATCATTTATTTTTTAATACCCCTAGAAAACTTTACCATCAATGATATAAAAAAAATTGATGGTAAGTGAAAAGCACAGTTAATTTATGAAAATATTTCCAATATTAGCGCTTAAATCAACTATAACTTATCAGAATCAACAAATAAGGAAATCAATCGTTCCAGTGATTGTTTTTGTCCACATAAAGGAATGCGTTACTAAATTAGTTTGAAACTTTCCATTTATTAGTATCTTAGTAACTGAATCAAATACTAAAAATTATGTTACCTATCTTACTCGACGAAACTCAGGATACCCCCCGGATTATTTTAGATGAAAAACAGGAACAATATTGGTTTAGTGGCACTTCGATTCCTGAAAACAGCAAAAAATTTTACGAGCCGGTGATTCAGTGGGTGACAGAATACATTAAACAGCCGAATAAAGAAACCGTGGTCAATTTTAAAATGAAGTATTTCAATACCTCATCTACCAAGTCGTTGCTGGATATTATGGATTTGTTTAAAGAAATTGCCCGGCAAGGCAAACCCTTAATCATCAATTGGTATTTTCATCACGACGACGACGACATGTACGAAGCCGGTGTAGGGTTCTCCAAGATGGTCCGGTTTCCGTTCAATTTTATCAAATATTAATTTAAATCAGTAATGACGCCAAGCTGCAACGTAATTTCCGTAAATATTTCCGAAAAAAAAGGGACCATTAAAACCCCGCGTCCTTTTATTGCCATCAATCAACATGGGGTTGAAGGGGATGCCCATGCCGGAAACTGGCACCGGCAAGTAAGTTTATTGGCCGAAGAAAGCATCCGCAAATTTGAGAAGAAGTTAGGGCGTGAGTTAGATTATGGGGAGTTTGCCGAAAATATTACCACCAAAGGAATTGTCCTTTACGAAACCCTGCCCGGCGACTTGTTCGTAATTGGAGATACCAAGCTTGAGGTAACGCAGATCGGCAAAAAATGCCACGGCGATGGTTGCCAGATTTTTCAAATCGTTGGAAGCTGTGTGATGCCCAAAGAGGGCATTTTCTGCAAAGTGATTCAGGGTGGGATTATTAAACCCGGTGACAAGATTGAGTACATTAAGTGTTCCTAGTATAAACCTAATACGCTGCCACATGAAAATCAATTCAATTTACCGGATTACAAGCCACAAACAACATGTGGAAGTAGATGATACTTCAACGTCGCCCAATAAAGTATCGAACCAGGTATTGGTTCTTGAAAAACAAATGCCTGGCGAAAACCTGCTAAAATCGTTTATGGCGGGTACCTCGGTAGGAGCCATCCTGCTGGTAGACCAATTTGACAACGAACCTATTAAAACCTTTGACCACATTACAGGTAGCGATAGCGACCTTAAAGTCATTAAACCGATGGAGATTGAGGGGCAACGGGCCATCCTCTGCCTTCCGGAGGATTATCTGACTTTTTATCTGGGGCAGGTGTTGGTTAACCTCCCAAAAGTTTTTACTGCCAGGGTAATAACCCTTAGCGACCGTGCTCACCGGGGAGTGTATGAAGACAAAAGTGGCCCTGCCATTGTTCGGTTACTGACAGAATATTTTGAAAAAATCAACAAAAAGCTACTCATCAAGCATTCCATTATTCCCGACAACGCTTCGGAACTGTCGCTTATTCTTGAGGAATGCAAAGTGGCCAAAACCGATATACTCATCACCACGGGCGGAACAGGCATTGGGCTGCGCGACATTACCGTGGAAACTGTTTCGGCTCATCTGGATAAAGAAATACCGGGTATCATGGAAATGATCCGGGTAAAATACGGAGCCCAAAAACCCAACGCTTTGTTAAGCCGGGGCATTGCCGGAACCATGAACAAAACCATGGTATATACCCTGCCGGGAAGCCCAAAAGCCGTAGAAGAATACTTAAATGAAATATTTTTAACCTTGGATCACCTGTTGAACATGATCCATGGAATTGACATACATTAACAATTAAATTGAATTTGAATGAACCGTTTTTTAATACTTACTCTTGCAGCTATGGGAGCCTGTTCAGGCCCCAAAACCGACCAGTTTGTCATCAATGGGAAGATTACAGGAACCCAGCCTGAAAAAGTATATCTGAAGATTTACAAAGACAAGAAGATGAATGTAATAGACTCTTCGGAAGTTACTGCAGGCACCTTTAAGTTTATGGGCAAAGTGGATTTCCCCGACCAATACTTCATCCAGTTTGGCAGCACACAGAATCAGATAGTCTTGTTTGTTGAAAACTCCCCGATTGAAGTTGTTGCCAATTTAGACAGCATTCAGGCAACAACCATCAAAGGGTCAAAGGTGAATGACGAATATGAGGCCCTTCAAGAATCGAAAAGTGAGCTAAACAATCAGATGGAATTGGTATATGCTGACTTTAAGGCTGCCACCGACCTTGCCCTAAAAAAGGAATTGGAGAAAAAGCTCGATTCCCTTGATCTGGTTGCTGTAGGACTAAGCAAAATTTATATCAGGGAACATCCCCAAAGCATCCTTTCGCCCTTTATCATCAACCGCGAGATTGTCTATTATCTGGAATTGGAGGAACTGGAGGAACTCGTGAATGGTCTGGATTCTTCATTACATGAATATGCACATACCAAAAACCTGAAACAGCGGGTTGACCTTTTGCGCACCTTGCAACCCGGCATGCTTGCTCCTGAATTCGCACAAAACGATACGGCCGGCAATCCTGTTAACCTTTCCGATTTTAAAGGGAAATATCTATTGATCGATTTCTGGGCCTCGTGGTGCGGGCCTTGCCGCAGAGCCAACCCGACAGTGGTAGCTGTTTATCAAAAATTTGAAGCAAAAGGATTCGCCATTCTGGGGATTTCTATGGATAAAGACCGCGAAAAATGGTTACAGGCTATTGCCAAAGATGGGTTGGTCTGGAAACAGGTTTCTACCCTCGAAGGCTGGGACAATCCGGTAGGCAAGCTATATGGGGTAAACTCCATTCCACACGCCATTTTAATAGACCCCGACGGAAAAATTGTGAAACGCGGACTTCATGCCGATGAATTGGATGCGCTGCTTTCGGGACTTATCAAATAACTGAGAGCCTCGATTTGAGAAATGAGATTCAAGACAAGAAATAAAGATATTTTGAGAATGAAAGCCCCGCAAACGGGGTTTTGTTCTTAGGGTACCCACCAACCCGAATGGCAAAGAATCTCAGATAGATTCATACAAAACATTGATTCTTTCCATCGGAATAATTATTTTAGAAACTTTGTAAACAACCCAAAACATATTTAGAGATGATGCCTACCAGAGACCAAGCTTACCAATTGCTGCTACAATACAACCAAACCCCGGGCCTTATTAAACATGCTCTGGCTGTGGAAGCCACCATGCGGCACTTTGCCCAACATTTTAACCAAGACCCCGAAATATGGGGAATTATCGGTTTGATTCATGATCTGGATTATGAGAAATATCCCGATATCCATTGCCAGATGACTGAAAAAATCCTTCAGGAAAATGGCTGGCCCGAAGATTATATCCGTGCGGCACTCAGCCATGGCTGGGGTATCTGTACCGATCTAAAACCCGAAAGCCTCCTGGAGAAGACCCTTTTCACCATTGACGAGTTAACCGGACTGGTAACCACATCGGCATTGGTACGGCCAACCAAAAGCATTTTGGATATGAAGGCCAAATCGGTTAAAAGCAAATGGGCCGACAAACGTTTTGCCGCTAAAATTGACCGCTCTATCATTGAAAAAGGAGCAGTAATGATGGGCATGGAACTCACCCAGGTGATTGAACTGACTATTGAAGGGATGGCAAAAATTGCCGATCAATTGGAACTTGATGGACGTTTGGCTACAAATCAGAACTGAACGAACCGGGGACAAGAACAAGTAAAAAAACGCTATTGAATGGGATTCTTGGCATTGACATCCTCAATAAATGCTAAAATACCTTCTTTACCCATCCTTTTTTCGGCTGAGGTGACAAATACCGACGGCAATTCTTCCCACGATTTTTTGAGTTCCCTGGTATAGATGCTTACGTTCCGGTCGAGTTGATTTTTGGAAAGCTTATCGGCTTTGGTAAATACAATAGCAAACGCCACTCCGTTGACACCCAGCCAGTGCATAAAATCCACATCAATCTGCTGGGGTTCCAACCTTGAATCAACTAAAACAAAAAGGCAAAACAGGTTTTCACGGTTTAGGATATACCCCGTTATGAATTTCTGCCACTTTTCCCGTTGGCCTTTTGAAGCCTTGGCAAACCCATACCCGGGCAAATCGACCAGATACCATGCATCGTTTATTTTAAAGTGGTTGATCAGTTGTGTTTTTCCGGGTTGTCCGCTCACTTTGGCCAATTTCGATTGGTTGGTGAGCATGTTTATCAACGACGATTTTCCCACGTTGGAACGCCCGATAAAAGCATACTCGGGCATATTGGGTGCCGGGCACTTTTTGTATTCACTATTGCTGATAACAAACTCGGCTTTGGTAATTTCCATAGTCACAATTTAAAAGTCTTCTAACTGAGAGATAGTACCCCCCAGCTTCTCGGTTTTTTTCATTTTTTTGGGGAGTGTTTTGTATTTTAAACTGGCTCCCAATCGGACATCGGCATCTAACAACAGTTTCACATCCACCTCGGCAGTTCCTCCGTTCATTTTTACAAACGTGGTGTCGTTTTGCAATGCGGTAGCCCGGTAATCGCCGCCCGTAGCAGTTTTCAGATCCACTTTGGGACATGTACCCGTTAACCTTACAAAAGCCCCTTTATTCACCAATACCTGTGCAGAATCAAGCTGTATCAACAAATCGAACTCACTGCCCGATTTGGCTTCAATACCCACGAATGACCCCTGCATAGCCCCTTTGTTGTAGAGCTTAATGCCACCACCAGCTTCCAGGTGTTTCAATTCGGAATAATAAATAGTCGTTTTTACTTTAATCTGCGACGGAAACTCACTGGTTAATTTCACCGACAAGATACCTCCTTCTACGGCAACCTGAACATTTTCAACATCGAAACTGCCCGATTCAATCACAACAGAATCATAGGCAGCAGGTTCCAAGCGTACCTCAATCTTTCCAAACAGGTGGATTTGATTAAAATGCGGGGGAACTAGTCTCTTTTGTGAAAACAAAGTCCCTTGGATAAAAATTGTCAGAAAAACACTGACTAATAAAATTTTATTATTCATAATAAACAATTCATTTTTTTGCAAAAGTAACCCGATAAACGATTACTAGCAAATAGTGGTGAAAATTGACGCGAGATGTCAGAAATAAGACACCGGGCTATAAAATAGAGACACAAGGTAGGCCAGCCACTCCCGGTACTTACACGTATAGGTTGCCGTTATCATTTCCTGGTTTTACCCCTAATGCTTCATGCCATGCTTTTTGGGGCCTTTCCGGCGGATGTCCGTTTTCCCGCCGATATTTCTTTCGTTCCTCGGTAAAGTCCCACCATTTTTTTGTCTTATCACCTGTCTCCGCGTAATGAACGGCTAACCTAAATTGGTCTTCAACACAGGGGTCAATCCAATATCCTTTTAATAACTCAAATTCTTCCGTTAGTTTTGTAGCGTCTTTCCCTTTTAATTCATTGATAGAATAGTATCCCAACGAAATTAAATCTTCTGCAAACCTGATTCCAATGGATGGTATCATTTGGAACCCGATCAAGGCGTAAACTTCTTTGGCCCGCTCCAATGAAACACCCATGATTACTGCCAATTCATCAACGGCGTAGTTCGGGATATCTTTAATTTTAACTTTATTCCGCCTCATTTCCTGTTTCTCAGAATCGGTGAGCGCTATTTTGAATGCCGTTTTACTTTTCATCCTCTGCAAATGTCAGTTTGTAAACACATTGTTATCTTGAGCGGAAAATTTGGTTGTACCTTTTATATTTTTTCTAAACCTCCATCGCTTTTTTTTCTTTATCTGCATTAAGCGTAATATAGTTGAAGCCTGCTTTAAATAACCAATATTTAAGAATAGATTGCCAATTGCGTTTGTTTCGCAATGTCGGCCTTTAAAAATTCTGTAATCCTCAATTTCCATAATTTTATCTTTTTGCAAATCTAAACCTGCAAAGCGACAACCTTATGCCAGTATCATTTTTCAGTCGCTCAAAAACTGTCTTTTAATGGTGCCCAATAACTGCGGCAATACCCAATATGTGATTACGTGGCTACGTCACTATCCCCAGATAAAAAAGTTACTGCGCCGCACGATACCTAGAACCCTTGCGAACCGACCCAAGCGAGATCAGCAAAGCTAAACCCTTATGGCAGATACACTTTATTGCCTGGCGTTTTTCTTTATTGCCTTGCTTTAAAAACAACCGAAGTAATTAATTCAATCAGGAACCCATAAATCATTCCCATAACAATTGTTGAAGTCAATAGCATTGTATGTGAAAATTCAGGGTTTTCAGGTCCTAACATGGCACCAAACCCGGCAGGCAAACTAAAAACCAGCCCCATTGTTATTCCATGTAACGACCAATGTTTTAAAGTAAAACGGCTTATACCGATAGCTACACCAATTAGCATTCTTCCAAGGATTATGTTCAGGGCTAAAATAGTTGATACTCCACTTTGCCCGCTTGATGCTAAGCCATAACAGACAAAGCCAAAAACTACCCCTAATACTGTGCTGATAATTAATCTTTTTGTTTTCATAATCATTTACCTTTATTTGTTATTAATTTGTTTCAATCTAAAGGTAAGAATTTTTTAGCAAAAACATGCCAGAGCCATTTTCCTGGCTTGCCACTAGCATCTGCGGTTATACCCAGTGCAGGGGTACGAAGCGGTTCCCTGTCAAGCTACACAAAAGTTGAAGCGGGGCAGAATGCTTGAATCATCACTGAAACCCTTATTGCATATAGCCTTTATTAGCGGTTCGTTGGTTTTCTTGTTATTCAGTTTTTCCTTTAAATAGTGCATAAATCGCCATTGCATGCCCATGTCCCAATTCAAATTCCTCTTTCAGCCAATTTGTAATTTCTGTTGCTTTTGTTTTAGGATTAAGTTTTCCGGCAATAATAAATTCTTTTTCCTCAGCCATTTTTTTAAAATCGTCAGGGGTCTTACCTGTCTTGGCTTTTATGTGGTCAATGTATGCTTGAAACGACATAACAATTAAATTTTACTCCTATTTAATTTATGATAGTAAATGTATGAAACGGCTAAAATCCCGAATACAACCAATGGGAAAAATGTTTGTCCATTTAGTCCGTCAACCGCTCCGTGACTGATTGTCGCAAAAATAAAGTCAAAAGCAAAACCGGCATAAGCCCATTCTTTTACCCGTTTAGGAATTTGTGGTATAGTTAATGCCAATACTCCTAAAACTTTAAATACAACCAATGCGTTTCCAAAATACCCCGGATAACCCAAATGTGCAATTCCTTCTTTTGCCAATTCTGTTTGCGAAGTCAATGCGGGCATTACTCCTTCAAACAAAGCGATGATTGTTGTCGCAGTCCAAAATATTATTTTCTCTTTTCTCATATTTATTATAGTTTTGATGCCACCTTTATTTGTTGTTGCACATGAGCGGGCATTTCCGCAGCTATTTTCTTTACCACTAATTGCACCCACAGAAAACTCAAAATGCCTTTTACATAGATTGTGTTTGTTATTTTCAGTCCGTCGGCAGTTTCTTCTATAAGGTGGTCATAATACATTTTAGCCAGAGGAAATGTTCCAAATTCCAGGCAATGCTTATTTTCTTCAACTTTCAGCAATGTTACTTTCACAATCCGTCCGTTCTTGGGTTGAATCAGATAATGATTCCCAGCCTCAAATTTGCCTTCAAGTTTCGCAAGTTCAATTTGATTGTTCCACACAGGCCAACTGTTTATATCAGTAAAAAGCTTCCAGATTTGCTCCTTTGTTACTTCTTTTGTTACTATAGTATAAGATTTTGTCCACATAAATTTATTTTTTAAGCATCACATTTTAAGAGATAAAATTGACTCATCGGTTGGCTTAGTACCAACCGATGAGTCAAATAAACCACTTAATTCAAATCAAGAAACAACGGGCAATAATTTATTTAAGCGAAGCTTTCACTTTCTTTATTGTGTCGGCTCCGTAATAACTACATCCGGCTTTTACCAGATCCGGTTTAATATCGAGCGCTTTAATTGTTTTTAACACTACTGCACCGGATACACCCAACTGTGCCGCAATTTTACCGGCTGTTAACAATTCTGATTTTTCTTTTTCCATACAATTGATTTTTTAAGTTTTGATTTCTTGGTTTTCCTTTTTTCCAAATAGTTTTCCTGAATTGATATGCTTATATGATTTCCAATTTTATTTATTAGCATCCATTATAGGTTGAAGTAGGCCAACCCGATTATTCTCGGTGTCAAAAAACGAAACAGATATTCCGATTCCAGGAATAGCCATTGGCTCACCAATCAAACGGCCGCCAGCACTCACAATATCCTTCATAGACTCTTTAATGTCGTCAACTGCAATAACTACAGAAGGATGTGGTGCTGAATCATTATTTTTCTGATAAAAACCACCATTTATCATTCCTGCATTTTTTGGCCTTCCATACCGGTCAACATCAGAGGTGGTTACAACCACATAATTTCCCATTTCAGGGCCAAGCATCTGTGTTTTCCATCCAAAAACATTAGTATAAAAATCGGCCATCCGTTTTTTATCTTCCGCCGGCATTTCAAAATGTACTACTGGGTTCATTTTTTTCATAATCTTTTCTCTCCTTTGATTTTTTATAAAATTGATGTTTTGTTCTTTGTTTTTTGTTATCAGGTTCTGCATCAAATTGCGGCTCCTCGTTTTTAGTTTTTAATTTGTTAAAACAATTTCCTGAAAACAAAGTTCGAACATTGTGGTTATTAGAGCAGTAACATAAGGGTCAATTTTAGGGGCATTTGAGACAAAAAGGTATTATGTTTGTAAAAAGCAGGAAAATGAAAAATTTAGGATTGATTGTACCCACCGATTATAAGCTGTTGAGTATAGCTGCAATTTTGGATGTTTTTGAAACTACGAACCGTGTATCTGTCGAAAATAACCAGAAAACACCGTTCAAAATTCATGTAGTGCGGACTCCTGAACAGATTGAAGCAGAAGGTTCAATGTTTCATGGTTATTCTGTATTGCCGATACAATCAGACCTGCAAGCCGATATTGTACTGATACCTTCATTTACCACTACTAATATGCCGGACACTCTTTTGAAGAATCAAAGATTTATTCCGTGGATCAGGAATCAATACATAGAAGGGGCTGAGATAGCGAGTTTCTGTACCGGAGCCTTTTTGTTTGGCGCATCAGGTTTGCTCAATGGAAGAATGGCTACCACGCATGTGGATGCAAGTAACCGGTTTGCAGCTTCTTTCCCTGAGGTTATTTTAAAGCCCGATCATGTAGTTACCATTGACGGACGGTTCTATACCAGCGGCGGTTCAACATCAACCTTTCATTTGTTACTGCGAATTGTACAAAAATACTGCGGAAATGAGGTGGCTATACGAATTGCAAAAATTTTTGCAATTGATATGGATCGGTACAACCAAAGTTATTTTGGCACTTTCGCACCCAGCCATAACCATAAAGATGATCTGGTAAAAAAAATCCAGGATAACATCGAAGCAAAGTTCCGTGAAATTGAAACGATAGAAGAAATTATTAAAAATATTCCGTCGAGCAGACGTAATATTGTCCGGAGGTTCAAACAGGCCACAGGGGTACCGCCAATTGAGTATTTACAGAATGTACGGGTTGAATCGGCTAAGAAACAACTTGAACATACCAATGACACTATTAATGAGGTTATTGAACAAAGTGGCTATTCCGACCCCAAATCGTTCCGGAAAACTTTTGTTAAAATTGTGGGGATGCCTCCTTTGGAATACCGGAAGAAATTCAGGGTTATATAGGTTTTTCCAGTCTTTTCAGGAGAATTATACATTAAAACGGGATAAATTTCCGAAGCACTCTTTTCAAAAAATTGGAATCTTAAGGTCATCCGGTTTTTTAAATTTCCGGTGTAATTTTGGCTAATAGTTTGAAAAACAAATGATTGCCAATTGAAATTTAGCAGGTGTTCCATAATACTTGGCATACAATATTTTTTCTTGATGAACTTCCATAATCGTTCTATGATATTTAGGTTGGGAGAATAGAGAAGCAAAAACAAAAGTATTATATCCAATTCTTTAGCTACATATCTAAGGTTATCATCCAGCAGTCCCTAAGTAAGCTTACTGCTATTGTATTTAGGTTTACTGCATTTATGTTTTTGCCTACTGCAAATGTATTTGAGCCTACTGCTTTGAAACCGAAAACTACTTTCAGCTTAATACCTTGCCACCAAAGGCATCCGCCGGCCAAAACCAAAGGCTTTTGACGAGATGCGCAGGATGGGCGGTGCCTGAAAACGCTTGTATTCGTTTATGTTCACCAGCCGCAACACCTTTTCAACTACTTGCGGTGGGTAACCCAAAGCAATAATTTCCGAAGCACTCAGCTTTTGCTCAATGTATTGGAACAATATGGCATCGAGCAAATCATATTCGGGCAGCGAATCGGAATCTTTCTGGTTGGGGCGCAACTCAGCCGATGGAGGTTTCAGGATGGTATTCACCGGGATGATCTCTTTATCGCGGTTCATGTAATGGGCCAGCTTAAACACATCGGTTTTATATACATCGCCCAACACGCTTAATCCGCCGTTCATGTCGCCGTAAAGGGTTCCATAACCTACCGCGGCTTCGCTCTTGTTGCTGGTATTGAGCAAGATGTGCCCGAATTTATTCGATAAGGCCATCAACAACGTACCACGTACCCGGGCCTGGATGTTTTCTTCGGTTACATCGGCGGGTAAGCCCTTAAACAAAGGCCCCATCGCCTGTTCAAATGTATCAACAATGGGTTGGATGGGAACAATTTCGTACGAGATGTGTAGGTTCTCGGCCAAATCCACGGCATCGTTAATGGAATGATCCGATGAATATTTTGATGGCATAAGCAACACCCGGAGGTTTTCGCCCCCCAAAGCCTCAGCCGCCAATACCAAGGTAACGGCAGAGTCAATTCCCCCGCTTAAGCCCAGCGTGGCTTTTTTAAAATGCATTTTTCCAAAATAATCGCGGATGCCCACCACTAAAGCCTCATGGATTTGTGCAATGTAATCGGAAGGTTCTAAAAGTTCGGGTTTGTATTTTTGTTGCATCAGCGCCTGGGTATCGACAAAAATCAGGTTTTCGTTAAAAACGCCGCAATGCGCCACCACATTTCCCTGAGCATCGAGCACCATGGAATCGCCATCGAAAATCAGTTCGGTATTGCCTCCGGTTTGGTTCACATAAATGACCGGAAGCTGGTAACGTTCCGCATTTTCTTTCAACACCTGGATGCGTACCTTTCCCTGATTGTATGAATAGGGCGAAGCGGCAATGTTTATGATGTAATCGGGATTCAGTTTGGCCAACCCGCTCATGGGCGACCGTTTGTACAGCGCCCCTTTGGCACTGATGTATGCCGATGGCTGCTTGTCCCACAAATCCTCGCAAATGGTTAAGGCAATCTTTTCGCCTTTCCATTCCAACAGTTCAAAGGTTTCATTAGGTTCAAAATAGCGGTATTCGTCAAAAATATCGTAAGTAGGCAGGAGGGTTTTATTCCTGATGGCCATGATTTGCCCGTTGGCCAACAAACAGGCGGAGTTAAACAGTTTTTTGCCTTTTGAGGCAGGATTGATGGTAGGCACCCCAACAATGGCTGCAACGTTTATACAACGCGCGGCCAATTGTTTCACGGTTTCGTTGCAACGGATAATAAAATCGTGCTGCTCCAGCATGTCGTGTGGTGGATAACCACAAACCGAAAGTTCCGAGAATATGACCAGTTCAGCCCCTTGTTTTTCGGCCTGTACCAATGCCTCAGCCATCTTTTGGTTATTTAAATCAAAATTCCCCACATGGTAATTCAATTGGGCCAGAGCGATTTTCATGTTTATTTAATTTTTAGCCACCAATTACACGGATAGGCATGTTTGGTTTCTGGTCTCTAAAAAGCTATCCACTTATTATATTAAAACAAAATGCCGAACTTAAGCATCAGGCTCCGGACAGAAAGATTGTCCTCAAAATCGGTATCTGTATTTCGGGAGGCATCCAAAAAGCCGTTGGTATAAAGGAAACCTACGGTGATGGCCGTGTTTTTCGAAAAATAATAATTAATTCCGGAGCCAATATGGTAGCCCATAGTAAAAAAGCCTACCTCGTCTTTGCATCCGTAACCGTTTAATGTTTGTTGCACCGCACCATCGGCAGCCGAAATATCAGCCGTAGCCCCCACCCTGAAGTGGTTGGTTACCCCAAACTGGGCATAATAAACAAAATATCCGATTTTGTTCGATTCCATGCGGAATGCCAGCGGCACATCAATGTATTGGATTTTATAATCGACCTCGGCACCCGGATCGAATTTGTATTGGCCGTCTGAGGTTTTAAAGTTCAGGGTATCGCTGTATCTCAATTTCCCGCCGGTGTTGTTTATCAGCAATCCGGTAGAAAAGCTGTAACGCTCGGCAAAAAAGAAGTCGGACTGCAACCCGAAATTGAATCCCATTTTTACGCCCTGCGATTCAACGATCCCCATATCGGACTTCATCCACGAAAGCTGCGGGCTCACCGATAGGCCCAAACGGACCCCTTGTCCAAAAACTGCAAAAGGAACTAAAAACACCCAAAGGGCTAGCTGGTACTTGTCTATCAATCGGAAGTTTCTCATGGCTAAAACATAGGTTTTAAAAATTGGGTTAAAGATAAATATTTTCGTGCAGCCTGTTTATATTTGTGCAAAACATTGGAAAACTTGTTTATGATGAAACCTGTTGTTTTTATTTACACTGTTATCGTATTTCTGATCTTTTCAGGTTGCTCACACAGCAAATGGGATGTGGACATATCAAACATTGAAACCCGGCAGGAAATTGAACGGTTCGATGTGGGTCTGTTTTCAGTAAATACCGACAGCATCTGGCAACAGGTACCCAAATGGGAACAGAAATACGGGAATTTTTTTGACGCATATAACCAGCAGGTAATTAAAATTGGCGGCACCAACCAATTGGACTATGCCAGAAACCTGACCTACTTTTTAACCGAACCTTATATTTCAGGGGCTTATGCCGATGTTCAGGTTCTGTTTAAAAATTTGCCCTTTGAACACGAACTTGCCGACGCGTTTAAAAGATACTATTACCACTTCCCCGAAAAGGAGATTCCGGCTATTTACACGCACATTTCCGGGTTTAACCAATCCATCGTGATCGATTCAGGGTATCTCAGCATCAGCTTAGATAAATACTTAGGAGCCGGTTCAAAATATTACACCATGCTCCGGACTCCACAGTACCTATCAGCCAACATGCATCCCGATAAAATTCCCAGCGATGTGATGTTTGCCGTTGCCATCACCGAATTTCCTTACAAAAGCGAAAGTGACGACTTGATCAGCCAGATGCTCTATTACGGAAAAATCCATCTCTTTTTAGATGCCATGCTTCCCCAAATGGCCGACACCCTGAAATGGGGATTTACCAAAGAAAAACTGAAATGGTGCCACAAAAACGAAAACCTGATGTGGTTGTACCTGGTGGAAAATAAACTGGTGTTTACTACCAATTACAAAGAAATCAAACGGTATATCGACGACGGCCCCTTCACCTCCACCTTTTCTAAAGAATCGCCCTCACGGACCGGACGTTGGTTAGGTTACCAGATTATCCTGTCGTATATGAAAACACATCCGGAGGTAACCTTACCTCAACTGATGGGAGACCAGAATTACCACCAGTTATTGAATGAGTCGAGGTATAAACCCTGAGATGATAAAATTAGGCTACCCAATTAATAAATAAACACTAAGCCGTAGAGTTAAGAAGAATCCTTTAAATCCCGCCTGTGACAGAGATATGAAGAAACCTCAGCTAAACAACATCAATTTATTATCTATTATTTTTACCTTTATCGAAATTACAATTCGCTCCGTTTATGAAAAAAACACTGTTACTCCCGTTACTAGTCCTCATTATTGCTCTAATTGCCGGATTTTTGTTTTCGAAAAACGATAAAAAACCGCATCCAAAACTAAAACCTTTCGAGGATTTGCATTTTATGCGCAATTACCCCGATTTTGAAAAAGGACATGCTGTTTATTTGCAGCAGATGCAAAAAGAGACTATGCGCCTGCAAAAAGCATCATTAAACAAAACCGGCGGGCAACCCCAATGGATTACCCAGGGCCCTTACAATATCGGCGGACGCATCAACACCATAGCCCATAACCCCAACAATGGAAACATTATTTATGTAGGAAGCGTTTGCGGCGGTATTCATAAAACCACCAATGGCGGAACCACCTGGAACCCTATTTTCGATGAACAACCCTATTTGGCCATCAGCCACATTGCAATTAGCCCGATGGATACAAACACCCTATATGTAGGAACCGGCGACCCGAATATTTCCGGGTATCCATGGGTAGGAAATGGTATTTACCGAAGTGCTGATGCAGGCATTACCTGGGAACATTTGGGATTGGAGAATACCGGGATTGTAACCAAAATAGCTTTGCATCCCAGCAACCCGAAAATTATTTATGCAGCTACCATGGGCATCCCATTTATCCGCGACAACAACCGTGGGCTTTATAAAAGTACCGATGGCGGACTGACGTGGAACCAAATCCTTTTTTTGACAGATGAAGCCGGAATTATTGATATGGTGATGGTGCCCAATTCGCCCGATACGTTGATTGTGGCCGGTTGGAACCGAATCCGGAATTACAACGAAAGTATATCGTCAGGGGCCGAAAGCAAACTCTACCGGACATTTGATGGCGGTGCAAATTGGGAACCGCTCTCAACAGGTTTGCCCACTGAAAATATTTCACGCATCGGGTTAACGCTTTCGATTCAAGACAGCCTGCAAATAGTAGCCCAATTCGTGAATTCCACCCTATACGAAACCGAGGGGATTTTCAGGTCATCAGATTTTGGTTCCTCTTGGGTAAAACTTACCGCCACGAATCTCGAAGGCGATGTTTTGGGAGGATTCGGTTGGTACTTCGGTAAAATCCGGGTGAATCCTTACAATAAAAACCAACTGTTTGTTTTGGGTGTCGATCTATACCGCAGCGATAATGGCGGTCAGTTTTTTGAAATGACAACCCCTCCCTGGTTTACCTACGAAGTTCATGCCGATAAACACGATTTGGTTTTTATAGATTCCTCAACTATTCTGCTTTCCACCGATGGCGGCCTTTACAAAAGTGTGGATAACGGCTGGATCTGGACTGATGTTGAAAACATCCCCAACACCCAATTTTACCGGGTAGCCGTGGATCCGGTCAACAACGGTTTTTACAGTGGCGGTGCCCAGGATAATGGCACCTTGTATGGAACTATTTCTGACAGTGCCAACTGGTTGCATGTTCTGGGAGGTGATGGTTTTCAACCGTTATTCGACCCTAAAAATCCTGATTTATTGTACGCCGAAACCCAAAATGGCGGTTTGTATTATGGCATCAAGCAAGAGGGGGAATACAACTGGAATTATTTTGACTACGGAATCGATGAAGGCGACCGCCGTTCTTGGGACATGCCTATCTGCATGAGCAAAAAAAATCCCCAGATTCTCTACACCGGAACCTACCGGGTTTACCGGATTACCGATGCCCCCGATGGAACCTGGTCAGCCATCAGTGATGACCTTACCGATGGCACCAATCACAGCTATCACATAATTTCAGCCATCGCGGTTTCCCCATTAACCGATAGTTTGGTAGCGTCGGGCAGCAGCGACGGAAGGGTACATATCTATGATTCTATTGAATGGCAAAATGTTACCCCCGGATTACCCGAAAGATATGTTACCTGCATCAAGTTTAGCCCCAATACCAAAAACAGCCTGTTTGTAACTCATTCGGGATATAAAGCCAACGAAAACATTCCACATGTTCACTATTCCCAAAACTTGGGTGCTGATTGGAAAGACATTTCCGGAAATCTTCCACAATTGGCCATCAATAGTTTGGTGGTATTGAAAGGTTATGGCGATTCGGTCATCTTTGCAGCTACCGATGGAGGGATTTATCACACGCTCAATCAGGGGGAAACCTGGCAACGGACAGGTTCAGGGATGCCCATGATCCCCGTTTACGACCTGGCCTACGACGATACCAACCACGTGCTGGTGGCAGGAACCTTTGCCCGGTCAATGATGACCTTAACGTTGGCTCCTATCGTTGAAAAACAGATTGAAGTCATTCAGCGCATCAACGAGGAAAAATATTCGGTAAGGGTTTTTCCAAATCCAGCCCATCAGTTCCTGACCATAGAATCGGAGGAACTACCAGTGAATACCCAAGTACAATTGGCAGACATTTCAGGGAGATTGATGCTTGAAGAAACTATAAGCAAAAATTCCCAAATCCACCTGGATGTATCCAAATTCGTTCCGGGAACCTATGTAATTACCCTTAAAAACTTAGGGAAAACGATATATACACAGAAATTGATTGTAAATTCCAAGGATAATTGAACCTAAAATGATTCCAGATAAAAAAGAATTGCGCAAAAAAATTAAAGCATTAAAGCAGGAACTTCCTGAGCCCATCCGGTTAGAAAAATCGGCTGCCATCTTTCGTCAAATAGAACAACTTCCGGTTTTTAAAAAGGCTCGGAACATCATGGCTTATTGGTCGATGGATGATGAAGTGGCTACCCATGATTTTATTATAAAATGGGCAGGTTCAAAAACTATTTTACTTCCTGTGGTAGATGGGGATGTTTTACGCATCAAACATTTCCGTGGGATAGAAACCATGAAACCCGGAACATTAAAAGGAATAATGGAACCCATTGGAACCGATTTTCCTAACGAGAAGGGTATTGATTTAATTATAGTTCCGGGAATGGTCTTCGATAAAAATAACCACCGGATGGGGCGTGGCCGGGGGTTTTACGACAAACTCCTGTCGAACAATCCGGCTGTTAAAATTGGTATCTGTTTCGATTTTCAATTATTAGAATCCGTCCCCACTGAACCTCACGATATTTCAATGGATCAGGTTATTTGGGCTTAAGAATAAGGACAATGGAAAGCTCTTCAATGTTCCTAAAACATGCTAATTACTAATTGCCCATTATTAATTGCTATATGTACCCCATTATTTTGTACGAAAGCATCCCAAACAACTCATGGGTAAAGGCATTCCAATTAAAAAGGGTCTGCGCGCTCGGAATCAACAAATCGTCCCAATGCAGGTGGTTGTTACCCGAATACCGGTCGGTGGGGTAGCTATCGCAGTGCAACCCCTCTTTTTCAAAACATTGCTCGGCCCTACGCATGTGCATGGCCGAGGTAATCAATAACAGGTTTCCCTGAGGTTCGGTGCTTAACAATTGCGCCGTAAACAGGGCATTTTCGTGCGTATTCCTCGATGCTTCCTCGGTCATCACATCCCCCTCTGGAATCCCAATCCTTACAAGAAACTTTTTTAACAACGCCGATTCAATGGTATCTTCTTTAAAAAACCCGGCAGTACCGCCAGTAATCAATATCTTTTCAATCCGGTTTTCTTTGTACAGCCGCACCGCTTGCCAAATGCGATCACTGCTCTGCAAAAAATTGAGGTGTTTGGTCTCGGTATCGTACCAAACCATCCCCGAAAGGACAATTCCGTATTGGTACTGAGGCTTCAGCGAAGAATCGTGTACCGAACGACGTTCCCATTGAAACAATACGGCATTAAGTAAATAGGCGTTCGAAAAAAGAAGGAATAAAAATAGCGTGGCAAACAGCAAACCCTTTTTTCTTTTTGGCTTTTTGGCAATAACCGCCCAAAGCAGCAAGCCCAATATCCAGATTATAGGATTCAAAAAAATTCCAATAATTTTTGAGAGTGCAAAAAACATAACTTGACATTTTATTCTTCAAATATAGGGGATTTCCGATTCACGAAAGATACGTACGGGAATTGCTTATATGGGAAGGTGAATAATTTTTTTAGTCTCAAAAAAAGATTCTTGAAAATAATCTGAAATAGAAAATATCTGGATTTTATGCTTCACCGCTTCAATTTCGATGTCAAAGCCGCCCCCTTTTAAATAAATGATCCCATTTGCAAGACTGTTCTTTTGGTTGCGATGAATATTTTTGCTCACCAAAGGGATAAACTCATCGAATCGGGTAACAGCACGGCTAATCACAAAATCATACTGCTGTTTTACCTGCTCTACCCTGATTTGTTCTCCTTTTACATTTTTTAGCCCAAGTGCTGAACTGACTTCATTTACAACAGTGATTTTTTTCCCAATAGAATCAATCAAATGAAAATGGGTTCCGGGAAACAAAACAGCAAGGGGGATTCCAGGAAAACCGCCACCAGTGCCCACATCCAGTATTTTAGTACCGGGAGCAAATTGAATAACCCTGGCAATGCTCAATGAATGAAGAATGTGGTGGGTGTAAAGATTCTCGATATCTTTTCGGGAAATGACATTGATTTTTTGGTTCCATTCCAAGTACAATTCACCCATTTTTTCAAAGAGCAAACGCTGTTCCTTGGAAATTTCAGGAAAATAAGTATCAATAACCTGCATGGTATCTTAAATATGGCCGTGGTTTTTACTTAAAATGCCGTAGAGCAATTCCCGGGCCCGGAAGAGCTGCGCCTTAACCGTGCCAATAGGAATATCCAATTCTTCGGCAATCTCTTCGTAGGAATATTCTAAAAAATACCGCATCTCAACCAACTGACGGTACCTGGGCTTGAGATTGTCAACCAGTTCGCGTAAAAGCACCTTTTTCTGGTCGCTAATCAGCGATTCTTCAGGATCGAGCGTATCCGACTGGATGGAAAGGGATGAATCCTCGCTAATTCCATCGGTAAAATTCGACGACGAATCGTTGGAACTGCTGATAATGCTGATTTGCCTTGCTTTCTTTTTTCTCAAAAAATCAATGCAGTTGTTTGATGCTATTTTAAACAGCCAGGTACTGAAAGCAAAATTCGGTGAATATTGATCGATATTTCGGAAAGCTTTGCCAAAAGCCTCAATAGTTAAATCTTCGGCATCGCTTTTATTGTTTATCATTTTAAGAATCATAAAATAAATAGCATCCCTGTACCGTGACATCAATGCAGCAAATGCTGCCTGATTTCCGGCTTGAGCGGCTTGCACCAATTCAAAGTCTTTTTGAGCTTTCTCTGAAAAACTGGGATTTAATTCCATGTATTCCGTTGCCGATTTAACGAGTTTGAAATTATGAAAAATAAATAGATCATTGGCAAAATTAGATCAAATATTGGAGACCACAACCAAAACCCCTTTTCATCGAATTTGTTCATGTTCAATTTTAGTATCGTCAATTGAACCAACATCCTAAAAACAAAGAATCCCAGCAAAATCCATGGATTCCATTTCACGATCAGCAGAAAAATAATCCCTGCATAAAAAAGCATCCGGGTAAAGGTTTCGAGGCCAAGCAACCATTTGTCGCCCACTTTATAATGTGGTGCAGTTGTTAAATGACGTTTCTTTTGCTGAGCCCATAAAGAAAACGAGCTTTGAGGGATTGAGCGGGTAAAGCTCTCTTTTGCCAAGCACACAGCGGTATTTGCGCCCGTGGCATTTTCATTGATAAAGAGATCGTCGTCGCCCGATTTCAGTTTGTAATGGCTGGAAAAACCTTTGCCCCCGAAAAACAACGATTTATTGTATGAAAGGTTTCTGCCCACTCCCATGTAAGGCCGTTTAATTATGGCCGATCCAAGATATTGCATGGCAATAAACAGGGTATCGAACCGGATCAGCTTGTTCAAAAAGCCCGGTTTGGTTAAATAGCCACCATAACCCAGGACAATCAGTTTTTTGTGGGAATATGATTTTCCTATTTCTTTCAACCACTGATCCGATGCGGGATAACAATCGGCATCGGTGAGGACCAGCCGTTCGTATTTGGCTGCTTTCATTCCAATGGTTAAAGCCAGTTTTTTCCCATGCGAGAACTTGTTGTCTTGCTCGATGGTGGTTGAACGAAGGTTCCGATATTTCAATTTCAACTCGGCCAACAGCATTTCGGTATCGTCGCCGGAACAATCATTTACCACTATCACCTCAAAATCAGGGTAATCCTGTTCTAAAACTTTGGGTAAATGTATGGCCAAATTCTCAGCTTCATTACGGGCACAGATAATTACAGAAATGGGTTCCAGCGATTCTGAAACTTCATTAGGCTCCCAAACCGGAACCTTTAAATAAATGAACAAATAGTAAATTAACTGAACCAATAAAGCCACGGTGAGTACCGACAGCCCAATCCATTGGGCAGTAGTTAGGTTAAAAAAAATATCTTGCACAAAATCTGATTTAAAAATAATGTGCAAGTATAGCAAATTTTAAACCTACCTGTTTGAATGGCAGAAAGCTTTTTTTTAAAATCGGTATTAATTAATCCGGTTTCAGAAACTATGAAACATCTATTATTTTGCTGATAATCTGGATATAACCAAATTATCATGATTTAAAATCTGACTGTTTATCAATGTGTAGCATACGAAAACCAGTAATTAAGGAATTTCATTATCTTTGCAGCCCCAATTCTAAATATATGAAATTCAAGCTTTTAAAAACAGATACAAAAACCAACGCCCGGTTGGGAGTCATCACTACCGAGCACGGGCAAATACAAACCCCCATCTTTATGCCCGTCGGAACTGTTGGTTCGATAAAAGGGGTGCATCAGTTGGAGGTAAAAAATGATATTAAAGCCCAAATCATCCTTGGAAATACGTACCACCTATATCTTCGTCCTGGAATTGAATTATTGAAACAAGCCGGAGGGTTACATAAATTTATGAATTGGGATTTACCCATATTGACTGACAGTGGAGGCTACCAGGTTTTTTCACTTTCCGACAACCGCAAATTGACCAAAGAAGGAGCTAAATTCAGTTCCCATATTGATGGCTCCAAACATATTTTCACTCCGGAGAACGTTGTGGATATCCAACGTGTCATTGGAGCAGACATTATGATGGCTTTTGATGAATGCCCACCGGGAACTGCCGATTACAAATATGCCAGCCATTCCCTTGACTTAACCATGCAATGGCTAAAACGGGGACTGAAACGGTTCGATGAAACTGAACCCTTGTATGGCCACAGTCAAACATTTTTCCCGATTGTGCAAGGTGGAACCTATTCCGATTTACGGAAAAAAGCTGCCAACATGATTGCCGAACTGCAACGCGAAGGAAATGCCATTGGCGGGCTTTCAGTGGGTGAGCCTACCGAAGTAATGTATGAAATGACCGAAGTGGTGAATGCCATCCTACCTGCCGACAAACCCCGCTATTTAATGGGTGTAGGGACACCTGTGAATATTCTGGAAGGAATCAGCCGGGGCGTTGACATGTTCGATTGTGTAATGCCCACACGGAACGGGCGCAACGGGATGTTGTTTACCAGCGGAGGAATCATCAACATTAAAAACAAGAAATGGGAGAACGATTTTTCTGCCATCGATCCAAAGGGGACTTCCTATGTGGATAGCTACTATTCAAAAGCATATCTGCGGCATCTATTTGTGGCAAAAGAATTGCTTGGCCCTCAAGTTGCCAGCATCCATAACCTGGCTTTTTATTTATGGCTGGTGAACGAGGCACGTACTAAAATTGAGGATGGCTCGTTCTCAGAATGGAAAGATGGAATGGTAAAAAAATTATCGTCCCGATTGTAAAATAGTTTTAATTTTGGCGCAAAAGAGACATCACTTTGAAGAAACTCGACCTCTATATCATTAAAAAATTCCTCGGAACTTTTTTTTACTCCTTAATGCTGATCATCGTTATTGTGGTTATTTTCGATGTTTCGGAAAAAATTGACGATTTTTTAGAGAAAGAGGCCCCCATCCGCGCTATCGTGGTAGATTATTACCTGAATTTTGTCCCCTACTTTGCAAATCTTTTTTCGGCGCTGTTTACCTTTATATCGGTTATCTTTTTTACATCAAAACTGGCAGGAAATTCCGAAATTATTGCCATCCTGAGCAGTGGGGTCAGCTATCGAAGGCTGATGTTCCCCTATTTTGTTTCTGCATTTATTTTAACAATTTTTTCGTTTGTACTCATCAACTGGATTATTCCCCCCGCGAATCAAAAAAGGCTCGAATTCGAAGAAAAATACATTAAAGTACGGTACCGGAACGACGATAGGAACATCCACCGACAGATGCTTCCCGGGGTTTTTATTTATATGGAAACGTATAACAACACCTACGATATTGGGTATAAATTCTCGATGGAGAAATTTGAAGACGGGGAACTACGTTCAAAATTACTTTCGGATTATATCCAGTGGGATACCACTCTCAACAAATGGAAAATTACCAACTATAAAATCCGTACACTTTACCCCGACGGAAAGGAAAAAATTGAAACCGGGAAACGCATCGATACCACGTTAAATATCTCCCCTACCGATTTCAGTCGTAGGATAAATGTGGTAGAAGCAATGAACTATAAGGAACTGAATGAGTTTATTGCACAGGAAAAAAGAGTAGGTTCCGATAATGTCACCCTTTGGCAAATCGAAAAACACAAACGCTTCGCGTACCCCTTCTCCACCATGATTTTGACACTTATCGGAGTTTGTATTTCGTCGCGGAAAACCAGGGGCGGTATCGGATTGAACATTGGAATCGGTATCTTTTTAGCCTTTTCGTACATCATGTTTATGCAAGTCTCCACTGTTTTAGCCACCAATGCCAGCATGAATCCCATTGTAGCAGTGTGGACCCCCAACCTGGTTTACCTAATTATTGGATTGTTTCTTTACAGCAAAGCATCGCGGTAAAACCCAGCTTTTTCAAACGCTTTTGTTTTCATTGCCTTACTAAAGCATCATTTGCCCCATTTCGAAATTAAGTGCTTAATTTTTCGAAATCTACAACTACCTATTTAACCGGAAAACATGGCGTCCGGCTTTGGCAGATAGTCATTTTTTTAGAAATAAACAAAGGCAAATATCAGATTTGCCCAAAAGCTCAATAAGTAAAAATTACGTAACTTGCACCGCTTTATTACACAAAAAACCAGATGATGTGCAAAACCATTTAACGTATTAAAGCAAAGATGTTTAATCTAAATGATTTATTATGTCGTTAAAACAGAAAACACGTGAACTCTTGAAAAAGAGAGAGCAGGTTCAGATGGGCGGCGGCGAGCAAGCCATTGAAAAGCAAAAAGCCACCGGTAAGCTAACTGCCCGCGAACGCATCTTGTCTCTACTCGACAAAGATTCTTTTCATGAGTATGATTTGTTTGTGGAGCATGAAGGACGCGATTTTGGAATGGATTCAAAAGTTCTTCATGGAGACGGTGTAATTACAGGAACAGGAACCATTTATGGGGCTCCTATCTGTATTTACGCGCAAGATTTTACCGTGGCTGGCGGATCGCTTGGATACATGCACGCCCGTAAAATAACCAAAATCATGGATCACGCTTTAAAGATGCGCGTTCCTCTTATCGGAATCAACGACTCCGGTGGAGCCCGCATTCAGGAAGGTGTAAACTCCCTGGCAGGATATGGCGAGATTTTCTTCCGCAACACCCTGTCGTCGGGTGTAATTCCTCAAATTTCCGTAATCCTTGGTCCATGTGCCGGGGGCGCTGTATATTCCCCAGCTTTGACTGACTTTGTTTTTGTGGTCGAAAATATTTCAAAAATGTTTATTACCGGGCCTGAAGTTATTAAAACGGTATTAGGCGAAGAAATTTCGATGGAAGAACTTGGTGGAGCAAGAGTACACAGTGAAATTACAGGCAATGCCCACTTCTTTGCAAAAAGCGAGCAGGAATGTTTTGATCAGATTAAAAAGTTAATCACCTTCATTCCATGGAATAATGGTCAAAAAGCCCGCCCGTTCCCGCCCAAAGAGCCCAAATCGGAATTCGATATTGACCAAATTGTCCCTAGCGACGCCTCACAACCTTACGATGTACGCGATGTAATTAAAGCTATTGCCGACGATTCCGACTTTTTTGAAGTACAATCCGATTTTGCACGGAACATTGTGATTGGTTTTGGACGCATCAATGGTGAAACTGTTGGTTTTGTAGCCAATCAACCTTTGGTTTTGGCCGGTGTGCTCGATTGCGACAGTTCCGACAAGGCTGCCCGTTTTATCCGCTACTGCGATGCCTTTAACGTTCCGTTAGTAACCTTGGAAGACCTTCCCGGATATTTGCCAGGTGTGGATCAAGAACATGCAGGAGTTATCCGTCATGGGGCTAAAATTTTGTATGCTTTCAGCGAAGCTACCGTTCCAAAAATTACGGTCATTCTCCGTAAAGCTTACGGTGGGGGTTATATTGCCATGAATTCGCGTCACCTGCGTGCCGACTTTGTATTTGCATGGCCAAGTGCCGAAATTGCAGTAATGGGGCCTGAAGGTGCTGCCAACATCATCTTCCGAAAGGAAATTATGGAGGCTGAAAATCCTGAAGAAATGCGGAAAATTAAGGTGGAAGAGTACAAGGAAAAATTCACCAACCCTTACGTGGCTGCTGCCAAAGGGTACATTGATACAGTAATTGAACCTTCTGAAACCCGTAAACTTTTGATCCACGCCATTGAAGTTTCTAAAAACAAAAACGATGGCCGTCCAAAGAAAAAACACGGGATTCCTCCATTTTAGCCGCAGGTATTTATGGAAAAGAAAACCAAATACGAAACGCTTTGCATTGGGGGAACCCAGTACAAAACTACTTTAACAGAAAAATTCAAGAACCGGAAAAACTGGGAAGCTCCAAATATCAAGATGGTGAAGGCCTATATTCCAGGAAACATCCCAAAAATTTTTGTTAAAGAAGGCCAAAAAGTAAAAGAAGGTACCAAACTACTTATTTTGGAAGCGATGAAAATGAAAAATATCGTCGAAGCTCCTGTCAGTGGGGTGATTAAAGCTATTCATGTTCAAGAAGGGATACGGGTTCCCAAACAACATCTCCTGATTGAAATAGAATAAGTTTTATCTGTAAAATATTGAAACCGCAATGTTAAGTTTTTAGCATTGCGGTTTTTTTATTCATTGACAGAATGAACAAAAAGCATTTTTTAATCTGTTACAGCCTCGAAAACCATTTAAAATAGGAAGGCGGAAAGGCTTTTGAAATTTCTGGTTCCGAAGAAAAAATACCATAACTGGCGGCACCGCTCCCTGACAGCGACGCGTACAACGCCCCCAAGGCAAACAACTTGTCTTTTACCCCTCCTATCTCAGGCTTTTGCTCATAAACTGAGGGTTCAAAATCGTTCACAATCCGATTTTTCCATTCATGCATAGAATCAGTTATACATTTCTCAAGCCGAAAATCTGGCGCTTTTGGCTTTACCCGTGCATACGCCTCCTTGGTGCTAATGCCCAACGGAGGAATCACAACTGCCAGCCAATATGCCGACAAATCAAGCGGAACAGGCACCAATAGTTCGCCCCGCCCAGAAGCTATGGCCGGAATGTTTTTAATAAAAAAAGGACAATCGCTGCCTAACTGTGCCGCAAATGCTTCCAATTGAATATCGCTTAAGTGCAACTGAAATAATTGATTCAAGCCTTTAAGCATAAAGGCCCCATCAGCAGAACCTCCGCCCATTCCTGCACCAAACGGTATTGTTTTATGAAGGTGTATGTCAATGGCTGGCAACTGAAATTGCTTATCCAGCAGCTGATAAGCTTTAATTACTAAATTATCCTCTGGGTTTCCATCAATTTTCAGGCCGGTGGCTGTGAACCTGGTTTTGGTTTCCAATGATCCGTCCCATCGGTGAAGGGTCAGGATATCTGTCAATCTAATGGGAACCATCACTGTTTCAATGTTATGGAAACCATCGGGCCGCTTATTGATAATGTTTAATCCTATATTTATTTTTGCATTTGGGAAGAGTATCATCGTTTTTTATCAACAAAAATAATTTTTTTTTGGTTCATAACCTGTGTGTTATTTTTTTATAAATAACTATGAAAGCATCGTTCATAGGTTTCTTCTTTTTCTAACTTTGTTCTCCTTTAAAAAAAACATGCGCCATGGCTGAAAGAAAATATAGTTCCAACAAAAATAATTCCAACCAAAACGCCGCTGATTTTGGAAAAATCCCTCCCCAAGTAGTTGAATTTGAAGAAGCTGTACTCGGGGCCCTGATGCTTGAAAAAGATGCGGTACATACCGTTATCGATATTTTAAAGCCTGATTGTTTTTATAACGATGCCCATGGGAAAATTTTTCAGGCCATTTTGAATCTTTCACTCGAACACAAACCCATCGACATCCATACCGTTAGCCAGCAGCTCAAGATCAATGGGGATATTGAGGCAGTTGGCGGTTCATTTTATTTGGCACAAATAACCAACAAAGTGGCTTCAACCGCCCACCTGGAATACCATGCCCGGATTATTGCCCAAAAATATATTCAACGTGAATTAATAAGGGTTGGTGCAAATATCCAAACCCGGGCTTTTGAAGAATCCGATGATGTTTCCGACATGCTGGATCAGGCAGAACGCGACTTGTTTAACATTGCCGAAGGGAACATCAAACGCGAGGTTTCCAGAATCGATTCCGTCATCAGGGAGGCCATTCATCAGATTGAAGAGGCGGGGAAACGCCCCGATGGATTAAGCGGCGTCCCCAGCGGATTCACCGAACTCGACCGCATTACCTCGGGGTGGCAGGCTTCCGATTTGGTTATTATTGCCGCCCGCCCGGCGATGGGGAAAACCGCGTTTGTACTTTCCATGGCCCGTAACACGGCCGTTGATCACAAACGCCCTGTAGCCGTTTTTTCACTTGAAATGTCAAGCATTCAGTTGGTTAACCGATTAATTTCCAGCGAATCCGAATTAGCCAGCGACAAAATCAAAAACGGCAAACTCCAGCCTTACGAATGGGCCCAACTCGAAACTAAAATCAGGAACCTTGAAGACGCACCCATGTATATTGATGACACCCCGGCCCTTTCCATCTTTGAATTACGGGCAAAGTTACGTCGCCTGGTGATGCAGCATAAAATTGAACTGGTTATCATTGACTACCTTCAGTTAATGACAGCAGGGGTTCAGGCATCACGCGAGCAAGAAGTAAGTTCCATTTCGCGTTCGCTAAAAGCCATTGCCAAAGAATTGAATGTACCCATCATTGCACTATCACAGTTGAACCGCTCAGTTGAAATGCGGGCTGGCGACAAACGCCCACAGTTATCGGACTTACGTGAATCGGGCGCAATTGAACAAGATGCCGACATGGTTTTGTTTATTCACCGTCCCGAATATTTTGGCATTACCGAAGATACGCTTGGCAATTCGTTAATTGGGCTAGCCGAGATTATTGTGGCCAAGCACAGGAACGGTGCTACCGGTGATGTCCGGTTGAAATTTAAGAAAGAATTTACCCGGTTTACCGATCTTGAGGAAACCTTTGCCATTGGCGATTCGGGAAGCAACGGCGTGACCTTTGCATCAAAAATGAACGAAGAAGTTGAACCTGCTTCAAGGGTTGCTTCTGTTCCTGTCAATACCGGATTCGACAGTGGGGTTTTTAATGTCAACAGCCAATTCGAAGAGGCCGGGGAACCTCCTTTTTAGCAAGTTGCACAAGAAACAAACCACCGGTTTTAAGTGTTTGATTTATATCGGCTTCTCATAGAAAGATTTATTCTCTTTGATTATTGATTTAAACACACATAAAAACTATCAAAACATAGATACTTAACTCCATGAAACACCGTTTTTTCATCCTGATTTGGCTCCTGATATTTTCCTTTGCCGGAAAATCCTCGTCCATATTAATTCCCATGGACGAATCCCAAAGCAACCATTTAAAAGCTTACGGAATATCCTATTGGGTATTACAGAACAATCTGGAAGCCCGATGGCTTTTAAATTACAGGGGTGGAAGCTTTATGATGGACTTTCACCCTGAGATTGAATCGGAATGTGTCATCCGCGATGTAAAATATGAAATTATCGCCGATGTTCAGGCTCAGCAGATACTTTCGGATATTGCATCGAACGATGTGAACATGGACGCGCTTAAATTGGAGAAAGCCCCAAAGATTGCTGTTTATTCACCAAAAGACAAGCTCCCGTGGGACGATGCCGTCACCTTGGTGCTCACCTATGCCGAAATTCCTTACGATATTATTTATGATGAGGAGATTGTCCGGGGAGATTTAAGTAAGTACGATTGGCTGCACCTGCATCACGAAGATTTTACCGGACAATACGGCAAGTTTTATGCAGCTTACCAGCACATGGCTTGGTACCGTAACCAGGTACAGAATGCCGAAGACGAGGCTACCAAACTTGGCTTTTCAAAAGTATCGCAGTTAAAACTTTTTGTAGCTCAAACCATCCGGAATTACGTGAGTAAGGGAGGGTTCCTTTTTGCCATGTGCTCGGCTACCGATAGTTATGATATTGCTATCGCATCCAACAATACCGACATCTGCGGACCCATGTTCGATGGCGATCCGGCGGATGCCCACATGCAGGAAAAATTGGACTTTACACAAACCTTTGCCTTCCGCAACTTCACCTTAAACCCAAATCCATTTGAATATGAATTTTCCGACATCGATGTAACCAATTCCAGGAAAGTAGCTGAAGAAGAGGATTTTTTCACGTTGTTTGAATTTTCGGCCAAATGGGATCCGGTTCCTACCATGCTTTGCCAAAACCATACATCAATCATCAAAGGGTTTATGGGGCAAACAACCGCATTCAATAAAAATGTGATTAAACCTGGCGTACTAATTATGGGAGAATTAAAAACTGCCGGAGAGGCCCGGTATATCCATGGGGAATTGGGCAATGGCACCTGGACATTTTATGGAGGCCACGACCCGGAAGATTACCGCCATTTTGTTGGCGATGAACCCACCACGCTCGAACTGCACCCCAACTCTCCCGGTTATCGGTTGATTTTAAACAATGTTCTATTTCCTGCGGCTAAAAAGAAGAAGTTAAAGACATAATCATTAATCACAGAGGAAAAAGAAAAGCCGGAATCGTTCATATATCCCGGCTTTTCTTCATTAATTATCCAGACTCGGTTCTGAATTAAACTTTCCAAATATTTCCGCTGTACAGCAAATCATTCATTTTCTTATGTTTTGCCGACTGTTTTACCTTTTTAATTTGATTCTCAACGCTCTCGTCGTAAGTTACCGATTTCACTTCGCGGATAACACCTAAAGCCACAGGATATTCAGGATATTTCATATTGGCCAACATGAGGTGTATTCCAGGATTTGGTTCATACGCATCGTGCACCAGCAAATCCTTGATGGTATATCCACCAGAAGTTAAGGATACCACCTTCAGTTTTAACCCTTCAAGAATGATTCCTTTGTCCTGGTTCTTTCCAAAAACCATCGGTTCCCCATGCTTCAGGATAATCGTCCGGTTTTCTCTTTCCTCCTTGTCAACCAAAGCGGCATGGACTCCATCATTATAAATCACGCAATTCTGCAATACTTCCACTACCGAAGTACCTTTATGACGGGCAGCTTCAATAAATATGTCGGTCGATAACTTGATGTTCACATCAATGGTACGGGCAAAAAACTTACCTTGGGCACCAATTACCAATTCTCCGGGTTGGAATGGATATTCCACCGTTCCATAAGGCGACGTTTTAGTAACCGCTCCAAACTGCGACGTGGGAGAATATTGTCCTTTGGTCAAACCATAAATCTCGTTATTAAACAGTATCAGGTTCAAATCGACATTTCTGCGGATGACGTGAATAAAATGGTTTCCTCCAATTGCCAGGGCATCGCCATCACCAGTGATTTGCCAAACATGCAGTTCGGGATTTGCCACTTTAACACCTGAGGCTATTGCTGCCGCCCTTCCGTGAATGGTATGAAAACCATACGTGCTCATGTAATAAGGAAAACGTGACGAACAACCGATACCTGAGATGACTGCAATCTTTTCTTTGGGAACTTCCAAATCGGCCATGGCTTTTTGGATGGAGTTCAAAATGGCATGATCACCGCAACCTGGGCACCAGCGAATCTCCTGATCGCTTTTAAAATCCTTTGGGGTCAATTTTATTATCTCTTGTGACATAGCTTTTACTCCTCCATTAATTGAATGAACTTATCTTTTAATTCTACCACAGTAAAGGGTTGCCCTTGCATCTTATTGTATTTATGGCATGAAAATCCTGGCACATTTACCTTCAGGTGGTCGGCCAATTGACCAAGGTTTAACTCGCAAACCACAATATTTTTAAATTTAGAGAGCAATTCGTTGGTGTTTTTTGGTAAGGGCCATAAATAGTGGAAATGAATGAATGCTATTTTTTTGCCTTCTTTCCGTATCTCTTTGACAGCTGAGTATATATGTCCATAGGTTCCACCCCAACCAATGACCAATAATTCTGCATCTGCATCGCCAACAATTTCCAGTTCAGGAAGAAAATCAGCCACTTTATTAATCTTGTTCTCACGGTGCCTGGTCATTACCTCATGGTTTTTAGGCACATACGAAACTGCCCCTGTCACATCCATCTTCTCCAATCCACCTATCCGGTGCTCCAAACCAGGTGTGCCCGGAATAGCCCATTTACGCACATGAGTTTCTTTGTCGCGGAGATAGGGTAGGTAATTGGTGTCGTTGGGATTTGCAAATGGTACAGTAATCTTTGGAAGTTCCTCCATGCGGGGCAAACGCCAAGGTTCCGAACCATTGGCAAGGAAACCATCGGTAAGCAAAATAACTGGCGTCATGTGTTCCAAGGCAATTTTTGCAGCCTGGAAAGCATAATCAAAACAGTTTGAAGGGGTACTGGCTGCAATAACAACCAGTGGAGCCTCTCCACTCCTACCATGCAACGCCTGTAGCAAATCCGATTGCTCGGTTTTGGTAGGCAATCCTGTGGAAGGGCCACCCCGCTGTACGTTAACAATAACTAAAGGAAGTTCGGTCATCACAGCTAAACCCGAAGCTTCGGTTTTCAATGCCAAACCGGGGCCCGAGGTGGTGGTACAAGCCAAACATCCTGCAAAGGCTGCACCAATAGCCGTACAAATACCTGCAATCTCATCTTCTGCCTGAAAGGTTTTTACACCCATATCTTTCCTAGCCGACAATTCTTGCAATATTTCGGTAGCCGGAGTAATAGGATACGAACCACAAAATAGTTGCAAGCCGGCTTTTTCAGAGGCCGCGATCAATCCCCATGCAGTTGCTGTATTTCCACTAATATTGCGGTAAGTTCCTGATTGTATTTTAGCAGGAGCTACTTTATAATTTCTAGGCAATGCCTCAATGGTTTCAGCAAAATTAAATCCGGCCTGAAGGACGCGTTTGTTGGCTTCAACCACCATTGGTACCTTATAAAATTTCTCTTCAAAGAATTTTTCAGTATAGGTAAGCGGCCTATCGAACAACCAATACACCATTCCTAAAGCAAACATGTTTTTGGTCCGTAACACGCTCTTTTGGTCCATTCCCAGATCATTGAGACACTCTTGGGTCAAAGTGGTGATAGGGGCTTCAATAAAATTGTAATCTCTTCGGTACTCAAGGATTGGGTCAGAATCATAACCTGCCCTGGCTATATTTTTTTCATTAAATGCATCGATATTTACAATGATAGTTCCGTCTTTTTTCACCCACTCGATATTTGCCTTCAAAGCTGCTGGGTTCATGGCCACCAACACATCGGCATAGTCGCCCGGGGTGTTCACTTCCGACGAACCAAAGTGCAATTGAAACCCGGAGACTCCTCCAACAGTCCCTTGTGGGGCACGGATTTCGGCCGGATAATCAGGAAACGTTGACACATCGTTTCCAAACAGAGCCGAGGTGTTCGAAAACTGCATACCTGTTAATTGCATCCCATCACCTGAATCACCAGAAAAGCGGATCACCACTTGATCTTTTTCTTCTATATTAACTTTCTTGCTCATGGTGTGTAGTAATTGATTTAGCATTAAATTCGTCGCAAAGTAAATTAAAAATTGATTAGATTATACGGTAGCATATTGTAGAACATACACAAAAATTGGCCTTCCAAAAAGATCGGTTTTTCAACCCGAAACCCGAATAATTTGTATGTTTGCAGATGTAAATGGGAACAAGGTCGCTTATTGTTTTCATTCTACTAATACACAGATATATGGCTTTAATAAAAACGGTACGTGGTTTTACTCCCGCAATAGGCAAAAATTGTTATTTGGCCGAAAATGCTACCATTGTTGGGGATGTGGTCATTGGGGATGATTGCAGTATTTGGTTCAATGCCGTCCTCAGGGGCGATGTTAACTCCATCAGAATTGGAAACAAAGTAAACATCCAGGATGGGGCGGTGCTCCACACTTTGTATCAAAAGTCTGTGGTTGAAATCGGCAACAATGTTTCCATTGGGCACAATGTGACCATTCATGGCGCAGCCATCAAAGATAATGTTTTGATTGGCATCGGGGCTACAGTCCTGGACCACGCGGTGATTCACGAAAACTCCATTATTGCAGCCAACGCGTTAGTTCTTAGCGGTACCATTGTGGAGCCGAACAGTATTTATGCCGGTGTTCCTGCAAAAAAGGTAAAAGATATTGAACCAAACCAAACCCATGAAATGATAGATAAAATTGCCAACAATTATTTGATGTATGCCGGTTGGTATAAAGAAGATGAATCATAATCCTGCTCCACCATTATAATCCAATATCGTTTAGTTAGCAGAATGAATATTTTAGCATCCAAGTAGTCAGTATCAAGATGTGGGACACAAGATAATGTGCTAATACATTAATAAACAATTTAACCTTGAAACCCTGTAACCATTCACTGCTCTGCGGCTATTTGCGGTTAATTTTACTTGAGACACTTATAATCCTATAACAGAAACAAGTAGTTCATTTCCTGTAATCCTTTTCAATAGAATCTGTAAGGTAGCTTTATCCCCGGTAGTATAGAATTGCCATAAACCTTGATTTCTGTCATTACTGATGCGCTCTTCGATTAACAGATTTTTTACACGCAAGGCTACTGCTGGCGCCGGATCAACGATTTGAATAGTTGGGGGAACTATTTTTTCAATAACAGGCAACAGAAAAGGATAGTGGGTGCAGCCCAATACAATTTGATCAGCCCCAGCGTCCACCATTGGTTGAATGTGTTTCTTTATCAGTTCAAAAGCGGCCTCCGATTCAAATTGATTCGATTCTACCAGTTCTACCAACCCCTCACCTACTTGAATAATCGTATTGATTCCTGCGGTGTACTTTTTACTGGTTTCTTTAAATAAACGGCCTTCAAAAGTTCCTTTGGTGGCCAACACCCCAATTTTTCCAGTGGAAGTATTCATCGCTGCTGGTTTTATGGCGGGCTCCATACCTACAAAGGAAACTGGAAAATTCACCCGGAGGTAATCAATAGCCGATGCAGTGGCTGTGTTACAGGCGACAACTATCAATTTGCATCCTTTAGCCAATAAAAACCGGGTATTTTTTTCGGAAAGGGCTATAATCTCTTCCGGTGATTTGCTCCCGTAGGGACAATTCATGCTATCGGCCAGATATATCAGGTCTTCACCGGGGAGAAGCTTCTGAATCTCCTTCCAGACAGATAATCCACCTACACCAGAATCGAAAATACCTATGGGCTGTTGATGCTTCATAAAAAAAAGAAAGACCATCAATCGCTTGATGGCCTAGTATTTTATCATTCCAAAATTACTTAATTCCAAGTTTCACCTTCACAAAAGGCATCAAATCTTCGCTTTCCTCGGACCAATGCAGCAAAACCCCTGTTCCTGAATCGAACACATAAATATAACCTCTTTCGTCGGCTACTTCCTTAATGGCGGTACGGGCTTTTTGAATAATGGGCTGCAACAGTTCATTTTCTTTTTGCGATAATTCTTGTTGCGCGTTTTGCTGAAAGGTTTGCATCCGTTGTTGCATTTCATTCAGTTCAGCCTCTTTGGTCTGGCGGATCAATTTTGACAGAGAATCTGCCGATGTCACGTAATCTTGATACTTACGTTCTAATTCCGATTGCATCCCTGTTAAGGTTTGCTCCAATTGTTTGGCATGGGCTTCCAAATCGGTTTTGGCTTTTTCGCGTTCAGGCATAATCGAAAGAAGTTGGTTTGAATCGATATGTCCGAATTTGTATTGTTTTTGTGCAAAGGTATTTAAAGACAACATCATGGTTCCAAACACCACTACTACAAATAAAATCTTTTTCATCATCTTGTTTTTAAAATTTAAAGTCTTTTTCAATCAATCTGGAGGCAAATATAAAAATTAATTCTTAAATCCAAGTTTTTCAAGCACCTCGTCGCTTTTATCGTACTTAGGATCAGTATAAAGCATACTGGCCCCACCAGAAGCATCTAAAATAAACGCATAATTTCCGGCAATGGCTATCTCCTTGATTGCGTTAAAAATATCGTTCTGGATAGGTTCAATAAGCTCTTTTTTCTTTTTGAACAGATCGCCTTCCGGTCCGAAGTATTTTTTCTGCAATTCTTTTACGGCTTTGTCTTTTTGTACAATTTCCTCTTCACGCTGCTTTTTCATCTCTTCGGTTAAAAGCACTTTTTCTGCCTGAAATTCTTTGTATAACCGCTCAATTTCAGCATGTTTTGCCTCAATCTCGGCTTGCCAATCTTTGGTCATGATATTCAGTTGTTCCTGAGCCGATTCATAGGTAGGAATACTGCTCAGGATATAATCTGTATTGACATAGGCAAATTTTTGGGCTTGTGCAAAAAAACCTAATCCGATAAATAAATTTAGTATCAATAACTTTTTCATAGCTTGAATTTTTAAATTAGAATTGTTGTCCAATGGTAAATGCAAATTGCCCTTTGTTGGCATCGGGTTGTCCGTAAACCGGGTCAAAACCATAACCGTAATCAATACCTAAGATACCAAACATGGGCAGCCAAAAACGCAACCCAACCCCTGCAGAGCGATATACAGAAAATGGGTTCATTTCATCCAAATGGTACCAGGAATTTCCCGCTTCGGCAAACACCAAGGCATAAATAGTAGCCGACGGGTTTAAAGTCAATGGGTACCTGATTTCCATGCTCAACTTATCGTAAACATTGGCCTGAGGCGATGCTGTTAAAGAGCCATTACTGCTTTGTCCATTGCTATAACCACGCAATGGAATAACATCGGTTCCATAATAATAATTGAATCCCGACATTCCGTCGCCCCCTAACTGGAAGGTTTCAAAGGGCGAATATCCCAGGTTTTTGTTAAAATATCCTAAATAACCAAATTCGATGTTGGTCCGCAAAACCAGTTTGTCGTAGATTTGGGTGTACCAGTCCGATTTGAATTTCCATTTATGGTATTCAATCCATTTATAACGTTCCCCATTTTGTTGATCCTCGTCATAATCCTCCCAAAATTTCTCTTTTTTAAACAGAGAGTAAGGCGGAGTTACCGATAAACTTAGAGAAATATTCGATCCCCGCCGTGGGTAAAGAGGCTGATCCACGGAGTTCCGTCCAAAAACAGTCGTAAAATTCAGGTTGTTCGATGTCCCATCGGTGATGATAAAATAGGTAGAATAATCGTTTAGCTTATACCGGTTGTAGCTTAATTCGTTGTACAAAGTAAAATAACTATCGGGCCAGTTCAACCGTCGTCCTAAACCGACCGACGCCCCGGTAATCTTCATGTTTTGACCCGTATTGCTGGATGAAGTATTCCAATAACTGTAACGTGACTGGATGGAATGGTGAATGGCAACCGACAAAGAATTTGGTTTTTTACCTCCTAACCACGGCTCCACAAACGACATGCTATACGATTGGTAGTATTTACCGTTGGTTTGCGCCCTAATGGACAACTTTTGTCCATCGCCCGTAGGAAGCGGGCTATATGTTTCCCAATTGAAAATATTTTTTAAGGAGAAATTGCTAAACGTTAACCCAAGCGTCCCGATAACCATACCGCCACCCCAGCCTCCGGAAAGCTCAATCTGGTCCGATGCCCGTTCCTCAACAATGTATTCGAGATCAACGGTACCATCTGCTTGGTTGGGAACAGGTTTTACATCCAGTTTTTCAGGATCAAAATATCCCAGGTTGGCCAATTCACGGTTAGTCCGAATAATGTCGGATCGGCTGAATAATTCGCCCGGTTTGGTCCAAATCTCCCTACGGACCACATGTTCATTGGTACGCGAGTTTCCGGTAATAATCACACTATTGATGGTTGCCTGTTTCCCTTCATAAATCCGGATTTCGAGGTCAATAGAATCATTGTCAACCTGAACCTCTACGGGGATTGCTTGAAAGAACAGATACCCATAGTCGAGGTATAACGAAGAAACAGCATTTTCATCGCCAAACAACCGTTTATCAAGGACCGATTGATCGAACACATCGCCTTTAACGATTCTAAGTTCGTGATCCAAAATCTCAGAAGGATATTTTGAGTTCCCGACCCAGGTTACATTTCTAAAGAAATATTGCCCACCTTCATTAAGTTTTAAGTACAGGTTCAAAGTCTTTTCATCGTTCCGATACACCGAATCCACCTCGATTTTCGCATCGCGGTAACCTTTTTCGTTGTACTTTGCAATAATTTTGGCTTTATCTTCTTCAAAAGTATTCTCAATATATTTTGATGCTTTGAAAATATTGTACCAGGTTTTACGCTTAGTTTCTTTCATCGCGCGACGCAATTTGGTATCGGTAAAAACGGTATTCCCCTCAAAATAAATCTCGTTGATTTTGATTCGCTGTTTTTTATCCACCGCGATGGTTAAAATCACGGTATTTGGCATTAAGGAGTCTTCCTGTTGGGCAATATTTACCTCAGTATTATAAAAACCTTTGTCGATGAAGAATTTTTTAATCCTGTTCTCAGTTAAACTTAATACATCGTCGGTTACTTGAGTCCCCCGGATGAGCTTGATTTCCTCGCGCAAATCGTCTGCTTCACCTTTGGTTACCCCTTCAAAAGTAAATTTTGATAACCTAGGCCGCTCTTTCAGATAAATATCTAAGAAAATGGAATTACCCACAATCTTTGTTGCCGTAATTTCAATGTCACCAAATAAACCATGCTTCCAAAGTTTATTAATGGCTTGGGTTATATCATCGCCGGGCACGGTAATGGTTTCGCCAACTTTTAAACCTGAAAGGTGCACCAGCACATTCTGATCTAAGTATTTAATTCCTGAGATGGTAACCCCGCCAATTTCGTATTCCTTAGGTTTTGAATAATCAATTTTTGATAATCGGGAATCGGTGGTTTCTTGAGCTATGGTAAAAAAGGTGGTTAAGGTCAGCCAAACAAATGCAAAAATCTTACTTCTCATTCCGTATTTTGGTTCTACAAATCTATAATTACTAATAGTTTACTTGTTCTCTAATTGTTCACTAATCATTCCGAAACGCCGCTCCCGTAGTTGAAAATCAAGAATGGCTTTATAAAGCTCTTCTTTATTATAATCGGGCCACAAAACATCGGTAAAATATAATTCCGTATAGGCCATCTGCCATAATAAGAAATTACTTATCCGCTGTTCTCCACTGGTCCGGATCATCAAATCAGGGTCAGGCATTGCATGAGTACTCAAATGATTACTCAATATTGATTCATTAATTTCATCTATTTGGAGCGCCCCCTGCTTAACCAATGATGCAATGTCTTTTACAGCGTTGACTATTTCTACCTTTGAACTATAGCTCAAAGCCAGCGTGAGGGTTAGCCCCGTTTTATTTTTGGTTTTCTCGATGGCTTCGGCTAATTTCAGTTGGGCTTTTTTTGGCAAATCGCTTAACTGTCCAATGGCATTGAGTTTAATATTATTATCGAGCAGTGTGTTTATTTCGGTATTAATGGTGGAGATTAACAACTCCATCAAGGCATTTACCTCTATCTTGGGGCGGTTCCAGTTTTCGGTTGAAAAGGCATAAAGAGTTAAATAGGAGATGCCCAATTCAGCACAGGCCTCGGCAGTTTCACGGACACTGTTTACCGCATTCCTATGGCCAAAGATCCGGACATTTCCCTTCTTTTTAGCCCAACGCCCATTGCCATCCATAATAATGGCGATGTGCTTCGGAAGTTTCTCAACTATTAACTGCTCTTTAAGTGACATGTATTAAAAAATTTGGCACAAATTTAGTCAAATGCAGGACATTTTGCCCGATAATTAATTTTATAAGTTAAATAAAATCCAAATACAGAATACCAGTCTTTGTTACCTTCATATCCATATTGTGAATCAGTATTTTCTAAAATTGATTGCAGATTGTAATCATCATCCATCTTATCACTAAACGTTTTACGCATCCCCATCTGGAATCCTAAACATATGTCTTTATAAAGGTTGTATTTGAATCCTACACCAAATGGAAGTACCAAAATAGGTATCTGTTGAAATGCCGGCCCCGTTTTTGAATAAAATGTAAATCCCATGCCTGCAAATATATATGGCGAATACTTGGTTTTTTTATAAGTAGCTAAATAGGGTAAAAAGTTATATTCCACTTGTCCGGCCAATTCATAAAATGGGTAATTAATAACCACATCTTTATAAGGAGGGAAAACAAATACAGATTTATTGGCATCAGCGTACAGTTTACCATAGATAAACGATCCGCTTAAAGCATATCTGGAATTAAAGGTATGCCTGTAAAAGGCACCAAAAGACTGCCTTGTTCCCATAAATGGTATTTTGTTAAAATCCCCCAATAAATACCCTCCGCCGACAAACACACCCACCTCGCCTCTTCTCTCAGTTTGTCCTTGGGCAGAGAAAAACGAAATTGTTAAGAAAATAAAAATAATTTTGGAAATGCTTTGTAGCCTCACAATTTAATAATGAAATATTTCAACAATTATTCAATTTGCTTAAAACGCAAAAAGAAACAAAATAATTACATGCGCCACAAAGTAAATGGAAATATTTATTTTACCAAAAACATGGTTCAGGTAAAACTGAAACTATATTTAACGGAACTTGGGCAATCCGTTTTTAGTCGATCGGAGTTTTTTAACGTAATTAACAGTTATAAATTGATATTGGTCGTACCAGCCATTTTCTCTATTATCAATTTTATCACTAAAGGCAAACCGCATCCCAACCTCCACATTCAAATAAGAAAGCCTGGTCAAACGGGTTTTAAAACCTACACCATAGGGGATCACTAATGCAAAGTTAGAATAGGATTCAGGAATTCTATTACTTCTATCTTCGGTTAATTGAGCAAAGGTCCCTATATTGTAAAGCCCACCCACCCCAATAAAAAAATAAGTGGGGAGATTAAAGTTTTTCAACATCGATTCCCCCAACATTTTATAAACGGTACGCCGTTGTCTTTCTTTTACAGCTAAAAATTCATACCTGCTTGTAAACTCAGTAAAGAATGTGGAAGATTTACGACCATCGGACCAATATTTTGGATCTCCTGTTGGATCTTCTGCATATAATTGCCCCAATGCAAGATTTACACTGGCATAATGCCTATTGGCAATATTATATCGTAATCCAGCATTACCAGCTACTCCAACCGTATTAAATATTTTAACCCATACCAGTTGTTTGGTACTTTTGGGCGCCGAGATATCAGCCATAAGATTAGTGGCCCCAACCCCTGCAAAAAATTCGTATTTTAATTGGTAAGCTGGTTGTGCGAACAGTCCAATAAAAGGGCAGATTAGAAAACATATTGTGATAATTCGCTTCAACGCCATGGTATTCAAAATATGTGTAAAAAAACAAATGGTATATAAAAAGGTTTTAAAATTTGGGCAACCCATTTCTTCCGGTTCGTAACTTATACGAGATGGTCACTATCGAAAAAAAGTAAAAGTCATTGTATCGTGATTCCCCTCTTTGGCTCCCACCTCCATATTCAGTATTTGGAAGGGGATCATTATCATCATTGGTTTGAATACTCTTATCAGCCATCCTGGCTGCCAATGGATCTACGCTTGCTAACCAGGCTTTATCTACATAGGTGGTACTCACATCATCAATATAATCGGTAAAGGTGTATCGGGCACCAAACTCGGCTCCAACGCTTATATCTCTGGTTATAGGATATTTAACACCTAAACCTAGTGGAATGGCCAACTGAATCCGTGAATATTTCTCGCGCCCTTCCATCAAACCTTGGCCTTCGGTACCAAGTGGCTGCAAAGAGACCCATTTCCCGGTTCCGCCGGGACCATCGTCCAATCCTTTGGGATTGAACCAAAAACCTGCAATTCCTGCAAAAACGTAAGTATTTATTGAAAGTTGTTTGAGTGAAAACTTTCTCCCTTTACGCAATGAATACCGATGAGTTACCGGCTCTTTAATGATTGAAAACTCCAATTGCGAACCAAATTCCACAATGGGTGAACGAAACGACAGGTTTCTATCTTTTCTGTAAATATTATCCGATTTGGCATCGTCACCACTTACCCAACCATAGGAAATGGATGTTTTAACAGCCAATGGTTCTAATACTTTAAATCGAAAGCCCGCATGTAACAACGGCCTTTGCGATGTAAAATTAAAATCAGTGATAAAATGAGAAGCATCTTTACCTCCTCCCAAATCACCCATAAATGAGGTGGAACCTATACCTCCAACTATTTCATAGCGGTTACGTTTCCATCGGTTCGATTGGGCTTGGGTCAATAATGGTAAAACAATTAATCCTGTTAAAATTAGCAGGTAACTTCTTTTCATAAAAATGCTATTTTTCAAAGAGAATCAGAACGTTAAAAATTATAAACTCTGTCCGGTCAAAAATAACAATAATTTCGTTATCCGACCAATCCTCTGATAAAAAATGATTTTAAATCGCTGATAAATATGATTAATGGGTTAATTTCGTTTATCAATTCCCCACATAAGTTTGTTCCGGAGTGTGTCGTAAAAACTCTGATTGCTTAATTTAACTAAAGCCACATTTTTTTCAGAACGCTTTACACGCACCTCAAGTGTTTTTTCAAAAACATACGAACGGGAATCGAGTGACAACAGGAATTTGCTGTCGCGGCTTTCAATTTTAAGCATCACCTCACAATGATCCGGAATAATGACGGGCCTTACCGTAAGATTATGCGAAGCTATGGGGGAAATAATCAGGTTTTGGGAATCGGGCGTAACAATAGGGCCACCCACGCTCATTGAATAAGCAGTAGAACCTGTGGGTGTGGCTACAATTAATCCATCGGCCCAATAGCGGGTCAAAAATACACCGTCGATGTAGGCATGAACCATGATCATGCTTGAGGTGTCGCGTTTATGTATCGTCAATTCGTTCAAAGCGTATGGCAGCGAGATTTCTGTTCTTGGATTTAACGAAACAGCCAAAACACTCCGTTCCTCAATCCTATAATTCCCGGAAATCAACGATTGAACGGCATGAGCAATCTCTTCGGGTGAAATGTCAGTTAAAAATCCAAGCCGTCCGGTATTTATGCCTAATAAAGGTATTTTTTGTAAATTAAAGGAAGCAAAAGCTTCTAAAAACGTGCCATCCCCTCCGATGGCGATCATGAAATCGATATCCTCGGGCATGGTTCCCGATCGGAGCAACCATTGATCCATCATTTCTACTCCCGAACAATGTGCCGCAAAATAATTCTGCAATTGTGGATGTACCCAGAACCGTATCCTATTTGAAATCATGGAGGAAACCAAAAGCTGCAATGCAGGTTTAAAATTCTCATGAAGTTGTTTTCCGAACAATCCTATTTTCACTGTTGGATGATTTAAATTAAACAGATTTGAACCCACCAAAATTAATTATTTACTGGCAATAACATAGAATTAACGTGCAAATCCTTGTGAATGTCCTTCTTCAAAATCACCCTTCTACAGATTATCCAATTCAATAGCTAACAGCCGATTAAAATGCTTTTCCAACATTCAAAAAGAATCCATGCTGTTTGAGTTGATTCATGGAGTATTCAAAACGGAGGATTAAATCGTAGTACGCCACCAAATCCACACCTACACCAAAACTGTATAATTGCGAGTTTGGCAAGCGGTTGGTTGCATTTGGATTCACATCATAAACATATCCCTGCTCAACAAAAGCGTTTACAAAAAGGCTATAATGTATTTTATTGAATTTTTCCCATCCCCACGACTCTATATTCCTGACATTAAATGGAATAATGGCATATTTTAGGAACGCTCGTGCAGTTTCAAAATGTTGGCCATCAATCAAATAATATTCATCGGCCCGTAAGGTATATTCATATCCCAAAGCCCGTTCTGTAAAGTAAGGTTGTTTAAAAGGGGTTGAGAGTTTAAATGTCCCTCCAAATCCAGCAAACCAGCGATCTTCAAATTCTATATATTTATAAGCTGAGGCTTCAATATCAGCTACTCCGGCCATTTCATTTTTCAGTATTCCAAATCCGCTTTGCGAAAGGGTTACCTCTAAATTATAGCCACTTAGCGGATAATATTTATAATTCCTTTTATCAATTTCCAAGGTATAGTTAAAATTCAACTGTTGTCCATAATTACCAGACGTCCCAAGAAAGTTCGGATTTAGGTGCAAAATGGTATCGGAAACTGCAACATAAGTGTATCCTATGTTAAAATGATGTTTCAAATACATAGATCTGCGATAAGAATAGGTAAAACGGGCATTTTGGAAACTTTGCCCGTACCTGGAATAATCTTTATAAAGGACGGGTTTGTCAGAAATTGTGTTGTATTGTACCTCTTTTAACCGGAACCAGTTAATTTCGGTGGTAATTCCATGGTTTGATGGACCCATAAATAAAGGGTTTTGATAAAACAACTGCAATTGTTCCTTATAACCCAAACGCACTTTCAGTTTAAGGGTTTCCCGTCGTCCCCTAAAATTGTTTTTTACCAGCAATATCCCATAATTGATGCGCGACCAGTCTTTGTTATTTAAAAAGGAACTAAGGTTTCGGTCAGCTTGTTCAAAAATAACGTAAGGCCATAAATACCAACGCTCCTCAACCACAATATATACTTTAATATACTTTTGGAAATCGTTGGTAGTATTGATATGGATAAAGTTAAATAGTGAAGTGTTAAAAAGATTGTCTTTGGTTTTCTGGATGGTTTGGTCCAACAGCTCGGAGTAGATGGTATCGCCTACATGAAAAGGAATTTCGCGGATAATGACCTTTTCTTTGGTTTTAACATTCCCGATAATAATAACCTCTGAAACAACCACAAAAGCCGTGTCATTAACAACCTTGTCCTTTTTACGATGTATTGCTTGCGAATGGAAAGGCAGGAAGCAAAATAGCCCTATACAACTTAAAAATAGTTTCACTTAAATGCTAAGGTATTTAAAGAAAGAATCCAGCCGGTCTTTCATGAGCCCGTCAAGTTCCTTGCTGGTTGAAAAAATCGATTTTATTTTATAATTGTACCGCTCAAAAGTTTGAATAACTGCAGACAAATCCGTACGGTTTGTTTTTATTGTTATTTCTGCCGATTCGGTGATATGAATGGAACGCACGTAAAGGCTTAAAATTTTAACATCATTCCCTTCTACAATTTGAGCTATCTCGCTTAAAGAATAGTCATTCGGTTTGAGTTCGAGCACCAAAATCCCTCCGGGGTTTTCAGCCGACATTAAATGAGAAAATTCCTGAGCCAAATCGTTTAAGGTAATGATGCCCAGATACTTTTCGTCAAGCGATAACACGGGAATTAACGTGAGTTTAAACTTCGCTACCAAATCAGCTGCTTCATAGATGTGTTGATTCTCAAAAACAAAAGGACGGGGCAACGATAGGGTATGTTCCAAAACCGGAACCTCGGGATTGTTCATGTCAAAAATATCCATCTCGGAAATCAGCCCCAGGTATTCATCGTTGTCCACAATGGGCAAATGCGAAATGCGGAAAACATCCATCCAGTTCAATGCCTCTGAAGCCTTATCATTTTTATGAATGGCTGGTACAATTTCCGATATGAGTCCTGAAGCAATCATTCGCGGTATTTAGTATGGATGGTTGTAAAAATAGATAAAATTGAACATTCTTGTACTTTTGTTTGATAAATATGACATTTGGTACGGTTAATTTGTTGAACTGTTTATGGCAAAATTACATTTCAGGAGCTTTGGCGAAGGGGCTCCCATGATTATTTTACACGGATTGTATGGCTCGTCGGACAATTGGGTTTCGTTGGCACGGGAATTAATGGCCGATTTTAAAGTCTATCTGGTCGATTTGCGCAATCACGGGGCATCGCCCCACTTGCCTGAACACAGCTACCCGGCAATGGTGGACGATCTGGTTGAATTCATGAACGACCAACACTTGTACCAAGCCATCTTGGTTGGCCATTCCATGGGTGGAAAAGTGGCCATGTCGTTTGCCGGATTGTATCCCGAAAAAGTTAAAAACCTGGTTGTAGTTGATATTAGCCCCCGCACCTATTCCGAAACCAACAGTGATAAGCAACTAAATGAACATCAACAGATTGTAACCGGATTATCTTCCATTGACTTAACAAAAGTTAACGACCGGCTGGAAGTTGATGCCCTTTTGGCGAATTTTGTTTCTTCAGAAAAAATCAGACAGTTTTTGATGAAAAATTTACACCGGAATAAAGACAAAACATTTCACTGGAAACTTAATGTACCTGCCATTGCAGCCCATTTACCATCGGTGCTCGCGGGTTTGGAAAGTGAGGCCTCCAATTTTGCCCATTTTCAACAACCTGTACTTTTTATCAAAGGTTCTGAATCGAACTATATCCAGGAAAATGATGTGTTTTTGATACAATCGCTGTTTAAAAACGTGAGGATTGTCACCATTGCCGGCGCCAGCCATTGGGTACATGCTGAGGCCCCCGAAGCTTTTCTGTTTGAATTGAAAAAGTTTTTACTTAGTTAACTTGCGTTCAGAGTAACCTGTAATGTAAAGACTAAACTTACAGCATCTTGTGAAGTCTTACCATTTTTCCGCGAGTCACGGGGTGGCTTGTTGGAAAAACAGATGTTTTTATTCTTAGTATCAAATTGAGTCACCCCGTGACTTTCAACATTTTCCGACAGACTCGCGGATTTTAGGGAGCCTCTGAAAAATCCTTACGGCTATTTGTTATAAAAATTTAATGCCCTGTTTATGTTTTTATTAACAATATTTTTTATATTAGCCTAACCAAATTACTATCAGGCGTAATGAAAACAAACGATTACACGTTATATAAAATATGGGGGGGGGGTAAACCAGCCTCCTATTTCCATAGCAATACCCCGGTTTTGCTGCCAATTTCCGCTTTTATTAACTTCACAACTTTTCGGAATGGTAACCCTTATTTTTTGCAGACAGAAACCTCCAGTTTTGAATGTAAAAAAACAAGTATGGTGCTGTTTTACCCTATAAACTTAAGAATAATTGTTATGAAAAAACTACTTACTATTTGCTTATTTATCGTATTTGCAGTTAGCACCTTTGCACAGGAATACGAATACGTACCATTCCCTACCAAAAATGCAGTTTGGAGTGAAGTATTTTATTATTATGGTTCTTATCCATACCCCAACGATACCATGAATGTAATTTATGCGCTGTTCGATGAAGATACATTAATGTATGGAAAAATATATCATAAACTCTTTATGTTAACTGATTCGATTATTTCAAAAGAAAGGGCTATTCTTGATGGTTATATTACCGAAGAAAATAAAATAGTTTATTATGTAAGAGCCGATTTTATAAAAGGTGGAAAGATTTATGACTTTAATTTAAACATGGGTGATATGTTTGATTTCTATATGGGAGATGTGCCGGTCGTAAAAATTGATACTGTTTTAATTGAAAATACACTCCGAAAAAGATATTATTTATGGAGTGAGGATGGCCATTTAACATGGATTGAAGGAATAGGTTCACTAAGGGGACTCCTTTATTCTGTAACTTGGCCATTGAATGAAAATCATGATTTGCTATGTTATACATTTAACGATACCACTTTTTATTATAATGATAAGTTTGGCACCTGCTACCCTGATTACCCCGGATTATACACAACCATAAATGAACCAAAGCCCATTCAGGAACTTAATCTATATCCAAACCCTGTAACGGATTTATTGAATTATTCATTACCCGAAAAACCAGTTGGGGGTAAATTAAGAATTATTACAATAGATGGAAAAATTCAACTCCAAAAAATGATTCTGAATAAGAAGGGAAGCATAGATGTAGGTTTTTTGGAAAACGGAATGTATCAACTTATAATAAATACCAGCAACCAACAAGTCTTTACAAAAATATTTTTAAAAGCAGATAAAAAATGACCCCATTAATATTAATAAAAAGGAAACAAGAGGGAATATTTAGCAATTAGGACAACCAAATCAACTAATTACGATAAAATGGGGTACCACTTGTTTCCTTTCAAAAACTTTTCAAAATTATGAAAAAAAACTCATTTTTCGTGGCATTGTGGCTGTTATTCGCAACGGCCCATGCGCAAATTAGCCATGTAACCACCTTCGATGGTTATAGTTTTAACCAAACGCTAACAAAAGTCGTTACGGTTGATGGAACCGGATTTACCAAATTCAACCTGCCTGCTTATCCCGTGAATGCTATTCCCGGAGAACCAGAACTGCCGGTTAAGTATGTGCGGTTAATTATCCCCCCCGATCAGGATATTGCAGAACTAACCATTAAAACCGAAGAATTAGAAACCCATTACATTTCTAATCCGGTGTATCCCATCCAAAACCCGGCTCCCGTTGGAGAAGATTCTGAAGGTTTTGTAACCCCCAACCCCGGGATTTATAATTCTGACAACCCGTATCCTACTGAGGTGGTAAAATTGGTAAATACCGGTTATTTTAACGGGAATACCCAAATAGCCACTTTTGCTGTTTATCCCTATCAGTATTACCCTAATAGCAAAAAAATCATTGAATATAGTTCGATAACCTTTTCATTTGAAACCGAAAAAAAGACAAAAGATGCTAACTTACCGTTAGCACCAAATAAAGACAATGTGGCATTTTATAACAGTTTATTAAAAAACATGGTTGATAATCCGGAAGATATTGGAAAATACTCAGTTGAAACAACCAAAAGTACGGCAAAAACAGGGTTGCCATATTATGAATATGTAATTATTACATCGAGTACCTTAAGTAGTTCCTTTAACGATTTTATTGTCTGGAAAAGACTGAAGGGTATCAATATCGGGTTGGTTACTTATCAGGATATCCGGACCAATTACCCGAGTGGTGATTTAACAAGTGGAATTAACGATATTCCGGGAAGCATCCGCCAATACTTAATGGATGCCTGGCAACAGGGTACTACCTATTGTTTGTTGGGAGGTGATATGAATACGCTACCCGGCAGGTATGGATGTGGTGAATGGGATACATGGCATTATTTTGGTGATGATGACTATCAGGATCACATACCTACTGATTTATATTTTTCAGATCTTAATGGAGACTGGGATGTGGATAATGATATCTATATTGGAGAACCAGATGATAAACCGACAGAACCCTACAATACAGGAGACAATGTTGATTATGAACCTGAAATATTTGTAGGTAGGTTATTATGTGCCACCTCAGTTGACATACAAACCTGGTTTCAGAAAGTAAAAAAATATGAAAATAACCCAGGTAATGGAGACTTTGGTTACTTGGGGAAAGTATTATTTACTGAGGCCGATGAAATTGGGGGTTCAACCCAACAACAACAGATTTATTGGGAAACTCAATTTACTTTTTTGCATGAACTAAACAGTGGTAACGATCCCAATCCTACATATCCTAATGGATCGGATGTTATTAGTACAGCCAATAATTTATATGGTTTTATGAGCTGGTTTAACCATGGCGGTGCCAATTCAGTTTCAATGATGACAAGCGGTTTAAATAATTATTCTCTGTCGGTTATTTCATGTAAGGATGATTGGGATATTTTCCATAATGACCCCGACATAATTGAAAGTGGTAACGGTTTTGATAATTTAACCAATTTTAACCATCCTTCCATTGTTTATACAACAAGTTGCGATAACAATCCGTTTGATGATTTTGGTACCGATGTCGGCTATTTTAACATGGCTGAAGGGTTTACTACAAAATTCAATGGCGGAGGTCCGGCATATTTAGGTAATTCGAGGTATGGGCTTACTGATTATGCTCCCTGTTTAATGAGTGCTTTTTTACAATCTATCCAAACCGAACCAGGTTATATTGAACCCCCATATAGTCTTCAGTTAGGAGTATCGGAAGCAATTTCTAAAGAAATCTATCCACAGCATTATGTGTGTCTTTCGCATAATTTAATTGGGTGCCCTGAGATTCCTTTCTGGAGAAACACCCCCCAAACCATGTATTTATCGGTAGATTATACCAACAACCGAATCCGAATCTTAACGCAATCTGGAAGCCCATTATGTTATGCAAAAGTGTCATTTAATTATGGCGGCACCTATTATTTTGAAGAAACCGATTATTATGGCTATGCCAATGCCCCTTACGACTTAACCGAAGCCCACGAGGTGGGAGCAAGTTACCCGGGTTACCTGCCCGTTTATACACAGCATGTTACCAATTACCCTTATTGGTCAGAAGCCAACCCCATCCGTGGTAACGTATTTGTAGAAAGTGGTAAATCAATAACCATGGTGGGAAACCTTACCATTCCGAAATATTCAAAATTAATAATTGAAGATAATGCCACTGTTACTTTGTATAGCACATTTATATTAAACTTAGAGGGTGATATTGAACTACGGGTACTAATTCAAAACTAATCATTCAAGGGACATTAAATATTAAGAATAACTCAACCATATCTGGCCAGGGGTATGTTCAACTATCAGGAGCAACTGTAAATGCAGAAACGGGTTCCTCCTTAACCTTTACCGGAGTTGGTACCACAACTAAAATGGTTGAAGTAAATACAGCAGTAACCTTCTCCCCGAACCTCACTTCAGTTTCATTCTCGAACGGGAAAATGGTGATGAACAACAGCACCTCTCGCTTAAAATTCGATGGCCCGACTTCTACCGTTGCATTTAACAATGTTTTGGTAACATCAGCCACAGGCAGCTATTTAGGGAATCTGGGTATTACTATTTATAACGTGCCAAACATTACCGCGCAAAATAGTATCTTCGAATACAATAAGTATGGCTTATACCTCATGCGCACCAGTAACCACCCAAGGGCCATTATCGATAATTGTACCTTTAGTAATTGTTATGATGGTTTATTGGTTTACAATAGCGGTGCAACCATTACAAACAGCGATTTTTTGAACAACAGTGATATGGGAATCTATTGTTTATCCATGGATCAAACAAGTGCCTGCTATAATGTTACAAGCTCAACAAACACCAATTACGGGTTGTACTACGAAGGCTCCTCTACATCAAGTTATTCAATGGATTATTGCAGTGTGTCAACCAATAGCAATGGTATTTACACCCAGGGGCCTTTAACTGCCGATATTAGCTGTTCATCGTCCGTAAATAACACCAATTATGGGATTAAAGCCTATAATAATTCAAACCTTGTTATGCAGGGATGTGATTTTCACGGCAATAAAATAGCAATCCAGGGTGATGGTTCATCCTATGGAAATTATGACAATTATTTTACCCTTAACAACGGGTACAACGATTTGCGTGATAACGGAACCACAGGTTCCTGGTGCATTTATGGTCGGTTTTGGGCTTTTGGAACTTATCCTTTAACTGTTGCAGCCAATAATAACCGATGGAAAACCAGTGGTGGATCTCCTGTAATTAACGCCGATTACCAGGTTTATGCTGAATATGATTTCCCGCTTACCATTACCGACAACTCACCAGAAAGCACATATTCACCTTGTAACGTACCCGAATCTTTAGTTGAAGGTTCAGAAGGCTATTCTGATGCAGGTGTTTATATGGAAGTTACCACCTCTTTGGGTACACAACCGTTAAACGAAGCCGTTGAAACTATTTTGAATGAAAATGAAAAAACAGGTACCGTTTATAATGACAATACCCGGTTTGAGTTGTTATCGGAAGTACTCAATAACAGCTTCAAAAAACCCAATGTCAATGAAAAGTGGTATATCCATTATGCGTATAAGGAATTTAAAAAATTGACAGGTAGCATTAAATATGATACAAAAAACATCGAAAAAGCCTTAAAAGCCATCCGGAAAATCAATAAAGATTACCAGAAGTTCGAAGACAAAAAAATTGATTTTGGTTGTATTGTTGATGAAGCCCTTTTGCTGGATTATTCAGGAAACTTTGACGAAGCTATATCTTTATTACAGGCTTCACAATCGTTATTAAACAACGATGATGCCATCTATTTCGATGAGTTGATCTGTAAAATAAATTTGAACAAAAAGGTTAACGATGGTGCAATTGATGAAGACATTGTTGAAGCGTATAACGAATGCTCCTGTTCAAAAGATTCAGAAAAATCGGGGAGTATAAACGGTACCGGCAACGGACAACATGCCCAAACAGGAACCATCCTTTCTGTTGACGGTATTTCGTTAAGCGTGGTGCCGCACCCGGTTACCGGCACTTCCGAAATCCGGGTAACCGGGCTGGCCGAAACCGCCACCCTGACTGTTTATAACAGCCTGGGTGCCGTGGTAATCCGGCGTGAAGTTACCAGTGAAAGCACAACAATGAAAATCACCCGCAACGAGTTAAAACCGGGCATATACCTGGTTAACCTGAACCAAAACGGTGCCCCCGTCCAGACTCTGAAAATGGTGGTGCAATAACCGAGAACCTGAGTTTTTTAATCACCGGATGACTTGGAGTCACCCGGTGACTTTATTGCTAAACACAAACAGCCCCGGCAAGTTGCCGGGGTTATTTTCTATCATTCAACGAAAAAAAGTCATCGGTTTAAGAATTGGGAAATGAAAATGCAGAAACGTAAATAAAATTGCCGAAAGAAAAAATGGCAGCGGGGTGGGGGATTTTGTTAGCCTCCATAGAAAAAATTTTAGTGGCTTAGGAATAAATTGTATCACCGGGTGAAAAGATTTTACCGGCCCAGAGAATGTAATAAACACCTTAGGCAGGACCAGAACAATCCAAATAGTACCCTATTTCCGCGAGTCACGGGGTGGCTTGTTGTGAGTCACCCCGTGACTTTCAACATTTTCCGGCAGGCTCGTGGATTTTAGGTATTACCTAATATCTGCAACAGGAAAGCTAAAAGCTTGGTAGTCACCGGATGACTCGCGGATTCAAGGTGTTAAATGGAATGTTAGAAAATTGGAAAAATAGGGAGAAAGGTATTTGGATAAAACCCTATCTGCCATTTTTCCAATACCCCGGTTTTTCTTAAAAAGAAATTGATAGAAACAGAATATCAGCGCGTTAACCCGGATTGTACTCGCGTTAGTTTGTAAGTGAAGGAGCCGTAATCTCGACATGAATATCATCAACAATAAAATTTCCTTGCATCTTCAAAAAGAGTTTACTTATTGTAATCACATCCTTCTGGCAGTAATCGGCAATCTTTGGTAAATCGCCCTCTTCCCAATAGATTTTATTCACCTGGCTGCCGTCGAACTGGTTTTTTGGCGAAGGGATATTAAAAATGGCAGCCAGTAAATCAAGCGATGTATAGTGCTTGATATCACCGAATTTCCACAATTCCATGGTGTCAATGTGGTTCACTTCCCAAGGTTTCTTGCCTGCAATGTCTAAAATTCGGGGAAGTTTGACTTCATTCACCAGCATGCGGCGCGATATGTACGGAAAATCGAATTCTTTACCATTGTGCGCGCAAAGCAAATGACGGTCGCGGTTGAAATGGTTATTGAGCAAAAAAGCAAAATTCTCCAACAAGTGCTTTTCATCGTGTCCGTAAAACGATTTTATCCTTAATACCCGTTGATTATTCTGCCCTACAATAAATCCCACCGAGATGCAAATAATTTTACCAAACTCAGCCCAGATGGCCGCCTTTTCATAAAGTTCTTCGGCGGTTTTTTCTTCTTTCTCGATGTACCAACGCATTTTTTTTGCCCACAGGTCTTTAAACCGATCGTCCAAATCGGAATAAAACTGGCTTTGAGCCGCCGTTTCAATGTCTAAAAAAAGAATGTTTTCCTCTTTGATTTTTTCGAGCATACTCAGTTTTCTTTTTCGAGGTTCATTTTCACAATCGAGGTCAAAATATCGATCGCCACCTTATTGTGACCCCCTTGAGGGACGATCAAATCAGCATACCGTTTGGTTGGTTCAATAAATTGCAGGTGCATGGGTTTTACCGATTGGTGGTACCGTTCAAGAACCACGTCCACGGTCCGGCCCCGTTCTATAATGTCGCGGTTAATAACCCGGATCAGCCTATCATCGGCATCGGCCGAAACAAATACTTTAATATCAAACAAATCGCGGAGTTTTTGATGCCCCAGTATCAGAATCCCCTCAACAATAATCACTTTCCTTGGTTCAATGGTATTGGTTTGGTCAGAACGGGTACATGTCAGGTAACTATAAACGGGTTCTTCTACCGGAACCCCCGATTTAAGCTTTGCCACGTGGTCGGTCAGCAAATCGAATTCAATGGCATCGGGATGATCAAAATTGATCTTTTGGCGCTCCTCCAATGGCAAATGCCCACTGTCTTTATAATAAGAATCCTGCGTTACCAATGCTACCTCGTTTGCATTCAAGCTCCCCATTATTTTTTTTACCACCGTAGTTTTACCTGAGCCGGTACCTCCTGCAATTCCTATGACCAACATTGTTTCAACGAGATTTATTTTGTTTGATTTCTTCGGCCAAGATACGATTTTTCAGCCCAAAAAAAATAACAAAAAGGAGGAAATGATTCACAGACAGAAATCCAGAATCACAAAAGCCGGTAAAAATTGTTGATGGAAAATCCCCTTTTAAATTTGGGTATGTTTTTTACATTTGCTCCAAATTAAATTCACTTACATGAATAGTTTATACCCGCTCAAGTTTAAACCCATCCTGAAAAACAAGATATGGGGAGGATCGCGATTAAAAACGGTGTTGAATAAAAATGCCGACGACCATAATAAAGTGGGCGAAAGCTGGGAGGTTTCATCGGTAGAAGGTGAGCTGTCGGTGGTTGCCAATGGCTTTTTGGCCGAAAACAATATTGAAGAATTGATTGAAATTTACATGGGCGATTTGGTGGGCGAATCGGTGTATGAACGGTTTGGTACCCAATTCCCCCTTTTAATCAAGTTCATTGATGCCAACGATTATTTGTCCATCCAGGTACATCCCAATGATGAATTGGCCGCCGAAAGGCACGGTTCGTCCGGAAAAACCGAGATGTGGTATATTATTGATGCGGTAAAAGATGCCGAATTGATTGTTGGGTTCAATCAACAAATGGATAAAACCAAATACCTGAGCTATTTTGGGTCGGGCCGCTTGCGCGATATTGTCAACTTTGAAAAGGTACAACCCGGTGATGTTTTTTTTATGCCAGCCGGCCGTATCCACGCCACAGGGCCTGGAATTTTATTTGCTGAGATTCAGCAGACCTCCGACATTACCTACCGCATTTACGATTGGGACCGCCTGGGGGATGATGGCAAGCCTAGAGAATTGCATACAGAACTGGCGGTGGATGCCATTGACTATGAATTCCACAATTCGTTTAAAACAGCATACCAAGTACTGAAAAACAAGAGCAGCGAAATAGTTAAATGCCCCTATTTCACCACGAACTTTTTAAATTTTGACAAACCTTTAGAACTAGAGTATCATTGGCTCGATTCGTTTGTGATTTATATGGCTATGGAAGGAAGTGCAACCATCCGGTTTGATGCGGATGAAACACCTGTAAAAATTAGCAAAGGGGAAACGGTTTTAATACCTGCTGATTTGAAAGAAATCAGGCTTATCCCGGAAACAGAGAATGTAAAGATTCTTGAAGTGTATATTGAAGAAGAAGGCTCTATTCTAAATAAAGGTTGATAGTTTTGAAAATAAGGTAATAAGGTTATTATCATTAGTTTAAAATATCCTACTAAGGTTAATTTTTAAAAAATAAGGTTTTAAAACCACCATGAAAACCTTATTTCGATTTTTTCAACCTTAGTAGAAATAAGGTTCTCATCAGTTAACAACCTTATTAGTGGTAGGTTTTGTAAAGTAATCACATTTTTAGACCAGGTTAATTCTAATAATCACACGCTAATTAGAAAAGAGCCAAGAAGAATAATGGATGACCTAAAATAGAAATCCCATGAACGGACAAACCATCATGGGATTTCTATTTTGAGTTATTCCTGTTTTTAAATATGAATCACCTCGCCATAAGCAGCAGCGGCAGCCTCCATAATGGCTTCGCTCATGGTTGGGTGCGGATGAATGGCTTTTATCAGCTCATGGCCTGTAGTTTCAAGTTTTTTAGCTACCACCAATTCGGCAATCATCTCGGTTACATTGGCTCCAATCAGATGCGCACCTAAAAGTTCCCCATACTTCTCATCAAAAATAAGCTTCACAAAACCATCTTTAGCCCCGGCAGCGCTGGCTTTTCCTGATGCGGTAAATGGGAATTTCCCTACTTTAATTTGGTAACCGGCCTCCTTGGCAGCTTTTTCGGTCATACCCACCGAACCAATCTCAGGGGTTGTATAGGTACATCCGGGAATATTGCTGTAGTCCACGGGGTGGGCATCCAAACCGGCAATTTTCTCAACGCAGGTAATCCCCTCTGCCGAAGCCACGTGGGCCAGTGCCGGGCCATGAACAATATCACCAATGGCGTAAACCCCTTCCACGTTGGTACGGTAAAAACCGTCCACTTTTACTTTTCCTTTTTCCACGGCTACTCCCATTTCTTCCAGCCCAATACCTTCAATATTTGGAGTAATCCCCACTGCGGAAAGCACCACATCGGCTTCCAATTGCTCCTCTCCTTTTTTGGTTTTAACAAATACTTTGCAGGTTTTTCCGGAAATATCCACCTTTTCAACCGAAGAGGCTGTCATTACATTGATGCCAATCTTTTTAAAAGAACGCTCCAACTGTTTCGATACTTCTTCATCCTCGTTGGGTACAACATTGGGCAGAAATTCTACCAAGGTAACTTTGGTTCCAATGGTGGCATAAAAATAGGCAAATTCGCTGCCGATGGCCCCTGAACCCACAACCACCATACTCTCGGGTTGTTTATCAAGTGTGAGGGCCTTGCGGTAACCAATGATTTTTTTACCGTCCTGAGGCAGATTGGGTAATTCTTTGGAACGTGCCCCGGTAGCCAGAATAATATGCCTGGCAGTAACCTCGCTCTTTTTACCGTCGGCATTGGTAACCTCCACCGTATTTTTTGCTTTGAGTTTTCCAAACCCCTGGATCACCTCAATTTTGTTCTTTTTAAACAAAAATTGGATTCCTTTGCTCATGCCATCGGCTACGCCACGGCTGCGTTCTACCATTTTGGTAAAATCGGGTTTGGCATCTCCTGAAAGAGCAATGCCATAATCGGCGGCATGTTTCATATATTCAAAAACCTGCGCACTTTTAAGCAAACTTTTGGTAGGAATGCAACCCCAGTTTAAACAAATACCACCTAATTCGGCACGTTCAACAACGGCTGTTTTTAAACCCAATTGCGAAGCCCTGATAGCGGCAACATATCCGCCAGGCCCGCTCCCTATAATCAATACATCAAAATTCATGTTTGTTTATTTTATGCCTTGCACGATGCTTTGGCAGTTTTGCACTATAAACTATTCAAATTAAAAGATGTTCACTAATATTTTAAATCAATTTCGTTTAGTTAGCAGAAAAGAATATTTTAATATCAGGTAGTCAGTATCGAGATATGAGATTGAGAGATACGAGACACAAGATAATGTGCAAATTTGATGATGGGCCAATTTACTCACCTCCAATATTTCAACAATTTAACAATTCAACCTTGATACCCTGTAACCATTTAACCTAACCATTAACTGAATCCGTAATCTGCTCATTTGATTGCCTGTTTCTTCGCTCATAGACCATTTTAATTAATTTTGCCAGAAAAAAGATGAATGACAGCGTGAAAATGATTGCTGCTCCCGTGGGGATTCCTAACCAGAACGAGCCTGCTAACCCAGCCATTGTTCCTACAAAACTAATGACAATTGAATAAATGATGATGCGTTTAAAGTTGTTTGAGAACAGGTTAGCCGTGTTTTGCGGAAGGGTAAGCATGCTCATGACCAGGATAATGCCGGCAACTTTAATATTCATCACTATCCCCAAGGCGATAAGTAAAATCATGGTATAGTTTAGAAAATTAACAGGGGCTTTCTGCGATTTGGCAAAACCTTCGTCGAAGGCAAAAAACAAAATGGGACGGTAGAACACCGAAAAGAAAATTACAACAAAAGCCGCCAATACTGCCATTACCCATAATTCAGAAGCGCTAACCGTAAGAATACTTCCAAAAAGGTAACTCATCAGGTTGGGGGTAAACCCCGGGGTAATATAAACAAAGATAATCCCAATGGCCATTCCTAGGGACCAAAGGATTCCGATGCTTGAATCGTTCCTGACATTTCCTTTTTTCGAAATCCATTCGATACCCAATGCCGAAATCATGGCAAACAGCGTGGCTCCCAGAAATGGCGGCATCCCAAAATAAAAAGCCATACCAATACCTCCAAACGATGCATGGGTAATTCCACCGGAAATAAAAACCATCCGCTTGCTGACGATATAAGTTCCTAAAACCCCACAAATAATGCTTGACAACAACGCAGCCATAAAGGCATGGTTGATGAACGTATAACTGAAAAGATCAATAATTGCTTGCATGGATTATAATTTATGAGGTGCCAAAACCTGGTGAGGAACCTCGCCATGAGTAATCAGCTTGATGGGGCAATTGTAATGGGTCAACTGCTCCTGAGTAATTTTGTTCGATTGGTGGTAATGCAGTTTCCGGTTCACACAGGCAATGGTTTTTACATGGCTCGAAATAATTCCTAAATCGTGCGACACCATTAAAATAGCCATATTTTGGTTCAATGATTTTAACCACCCGAAAAGTTCATGTTCAAACTGATTGTCAACAAAGGTGCTGGGTTCGTCCAGGATCAACAATTCCGGCTGGTTCATGAGTGCCCGGCAAAGCAACGCCCGCTGCATCTGTCCACCCGATAATCGCCCGATAGATTTATTCTTTAAATGAATGATACCCGCCTGTTCCAATAATGATAAGGCATATATTTTATCATCGGGGTTGAACTTTTTCCACAGTCCCTTTTTCCCTGCCAAACCGGAAAGTACCACATCAAAAACCGAAATGGGAAAATCCTTATCAATAGGATTAATCTGAGGCAGGTATCCTATTTTTGAAGACTTAATATGATATCGGATGCTCCCTTCCCAATAAGGAATCAGTCCCAGGATGGTGCGTATCAACGTGGTTTTTCCGCCACCGTTAGGGCCAATCACTCCAACAAAATCGTTGGGAGCTATTTCGAAGGTAACATTTTCCAACACCTTTTGAGTTTGGTAACCCACGGATAGGTTTTGAATTGCTACTAACGGATTATTCATTTTGAGGTATTTAAAAAATGGGAAAATGGGAAAATGGGGGTATGGGAAAATGGGATTTCCCAGAAGCGCAAAATTGGTAAACTAAAAAAGCTGATTGCATATTATACTATTTTTCTTGGTGTAGCTTGTTTTCTACGACTTTATAAGATTAATAAGTCCATTTTCTACTTTGTAATGGAGGTTATTCAACTCTTCAAATTCATTTTCAGATAATTGGTTAGCCTTGTTAAAACTATAAATCGAGGAGAAATACTCACTACTTGAACCTAATGAATAATTCAAAAAAACCAAATATTCTTTGGTACTTTTTCTACCATAACCTTCAGCAATATTCCTGCTTATGCTTTGCGAAGCATCAATACAATTTCCCATTGTTTTCTTTAGTTCAAAAGGTTGTTTTGTTAGAATTTTACAGGTTAAAACATATAATTCAATTGCATCCTGCCATACAATAAGGTTGCAAAACCCTTTATTTGAATTCCATTTACCCATTTTGAAGTATTAAGTGTTCATTTCTTATTAATAATCTTACCAAAAAACTTAAAATTACCCAGCTTTCCGATACCCCAATTCCCCTTTTCCTCATCTTCCCAATTTACCAGCAACAAAAAAACAACCCCTCGTTATTCGTGCATTTCAGCAAACGCCTCCCCAAACTCCTTCATGGTATTGAACCAATCGTAATCCAAAGGATTCATGGAAACCACTTTCCCGTTGATTTGGCTGGCAATGGTACGGGCTTGGGCGTTGCTAAATTCTTTTTGTACAAACACCATTTGAATATTATTTTGAGTAGCAAAGTCAATAATGTTTTTTAATTTGTCAGCCGTAGCCTCTTTTCCGTTGTGCTCAATGGCCACCTGATGCAACCCATAATCGCGGGCTAAATAAGTCCATACCGGGTGATAGACAATAAAACTGGTCCCCTGGGCATGTTGCAACTGACTGCTGAGTATTTGATGCACAGAGTCGCATTGGGTTGTAAACCGTGAATAATTTTGTTCCATTTCTGCCAGATGCTCCGGATATAATCCGGATAAGGCCCTAAAAATATTGGTGGCTTGTATCTTAACCAATTCCGGAGAGAGCCAGATGTGCGGATTGTAAACTTCTTGATGGTGCGCGTGTTCCTTGGTTGCTTCGGTTTGCGTGGAATCATCGGAGACAAAAGAAACTCCCAAAGAGGTGTCAAATACTTTCATATCGGGTGAAACCGAAACCAGTTTTTCCATCCAGGCGCTTTCAAAGGTGATTTGTCCAATCTTAAAATAGGCCGACGATTTCGACAAAGCTTTCATCTGCAACGGGGTAGGCTCATAGGTATGCGGATTCCCTCCAGGAGGGATCATTACATTCACCTCAAGCCAATCGCCAGCAATCTGGTTAACAAAAAACTGCTGAGGAATAATGCTCACTGTCACTACAGGTTTTTCCGGTTTTGGAGCATTTGAGATGCAACCTGTACCTATCCACACAACTAAAACGAATACTGATACCGGGAATTGTTTCATCTTTTTGAATTTAGAACGACAAAATTAAGAAATAAACGGAAGTACAAACAGAGTGGCGATTTGTTTTATAAAGCCAGCATGTATAGCATCAAAATTTTATAAACCTCACATCGCAACCAATTGTTAAAAAAATCATCTACATACCTGAATGAACTAAACCATAAAAACAGAAAACTATGAAACATTTACTTGGCCTCATGTTGATTATCTGCACCTACACAGGTTTCGCCCAGGATAAAATTGTAAAAACAACCGGTGATGTAGTAAACTGTAAGGTTTCAGAGATTCTTTCCGATGAAATAAAATATTATTATACCGATAATCCAAAAATAATTTTTGGTATTGATAAAACTCTGGTTGATAGAATTGAATTTGCCACTGGCGAAACAATCAAAATTGACGGGAACAGTTTCGATAATTCTGAATATTATGCCAATCAAAGGAAAAGGGCATTAAAAATAAATTTTCTGTCGCCTTTACTGGGAAGTACAGAATTGGTTTATGAGCAAAATATCAAACCCGGTAAATCATGGGAAACTGCCATTGGTATCATTGGGCTTGGTTTTGATACTTATGAGCTTAACAGCCAAGGTATTTATGGCAAGCTGGCTTATAAATTTATGAGGACTCCCAATTTTTATACCCAAAGAATGCACTATGCCCACATTATGAAGGGAGCTTATTTTGCCCCCGAACTTGCCTTCCGGTATGCAAAGTACGATTACGAGGATTGGGATTATTACAATGGAGGGAATACGACAAGAAAAGAGGATCTAGCCCTGGCATTTACTTTAAAATTCGGAAAACAATGGGTTTTTGATGATGCTTTGGTGGTAGATACTTTTTTTGGTGTGGGTTATGGTTTTAGTAAAGATAATAAAGAGTCAATACCTTATGGTTTTGCTGTATTCGATAATGAATTTCCAATTGCATTAACATACGGATTACGAATTGGTTGGGCCTTTTAAGATTGAAAATGGAATTATCATCAATCAATAATCCCCATACGCTCCATTAAAAAAGAGGCATTCATATTTTTTGTGACCCCGGGCTGCAGTTTGTAATCAAATTGCAGCTCGTTGTTTTTAATGGCCACTTCAAAACACAAGGCTTTGAATACCTGGGGCTGTTGTTCTGCCAAACGGGCTAATTCCAGATCGTGGGTAGCCACCAATCCGTAAGCATTTTTCCGGGTAATTTTTTTTACAAACCCAATAGAACCTTTGCGCTTATCCTCGGAGTTTGTCCCGCGCAGAATCTCATCCAGAATAATGAACAGTTTTTCACCTTTATCCAATTCTTGCGCAATCCGCTGCAATCTTTTCAGTTCGGCAAAAAAGTACGATTCATGCTTCATCAACGAATCCTCGGTACGCATGCTGGTAAACAATGGTAAAGGAGTGAATACCATTTTGGTGGCACAAACAGGTGCACCACAGCCCGCCAAAACCAAATTCGAAGCAATGGTCCTTAAAAATGTACTTTTCCCGGCCATGTTTGCTCCCGTGATGATGGTATAACGTTGTGAATCATCAATATTGAAGTGGTTACATACACGGGTTTCTTCATCCAATAAGGGATGCCCCAATTCTTCGGCAGTAAATTCAAAGCACTCATCGGCCAGAAGCGGGAAAATGTATTCCGGGTGATTAAAACGGAAATTCGCCAAACTCATCAGGGCATCAAAATAGGCAACTGTTTTTTGCCACTCTTCAAAATCCATTTGATGTGTCCGTTGCCACTTTTCAATACGCCACAAACATTGCCAATCCCAAAACAAAAGGCTGTTCAGCAGAATACCAATCAGGATGTTGTTCCTATTATCCAACGCATCAAGCAGGGTTGTCAATTGTTGAATCTGCTTGCTGACAGGAAGGGCATTTTTAAATAATTTTTGATGAAGTTCTTGGGTTAAAGAGGCTTGGGGTTTGATATTTTCAATGAGTTTCATCAATTGCAGCATTTTTTTCAATTGCAAATGACCCGACGAAAGTAGCGCATAACGTTTATTAAATTCCTTTAAACCAACACCCACGCAGCCAAGATTGAAAATCATCAGGTAAATAAACACAGTCCAATTCACCCAATTACCTATAACCAAAGCCAATACCGTAAAATTTAGCAGAGGCCAAAGCCACAGTAAAGCGGCAAAAACTCTTTTTGACTTAAAGAACGAGGGTTGGGTCAACCACTTTTCAATAATTTCTTTTTCGTTTTCTCCTGTTGGATAAAGCCTGCCAAATGCCCCGAATGATTGCCGGAACTCCACATCCGGAGCCAATTCTTCAATGGATTGCTGTTGTTTTAAGATAATTTGAGTGGGTAATGGGGTTTCCTTCAACCAAAAAGCCAGCAACTTTTTCCCTCCTTGGGTTACAGTCCGGTTCAGAAATTGAAACAGCGAACCCGGACCAAACAAATCAATATCATACGAATAAACATGTCCCACATCAATAAACCCGTTACCTCCATCGGATCCGCTAAAATCACCCAGACAACTTTTTAACTCCAATTGATTAATCTCCAACAATTTCAACAAATAACCGCGTTTATCTTCCACCCGCTTATGCCATTTAATGAAAACAAAAAAGACTATCAAAAAGGCTGCCCCAACAGATGCCCCTAACCACGAAAACACTGGATAAAGCCAAATCCATGAAACCAAGCTGCATGCAAAAACCAGCAATCGTGAAAAAGAAAGCACGAAATGCTTTTGCTGTATCGAGGAAAGGCTTTTTGTTAAAACATCTATACGCTGTTGATATATCTTTGCTTGTGAACGTCCCATCTTAAATTTATTCAAATGTTCTGGCCATTATCGCCACTGAAATGAATCCGCTGCTAAAACTAATTAAAACTGGAAAAAGGAATCTTACTCTTGGTGAGCCGAATCGTTCGATTCAAAAAGCAGTTTCATGTCGCGCCGTTTCCCAAATTCATAATAATCTTCGGGAATAACACGCCAATTGCTGGCCTTAACAGGTTTTATGGAAGGATGCGATTCTATCCATTTCATCACATAGTACCTTAAATCATACTCCGAAACTTTAACAATCCGTTGATTTAGCTCTTTGTCGGACAAGCCTACACCAACTGTTAAATGACCGCCGCCGCCATTTCCCTGGTAGGAGTTCACTGCCACCGAATAGGTTGAATCGGCATAAAAAGCCTGTCCATTGGAAAAACCGAGGATTTTGATTTTACCCCCGTCAGGTTTTGAAACATCCACTAAATAATCGATGCCTGAAGCCGAGGAAAAATTGTAGTATTTATTCTTAAACCTCACCTGCCCGGTGGCATCGGTTTCAAGTTTTAATAAATGATCGTTGAAACTGCTCATTTGGTTAAACCACAACGCGTAGGAATATTCCAAATACTTGTCAATCTCGCCCCCAGTTAACGAAAGGGTATAAAGCAGGTTTTCATATTTATACAGATTAAACAAATCGCCCACTACCACAGGGCCTTTTTCAACTTGAGTGCGGTACGAAAGTGGGGAACAGAAAGAAACATCAGCCTTCGAAACTTCCATTTGAACATTCTGTATCAAATCAATAAAAGCACTATTGCCAAAATAGGCATCTTTGGAATCCACAGCCTCGGTAAATTCACCAATCTGCCTCGATACATAGTTTAAAATTGTATTTGACGAGGATTGAAAAGTAGCCATAAATAAAGAATCGATGGGGCGGTCATTCATTTCAACCACTTTTGCATCAATTAGCTTTTCATAGGTACCCTTCGAATGGTTTTGTTTAAATTTAATGCTGATGGCGGCAACTGCTCTGGCATGGCTTCTTGGATCGAGCAACAAGACGGTATCACCTTGTATATTCACCACTTTTTCGTTGTAAAACTTATGATCGTGCCCTGCCAAAACCAGATCGAATCCCGGAACCTGCTGAGCCACCAGCTTGGTTGCATTTTCATTCATGAACACAGTACCATCTGCATTTTCATAGTTATAATCAACGCCGGAATGAAACAATCCAACCAGTAAGTCCGGTTTTTCCTTTTCCAGAATGATGGGCACCCACTTTTTAGCGGTTTCCACCATATCGTCGAACCGCATGCCGCTCCAAAGATTCTCGGGCAACCATTTGGGGATTCCGGGAGTTATTAATCCCAACACAGCAATTTTAATCCCTTTCCGTTCAATGATGGTATAAGGTTCAAAATAGGGCTCCCCGGTACTGGTATTCACGGCATTGGCAGCCAGGTAAGGGCATTTTAGCTGTTTCCGGAACCGATCATACACCGCGTGGCCCGTTTCAATATCGTGGTTTCCCACGGAAGCGGCATCGTAGTCCATAAAATTAAGCACATCGGCAGCAATATGTGCCGAAGTTGTATCTTCATAATTGTAATAATAAACCGTAGGTTGCCCTTGAAGCAAATCACCATTGTCCAATAAAATTACTGCATCGTTTCCATGCGTTTGCCTTTCCGATTGGACGAAAGAATACACATGGGCCAACGAATTACCTGAGGGTCTTCCTTCCACATAATTAAATGGGAAAAAGGTTCCGTGAACATCCGTGGTCTGGTAAATATATAATTCTGCCGATTCAGGCTTTTTGGGTGTACATCCCGAAAAAGTCAATCCTGCCAAAAGAATTAAAACGAACAAACGTGTAGGCTTTATCATCATAGTAAAAAATTTATTTTCTTCAAGGCACGAAGTTAACAATTTAAACCCGTTCCAAATAGTTAGATGCATACAAACAAAAAAAATAGCAGCCCTTTTATTAAAATAATAATCCATATACCATTGATTGACTGTGTGTAATAAAAATAATTTTTGGATAAAATCAAATTAGAACGGTTCTATGATTTTTTTCATTGCAAAACAAAACAGGAATATTACTTTTGTGTTGCTTAACATTATTTTACAGCATGTTGCCAAAATTCTTATTAGCAGACAATAGCCAAGATTCCTTAGGCAGGTTATTCGTGGTTCACACCGAAGAGCCCCGGTTTATTTTAGAAGGAACTGATGATGATTCATTTGAAGAGCAAAATTTACATTGGATAGATGAACCAACTATTGACAATCAGTCTATTGAAACCCTTTTGAATCAGGCACAACAATTCTTAGAAGAAGAGCTTTTGAATCAGGAATCACTTTACGATGAAATAATCAGAGAAAACTCATTAACATAAAAATTCAATTTTAATTTATATGAAAGAAGCAGTTGCTATTTTGTGCGCCGGAGGTCCAGCCCCCGGCATCAATACCGTTATTAGTTCCGTAACTAAAATATTTTTGCAAAACGGTTACGATGTGTTGGGTATCCATGGCGGGTATAAAAGTTTGATTGCCAACGAACCTGAATTTGACTACCTCGATTTTGAATTTGCCGACTTGATTTACAGCCGTGGTGGTTCTGCCTTAAAGATGAGCCGCTACAAACCGAAAGACAACGAGTTTAAGGACGATTTTTTCCGTCGCCACAACGTGAAATTGTTGGTGACTATTGGTGGTGACGACACCGCTTCCACTGCCAACCGTTTATCGAAATATCTGGTTGAGAAGAAATTGGATGTTAAAAACATTCACGTCCCGAAAACTATTGACAATGACCTTCCATTGGAAGAAGGAACTCCAACCTTTGGGTACCACTCGGCCAAGGAGGAAGGTGTACGCCTGGCTACAACCATTTATGAAGATGCACGCACCAGCGGTAACTGGTTTGTGGTTTCAGCTATGGGACGTGAAGCCGGCCACCTGGCCTTTGGTATCGGTACTGCTTGCCATTACCCAATGATCATTATCCCAGAAATGTTCAACAAAACCAAGATGAGCTTTGACAAAATCATCAAACTGGTGATTTCGTCGATGGTGAAACGCCGCATCATGGGTATTGATTATGGGGTAGCTATTATCAGCGAAGGGGTGTTCCACTTTATGAGCGAAGAGGAAATCATCAATACCAAAATCAACTTTACTTACGATGAGCACGGCCACCCCGAATTAGGCAACGTGAGCAAATCACACATTTTTAACATGCTCACCCAACAGGAATTAAAGCAACACCGTATCGTGGTTAAAAGCCGCCCCAACGAATTGGGCTATGAACTGCGTTGCTGCCGCCCTATTGCGTACGATCTGAATTATGCCACCCGCCTAGGATTGGGTGTTTTTATTCTTTTCCAAAAAGGATTCACGGGATGTATGGTTACGGTAGGAAGAAAAGGCGATATCACCCCATTATTCTTGAAAGATGTGGAAGACGAAAAAGGAAAAGTAAAACCAAGGTTGGTGAATATTGAATCGGAAAACGTTCAGTTAATCTTCAAGAATAACCTGCATTACATTACCAAAGCCGACTACCGCGCAGCTAAAAAATATCTGAAAGACCCTGAAGAATTTGATTTTTATCGAATTCTTGAATGGGAAGAATAAGAAAAGAAACAGAAGACCGGCACACATGAGCCGGTCTTTTTTCTTCCTCTCTTGGAAACAAAGAAACATATTCATTTCGATTAAAAACCCAATCATCCATTTTTCGGATTAAGGCAAAAATTTTTGTATATTAGTCATTTGGCAAATGATTGATTTGCTGAGCAGTATTTTCAACAAAAGTTTCACCTTGAAAAATTACGGTTATGTCGAAAGAAACGTTTAAAGGGACCATTGCCATCTTAACCGGTGGGGGTGATGTACCGGGCTTGAACCCTGCCATTCGCGCGATTACTATCCGCGCGTTACGCGAAGGTTACCGGGTTTTGGGTTTCCGCAGAGGTTGGGCAGGCCCTATAAGTATTATCCGTGATAAAAAAGTGGATAATTCTGCCTTTGTTATGGAACTGACTGAGGAAATAGTAAACCGTGCCGGAAGAACCGGCGGAACCTTTTTGCATACCTCGCGCACCCGGCCCAGCCATGTGAAGAAAACTGAAATCCCGGAACATTTACGCGATGTTTATACCCAGGAGGTAAACGACTTGACTCCTGAAATTTTGAAAAACTTTGAATTCTTAGGAATAGATTATTTAGTACCCATCGGTGGAGACGACACGTTAAGTTATGCCGTAAGGTTGTATTCCGAAGGGGTTAAAGTGGTGGCCATACCTAAAACCATGGATAACGATGTGCCTGGAACCGATTACTGCATTGGCTTTAGCACCTGTGTAACCCGCACCATAAGTTTAGTGAATAGCTTGCGGACATCGGCTGGATCCCACGAACGGTTTCTGATTATTGAAGTTTTTGGCCGGTATGCCGGTTATACAGCCTTGTTGCCGACGATGGCCGGAGCTGCCAATCGTTGTGTTATTCCGGAATATAAATTCAACATTGAAAAATTGACCGACCTTTTGGTTCAGGACCGTAATTCCAGTTCAAGCAAATACTCGGTATTATTAGTGTCGGAAGGGGCTACCTTTGTTGGAATGGAAGAAATGCTTTTCAGCCAACAAAGTACCGATGCCTACGGGCACAAGAAACTTGGAGGTATTGGCCAGACTGTAGCCGATAAGGTGAAGGAACTGGCTCCAAAGTTTAACAACGGCCATGGGATTAATTACATCAGCCAGAATTTAGGCTATATGGTGCGCGGAGGTGACCCCGATGCTATGGATTCCATTGTCCCAATGGCGTATGGTAATCTAGCGTTAGACCTTATCCTCAAAGGGATTCATGGCAGGTTGGTAATATTGAGAAACGGCCGGTACGACAATGCCCCATTGGAAGTTGTAACCTCGTCGAAGAAAATAATTGACATCAGCCAGTTTTACAATACGGATAGGTTACGGCCTCAATACAATTCCTTTGAAATGAAGCCTACATTTATCATGACTGGGAATTAGGAGTTAAAGGAATAAAAAAGAGGTTGCTAATGGCAACCTCTTTTTTTATTCCAATAATTCTAAAAATCTATTTTAATGTGGTTTCTACTTTTTGGAACAGTTTCCCAGCAGTTCCATGGTACATATTTGGCGTAAATTCTTTGGATAGCTTACCAGCTTTAGAACCTTCATCCAATATCCAAAGCCCAATCCATTCAATAGAAATCTTGGCATCGGCCCCAATTAAGAATCCAAAATAATTGCCATAATTTCCTTCGAAAGGTAGGGTAGTATAATATACTCCATTCATAAAGAAATACATGCTGTTACCATATTTACGGGCAGTTATTTTATTGTAATCCGTAATATTTCCACCTTCCCAAAAATGGCCTTCGGACCAAGCAGCAATATCCTTATCGCCAATAGTAAAATACCCGGACCCGTTGTAAGGGGTAAACCGATAGTAATAATACTCGAAAGTTGAGGAATTAAGCCCCCAGAACAATCCGCTACCTTGGGTAACATTATCATAATTTACTTTGTAATAAATCTCCAAATCGTAATCATCAGTAGTTGCGGGCATGGTTACCGCATTGGTCCAGAAAAACCAACTATTCTCGGTGGTATAGTTTGTAATGGTGTATAATCCACCAGATATGGCTGCACTATAATCTGAAGTAGTTTCCTCGGTCCAATCCCCGGAAGCATTAAATTCATTGGTATAATGTTCCACCCAGCTTACAGGCAATGTATAAACTTTTGGATCTATTACACCAGCATTTATAACCAACGGGTGAGTTACAGAATGGCTGGAAGTGGATGAATGAGCCGTTAATTTTACGGTGTAGGTCCCTGCTTGGGTAAAGGTTACAATGGGGTTTTCATAATCTGAATCACTGGTGCCATCATTATTAAAATCCCATTCATAACTAGTTGCACCTGTGGAACAGTTTGTGAAAGTAACCGATTCATTTAACCCGGCCGGATTTGGCGAAACGGTAAAACAGGCTAATAGATTCGAAGTGGAATTAGTAATGGTCATTTGATGCGTTACATTATCAGTGCCAGCATCACTTATAGCAATTAATTTTATGGTATAGGTTCCTGCAATATAAAATTCAATTACTGGGTTTTCTAACTCAGAATCAATAGTCCCATCACTATTGAAATCCCACTGATAGGATGTAGCATTCTCAGAACAGTTAGTAAATGTAACAGCGGTATTCACCTCGGCAGTGGAAGGACTTATTGTGAAGCAAGCCACCGGATCAATATCTTCTATGTCAATTACTACAGTAGTTTCGTCAATTTTCGATCCATTAGTTGCACGTAGTTTCACAACAAATTGTCCAGCTTCTTCATAGAAGTGAGTAGGAGAAATTTCTGCTGAAGTGGCATCATCACCAAAATCCCACAAATAAGAGGTGGCATCAGTAGAGCAGTTGTCAAAACTAATCAATTCATCCACATGGGCAGTGGTTTTTGAAGGAGTAAAGCAAGCATTTGGGGTTTTTGTTTCCTCTATCTGTTCACAACTAAAGTAAAGCCCTAAAATGGTTAAACTTAATATTACATTAAGTAACTTTTTCATACATTCTTAGTTTTAGATTAATTAATTCTTTTTAAGGATACTTCTTTTTTGGAGGCACAACCTGATCTCTCTTCGATTGATAGGCTAGTTGGAACAATGTTTCCTGTTTTTTTACCTTCATCGACAAGGTAAATACCAATAAAATCAATAGCTGCGGCACCCGATTGATCTATTATTATTCCGAATTTTGAACCAAAATCGGTGGAATAAGCACGCGTATAAACCAATGTTTTATTTAAAAAGAAATAATAGGTGTCATCGTATTTCCGGACTGTCAGCAAATTATAATCGGTTGTACTGGCTCCCTCTGTCCAATCGATCCACTGGCCAGAATCCGTATCGCCCAAAACATAATAACCACTAGAAATTCTGAAATAATACCAACCCACATCGCTATTAACTCCCCAAATTAAGCCACTTCCATAATTAATTGGATCGATGGTGTTTTTGATTTTAAGTTCAATATCAAAATTTTTAGTGCTCAAAGGCATTGTTGCCACATTAGTCCAGAACAAATAAGAAGACTCAGTATAATAGTTTTGTATGTTGTAGTTACCACCAGATATACTTGCAGAATAATATTCATTTGTACCAACAGTCCAATCACCATTATCTGTACTGAAATCGTTGCTATAGTGCACAATCCATGATTCGATACCATCATAGAGTTCCGGGTCAACACTTGCTTCTACCACTATAGCAATTGTCTCCTCATCAATCAATGTTTTATTTTTAGCAACCAACCGAACAGTAAATTCCCCTTCTTCCAAATATTTATGTGAAGGGCTGATTTCTGTAGAAGTATTGCCATCGCCAAAGGTCCAACCATATGTTTCAGCGTCGGTAGAACAATTGTCAAAAACAATTATTTCATCAACTTTTGCAGTAATTTTTGAAGCAGTAAAACATGCGGTTGGTTGCACTTCATCGGTTCTTTGGTCACAACCCCAAATGAAAATAAAGGTAAGCAAACCCACAAGAACAAGTAATCTTCTGTTTTTCATGATATAAAAATTTGGTTAAATTCAGTTAACTAATTTACAAAAATAATTAATTCTGCAATTGATTTTAATAAAGCATTTTAATCCATAAGTCAAAAATTATGTAAATTACATTTTTTTTACTGATGCGTATCAAAATTATAAAATAGTAACTGAATGTTGAAAATCTTAAATGTATTAGAAATTAGGACATTGAATTTTCTTAACTTTGTTTTAACTAAATTATTTAACACTGTTCTTCCTAAAAGCAAGTAAACTACTAATAATGAATGGATTGTTTCAAAGATCAAATTGTTAAACCTTATTTAAAATCTCATTTCATGAAAAAACAATATTTATTAAAACGGGAATATATTGTAATGATATTCAGCCTGTTCGTTTTTCCATTAACACTTACGGCTCAATTTGAACAAAAAGTGTCTGTGAATGCCTCAGTTTCAACGGCAACTTATGATTTAAGTGGAAACAATGAAAATCTAGGCTTTGGATTAGGCTTGGATGGAGGGTTACAATACAACTTGAATAGACGATTTTCATTATTTGGGAATGCCCGTTTTTATTACAAATTTGGTACTGCTGACTATCCCGATGCCTACTTTGATAACCTATCATTCGGAGGAGGTTTAAAAATCAATATCCTTCCGTCAAAGAAAATAAACCCCTATTTATATGGTGAGGCCAATTTCAATCTGCTCTGGTATGAAGACTATTTTGAAACAGGCCTGCTTGATGAATTCGGTGTTCCCATTGGAGATTATGAATTTGATTTTGGAGCTTCAATAGGAGGTTTAGGAGGAGCCGGTTTTGATATAAGCTTTAACGACCATTTTACATTGTTTGTGCAAAGCGGCATTTATTACATCTACTATGATGAATCTGTCAGTTCTTATTCACAGTTTGGGTTTAGAATCAATTTATTTAAATCAAAAACCATTTAATGCCATGAAAAGGTTTTATTTACTGTGGTTTGCTATTGGGTCTTTAGCTATCAGCCAGGCTCAAATAAAACCTGAAAAAAAGATTGAAACCAAAGGACAGTATATTTATTGTATTGCATACAACCACGATGGCAGTTTTATTGCTTCGTCGGGCGATAAAAAAGAGGTAATTATTCATAAAACCGGAACCTACGAAGAAGTTGCCCACCTGAAGGGGTTAAAAGACATTCCGCTTTCGGTTTGCTTCTCGAATAACGGGAAACTAATTGCAGCCGGGGGAAAAGACAATAAAATTACAGTTTGGGATATTGCCTCACAGCAAGTAAGGTACATGATAAAAGCCCACGATGCCCAAGTGATGGACCTGGCTTTTAGTCCCGACGATAAAACTCTGGCCTCAACCAGTTTAGACAAAGAGATAAAATTATGGGATGCCCAAACCGGTCAATTGGTTTCATCATTCACAGGAAACAAAAAAGAGGTTACCTCACTGGATTTTTCTCCCGATGGGAGCCGACTGGTTTCAGGACATGCCGATGGAACCATTAAAATATGGGAAGTAAAAAAAGCATCCTTATACCTAAACATACCCGGCCATAAAGGGTGGGTTTTCAGTGTAGCCTTTAGCCCCGATGGCAGCCTTATCGCCTCGGGTGGCGAAGACAAACAAATCCATCTTTGGGATGCCTATAGCGGCGAAAAACTGAACACCTTCCTAGGGCACCGAAAATGGGTACAAGGCGTGGCCTTTAGCCCCGACGGAAACTATTTATTGAGCGGCAGCCACGACAACCACCTTATTCTCACCCATATAAAAACCGGAAAGATGGTTTTCCAATCAGAAAAACAGCCTAACTATATCTTGTCTATTGGATTTAACCCAAAAGGCACCAGCTTTGCCGCCGCCGCCCTTTATTCGGATATTTTGGAGATCTGGGATGCCAAAAGCCTGAACATAAAGGTACTTGAAAAACAAGAAGCCCAAAAGGCGATGGCCTCAACAGGAATGGCCCCAAGCATTGAATGGCTGAATCCAAAAACAGGCGGATCTATTACCAACCCTTCGCTAAAAGTAACTGCAAAAATCACCTCAGAATCGAGCCTCCGGACGATCGACCTCCTTGTGAACGGAAAGGTTTTTGCCACCAAAGACCGTTCGGAATTAATGCTGGAATCGGCTGAAAAAACAAGTTTTACCTACGAGGAAAATATCATCTTGAGTGAGGGCAATAACGCCATTCAATTGAAAGCCAGAAACATTGCCGGCGAAAGCATGTCGCAGCCTTTGGACATTACCTTTTCATCAACTCCGGTTGTTTTATTAACCTGGACAGCGCCGCTAATGCCTGCTTCGCAGACCAATTTGCCCACATACAGCATCAGGGCTACCATCAACCCGCAAAAAACGGCACAAAAGGTAGATTTGATGGTAAACAATCAATGGGTTGCCAGCCAGAACTTCACTGCCGAAGGAGGCATCATTAGCAAGCAAATCACATTAAAGGAAGGCGAAAACCGGGTATCTTTTAAAGTAGCCACCAACGAGTTTACCAAAGAAAGCGAAACCCGGACGATCACGTATGCTGTGGCCGGGAAACCGACCATTGTCTTCCTCCAACCACAAAAAGATACATCCTGTTTCATTTCAGGAATAAGATTTAAAGCATCCGTCCAGTCACAAATCCCCATTGATTTTATTGAATTAAAAGTGAATGGATTGACCGTTTATTCCAAAAACCAGTTGCCCGACAATCACTTTACTATCGACCAGCATCTGCAACTAACCCCGGGACAAAACAACATTACCATTACCGCACGGAACCAAGCAGGTGAAGTTACCTCGCCCACCCGGATGATTGCTTACCAACTGCCTGAAAAAACCAATATCAGTTGGGTGTCCCCAAGTTCGGACATCGAAATTTTTGAACCTTTTGTGGATCTGCGTGCCTGCATCCAATCAAAAAGTGAGGTTTTAAAAATTGAGCTTTATTCCAACGATGCTTTGGTAGCTACCGAAAACCAGCCACAAAAAAATGGAACCGGGGAATGTACCATCGACTTTGCAAAAAAAATTCCGTTGTCATCGGGCACAAACAAGGTAAAAATAAGTGCAACCAATGCTGGTGGAATTACTCAATCGGAAGTCCGGCAAATCAATTATATATTGCCTCAAGCAGCAGTGGTTCAATGGCAAAATCCAACGGCTTTCCAAGTAGCTACAAGCGAAAACTTCTTAAATATTTCTGTCTCCATAACTTCGAACACGCAACTGGAAAGTATTGATTTGTTGCTGAATGGACAAGTTGTAGCCTCAACCCCATTCCCCAAGCCACTTACCGGAAGCAGTACGTATAGTTATCAGCAAAAAGCCCCACTAAATAAAGGCAGCAACGTGATCATGCTCAAAACCAAAAACAGGGCGGGCGAAGTGATGTCCACTCCTATCATTGCCGAATACAAGGCATCGAATCCTTACCGGTTTGCGCTCATTATTGGGAATGAAGATTACAGCTCGTACCAAACCGGTTTAAATTCCGAATCGAATGTGGATTTTGCCAAAAAAGATGCCCAGGATTTTAAACAACTTTGTATCGGCACCCTCAATGTTCAGGAGGAAAACATCATTTATTTGGAAGACGCCCGATATACCGAGATGATGAAATCGCTGAAAAAAATAAGCGGTATATTAAGTGTCACCCAAGGAAAAGCCGAAGTGTTTGTTTTTTACGCCGGGCATGGTTTCCCCGATGAGAAAACAAAAGAGCCCTATTTGGTCCCTGTGGATGGAAGCGGCACCGATTTGGATATTACAGGTGTGAAGCTGACTTATTTTTACGAGATGCTTACTTCCTTTCCTGCCCAACGGATTACCGTGTTTTTGGACGCCTGTTTCAGTGGTGGCGCACGTAACCAAGGATTGGTAGCCGCTCGTGGGGTAAAAGTCATTCCCAAAGAAACTCCCGAGGCTGTAAAAAAGAACCTGGTGGTGTTTACCGCAAGTTCAGGGAACCAAACTTCGTTACCATATAAGGAAAAGCAGCATGGACTGTTTACCTATTTTTTAGTTCATAAACTGACCGAAACCAAAGGGGACATTACCTACGAGGAGCTTTCAAATTACCTGAAGGAACAGGTGTCTATTAAATCGGTGATGGTGAACAGCAAACAACAAGACCCGCAAACAAACGTAAGCCCGGAGGTAGAAGCCATTTGGCAGCAATGGAAGTTTAGCGAATAAAATTGTTGAATAATTAAACGATGAGTGTACTCCGAAAAGTAGAAAAACTCGAAATTAGTCATCCGATGAATTCATAATTAGCTGATTAACTGACCATATTTATTTGAAATTGTAGCAAAAACATTTATCGGATAACTTTTCGGAGTAGATTCAACGATGTTTTGATGGGAAAAACTGTTAAAGCATCGTTTTGTTTTAAAAGTTTTAATACTATTTTTGAAGCAGATACACCAAAATCCACTACTATGATTGGAAATAAATTCTTTGCAGCCATTCCGTTTCTATTTGTATTGACTCTAGCTGTTCAAGCACAAACCCTTGAAGAAATTGAGAAAAAAGCGTTTGACACTTACAATGCGAAAGACTATACCACTTCTAAAATATTGTTCCAGAAATTACTCAACCAGGGGAAAAAAGAAGGTTATATTTATTGGAACATCGCTCTATGCAGCTCCTTTTTAGAAGAATATGACTTTTCGAACGAAAATTACCAATTAGCCATTCCTTTTTATCAAGGCGATAATGAAAACCTGGGGACTTTGTATGCCAACATTGCCGATAACTATTCGTCGTTAAAAAAACAGGAACAGGCATTAACCTGGTATGATAAAGCCATATCGCTCGATACCAAATACAAAGGAAAATACCTCTGGAACAAAGGTTCGGTATATTTTGTAATGGACAAATTAACCGAGGCTAACGATTACTACAAACAGGCCATTCCTTTTTATTCCGACAAAATTGAATCGCAAGCCCGGTTATATAAGTATATTGGGGATAACTACAAAACACTCGCAGATTACCAAAACGCCATTGAATCGTACAACAAAGGAATAGCATTAAACCCGGAAGAGGTGGGCGACATTTATTGGGACAGGGGAATTGCTTACTACTGGCTCCAAAATTACAGTGGAGCCATTGGTTCGTATCAAAGTGCGCTGTCGTACTATACGGCCGATGAATCAAAAGCAACCCTTTACAGCAACATCGCCGGCTGCTATAACAAGATGGATGATAAGACGGATGCCATTCAATATTACGAAAAAGCCATTGCGCTAAACACCGAAAAAAGCGGTTCATACTTATGGAGCTTGGCCGGCATTTTATCTGATCAAAAAAAATATGACGAAGCCATTAATAACTATTTAAAAGCCACTTCCTATTATAATGACGATCCTGAAAACGTTGCATCACTGTACAGTAATATTGCAAATAATTATACAAACTTAAAAGAATATGATAAAGCCATTGAAAATTACACCTCGTCTATTTCAAAAAGCCCTGATAATTCTAAGTATTTATATTACCGTGGAAAAGCCAACTATATCTATTTAAACAACCAAGCTGCGGCTAAACCCGATTTTTTAAAGACTATTGAAATGGAGAAGGGCCGGGAAACTATTTATACCGCTTATGCCAAAGGTTTTTTGGGCGATAAAGAGGGAGCCATTTATTTAATGAACAAACTGGAAACCCAAATGAAGGAGCCATGGGAAAAAAGTACACATTTTTACAATTATGCCTGCCTGTACGCCCTTCTTTCCGATGAATCCAATGCCATTGCTTATTTAGACAAGGCTATAACCGAAGGCTACTCAAACTACGATTGGATACTCAAAGATGATGACTTCAATTTTATCAAATACAAAAAAAGTTTTAAAAACCTGATGGAAAAACACAACATACCCTTCACGATTGAAATGCCGTCGGTGGAAGAATTAATTACCAACGAAGTACGGTCGGTACTCAATGTCTGGTTGGTAAAAGGGGAATTCGAGACCAGTGCCCAGTATCAGGAGCGTATTAAAAACACGGATCAAAAGATTAAAGAAATCCAAAATAAAGTCACTCAGAAGTTGATGAAAGAGGAGTTGGATGCCATTAATTTTAAAGATTTTTTCCTTGGAAGGTATGATGCCGATCGCCAGGCATTTCAACTGAATTACCCCAACATGGAACCCATAGCTGTAGAGGTTCCCATTGCCGAAGCCCCTTCGTTTAAAGAGAATGTGGCAAAACTGGAATTTTCAGGACAAAAAATGGTGGTCAGTCAGAATAAATGGGTATTAAGTTATTTGAAAATCAAAAATCCGGTAACCCTAAAAATTTACGCGTTCGACATTACCAAACAGCCCGATTATGATCCTTCGAACCTTTTTGCCTTAAATGTGGGCGACCTGAATTTGGATGTAGATAAGAATTTAGCCACAAAACCGTCAAGCAAGCAGGAAGTTACCAAAGCCAATATTTATTCCATTCCCGATATTGATAAAGAGATACCCATTAACCCAACAAAAGATGAGAATTCGTTTGCCTTGGTCATTGGGAACGAAAATTACGTGAATGAAATTAAAGTTCCCTTTGCCCATAACGATGCAGGTTCGTTTAAAAATTATGCCGAAAAAGTGTTAGGCATCCCGGCAAACCACATCCATTTTGCCAAAGATGCCACCTATGGCCAAATGCTTACCGAACTGGAATGGCTCGCCAATGTAATAAAAGCCTACAACGGAAAAGCTAAAGTATTTGTGTATTATGCAGGCCATGGTATGCCCGACGAAAATAGCGGTACCGCCTATATCCTGCCGGTTGACGGTAACTCCACTATAAGTAAGACCGCCGTAAAACTGGACGAAATGTATAGCATGTTATCGCAATTACCAGCCGAAAAGATCACCGTGTTTTTAGACGCCTGTTTTAGTGGAGCCGCCCGCAGTGGCGATTTGGCCAAAGGACGTGGGGTGAAAATAAAACCAAAAGAAAATGTGGTTAATGGCAATCTGGTAATTTTTTCGGCCACTTCGGGGAACGAAACCGCTTTTCCTTACGCCGAAATGCAGCATGGCCTGTTCACCTATTATCTATTGAAAAAGATTAAGGACACCAATGGTTTGGTTAATTACCAGGAATTGGCTGCCCACCTGAGTACAACCGTGTATCAACAAGCAGTGGTTATCAACAACAAACCCCAAACGCCTACGGTTGTTGCAAGCCCGGTGCTGGGGGAAAGCTGGAAGGATTTTCAATTATCGGGGAAATAACCCGGAAAATACAGATTATGATTTGGATGATTTTTCAATTTTAAAATTCAACTTGACCTTTCAAGAAATTTAAGAATAATGGAAATAAATTATAGAACCAATTTTCCATCTTAAACTTTATTCAGCGCATCCACAGCCAAACAGGCCATTACCTGCATCCCGGTTTCAATAGCTTTTTCGTTGGCAATAAATTTGGGCGAATGCAATCCGGCAGCAGCTTCTCCATTCTTTTCGGCCACGCCCAACCTGTAAAAGCAGGCCGGGTATTTCTGGGCAAACCACCCAAAATCTTCTGCGGTCATCCGGATATCCAAAGCATGCACCTGTGTTTTGCCTAACAATTCTGTGGCAGCTTTTATGGCTTTTTCAGTAACTCCGGGGCTGTTGTACACCGATGGAAACCCAATCTGGATATCAACCTCAGCATTTCCTTCCATACCTTCGGCCACCGAATGGGCAAGTTTCCGTATTTTATCGTGAGCCACGTAGCGCCACTGTTCATCCATGGTACGGAAAGTCCCTTCCAACCGGACTGTTTCAGGAATAATGTTCATGGCGCTGTTGCAAACAATGTTCCCGAACGAAAGCACCGCCGGCACCTGTGCAGGAACAATGCGGCTGACAACCTGCTGTAAACTGACCACTGTTTGTGCCGCCATTAAAACCGTATCGATGGTTTTATGAGGTAAGGCGGCATGCCCGCCTTTTCCTTTCAGGGTGATGTAAATTTCGTCGGAAGAAGCCATGTATTGTCCGGGACGGAAACCCACATGCCCGGCGGGTAGTTCAGGATACACATGTTGGCCGATGATTAAATCGGGAGTATGTTCTGAAAAAACACCATCTTCGAGCATCAGTTTGGCCCCACCCGGGATTTTTTCTTCGCCGGGCTGAAAAACCAATACTATTTTTCCGCTCCAATGGCTTTTAAGTTCATTTAAAATTTTGGCAGCCCCCAGCAAACAAGCGGTATGAATATCATGTCCGCATGCGTGCATCGCCCCAACATTCACCGATCTGTAAGGAAGGTCGTTTTCTTCGGTAATAGGCAACGCATCCATATCGGCACGTAAAGCCACTGTTTTTCCGGCTCCTTTTTCACCCTGAATAACTCCCAAAATTCCAAACCCGCCAATTCCGGTTTTATGGCTGATTCCCCATCCGTTGAGTTTTGAAGAAACAAAAGCTGCAGTTTCTTTCTCCTGGAACGAAAGCTCGGGATGCGCATGAATGTGCCTGCGGATGGCAACTATTTCGGAGAAATACTGTTGCGATAATTCGGTAATTTTTGCCTGTAACATCATAAACTGAATTTAAAAGTCGGTACAAAGTGATAAATAAAACACCCGGGGTAAAACCCTTCCGCCATCAATTCCCCAAGCCCAATCGGTGCGGATATAGTAGCCCAAAAAACGGGAACGCAACCCAAAACCTACACCGGCTACCAATGGATAATGTTTCTGATCGATAACCACTCTTATAGGTTTTGATTGATTTAGTTCTTCATAATCGTAAGCATTTCGGGCATTAATCGGGTTCCAGCCTTCCCAGGCAGAACCAATATCGGTAAAACCAATCACCATAAAGTTATTAAAAAAATCGCTGCTAATAGGCCGGTTAAAAACATAACGGATGATGGGCCACCGGAGCTCAAAATTGGTTACGGCAAAGCTATTGCCGTTGCGTACATTTTGTACAAACCCCCGCATGTTTGTGGCCACAGCCTGATAGGCCCAATTCTTTTCTGTATTGATATTTACCGATTGGTCGAACGTCGGGGTATTGTTTGAAAAATTCATCCAGTTATCTACGCCCCCCAGGTAATAGATCAGCAAAGAGTTCCCAAACGAGGTACTCCAGGCCAGGCGGCTGGCAAACACCAAATCGCGGTGAATGGGAAGATAGTTCCTTACATCGGCACCAACCACAAACAGATGCGAGTTGTACCCGGAGCCCAACTGGTTGTAATATTCGCCAAAGAACTTCATCCGGCTCCCATCCCAGAGATTTAAGCCCAGCCCCCGGACATTATCTACAATAAATTCCGATTTGAGGCCTGCCCAGATTTTATGATCATTGGACTGCTTAAGTGAATTCGCATCTATTGATTTATATACCTGTTCGTCGTAGCGCAACGAGGCCGTGGTGCGTAAAGCATGTATCTGCGAGAAGGGGTATTTATACACTGCCATCAGTTCGTTCGTGAAGATTTTTGAAAACGACGATTCCGTAAGGCTTTCAAACACCTGCCGGTGATAGATGTATTGCTTGTCGAGCCTGTTTTTGAGGTTCTCGACGCTCACCAGATATTCGTTCGATTCAAAATCAACCGAAAAACGGATACCCCCGGTAATTTTATAGTCCTCGAACAGATCATTGGCCCCAATTTTCATCAGCACGTTAAAACCCGGGTTGAAATAAAAGGCACTTCCTGTAAAGGCTTGATAGCTTTGATTCATGAAACCAAAATCAACTTGCGTAACCAAAAGGTTCGAATAGAAATTGGTAAAATACACCAACTGTTTGGGCAAGGCAAAAACTTTTGGTTTTTCCTCGTCGGGGGTGAATTTCAGGGCCTGTTTCTCAATCTCAAACACATAATTGTTGATATCAATCAAAGTGTCGCTGAGCCAGGCCGGGAGCTCCTCAACCACCAATGAGTCAGGTTCGTTCCGGGCTTCAGGGTTGCGCATCAAACTATCCAACTGGTACTGCTCATCGTGGTAATTGCGGAACCAGGTTTCCGGAACCACCGTATTTGATGATACCAGATCGGGGCTCCAATCGTAATTTATGAGCGAGTAACGCTTAACCTCCTTCGAGGCATCGGCAAAAGAATGTGTAACCCGGTTATAGTCGAATCCCTGGATGCTAAAAGCCCGGTTGGTGATGGTCGCGCGGTTGGTAAAAATCCGGTAATGGATAGAGGTGTCAATAAAACTTATGGTACTGTCAAAAGCTGCAAACCCCTTGTTGACAATTCCATTTTGATCCGACAGGAAAAAAAACTGTTGCCTTTTAAATTCTTTGGGGGCCCATTCGTCCACGTTCCAGGTATCTGTTAACCGTTGGAGTTCTTGCGTGGGTTCGGAGGTATTGTAAACAAAAAGGTCGAAATTGTTCTGTATTTCGGGTTTTGCCTCTTTATTATTATTCAATAGATTGGTTTTCCGGTTCGATGCAAAAATGATTTTAGAAGAGCCTTCGGAAAAACCGGGATTCAAATCATCGGTCAGGTCATTGGTGATGCGGTTAAAGGTGCTGGCTGCCAGTGAATAGGTAAAAATATCGGTAAACCCATCAATCACACCAGACATGACCAATTGCTGTCCATCGGGGGAGTAACTGTAATCGAGCACTTTATCGAGGTAAAACAACTCCCGGTGAACTGTTTCGCCGGTTTCGAGGGTGTAAAAATCGAGCCAGATAAGGCCTTTCCGTTCATAAATATAGGTAAGTACCTTACCTGTGGGGTGCCAAGCCAGTAACGGATAGGAGTAATCGGTTATCTGTTCCAGTTTGTTTTCGCGCCTGAGTATTTTTTTAGTTCTCCGGGTTTGCGTATTATATAGCCAAATGGCGTATTGTCCATCCTGGTTGGTGACATAAGAAATATAGGTCCCATCGGGCGACATTTTTACCTGTTGGTACACCTTTTTCCGGTTGGGCCTTTTAACTATTTTTACTGAACCCCCGGGATGTTCCTCTTTCTGTTTCTGTTCTTCGGTATAGCGAGCCTGGTGGTAATAAAACCAATCGCTTAAAGCTTCTTTAAGGGGCATACCAAGCACATATAAAAAACCCGATTCCACGCTTTTCGAAATCCGGGTCATATATACAATTTGCGGAACAATTTCAGGTCCATAGGTTTCGGCCAAATAACGCCAAAAAGCATGTCCGGCAATTTTCGCATTATCGCCATGCATCCGGTGGATTTTTTGTACTTTACCCTCAAGGATGGCATTTTTTATTTTTGCTTCGGTTTCAAAATCAAGGTCATAAGCCATATACGAGATTAGCCCGGGGGTAAACCATTCCGGAAGGTTCAACATGGTTGACGATGATACCCTATCACGGAAACTGCCGCCATAAAGCATCTCATTGATAAGGATTTCGGTAATGGAAGCCCGGATTTGGCGTTTGAGTTTGACATGGTCGCCCTCGTAATACAAAAAGACCTTGTTGTCAATAATCCGGGTAACCCCGCCAATGTTGTAATCTTCGGCACCTGTAACCAGGCCAATGTTGCTTTGCCGGAATTCGCTCTGTTTGTTATATACAATAAAAATGATGCGCCTCTGCAAAATCTCTTCCAGGGAATATTCAATATATTCCAGCTCGTTGCTGGCTATTTCTGAAATATATGATGCCAGTTGGCTTCCGCTAACATAAAAATAGGTATCGAATTTTGGGAACCGGTAATATTGCCAATAAAAATCGTTGTACTGAACCCGGCTTTTGCCAAAAGTCATCTGGTGGCCGTTATAAAACTGGGCAAAAGTTGCCAAAGCGAGGGTCTGAAATAAAACCCAGCCCACGAACCGCTTTGCTATGTTTGCCCCAAATATCATTCAGCTGATTTATTAAACAATGAATTAAACTCCCTGCCGTTGGCGTACCACTTCATATAACAATACCGATGCTGCCGCCGATACATTTAACGATTCAATCTGCCCAAGAATGGGTATTTTTATCAGGTGATCACAGGTGCGGATAACTTCCACACTTAAGCCAATATCTTCGGAACCCATCACCAGGCAAATAGGGCCGGTAAGGTTTTGCCTGTAATACACCTCCGAAGTTTTTTCAGTAGCCCCAAAAACCTTTATCCCGCTTTGTTGGGCATATTGCAATGCTTTTTTTAGCGATGTTACCCGGCAAACCGGCAATTTATACAAGGCTCCGGCAGATGTCTTTACGGCATCGGAACCAATGCGGGCCGAGCCTTTTTCGGGAATGACAATTACATCAACCCCTGCACATTCGGCAGAACGGACAATGGCTCCAAAATTGCGAACATCGGTAATTTCGTCCAATGCCAAAATAAATGGTTCTTTGGCCGCCTCGAACAACCGGGCAACCTCCTCCTCGAACACTGAAAAACTGATGGGTGAAACCAGCGCGATCACCCCTTGATGGTTTTTTTGCGACACCCGGTTGAGTTTCTCATCAGGGACTATCTGATAAGGGACCTGGTGCGTTTGCATTTCGGTGTACAGCTCTTTAATCAAATCGCCGCTTAGCCCGCGTTTAATGAGCACCTTGTCAACATCTTTCCCTGCCCGTATGGCTTCAATTACAGCCCGGATACCAAAAATAAAATCTTCGTTGCTATGTTCCCTTTTGTTTTGCATCACTTTAAGGATTTAATGAAAATATCCGCCCCTCGCGCCAAGTGGCTATAGCATTGTACCACATGCGGGAATATAAGTCGGAACGTTCTAAAATACTCAACTTTCCAAACAATGGATGGTAGTCGTAATAAAAATAAAACTCAATAGCCTCCTTTTTTCCTTTCCCATAAACCCAGTATTCGCCCTGATCGGTGAGCTGAACTTTTGCCGGGGGCCCGCATATTGTATAAACCATTCCTTTATCGGTGAGCCAGCCTTCTTTTGTGCCGGTAAAAAAATAATTGGCCAGTTGAACGCGGTTATAGTAAACACGGATCAGTTCCCTTGCTTTATCCAGGTCGCCGGCTGTTGAAATCCAAAATGAATCTACAGCCTGTTTGGGGTTGTTTAGGTTCCAATAGACTTCCATCTCTTTGCTGCTGCATAAGTAGCCCAATGGGCGGAGCATGTCCTCCGGGGTTTTTATATACGGGAAATGTATGCCTGTTCCGAGATACGGTTTACCAATGACACTTTCTGTTGCCTTGAAACAATAAAGCCCTGGTTGGTTGAATGTAAATAATACGGTGTCGGGATTGGTTAAAACCCATGAAGAATCGGCTTGCCCCCCTTCTAAAACCTCCTCCCCAATCTGATCCGGGGGCTCGGGTAAAAGGGTATCTGGGCGATAATATTCCACTTTCATCCCTTTAGGGTTCAAAATACCGGAACGTATCCGAAAACTATCGTTGACCGAAAAGTGGGGCTGAAACAAGGGATTCCCGTGAACCGAAAGCATCATGTAGCTATTGGCATTCCCATCAGGTTGAAAATCCAGTTCCATTACTTTCGATATCTGCACCTGCGAGTTTATATCGGTTAAAAAAACCTCCATAACATACTTGCCTTTTTCAAGAAGCCTGATGGGTACAAAACCCACATATTGCGACCGTGGTTTTCCTTTAAAGTGAAACATCGTGGTCAGGCTATCAATGATTTCAATGCTGTTATAGGTTTTGGTTACCCTGAAAAAAAGCTGTACATGGGCTTTGGCAATTGAATCTTTGGGATCGGGCTTATAAGCCAATTCCCAAGGAAAGAACCGGAAATACAACCGCAGTTCGGTGGAAGAAGGCATAAAAACCGAAAATTCGGGGTGAATCTGGGTTTGCCCGGGATTGTAATGGCTGGAAAAGTCGCGGTTGCTAATGGTATCGTAAACGGTGACGCATGAAACCACAACCAGGGAAAATCCCAATAGCACTGTCCATATATGTAGCTTCAATTTCACCTGTATAACTATTTTTCAGCTTGGGATTGCTATTGTTTTCATATTTCTTTTGGGTAAACTCAGATTTATTCCCGATAAATTTCTGGCAATCCAAGCAAAAAGCAATATTAGCGTGATTTGATGAGATTAAAAAATGACAAAACAAGATAATTTCAATTAACCTTGATTCCGCAAGTAAAATATTAAACATCAAGAAAATGAGTTATTTAGTCGCGGCGCGACTTCACTTAACCAGATAGTACGGAATTTATTTAAAATACTCATTTTCATTAAAGTCGCACTGCGACTTGCGGATTTAAGGATTAATAATACTTGTCATTAATCATAACAAATCTCTTTAAACAAAAATTTGCAACAATTTACACATCATTGTATATTAGCGTTTTACATACTTATTTCTTGTCCAATTTAAATTATTTTCTGCTTTTTTTTGAAAATAGTTGTTAAGATAAAAAATATATCTATTTTTGCATACCAATCGTTCAGTATTTTTTATGAATGACACTAGAGAATATATTATTGATGAATCATACAAACTCTTTTTAAACCGGAGCTACGAAGCGGTTTCAATTAGCGTGATCAGTGATGCTATTGGGTTTACAAAAGGGGCTTTGTATCACCATTTCAAGAATAAAGAAGAGCTTTTTAAAGCCGTGATTGATAAATATTTTACCATTAATGGAGTAAAGGTTGATGTAGATACTATCACTTTAAAAGAATACACCGCAGCCTCCATTCAGCAAACCCGTGCAATTTTGATAAACATTTTTGGGCAGGAGGAAAAAATAGCTCCGATTAATTATCTGGCACTGATTTCCGATTGTTTCCGGCATTATGAAGGGTTTGCTAAAGAGAAACTTAATTTTATTGATAATGAAGTAGCCAATGTAGAAAGAATCATTAAGAATGCGATTACAAGAGGTGAAATCAGAAATGATATAAATACACATGTGGTTGCCTTACAATATTTCTCATTAAGTATTGGCTTGGCAGGCGATTTTATGCGAAACTATTCAATTGATTCTGCCATTAATACCATGAAAGAACAGATGAATCAATTATACAATCTCCTTAAAATTTAATTTTTTTTAACCAGAAACATACTAATCGTTTAGTACGATACATACCAATCGTTCAGTATTTTAAACACAATTATAAACTTTTAAAACCTCAAAAAAATGATGAAAAAAACAACGATCCAGGTAATGGCTCTGGCCTTACTGGTGGGGTGCAACCCCAAACAAAAACAAGAGACTCTGTCGGGTGAAAGAGTGATACCGGTAACTACCGTTAAAGTAAAGAAAGAAAAAGTTGCTGCAGAATTGCGCTATAGCGGAACAATTGAAGCTTTCCAAAGCATTTCATTAACTTTTGAAACCACGGGAACCGTTGAGAGTGTAATGGTAGATGCCGGCGACCATGTTACAAAAGGACAATTATTGGCAACCCTTGAAAAAAACGATAAGCAGAGCATGTACAACATGACTTTAGCCAAATACCGCCAAGCGAAAGATGCTTACGACCGCCTGAAGTCGGTGTACGAGAAAGGTAGCCTACCCGAGATAAAATGGATAGAAATGGAGACCAACCTTGAACAAACCAAATCGTCGCTTGAAATTTCAAAAAGCACTCTGGATAAATGCAATATGTATGCCCCTGTCAGTGGCATTATCGGGAACAGGAACATTGAACCGGGCATGTCGTCATTGGCGATTGGGTCTTCCCCACTCCAACTGGTCGATATTAAATCGGTTTATGTAAAAATTTCGGTTCCTGAAAACGAAGTGCCCAAAATCAATAAAGGAATGAAAGCCCGTTTCAGTGTCTCGGCTTTGAATGACAAAGGTTTTGAAGGCGAAATTACCAATATCAGCCCGGTAGCCGATTTGATTTCGCGTACCTACGAAGCCAAAATAAAAGTTGAAAACCCTGAACTGGAACTAAAACCGGGAATGGTTTGCGATGTAAAAATGGAGAAAACCGACGAAAAAGAAATGGTGCTTATTCCTTACCAAAGCGTATCGAAAGACGAAGAAAACAAGCCCTACGTGTATGTGATTGATGGTGAACAAAACCGGGTAAAAAAGCAAACTATTAAAACCGGTGAATATTACGGTTCCGATCTTGAAGTATTGTCGGGTTTAACTCAGGGGCAAGTGATAGTGAATGCAGGGAAAGAAAAATTGTCGGACAATAGCTTAATAGTATTATAACATGGGACGCAAGAGATTGAGCGGAATTGAAAGCGCTATGCGTAATAACAACATTGTAATTATTATTGCTTTAGCTATTATTGTTGTTGGGGTTTTTGCCCTCAAAAAAATGCCCCGAAACGAGTTCCCTGTATTTACTATCAGGCAGGGAGTCATTGTGGGGTTTTATCCCGGGGCTACTTCGGCTGAAGTGGAAAAACAGCTGACCTCCGTTGTAGAGAACTATATTTTTGGGTATCAGGAAGTAAAAAAGGCCAAGACCTATTCCTACTCCCGTGAGGGCATGATGTACATTTTCGTGGAACTGAACGACGATGTCAAAAATGCCGACCAGTTTTGGTCGAAACTCAAACATGGTTTAGATGAGTTGAAAATGACTCTGCCTTCGGGCGTACTGGCATTGATTGCCAATACCGATTTTGGGGATACTTCGGCTTTACTCATCACGCTTTCGTCGGATACAAAAAGCTATAAGGAGCTGGAAGAACAGTTGAAGAAATTGGAAACAGAGTGCCGTAAGATTCCGGCAACATCAAAAATTAAACACTTCGGGTTACAGAAAGAAAAGATTTTTGTGAATGTAAAACCTGAGCTGTTGAATGAATATAACATCAAATCCCTGTCATTGCTAGGTTCCTACCAATCAAACGGAATGATTAACTATGCCGGGAAGCTTGACGACGGCCAAAATATACGTCCCATCCACTTGCCATCGAATTTTGAATCGGAAAAAGATTTAGCGGAACAGATTGTATATTCTGACCCCAATGGCAACGTGGTCCGCCTGAAAAACATTGCTACCATTGAACGCCGATACGATGAGCCTGAAAGTTACATCAAACAAAATGGGGAAAAAACCATCCTGCTTTCGTTGGAAATGCAGCCGGGCAACAATATTGTGAAATTTGGAAAAGATGTTGATAAAGCTCTGGAAATTTTTCAAAAGCAATGCCCCGGGGAAATTGAGGTAGCCAAAATTTCGGAATTGCCCAAATATGTAAGCAATTCGGTTAACAATTTTATGAAAGAATTCCTGATTGCCATTGTAGCAGTAATTTTAGTTACAATGGTTTTGTTACCATTCAGGGTGGCCTCGGTGGCAGGTATTACAGTTCCAATCTCGGTAATGATAACCCTTGCAATCCTATATTTTATTGGCATTGAACTTCATACGGTTTCATTGGCAGCGCTGATTCTGGTGTTGGGAATGATTGTGGACAACTCTATCGTGGTAATCGACAATCATGTAGAGAAAATTGATCATGGCATCTCACCTTGGCATGCTGCCATAAAAAGTGCCAAGGAACTGGTAGCTCCCATTATTGTTGCCACGTTAGCTATTATGGCTTCATATATTCCACTTGGCTTTATGGTACCCGGAACGGCTGGCGAATTTATGATGGCCATTCCCATTGTGGTAAGTACCGCGTTGGTTGTTTCCATATTAGTAGCATTGTTTTTAGTGCCCTATCTGAATTTTGTATTCATCAAAAAAGGGTTGAAGATCTCGAAAAAAGAAGACAAAAAATCGTTTCTCGATCGATTGCAGCAATGGTTCGACACCACACTTGAAAAGGCTTTTAAATATCCAAAAACGGTTATCGCTATTGGAGTTGCATTTATTGCTTTGGCTATTTTCCTTTTCAAACATACCGACCAGCAACTTTTCCCGGAAATGGAGCGCAACCAATTTGCTGTTGAAGTTTACTTGCCCACAGGTTCATCGCTCGAAAGCACCCAAAAGGTGGTTAATAGTCTGGAATCTTTACTGCTTACAGATCATCGCGTAACGAATGTAACCAGTTTTGTTGGAACCAGTTCGCCTCGTTTCCACACGGTTTATGCACCACAAATGCCAGCATCCAATTATGGCCAATTGCTTATCAATACCCTTTCGGAGCAAGCTACCCGCGATATTGTGAATGAATATGAACCCAAATATTCTGATGCTTTTGTAAACGCACATGTAAAATGGAAAATATTGGCCATGCAAGCCAGCAGGTCTCCGATTGAAATCCGCATCTCGTCCGACTCTGTTAAAGATATCCGGAACATTGAAGCGCAGGTGAACCAGATTATTGCAAAAACCAAAGGAACTGCCTGGGTACGCACCGATTGGGACCAGCCGCAACAAAACATTGTTGTAAACCTCGATCGTGACCAAGCCAACCGGATGGGTTATTACAAAGGTTTGGTAGCAACTTCGCTCATGATTGGGCTCGATGGCGTACCTTTAACTACCGTCTGGGAAAAAGATTATCCGGTAGATGTGGTTCTTACCCAAGCACAAACCACGAGAGAGAATTTAAGTACGCTGGCCGACCAATTCATTACCTCACCCATGAGTTACTCTTCGGTTCCCTTGCGCTCCATAGCCAACTTTGTACCTGAATGGACCGATGGAACCATCGTGCACCGCAACGGAACACCAACACTTACTATTTTGGTTGATAATGCCCCCAATGCAATTGCATCAAGTATTTTGAGCGAACTGCAAGTGCAAATTAACGGCCTCACCTTACCACAAGGAACAACAATTAATTATGGTGGCGATTACGAAGCTCAACAGGAGGTATTTATACCGATGGGAGTTGCCCTTGGTGTTAGTATCATCTTCATCTTTTTTATCTTATTAATTCAGTTTAAAAAAGAAAAGATTGCATTTCTTATCATGTCAACCATGTTGTTAACCTTGCCGGGGGCTGCCATTGGTCTGCAATTGATGGATTATCCCTTCAGCATTACCGCATTTATTGGTATTACCAGCCTTTGCGGGATGGTTGTAAGGAATGGCATCATCTTGATTGATTATGCCCGCGAATTAAAGGAAAACGAACGGATGACTGTCCGCGAAGCTGCAATTGCTGCCGGCAAACGACGTATGCGCCCCATATTCTTGACCTCGGCGGCAGCGGCCGTAGGTGTAGTTCCAATGATACTCAGCCGCTCACCTCTTTGGGGGCCTTTGGGGACTGTTATTAGTTTTGGGTTGTTATTTTCGATGGTGTTAACACTGTACATCCTTCCAATTCTATATACCATTGCTTACAGCGATAAAACACCAAAGCCCGGATTCTGGTCCTTGCCAAGGAATCTAAAAATCCTTTCACTGGGTTTGCTGCTGATTGCCCCAGTTTTTGCAACCCAGAGCCAGGCCCAAACCATTTCGCTGGATTCGTGCAAACAATTGGCCCTGGAAAACAACCGGAAAATTAAAGAGGCTGGATTGCAGGTACAGGCATCGGAACAACAACGGAAAGAAGCTTTCACAAACTATTTTCCAAAAGTAAGCGCTTCGGCCCTCGCGCTGCGTTCTGCTGATTATCTGATTGAAGCTGAAACACCGTCTATGAATTTTCCGGTGTGGGATGGAGTTGATCCTTCCATGTTGCAAAACCCGACGCTTTTTGCATATATTCCTTCCATGCCGTTGGGCCTTTTAGACTATATGAACACCGCCTCGATTAGTGTTGCCATGCCTATATATGCAGGTGGGCAAATCGTAAATGGAAATAAGCTGGCCAAGTTAGGCAAAGAGGTGAGCGTTTATCAAAAAAAGATGACAACAGATGAGGTTTTGATCAAAACCGAGGAGTTATTCTGGACCTTGCAATACCTTAACGGGAAAGAAAAAACGATTCAAAGTTATCAACTCATGCTCGACAGCCTTTCCCGCGATGTTAATAATTACAACCAGGCAGGATTAGCCCAACGTAACGACTTGCTGAAAGTTCAATTGAAGCAAAACGAGCTAAACACAAACCTAGCGAAGCTGCAAAACGGGATTGAACTGACAAAACGGGCTTTGTGCCAACATATTGGATTAACCTATGACCCGATGCTTGTTTTTAAAGCAAAGCCCCTGTTTTTAACCACCTCAACAGAGTTAACCAACCCTAGCCAAATGGTACAGAACCGCACCGAATACCAATTGCTCAACAAAGCTGTGGAAGCGCAACGGTTGCAAAAGAAAATGGCCATTGGAGAATATTTGCCTCAAGTAGCCTTAGTGGGTACAGGATTTACATATGATGCCATGGAAAACAACAGCAGCAACGCCTTAGCCATGGTTAGTGTGAGTATTCCCATTAGCGACTGGTGGGGTGGTAGCCATAAAATCAAACGGCAAAATATTGAAATGGAAAAAGCCAAATCGGCTCTCAACGAAAATACAGAATTGATGATACTGCAAATCCGTAAAGCCGAAAACGAGGTACAGGAAACTGAGTACCAAATCCAGGTATCACAACAATCGGTTGAACAGGCCCTGGAAAATCTGAGGATTAGCGAGGACAATTATGAGTCAGGAACCATTGGCATATCAGATTTGCTGGAAGCTCAGGCCATTTACCAACAGGCAGTTGACAGCTACACCGAAGCTTTATGTACATTGCAGATAAAATTAGCCAAGTACAAACAAACAATAGGAACATATAATTAAAACTCTTAATACGGTTAGTATTTGTTTGACTAAAAATGGAATTGCATTCCATTTTTAGTCAAACATTTCAAAAACAGCAAACTCATTTACTCAGAATAATAACCAATTAAACCGTAACCAAAATGCAGCATCGTAAAAGGATCGCCATTTATAGGGCTTTGCGTAAACTTGGGGTCCCAAGGGACGAAATCACCCTGGCATCGAAATTTAACAAAGACTTACATTTTGACGAGAAAGACTGGATCTGTTTGCTCTTTCTGGTCGAGAGCCGACTGAACATTAGTATTGATGATGCGGAAATACACCCGTCGGATTCCATCCGGGATTTTGTCCAATTGATTGAGATGGGAAGTCAGCAAAAAAGTTTTAAATCTTAAAAATTGTTAAAAAGATATGTCTAGGTAGAAGCCTCTATCTTTGATTGACGCCATATTAACCTTGTTCCGGTGTGGACAATATACTATTCTGCCCCGGTATAGGTTATCTCGAAATCCTCCATTTTTTGCTTTACCCTTAAAAAAATATCATACGCTGGTGTTTCAAACAGGTATTGGCTGCTAAAATTCAGGGATTGATAAAACCGATCTAACTTTCCGCCTGAGTATCCGGTAAATCCTGCCAACAATTCTTTATTGAATTTCTCATCAATTATCTCTTGCTTTTCATCCTCTTCGAGCAATTCGGCCAGCTTCATCAAACTTTTTCCCTCATCGCTAAATTTAAAGTACAGCGCCGAAATAGGACCATCAAAAGTTTTCTTGGGTTTAAACTTTTCCTCTTTGCGTATCCACTGGTATTCGCTACGTGTGACCCCTGGAATAATAATCTGCCTTTCCCAAGCATTTTTATCGGGAGGCATATTCAAAAAATCGTACCTGAACTGGCTCTCACGCGAAAGGGCGATAATATCTACCACCCCTAAATTGTAGGATGTGGGCGATAAAACAACTTCCAAAAAGCAGATGGTTGATTTTATGGAATCGGGAAGCTGGATAAAACTGTCCTCAAACCCCAGGCAACGGAACAACAAGGTATCGGTTTTAATCAACTTTGTTTTAAAAATGCCCAAAGAGTCGGAAATTACGCCTCTGCCCGTTCGCATGTTAATAATGTGCACAAAAGGGGTTTGCTCCATCGTGTCCGTGGCATTGATAATCCCCGCCAGCCTGATTTCAAGGGAGTCGGTTTGTGATTTTCCGGAAAATGAGGTTGATAAAATTACAATGAGTACCAAAAACAAATTTTTCACGCCCGTAAAATTCTTAAAAAAAACCAGATATTTGCAGCCTGCAAATTGCTTTAACTTAATTTTAACATTCTGTAAAAAAGAGGATTATAAAATGCAAATCAAGCACCAAAAAACATACCGCAATCTATTTTTCGATTTGGATCGTACACTATGGGATTTTAAAACAAATTCCGAAGTTACCCTGAATGAATTAATTGCCAGGCATATCCCCGAGCTTTCGCAAAGGTTTCAAGAATTTTTGGACCTTTTTTACCGTATCAACGATAACCTCTGGAACCAATACGAGAATGGCATTCTTAAAAAAGAAGTGTTGCGCACCAAACGGTTCGAAGATACTTTTGCACAAATGGGCATCCATGCCAATGGGCTGAGCCAAAAAATGAGCGATGATTATATTACCGAAAGCCCGTTAAAGACCGCCCTTTTCCCTCATACTCATGAAACCCTTAGCTATTTGAATGAAAAAGGATACCGGTTGTTTTTAATCACCAATGGGTTCACCGAGGTGCAGGTGGTAAAAATAAAGCACAGCAGCCTTGAACCCTATTTTGAAAAGATGATAACCTCTGAAGAAGCCGGGTACCAGAAACCTCACCGCAAAATATTTGAATACGCCCTAAAAAACACCCATTCCCGAAAAAAGGAAAGCATCATGATTGGCGACGACTTGGAGAATGATATTTTTGGTGCCCGCAGGTTTGGAATAGACACCGTTTTTTTCAATCCCGAAAAGATAAAATACCAACAACAAACAACCTTTGAGATACAATCGCTGGCGGATTTACGAACGATTTTTTAGTTAGTTATTTTTTCCAATAAACCGGGGTAAAAATTATCAAAAAAGTAAATAGCTCAAGCCGTCCGAGCAACATTAAGAGTGATAAAACCCACTTACCGAGTGGTGCTACATGAAAAAAATTCTCAACAGGACCCGTGCTGCCCAATCCGGGTCCAATGCCGGCTAATGACGTGGCCACAGCACCCATGGCCGAATCCATATCAAGCCCGGTAGCAATAAGGATGATGCTGCCCAATGCAAAAATAAACAGGTACAAAACAAAGAAGGCGAAAATACTGTTAACCATTGATTGTGGAATGCTTTTTCCCTCTAACCTGACCGGGATAATTGCTTTTGGATGCACCAACCGTTTGAACTCGAAATAGATGTTTTTAAAGATAAAAAGAATCCTCAACACTTTGACCCCTCCACCGGTTGACCCTGTAGAACCTCCAATAAACATTAGCGTAAAAATTAAAGCCACCGCCACCGGGGGCCATATCATATAATCGGCCAATACAAAGCCCGTGGTCGAAACAATAGAAACCACCTGAAACAAACTATTACGAAATGCCTTTTCGGGAGTGTAGTTACCCGTTGAATACAAATAACCGGCAATGACGAAAGAAAAGGTCAGGATAATGGCAATAAACAACCGAAACTCTTCATTTTTAAAAACTCTTTTAAAATCGAATTTGAGGGCAAAATACCATAACGCAAAATTTGAGGCGCCCATAAACATAAAAAGGATGATTACATAATGGATGTAAGGGTTGGTGTAATATTCAATACTGGCTTGCTTTGTGGAAAACCCCCCGGTACCAAGCGATGTGAACGAATGGCACAAAGAATCAAACAGGGGCATTCCACCTAGCCAAAGAAGAATGGTTTCAGTTAAAGTCAACCCCACGTAAATAATCCAAAGCCTTTGAGCGGTCTCTTTAACACGGGGCTGTAATTTATCGGCTGTTAAGCCTGGGGTTTCGGCGGCGTAAAGCTGCACCCCGCCCACTCCTAAAAAGGGAAGGACAGCCAGGGCAAGCACAATGAACCCCATTCCGCCCATCCATTGGGTAAGGCTCCTCCAAAACAAAACTCCGTGCGGTAACGCCTCAATATCATTTAAGATTGATGCTCCGGTACCGGTAAATCCTGACATGGTCTCAAAAAAGGCATTGGTGAAACCCGGGATTGAGTTGCTCCACATGAATGGCAGAGTCCCAATCAAAGAAAAAACCACCCAAACCAAGCTTACAATAATATACCCTTCGCGTTTGCCGAACTCATCATTGTTTTTTCGGTAAAAAAAAACGGCTAAACCCCCAAGAATAGAAGTTGCCAAAAAAGAATAGACAAATGCCTTGAAATCATGTTCCTGGTATATGACCGTAACCATTAAAGAAAGTAGGAGAAAAACAGATTCTACCAACATTAAAAAGCCAAAAAGCCGGATGATGATTTTAAGATTGATGCGGTTAATGTTTTTCACAATTACTTAATTTGCAATAGGTTTCTGTTAATTAAAAAACTTATCAATCTTTTGTAACGCCGAAGGTAAGGCAAATACCACCACCCGGTCGTTGACATTTATTTGGGTGTCGCCTGTGGCAATAAAACTGGAACGCTCGCGGATAACCCCACCTATTACGGCATCTTTAGGAAAGCCCATGTCACGAAGTGGATACTTGATAATTTTGCTGTCAGGTTTTACCAAGAATTCGAGCACCTCAGCATCTGAACCCGTCAAACAAAGAAACGATGGTACTTCGGCAGTCATGGTAAACCTTAAAATATAACTGGCAGCAATTAGCTTTTTATTTATGATGGCATCAATACCCATTGATTCGGCTAAATGCAGGTATTCAGTATTTTCCACTGACGCAATGGTCTTTTTAACCCCTAAATTTTTAGCCTGGATACAGGAGAGTATGTTCAACTCATCGTTGCCGGTGACTGAAATAAAGACATCCATTAAACCCAAACCTTCCTCTTTGAGGGAATCTATATCACGACCATCGGCATTAATAACCAAGGTACCTGTCAGGTAATCGGCCAAGTGCTCCGATTTGGCTTTATCCATTTCTATCAGCTTTATATTGCTGCTTTTTTCCAGCGCATGGGCCGTGCGTACTCCCATCTGGCTGCCACCCAAAATCATGATGTTGTTACATGTCAGGCGCCGGGTCCCGGCAAATTCCATCATGGGTGTTACTCCGGTTTGGTTGGTAATAACATACACCAAATCGTTGTGCCTGAAAATTTCATCGGGCCGGGGAATCATGGTTTCACCATCACGCGAAATAGCCAATGCCCGAAACACTAAATCTTTATTATTTACAGCTACTTCAGACAATTTTTTGCCAATAATGGGGGCATCAATTTCCAGCTTAATCACATAAAGAGAGAGTTTACCCCCGGAAAAATTGAAAACCTCGGTTGTTCCGGTGTCGTTCAGCAAGTTGACAATCTCGCGGGCTGCCAGTTTTTGCGGAAAGATGAGCGAATCGATACCAATGTTATAAAAATGGCTTTTGTTCAGGGGCAACAGGTATTCCTGATTGTCGATACGGGCAATGGTCTTTTTGGCTCCCAACTGCTTGGCGAGCATACATGCAGTTATATTTATTTCGTTAGTATGTGTCAACGACACAAACAAATCAGCTTTTTTAATGCCAGCTTCCTTCAAATCGGCAAACGATGTGGCTGAACCGTGAATGGTCATCACATCGTAATGGGCGCTCACATCCTGAAGCATCTCCTCCTTTTTGTCAATAACCACAATTTCGTGATTCCCGTTAGAAAGCATCTTTGTCATGTGCATCCCAATGGCTCCCATCCCGGCAATTATTATCCTCATTCTATTTTAAAAATTAGACCACAAAGTAAGGTAATAACCACTTAAAAATTAAAAAAATATCATCTTTTTTACCAAATAGATACACCTCAGGTTTATAGAGGATTAAACCCACAATTCCAATGAAAAAAAGACCACTTGTTTTGGTACTATCCATTTTTAGGACCCAGACTACAAAATTTATCCACTTTTAAGGTAAAAATTTGATAAAGGCTCCCTCTGTTTTCGTGAGATGAACGGGTTCCTCTGCTGAACCCTCCCAGTCCGTCAGCTTCCAGATAGGGACAGAACCATCGGCCACCCACTGTTTGAACCATAAATTCTTAGGCACATCCTCTCTTTTAAAGGAGGGCTTCCCGGTGACAATAGCTAAATCGAAGGACAAGCTGTCTTTTTGCGGAATCAATAACCCGGTTTGGTTCTTTAAGATAACGCCCTTGTAATTCCCCAATTGCCAAAATCCCGATTCAAAGTAAAAAGGCCCTTGTTCCACCTTAAGCTGGCTGCTATCTAAACGGAAATATTTATTTTCAGATGTTCCCCAATACAAATCCGCATCGGCAACAAGTTTTTTCATCTGCCCCTCACCTGCATCTTGAGAAGTAAACCACCATGAATATTTTCCATGGACAAACTGAATGGCCGTTTGCTTTGGGATTTGATACACGCAAACCATGGTTTTATCCTCCTGCTGAACAGTCAGGAACCTCTGCACTGACAATAGGACTAGCAAAAAAAACAACGAAGTGAACAGGTAGGAATAATGCTTTTGCAACAACCAAGCCGTAATGGTTCCCATGAATAAAAGCAATAAAATCATACTAAATCCATTCATGGGAATGTTCCCGATTTGCGAAAAAGGAAGCCCGGTAACCCATAAAACAAAACCATTGATCACAATCAATAACTGCTTGACAAATAATCCTGTTACAGCAAATAACATGGGGATTTTTACCACCAATAGCAGCAATACTGCCAGATAAATTAATACGGTAGCCCCAAAAACCACCACAATATTCGATAACCAAAAATAGGTAGGAAATACATGAAAATAATAGAGGCTGATAGGAGCGGTAACCAATTGCGCCGCCAGGGAAATCGCGGTCAACGACCATACATAATCAAGGATTTTATTTTTTACATAAAGCCATCCATAAATTTTTGGATAAAAAAACACAATCCCCACTACGGCTACGTACGATAATTGAAAACCAATATCGAAAACCCAAAGTGGGTTGATGAGCAAAAGCAAACAGGCCGAAGCTGCCATCGAATTGTAGATGTTGGCCCGCTTTCGGAATAAATTCCCAATCAACACAAAACTAAACATAGTAGTTGCCCGGCATACCGATGGCGACAAACCGGTTAAAAGCGCGTACCCCCACAGGCCACCTATAAGCAGGATATATTTCAGGCGCGATTTTTTTGAAACACCGGGAATCACTTTAAAGAGCAAGCTCAACGCCGCAAAAACAATAGCCACGTGGGCCCCGCTCACGGCCAATACATGCACAACTCCGGCTGCCGTGTAGGCATCGCGGATGCGCGCTTCCATTTTATCTTTATACCCCAGGGTTAAAGCGGAAACTACAGCCAGTTCATCCCCTTGAATTCCAACAGATTCAAATACAGAAATCAGTCTTTTTCTCAGATTTAAGGCAAGTGCCGCCAACCCTTTGCTTTGGGAACCGGCCAAATACCAATCACCTGATTTCAGAAAAACAGTGGTTTCCACTTGCTTCAGACGGAGGTATTTTTGATAATCAAAACCAAATGGATTGGTAGCCTGAGCCGGTTCTGTCACCTTGGTTCCAAACATAAACGGCTGACCTGCCAGAACTTTTCCTATTAATGAATCCTTTTCAAAATAGGCAATCAGTTTCACATTCTGGTTTTTCCAGCCGGAACCAATTTGCTGGGCCTCCACCTGAATTTCTGCTTTATACACTTTTTCCTTTTCTACAGGAATCTCAAGAAACCGACCTGCAAACCAGACCTGATTGCCGGAAATTAAAGAAGGTTGGCTGTCTTTTAAAACATTACCTGTAATAAAAAGCCCGACTGCAAGCACCCAAAGATTGAAAGCAATCCCTTTCAGATATTGCCACCGGTATCCAAACCGGATGGGAAATATAACCAGAAAAGTAACCGAAACAAAAAGCAACAAAACCAACAACCCCTGCTGGGGAACGGGAACCTGGTATCGAAGGGCAATCCCTGCAATTAAAGGAATAACAATTCGGACAAAGGGGCATTGCTTAAAAAAATTCACGAGTAAAATGGTTTTTCATTGGGGTATGAAATTACCAAATTACCCATTACGAGTCAATAGCAAGTCAAAATGATTTACTTCGACTGATTTTTCCCCTCAAAAATCTTGATTAACTCCTCGGGCGATTTCCCCAAATATTCAATGGAGGCTTTAGCATCTTTGGCCAGGGCATGGTTCGGGTATTTTTTCAGAAATTCGTTATAATAAAATCCTGCCTTTTCAATATTCCCCAATTGGTTTTCAAAGACAAAAGCCTTTAAAAAGATGCTTTCGGGAACTTTGTGAAAATTGGGATAGTTTGAAATAATTTTATCAAAGTAAAAAATAGATTGGCTCCCCAATTGCAGATTCATTGAAATCTCGGCAGCCTTGAACAGGTACACCGCCGATAGGGTATCGTCAGGATATTGTTTGGAATAGTTCACGTAGGTATCAATCATCTTCAACCCTTTGTCCCTATCCAGAGTCTGGTCGGCATACAATGCTACCTCTTGTTTTTTAATGGCTTTCTTTTGTTCCTTTTGCGGGTCTTTGGCACATCCAAACCCAAGAATGAAAATAATGGCCGCAGCCACTAAAAGAAGTGAGGTTTTTAAAAACGATACTAATTTCATATACAAACGTAACAATTCATTTTACCTGTAAAAATGCATATTCCTTTTAAGCTATCAAAGAATTTTAACAATTTCGTTGCCCTTTGATGAACCAAAACTATTTATTTGGGATGATGCGGTATTCCGGTTGTGTTTTTCCTTTGGAAATGGCAGTTAGTTTACTAGTCAACAACCTGCGCCGGATGGGTGAAATTTTATCAACAAACAGCTTGCCTTCCAGATGGTCGTATTCATGCTGCACGATGCGGGCCCGGACGCCCTCCCATTCGTCAATATGTTCCTTAAAATCCTCGTCATGGTAACGGATTTTGATTTTTCCAGGACGGATCACGTCTTCACGGATTCCGGGCAAACTCAAACACCCTTCGTTAAACGTTTCCTCTTCGCCTGCAAACTCAATAATCTCGGGATTGATCAACACCTTGCGGAATCCTTTCAATTCCGGTTCATCTTCTTCAAAAGGAGATGCATCGAACACAATGAGACGGATGCTTTTGTTGATTTGTGGAGCAGCCAAACCCACTCCATCTGCCTTGTACATGGTTTCGTACATATTCTCGATCAGTTCTTTCAAACCATCATAATCAGGGCCAATTTCCCGAGCTTTTTTCCTCAGGATGGGATTGCCATAAACGGTAATTGGTAACAGCATTGTTTCTATTCTGATTTTTATTTTTTTAATTAAATGACAAAGCCACGCGATTTTTGTTCCATAAACGACTGGAGAATAATGGTGGCACTGATGGTATCTACCAGTTCCTTATTCTGCCGTTGCTTTTTTTTCAATCCCCCGTCGATCATAGTTTGGAAGGCTATTTTTGAGGTAAACCGTTCATCAACCATGTGCACGGGTTTGTCGGGGAATTTTTTTTTCAGCGAGGCTACAAAAGGTTTGATGTAGGTCATCGATTCGGAGTCGGTATTATCCATTTGTTTGGCGTACCCCACCACCACACAGTCCACGGCTTCTTTCACAAAATAGGCGGCCAAAAACGCCAGCACCTCATGCGAAGGAAGGGTGGTCAACCCATTGGCAATAATCTGCAACGGATCGGTTACGGCAATGCCCGTGCGCTTTCTTCCATAGTCGATGGCCAGAATTCGTCCCATAATTAGATTTTTGCAACCTCCTTAATTTCGCCGATGATTTTTTCGGCCAGTTGAGCCGCCTTTTCTTCCGTTTTGCTTTCGGCATAAATACGGATGATGGGCTCGGTATTCGATTTCCGAAGGTGCACCCATTCGGTGGCAAAGTCAATTTTCACCCCATCTATATCGTTCACCTTTTCGTGGGTGTATTTTTGTTTCATTTGAACCAAAACGGCATCCACATCTATGTCAGGGGTCAGTTCGATTTTATTTTTCGAGATAAAATATTCCGGATAAGTAGCCCGCAACTGCTTGCATGTTTTTCCGGACATTGCCAGTTGAGTAAGGAACAGGGCAATACCAACCAAAGCATCGCGTCCATAATGCAATTCGGGATAAATAATGCCACCATTGCCTTCGCCGCCAATTACCGCATGCACGTTTTTCATTTGTGTCACCACGTTCACCTCACCAACAGCTGCAGCCGAATAGGTTCCCCCATGTTTTTCGGTTACATCGCGCAGGGCACGGGTCGATGACAGGTTCGAAACCGTGTTGCCCGGGGTTTTCGACAACAGGTAATCGGCAATAGCAACCAGGGTGTATTCTTCACCAAACATGGTTCCATCTTCGTTCACAATAGCCAGGCGGTCTACATCAGGATCGACCACAAAACCCACGTGGGCTTTATGCTGAACCATGGCTCGCGAAATTTGAGTCAGGTTTTCAGGCAGAGGTTCCGGAGTGTGGGCAAAATTTCCGGTAGCTTCGGCATTTAAAGCCACCACCTGTTCCACTCCCAACGCTTTAAACAGCTTGGGCAAGATAATTCCCCCCACGGAGTTGATGCCATCGAAAACCACTTTAAGATTTGCTTTCCGTATGGCATCCACATCCACCCATTTTAATTTAAGGATATGCTGAATGTGTGCATCGTCGTAATCGGTTATTTCGGTCACTTTTCCCAATTGATCCACCTGGGCAAAGGTGAATTGTCCGTTTTCGGCCAGAGCCAATACTTTTTCACCTTCTACTCCATTTAAAAATTCGCCATTGCTGTCCAACAATTTCAGGGCATTCCATTGTTTGGGATTGTGGCTGGCAGTAAGAATCAAGCCACCATCGGCCTTGTAATCGGTAACAGCCATTTCGGTGGTTGGCGTAGTGGCCAATCCCAGGTGGACGACATCAATACCGGAGCCCACCAGCGTGGCAATTACCAGTTGCGATACCATGGGGCCTGAAATACGGGCATCGCGCCCCACCACAATTTTAATTTTTTCCTTTCCCTGAGCATTTTCCTTTGCCCATGCACCATAAGCGGCGGTATATTTTACCACATCCAACGGGCTTAATCCCTCTCCGGGTCTGCCACCAATGGTACCACGGATGCCCGAAATCGATTTTATCAGTGTCATAACCAATTGCTTTTTTATGAGTGGGCAAAGATATTAATTTCTGTTTGTTATTTGAACAGGAAACGGAAGAGGGGGCAATTTGGTTTTGTCTTTTGTACAATTAGGAAGGGCTTTGAGCCGCCCCTTGGGCATCAACAGGTATCCTACTGAAAAAGCATCGGTAGGCACTGTTTTCTTTAAAACCACATCGCCCATATAATACTCATAAAGGTTATTGGTCCCGCCTATCATTTTAGCCAGTTTGGTGCCTGTGGCATCGTACAGGTATTCTATCTTATCGGTGGTGTTCAATGATGTGGTGATTTTATTGGGCAAATTTAAGTAGTTATAAGTTACGGTGAGCTTTTTGACTAAATCGGTTAGTATTTGTTTAAATTATAGGAATCTTTGTGAAAAACCGATATTTCACACAAAGGCTGCTAAAAGAAATACGCAAAGTACGCTTATCCGATACAAAGTTTTATGAGTCGTCTTGTTCAATTTATTGAAAACCTTTTGACCAGACTCACTCTTTTGGACGTTTACCGCTGGTTTTCAATAGATACCTAAAAACTCTATTTTAAGTTTATTGATGCTTTTATTACTCAGACTAAGCTTAAGCAATTGGTGCTATAAAAAAACCTCCCATTGCTGAGAGGTTTTTACTATCTGTTTTTTATTTTGGACAAATTATCAGATACTTAACGATAAGTCAACTATATAAATTTTGGTATCATTAGAGCAATAATAAAACCTATCGATATAATAAATGAAAAAACAACATTAATTCTAAAGAAGTTTCTTGCAAAATACGTATCACTTAATTTTAATTTTCCCTTACGCATAAAAATAGCTAATAAAGCAACACAAATAAAATATACTGCATTTAGACTAAGTAACAGGAATATTGTTAATACAGCTGTAAAAAAATTTATTAGGCTTGGACTAACAATATAAACAATTAAGAAAAGAAATATCAACCAACAAAATAAGAGTAAATTAAAGCGCTTATTTTTAGTAATAATACTTCCGATAGTTAGTTCATCTTGCATTTTATTAGAACTGGTCATTTTTTAATTTAAAAGTAGACGTTTTATTTGACTTAACAGTATAATGAAATCCCTTACGTATAGCTCTCTGATCGCCCTTTGGATCATGGAATTTTTCATTTGCTTGCGAAGAAAATTGTGCAGTGGAATAATCAAAACTTAATCGTTTCATCCCTTGTCCCCATAACCAATTCCCTGCATCCATAGCATTATAAGCTTTGGGTTGGTTTCCAAAAATAAAAAATCCACCATAAGTATCATTTTCTTTTCCACCAGATTTTCCGCCCAAATACTTAATACCAAAATCCATATTATTTCCCGACCCTGCATCCCTATCACTTCCAGATTGAGTTGCTGCAAAATAATAACGACCAATAACACCTTTACTATCAACACCTGATTGACTCATTATATCGTTTATATTTTCCTCGGTTACTATTTGAATGCCTTGTTGTCCTACCTTCATCAAACTTAACTGTTCTTTATCTACAGCAGGATCATTAAAATTAAAATTCGCCTCAGTATTAAACTGAGTTTGTTCATTACCATCTTGATCAGTATAGGTTGAATAACTTCCAATAGAACCTCGTATTCCATCTACATCAGTATCAAATAATCCAAGATACTTGCCTTCATTATCAAACCTATAAGTAGAATCTCCATTAATATCTATATTTAGAATAGGATTATTGTTTGCATAATGATAAGGAGACCAAGAATTAAATTCTTCAGCAAAAGCATCTAAGCAGTGAAACCTCCCCAAACTAGGGTCATAGAACCTGGCCCCGTAATCATACCAGTCCAAATTAATGTTGCCCAGGGTGTTGTCCTGGAGCTCCTTGCCGTTGTACAGGTATTTGTTGGTGTTGTTCTCGTACAGGGCGGAGGCCATCTTCATCCCGAAGGGGTAATAATCGGCCTCCTGCACCGCATCGGCTGCACCGCTGGTACCGGCTATATAGGCCACGCGGGTATTGCCCAGGTGGTCCTTCAGGTGGTACTCATATATGGGGCTGCCTGAACCAAAATCTACCCGCCCTTCGGGGGTAAGAAGGTATTCGATATTCCATGCCATTATAGGATAGGCCCGGACCATTACCACATCCCCCATGTAATATTCGCACGAAGCAGCATCACCATTGGGTTTCTTGGCCAATTTAGTCCCCATGGCATCGTATAAATATTCTACCCGGTCGGTGGTGTTCACGGTGGTGGTTATTTTTGCCGGTAAATTTAAGTAATTATAACTTACCTTAATTCTATTTTCCCAATATCGGGGATACTTTTTATGAGTTTATGGAGAATGCAGCACTGCTCGGACATAGAAAAGATATCTACGAGTAAAATAAGAGGCTGTCTAAAAAGACCAA
>DOTG01000019.1 GCA_003512955.1 Marinilabiliales bacterium
TAAACTTTTTAGACAGCCTCTTTGTTTTTCTAATTCATAATCTATTGGTTGTCGAGAAAGCCGACTAAAATAGAAACACATCCGCTTTTTGCCAGTTCCCCTTCTTTTGTCGATTCGGGAACACTAACCTCAATAACCAGTTGTTGAGTCGATTTTGTGCGGAAATCCCAATAATCGATCATCCCATGGTCTTCGTTGGTAAACACCACCTGGCCTTCAGTATCCACCAAGCGGAAAACAACTTTTCCAAGTTCACCGGCAGCACAAACCATAATCCGGTAGTCCTGATTGCTGTAAAAAGTAAGCATTAATTCAGCAAAATCACCTTCGTTAAGAACCGCACTGTTTAATTGTCCGTTATAAATATATGGATCGAGTTTAGGTTTGCAGTCGTTTTTGGTAAACGTTTTACATTGCGAAAGCCCAATAGTTTGTATTCCAGCAATAAATCCAAAGAGTAAAATAAGGGTACGTATTGTTTTCATATGTTTGATTTTGAATGCGTTGGTTAAAATCAGTAATTAGCTTACAATTTTCGACCGAATTTCAACAATCAAATTTGTAATTTCTTTTAATTGTTGGGGGGTTATTGATATTTGTGATTCGTTTTCAATGGTTGTTACTTTGGTCTCCTGATCGGTTACAACCACGGATTTATCGTGAGTTATGGTTATTTGGGCATAAACTTTTTGTAACGATTCAAAATAAGGTGTTAGCTCGGCAATGGCCGGATTGTCCCGATATTCTGCGATCACCGACATCAGGTTTTCATACGAATATTTTTGTTCGGCAATATTATTTAAAAGAGACTGGTTGGCTTGGGTGTTTAATAGATTGACAGCAATATACATTCCTTCAATCCATCCGCCAACAATGATTAAGGCTGCGGTTAAATCACGGTCGTTTTCTTTTAAATAACCATCAGCCCCCGCGTAAGTTTCTGCAATAATTTGGAAAATAGAATCCCGGTTTTCTATGTTTTCTTCAATCCGGTTGATGGTTTCAGAACCTTCTTCCTCTGGGATTTGCAGCAAAACCGTAATTTTTCGGATAGCTGCCAAATAACTTATGGAAGACTGCAATTGGTCATAAACGCGGCAATAGCACAAATCGGCCCCATAAACGCCAAAGTTTAAAGCCAAATCCGATGATGAACTATAATTGGTTACGTTGGTTGCAGAATTGGGAAGCTCGTTGTTAAACGGGCTTTTGGTAGCCAAGATGGTCTGGGTTATTTCAATAGGAGAGGGCAGGTTGAAGAATATCTTTTTCACCGTTTTTTCTTGATCGGTTTCTTTGTCAAAATCAATGGTTACAACCTCTTTTTTTGTTGAATCGGATTTATTAATGCAGCCAAAAAGATTGAAGTATAAACCAAATAAAACAGCGATCTTAATGTATTTCATATATTTGGGGTTAATTGTTTTAATTTGAAAAATCCATCAGTTATTCAAAAATAAGGAAATATCCTGTTTTTTTATAAACATTCGATAAAAATTAGACAGAAAAGCAACAATTATTTTCTTTAATCCAGCCATTTTAAATAAAGATAGACGGGAACCCGGCGATTTAAAACTCAAGATTGCACGAAAACCCCAGGATATTTGAAACACGGTCTTTGTGGATATAATCCGAACGGTGTTCTAAACGATAATATACTTCTAAAGTAACAATCTTGTTTATTGGATAACCAACACCGGCGGTGTACCGGGTTTTTTCGATGGTATTTTTAACCGGGTTATTCAAACTTTCGTAAAGCTCACAATCTACAAAAGGCGTCAGGGGCGTATTTGGAATGTTGTATTTTACCGCCAACTTGTGCCGGATGTGTTGAGGATTGTAATGGCTAAAAGGATCTTTGGTGGGTTGTTGAAAAACCATTTGGTAGCGGGGGCGGTAACTGGCCGTGAACCGATCCAGCTTATACCGGATCATGATGTCGGCATAAAAACGATGGTCTTGCTCAATAATATCTTTATTGTCATGGTTGTATGAATACCGATAAGCGCCACTGACCCGGATTAAGGAATTGATCCTATATTGAACACCGCAAACGGTATTAAAGGAACCGAGCATGCTGGCATTTTCTTCAAACCGGAATTCCTGTTCCGCCCAGAGCGAAACTTTTTTTGTCAATCCCCATTCTACCGACAGGGAATTCCAACTCTGAAAGTCTTTTACCTGAGAAGTTGAAAAAAACGGAAGGGTAATTCCCGTTGCGAGGATTAAAAAAAACAGCTGTTTATTCATTGGTAATGGTTCTATATTCTAAATCCTCAAGATCGGCCCATGTTTGGCGGCTTTTGAAGAAGAAAACATAAATTTTTGATGTGTCTTTCTGAAAATCGATATTCGTGATCTCAATCCGAGATATTTTAATTCCCAAACGGGCCTCTAGGTCTTGCATCAACTCGGCTTTTCTATTGGGGTTCACCAGTTCAATTTTTTCGTATATTACAACGGTAAACGATTCGTTATCAATATTTTTTACTTTTTCGATAAAATAAGTAACCCCCAAAACAATAAGATTGGTAAATACCAATTCGGCATAACTGACTTTTTTATTGGCTAAGGCATTCACTACCGACAGGCCAATAACAACAAATAAGTAAGTCATTTCTTTAATTGGAATAGCCATAGTCCGGTAACGGATAATCCCGAAAACCGCAAACAAACCGAGCGCAAAGCCAAGTTGAAGTTTAACACTCTCGAGCAAAAAGCACATTAAAAACACCACAATGCCGATCAGAATGAACGTGAAAAGGAAATCGCGGCGGTGGGTTTTGGGATAATATACATACCGCACAATCAGAAAAGTTGCAACAAAATTAAAGACGAACCGGATTACCAGTTCCAAAAAGGCTTCAGGATCGAAAAAGGCAATGCCAAAAGCCTCTGTTATTTGATTAGAAAGGAGTGTTAGCATAATTCAATTTCTTTAAATGGAGAATCTGGGGTTTAAAAGAGTTCTGTTTTAGAGCGGGATTGTTTAAAGCCATCCCGATACAATATTTACTAAAACCGCTTTCATGAATCTTAAATTCTTTAAGCGTTTTCAAAAATGGAGAATTGCCATTCGACAGTTCGCGCTTTACCTCGGCAATTACAATATTTGGCAGTAACGTTTTTTTATGTTCGCCGCCCATTTCCAAATTATAATCAATGGTAATCCGCTCGTTGGTTTCGAACGAGACCAGGGTAATACGATTAAAATAATTGACGGTTTGTATCCTAAGATTTTTTTCTTTAAGCGGAACCATTGATTCAATATAAGAATAATCCGATTCTGTTAACCTGGAATCAAGGGGAACTTCTATCCGGTTTTTTACGGTTTTTCCTTTATTTGTTTTTTGTTTGATTTCCAAAAAAGTAAAGTCGGAATTTGGATACGTGCGGTACCGGATTTTAAAACGGGTACGCCGTTGATTTTGGTGATCGAGGTATAAACCCAAACCGGGATAGTCCACATATTCTGTTTTATAAAGAAAGGTCCGCAGGTTTTCAATTTCAAGAACCATATACGATGCACTCGCCTTTTCTAACATCGGATGAAGGTATTCTAGGGGCAGCACAAATTTGCTGTCCATCCGGTTCATCAGTTTTAAATGATTTAACTGCCTGAGCGAAACCGGATTGAATGTATTCAACACTTCGTTCAAAAAGGAGGCATCCATCCAGCAGTTAATTAAAAATGGTAATGGTTGGGATGACCACCGTCTCTCCCTTGTCGGAGATAGAAACTTGGGTAGTTACAGGCACGTATCCCGAAGGTGCGGCCAAGGTGCTGTCTTTGGAATAGACAAAAACCGTGTAATCGCCTTTTTGCAAATATTCGAACATAAAACTCCCATTGTAAGATGTTTCCGTTTTATCGCTGTGAATGGAATCGCTGCCATAAATCAGGTAAACATCCTGTTCTTGTGCCCAATATTCATTGTTTAACCTCGAAAAATCGGCATTATAGTTTCGCACCCAAACATTCCCAATAATTTTGGATGTTCCTCCGGGGCCCTCTACTTTTTCGCAAGAGGCAAACGAACACACCAACACAATCAGAATGGGTAAAAAGAATGTTTTCATGTTTATTGGAATTTATATACTTAATTTTTTGATGTAGCGCATAATAGCCTGTTGTAAAGAAAGCAATTAATCGAGAAATTACAAAATTGTTGCAATTTTAAAATTATATTGGGTTTTGGAAGGATGAAAGTTGATTGTATATTTGTTAAAAACAGATTACATGAAAAGACAAATTACATTTATTTCAATAGCTGCCAGCCTTTTATTAATGAGCGCGGCCTTACCGATCAAAAACCAGGAAAAGAAAAAAAAGGTTTTAATTGAGACCGTTTACGGAAACATGGTTGTGCAATTTTATGATGAAACCCCCAAACACCGCGATAACTTCATTAAACTGGCCGGACAAAAGTATTTTGACAGTTTGCTTTTTCACCGAGTCATCCGCGATTTTATGATTCAAGGCGGTGACCCTGATTCCAAAGGGGCTCCAGCCGAAAGTCAATTGGGGAACGGGGGGCCGGGTTATGAAATTGATGCAGAATTTATACCCTCGTTATACCATAAAAAAGGGGTTATTGCAGCTGCCCGCGAAAGCGATCAGGTAAATCCCCAAAAAAAATCTTCTGGGAGCCAGTTTTATATTGTTCAAGGAAAAGTCCTTACCATGGAGCAATTGAAGCAGATGGAAGAAAAAATCAATTTCCCAAAAAAGAAACAATTGGTTTTTAATTATATCGAGAAACCTGAAAACAGATCATTAAAACTCAAGATTGACTCTTTACAAAAAATCCGCGATCTGAAATTGCTGAATGAAACATTTGGTGAGATTTCAAAAACGGTAGAACCCGAATACCAGAAGCTGGAATTATTCAAATATTCCGAGGAACAAATTCAAGCTTACACTACAATCGGTGGAACACCTCATTTGGATCAGAACTACACGGTTTTTGGCGAAGTGGTGGAGGGATTAAATATCATCGACAGCATTGCCATGGTACCAACCGATAAAAACGATCGTCCATTAACTGATGTTATCATGAAAATTTCGATAATTGAGGAATAGCTTTTTAAAGTTTATTTTCTACCGATCGGACCTTTTCTTCCAACATGTTCGAGGCTCCCGATTTTATATCCAGTTTGATGGTAGCATAAATTCTGGTGGAATCAGTTTCCAGAAGAGCGGCAGCCTGTTCTACCAACAAAAGAGCCTCCCCAACCGTGGGGGTTTCAACCAATGTCCCCATAGCTGTAAGCTGATAAGGAAACCCGCTGTCCTTAATCAACTGAACCACCCGGCTTACCTGGGGACTTACATGAGCGCCTTTGTCCGTTGGGAAAATGGCAAAATCCATCAAAACAGCCATACACAGTAAGAGTTAATTGTTTTTAGAAGGAGGAGTTCCTTTGTTTTTGTTTTTCGGGTCGGTGGTTTTTCCCTTTTTATCCTTTTTCAGATGCGGGGGGGTAACCGTAGCCATTTCCCAATCAAACTCCAAATCCCAGTTACTTTTGGTTTCAACCTCTTTTGGGAAATAATATACCTGTTCCGGATGCTGCAACAACAAGAAGTTTCCAGTATCCCATTTTTTGTTCGGGTTTGTATCGTTAAATAATTTCAGCAAATATTTTTTGGGAACCAAATAAGGAATCGTTAAAGAGGTATCGCCTTGAATAAACCACTCTTGTTGAACCGTTTCTTTTTCATCCATTAATTGCATCACCGATGGAAAACCAACTTTGGTAAGGTGAAGGGTAAGGTTGCTGTAATAATCGAGCCCCCGGGTGGTAAACGCGTATTTTAATGTGTCGTTGGCATTTCCAAACAAATCAATAAAGGCTCCCGAAGGAATTAGCAACTCGTATTTTTCCTCTTCCTCTTTAACAAAATCAATCAAATATTTCCGGGTCTGCAACGAGTCTTGAAAAAGTTTGAATTTTATAGGCTTCTTTATGGTATCATCCACAATTTTAATTAGTTGAATGTTTTGGGTATTAACGGATTTTAATGGAAAACGGGCAACCAATTCAACGGGTTTGTTCAATTCAAAAGGAGCTTTGGCATTACAGCTAAAGGTTAACTCCGATGGTTTGGGCCCCGAATCAACTTTTTGATTTTCCTCTTTTTGGTTGAACAGGTTCAAACCAAAACGGCCCTCCTTTTTAGTTTCTTTAGGTTTTTCATTTTCCACCTCTTTGGTTTCAAAAAAGGCCAATAGGGTATCTGTTTTTATGTAATCCACGAGGTTTGAGTCCTTCATTGTGTATTGGATTTGCAACTTCAAGCTGTCGCGATGGAACAAGGCCGTATCGGTAATCCAAAAAACCAGCGAATCATTTTTAGGCGTTTTTTCTTGTACAAACCAAGGCTCAGCAACGGTTGAATCAATGAGGGGTTGGATATGAAAACTGCTGTCCACAGGTTTATTGAAAGCCAGAACCACCTGTTGCCTCTCTAACCGGTAAAGGTTTTTAAAATACTGGAAGCCAAAATCTTCGGCAAACAGGAACAGTTGAATATTTCCGATGGTGGTCACCATGTTTTTCCGGTGTACCACAGAATCCATATAAACCGTGTCTTTTCGGTCGGGAGAAATGGAACTGATAAGGTGGAGGGTGTCCACAAACTCTTTTTCCACAAAACCCGGCATGTAGGCCGAATCTGTAAAAGCAACGGCCTCGGTGGGCAAGTCAAACTTAAGGTTATTGTTTTGATCTTTCAGGGCAAAAATCCGGTAGGGCTTGTTTTTCAAATTGGTTACCATAAAAGTCCCATTTTCATCGGTTTTTGCAATATAGGCAGGTAGGGTTTTCCTCGGGACGGAATCTACCAATGTTTCATAAAGCATTACATAAATGCCGGTTTCGGTCTTGTAATTAAATGCATCCCGTAAAGTCCCGCCAAGGTAAATGGAATCGAAAACAGGCCCGGTTGAAAACTCAAATTGAAAATTTGGGAGCGGGTTGTTTTCCGTCAAATCGGATAAAGCGCCATAAAAGTTGAAATTGTAGGTAGTGCTGTCTTTCAGGATATTGTTAATTTTCACAATCACGTTTTTTCCGCGGAGCTTCACATCTGGTTTCTCAGGCAGGGGAGGAGAAACCAATAATTCCTGCCGGATGTTTTTCAGAACCACAAACTCATTGAATTGAATCAAGAACCGGTCGCCTGTAAAGTTGGTGGAATAGTTTACCGGTTTGCTTTTTAATGGAACAGGAGGGGTGTCATCTTTTGGCCCTCCCATGGGAGATGATTGTCGGGCACAGGCCAAGGCAATAAGAGCAAAGAACGCGGCCACATATAGATTATTCGTAACAAAACGGTTAAATAAACTCATGAGATGGATGATTTTTTTAAAAGAATTTTAAGCTATCAAAAACCCTGCAAAAAAAATTTGGAACAACAAATTAACAGCAAAAGCACAGAAAAATCCGTTACTTTACTTTGCAAACATACAAAGTTTTATGGATACTTTTCAACGCTTTTCAACCATTCAGCGCAAAGCTCTTGTTGCCCAGATGGCGGGGATTCATTTTGATATAGTGGTTTTTGGAGGAGGAATTACAGGTGCTGGAATCGCTTTGGATGCGGCAGATCGTGGCCTTTTGGTCGCCCTGTTCGAAAACAACGACTTTGCCTCGGGAACCAGTAGCCGATCAACCAAACTGGTGCATGGCGGGTTGCGGTACCTCGAAAAACTTCAGTTCCGGTTTGTGGCTCAGTTGGGAAAAGAGCGAAAAATCCTTCACGACAATGCAACCCACAATGTTATACCCGTTCCGGTACTTTTGCCCATTGTAAAAGGGGGGCAATTAAAAAGGAGCCTTTCATGGATGGGATTATTAATTTATGATTGGCTGGCCGGAGTAAAAAAGGAATATCGGACCCAATGGATACCTAAACAGGAATTATTGAATAAATATCCGTTCATGAATAGCGCCGGACTCAAAGGGGCTTACCGATATTATGAATACAAAACCAATGATGGACGGTTGGTGATTGAGACTTTAAAAAAAGCTGTGGACGAAGGTGCGTTAGCCATCAATTTTTGTCAACCGCTAGAACTTATGTGTACTCAAGGCCGTGCCTCGGGGATAAAAATTCACGATTTGATCCAAAAACAGGAATTTGTAGTAAAGGCGAAGTGTTTTATCAATGCAACCGGACCTTGGTGTAGCGAATTTATGTTAAAATTGGATGAGGGAATCTCTAAAAAACTTTTTCCAACCAAAGGAGTTCATTTGGTGGTTTCCCACAAGCGGTTTCCAATTTCCGAAGCGTTTTATTTCGACACCCAAGACAGGCGGATGATTTTTGCCATCCCCAGGCAGCAGCATGTGTATATCGGGACTACAGACACACCGTTTATTGGCGATTTGCGACATCCCCGGTTGGAAAAATCCGATTTGATTTATTTGTTGGAATCGGTGAACGAAAAATTTAAAGGCCTTCAATTAACCGATGCCGATGTAGTTTCCTGTTGGTCAGGGTTGCGGCCGCTAATACAGGAGGTTGGTAAAAAGCCCAGTGAAATTAGCCGCAAGGAGGAGCTTTTTGTTTCCCGTTCAGGGATAATAAGCATCACAGGCGGAAAACTAACAGGATATAGGTTAATGGCCAAAACAACGGTAGATTTAATTTTTAAGCAGCTCCATCTGCCAAGAAAAGCATGTAATACTCATCAAATCAGGGTTTCAGGCAGTCAATGGCAAAACCCGCCCGAGATGAAAAAACTGGTGGAAATTGCCGATCAATACTTTGATTTTGCCAAACAGACCGGTATTTCGGTAGCCTCTTTTAAAAAGCTGTTTTATCGGTATGGAACCAATATTGATGTAATTACCGAAAAAGCCTATGAATGGCTACGTACTGAGTTGGATGCAGAAAAACTTTGGTTGAAAGCTGAAGTTTGGTATTCGGTAACTCACGAAATGACGGCCGATTTATCCGGATTTTTTATTTATCGGACAGAAATGGTTCTTTTTGAACCACAACAGGTCACAGAACAATTGCCCTTTGTGGCCGGGTGCATGGCCGGATTGTTACAGTGGGATTCCGATGAAACGGACAAACAAATCAATCAATTTCAGGAACACTGGAAGGAATATCAACGATGACGCAGCGTGAACACGTTTTAAATGGGGTGAAGTTAAATCTTTGGGTTACCCTCCTTGTGGTTCCTGTTTGGGGAATGGCTTGCCTTCCGTTTATTTACAATTCAGGATGGACACCATATTGGCACAAAGTTTACGCTTTATTGGATACAAAGTTTTTCATTTTGCTCCCGTCCGGCATTTTTGTACATGAGATGTTGCATGCCCTTACCTGGATGTTATTAAACCAGCAGGGTTTTGCATGGGTCAAATTTGGATTCAATGTAAATGCACTTACTCCTTACACCCATTTTAAAGCACCTATGAAAGTATGGAAATATGTGCTAGGCGGTGCCATGCCCGGATTTATTATGGGTTTTATCCCGGTGGTTTTGAGTTACTTTTTTGGATCAGCAATCTTAAATTTTGTTGGATTCCTGTTCCTTTGGGCGGCCGGCGGAGACATAATTTCATTAATGATGCTTCGAAAAGTAAATAGAAACGATTTTGTATTAGATCATCCTGACAAAATGGGATTTTTAGTGGTAGATGAAGAATAATCGTTCTGAATTAATTAGAAAATACAGGAATAATGTCTTTTGAAAGTCAACGAAAAATTTTAGGTTTGTGTTTTTAATTTTAAACACATGTTAAAACAGTATCCACTAAAATGAGCCCCCTCAGAACCTTGTCCTTGATTATTTAATTGTTGATAAAATAATGAATCAATGTTTTC
>DOTG01000015.1 GCA_003512955.1 Marinilabiliales bacterium
CCGAACAGAGAAGTTAAGCCCCACAGCGCCGATGGTACTGCACCAAGTGGGAGAGTAGGACGCTGCCGACCTTTAGGCCCTGACACAGCACTGTGTCGGGGCTTTTTTGTGCTTTTATGTTATACATTATGATAAACATAGCACCCCTCAACGGCAACCGCCGGACCGGCATAAATATGTATCTAAACTTCCATAGCTTTTAATAGTCCCAAATAGGTTTCAATCCCATGGTTGATTTCATCCACAAAGATATATTCATTGGCGGTATGCGAGCGGTTTGAATCACCTGGCCCCATTTTTACAGTTGGAAAATTGCTGATAACCGATTGATCGCTGGTGGTTGGTGAACCAAAGCAAACAATCTGTAGTGATTTAGCGGCTAAAACCAATGGATGATTTTCGGCAATACAACTTGAATTCATCCGTAAGGAACGAGGTTGTAAGTGACTTTTTACATATAGAGAGATAATTTCTAAAGTTTGTGCATTATTGTATTTTTCGTTAGTCCGCACATCAACAACAAAGGTACATTTGTCTGGTATAACATTGTGCTGGGAGCCCGCATGTATCTGGGTTACGGTCATTTTTACATCTCCAAGTATTGTGCTGGTTTCTGGGAATCTGAAGGAGTGGAACCATTCAATATCTTTGATTGCTTCTGTAATAGCATTGATACCCCCAGTACGTGCTGCATGGCCTGATTTTCCTTTAGCTTCGCAATCAAGCACCATCAGCCCTTTTTCGGCAACAGCCATTTGCATTTGGGTAGGTTCGCCTACAATACCTACATCAATTTTTCCCAACTCAGGTAAAACAAATTCCATACCCCCGGTCCCAGAGATTTCTTCTTCGGCAGTAGCTACGAAAACCCGATTGTAATTGAGATTCAAATCTTCGGAAAGTAAAAAAGAAGCCAAGAGACTTACCAAACAACCCCCTGCATCGTTGCTACCCAGTCCTGTCAGTTTTCCGTTTTCTAAAATAGGATTGAACGGATCCGTTTCCCAACCATTCGTCGGTCTTACGGTATCGAGATGCGAATTGAGCATTAGGGTGAACCTTCCTGGAACAAAATCTCTACTATATGCATAGATATTATTTCCTTTAAAATGAACGCGATAGTGGAACTGCTCAAGAATTTGAGCAATTAGTTTGGAGGCTTTTTCCTCTTCTCTGCTAAAGGAAGGCATCTGTATTAGTTTAACCAACGTGTCAGCTGCTAATTGTTGTGCAGAAGTAATATCAAGTTTTTGCATGTATATATTTTTAAGCAATGAAGTTGTAAATTTATTAACTTTAAAAATGTCATTGAATGGATTTAAACATTATATCACCAAATAGGTTCCCTTGTGGATGCTGTTTCCTAATTTGACCTGATTCACTCCATTTTGAAGGGCATAGAACCCATTTTGCAACTTGGGAAGCATTCCCGAATGTACAGATTTTGACTCCAACAACACGTTGAACCTGCTTTTTGAAAGTTCGGGAATCAGGGATCCGTCTTCCGAAGCATCCTCTAAAACCCCAGCTTTATCGAAGTAAAAGAAAAGCTCTACTTCAAATTTTTCAGATAAAGCTACCGCAAGATGTGCTGCAATGGTATCCGCATTGGTATTCAGCAGTTCAAACCGATTGCTTTGGGTAATGGATGAAATTACAGGAACTGCTTCCTTTTCCAAAAACAGTTCCAGCCATTGCGTATTTATTTCGGTAATATCGCCCACCATTCCATAATCAATGGGTTCCGGGTTTCGTTTTTTTGAATTGATGATGTTTAAATCGCCACCACAAAGCCCCACCGAAGTTGTCCCCAATTTATTTAAACCTGCAACCAATTGTTTGTTTAATTTACCTGCACAGGCCATTAATACCACCTCCATGTTTTCAGGACTGGTAATGCGCCTACCATTGACCATTTGTGTTGGGATGTTGAGTTTTTGGCACAGTTCATCAATGAATATGCCGCCCCCATGCACAAGGATTTTTTTTCCAGGTACTGATGATACCAGATGTAGAAGTTTTGATAACTCTTCTTCGGAATCCAGAATCTTTCCGCCTGCTTTTATGAGTGTCAGTTTTTCCTTTGCCATACATCTTTTAGGTTTGAAGAGTTCCTGCTTTTTGTTCTTTGCTTGTTAGCATTTCCTTGGTAAGAGTTTTTCGCAACGCTTCAATCAGCCGTTCACAATCTTCAAGGGTTAGAGTTAAGGGAGGAAGAATCCGTAAGGTGTCGGGGTCAGAAAATCCGGTGATGATACCAAAATCATCTAACAAAAGTTGCCTAACCCGTTTGCCAGAGATGCTAAAATTGATTCCGATCATCAGCCCCCGCCCACGGACAGCAGTTACCAACGGTAATTCGTTGACTTTTTTTAATAGAAACTCCCCCATTTGCCGGGCGTGCGAAAGCAACTGTTCATTTTCAATAACTTTTAAAACAGCAATGGCCGAAGCACAGGCTAACTGCCCTCCGCCAAAAGTGGTACCAAGCATCCCTTGTCCTAATTTCAAGGAAGGATGAAACAAGGTACCTGCTACTGGAAAGCCATTTCCCATCCCTTTTCCAGTGGTAATAATATCGGCTACTACCCCATAATGCTGGTGGGCAAAGAACTCTCCGGTGCGGCCATACCCTGACTGAATTTCATCGGCAATGAATACAGTACCTGTTTGTGTGCATAACAACCTAGCAAGCTTCCAGTATTCGCTGTCAGCCTCCCAAACACCATTTACTCCTTGAATCCCTTCTATAATAAATGCTGCATATTCCTTAGTGATCAATTGATTATATAATCCGGTTAACGAATCGATGGGAATAAAATCAACTTCTAACTGGCTCCCAAAAGCGGCCCTGATTTTGACATTATCAGTTACCGCCACAGCTCCTGCACTGCGTCCATGAAAAGCACCCTTAACAGCCAGTATTTTTTTTCGCCCGGTGATCATTGAAGCTGCCTTTAAGGCATTTTCATTGGCCTCGGCTCCGGAATTGCTTAAAAACAGATGGTATCCGTGATAACCTGATTGATGCCCTAAAAGCTCGGCCAATTCATTCTGCAAAGGATTTTGAAAGGCGTTGGAATAAAAGGCCAGCGCATTCAGTTGTTGGGTGACGGCTTCCACAAAATCCGGGTGGCTATGTCCAATGGAAATAACGCCATGTCCTCCATAAAAATCGAGGTACTTTTTATTGTTTTCATCCAAAAGTTCCAACCCTTTCCCATTTTTGAGGGCGATGGGATACATATAGTAAACATCAAGCATCTTCATAAAATCGTTGTTAATTAATAAACCTGCTGAGCCGAGTGTTGTCAATACTCATCGTGTTAAAATCAAAAAGCCACCGGTTTTAACATAAGTCCTGTTTTTTCTTCCAGACCAAACATAAGGTTCATGTTTTGTACCGCCTGACCCGAGGCTCCTTTCAATAAATTATCAATCACCGAAATAATCATGACTTTATTGCCATGTTTTTCAAGATAAAGTACACACTTATTGGTATTGACCACCTGTTTCACATCAGGATTTTGTTCCGATAGAAAAACAAAAGGCGCCTCGTTGTAATAGCTTTTGTATAAAAGTTTTAGTTCATTTAAATGTAAATCGGTTTTTGTGTAGCAAATGGCCATAATACCTCTTGAGAAATTTCCCCTAATAGGAATAAAATTGATGGACGGATGTTTGCTTTCCGGCCCCAAAAGGGTTTGCTTAATTTCGGCCAGGTGTTGATGTTCAAAAGCCTTATAAACAGCGATATTATTGTTCTTCCAGCTAAAATGCGATGTTTCTGAGGGGTTTTGCCCTGCTCCCGTAGAACCTGTGATTGCTGTAACATGCAACTCATCCGTTATTAATTTGTTGGCCGCAAGTGGTAAAAATGCCAATTCAATGGCGGTGGCAAAACATCCAGGATTGGAAATGTGGCTCGAATTTATAATGGGCTCTTTGTTTTTCTCAGGCAACCCATACACAAAATCATGTCCATCTTCCGCAATGCGATAATCCGTACTTAAGTCGATAATTTTTACATGAGGCGGCATTGTGTTTTTTTCGATAAATGAACGGCTTTTTCCATGTCCGCTGCATAAAAAAACAACATCTACCTGAGAATGATAACCTTCGGTAAATGCCAAAAGAGTTTCACCCAACAAGTCGTGATGTACCTGGGTAACTAATTGACCTTGATGGCTGGTACTCTGAATATAAGTGAGTTCAACCTGCGGGTGATTCAATAAAATCCTGAGCAATTCCCCAGCCGTGTAACCAGCCCCGCCAATAATGCCTACTTTTATCATGGTTGCTTTTTTAATGGTTACAATTCCTGTGGATTAACTGCATAATAGTTTTTAAGGGGATTTGCCAAAATATTGATAAAACCTTTAACATCTTCGGCACTCCATTTTCCGGCCGCTTCGCCATAAGCTCCAAAAGCAGGATTCATCAAATCAAATTCCGAATGAATTCCAGAGACCTGGAAATAAAATGGAGACAAAACAAGCTTCACGGTGCCAGTTACATGAGCCTGGGTATCTTCCAAAAAATGTTCCACGTTCCGCATGGTGGGCTCCAGATACATACCATCGTGCAACATGGTTCCGTACCAGTTGGCCAGTTGTTCCTTCCATTGCATCTGCCATTTGGTAAGGGTGTGTTTTTCCAATTCATGATGAGCTTTCAGCAGAAGATAAGCGGCTGGGGCCTCAAACCCCACACGCCCTTTGGAACCAATAATAGTATCACCTACATGCATTCCACGTCCGATGGCGAATTCTCCACCGGCTTTGTTTAAATAGCGGATCATATCAACCTGATGGTCAAATCGTAACTGATCAATGCCGATCAATTCTCCTTTTGAGAAATGAATTTCCATTTCCAAAGGTTCTGTACGTTTGGGCTGCGAGGGAAATGCCTCGGAAGGTAAAGGCAAATGTGAGGTCAATGTTTCTTTCCCCCCGATGCTTGTTCCCCACAACCCTTCATTGATGCTGTAAGCCATTTTGGTAAAATCACTAGTTACCCCATGTTTACGTAGGTAAGAAATTTCGGCATCGCGCAATAATTTTTTATCGCGGACCAAAGCAATAATGGGTTTTTCTGGCACCATTAGTTTGAATACCAAATCGAAACGGACCTGGTCGTTACCTGCCGCGGTGCATCCATGCGAAATAAAATCAGCATCCACCTGTTGGGCATATTTGGCGATGGCTTTTGCCTGAAAAAAACGTTCCGAGCTTACCGACAAAGGGTAGGTGTTGTTTTTCAGGATGTTTCCGTAAATCAAAAAGCGGAGGCAATCCTGGTAATATTCTTTTTCGATGTTTAAAGCTACATGTTCTTTTACGCCCAGTTCTTTGGCCCGCTGTTCTATTTTGGATAATTGATCATTATCGAATCCGCCAGTATTTGCTACCACCGAAATCACATCCATTTCTTTCTCAACGGAAAGGTATTTTGCGGTGTAGGTGGTATCTAAACCCCCACTGTATGCTAAAACAACGGTCTGCTTTTTTTTTGTCATGTTGTAGTTTTCTATATCTGATGAATTGTTTTATTGATTTGTATTTTCTGCATAATTATGCATTTTTATTCCAGACCTTGGTCAATAAACCGTTTAATACTTGCTTCTTTACCTTTTGTTCGTAAATCATCCCTGTACAGAGACACATTTTTTGTTGGGTCCGTTGCAAGATGTCATAGTTTACACAGCCTTGGCAGCCCTTCCAAAATTCAGGATCGGTGGTCAGTTCCGAAAAAGTTACAGGACGATACCCCAGTTTAAAGTTGATGTTCAGAACCGCGCTGCTGGTGGTAATCCCAAATACTTTGGCATCGGGGTACATAACGCCTGAAAGTTCCAGCACTTTTTGTTTGATGCGGTGAGCCAATTTCTGCTTCCTGTAATCGGGATGAACAATCAAACCGCTATTGGCCACATATTTCCCGTGTTCCCAGGTCTCAATATAGCAGAACCCTACAATATTGTCACCATCCAAAGCCACCACTGCTTTTCCTTCGCGGATTTTCGACGAAACATATTCAGGGGTTCTTTTGGCTATGCCGGTACCTCTTAGCTTTGCTGCATCTTCAATCATTTGGCAGATTTTTTCGGCATAAACGGTGTGCTGAATATCTGCAACCATAATTCTAACATTGTTTTTTTGTATCGTCGCCATTAGTTCTTTTTTTTTCGATTAAATAAAAAAAGCCCACCGAATCTGGCAGGCTTTGTAAAAACATTTGATTTTATATATGCTCTTAACAAGCTTCTTTATTCGGCTTTAGTTTATAGGGATGCATCGGTTCCGGGTGTCCGGTCGTCGGTTTTGTCTATTTACTCTGGTGTTTTTCATTTTATTTATTCATTAAATGTATAAAAATACATTATATCTGTATAAAATTACATTGCAAATGTAAAAATTATTTTATTGATGCAAATAGTCCGCATCATTTTTTTGAAAATATTTTTAAAATAATGGATTTTAGTAATTTAAGTTTGGAGGCAAAGTATATTTAAGATGGCATAAAATAAAAAAGCCCCAAGTTTTCTTAGGGCTTAGCTATATTTTGCATGGATGCTACCAGAGTTTGGAGGGGTATTTTCCTTGTTTGACCAGTTGATTGATTTTTTCAATGGTGGTGGGCCGGTCTTCCTGATAAGTAACACCAAACCATTCAGCCTCGGACTGCAATACACGGGTTTTTACTTTTCCCTCTTGCATCAAATCGTCAACCACAAAAGGAATGTAAAACTCCGATTTTGGGTTGAGCCCATTGTTTTTTAAAAAGGCGGTAAACTTTTCGTTTAAATGATTGAAAAGGGTAGGGGCAAATCCCCAAAAATTCATCGAGACCACATCTGTTTCATTTAATGGAAATTTCTGTTCATTTAAAGTGTAGGTAATCTGTCCGTTTTCTTTTACAATGCTGGTACGTTCGGTAACTCCCATCAAAAAATTGTTGGCATCAGTCTGGCATACACCGCGCGAAACGGTTCCAAAATCGGAAAGTGTTTTTTTCAGTTGGTACCCGCACATGGCATAAGTGGCATCGCTGACTTCGGTTGTTAAGAATTGATGCATGGATGCATACGCTTCGGCACCATAAAAATCGTCGGCGTTAATTACTGCAAATGGCTCTTCTACAACATCCTTGGCAGCTAAAATGGCATGTCCCGTTCCCCAGGGTTTTGTACGTTCTGGATCAGTAGGAATCCCTGCCGGGATGTTTTCAAGCTCCTGAAAAACAAGTCCGGCATCAATTTTACCGGACAGTTTTTCAACAAAAATCTCACGGAACTCTTTTTCAAAACTTTTCCGTATCACAAAAACCACTTTGCCAAATCCGGCGCGTTTGGCATCAAAGACACTATAATCCATAATGGTTTCGCCGCCTGGGCCTAATTTATCGAGCTGTTTCAAGCCACCGTAACGGCTGCCCATTCCCGCGGCAAGAACTACAAGTGTTGGCTTCATATTTTCCACATCGAGTTGATTTGACTGCAAAAATAGAATTAACCTTTGATTTTTTTAATAAAATTTCAACCAACTGCGCAAGTATTGATTTTGGTTATCGTCTATCTTTACAATTAAGTAAATGTTCAGTGGAAAACGAATTAATCAAAAATCTACAGCTAGGCTCTGAAAGTGCATTCCGGGAGATTGTCGATTTATATAAAAACAAAGTGGTGAATACCTGCTTTGGATTTGTAAATAATGCTGCGGATGCCGATGACCTGGCACAGGAGGTTTTTGTTGAAGTTTTTCAGTCGATACATTATTTCAACCAAGATTCAACATTGTCAACCTGGATTTACCGGATCAGCGTGAATAAGTCGTTGGACCATTTACGAAAAATAAACCGGAAAAAACGTTGGGCCCAATTAATCAGGCTTACAACGCAAGCCAATGAAATCAACGATTCGTTAATTGCACATGAGCAGACTCCCGAATCAGCCCTTGAAGATAAGGAACGGTTAAAAGTATTACTCCAGGCTATTGGCAAGCTACCTGAAAACCAAAGAACTGCTTTTACTTTGCATAAAAATGAAGATTTAAGCTACAAAGAGATTTCTGAGGTTATGAAAACCAGTGTATCATCCGTTGAATCGTTGATTCACAGAGCAAAAAAGAACCTGAAAGAATCGTTGACTCATTATTACGCTTCAGAAAAATAACTAAGGAGCGCAAGTTTTTAAAATCAATTTCGTCAAATACAGCAAACGTGAAAAAACAATGAAAACAAAAGAAGCCATTGATGAACAGGTAACCAAAACATTGGAACTTATGGAGCAACTGCCCAAGGCTTCCGCAGATGCGTTCTTTTACACGAGGCTTTCTGCAAGGCTTGAACGGCAAAACGAACCGACTGTCTTCAATTGGTTTTTCGATATTCCCATGTTGAAACCTGCATTTATCGCTCTTTTTATCTTCTTGAATCTGGTAAGTCTCGTACATTGGGTCAATCAATACCAATCGGTACAAACCCAACCACTGACTGCCACCGAAGAATTAATTGAAGAATATTCATTAAACCAAACCACCAATTCATATTTGGTGTTTAACGAAGAATAATTATGGATTTAGCTAAAAAATACCGGGTGCTGATATGGGTGTCGCTGTTGTTGTTAGTTGTAAATCTAGTTACTTTGGCCACAATCTGGTTCCGGCCACCCATTCCGCCGGCAATAACAGAACCCGTGAGAGAAAGCCGTGCAAAATTTCAGAGGGGGGCTCTTGTTAAAGAATTGCAACTAAATACGGAGCAGGCTGAGTTTTACCAAACGAGCCGAAAAAAGCACTTTAAAGAGATGCGGAAATTAAAACATGAAATTGGCCGTACGAAAATTTTAATTCACGAAGAGATTTTCAGTGAAAACCCCGACACTACAAAAATAAATCAGTGGATTGATTCCATCGGGGTATTAAATATTCAATTTGAAAGAAACAATTACCGCCATTTCTTGCAACTTAAAACGCATTTAGACGAAAAGCAGATAGACCGTTTTAAACAATTGATGCGGGAATCATTTGATGATCCGGAAAATAATCAGCGTAGAGAGCATCACCGTAACGAGAATTCTAAAGAATAGTTTTTTGAACCATATCTTAATTAAACATAAATTTATAGACGTATGAAACAGTTAACATTGATTTCAAGTGTACTAAGCCTATTTCTAATTGTGACCGTTGCCACTCAGGCTCAACCTTGCGAGAATGGGTATTATGGCAAAAAAGGAGTAAATGCAAGCGAAGATACCCGGGGTTACCGGCAAGAACGGTTGAAAGAGCTCCTTAATCTCACCGATGAGCAGTTTCAACAAATTGAAGCACAGAGGTTGGCCCATCAGAAGAAAATTCTTCCACTGGAGAATGAACTTAATGAAAAAGAAGCCAAAATGCGTACGTTAGAAACTGCTGATAACGCTGATTTGAAAGCCATCAACAGCCTTATTGATGAAATGGGAATGGTGAAAACCAAAATAGCCAAGGAACGGGCAGCCCACCATCAGGAAATCAGGAAAATTTTGACCCCTGAACAGCGTATCAGGTTCGATACACACGCCCAGAATCGAAAAATGGGAAGGGAAAATAGAGGCAAAAATTAATTTTAAAAATAGAAATCGGGTGAAAGCCCGGTTTTTTTTTTGTTTAAAACGGAGGCTATTGAAACCACCATTGCCATTTTGGGTTTAGCTTTTTGAACAACCAAATACCCACCAAAATACCTAAAGTATCGGCTAAAACATCCCGCCAATCGCCACTCCGGGTAGTTGTAAATTTTGATTGTACAATTTCAATAAACACCCCGTATATAAAAGCAAATGCCGGAATCGCCAGTTTATGAAATGAATTGGGTCTTGTTTGGTTCAGGCCAGCCATGATTAAAGCCAAAACTAGAAACAATCCAAAATGTACGGCCTTATCAAAATAAGGGATTTCGATGGGAACTTTTTTAAAATCATCTGCTGGAGTCAGGCAAAGGTATCCAATGATTGTCATCCAGACGACAAATTTGTAATATCTCTTCACTATTTTCAAAACCGGGACTTATAAATTAGGGAGGTAAAAGTAGGTGATTCTCTTTAAATTTATAAACCCAAAATACAACCCAAACAGCATGTTTGTCAAATATATTTGTGAAACAATCATATACAAATATATAGATATGTTATAAAAAATAGTTGATTTTATGCTGTTGAGCATCCACAACTTTAAAAACTTTCCCTATGTTTAGATGTTTGAACAAAATGCTGATTAATGTTAACTAGACAACCAAAACGTCTTTTTCAAGATTAATTATCGTTAAAAAACTAAGAACATTTAATCTTATTCGGATGAAAATACATGAATATCAAGCAAAGGAGATTTTTGCAGCGTACCAGATACCTGTGCAAGAGCAGGTAGTGTGCACTACCGTGGAGCAAGTGGGTAAAGCCTACGATTCGATGAATCACCCTGTGGTGGTGAAGGCTCAGGTTTTAGTAGGGGGCCGGGGTAAAGCCGGAGGTATTAAATACTGTACCAGCAAAGAAAAAGCAGTAGATGCGGCTAAAAATATTCTTGGAATGGATATTAAAGGCCTGACAGTTGAAACCGTGTTGGTGTGTAAAGCCGTAGATATCGCGAACGAATATTACGTGGGCTTAATCAACGATCGGAATACAAAATCGGTTTTGTTGATGGTGAGTGCCGAAGGTGGTGTCGAGATTGAGGAGGTGGCAAAAACACATCCCGAGAAAATATTGAAAATTGCTATCGATCCTTTGGTAGGGTTGCAGCCCCACCAAGCTAGGAATGTGTTTTTTAAGTTTATGAAAGATGGAAACCAAGTCCGCCAGGCAGCCGACATCCTGGTGAAATTATATAAACTTTATGTTGAAAAAGATTGCTCATTGGCCGAGATCAATCCTTTGGTTATTGATAACCAAAACAATGTGATTGCTTTAGATGCCAAGGTAAACTTCGACGACAATGCACTGTTCCGTCATCCGGAATATGATGCCATGGCCGATTACACCGAAGATGAAAAATTGGAGGTTGATGCCAAGGAAAAAGGACTGAGCTACATAAAGTTGGATGGAAATATCGGCTGTATGGTTAACGGTGCCGGTTTGGCCATGGCTACCATGGACATGATTAAACTGTATGGCGGCGAACCTGCCAACTTTCTGGATATTGGCGGAAGTTCCAATCCCAAAAAGGTGGTTCATGCCATGGAATATCTGGTCAATGATAAAAAAGTAAAAGCGGTACTCATCAATATCTTTGGTGGGATAACCCGTTGCGATGATGTGGCACGAGGCCTTCTTGAAGCATTTTCGCAAATGAAAGTGACCATACCTATTGTTATCCGTTTATCGGGGACCAATGCCGAACAGGGACGCGGATTGCTTGCCAATAACAAGGAGCTGATTACTGCCGATTCAATGGGTGAAGCTGCACGGAAGGTGATTGAGGCCGCAAAAAAAGTAAAATAAGACCAATATATTTAACTGGCAATTTAAATGCGATTGCACAAAAGAATTTAGCTATGAGTATATTAATTAATGAAAATACAAAGCTGGTAGTTCAGGGAATTACCGGGCGCGATGGTGGTTTTCACGCATCGAAAATGAAAAGTTATGGAACAAAGGTAGTGGCCGGTGTTTCTCCCGGTAAAGAGGGGACCACGGTGGAAGGCGTTCCGGTATTTAATACCGTTGAAAATGCCGTTAAAGCTACCGGAGCCAACACTTCGGTGATTTTTGTACCCGCAGGTTTTGCCGCCGATGCTATTGCTGAAGCTTCGGAAGCCGGCATCAAACTGGTGATTGCCATTACCGAAGGGATACCCACAATTGATGTTATCCGCATCACACCCATTCTTGAGAAGAACGGAACCAAAATGATTGGCCCCAACTGCCCCGGACTTATCTCCCCCGGAAAAAGTATGGTAGGTATTCTGCCAACCATGATTTTTAAACAGGGAAATGTGGGTTTAATCAGCCGTAGTGGAACCTTAACTTACGAAATGGTGAACCAGTTGAGCACCCATGAAATTGGGCAAAGTACCTGTATCGGAATTGGTGGCGATCCGGTGATTGGGTTGCACTACCGTGAACTGCTGGCTTTGTTCGAAGGTGATAAGGATACCGATGCCATTGTCCTTTGCGGTGAAATTGGGGGCGATGCCGAAGAACAGGCGGCTGCATTTATCAAGGACCATATTACCAAACCTGTGGTGGCTTTTATTGCAGGGCAATCGGCACCGGCCGGCAAACGGATGGGTCATGCAGGGGCGTTGATAACCAGCGGAACAGGTACAGCCTCAGAAAAAATTAAAGCTTTTGAGGCTGCCGGAGTCAGGGTGGCCAAGGAACCTGCTGAAGTTCCCGATTTAATAAAAAAAGCATTCGCAAAATAACAATGATGGGCTGTTAAAATAAATTGACAGCCCATTTTTTTATTCCTTTTCATTGCTCTCAAACCTTGAATTTTTTTTGATTAATTTTACGTGAACGTACACGGAATTAAAAAATAAGTTCTACATTTGTTTTCGTTAACGTACACGAAAATGAACAAGAGCCAGTCGAAACGTTTAGGAATAAAAGATATAGCAGCCAAAGCGGGGGTTTCCATTGGAACGGTTGACAGGGTGTTGCATAACCGGGGCGAGGTCAAGGAAGAAACCCGTCAGCGAATTATGGAAATTATTAAGGAATTGGAATACATTCCAAACATTTTTGCAAAATCGTTATCGTCAAAAAAAACAACCACCATTGCCATCGTTATTCCCGATTCCCGGGACAACAACCCCTATTGGGAAAAGCCAGTGTCCGGAATAAGAATGGCAGCCGATGAATTAACCCAATACCACATTCAAATTTTATTCGAACATTTTGATGCTTCGGACCGATCGTCTTTTAAAAAGAATCTTCAGAAGGTTTGTTCAAAGAACCCGGATGGTATAGTATTGAATCCGGTTTTTAAAGATTTAACGCTGGAATTTATTGAAGAATTCGACAAGAGAAAAATCCCTTATGTATTCATAGATATTAACCTGCCAGAGGTTAATAATCTGGCCTATTTTGGTCAGGATGCCTTCCAGAGCGGTCGTGTTGCTGCCCGGTTAATGGATTTGAGCACTCCCAATAACCCGACATGCCTTATTGTAAAACAATCAAAAAAGAAAATATTTTCAAGCCACATTGAAAAGCGGATTGAGGGTTTCATGACCTATTTTAACGATTACAGTCCAATGAAAAATATCTCAGTAATTACTCTTGAGATAGATTTGGATGATACTGATGAACCGGCCAAATCGTTACTGAAAGTTTTACATCACGAAGGCATGCCAAACGCCATTTTTGTTCCTAACTCAAGGGGGTTTAAACTGGCCGAATTTATTGAAAATAACCAATTAACACCTGTCTTTACCCTCGGGTATGATTTGATTGATCAGAATGTTGCGTTTCTTAAAAAAGGAATAATTACCTGTTTATTAAGCCAGAAGCCAGAAGAGCAGGCGTATAAAGCTATTTGGGCCTTGTTTCACCATCTGGTATCGAAAAGAGAAGTCAAAAAAACCAATTACAGTGCTATTGATATTATTATAAATGAGAATATTGGATATTATCTGGAAAATAAATAAATGTATATGTTGAGTTTTAACGATTTACAAGGAAAAGTTTGTGTTATTACGGGTGGGGCCGGTGTTATTGGAACAGCCATTGCAAAAGACATGGTGGCTGTGGGAGTTAAAGTTGCCATCCTTGACCGTGATGAACAGAAAGCCATTGAAGTAGCCGGCTCATTATCGGCTAAAAGTGCAAATGGGGGTATTGCAAAAGGTTACAAAGCCGATGTTCTTGACAAAAAACAGTTGGAAGAGGCCAAACAAAAAATTAACCAGGAGTTGGGGTCAATTGCTTTACTAATAAATGGAGCAGGTGGAAACTCGCCTAAAGCAACTACTCAACTTGAAAAGATTGAAAAAGAAAATTTGAACGAATTGGAAAAAACTTTTTATGGATTAGATATCGAAGGATTTGATTTTGTATTTGATCTAAATTTTAAAGGAACCGTATTACCAACAATGGTTTTCTCACGCGATATGCTCGAAAACGGCAAAGGTTCTATCCTAAATATCTCATCGATGAATAGTTTCAAGCCTTTGACAAAAATCCCGGCCTATTCGGCAGCCAAGGCATCTATAAACAATTTTACCCAGTGGTTGGCGGTACATTTAGCCAAAACCGGAATTCGGGTAAATGCCATTGCTCCGGGTTTTTTTCTAACTAACCAGAACCGTTTTTTAATGATTGACGAAAAAACCGGAGGGCCCACTCCACGTGGAAAGAAAGTAATTGACAATACACCCATGAATAGGTATGGCGAAGTGGAGGAGCTTTCAGGAACAGTACTCTATCTGTTGAGCGATGTATCGAAATTCGTGACCGGCATTTGTATTCCGGTAGATGGAGGTTTTAGCGCGTTTGGAGGGGTGTAAAGAATGTAGAGATTAGAGATTAGAATTTAGAAATTAGAAACCAGAAACTATGAGCATACAATTAAAACAGAATTGCAAATATTCACTCCTCGTTCCCACCAGTATGGGATTACGCATTACACCTGAAAATGGTCAACCGGTGCATGTCAGCGACACCTTTAAAATGCAGGCTACCAGTGCTGAAACAAACGTTGCCAGCATTGCATCGTATTTGGGGTTGCCTGTTAAAGTGTTAACAACTTTTGTAAAAGGAAGTCCGGTAGCACAATTTATTAAATGCAACCTCAAATCGCGGAATATGGACTATGAAGGCCCGGAATTGGAACAGGGCGATCCCTGGGGCTACCGCCACCAGATTAATATAGCCGACAGTGGTTATGGATCGCGCGGTCCGAGAGTTTGGAACGACCGTGCCGGTGAAGTGGGACGTACGCTGAATGTAAAAGACTTCGATTTAGATCGGATTTTTGGAACCGAAGGTGTCCAGATTGTGCACCTTTCGGGATTGATTGGTGCTCTTTCGCACGAAACCAGTCAGTTTTGTTTAGAATTAGCCCGCGTCGCCAAAAAATACGGCACCAAAATATCGTTCGATTTAAACTACCGGGCTTCGTTCTGGAAAGGACGAGAGCAAGAACTGCACGATATTTTTACCGAAATAGCCTCGGTTGCTGATATTTTGATTGGCAACGAAGAAGATTTCCAGCTTTGTCTGGGGATTGAGGGCCCCGAAGCGGGTGGCAATGCCATTGCCGACAAAATCGACAGTTTTAAGGAAATGATCCGCCGTGTCAAAAAGCAATTCCCAAATGCGTCGGTATTTGCTACTACGTTGCGTCAGGTAGTTAGTACCAACGAACATCTGTGGGGAGCCATTATGTTAGAAGGCGACAATTGGCAGGTAATTGAACCACGCCCCATTCATGTGCTCGACCGTATAGGTGGCGGCGATGGATTTGTTGGCGGGTTGCTTTACGGAATCCTGAAAAGCTGGGAACCAGCAAAATGGACGCAATTTGGCTGGGCGACTGGCGCTTTGGCCACCACATTCCTAACTGATTATGCTCAACCAGCCGACGAGGAAATGGTTTGGAGCATCTGGCAGGGAAACGCCCGTGTAAAAAGGTAAAAAATGTACTGTTTCCCTGTTTTTCTGTGAAACAGTGATTCAGTTTTCGAAGAATCGTATTACAAAATTGATGAGTTAGTTGAAATCAACTAACAAATAAAATTATTAATCACAGGATCACAGAAAACAAAATCACAAAAATATGATGTATTACGAAATAGGTTCCGAAAACCACAAGCTTACTGCCACCGATTTGCAGGAGGGTTTGAATATTGCTTTGCAAAAACTGGGTGAGCGCAAAAAAGTGTTGGTCATTCCGCCCGATTTTACCCGCTTTCACTCCAAAGCCGGTGAACTTACAAGTTTTGCGTATCAATTTTATAAAGATAAGATTTCGGATATTCTTCCTGCTTTGGGGACACATGTGGGAATGACTCCCGGCGAAATCGAAATCATGTATCCCGGTGTTCCGCACAACCTGTTTCGGGTACACGACTGGCGCAACGACGTGGTTACCGTAGGAAAAGTCCCCGGCAGCTTTGTGTCAGAAATTACCAATGGCGGATTGGATTATGATTGGCCGGCCCAGGTAAACAAATTGATTTGGGAAGGCGGCCACGATTTGATTCTGTCCATTGGTCAGGTGGTACCCCACGAAGTGATTGGAATGGCCAATTATAACAAAAACATTTTTGTAGGAACTGGTGGTTCTGAGGGCATCAACAAAAGCCATTTTGTAGGCGCTGTTTACGGTATGGAAAACGTGATGGGGCGGGCCGATAACCCGGTGCGTAAACTACTGAATTATGCATCGGAACATTTTACCAGCCATTTGCCTATAGTTTACATTCATACCGTGGTTGGCCGCGATACCGAAACCGGCAAACTGGCTACCCGTGGATTGTTTATTGGCGACGATTACAGCGTATTTACCAAAGCTGCCGAACTTTCGCTGAAAGTAAACTTTACCATGCTCGACAGACCAATAAAGAAAGCAGTGGTTTATCTCGATCCGACCGAATTTAAAAGCACCTGGTTAGGGAATAAAAGTATTTACCGTACCCGAATGGCCATGGCCGACGGAGGTGAACTGATTGTGTTGGCACCTGCTCTAAAAGAATTTGGCGAGGATAAGGAAATTGACCGATTGATTCGTAAATACGGTTATCGTGGTACACCACAGACCTTGAAAAGTCTGAAAGAAAATCAGGAACTGGCCAATAACCTGAGTGCTGCAGCTCACCTGATTCACGGAAGTTCCGAAGGGCGTTTTTTCATCACCTATTGTCCAGGGCATCTGACAAAAGAAGAAATTGAATCGGTGAATTTCAACTATGCCGGTTTACAGGAAATGATGAAACGATATAATCCCGAAACCTTAAAAGATGGATATAACCAGTTACCTGGTGGAGAGGAGATTTTCTATATATCGAATCCTGCCATTGGTTTGTGGGCTTACAGAGAGCGTTTTAAAGAATAATTGTGATCCAGTGAATTTGTGATTCAGTAATCCAGTATTCCAGACAAACCGTAATGCAATGATTCAGAATTTCAGTACTAAAAAAAACGGCGATAAATTTGAAATTACTACTAAAAAAGAAAAGATATGACGGCAAGTTGTTTTGAAGAATTGGAAATTTGGAAACGATCAAGGGAGATTGTAAAGAATATTTATCTTGATTTTTCAGAGATTAAAGACTTTGAATTTAGAAATCAGATTTATTCAACCGGGTATTCTATTATGAATAATATAAGTGAGGGGTTTGGCAGAGAATCTAAAAAGGAATTTATCAGATTTTTAGATTTTTCAAAAGGGTCTTCTTGGGAGGATAAAAACATGTATTACATAGCAGAAGTTGTTGGATATATTGATTCGGAAATTGCGAAGAAAAGAAGAGAAGCTTGCGAATTTGAAAAGAATAGTATTGCAAAATTGATGGGTTATTTGAAACCAACAAACAAATAAAATTATTGCTCACAGAATCACAGAAAAACAGCATTACAAATAAAAATATTATGAAAGAAAAATCAGACATAGCAGTGGTTGGGTTAGCCGTTATGGGCGAGAACCTGATACTCAACATGGAAAGCAAAGGATTTACCGTTACCGCTTTTAACCGCTCTACCGATAAGGTGGAAAAATTTGTGAATGGTCGGGCGAATGGCAAAAATATCCGTGGAGCTTACAGCATCGAAGAAATGGTGGCTTCACTCAGCAAACCCCGCAAAGTAATGCTTATGGTAAAAGCCGGTAAGGCCGTGGATGATTTTATCGATTTGTTGGTTCCACATCTGGAGGCTGGCGATATGATTATCGATGGCGGAAACACCCATTTCCCCGATACCGACCGCCGTGTAAAATATGTAGAGAGTAAAGGCCTCAGATATATAGGAACCGGAGTTTCCGGTGGCGAAGAGGGAGCATTAACCGGGCCGTCGATCATGCCGGGTGGTTCGCCCAGTGCCTGGAACGAAGTAAAACCTATTTTCCAAACCATTTCGGCTAAAGTGGAAGGCAATGCTCCTTGTTGCGATTGGGTGGGCGAAAACGGAGCCGGCCATTTTGTAAAAATGGTTCACAACGGCATCGAATACGGCGATATGCAATTAATTACCGAGGCTTACCAGCTTATGAAAGTTATGCTGGGAATGAGTGCCGATGAAATGCATAAAGTATTTAAAGAATGGAACGAAGGCGAACTAAGCAGCTATTTGATTGAAATTACCCGTGATATTCTGGCTTTTAAAGATGAAGACGGAACAGCGCTGGTAGATAAAATTTTGGATACCGCCGGACAGAAAGGAACCGGAAAATGGACTGCTGTTAGCGCGTTAGACCAGGGAATACCATTGACTTTAATTGGCGAAGCCGTGTTTGCCCGCTGTTTATCGGCACTAAAAGAGGAACGGGTAACCGCATCGAAAACCATAAAAGCGACACAACCCGCATTCAAAGGCGACAAAAAACAATTTATTAACGACCTGAAAGAGGCTTTGTATGCCTCAAAACTGGTGTCGTATGCGCAAGGCTATACCTTGATGAAAGCCGCTGCCGAAGAATACGGCTGGAACCTGAACTATGGCGGCATTGCGTTAATGTGGCGGGGAGGGTGCATCATCCGTTCGGCATTTTTAGGAAAAATCAAAGAGGCTTACGATAAAAATCCGGAACTATCTAATTTATTATTAGATCCATTTTTTAAAGAAAAAGTTGAAAAAGCCGATAAAGCATGGCGTAATGTGGTGGCAACCGCTATCGCTAATGGTGTTCCTATACCTGCTATGGCTAGTGCCTTAATCTATTTCGATGGCTTCCGCAGCGAGCGCTTGCCTGCTAATTTATTGCAAGCCCAGCGCGATTATTTTGGAGCGCACACTTACGAACGCATCGATAAACCACGGGGCGAATTCTATCATACCAATTGGACAGGCCGGGGTGGAGACACAGCATCATCGGCTTATAATGTTTAGCATGCAAAATTAACTAAACCATCATATTATGACTTTAAAAACTATTAGCGAAAAAATGACAAACTATAGGTGGGCAATCACCAGTTTGTTATTTTTTGCTACAACCATCAATTACCTCGATCGACAAGTGCTGTCGTTAACATGGAAAGATTTTATTGCCCCTGAATTTCATTGGACGAATAACGATTATGGTAACATTACCGCATTATTTTCAATTTTTTATGCGGTAAGTTTATTAGTTGCCGGAAGATTGGTTGATAGGCTCGATACCAAAAAAGGATTCCTTTGGGCCATTGGTGTTTGGTCAGTTGGGGCTGTGCTTCATGCCTTTTCAGGAATTGCTACTTCAGGTATTGTAGCCGGTAAATGGTTGGTTGGATTCGAAGGTGCCAAACATGCTATTGGAACCGTTGGCGACGCCGGATTAATTGTTTCGGTGAGTGTTACTTTTTTTATCATTGCCCGCTTTGTGCTGGCTCTTGGAGAGGCAGGAAACTTTCCTGCGGCTATTAAAGCTACGGCTGAATACTTCCCTAAAAAAGACCGTGCTTTTTCAACCAGCATTTTTAATGCCGGAGCTACTGTTGGCGCTTTGGTTGCTCCAATTTCGGTTCCGGTAATAGCAGTTCACTTTGGTTGGGAAATGGCATTTATTATTATTGGGGCATTAGGTTTTATTTGGATGGGATTTTGGGTGTTCATGTACAAAAAACCACACCAGCATCATAAAGTAAATAAGGCAGAACTGGATTATATCAATCAGGATAGCATTGCTGAAACAGCTGCAAATAATAATATTGAAAAAGAAGAACTTAAAATTTCCTTTATCAATAGTTTTAAATACAAACAAACCTGGGCCTTTGCTTTTGGGAAATTTATGACCGACGGCGTTTGGTGGTTTTATCTCTTTTGGACTCCGGCATATTTGAGTGATGTGTATGGTTTAACTTCTGATTCTACAATGGCTCAAGTATTATTATTTGTTTTATATGTCATTACCTTATTATCAATTATTGGCGGTTGGTTACCCACCTATTTCGTCGATAAAAAGGGAATGAACCCCTATGCAGGCCGTATGCGTTCCATGCTGATTTTTGCTTTTTTCCCATTGTTGGCCTTATTGGCTCAACCTTTGGGGCTCTATTCCTATTGGTTTCCTGTAATTATTATTGGAATTGCAGGTGCAGCCCATCAGGCATGGTCGGCAAATATTTTTTCGAGCATTGGCGACATGTTTCCAAAATCGGCTATTGCTACCATTACCGGAATTGGGGGCATGGCCGGAGGAGTTGGCTCATTCTTAATAAACAAAGGGTCAGGCTTGTTATTCGACTATTCACTTACAACTAACATGAAGTTCTTTGGGTTCGAAGGTATTAAATCAGGCTACTTTATTATTTTTTCCATTTGTGCCGTGGCTTACCTCATTGGCTGGGTGGTAATGAAATCATTGGTACCGGTTTATAAACCAATTATAGAATAATTTAATTCATTATGGCAAAAATAAATTACGACCGTCGCAGGGCTTGTCATCCCGAAGACGTTAAACACTATGATACCACGCGACTCCGCAAAGAGTTTCTGGTACAAAATCTTTTTGTTAAAGATGAAATCCGCTTAAGTTATTCACAATATGAGCGCTATATACTTGGAGGTGTTTTCCCGGTGGGGGATGAATTAACTCTGGAACCCATTGATGCCATTAAATCAGCATTTTTCTGCGAACGCCGCGAGGTGGGCGTAATTAATATTGCCGGCGAAGGCATTGTGTACGTTGATGGAAATGAATATCAGGTTAAAAATAAGGAAGCTTTGTATATTGGAAGGGGTTCGAAGGAAGTTAAATTTAAAAGCGTGGATAAGAATAATCCCGCTAAATTTTACTTCAGTTCAACACCGGCTCATGCTGCTTATCCAACTACACTGGTCAACAAAACAAAAGCCAATATCCTGAATTTGGGTTCACTGGAAACCAGCAACGAGCGTACCATTTACCAGTTAATTATACCGGGAATTGTGCAAAGTTGCCAGTTGGTAATGGGTTTAACCGAATTACATAAAGGAAGCGTTTGGAACACTATGCCGGCACATACACACGACCGCCGCATGGAGGCGTATTTTTACTTTGATTTGCCAGAGAATCAAACCATTCTGCATTTGATGGGCGAACCTCAGGAAACCCGCCACCTGTTTATTCATAACGAAGAAGCTGTGTTCTCACCCGAGTGGGGAATACATTCGGCTGCTGGAACGTCCAATTATTCTTTTATATGGGGAATGGGAGGCGAGAACCTTGATTATACCGACATGGATCATATCAAACCTTATGAATTGAGATAAGTATCAAGAATAAATGTTCTCTTGATAATGACAACTTGATACTCAATACTTAAAATCTAACAAAATGATAAATGAATTATTCGCCTTAACGGGAAAAGTAGCTTTAATAACCGGTGGAACCCACGGAATAGGCATGGCAATTGCCAAAGTGTTGGGAACTGCCGGAGCAAAAATTTGTGTAAACGACATTTCGGACGAAAAGCTGGCAGCCTGCAAGCAGGAATATGCGCAAGCCGGACTTGATGTGTTTACCCTGAATTTTGATGTTACCAACGAAGCCGATGTTGATAAAGGCATCAGCCTGATTGAAAAGGAAGTGGGACCGGTAGATATTTTGGTGAACAATGCCGGAATCATCAAGCGGATTCCGATTCTGGATATGCCCGTAGCCGATTTTAAACAAGTAATAGATATTGATTTGGTGGCTCCATTGATTGTATCGAAAAGAGTGGCTCCGGGAATGATAAAACGCCGCAGTGGAAAAATCATTAACATGTGCTCCATGATGAGTGTGTATGGCCGGAATTCAGTGTCGGCCTATGCTGCTGCCAAAGGTGGCTTAAAGCTGCTTACAGCCAACATGACCTGCGAGTGGGCCAAATACAATGTGCAGATAAACGGAATTGGACCTGGCTACATTGCCACTTCGCAAACAGCCGCTATCCGCGAAGGAAACCACCCGTTCAACGATTTGGTGATGACTCGTACTCCAGCCGGACGTTGGGGCGAACCCGAAGATGTGGGTAATGCCGTGCTGTTCCTGGCATCGAAAGCCAGCGATTTTGTCAACGGACATGTGCTTTATGTCGATGGAGGGATTCTGGCCAACTTTGGTTATGTAAAAGGAGAAAATGATTTAATAGATTAATAGATTGTGAGATATGAGTAGTGAGACAAGTTGAAAAATAAATTCTCAAATCTCAAATTTCAATACTAAAAAGATGAAACCATTTTTAGACGAAAACTTTATTTTGCAGACAAAGACAGCCGAGTATCTGTACCACGAGCATGCTAAAAAGATGCCAGTCATTGATTACCACTGTCACTTGATTCCGCAGCAGATTGCCGAAAACAAGCGGTTTGAAAACATCACGCAGCCCTGGTTGTACGGCGACCATTACAAGTGGCGCGCCATGCGTACCAATGGGGTGGACGAACGATTCTGTACCGGGGATGCTACCGATTGGGAAAAATTTCTGAAATGGGCCGAAACAGTCCCACACACGCTGCGCAATCCGTTGTATCATTGGACACATCTGGAACTGAAAGGATATTTTGGGGTAACCGAGTTGCTGAATGCCCAAAGTGCAAAAAGCATTTACGACCGGACTTCCGAAATGCTCCAGTCCGACGATTACCGCGTACATGGCTTGTTAAAAAAGATGAACGTGGAGTTGGTTTGTACTACAGACGATCCTGTCGATTCACTGGAGTACCACACGCAACATCAGGGAACCAAGGCCACACGTATGTTGCCAACCTGGCGTCCCGATAAGGCTATGGCTGTTGAGGATGCAGTTTCGTACAACAATTATCTGGATAAGTTGACGGCGGTTTCGGAAATAGAAATCAGCAGTTTTGGCCATTTATTGTTGGCTTTGCATAAGCGTCACGACTTTTTTGCCCAAATGGGTTGCCGCCTTTCCGACCATGGTTTGGAAGAGTTTTATGGTGCGGATTACACCAACACAGAAGTGGAAGGAGCTTTTGCCAAAATACGTAGCGGAAAAGCATTGAATACTGAAGAAATTCTGAAATTCAAGTCGGCCATACTATACGAACTGGCCATTATGGACCATGAAAAGGGATGGACACAGCAGTTCCACATAGGTGCTTTGCGCAACAACAATCAACGTTTATTAACCAAGCTAGGTCCCGATACCGGCTTTGATTCCATTGGCGATTGGGATATTGCCCAGGCAATGAGCAGATTCCTGAATCGTTTGGATTCGACCGATCAGTTGGCAAAAACCATTTTGTACAATCTGAATCCGGCCGACAACGAGGTAATGGCTACCATGATCGGTAACTTTCAGGACGGTTCCGTTCCGGGGAAAATCCAGTTTGGTTCGGGCTGGTGGTTCCTCGATCAGAAGGATGGCATGGAAAAACAGATGAATGCTCTGTCGAATCTGGGGTTACTGAGCCGTTTTGTTGGGATGCTAACTGATTCGCGCAGCTTCTTATCGTTCCCCCGGCACGAGTATTTCCGCCGGATTCTTTGTAACCTATTGGGTAATGATGTTGAAAATGGATTGATTCCTAACGATCGCGGGTTGCTGGGGCAAATGGTGGAAAACATCAGTTATAACAATGCGAAAGAGTATTTTAAATTTTAAGTATGTGAAATTGTAATTCAGTGATCCAGTGATTCTGTTATCCAGTGAAACAGAATCACAAACAAACAGAATCACAGCATCACAAATAAAAACACAATGAAAAAAGTTGTAACATTTGGTGAAATCATGCTTCGTCTTTCAGCTCCCGGTTATGAACGTTTCTTTCAGTCACCGGTATTAAATACTGCTTTTGGTGGTGGCGAAGCCAATGTGGCTGTGTCATTGGCTAATTATGGCATTAGTACAAAATTTGTAACCCGTTTGCCCAAAAACGACATTGCTTCATCGTGCATCCGTGAGTTGCGTGGATTTGGAATAAACACCGATGAAATTATTTTTGGTGGCGACCGTATGGGGATTTATTTCCTTGAAAATGGTGCTGTTTCCCGTGCCAGTAATGTTATTTACGACCGTGCGCATTCATCAATCTCTGAAATTAAACCCGGTATGATTGATTGGGATAAAGTTTTGGAGGATACCGATTGGTTTCACTGGACAGGAATTACTCCGGCTATTTCACAGGGAGCTGCTGATGTTTGTTTAGAAGCAATTCAAAAGGCCAACGAAAAAGGGATTACCGTTTCAACCGATTTGAACTATCGTAAAAATCTGTGGAAATATGGTAAAAAACCCATTGAGGTTATGCCAGCGTTGGTTGAGGGGTGTGATGTTATTTTAGGAAACGAGGAAGACGCTGCCTGTGTTTTAAATATTTACCCCGAAGGGGTCGATATTATCCGCAATCATATTGATGCCGATGCTTACTTATCTGTTTCGAAAAAAATCATGAACCAGTTTCCAAAATGTAAAAAAGTAATAACCACATTGCGTGGCTCTGTTAGCGCCAATCATAATACCTGGAGCGGTGTTTTGTATAATGGAAAGGAATTGTTCAAGGCTCCCAACTATCAGATTACCCATATTGTAGATAGGGTAGGTGGTGGCGATTCATTTATGGGAGGTTTAATTTACGGCTTGTTAACGTTTCCCGATGATGACCAAAAGGCACTGAATTTTGCAGTAGCAGCCTCGTGCCTGAAACATACTATTTATGGCGATTACAATCGTGTATCGGTAGCTGAAGTTGAGAAGTTAATGAGCGGCGATGCTTCCGGCAGAGTATCGCGCTAAATGAAATGATACTTATTGTTTTTTCATCAGATACTTTTAGATTTTTAATTTCTATTTTGAATAAATAATTAAAGATAAAACAATGAATGTTAAACAATTGATGCTGGTTTTACTGCTTTTTGTTTTCTTTTTTAGTTCCTGCAAAATAAAAACATCCAATGATGAACAGCTATTAAAAACCATCGACCAATCACTACAGGTGGCTTGTGAACAGTACCGTCAAATGCAGTTGAACGTGCCCGATAGTTTATTTCCACGAACCTATATCGATGGGCAAGTTAAACTCGTTTCAATCTATGACTGGACATCGGGTTTCTATCCGGCATCTCTCTGGTATTTATTTCAATATTCAAAAGATACCCTGTTTTTAAATAATGCAAAAAAGTTTACTTCATTTCTTGAGCCTTTAAAGCACTATAAAGGTACTCATGATCTGGGTTTTATGATTTTTTGCCCGTATGGAAATGGCTATAAGATAACCGGAGATACCAGTTATCTTGAGGTGATTCTGGAAACATCAAAATCATTGGCAAGCCGCTTTAACCCTAAGGTGGGATTAATAAAGTCATGGGATCATAATCATTGGCAATACCCGGTTATTATCGATAATATGATGAATCTGGAATTACTTTGCCAAGCTTCAAAATTGAATAACGATTCCATGTTCTACCATATAGCGGCAACCCATGCCAACATAACTCTGAAAAACCATTTCAGACCCGATAACAGCACCTTTCATTTGGTAAACTATGATACCTTAACTGGTGCGGTAATTAACAAACAAACCGTACAGGGATATTCTGATTCCTCATCGTGGGCCCGGGGTCAGTCGTGGGGTTTGTATGGTTTTACTGTTATGTTTCGTGAAACCGGCGATTCAACCTACTTAAAAAAAGCTTGCCAGATGGCCGATTACCTGATTCGTCACCCTAATTTACCTTCTGATGCCATTCCCTATTGGGATTATAATGCGCCAAAAATACCTAACGAACCACGAGATGTGTCGGCAGCGGCTATTATGGCTTCAGCACTTATTGAGTTGCATGAATATGCACCAACTATAGCGTATCTGGAACATGCAAAAACCATTATCCGCTCACTCTCATCAGCCAATTATCTGGCAAAAACAGGAACCAATGGGCATTTTATTTTAATGCATGCCACCGGACATTTGCCCGCAAATTCTGAAATTGATGTACCCATCAATTATGCCGATTATTATTTTATTGAAGCTTTGCTCAGAATGCGGGCTAAATTGGAAAGCGCCTCTTAGCCCAACAGAATGAACCAAAATTGATATAAAACCTATGACAAAGGGATGCTTTAAATGGAGATAAAACTAAAAACGCAATAAAAATAGTATGGCACGTTTTAAACGGTTACATGTATTAAATACCATCACCCAAACCGGTATTGTCCCTTTATATTACCATAACGATACCGAATTGGTAAAGCAGGTTGTAAAAGCCTGTTATTTGGGTGGAGCAAGGGTTTTTGAATTTACCAACCGGGGCGATTTTGCCCACGAGGTTTTTGCCGAGGTAAACAAATGGTGTACCGTGAAATGCCCCGAAATGATTATGGGTGTGGGTTCGGTGGTTGATGCCGGAACTGCATCGTTATACATCCAATTGGGAGCCAATTTTATTGTTTCGCCCAGCCTGAATCCCGATATGGCTAAGGTTTGTAACCGGCGGAAAATTGCCTGGATGCCTGGTTGTGCCACGTTGTCGGAGATAAATATGGCTGAAGAACTGGGTTGTGAAATTGTGAAAATTTTCCCCGGAAAAGAGGTGGGAGGCCCATCGTTTGTAAAAGCCATTTTGGCTCCTTGCCCTTGGACCAGCATTATGCCCAGCGGAGGTGTTTCGCCCGATCGCGAAAACCTTGAAGCTTGGTTTAAAGCTGGTGTTACCTGCGTAGGATTAGGTTCGCAACTAACACCAACAGAGGTTATTGAAAAAGGCGATTTTACCTTCATCGAAAATAAAGTGCGCGAAGCTATTGAAATGGTTAAGTCATTAAAAATGAAAGAAAAATTATAAAAGGTACTGGTTACTGGTTTCTAGTCTCTAATCACTAATCTCTAATCACTAATCACTAATCACTAATCACTAATCACTAATCTCTAATCTCTAAATTCTAACATCTAAACTCTATATTATGTTAATCGAAAAATATTCATTTGGAACCGGCGATAGGTTCGGAAAAGAAGGAAAAGCCCAACTAAAAGCCATTCAGGAAATTAATAAACTTGGGTTTAATGTGGTTCCTGTATGGAATAAAAGTAACCGTGAGCATACCATTGTGAAAACCTCGCCCGATGATGTGGCACTGGAAGCAGCCGAAGCTGTTACAGCGAATGGCTACACCGGAAATTACTATGTAGATGCCGACCACATTGGCATGCAAACTGTGGATAAATTCATTAAAGCAAGCAACTTTTTCACTATTGATGTAGCCCATTTTATTGGGCAGAAAACTGATGAAGCTCAGAAAATGGCTTTTGTAAAAAATCACAGCCGTTATTTGGGAGCCTTACAGATTCCAGGTATCGATACATCGTTTGACGTTACCGAGACATTCCTTGGTAAGGTAGCCGACAATTACCTGAATGCCATTAAAGAGGTTAAGGTAATTTACGACCATATTGTATCCCAAAAAGGAGCCGACAATTTTATTCCCGAGGTTTCAATGGATGAATGCGAAATTGCTCAATCGCCGTTAGAGTTGTTTTTCATTTTGGCCGAGTTGAAACGTGTAGGAGTTGAGGTTCAGACCATTGCCCCAAAGTTTACCGGATTGTTTGCTAAGGGAGTAGATTATATTGGTGATGTTGCCCAATTTGCCAAAGAATTTGAACAGGATGTAGCTGTTACCCAATTTGCAGTTAAAGAACTGGATTTGCCAGCAAGTTTGAAACTGAGTGTACACAGTGGCAGCGATAAATTTGCTATTTATCCGGCGATGAAAAAGGCCATTGAAAAGTTTAATGCCGGTATCCATGTAAAAACAGCCGGAACAACCTGGCTCGAAGAAGTTATTGGTTTGGCTCAGGGCGGTGGCGAAGGTCTGGCAATTGCCAAAGAAATTTATGCCCAATCGATGGGCCGCTACGATGAACTGACAGGACCTTATGCCACGGTTTTAAACATTGACAAATTAAAATTACCTTCAATTCAGGAAGTAAACGGCTGGAACAGCCAGCAATTTTCCGATACCTTAACGCACAACCAGGCTTGTAAGGGGTATAATGCAAATTTCCGTCAGGTAATTCATGTGGGTTACAAAATAGCAGTTGAAATGGGTGGCCGTTATGCCAAAGCACTTGACACTTACCGCGAGGTAATTGAAAAGAATGTCACCCATAATATTTTAGACCGGCACCTCAAACTATTGTTTAATTAACGGATATTCAATTTTGAATTCTGTACTAAAATTTCCAATTTTAAGGGTTCTGATAATTTCCTACGTATGCTCAGAGTATTGATAATTTGTTTTTTATGGTTACCGCAAATGGTTTTGTTTGCTCAAATAAACAGCAAACTTATCAATAACTCTTTGTTCGAAAATTATACCGTTTCAAACGGGTTATTGGACGAGAAAATTCATTGTGTTTTTCAGGATAGTAAAGGCTGGATATGGTTAGGCACCGATTACGGAGCCTATCGGTTCGATGGCTATTCCTTTACTTCATTCGATTTGAACGATGAATTAAGTATTGTTTTATCGAATGCACTCATCCGGGTAATTTATGAAGCTCCCCAGGGAATCATCTGGATTGGGACCGATTTTCAGGGGCTTTTCAGGTACGATGTGGCCAATAATATACTGGAGCAGTTCAAAGACAAGGGTTTTACCCACAACTCAGTCTGGGATATTTTAGCTGACGATAAGCAAAACCTTTGGTTGGGTACCGAAGGGGGCTTAAATTATTTTAATACGTCAACCAAACAGATTGAACAAACATATACAGTTACTAATAACCAACGGATGCCCGGCAATTGGGTACGGAAATTGTTTTTCGACCATAAGAAAGAACTTTGGGTGGGTACCAACAAAGGTATTGCTATTGTTGATACTCAGGGTAAAATAATAAATTCGTATTTGTCCGATACCCGGTTTAACAATCGCGAAAATGAGGTTTGGGAAATTTATCAGGATAATTCAGGTACCATTTGGATCGGGACATATTTAGGCGGCCTTTTGTACTGTGATGACTCCACCCGGAATTTTAGAAAGTTTGAACTCGATAAAGTCAATAATCGCACGGTTACAGTACGCTCTATAATTCAGGATAATAAGGGCGATTTATGGTTTGGTACCCGAGGCGGGTTGTATTTCATGAATCTGTTTAATCACCAGCTTAAGCACTATCAGAATGAGCAGAATAACAATTTCAGTCTTATTCACAATTCGGTACTTGACCTTTTTATTGACAAAAAGGGTGATTTATGGGTAGGGACCCGCAATGGGTTAAGCTTTTTAAATTTCGATAAGCAGTCGTTTGGATACCTGATGGCATCGGAAAACAAATGGAGCACACTGAACAATGGCGAGATTTATGTTTTTTGGGAAGATAATCAGCAGAGACTCTGGATGGGCACCGAGAGCGGAGGCATCAATATTTTTGATCCCTCACAGGACCGAATCGCTTATCTGACAGTGAATGAGGGTTTATCGGGCAACTGTGTAAAAGCTATTTGCCCCGATAATTATGGAAATATCTTAATTGGCACCTATCTGGGCGGGTTAGATATGTATCATCCGAAAACAGGAAAGGTTACCATATTTAAACACAATCAGGATGACCCGGGTTCCATTTGCGACAATGAAGTTTGGGCTATTGTAAAGGATTCGAAAAGCCGCATTTGGGTGGGAACTTCAAAGGGTATTGATTTATACAATGATAAAACCCAGACCTTTGAACATTTCGGTAATAAATATGGAATTGGATGGGTGGCGATGATTTATGAAGACCGGAAACATAATTTCTGGTTATATGCGCCCGATGTGGAACAGGTGGTTGTGGTAAAAAACAATCAGCAGGTAATCAGGCTCGATATTCAGAGCCGGGCCATGTGCGAAGATATTGATGGAAATTACTGGCTTGCCACATTGGGTCAGGGGTTAATTAAATTAAACCAGCAGTTTGAAAAGCTGGAGCAATATTCAGTAAACGATGGAATCAGCAACAATATCCTGAATGGAGTAGTAAACATTAATAACGTACACCTCTGGATTAGTTCAAACAATGGCTTGTCGCGATTCAACCTCGAAACAAAAGAGATAAAGAATTATTTCAGTACCGATGGTTTGTTGAATAATAAATTTAACTACGGGGCTTTTTATAAAATATCAGGCAATGTGTTGGCATTTGGTGGCAATAGGGGTGTCGATTTTATTTACCTTGATAAAATTAACCGGAACGATTATATTCCGCCCATTGTGTTAACCAGCCTGAAGGTTTTTAACAGGAAAATTGAGCAGAGTAAAGGTGGGATCCTTACCAAACATATATCTGAAACAAAAAAAATTGTCCTTCGGCATGACCAGAATATGTTTTCATTCGATTTTGCCGCGCTGAACTATGCCAACAGCTTTAAAAACAAATACAAATACAAACTTGAAGGTTTTGATAAAGATTGGAACGACATTGGAACTTCGCGGGTAGCAACCTACACGAACATCGAACAGGGTGAATATGTATTTAAAGTAATTGGCTCCAATAACGACAATGTATTTAATGAACAGGGGGTTGAACTGATCCTGATTATTTTGCCTCCCTTTTGGAAGACATGGTGGTTCAGGTTGCTGGCCATTGTTTTTCTGGCGTTGTTTTTTGCACTTATATTGCTCATGATCCGTAACCGTGAAAAGCTCAAGCAGGAGTTGGTTTATGAACGGCGGGCGGCCCGTAAAATTCAAGAGGTTGACCGGCTGAAACATCAGTTTTTTATGAATATCTCGCATGAAATCAGAACACCTTTATCGCTGATAATCGGGCCTGTTGATAAATTGCTTGATCAAAAAAACACCGATGAGGTAATATTGAAAAACCTGCAAATTATAAAGCGGAATACCACCAACCTGAAAAGGCTGGTAAACCAACTGCTCGATTACCGGAAACTGGAAACCGGGAACCTGAAACTTGAACTTAGGAAAGGCAACCTGCGGAGTTTTGTGGAAGAAATTGTTGAATCGTTCAGGGCTTCTGCCGATGACAAGGAGATTAACCTTGAATTTAATGCGTTTCAACCATCCATTTTCTTTTGGTTCGATGCCGATAAAGTTGAAAAAATAATGAATAACCTGCTTTCGAATGCCCTGAAATACACACCAGAAAAAGGACATGTTTCGGTTTCCATTTCGATGGTGTTTACCAATGATATTGAAGAAACCAATTTGTTGATACCACCACTCGATACAGAAAGTGTCAGTATAGAAAAATTTGTTAAAATCAGAGTCTCTGATACCGGCATTGGTATTGCCCCCGAAAACATTACCCGGATTTTCGACCGGTTCCGCAGGGTTGAGCAACTGGAACCGGAACAGGTTCAGGGCACGGGTATTGGTCTGGCACTTACCAAAGAACTCACCAAGCTGCATCTGGGTCATCTTGAAGTAAAGAGTAAACCCGGAAAAGGGAGCCGTTTTTCGGTTTACCTTCCTCTTGACGAAAAAGGTGACATTGACCCTGAACCACATACTGACGAGATGGATATGAATGAACCGCACCAACCAGAGCGGATTGTTAAAAATACCCAATTGATGGCGCTGGTGGTTGACGATAATCCCGATTTGCGGGAATTTATAAAAACACATTTTACACCGGAGTATGTCATTTTGGAAACCAAAAACGGCAAAGAAGCCTGGGACATGGCACTCGAAAAAATCCCCGATATTATTATTGCCGATGTGATGATGCCCGTGATGGACGGCAATGAGTTGTGTAAGCGTTTGAAACACGACGAGCGGACATCGCACATCCCGGTAATCATGCTTTCGGCCCTCACATCGGCCGAAAACCAGTTGGCTGGGATTGATGCCGGTGCCGATGATTACATTACCAAACCCTTTGATGTAGGGTTGCTCAAAGCCAAAGTGGATAACCTGCTCAGCATCCGTAAAGCCTTGCGGGAGCGGTACAGCAAAGAAATGGTATTGAAACCTACCGATATTATTCTGGCATCGCCCGACGAGAAGTTCCTGAAACGTTTGATTTCAGTTATTGAGAAAAACATTTCCAAAGAATTCCTCGATGTGGAATTTCTTTCGCAAAACATGGATGTGAGCCGTACTCAACTCTACCGAAAAATAGGCGCCCTTACCGATATGACTCCCAAAGAATTTGTGAAAGAAATTCGTATGAAACGGGCCGCTCAACTGATTGTTCAGAACAAACTCAATATTTCGGAAGTAACTTATGAAGTAGGTTTTAGCGATATTTCATATTTTAGAAAATGCTTCCGCGAAAAGTTTGGCATGAGCGCCTCCGAATATAAGAAGAAAAATGTGCAGTAACCTTTTTTCATAACTGCCTTTACAGCCTTAACTCGCATAAGAATGGCTGCCATCGTTGAAAAGTTAATTTGACATTTACTTTAAATTGTTTTAAGTTTGGTAAAAGCAAACCAAATAATTGAACCAGCCCTTTTAATATTGTAGTATAATTTCAAATAGATTTGATGGGTTATACATTAAAATAGGGTAGATTAAAGTAAGTATTTGGGGGGTTATACAATAGATGTAGCCAATTTAGAGTGAGCAATGAGCAAATTTTAAAACTGATTGTTAATGAAAATAATATCTTTGTGAAATGGGAAAAGGACCAAGAAATTATTCTGATTTAACCATTAAAAGGTTATATGCATTATCTGATAATAGGTGTGCATTTCCTGGTTGTCCCGTAGTCTTTACAAACCCAAATAATAGTAATAATTTTTCAAACATATGCCACATTGAAGATGCTGAAGAAGGAGGTCGTTTTAACCCAAATATGACGGATAGACAAAGAGCAAGTTTTGAAAATTTAATTTTATTATGTCCAAATCATCATCTTGAAACTAGTGAAAATCAGAAATTTACTGTTGATTCTTTAAGAGAGATGAAACAAAGACATGAAAGTTTAAGCATCAGCAAAGGATTAACTAAGAATCCTTCTATGTTAAAAAATACCATAAATGCAATTTCAAATCTATCATTAGAAGACATTATAGAATCAGAAGAGTTGAATGTTTATAATCCAAAACTAAAGTTGAATTATAACTCTGTAAAAACAAATTATTCGCTAATTCAAGATTATAAAGTATATCAAGGAAAGATAAATTCATTATATGATGAATTGGAAAGGCAAGGGTCGATTAAAAAAGAAAAACTGCTCAGTAATGTAAACCAAATTTACGCTAAGATTAAAGGGAATTATGTCTTGGATTCTGAAAATTCATTAGAGATTATTCGTTTAAATGCCGACAGTATATTGGACGATGTATTTGATGAGCTATACGGGCAGCTTGAGAATTCCAATTTTTTTGAAGAAGATATAATCTTAGGTGTTCGATTAATTTTGGTTGATGCCTTTATTCGATGTAAAATATTAGAAGAGCCAATTGAAAATGATAGTAAGTAAAGACATAAATCCAGAAAGAGACTTCTATTATTTAGGAGCAAAAACAATCGAAATTTTATCCTCTACAGAGGATGAGAAAATGGATTTTTTCTCCGTTTTTGATGCATTAAAGTCATCTGAAGATATTTCACTCAATTTGTTTACACTTACTTTAGACTGGCTTTTTATTATTGGAGCAATTGATAAATCACATAAAGGATACATAGTAAAATGTTTTTAAAAAGTCTTACGATACATAATGATACTGCTTTAATAAGGGAAATTCTTTTTCATAAAGGGATTAATCTTATTATTGATGAAACTAAATCGAAGGACAAAACTGAGTCTGGTAATAGTGTTGGAAAAACTACAGTATTACGACTTATTGATTTTTGCTTAGATGGAAGTGGAAGTAATATTTATATTGACCCTGAATTTAAAAACACAAACAAGAAAATAGAATCGTTCTTAAAAGGGAATAATATTCTTATCTCACTTGTTTTAATTGAAGATTTGAATGATAAAAATTCTAAAACAATAACAATACAACGTAATTTTCTATCCTACAAAAATAAGATACAGAAGATTAATGGAGAAACATTAAGTAACGATGATTTTTCTAGCACATTAAAAGAATTGATTTTTGACTCAACTGAAAAACAACCAACTTTAAAGCAACTCAAATCAAAGAATATTAGAGATGAAAAGAATAAGTTAACACAAACTATTCGAGTACTTCCTCAAAATGTTACAACTGATGCAATATATGAGTCTTTACACCTTTTCTGGTTTGGAATTGATATTGACACCTCTAAAGATAAGTTAGTAAGAGATAAAAATATCGAAGAAAAATTGCAAACTCGTCTTAGAAAAGAAAGTAATTTATCTCAAATAAATCAATCATTGATTATTATTAACAAACAAATTGAAGTTCTGAATAAGAAAAAGGAACTATTTAATTTAAATGAAAAATATGAAGAGGAACTTCAAAATTTAAATAATATTAAGTCAAGTATTAACAAAGTTACTACTAATCTTTCTCGTCTAGAATTAAGAAAAGAATTAATTCTTGAAAGCAAAGTCGATTTTGAGAAAGATGTTACAAATATTAATATTGACCAAATAAAAAGAATGTATGAAAAAGCTAAATCATTCATTCCGAATATCCAAAGAACATTTGAAGAAACAGTAACATTTCATAATGAAATGATTCAACAGAAAGTTGCATATATCACTGAGGAATTGCCAACCCTCGAACAAGAAATTAACCAACTTAAAAGATTTCTAAATACTTTAATAATTCAAGAAAAATCTATTTCTGTATCTTTAAATAAATCAGGAGCAATTGAAGATTTGCAGTTGATTATCAATGATCTTAATTCATATTATGAAAAGAAAGGTAATTTTGAAGAGCAGAAACGCCTATGGGAAAAGTCTAACGATAATTTGAAACAACTAAATGAAAAATTGGATAAAATTTCTACAAATATTTTATCAAAAGATGAATTAATCCAACAACGAATAGTAGATTTTAATTCATACTTTTCAGATATATCAAGCCGTTTAGATGGGGTTCATTCTTTACTGAGTGCTGACCCAGAAGGTGGGATATATAAATTTAAAATAGATAATATTGAGGGGAATCCCGGTACAGGTAGTAAAAAAAGTCAAATGGCTTCTTTTGATTTGGCGTATATTAAATTTGCGGAATCCCTTAATATTCCATGTCTTCATTTCATATTGCAAGACCAAATAGAGAATGTTCATTCAAATCAGATTTCAAATTTATTGACAGAGATAGTTGATGAAGTAAATTGTCAATATGTACTACCTGTTCTTCGAGATAAATTACCAAGTAATATTGATATTAAACCCTTTGAAATATTATCATTATCACAGTCAGATAAATTATTTAGAGTAGAATAAAAACTGGCTAAAATGTGGTATAAAAAATTGCCAGTACAATAGGTTATTCAAGGGTTAAGCCCACTTCAATTTTTATATACCTTGACAGGAAATCGCCCGCAATCGGCAACTTTTCATACCGCCAAACGATATCGATAATTAAATTGCATACGTAAACAGAACCGGAAATTGGAACATAAAAACACAAAACTATGGAAACACCCGTATTGAGAGAAAAGGATATTTTTCCATCAAAAGAAGTTTTAGAAATTGCTTTAGGTGATAGTTATTTGGCATTTGAAGAATTAATACAGAAAGTAACCGATACCCAATACGGATTAGAACCGGTTTGGAATTATTACAACGACGGGAAAGCGTGGTTGTGCAAAGTGTGTTACAAAAAGAAAACAATTTTCTGGTTATCGGTATGGGATAAATATTTCAAAACGGGTTTCTATTTTACCGAAAAAACCGGCTTAGGAATTAAAGAACTGGAAATCGACAATGAAATTAAAGAATCATTTAACCGTAATAAACCAATCGGAAAATTAATTCCGCTGACAATTACTATAAGCCTGAAAGAACAAATAAGTGATGTACTAAAGGTTATAGAATTTAAAAAGAGTTTAAAATAACAATAGGGGTTACTCAAAAGCTTAACTTAGGTTGTAAAGTGTATTAGTCGCTGGCAAGGTTTTTAGCAGTTGAAAGTTTCGCCGCTCCAAAATCTCAACAACATTCCATACTACCAACCATTATCGCTAAGCATTTATTTCACCTCTTTTTAAATTCCCAGTTCTACCATCCTTAAAGTGTGCGTTGTAACTAAGCTGCTCAAAAAATTATGGATTGATTCATTTCTGTGAATAGGCTGCCATCTATTCTTTAACAATTATTTTTTGAATGCTTGCCAAACCATTGATGGTGGTTTTGCACAAATAAATTCCCTGCTCCAGTTCTGCTGTATTAATTTCAATCAGCGGTTGGTTCTGGTTGATATTTTTTCCATGGATTTGTTTCACCAATGTACCATTGATACTATAAATCTCCAGATTAACCGTTGAGGTTTCGGTACCATGTACCTTAATGTATATTTGGCTGGTAAAAGGATTTGGGTAACATTCTAAAACGGTAGTTTCTTCCAATTTCTTATCATAAACGGAAGTAACAGGTTCAAATTCCGGAACCCAGTCGTAATAATATGCGGGTGATGCTGTTTCCTTGGAAAAGATATTTTCCAAGGTATATAAGGCAGCTTCTTCATCGGTTAATTGGTGCGACCACGAAACACGGCTTTCGGGTTTATAGCCGTCGCCCGAACAGTTGTATTCGGCATAATAGGCGGTTAAATGGTTGTTGGTCCCGCTCCATTCAAGCCACCCCGCGGGTGAAATGTGCTTTCCTTCCTCTGTTTCAATAAAAACAGTTTGTGCGTATTCTTTCCACGGGCGTCCTAAAGTGGCTCCTGAAATGCCGGCATCGGCAATTAATTTACAGTTTTTAAATACATAACCAAATTTATAGTTCTGTGGGGTTGCGGCGGCAGTAACCGGCGAATTGCGCAAACTTTTTATGGTACAATTCTGGAAAACAGCTACCGAACTGCCAAAAATAAAATCAACGGTTCCTTCAATATAGCAATCTTCGTGGTAAACACGGCCAACGCCCCAGGTATAATAGGTATCCTGATAACCCAAAAATCGGCATTGCTGGAAAATCATCCGGTCGCCTTTTACCCGCAAAGCCACTGCCTGTGAACCATTATAGGTATTTTGAAAGGTGATATTCTGGGCAATAAAATCGTCGGCATCAATAGCTATGGTATATGATGTTGAAGTACCCAAAGTAACCCCGTCAACAATTTTTCCCGAGTAATCGTCCCATCTGATAATGGTGCTGTCGCGATATTCCCCTTTTAAGCGGACGTTTATTTTTCCCTTTTCGAGTAGCACTTTTTCATTATAGATACCTTTTTTAACCAATACATTAATGTTTCCCATGTAGTTGTAGGGTATGTTGTTAAACGCATCCTGGAGCGTAGTGTAATCGCCATTTCCAGCAATATCAACCACTATGTTCATATCGGGCTCCGGTTGCGGGGTGGTAAACGAAATTTCGTCGCCATACCCAATTCCTTCGCTGTTTTGGGCAAATGCACGTACATAGTAGGTTTTTTGACTTATCAGGTTAGCTAAATAAGCGCTAAAGTCTCCCGTTCCTTCGCCTGCTTCCACTACCTGATCGATAATTGTTGGCGATGATTGTCCGCTAAAGCAAAAGCCGGTCAACGATACGGTTAAACCGCCATCGAAAAATACGTCTCCTTTGGCAATAGCTCCCGTTGGACGCAAATCGGAAACAGCTACGGTAGTGACTCCCGGAATCGAAAGTTTTTCAAGCGTAGTAAATGTGAGTTCGTTTCCAAAAGAAACACCTGCTTTATTTACTGCAAAAGCTTTAACATAGTAGGTTTGGTCGGGTATCAATCCTTCCATCAATAACGAAAACGAACCAACCTGCGACGGTGCCAAAATAACACGATCCGTGGTGTCGGGATTGGGTTCAGTACTCAGAACCAAACCCACCGAATCGAGGGTCACACCTCCATCATTGGCCACATTCCCGTTAAACCATGCGGTTTGGGTTGAAATTGTATGAATTTTGTCCGATGAAACTTCGGGTAATTCAGGAATCAATTCGCCTAAGGTTACGCCACTAAATTTTACTTTGGTTATGTTAAAATATTTTCCGCTGGCAACGCCTCCCTGCAACCACGGAAAAACCCTTACCGTAATGGGTTGCTGGTTTTCAACGGTTATATTTGAATCACTTATTTCATAAACAAATTCTTTTAGCGCGGCACTGGGTAAAACCATGTTTGAGTCAATACGTGTGGCTGTGGCAAAGCCATCGGTAGAATAATAGATGCTAGCCCGTACATTGTTTGAGCCGCCACTGTTCCCCAAAAAGAACTGCATTTGGGTTAATTGAAAACTGAGCCCTGAGCGCGGTGTTACGGTAAACTCGCAATACCGATCCAAATTTTCGGTAGTTTCGTTGGGCCAATAACCCAGCCCGCTACCTGAGGCATAAACCCGCTGGCTTGTTTCAGTTCCGCCATAATCGCGGATAATGTAACTTTCCGTGGCTGTTTGATTGCTGCTAATAACCCCTCCTGAAGTAATTACCGAGGTAGTTGTATTCACATTCAGTGCCCAAAAAACCGTGGCAGTATCCTGGGCTTTTACGAAAGGACCTATTGTTAAAAACGAAATGAATAATAGTAACTTTTTCATGATTACATGGTTTTAATAATTTGTTTCGGACACAGTAAAAATAGTAGAGGTTTTTTGTGGTTCGAGGGTTGCCGATATGCCCTGAATCTGGCCTGAGACTATAATAAATGGTTTCGATAGATCATCCGTGGGAAATATTTCACTGCTTGTAAATTCCAGACGATCGCGCCCAGCTCCAGTGTGATAAGTAAACAAAACACCCGATTGAGATTTGATAACCAATTTACCTAGCGGCATGACCAAAGCATCGAAATACAGGAAAAGAGAACCTTTTCCGCAGGTAATTTTTTTTACCTCTAGCAATTCTTTTGTTTCAGGATTCCAATTCCCATCGAAAGTCCATTCTGGTGTAACTGTTTGTGGGGTAGTATTTTTGGGCCATATTTGTGTATTATCGGCAAACCAGGCATAGTTGCCTGCACTGCGCGAACAATGGTAAAAATAATAACGGTCGCCATACAAGTACGGACGGTTGTTCTCGGGATGTTCCTGGTCGAACACATGCTCAATGGACTTATTTCGCATCAAGGCAGGGAAACGGCAGTCGATAAAATAAAACTGGGCATCGTAATGGTGACGCGCCAGATAAAAGCTGTCGGCTCCCTGAAAATCGCAGTTCTTTAATACCATTTTTTGGTTGGGATTCACAGGAGCAGCATGCCATACAGCAGCTGTATTTTTATGTTCAAAAAAGGTAGAATTCGAAATATAGCACCAACCGCGCGGACAGACAAAATCCACCGCTCCTTCAAAGTAACAACTGTCGTGATAATACATGCCCTGTTTGTAGTTCCATAACGAAACTGTATCTCCGCCTTTACTCGTAACCGTGCAGTTTTTTAAAATAGTACGTGTTCCTGTTCCGTAAATGGCAAAGGCATGAGGACCCACCTCAGGCTGCGTATTTTCAATGGTCAGGTTTTTCAGGATCACATCATCGGCAAAAATATTTACCACTGCCGGACCAATAGCGTCGGGGTTTTTATTCCAGTCGTTGCGTAACTGGTGGTACACAATTTTTGTGTTTTCGCAGTTTTCGCCCACCAGTGTTATATAATCACGGTCAATGCGGATTTTCTCGTTATACACCCCTTCTTTCACAAATATGACTACCCGTTCGTAACAATACATGGGAAGCGATTCAATAGCTTTTTGAATCGTAGTGAAATCGCCACTTCCATCTTTGGCTACCTGAATCGGATTAGATGAACCATCCGCTGCAATTGGAAAAACAACAAATAGCAACCTTATAAATGTTATTAAATGGCATCGCATGTTTTTACAAGTTACTGGCTGATTTTTATGGGATTATTGAAAGAAAATATCAGATTTTCCAGATAAATGTTAAAATCCTTTTTGTTGGTAATACCGTTGAGTTCCTTTTCCCAGGCGGCCAGAAAATAATAATCGACCTTCTGGTTAATTGGTTGCAGAACCATAATTTGATTTTTCTTATCCTCCGTAATTTGTGTTACAAATTTTCGGTGGGCAATTATGGCCAGTCCCAAACTATCGTTGGCTAAGCTTTGTAACCCATAAGTAGCTAAAAAAACATAATCAGAAAGTGAATCGGCAAAATTGGTTTCGGGTTCAATGCCTTTGTATTTAATGATACCGGTGCAAAGAACAGGATTACCTTTGGAAAGCTCCAATTGGCAATGTGTAAGCCGCGAACCGCCTACAATAGAAAGATAAGAATGTAAATCGACTGTTGAATTGGCGAACTGCCATCCGTAATACTGGGTTTCGATGGCTGATTTTAGCAAGCCATTCATGGCAATACGCGAAATCATGCTATCGGTTTTCTCCACCCGAACCGCCTCTGTTCCTGACCAATAGGCAATGGAGCCAAGGCCGAGTGTTTCGCCTACTTTAAAAATATCCTGCCCCCATTCGCATGATTCGTGATAGGAATCGAACCCGTCGAGTCCCACATTTTGCAGAACCATTTCCGCGGTTTTCTTCCCAAAAACATCAACGGCATTGCGCCAGTCGAGGTAAAAGCGGTAGCCCACTTTGTCCGATTCCCATCCCGGGCCTTCGTAACGGATATCGAAAGAATGGTCGGTATGTTGCTCCGGAACCCTGTATGATTCAACATTTTTGAATTTGCCTCCTTTATATTCGTACTGTTGGTTGCCGTTGTCTTTGGTAACCCATTCCCAGGTTCCACCTTCTTTTACAGAAAGCTCGGCATAGGTTCGTTTCGAAAAAGAATTTGTGCCCTCATGGTCATCGGCTTTAGTTATCATAAGCTTTATTTGTGATTGAGCCGGTACCGTAACCAGCACCAACAACGATTTTCCGTTAGGTTTTTCATCGACCCATTGGCTGGCAATTACTGTGTTATTATGTAGTACGCAAATCTGTTCGTCGGAGATTCCAGATAATTTATTTTTCAAAGCACTCCACGGAATATACACTTCGGCATCTGCAATTGAAATATCCGTTGGATTACTAACCGATATTTCTATCGGTTTTACTTTAGTTTGTTTGCTTTTGCAATGCACTAAAAAGGTTAATGCAGAAAAACATACTATTAAAAATACTACGTATTTCATATTTAATTATTTAGTTTTTAAAAATCGGAACCAATCGGCATTTACATAACCGGCATCGTTAGTTTTGATGTTTCCGGTGCAAAACAGTCCACATTTTGCTCCAATCCATCGACCTGGTTGAGCCTTAAATTCAGGTGTAATTGATTGATAATTTGCAGTTGTGCTGCTAAACGAAAACTTACAGTTTCCCTCTGGATTGACGTTTACCTTAAGAAGTACAGATTCATGTTCCCAAGGAATTTCAAACATGGTTTGTTCCGGTTTTCCTTTATCTGCACCCAGACAAGTTTTGTAAACCAGAAAATTAGCGGTTTCCTTTCGCTCAATCCCCACATAAGCGTAATCGGAACCCATTATGAGTAATCCGGTTTTATCGCCAGGTTCTTTCAGGAACAGATCGAGTTTTGTTTCAACCGAAAAGTTTTCAGCAGGAAATTTCTGGAGCAGTAAATTGGGCACTTCCCACAAGTTTTTAACGTCAGGCATAACCCATGCATTCAACCGTAAAAATCCTAGATTTGCCGATGGCGAACCCCATTTCGGATTAATATTGGCATGCCATTGCCAGTTCAGGTTTAAAAAAGGTGTGTTGAATTCGTCGGAACAGCTATGGATAAAACTTTCAGATGGAATCTGGTTGGCTTGAATTTTTAGTTGATGAACGGGTTCGCCCAAACCTGTCGCATCTATGTTTTCACCAATCTGTGGCCAATTATCAACCCAATGCATCGGTTGTAAATGAACAATACGGCCAAATGCGCCCTTATCCTGAAAATGGAAGAACCAATCGTTTCCTTTATGGTCGGTTATCCAAGCCCCCTGATGCGGGCCATTAATGAGGGTATTCCCCTGATGCAGCACTTTTCGATTCTCGTAAGGCCCATAAATATCTTCGGAACGCATAACTAATTGCCAGCCTTCGGTAACGCCGCCAGCCGGTGCAAAGATGTAATAATAACCATTACGTTTATACATTTTAGGACCTTCCACTGTGCGGTTTTCCTCATGACCATCGAACACTAATATACCGTTGTTGAGTAGCTGTTTTCCGTCGGCACTCATTTGATGCAAAATCAAGGTACTTTTTATTCCGGCCCGGCTTCCCGCCCAGGCATGGACCAGCCAGGCTTTTCCGTTATCGTCCCAAAACGGACATGGATCGATCCAACCTTTACCACTTTGAACCAAATACGGTTTGCTCCAGGGGCCTTCAATTTTGGATGCGGTTACCACAAAAATCCCAAAATCGGGATCGCTGTAATAAATATAAAATTGCCCGTTGTGAAAACGGATTGCTGGCGCCCATACACCATTACCATGCTGGGGTTTGCTGTAAACCGAATCGGGTTCCAGTTTTTGAAGTGCATAACCTATCAGGTTCCAATGCACCAAATCGGTCGATTCTAACAGGGGTAAACCAGGAATACAGTTGAAACTGCTTGCCGTGAGGTAATATTTTCTGTTGACATTTATAACATCAGGGTCAGAATAATCGACTGATAAAACCGGATTGGAAATCTCAATGAAGTTTGAGGCTGGTTTTGATGATTCGTTAGTGCAGGAAAAATGAATCAAAAGAATAATAAATAACAAGTTGCCGAATCTGTATTTAGACATCATTGTTTCAGGTGTTTTGCCAGTTCAGGAACCTTGATTTTAATTTCATTGGCGGCAATTTTGGCCATTTCGAGTGCACCGAATTCCGAAAAATGGGTATCGTCGTGTTTTCCTTCGGGTAATGAATCGTTTACATTGGGTCCGATGTGCAGATACATAGGCATTGAGGCGTCCGGACCCAGAGCTGAAACATATTCCCAACTTTTTTTGTGCATCTCAAGCAAAGGAACCCGCATGTCGGCAGCTATCTTCCTTACAATGTCGGGATATTCGCCATGTGAGTCGTAAAATTGGCCTTGCTCATCGAATCTACGCCTAACTACTGGAGTGGACAAGATAGGTAGTGCATTTTTTGCCTGTGTTTCGCGCACAAATTTTCGCAGATTATATTCGTATTCAACCAGTGTGGTATAACGTTCGGCTTTTTGGATACTGCCGTCGTTGTGGCCAAACTGGATAAGTACAAAATCGTTGGGCTGCAGTTTCTGGAACACCGAGTCCCAGCGTCCTTCGTAAATAAACGACCGTGTACTCCGTCCGTTTTTAGCGTGGTTCTCAATTAAAACACCATCGGTAAAAAGTTGCGGGAAAAGCTGCCCCCAGCCTCGCTCGGGCAGATAAAGCTTTTCTTTATCGGCCATGGTTGAGTCGCCAATCATAAAAAGGGTTGGTTTGTTATCTTGCCGGCATCCGATAAGGAGGATTAAAACGAATATGTAAAGTTGTTTCATTTTTAAAAATAGAAAAATATTTTTCTCAAAATGATTATAAAATCTATTGATATTTAGTTGTCTAAATTGTATGCCTTGTTGTTAATGGTTACATAGTTAAATGTAATATCAACGGCATGTTCAATAAACACTTCTTGTTTTACTCCGTTAAATTGTGAATTATTAATCTGAATGTTTTTTATAGGTGAACGTTCGTATCCGCGCAGATAAACTGCGTATTTGCTTTTCTTGGAGGTAATGTTATCAAGATAAACATTCCTTACTATGGGGGTGTGGGTTCCGGCATCACCCTGTTCGTAATAAAAATTTATCAGTAAAACAGCCTGCTTAACTTCGCCAATCTCGCAATTGCGCATGTAAATGTTCTCAACTAAACCGCCACGTAATGAGTTGGTTTTAATTCTAAGAGCCCGGTCCAGGTTAGGGCTGTCCATTTTACAATTTTCCACAAAAACATTACGGCAACCTCCGGATATTTCACTTCCAATAACTACCCCGCCGTGGCCATCTTTCATCTGGCAGTTCCGGACAATGATGTTTTCGCTGGGCACACTATCTCTTCGGCCATCTTCTTCGCGGCCTGATTTAATGGCAATACAATCATCGCCGGTATCAAAAAAACAATCTTCGACCAAAATATTTTTGCATGATTCCGGGTCAAAACCATCGTTGTTTGGGCCGTGGCTTATAATTTTCACCCCACGTATAATGATGTTTTCTGATAAAATGGGATGTATTTCCCACATGGGTGAACGCACGATGGTAATCCCTTCGATTAAAATATTTTTTGAAGTATGGAACTGGATAAAATTGGGGCGCAGGTAATGTCCCTCGCCAAATACCCTTTCTTCAATGGGCAAATGTGCATCCGACATTTTAAGCAAACTATCGCGGTCAGCCCGTTGGTCAGGTATTCCTTGTTCCAAACCATTATCTCCATGAGCTTTCCAGAGCCACCAGGTTTCATTGCCGGCATTTCCGTCAAGGATCCCCAAACCGGTAATGGCAACGTTTTCAAGCCCGTAACCATAGATGAAAGGTGAATAATTCATACAGTCGTTTCCTTCAAAACGGGTTTTTACCACAGGCAAATAGTGTGAATAGTCTTTTGAGAAAAGCAGGGTAGCCCCGTTTTCAAGATGCAGGTTTATATTATTTTTGAAATGGATAGCTCCTGTTAAAAACACTCCCTTGGGAACTATAACTGTACCGCCTCCTTGCGATGCACACTTCTCAATAGCATTCTTAATGGCCTGGGTACAGTCTGTAATGCTATCTCCAACAGCTCCGAAATCGGTAACAATTACCCGGTTTTCAGGAAAAATGGGCACTTTTATTTGTGCTAAAATTTCATGCTGATATTCCCATGCGTTGTTATTATTGTTGGTATTTTTGTTATTGCTGTTATTGTTCTTACATGATTCAGCCAGTCCGATTACAACCATCATTCCTAAAAAAAATAGTCCCTTTTTCATTGCTTTGTTACTTTTTAAAATTTATGTTCTTATTTAGCATTACCCATATTATTTATTCAATGCCATGGCGAGGTATAAAAATGCTGCAACCCCTTTAAAATCGTTAATCCGGCGATCGGTATTTATATAGTAATTGTAGGAGCCATCGGAGTTTTTAAAATTCAAAGTACCTACATAGACTGTTTCAGTTAAGTAAAACCTCCCCTGAGAATCAAAATAGATATAATCATTTATCAAACTGTTGAATGCTTCTTTTGCTTTTTGCAGATATTCTCCAGGCAAATAACCTTTGGTGGCTCCTTTTGCATAAGCATACGCAAACATGGCCGAGCACGAAGTTTCAATCCAGTTGTCGGGACGGGAACCTTTATCCAGAACCTGATACCACAAATGTGTTTTTGAATCCTGAACCTTGGCTAAAGCTTCACTGGTTTTATTTAAAATGGTGATAATTTTAGCCCTTTCGGGATGATCATCTGGCAGGTAATCGAGCACATCCACTAAGGCCATCATGTACCAACCCATGCCACGACCCCAGAATTCAGGAGAAGTGCCCCGCGTCGGATCAGACCAAACATTGTTTATCGATTCGTCCCACCCATGGTATAACAATCCGGTTACAGAATCAACGGTATGTTTAAATATCAGTTCAATTTGATGAACCGCTTCGTCATAAAATTCGGGCCGATTAAATGTTGCCGCGTATTGGCTGCTGAAAACATCGCTCATGTAAACTCCGTCGAGCCACATCTGGTGGGGATATGATAGCTTATGCCAGTATCCCCCATCTTTGGTTTTGGGTTGGTTTAAAAGCTGGTCAGCCAATGTGCCGGCAGCCATTTTATATTTTACTTCTTTTGTATTCTGAAACAGGTATAACAAAGTACGTCCCGGCAAAACGTCATCTAAACGGTACTTTTCTTTATTGTACTTAGCAATTTTGCCTTCCGGGTCAACAAAACATTCTATCCATTTTTTTGCATAGTTAATATAGGCCGAATCATGGGTATGTTCATAAAGTTCGCAAAGTGCATTGGTAAAAAAACCGTTAGTGTAGGTCCACTCATAAGGAGAGAAGGCCTCTAAATTACAAGCATCAGGGTATAAACCCATAAAAGTATTTGCTACTGTTTTGCTCCAATTGATGGTATCGGTAATGTATTGTTGTGCACTTTGCAACCAAGTAATATTTACATTGTTGGTATAGGCTCCCAAAGGTCCTATTGGGTGTTCTGTGTTTTTATCCACAGCACAAAAAACAAACGGGCGCAATGGCTCTTTAGGGTTGATGTTAAGCATAAAACCCAATAAGTCAGGTGAATCATCACCATTCAAATCAAACAATTTATAGGGAACCTGTTTGTGGTTGTTCATACTTACCAATTGTATGTTCGAAAAATTGGCCAAGCCATAATTCTGTTTTAAATCGGACAGGCTCAAATATACCATTTCAGTCTCTTGCGGATAACCATAAGGATATGAAACCATAAAGACACCTTCTTTTGCAGATAATGCCTCCTTTTCCTGGGTGCAGGAAAGCAACCAACTAACTCCTATGAATAAAAAAACACTACTGGGTAAATTCATGATAATTAGTTAAGAATGATTTTTTTAAATAATTCCCGGCCTTCAATCTTTACAGCAACAATAAGTATTTGCCATCCTTGTTTTGCCAACGGCTCCAGGTTTAGTTCAACAACAGGGCCTGTAACTGCAGCACCAAACTGATGATGTATCTTTTTGCCCAGAATATCGGTAACAATTACCGATTGGATATTTTTATTATCAGGTGCTTTTATCGTTATCTTTCCGGAGGATGGGTTCGGAAACAATTGAAACCCCTCGGCCAACTCATTTTCTACATTTACAGAGCCAGTTGTGTACAACGATTCGATTTGTTTTTGGTTTAGTGCATATCCATACAGTTGAACCTCGTCCATTATACCAGCTACATATCCGGTCTCATCGACACAGTAACTTATATAAAGGGGTTCGTCCTGAGCGATATTGCCTGTGGCATCGGCCACCTGGCCAACCAATTCGGCATTGGCATATAAAAACAATTTTTTATTCGTTGTATCGCGCACTGCTACAACATGGACCCAGCTATTTGTAAGAAAAAGATTTTCGTCAGCAGTTATTTCGCTTTTAACGACATCATCATCAACACAAAACCGGAAAATGTTTTTATCTGGCGTATAATAAACTTCGTAGCGCCTTCCTGAATGGACTCCCGTTTCGTTTTTTACATTGGAACCTTTAACAATATACCGTTGCGAATGCGACCGGTCGACTGTAATTAGGTCCTGGTTAATCCAAAACGAAATGGTAAAAGCATTGATATCAAAATCAACTTTTACGTTATGCGGGTATTGGCAATATTTAGTGCTTCCGTCAAATTGAATGGCTTTGCCGCTAATACCAGTTACAAAATCAGTAGTTTTAATATTATAGGGTGTTCCGGTAATTCCATTGCCCGAAATATCATTTACCGAAATAGGTTGATTAAATGCAAAATGGGCAATTAAACTATGCGGAAACTCACTCCGGGTCACAAAATTCCATATGGCACCTTCCGTGACCCCGTTTTCATTAACTTCATCAACCCGCCAGTAATATCTTGTGTTATGGTTTAGTTCTATAACGGTGTAATATGTTTCTTCAACATTTGTTAAAAAAGATGGAGGATTTGTTGTGCCCAAATACACGTTGTGGCTTTTAGCTCCAACACCTTGTTTCCATGCAAGATTCACGGTAGTGCTTATATTAATAGCCCCTTGCGAGGGTGATGGTTCCGATGCAGGTTTGGGTTTGCCGTCGGCACCCAGTGTTGAGGCAGAAGCTTCATTGGAAAAAACGGAACTGTCGGAGGCATTTATGGCCTGTATTTTATACATGTATGTTTTATCGAACACAATATTGGTATCGGTACAAAGGGTTTTGTTTGCCGGCAAGGTATCGATGCAGTTGAAAGCACCTCCCTCTGAGCGAAATAACAAAAACGAGCTCTCATCGTCTGAATTGTCTACCCATATTAAAGTGATTTCTTTTATTTCGGTCAATTCGGCTTCCAGATTGGTGGGCTGAAACATAAACGGATTGTTGGAGGCTATTATATTGTTTAAATATTCTTCAATAGCTGGGTATGTTTTTCCTTCTAAAATGGTTTGGTTATCATCCGGGTTATTTAGATCAAGGCCGTTCTCAGTCTCCCAAAAATCGGGTATGCCGTCAGAATCAGTATCCACCAGCGCCCAATCAGAAAACAATTCAGGATAACCGCCTACATCGTCCAGATTATCAACAATCCCGGTATGTGAGCCATTTAAACCTCCGCAAAGAGCCGTATCGTTGGCAACTTCCCACAATAATCGGCTATCGACCGTATCACGAAAAGGGATGTTGGCTCCGGCATTTTGGATGACATAATTATAAGCTTCTTCAGCCGTATGGATGGTAGTGATATCAAAAGGAAAAGCCGTATCGCTCTTTATGGAATCTTTTATGGCTGACGTAATATTGTCAACCCCCAGCCAGTTATCATTGGTAACTGCTGGAAATTCATAAACATAGTTTCCCTGGATGTAGTATTTTCCATAACCAAAGGTTGGATCGGGATCGGGATCTAAAATCCGGTCTTTTATGGAATTGGAAGTCGCAGGGCCATACTTAAAATAGTTGTTTACCATGTTTATATAAACCGGACTTCCGTCAATTTCACTGGGCTCACCGCCATATATACTATTCGATGCCCAGTTGTAAATAACATTATTCCTGAAATCGACATGCTCAGTCCAGTTGGTAGCCCAGCGGGCACCATGAAACCTGGGATTACGGCTGGTATTATGCATTATGAGGTTATGAAGGAAACTGGCTGAGTCGCCACCCCAAATACCACCATATCCATGGGGGCCTTTATCGTGAATGGAATTGTGAAACGATTCTGCAAAAATGCAATTTTGAATAGTGAAATTTTTACTCAGATACATAGATGCCACCTCATCAACGCTCCATGAGAAGGAACAATGATCAATGATAACATTATTGCTTCCAATGCAGTTAAAGGCATCGTCTTGTTGACCGGCTTCGGCTGAGAGCCTGCTCCGGATATACCTGATGATTACATTTTCGGCTTCCACATAAAAATTATAATGAGCCAGTGTAATTCCATGTCCGGGTGCTGTTTGGCCGGCAACAGTTACATTGCCATGATTAATTTTTAACCTGCTTTTTAAATAAATAGTACCGGAGACTTCAAAAACAATGATTCGCGGATAGTTCTGACTGATAGCCCAACGCAACGAACCTTCACCGTTATCGTTCAGGTTAGTAACCTTTATTATCTGACCATTGCGTCCGCCTGTGGCATATTTTCCAAAACCTTCGGCACTCGGAAATGCCAACTGTTGCGCTTGTAATAAAAAAGTATTTGTAAGCAAAATAAGGCATAACAGTAAATTTGGAATAATGTGTGTGTGTTTTCCGGATATTGACATTTTGTTCTTTTCTAAATAAGGGTAACATGAATTGATAAAAAGAGAGACTACCGATTCGATAGTCTCTCTTTATTAATCCAAACTTTCTATGGTTCTAGAATATATCTCTTTTCAGCTTTAACAGTACCATTCGACATGGTATTTACAACGATATTCAATTGGCCAAATTGAGGTTTCTCCAATTTTTTTCCGATGATGTTGTAATATTCAGTAGATACTACAGTAACATTCGAAATATTGTCGGGTACAGATATAACTACGCTTGCAGTAAAATTCTGACCGGTGTAATCCTTATCCATAGTCAGGGTAATTGTTTCAGGTGAAAATGTGTAGTTGGTCTTTGTTGGGGTAAGTGTAATACTGGCTTCGGTGATACCGGTAATAGTATATTCTCCACTGGCATTCGTCGTGGCAGTTTTACTATCTGAAGAAGTGATTAAGACACCCTCTACCGGAGTACTTTCTGAAGTAGCAACGATTCCACTAACAGAATATTCATTTATCACCGGAGTAGCTGTGTAAGTTAAACCACATAACATGATTTTTGAGCCAGAGAAAAATACATAGTATTCATAATCTGGAACAACGTTAAGTGTAATGCCGGTATAATACACTGCTCCTTCAGTAGGTGCTTCAGTATAATTTGGAGCTGCGGCATCATAATAAGTTGCAGGTGAGGTCATAGGATCAAGATATCCACTCCAGTAGTATTGTCCACCAGTAAACTCATATTTATAAGCAGAACATGCTAAAGAGTCATCTTTATTAAGCAATGCTAAATCAGCTACAGGAACAGCAGCCACCCAGAATTTTTTATTGTAACCAAATTTGAACGCTACATCTAATGTACCACTTGTTGTGGACTTGAACATAGCTATAGCACAACCTCCACCTTCTCTTAGAAGCCTGCCATTAAGCGGGTTGGTTTGTCCCTGAACCTGAGCAGCTTTATAGGTAACGCCATTATATGTAAAATCGGCATCAGTACTTGTCTTGTATTTCCATCCCATACCATCGCCCTCAGCTTCCTGAGCTGTAAATGTAACATCGCCGACTGTTATTTGTTGATTTGGTGTAAGTGCAATCGCATCGGCTGCCAAACCTAAACCAGTACAATAATCATCAGCTATCCATGTTACAGGTTCCTGTGCTTTTACAAACACTACAGCAGTAAAAAGAACTGCCGATAGAAGTAAACTTTTTTTCATAATTATTAGATTTTAAAATTAATACTTAGAAACAGTTGTTTTTTTATTGTTTAAATAAGCAGAGAACTATATCTGCTTAATATTTTATTTTACTTTTTAGTTCCATTAAAATACCAGCTAACCCCATTGGCATGAAATATTGTTCTTCCACTCACTACCAGTATGGGGACGTTCATAAACAATTCATTACCATTCAAGCGCCCGTTAAATTTCAGCGCTGATGAATTTACACAGGCAAAAGAATAGGTATCGTTAGCTTTGGCAACATTGAGATATAGAGAATCTGCATAAAACTCCTTGGTAGTGGTATTATAAAATACAGGCAAATCGAGACCAACTGCGCCATTATAATCAAAATTTGATGATTTAATATTGACAGATACAGCATCTGCCGAATCATTTTCATTTTTGGTCAGGACAATGGTTACATCGTTGAATGAAGCTGTAGTATCTAAAGATATTATACCCGAATAAGTTCCGATAACCATTCCAGAGACATTTTCGGTATGTGTACTTGACCTGTCGATTTCATCTTCGCATGAGAATACCACAAATACCATGAAGATTACCAAAAGATTCAATATAAATTTAGCTCTTTTCATTGCTTTCTTTTTTAGTTAATTATTTACTATTCTGTAGTTTCAGAGGTATAGCCCGGATTCTGATCAGAAGGTGAGATGCCAGTATTCAAACTTATTTCAACGGCTGGTATTGGGCGTAACCATTTAAGGTTTCCATCGCCACCTCTCATATTGCTTATGTCAAAGTTTACATTCCAGGTTTCGTTGTATTTTACCAATTGACGGGTCCTTCGCAAATCCATCCAACGATAATATTCACCCAAAAGTTCACGGGCGCGTTCATCAAGTATTACATCAATATTTTGATCATCTGATACATAGCCAAACTGATCCGGATCATATCGCTGATAGGAAGCAAATGATGTAAGCTGGGTAGCACCTGCCCGGTTTCGAACCTGATTCAGGTAATTAAGTGATTGACCTTCGTCGCCAGCCATTAGATATGCTTCAGCAGCCACTAAATAGATATCGCTGATATGTAATAATACAAAGTCGCGATAACCTCCATTGGTTGTAGGTGCGTTGACATCCGTAGCAGGATCGTCGAATTTTTTAATGGGAGGAATAGTGCCTACCCGGGTTAAAGCTGCCAGGTAGTTTTGTTCATTATCAGTGGAAACGGTACCGTCAGCATTATATAAAATCCATCGCACAGGATCGGAAGTGCGGATAATTTGTGAAGCATTTTTGGCTTCACCGCGCACAAAACGGTCTGCATTGGCAGCCTGGTAATCGGCAATTTCCTGGTCGGTAACGTACCATGCCGGAAAGTAAAAGGCAATCCCCAAATTGGCTTGTTCAGCCGATGTTGCATTATAGTGAGCCCAGTACCCTTGACTACCCCAGGTATTAGTATAGTTGTACACCGTTGTCATAAAAGTGGCATCGTAGCGTAGGTCACCTTTTTCATACAGATAATAGGTTTTTGTTGTTGGGTTTAGGTCCGAATCAACAAACTTCATCCCTAAAGTTACTGCGCCCAAATAGGTTCCAAAGTTATTTTGGTGTGAATTACCTCCTTCAACTTTATCTAAAAAAGAATTCCTGTCCAACTGAATAGCAAAAATAACCTCTTCATTTTGTTCATTATAAGGCGACCATTTTTCTTCAAAAGGCAAGGTTAGAGGGACTGCATTGGCTACCTCAGATGCAGTGCTTGCTGCTAAATTAAAATAGGTACTGCTGTTTATTGAAAATGTTCCACTTTCTGCATCTGTCAGCGTGGTTTCAAGGTCCCAGCCTGCTGCCAGATATACCTTGGCCAATAATGCCTTAGCAGCCTGAACACTGGCCCGGCCGGTCTTATCGGAAGCGGGTAAAAGCGTACTATTCGATAATTCAATCAATTCATCAATCATAAACTGGTAGGTTTCTACCAGGGTATTTCGGGGATATGAAGTTTCAGCCGTATTAATATAGCTTTTGATAACCGGTACGCGGCCAAAATGTTGAGAAAGAATAAAATAGGCGTAAGCACGGATGAAACGGGCTTCTTCTGTACGAAGTTCCTTTTCAGTATATTCTTCACAATCACCTGCAAAATACAAAACCGCATTGGCAGCATTAACCACTGCATAAAGATTGGTATATAAAGCTTTTACCGTGGTATTATCAGAGGTAAGCGTATATCCTTCAAGTGTGGCATCACCTGCAGCGCGGATGCCTACATATAAATCGGTACCGGCACAAAATATTTCAGGTTCCTCATATACGGTGTCCAGGGTAAAATAAGCCTGGTTTACTAATTGTTCAAAACCTTCTTTGGTTGAAAACTTTTCAGTAGCAGTCACGGCTGATTTGTTATCAGCATCTAAAAAGTCTTCACAGCTGGTAAGCCCCAAAAAACTGATTAGGCCACCTAGCATTAATATTATAATTGATTTTTTCATAGCTGTTTGTTCTTTTTTCGGATTAGAATTTCAAGTTAACTCCAAATTGGTATGTTGTGGTACTGGGCCCGTCGTAACGGCTTTCTGCGCCTGCCCATTCGGGGTCGAACCCTTTGTGTTTTGTAAAAACAAATGGATTGGTAATATTCATATAAACACGAAGGTTTTGGAACCCATATTGGTTAAGCATTGTTTTATTGAAAGTATATCCCAGCGTTATGTTTCGTACTTTCCAGTATGAAGCATCTACAATTCCTGCCAGGTTGTAGCTTTCTTTTTCATACCACACGGTACCTGCCCCATAGTTTTCTGCTGACATGCCATTGACAAATGGAAAAGATCCGTAATGGGTTTGTTCCTGGTAAACCGGGTTAATATATAATCCATCGGCAGTCATCCCGTCGCAATCAATTAGTGTTCCTGCCGGAATGTAGTAGTCAACATTAAGTTTGTTCCATCCCCTGTAAGCGTAATTATAATATTCATACAAGGATTCTGAATATACCTTGTAATTTTGTTTGGTATATATGGAGAATGAGAAATCCCAGTTTTTATAGGTTAGTGTCGAGTTAATGCTTCCTGTCCAGGCAGGAGCCTGGCTTCCCTGAACCTTCTTGTCATTATCGGCATCAATAACCCCATCGTGGTTCTGGTCAGCTATTATGGGCATTCCTTCATTCCAACCATATACAGTATAATAATATTCAGCTTCGGTAACCTGTTCGCCGGGGGTGAAACCATTTGTGGTAGCAGCCTCAATATTGGGAACAGTCATCATACGATCGGTAACTATACCATCCCAAACATAATTGTAAACATTGTCAACGGGTTCGTTTATGAAAACAGTGGTAGTCATTGGTTTTTCAGGATCACGGATTTCGGACTGATTTGTCCCGTAGATTTTAGTAACCTTGTTTTTATTGGCAGCAAAGGTAAACGATGTTTTCCAGGTAAAGTCGTTTGTACTAATGTTCACCGTATTAAGAGATACTTCAATACCCCGGTTACGTACATCACCGACATTATCACGAAGTCTTTCACCACCAGTAGAAGGAGGTAACTGTTTCCATTTAAGCAATTTTCCTGATTCTTTGTTATAGATATCCACCGTACCTGATATTCTACCTGAAAACATTCCAAAGTCGAAGCCAAAGTTGGTTTCCGAAGAGGTTTCCCATGATAAGCCAGTGTTTACCACACCACTGGGGCGATAACCTAAAGCTACCTGGTTGCCAAATGCATAATAATTAGGACCTTTAGCTGATATATCTGTATCGTAATCACCAATCGCTGAGTTATTACCTGTTATACCATAACTTATTCGTAGTTTCAGGTTCGATAACCAGTCATTAGCCATAAAATCTTCTTCCGAAATACGCCAGGCAACGGCTGCTGATGGGAAAGTACCCCATTTATGACCCTCAGCAAAGCGCGATGAACCATCGGCACGGGCAGTGGCAGTAATCATATATTTGCCTTTATAGCTGTAATTCAGGCGCATGGCGTAGGATATCATACTGTGTTCAGTATAATCAGAATAATAATCCTGCATTTCACCATCTTCCAAATTATACCATAAAGTACCTTCAATGGGGTTAATAACCTCCATATAATATTTTTCATAATTGTAGGCATTCATACTAAACAGGCCCATAGCTCCTAAAGAATGATCACCTGTTGTTAAATTATAGTTTATGATGTTATCCCATGTCCAGTCGAAACTTTGGGTTGAACTGTAGTTAGCTTCAGGCGTATTCCCTGTTTTGCCACCTTTATACTGCCCTGTCCTTGTTTGTCCGTAATTGGGCGATAAAGTTGTTTTTATGGATAAGTTACTAATTGGACGGGCCTCAAAATATACATTGCCCAAAACCCGATAATTCTTACCTTGTTTGGCTTCATCATCGTTAAATAACAAAGGATTGTAAAAATCGGAAAACTGGTTCGAAGCGGTTCCCATAGCTTCAAAATTTCCAGGTTTAATATTGTATTCCCCATTTTCATCATACGGGCGCATAAACGGGTTCGCACGGAATGCACTTTTAATTGCATCATCGCTGGCATAATCGGTTTTGGTATAGGCCAGGTTGAAATTCATTCCGGCCGAAAAGTAATTACTTAATTTAGAGTCAATACTTCCTTTGACATTAAAGCGGTCCTTGCCATCTCCATTGTATGTTCCGGTGTTTGTGTTATAACCCGAACCGAAATAATAATTTACCAATTCTGAGCCTCCGCTAACAGTGATAAAATGGTTTTGTTCTTTCCCATCCTGGGTTATCATGCCAGGCCAGTCGTATGATTCTCCGTTGTTTAACATTTCTTTCATGACATAAGTACCTGAACCATCGTATAACATTCCCTGCTGAAAACTCTCGGGGGCCATGCGAAAAATACGTTGCCCGGTAATATCATTGGTAGAAAGAAAATTCAGAAACCTGAAATTATAAAATTCCTGGGCGTCCATAAAATCAGGCATCCGTGCTATCTTGGTCAAACCATAATATCCATCATAAGTTACTGATGGTTTTTTTAAACCTTTTCCCTCAACTGACATTCCACTTTTAGTGGTTACCATCACGACTCCGGCAGTGGCCCGGGAACCGTAAATGGCCGTTGATGATGCATCTTTTAAGATATCGATACGCTCAATATCCTGTGGATTCAAAAAATCGATGTCACCAACAATTACACCATCAACAACATAAAGCGGAGTAACCTCGGAATTGATGGATGATTTACCCCGGATTTGAATGTCATAACCCGATGACGCGCTACGTCCTCCACTTTGGGTAATGCTCACCCCGGCAACAGCTCCCTGCATCGATTCTAACAAGGATGGCGTTCCCCTTTCAACAAGGCTTTTTGTTTCAATGGAGCCAACAGAACCCGTCAGGTCTGATTTTTTCATGGTACCGTAACCAACTACAACCACTTCATCGAGGCCAATTAAATCTTCAGCCATTAAAAGGTCAACAGTTGTTCGGTTGTTGATTTCAATCTCCTCGGTTAACATACCGACCATCGAGAAAACCAATATTCCATTAGGGTCGGGCACGTTAAGGTCATATTTTCCATCAATATTGGTGATAGTCCCAATTGTAGTGCCTTTTACTACTACATTTACTCCGGGCAAAGGATTATTGTCGCTGGCCGAAGTTACAGTTCCGGTTACTTTTACCTGGGCAGATGTATGCAGGGAGAAAATTACAATTAATGATAGTATCCCGATCTTGATGATTCTGTTTAGAAAGTATTCTTTTATCATTTTTATTAATTGTTAATGAATAATTTTCAAAAAATGGTCTCAATTAAAACTACTAATAGAACAAGGAAAGCAACAATCCCGGCAAGGATGTAGTATTTCATGTGTTCTATTTTCTTTTCGGTATTTTCCATAATTTGCAATCGTATGCGCAAATATATTTCAATGCAGTGGAGATTCTCCAGAGCATCGTTCCTATTTTGAGGGGTCAATGTTCCAATAAGGGGTAATAGTTTACCAATTTCGAGGTGTTTGTGTGCTTATTGTATCAGTTAAATAGCAGAAATACAATAATATAAAACGTTTGCATGAGTTTTCCGTTAAGGTACACGGAATTTAATCCAAATGATGATTCAGCGTCATTAATATACACACACTAAGTGTTTAAATTTTGGAAAGAGAGGAAAGGTATAGGTTGTATTTTCAGGTAAATATGCCGAAAATGCAAAAAGATGTATGAACAAAAAATCGGAGGGGTTCAATGGATAAATAAAGGTTAGCGGAGCCATTTCTTTTCGTGTGTGGTTTGGTCCAGTACACGTAAATCCAGATAATCACCCAATTTCAACCCCTGGTTAATGGCATCTTCCTTGCTGGTGGCTAGCAATTTAACCGGACGCTCTTTTTGCCAGTTTTCTTTTATCACAAGGTTTACAAGGTAATTGGAACTTTTTTCGGTTTTTGGATCAAATAATACCGGATTGGTTTGGTGGAAATTATTAATGTGTTTTACCCTTAACAGCGAAACATATTTTACCTCCGGCAGTTTCTTCCATTTGCCTGTTTTTAAACTTATGAAACCTTTTATAAATTTGATTTTGCGTTTGTCCTTATCAATAATAAACCCGGTGGGTTGAATCAACACAACACAAGTTAACAGTGTAGTAATAATGGCCAAAACATAATAGGATGTTGACCACAGCATCAAATCAGCGATTAAAAGAATGAATAAAGGAATAGAACCCTGGGGTTTTATTTTTATATGTTCGTACCGACTATACATAGCAATTAAAATTATGAGGATCAATACGTAAGATTGTTTTAAGCATTGATGCGGTTTTCAATGAAAAATGTTTAAAAGGATAACTTGTATTCTGATAAAATAGTATCCACTGGTCGGTATATTTTTATAATAAGTTAAAGATTTTCTGGTGTCATGTTATGTGTAAATTGGCGGGTAAATATTGAATTTTTCCTCTCTCACTTCGGGTTTCTCCCCCAAGGGAGTCCCCCCCTAGAGGAAGTGCCAATAGCCAAAGGGAAAATAAAATTTCTGAACTCCCGACATTGCTAGATTAACATGACACTAGTTGGGTTTATTTGTTTTGCTGCACCGGGTTTTTTATTAAATGTAAAAGGGACTGCCAAAAGTAATTTTGAAGACAGCCCCTTTTTTTAGCAAGTAGTAGGTAAGTGCCCCAATGGAGCGTATTTAGAGAAAAAAATTATTCAATATTCTCGCCGATCACACGGATAAGCAACTGGTTTAGAAACTCAACCTGGTATTCGCCTACGGTAGGTTCGAGGTGTTCGCCGCCAATGCCGCTGTGGCCGGTGATAAAGATGTAGGTGCCATTGGTAGCTAAAGCCAGCGAACGGGTTAAAAACTCCGTGGGATGATCGATGCCGCTGGCAGTTATCGGAATCAGTTTGATGCCTTTGGCAGCCGCTGCCTGTGTGTATTGGTTGATGCTGATCACCTGCGGCTCCTCATGGGGTGGTGCATCCAACAACACAAAACATAAACTGGCTTTGTTTTCGGTTCCCCAGTCCTGTTCAAAAATGGAAGCACTCAAGGCGTCGTGCACGGCTTCAGGATAATCGCCGCCGCCGTTGGCAAACTGGTTATTGATGAAACTGAGCAGCACTTCTTTATCGGTATTGAACGCCTCTTTGCGGGTCAGGTATTCGTCACCTTTGTCGCGGTAAAAGACAGAACCGTAGCGGAACGAAAGGTTGGGGTACTGGGTATTTATTCTTGAAATCACATCTTTCAGTTCCACTTTCAGATATTCCAGTTCATCGCCCATGGAACCTGTGGCATCTACCATAAAATGAATGTCAACCTGTGTGGGTGGGGTGGTAGCTAGGGGAAGTGTCACTTTATTGGTGTCGGGGGCATAGGAACGGACCGTTTCAAGATCGATGGTCGTGTTTTGGTACGAAGCGGTAGCTGAAAGCGGTTCTTCGGTTTGTTCAGCAATAAAAAGCTGGTTCCAGAGTTCGGCCATGCCCCTGTTGTCGGTTTTTGATTCCCAAACGGCGGTCCCATTTTTTTTGAGTTGAATGTGGCAGTTTACCACGGGTTGATGGTTGGCATCGGTTACCTGAAAACAATACCGTTGAAAAGGAAAGAAAGTCCAGCTTCGTGTGGCGGTGTTGAATTCGGTGTTTTGCTGGAGGTTCAGCCAAAAGTCCCAGTTTTTCATATCGTTCCATTCGCCGGCAGTAATCTGTCCCGATTGGATGGTGTCGCCGTTTCCGGTCCCTGAATCTCCGCCGGTTGAACTTTCATCGCCGGTTAAGCCGGAATAGCCGGTATCTTTTGTACCGTCGCTGTCGTACATTGATTCTTCACAACTGAAAAGCAGTAATGAAAAAAAGGTCCCGAGGATAAATAGCCTGTTCATGTGTATTGGATTTTAAAACAATAACATGACGAAGGACTTTTTGAAAAGGATGCGTGGCGGGAAAATAATTTGCCCTTAGTGATGAATTATTGAACCATTGCACTTGCGGGTAACTATTATGAACATTCAGCCGCCTATTGCATGCTTGCAGTAAACAAAAACCAGGTAGCAGCAGTTAACAATAAAAAAATGCGCAATCCCTTGGATATATTAGTGAATAAAATTACTTTAGAAACCGGATTAAAAAAAAACAGTTGTAAACAAAACCGATATATACTGAATAGAAGAGGGGAGGTAGGTATATAGGGATGTTGCCATTAATTCGGCCGGTTTTCGTGACACAAAACGTTCTTAAAAAAAGCAGGGTAGAGGTTTATAAACCAAAACTGGATTTTAGGATTAAAAAAGCAAACAGGTTTTAAGACTTCAGTGAAAACCGCTCGGATTTTAAGACAAAAAGACTTCATTAAAATTGTTGAAATTCTAGGGAATTTGAATTCGGCTCGTTGATTTTTATAGACTTGGAATTTGGTTTAAAACCAATTTTAGTTTTGGTTTTTTGGGTTGTCCATTAGCAATTTTCCCGGTTTTGACGGATTGTTAATCAAAACAGAGTTTAAGTTGACTGATTTTTTAGGCCAGACTTTAGTTCGCTTTTTCAGCTTTCGGCACATCGGGATTTTTGATTTTAAGACAAAACATATTTTCCGCGCCGTCTGACCTAACACATCAGTCATTTGGGCATTGTTTTTAATGGACGATTTGACGAAAAACCAAGAGGAAACAACTAATGGCAACACCGCATATAAAGCAGTTGCGGTTAAGCGCGAACATGAAACTGTGAATAAGAAAATAACTATATTGCGTTAGCAAACCGAAGCACAGGCAAATGCAACCGCTTCATATGCCACCGTTGCCATTAATTCGGCTGGTTGCATGAAACAAACGTTCTTTAAAAAACAGGGATTTTAAAACAAAAAAGCAAACAAGTTTTGAGGCCAAAAGACTTCAAAGAAACCGCCTGGATTTTAAGGCCAAAAGACTTCAGAAAAAATCGTCTGTATTTTAAGAATTTTGAGCTTTATCCGTTGAATTTCATGGACTTAAAATTCAATTCAAAACAAAAACCAGTTACGGTTTCTGGTTGTCCATTAGCAATTTCCCCGGTTTTGACGGATGGTTTATCAAAACCAGGTATAAGTTGACTGATTTTTTAGGCCAGACTTTTATCCGGTTTTTCAGCTTTCGGCGCATCGGGATTTTGGATTTCAAGACAAAACATATTTCCCGTCCCGTCTGACCTAACACATCAGTCATTTGGGCTTTGTTTTTAATGGACGATTTGACGAAAAACAGAGAGAAACAACTAATGGCAACACCGCATATAAAGCAGTTGCGGGTAAGTACAAAATTGAAACTATGAATAAGGAAATTACTATATTGCGTTAGCAAAATGAAGTGCAAGCAAGCGCAACCGCTTCATATGCCAACGTTGTGCTGCATGCAAGAACCGTAGCGCAGTTAAATTAGATTAAGGATAAGTGAAAAATAAAAGGAAGAAAAAAAATCATAGAGATAAAAACGGACGTGAATTTATAAAAGAGACCTATCTTATTGGAGGTAAAATGAAATTTCGTAGAATTTATGTAATTGATGGTATTCCAGTAGATGAATTTTACGAAAAAAATGCAACTGACTTGGATTTCTATTTGAATGGAGACTATGAGTTAATGAATAGTGAGAATGATTCAAATAATCATTTCAATGAGAAAAATAGCAAAGAACCTGATTCGCCTGATAATGAATATTTAAAAGATTTACCTTTTTAAAATCCGAACAACATTATTTGATTTGGAGTTGGACTTAAGAACTTTAATGCTTCAAAAATCGACAATCGCATTATAAATCAGTATCTTTGTCTAAAATGATTTAATATGGAGCTTACAGTTAATATTAAGGAGCAGAGTAAAATAGCTGCATTTCTTAATCTAATCAAAGAAATTGATTACATTGAGATTGTTAATGTGAAAGAAGAATTGCAGGAGCTTCCAACCGAGCATAAGGATTTACTTGATAAAAGACTGCAAAGAATAGATAACGGCGAAACGACTTTTAAGAATTGGGACTTGATTAAAAAGAAATATGAAAACAAAGCCGTTTAGTATTGAATTATCAGACGAGGCAGAAGTTGACTTTGAGAAATCATATGAATTTTATTCTGTGGACAGCCCAAAAGTTGCAGACACTTTTTTTAAGCAAATTAATCTTGGTTTTGAGAATGTCAAGCAAAACCCAAAATCTTTTCCAATTGCTCACAAAGATGTAAGGAAATATGTCGTAAAAAAGTTCCCATTTGTGATTTACTATCGAATTGTTCATACAGTAATACAGGTAATTGCAATTTTCCATACAAGTAGAAATCCTGAAATATGGAATGAGAGAATATAAAGCACGACGGCACAACAACGTATAAAAATAATAGCCGGTTTAGTAGTAAATTCAAGGGTTGGAGCCCCCTCCAACTTTTGTGTAACTTGACAGGGATGAAGCCCACAAACGGCTACTATTCTTATACAAACCGTTATACAAAATTTAGAGAAAACCACATTTACCAATAAATATTGCTATGAAACCAAAATTGCTTTTATTTATTCTCGTTTTAATTCAAATGGAGCTTTCTGGACAAGGATATATTCCATTTAATTTTGAAAATGGAATATGGATATGCGACTGGGGATCATATGGTGGAGATATAGTAAGAGGTGAAGAACAATACTATTGTAAAGGAGATACAATCATTGACGGGAATTTATACTATAAATTGTATAATTATACAAAAGAAATTTCGTACAGTCCAGAACCAGACAAAGTTTTATATGATGGGTATTATGGCGCTATAAGAAATCTTGATAATAAACAAGTTGAAATTATTTACTATTACGATGATTTTTCAAAAATAATATATGATTTTAATCTTTCAATTGGAGACACCATAAAAAAAGGTTATGGATCATATGAAACAGAACCTTTGATTGTACTTTCCATTGATTCTATCGAATTCTGTGGTAAATACCATAAAAGATTTAATTTAAATGACAGTTCAATTATTCATCAAAGATTAATTGAAGGAATTGGATTCAGTTCAGGTTTTATTCAACCCCTATTCCATCAATTCGAGGGAGAAACATCTCTTAGATGCTACACTGAAAAGAACAATGAAAATTGCGGAAATTGTAGTTTACTTTTAACAAGAAACGAGGATATAGCATATTCTAAAATTGAAGTATTTCCAAATCCAAATTCTGGGCAATTGAAAATTATATCAAACAAATTTATAGTTGGATATAAGATTATTAATGAAATAGGACAGGTTTTATATTCAGATAATAAATTGCAAAAGACGGATTTAGCATTAAGCATAAATTTATCAAATGGAATTTATTTCCTAATAATAAGAACAATTGATCAAAATGTTATTAGTAAAAAGATAATAATGAATAAATAAACTTTGCATAACCCGCGCTAAAACGTAATTGCTTCAAGGGTTTTGGAGGTTTTAGCTTTTAAATTAACTTTAGAATGAATTTAAACCAACAACAAAAAATTGAATACGCAACTACGTTTAGCGCCAACGTTGTGGTTAATTTTGTGAACGACCCTACAAGATTAAATAAAATGATAAAATATTTCTTTATTCTATTACTTACCAGCCTAATGACTTCATGTGTTTCATATAAACACAGTAATTTTTATGGTGACAAATTGGAAAATAAAATTCCAAATCTTGAATTAAGGGTAATAGAAAGTAATTTCGAGACTTTTTATAGTGCTAAAACATTGAGGACTTGTAGTAAAGGAGAGATTTCTGAATTACCAAATGGAATTTTTCCTTATAGCCTATCTAATGATGTGCATTATTACGCTGACAAAGGACCAACAGAGCTTACAATTGCAAAATATAATATGTGGTCTTCAAACAAGCCCAAATATGACACATTAAAAGTCCAAAAATCAAAACCTTATTACCGAATAGACGACTCATACCTTTCTAAATATGAAGATTTTCAACGAAAACTTATTGCTCAAAAAAAAATTATAAACCTGGAAAATATAGACACAAAGTTTATAGTTGATTTTTCTAATTTATATTATGAAATAGCTCAGGATATGTGTCCAGATTACACATCAAAAATGGAATTGAAGTTTAATTCAAATAGTAATGAAAAGTTTAGAGGGTACAGTAATTTGACAGTTCCTGCATTAATTGAGGATATAAAAACCATTTATGTCTATGAATTCAATAAAAATATTTGCTCTACTGGTATTCCTTCTGGTTATTGTGTTTTAAAACTAATCTCGGACAGTTCGTTCAATAGTCCAACAGGACTTGCTATATTTAAAGCACTGACAATTAGTTATTTTGGAATTCCGGTCTCAAAGCAAGAAAGAAATATTAAAATAGAAATAGATATTTATTCTAATAATGGTAATCTAATAAAAACATACTCTGCAACTGGACATTCTAAAGAATACTGTGCACTTTATTGGGGTTATGGTTTTAAAAATAGTGGATTAAGTAATTCAAATGGTCAGTTAGCACGAGCTTCAAATTCAAGAGCTTTTCAGCATGCTTTAATTGAAATAAAAAATATGATAGAAAGAGACCATAAATTTATAACCATGAAACTGAATGAATGAAAAACTAACCACAACCCGCGGTAAACGTAATAAGGGCTAAATTGCTATATTTGAATTATGGATAAGAAAGAAACGACATGCGGAAATGAGAGTGTGGAGTTTCGAACCCCTTACTACGTCTACCGCCAACGTTATCCACTATTAAAAATAAAAATATGAGAAAAATTAACCTAATTGTAATTGGAATAGTCCTTGCAACCAAGCTGGTAATAAGTCAAGATTGGTCATCAACAAATTTGACTAGTTTTTCATCAATAAAATTTCCAATAGTACCGGAAAGAATTGATAATTTCCAAGAAACCATTTTCACAGCAACAGATTCAGAAGGAGTCTATATTGTCTCATTAAGGAAAATGCCAGGAAGTGCTAATAATTTAAGTAAAGAAGAATTACCAGAATTTTATAAAGGAGTTTCTGAAGGTGCTATAAATGCAACAAACGGAAAATTAATAAACAAAAAAGACATAAATATTAATGGTTGTAAAGGAATTGAAATCAATTATGTGTCAAATTCTAACCCTCAATTACCTAGTGCAAGATTTAAGCAGATTATATTTGTTAATGAATATCTAATTAGTTGTGACTTCTGGGCTTTTGATGAACAAAAAGAACAAACAAAGGAAACTAAAGAAAAGTTTTTTAATTCATTGAGTATTATAATTGACAACGAAACAGAAAAAGAGATTTCAAATCAAAAAGGTAGTTATGATAAAGAATATAATATTGGTTATCAAATCGGAAAAATAATTGGATTATTAGTTTTTCTTGGAGTCGCTATAGGAATTATCTTTTTGATAAGATTTCTAATAAAAAAAAACAAGAAATAAATCTAAAAACAGTGGCTAACAAAAAATATACGTAATGTGGGGTGATGTGGGCAATTTAAACTTTAGTACATTTATTAAAATTAACAGCGGCTTGATAAGTCGGAGCTTTGAAATCCCGCACTCCTCATATTCAAACCGTTAGCCACTATTTTAGCTGGTTATTATTAATGCAGTGAATTTTTAATGAATCTGTTTAAGATTATTAAAGGCGATTTAATAACACTCAATGAAAAAGCTTTTTGATTATATACAATTAGAGACTAAAAAGGGATTTAATATAAAAACCGAATTCGGACCCCACGATATGCCAGGAATAGCGAATTATGATATAAAATGCGTTGTTCTAAATCAAAGGTTCATAAATGGAGAAATAAAATCTTTTAGTGAAAACGAATTAATTGGAGTTCTCTATCATGAAATTGGACATTTAAAATACTTTGAAAAACACCCGGTAACAAAAAAGAATTTTACAGAGGAATATAAAACAAAATCAGAGTATTATGCATTTGAAAATACTTTTAATGAGCTTCTAAAAATTGCAATTGAAGGAGATTGTGAACCATTAAGGTCAACTTTTGCCCAAGTTAATGATAGAATTAAAAGCAACTTTAAGAAAGAAAATAATTCTAAATCACATATAATTGCTCTGATGAAAATTTCAAAAAGCAAGATATTTTTAGAATGCGATAGATTTTTGAATTTAGACACAACCTGTGATTGAGAAAAAATTATATATGCTTTTATATCAAAAAACAGTGGCTAACCCACAATAAAAGCAATGCTATCAAGTAGTTACGTTAAAGTGCGTCCGTATTTGTTAGCCCCGCCGAAAATAAATTTTCGGCTAGATAAAATTAACTGTAAATTCGGAAACGTAAATTTATTTCGGCTATGAAGCAAACCTTAAACTTTACAGTAAATAACACGCACTGCGTTTATTGTCAACGTTAGGCTTAATTTTAGGAAAGACTGCTAAATAGGTAATTAGTTGTATTTTGAAATAAAAATATTACTTTTGATACTATCATATGATACTATCAATACTAAAATGAATGAAACCGCCATATAAAATAACTGGAAAGATTTTAAAATTGGTTGCTTCGATTTCGGAAAAAATTGGAGAAGTAAATTCTGCACATTTAAACAAGCCACCGACAGAATTAAGAAAGAAAAACAGGATTAAAACAATTCATTCATCGCTCGAAATAGAAGGAAACACATTGACAATTGAGCAAATAACCGCAATTGTTGAAAACAAACGAGTTATTGGACCCAAAAAAGACATTTTAGAAGTTAAAAATGCAATTGCGGTTTATGACTATCTGGACAAATTAAATCCCTATAAATTTGAATCATTCTGTGAAGCACACGGAATATTAATGAACGGACTTATTGAATCAGCAGGGAAACTTAGGAGCAAATCGGTTGGAATAGTCAAAGGCTCAGAAGTTGCTCATATTGCCCCACCAAGCGAAATGCTCAAACCTTTAATGAATGACTTGTTTGACTATTTAAAAAATGATGAAGATTTAGTTTTAATAAAAAGTTGCGTATTTCATTATGAAATGGAATTTATTCATCCATTCATTGATGGCAACGGTAGAATGGGGAGATTGTGGCAAACACTGATTTTAAAAGACTCTTATCCTGTTTTTGAATTTCTTCCAATTGAAACTTTAATAAAAGAAAGACAGGAACTATATTATGAATCCCTTGGACAATCAGATAATACTGGAGAATCAACCGTATTTATTGAATTTATGCTTGAAATAATTCTGGAATCTCTTGAGGAATTATTGAATATCCAGAATGTCAGTTTAACAAATCTTGACCGGATTAATTTATTCCAGTCAATTATTAAAAAAGACTATTTTACACGAAAAGAATATTTAAAGAATTTTAGAGAAATTTCGTCAGCAACAGCAAGTCGGGATTTAAATTTTGCTGTTGAGAATGGAATTCTTGAAAAGATTGGAGATAAAAATACAACTAAATACAAATATAATTAAAAACTAAGCCTAACACGCGGTCATAAAACATTGGGGTTTAAGTGGTTATTCGAGCCTCAGTTCTCGCATCAAAGTTCGTTGTACCTTGATAATGAAGTAGCTCCGAAATCCCCAACGTTTCATACCGCCAACCGTTAGCGGGCATTGAAAACGACAGCTTTAACAATTAAACAAACAAACAAACAGACAAAACATGAATAAAAATATGAGTAAAATAATCTTTGACAGTGGAATCTCACTTGACGGCTTTTTCGCAGGAGATAACAGAAGTCCTAATAATCCTATGGGTGGCGTTTCAGGACAAATACATCAATGGATGTTTAAACAAAAATCATTTTGGAAACATATCAAAATGGAAGGTGGACAAGAATATGGTGCAGACAGCAAATTAATAGATGATGTGTTTGCTAGGACAGGTTCTTACATTATGGGGAAACGTATGTTTGAAGAAGGGGAAGTTGTTTGGGCAGAAGATTTATACGAAGCAGATGTTTATGTTCTGACACACGAAAAACGGGAACCTTGGGTTCAAAAAGGAACGACAACTTTTTACTTCATAAATGACGGAATAGAGAGTGCTTTGGAAAAAGCAAGACAATCAGCAAAAGGAAAGGACATTAGAATACAAGGTGGTGCAAATACTATCCAACAATTTCTGAACGCAGGACTTGTAGATGAATTTTTCATTCACATTGCCCCGGTATTTTTAGGAAGTGGTATTCGACTATTTGATGGTATTGAAAAGGACAAATATGACATACAAATCGCAGAAGTGATTCCGTCAGACTTGACAACTCATTTAAGATACAAATTGACTAAGAAATGAAAACAACGACCCGCTAACAAATGTATATAAAAAATAGGCGGTTTAGTAGTAAATCAGACGAGCCAATTAATTTCTTGTGCTAACGACAAATGTGGAAACTGAAAATGTGATGAAAATGATAGATTTGACAAAAATATAAACAACTGATTATCAACAACAAATCTTGACGTTAGTCAGAATGTTAAAAGCAGCATAGTACTAAATAAAATAGATAGAATGAAAAATAGTTACTTGATTTTATTGATTGCCTTTGTATCATGTAATACTACTCCGAAAGAGCAGTATAGGACAAATATTGATTTGCAAGGACAGTGGCAGTTTGCTTTAGATACAGCCAATATTGGAACGGAACAGAAATGGTACCTAACTGACTTAAACGATTCCATTCATCTGCCCGGAACAACCGATTTAAATCAAAAAGGTTTTCACAATCAGGATACAACAACCATGCATCTCAATAGGTTGTATAAATATGAAGGTGTGGCATGGTATCGAAAGAAAGTTATAATTCCCGAAAGTTTTAAGGATAAACATGTGCAACTGTTTTTGGAACGCACCAAATCGTCAAAAATATGGATCGACACTTCTTTAATTGGGGCATCCCGACTGCTTCAATCGCCACAACAGTTTGATGTCTCCGGTTATTTGACCCCTGGTGAGCACTATATTACTGTTCAGATAAATAATGATTTAAAACTGACTCCATACGGCAATGTTCACATCTATTCTGACGATACCCAAACCAACTGGAATGGAATTATTGGCCAGATTTATTTAGAGGCTTCGTCTAAAACATTTATCTCAAACCTTCAGGTATATCCAGATATCGTTAATCAGAAGATTGATGTTGAGTTAGAAACAGACAATCGACTGAATTTTGATATGCTGAATATTGAACTTCGGGTTGAGAAAACAGTGAATGGCAAAACAACAAGGTTAAAATCACGAAAATTTAATACTCCTTATCAATCTAAAATAAAACTGGAGTATATATTCAGTGAACCCTGTAGCTTATGGGATGAATACGAACAACCTGTCTATCATTTAACAGCCATTATATCGAATGGAAATGGTATTGATTCTAAAAAGGTTGCTTTTGGCATGCGTAAATTTGAAGCCAACGGAACACAATTCACTATAAACGGGCGTACTACCTTTTTAAGAGGAAAGCATGAAGCTGCGGTTTTCCCGCTTACCGGATATCCACCGATGACTGTTGACGAATGGGTACGCGTTTATAAAATTGCCAAATCATACGGTATCAACCATTATCGTTTTCACTCCTATTGTCCTCCAGAAGCGGCTTTTACTGCTGCCGACAAAGAAGGTATGTATATCCAGGCTGAATTACCTTTCTGGGGAGGATTGGAATCTGACACCACTGTACAAATGTTGAAAGAAGAAGGTATGGCAATGTTGAAAGCTTATGCCAATCATCCCTCGTTTGTCATGTTTTCGCCAGGTAATGAAATATGGAGTGGTCACGATAAAGTGGAAAAAAATATTCTTGCATTTAAAGAATATGACCATCGCCCACTTTATACAATGGGGTCAAATAATAATATTGGTTTTATTGAACCCCGGAAGTATTGTGATTTTTTTGTGGGTGCCAGAACTCCATCCAATGGCGACACAATACTGACACACACCAGACTCACCCACGCTTACGCAGATTCCAGAGAAGGCGGTATATTAAACACCCTGACACCTTCGACAGAAATTAATTTTGATTATCCGGTTTCTCAGCTTTCTATACCTATAGTAAGCCACGAAATTGGGCAATATCAGATATTTCCTGATTATAATGAGATAGACAAATACACTGGGGTTTTACGTGCGTGGAACCTGGAAGTTTTTCGTAACAGACTCAGGAAAGCAGGAATGGGCAGAATGGACAGTGCCTTTCATAAAGCTTCAGGAGCGTGGGCGACACTTTGTTACAAAGCCGAAATGGAAGCAGCTTTGCGTACAAAAGGATTGGCCGGTTTTCAATTGCTCGATTTGCAGGACTTTCCCGGACAAGGTACTGCCCTTGTTGGTGTTCTGGACGCTTTTATGGATAGCAAAAATGTTGTTATACCTGAAGTTTGGAAACAATCATGCAATGATGTGGTGCTTCTACTTGAATTCCCTAGATATTGCTGGACAAACAACGAAAATTTTCATGCCCAAATAATGGTAGCCAATTACTCCAATAAAACAATAAACAGTGTTATTAATTGGGAAATCAAAAAGCAGGACGAAACAATTCTTCACAATGGAACTTTCCCGGATTCAAAATTTATAAATGGATGTTTATCCAGGACTGGAGATATAAATGCTGAGCTTTCATCAATAACTAAAGCTGAAAAACTAACAGTGCATGTTTCAATTCCGGGTACCGAATACGATAATGCATACCCGATATGGGTTTATCCTTCAAAAGCGACTATTGAAATACCCGATGATATAATTGTTGCAGAAGAATTAAACAATCAGGTGCTTACAGAATTGCAAAATGGCGCTAAAGTCTTGTTGTTTCCCCAAACCACCGATGTACAAAATAATAGTTTCCCTGGTCATTTTCCCCCAGAATTCTGGAACTATGGCATGTTTAAAGGGATAAGCGAATGGGCAAAGAAACCCGTGTCGCCAGGTACGTTAGGTATATTAACAGATGCAAATCATCCAGTATTTAATGCATTCCCAACAGATAATTACACCAATTGGCAGTGGTTCTCCATTATTAAGGCAAGCAATTCCCTGATTTTAGATAACACTTCCAGTGATTATTCTCCTATAGTCCAGATAATTGACAATTTGGAGCGCAACCACAAATTGGGTTTAATTTTTGAATTTGAGGTTGATAACGGAAAGCTGCTGATTTGTATGTCTCAGTTGAATAAAATTAATGATAAACCAGAAGCTGTTCAACTTTATCGATCGATTATTAACTATATGGATTCTGATAACTTTAATCCGGATTATAAGTTAAGAATTGAGGAGTTAGGTCTGTTATTTCAAAATACAGAATAAAACACGGACGCACAACAAGCGGTCATAAAACATAGCGGTTTTAGTGCAATTTGCAAGCTCAGTTCCCGTTGGCAAGGTCAGTAACGGGGTATAGGTTCGCAGCCACGCAATCCGCTACGTTTCATACCGCCACCGTTACCGCCAAGTGTAGAAAACAGAAACAACAGACAGAATATTAAAAAGTAAACCATTGTGAAAGGACAGAAAAACGAAATATTGACAAGAACAGAGAGCCGACACTCAAGCCGACCCGATGTTTATTATTTTTTTGCCACCGCACATTTTTTAAAATGACTTGTCCTGATATAGGTTTCCAATTTTGCATTTTCCAAAATTATGATTACCTTTGGCGTTAGTAATGTAAAAAGATTGTATGATTATATCATTTGGTTCAAAGGAGACTGAAAAGATCTGGAACGGAGAGAGGATTAAAAATATTCCATCTGAAATTCAAGAAATAGGACGACGCAAACTAAGAATGTTGGCAAACTCCCAAAATATTCAGGATTTGCTAATTCCACCATCAAATAGACTTGAAAAATTGAGTGGTAAATCAAAGGATTTTTACAGCATCAGAATCAATGACCAATGGCGGATTGTTTTTCAATGGATTAATAATCACGCACATGATGTTGAAATTGTTGATTATCATTAAAACAAATAGATTATGGAAAAACTAAATAACATTCACCCTGGCGAAATTCTAATGGAAGAATTCTTAAAACCAATGGAAATAACCGCTTATCGACTTTCAAAGGACTTGGAAATTCCACAAACTCGGATTTCTCAAATCTTAAAAGCTAAAAGACGGATAACTGCTGACACAGCCCTAAGACTAAGTTCCTATTTTGGGAATTCTGCAAAATTTTGGCTTGGACTTCAGGACGATTATGATATTGAAGAAGAAAAATTTGTTAATATGGATATTTTTAAAAAGATTTCCAGAATTAAAAAAAACAGAGCCCAAAGCACGGTATAAGGCATGGCGGGTTCACAGCGACTCGACAAGTCGAATCTTTTTTGTACCTTTCGTGTCGGTTTGAAAGTTTTGAGGTATGAAATCCCCAACGTTTCATAGTGTGCCGAGAAGCAGAACATCGGCAAAACATAGTTCTGCATGCTGTAATCGTGATGATGGAATCCTTCATTAGGAGAGTGAACCATCGGTGTCGTCTTGCAGGAGAGGGCATCAACTAAGCGTAAGCGATTTCATGACCGAAGGGAATAAACCACCTAAAGGTGCTTTGGTTAAGAGTTCCCGATGAATCGGGACAGGCCGAGAAGTTGCCACATCCTGTCAAAAGCCACGGAGTATGAACTTAGCCGCAGGCGATCTCACGACTAAACGGAGTAAACGGGGTTATTAGTATAGCGGTTACCTGATTATTGGCTATACGGCAGGCGTCTTACAAAAGGCAAGAACTTTATCCGGGCACGGCTATGGAACTTGAGAATCCCGATAATTAATCGGGAGGCAGACTAACCTGTAGTAGTGCTGATGCAACTGTAATGGAAGCGGAGCGAAGGGGTTAGCTAATTTCGGGCTACATTTTGCCAACTCGAAAGAGTATGAGCTTATATTTGTTGTAAGAATTAGAAGAGCCGTATGACGGGAGGCTATCACAGCCTGTCCCTATTTTTTCATCGGGATACGGTTCTATGAGAGGATTAGGGTGAAACTCCCCTTGCTTACCTAGTGCCGAAAACGTTAGTCAGAATTGAAAAAATTGCTCCTTCATGATTGATAAGCAAATATTTTTTGTTTAACTTTATAGAAAACACTCGATTATGAAGAATATTAATATTGCTACTAGATTAAGGATTCTTTTGTTAATAGCCGCTATTTCACTGCTTATTGTGACGGTTTATAGTATAGTAAATTTACGTGGTGTTAATGACAATATTATCTCTATGTACAATGATAGAGTGGTACCTTTAAAACAATTAAAAATTATTTCAGATGCTTATGCTGTCAGCATAGTTGATTGCTCCCATAAAGTCAGAAACGGTAATATTTCATGGGAACAAGCAATCCCGATATTGGAGTCGGTCAATAAACAAATCACAGAAAACTGGAATGCATATATGAATACATATTTAACGGATGAGGAAAAACACATTGCAAAACAAGTTGAAGAAATAAAGCAAACGTCAAATAACGTTTATATCCATATTCTTGAAATAATAAAGAAAGGAAATAATCCTGAGAATGCTCTTGTCCTTGATAATATCGTAAAAGACGAACTTTATCAAAAAATAGACCCATTGACTTCAAAAATATCTGAATTAATTGACATTCAATTGAAGGAATCGGAAAATTTGAAAAAACAATCGGATTTGATTTTTAAAAAAACTATATTATTATCAATTTTAATAGGATTAATAGGGCTATTAATAACAGGATTGATTGGTTTTTCAATAATGAGCGGTATTAACAAATCATTACTTCAAGCCAATAGGGTTGTTAAAGACATTGCTTCTGGCAATTTGAAAACTAAAATAGATTATTCTTTAAATGATGAAATAGGTAATTTATTGGATAATGTTAAAATAATGCAAAAAACATTAAGTGATATTGTGATAAATATAAATTCGGGGGCTGATAGTCTTATGGCTGCAAGTGAGGAGGTAAATAAATCATCGCAAGGATTATCGCAAGGAGCCTCAGAACAAGCTTCTTCAGTTGAAGAAGTTTCATCCTCAATGGAAGAAATAACTTCAACCATGCAACAATCGGCAGATAATTCGCAAAAAGCAAACCAATTAGCAACTCAGACCGGAAGGAATATGGGTGAGATTACAGAAGCATCAAATAAAAGTAGGGACTCAATAAAAAAGATTTCTGAAAAAATTATAATCATTAACGATATTGCTTTTCAAACAAATATATTGGCACTAAATGCAGCAGTTGAAGCAGCAAGAGCCGGAGAGCATGGAAGAGGTTTTGCCGTAGTTGCATCGGAAGTCCGAAAATTAGCCGAACATAGTAAAATTGCAGCTGACGAGATTGTTGGTTTAGCAAAAGTAAGTGTTGATGTTACAGATAAAGCAGTAACTCTAATTTCGGAAATGTTACCACATATTCAATCAATAACAAATATGGTTCAGGAAATTTCATCATCAAGCATAGAACAAAGTAGTGGTGCAAATCAGGTAAATTCTGCATTGCAACAGTTAAATCAAGTAACACAGTCGAATGCTGCAACAGCAGAAGAAATGGCAGGTAACGCTGAGGAACTTGCAAGTCAGGCAGAGGACTTAAAACGGATAATTAGTGTGTTTTCAGTTTAATTTAAATAATTAATGTTGCCCACAAGGGCTCATACGCCATGCGGGTTTCAGGCGTTTGTAGCTCGTAAAAAAAGTCGGTGTAAACTGATAGGAAATCGCCCCGTAATCCCGCACGACACTATAGTATAAAACGTTAGTAGGCATTAAATAGTCAGGGCAAATGAATATGATTGGATTTATTGGTAAATATAATTGCTATAGTGCTTTACCAATGTTTTATTAAAAAATGTATTTTCTGTTGATAAAAATTGCAACTCTAACTTTTTTAACACCTTTTCGGAAATGAAACAGCAACTAACATCAAAATCACTTGCTTTTTTGACTTTAAGCGCAGGAATAAGTGCTTGTAATCAGCCAAAAACAGAAAAACCAACACTGCCCAATATCATTTTTATAATGAGCGATGATCATGCTTACCAAGCTATTGGCGCTTATGGTGATACAATTTCGAAATTAGCGCCAACCCCAAATATTGACCAAATTGCTGCTGAAGGTATGCGCTTCGACAGATGTTTAGTAACAAATTCAATATCAGGCCCTTCAAGAGCTTGTATTCTTACCGGAAAATACAGTCATAAAAATGGCTTTTTGCAAAACGAGGCTACACCTTTCGACGGTAGCCAGCAGACCTTTCCAAAGCTCTTACAGAAAGCAGGTTATTCTACTTGTATTATTGGGAAATGGCATTTAGATTCCGACCCTACCGGCTTTAGTTATTGGGAAATAGTTCCCGGACAAGGCGACTATTATAATCCTGAATTTAAAGATGGTAAGTCTAATCAGACAGATACGGGATATGTTACCGAAATAATAACCCAGAAAAGTTTGAAATGGATGGAAGAGCAAAAAAAAACAGGTAACCCGTTTTTGCTAATGGTTCACCACAAAGCCCCACACCGTAACTGGCAACCTGGACCGCGCGAATTGGGAATGTATAAAGATGTGAATTTTCCTGAACCAGCCACACTTTTTGATGATTATTCGAATAGAGGAATTGCTGAAAATGAACAAGATATGACAATTGATAAAACAATGTTGCTTGTTGAAGATTTGAAAATGTGGACGGATTCTACTTGGAAAACAACAAGCAGTTTAGGTAGAATGGATAATAAACAAAAAGAGAAATGGGATTCATACTATAATCCAATTATTGAAAAGAATAAAAACTCGAAACTTACCGGAAAAGATCTTGTCAAATGGAAATACCAACGCTACATGCACGATTACCTTGAATGTGTTGCTGCGGTGGATAAAAGTGTGGGAGAAATTCTCAAATATTTAAAAGATAATGGATTAGATAAAAATACCATTGTTGTTTATACTTCCGACCAAGGCTTTTATTTGGGCGAACATGGTTGGTTCGATAAACGATTTATGTTTGAACAATCGTATCGTACTCCGTTGCTAATCAAATGGAATGGTGTAATTAAACCAGGGAGTATTAACAATGATATGGTTTCTAACATTGATTTCGCGGAAACTTTTCTGAGTGCTGCGGGTATTGAAATACCAAAAGATATGCAAGGCGAAAATATGATTGATATTTTGAAAGGAAACACTCCAAAAAACTGGCGAAAATCTCATTATTATCATTATTATGAGTATCCAGGCTATCATAGTGTTAAACGACACTATGGTATTTCTTCCGAACAATATAAATTAATGCATTATTACTATAACATAGACCAGTGGGAACTATACGATTTTAAATCAGATCCTTTAGAAATGATTAATTTATACGACAATCCAAAGTATGCTTCTATAAAAAATGAACTTCATAAACAACTAAAAGAATTGATGTTGAAATATGGTGATAGTGATTCTTTGGCGAAAAGTTTTCTACCTGAGAATAAAAAATAAACCAGGCATAAATTGAACACATCTAAAACATTTATAGCTTCATTTACACCGAAGCCTTTTTCCATGATTGCAAAACCAATAGGTGCAGTTTGTAATTTAAACTGTACCTATTGTTACTACTTAGAAAAGAAGAATTTATATTCTGAAACTAAGAATTTTAAAATGTCTGATGAAGTTTTGGAGGAATTTACCAGACAATTTATTCAAAGCCAAGCATTGGAAGAAATCAATTTTGTTTGGCAAGGTGGTGAACCATTGCTATTAGGTATTGTATTTTATGAAAAAGCGTTATTCTTTCAAAATAAATACGCCGGAAATAAGACAATAACAAACTCCATACAAACAAACGGAACTTTATTGAATGAGGAATGGTGTAAGTTTCTTAATTGCAATAATTTTCTAACCGGAATTTCTATAGACGGTACGGAAAAAATACACAATCATTTTCGCATAACAAACGATGGCTCACCTACCTTTCACAAAGTTCTGCATGGAATAAATCTGTTAAAGAAATACAAAGTAGAATTTAATACTTTGCTTACTGTAAATGCTTATAATGTTGATTTTCCTTTGGAAATTTATCACTTTCTAAAGTCAATTGATAGTCATTTTATTCAATTCATTCCTGTGGTTGAACGAATAGTGAATGATTCTGAAAATGAAGCTATTAAATTAACTAACAGTTCTTTACCCGAAAATGCCCGAGTAACAGAATGGTCGGTAAATGCAGAAAAATACGGTAAATTTTTAATTGAAATATTCAATGAATGGGTAGTGAATGATGTAGGTGAGTTTTTTGTTCAACTTTTCGATTCAACTTTAGCTACTTATCTTGGATTACCTTCAGGAATCTGTATGTTTCAACCCGAATGTGGACAAGCTGGTGCAATTGAATTTAATGGCGATGTTTATTCTTGCGACCATTTTGTTTTCCCGCAAAACTTTTTAGGTAATATTTTCACGAAGAATTTAAACGATTTGATGAACTCTGTTTCACAACAAATTTTTGGGCAAAATAAATTCTTAACCTTGCCTCAAAAATGTAAAAATTGCAATTTTTTAAAACAATGCTTTGGCGAATGTCCCAAAAAAAGGTTTCTTTTTGCAGAAAATGGAGAATATGGCTTGAATTATTTATGTGAAGCGTATAAGATGTTTTTTTCGCACACAGCTCCCGTTATGAGGTTTATGGCGAATGAATTAATAAACAGGCGAGCGCCTCAAAATGTAATGTACTGGGCAAGAAATAATGGAAATTGAGAAGCTTGAAGATAAAAACAGCAAGATATATAGATACAAATAAAAAACAAAGCCTAATTATTAGCGGTCGTTGAAAAAGCATATAACAAATGAGAATAGTTATATCGCATTTACTCTCTAATTCTGCCAGTTTCCACATTCAACAAAATGTTACTGATATTGTTAATTTGTGAAAAATATGGTTTTTGATATTAATTAAAGTAAAAAAGAACTTGAAATGAAACGGATAATTATAATTTTTGCTTTGATAATTTTGATTTTTGCTTCGTGTAAAGAGAAAAAAACAACAGAAGCTCAAACTAATAACACGGTGAATACAAAAATAGATAGTTTGACTTTCAAAAGTGGCTATTCCGACGTGAACGGGCTGAAAATGTATTACGAAATATACGGAGAAGGAAAACCTCTTGTATTAATCCACGGTGGTGGTTCTACCATTCAGACAACATTCGGGAGAGTAATCCCAATGCTTGCCAAACATAGAAAACTTATTGCAGTTGAATTGCAAGCCCACGGCCGGACTAGTAATAGAGAAAACGAACTTTCATTTGAACAGGACGCAGATGATGTTGCAACACTTTTAAAAAATCTCAACATTTTGAAGGCGGACTTTTTGGGCTTTAGCAATGGTGGTACAACAGCTTTGCAAATCGCCATCCGACATCCTGAATTAGTTAACAAAATAGTTGCAGCTTCCGCACTCTGTAAGCGTAATGGAGTTCCTTCCCAATTTTGGGATTTTATGGAACAGGCACGACTTGAAAATATGCCGGAGCAATTAAAAGAAGGTTATAAAGAAGTTGCATCAGATCCAAGCGGGTTGCAAGTTATGCACGACAAGGACGCAAAAAGAATGGTTGATTTTAAAGATATACCAGACGAGAAAATAAAATCAATTCAAGCGCCGACATTAATTATAATTGGCGATAAAGACGTGATTACACCGGAACACGCTATTGAAATACATCGACTAACCGCTAACTCGGAATTAGCAATAATCCCTGGTGGGCACGGTGAATATATTGGAGAGATAACAACACTAAAACCCAATTATAAAGAAAGCGGCTTCGTTGTTGTTCCAATGATTGAAAATTTCCTTGACAAAAATGAATGATAAAAAACAACGAACCGCCGACCGTTGTACTTCCATAGTCAGTGTTTGAATTTCAACTATCAGATATTGGAATCCGAAATTCATTGTTGATTGCAAGCATATCAAAGAGGCGGTGTATTACCATGTGTATTGCTTACACCGCTATTATTTGTTGAATTGTATTTATTGGGAAAAGCCGGCGTTAATCACATTAAATCCGTATGGGTTTTCAGGCAGAATTATGGTTGTGTGGTTTATGGATGTCCGTAGGGTATCTCAATTGGGAAGCAGTGTTTATGGGGCAATCCTATAATCCTATTCAATGCCCCAATTTACTTTTTTCAGTTCCCGTTTTATTCCTCTTAGATACTTGTATTTTGGATAACCCACAATCAGTGATGCAACTGAATCATGGTTGTGAGGGATATGGAATATTTCTCTTAATTCAGCCGATTTATTTAGCGCCGCGGGAACCAAACCTATTATGGTAGCTCCAAGTCCAAGAGCCTGTGCGGCAAGAGCTGCATAGGTTACAAAAATATATGAATCTTCTTTGTGTTCTTCGGAATCTGCAGGTGCATGAAAAATCAATAGGGTGTGTGCCCCCCGGGTGATTCCATCGTAATCGGACGAATAATTTCTGTAAATACCTTTTTCAATCCGTGGCAACAGATGGTTTTTTAAAGTCTTTAATGTGTCTTTTCCTTTTTTAAATTTTATTATTTGGCACATGAACGGGTTATGCAGCCATTTTCCAAGGGAATCGAAAAAAGATGACATACTTGGAAGGGCTTCCATGATTGTATTCCGGTTGTTAATTATGGTTACTTCAACGTGATGATGTGAATCGCCATGAGGTGCCTGAGAAACTGCATAAAGGATTTTTTCAATTTCTTCGCGGCTTACCGGTTTTGGTTTAAAACGGCGAACGGAACGGCGGTGCTCCAGTAGTGAAAAGAAATCGGTGGTATCGGAAAATTCAAAAAAATCATTATCATAGCGAAGCCCTTTTGCAAAAACAGATTTCGTGCTGCAAACAGCCATACATTGCCCACAACCTAAACACAAGTGAATATAATCTGGTTTAAAGTTGACCCTTCCGGAACTGTCTTTTTCAATAACCAACGCGGGACAGATATTTACGCATATCCCGCATTGCGAACAGGTTTCGGTATTCAAATAAAATTCCATTGTTTCCATTTGCTTTTTGTATGTAGTTTATTGTTTGGAGCCTTTTCAATGTTAAAGATAATAAGAATTACCTTAAATCAGCAGGTCAGTGTGGGATTGCATCATGTTGAATCTTATTGAAAATAGGCCAAGCGCACATAATTTAGCTTAGCAAGGCACGGATATTTATCGGAAAGCACCAAATAAAACAGCACGTTTTTGGTCAGGCTGGGCATTTATAGTATTGATGAAATTAAATTGGTTTTGCAAACTATTTCATTGAATTATGAGCCATAAAATCGGTAAAAGCCGCTTTGTATTGGTCGGCAATGTTGATGCGCTGTTGATGGATGATTACCTGGTTGCGCTCCACATAAGCGATGTGATCGAGCGAAATGATGAAGGAGCGGTGGACCCGCATGAATTTGTTTTTTGGGAGCTCGTTTTCAAAGGTTTTCAGACTCATTAAGGTAAGTATGGGTTTGGGCCGGGTGGTTACCCATATTTTGATGTAATCCTTCATACCTTCCAGGTACAGGATGTCGTCGAGGTTTATTTTTAGTTGTTTGTATTCGGAATTTACAAAGATGTAGCCTGAGGCTTCTTCCTTAGGTTCAGTTTTGGTACCCCATGCCAGCGAAAACCATTCCTTGGCTTTTGTGGCAGCCAATAGGAATTCGTTCATATCGAAGGGTTTCAACAAATAATCTAAAGCTTCTACTTTATAGCCATCGAGGGCATATTGGTCGAAGGCGGTAGTAAAAACCACCCGCGTTGTTTTGGGCAGGGTTTTTGACAATTCCAGACCGCTCAATTCGGGCATCTGAATATCGAGAAATAATAAATCAATGGATTCTTTGGCCAATACCTCCATTGCTTCGAAGGCATTGGAACAGGTAGCTTTCAATTCCAAATAGGGCACTTTCAAAACATAACTTTCGATGAGTTTTAACGCCATGGGTTCATCGTCAACCACCAGACAGGAAATTTTACGTTCGAGCATCATTTAATAGGTTTAGGTTTTTACAATTGAATCTTTAAAGTTGCTTTAAACCAATGAGGATCATCCACTACTTCAAGCTGATGTTTGTCGGGAAACAGCAGGGCCAATTGCTTTTTTACATTGTTCAATCCAATACCTGAACCGCTTTTGTCCTCTTTATCTTTGGCAAAATTTGTATTTGATGAGGTAAAAACCAGCCAATTGTCGATAAGTTTCATTTCAAAACGGATTTCAGAATCAGTAGTTGCTGAAACCCCATGTTTAAAGGCGTTCTCGATAAGAGAAATAAATAACAGCGAAGGAATCATTACCTCTTGCTGCAGATTTGGGAACTCATACGAAACCTTTGTTTTATCGGAAAAGCGGAGTTTCATGATCTCAATGTATTGAGTCATGAAGGTGATTTCCGATTTTAGGGGTACCAGTTTGGCATCGGCATCGTTAAAAAGATACCTCATCAATTTGCTAAGTGTGTGGATGGTTTGCTTGGCTTTATCAGGTGCAATTTCAATCATTGAATAAATGTTGTTCAATGAATTGAAAAAGAAGTGGGGCTGCAATTGATATTTCAACTGCTGCAATTCGGCCTGTAACCGCTGGTTTTCAATCATCTTCCGTTCCGATTCCGTCTTAAACCAATGTTCGGAGAGTTTGAATCCAAAGGCAAAAATGATGGGTACAATGAAAGAAACAATATCCCGATAAATAAAAAACCTCTTGGGAGGTCCTTCCATGGGAGGTTTAAACATATCAAAACGCTGTGAGAGAACATCTTTGATCTCCTGGTTGATAAAAATTAATAATGTGATGGCTATCATGTTTATCACAAGATAAAGGGCAACCTTATCCTGAAAAAACAGCTTCTCAATCAAAAAATAGTAATTCCCATAAAAGAGCAGGGCATAAAAAACCAAAGGAATCCAAACATGTACCAAAATATTTGGCCGGGTTTGAAACTGCCCCGACGACAGTAGGTAAGGCAAACTGAAAAGTACCAGCCATACCAAAAGATGGGTCATCAATTTAACCCATGTTTTTTGTTTGAGTTCCAAAAACAGTTTTTGTTTATTCATAGCGTAATGCGGTAATAGGGTCTAATGATGATGCTTTGCGTGCCGGATACCAGCCAAAGAAAATCCCGGTGATGACACAGACACTAAATGAGATAATGATGGAATAGGCAGTGATGGCAGTTGGCCAGCTTAACAGGTTGGCTACGGCTGAGGTTGCTGACATACCAAGTAATACCCCGATGATTCCCCCGGTAATGCTAATCATCACAGCTTCGGTCAGGAATTGCAGAAGGATGTCTTTTCCTTTTCCTCCCACGGCCATCCGGAGGCCGATTTCGCGGGTCCGTTCTTTTACCGATACATACATAATATTCATAATACCAATTCCACCAATCAGCAACGAAATACTGGCAATTGCCACCAACAAAATGGTCAGCATCTGACTTGTGGAGCTAAAGGTAGTGATTAATTCGTCCATCGAAAACACATTGAAATCATCATCATCCGCTTCGCCCAGTTTATGTGATTCCCGGATAATTTTGGAGACCTCTTCCACCGCTTGAGTGGCTGTTTCCTCACTCTTTGCCGATGCAACAATAGACTGTAGGTGGGTGGTGGCTAAGATACGCTTCTGTACCGTAGTATAAGGAGCTAAAATAACATCGTCCTGATCCTGCCCAAAGGTATTTTGTCCTTTCTCTGCCAAAACCCCAATAATCCGGAACGGGATATTGTTGAAACGGATCATTTTACCAATAGGTTCCTGGCCACCGGAGAACAGGTTTTCAACAATGGTTTTTCCAATGACCACTACTTTAGCCGATGCTTGTATGTTAGCTTCGGTAAACATGCTTCCTGAAGCTATTTCCAGTTTCCTGATTTTCAGATATTCTGTATTGACACCATAAATGGAAGTGGGCCAGTTTTTTGAACCGTTGATAGCTTGCCCACCTCCATTTACCAAAGGTGATAGGGCACTAATCAGGGTGCTTTTTTCTTTTAACCTGGTAAAATCTTTATAAGTCAGACTTTGTGATGAACTCATATCCATGCGCACGCCGCCTCTGAAATCGGTCCCGGGGCGGATATTAATCATGTTGGAGCCCATACTGGAAATCTGTTCCTTGATGCTGTTTTTTGAGCCTTCCCCAATGGCCAGCATAGTTATGACCGATGCCACTCCAATAATGACCCCCAACATGGTTAAAAAGGCACGCATCTTATTCAATTTTAGAGCATTCCAGGCTATTTTTATCAAGCTGACAATATTCATTTTAATCTTCTTTGGGTAAGGTACTTAGGATGTTTTTAGCCAACAAAAAATTTTGTACGGGTTCATCTTTTATAATCCGCCCATCTTTTAACAAAACAATCCGTTTGCTTAAAGCGGCAATATCGGGTTCGTGGGTGACAAAGATGATGGTCTTCCCTTTTTGGTTTAAGTCCTGAAACAAATCCATAATTTCATACGATGTGCGGCTGTCAAGGTTTCCGGTAGCTTCGTCGGCAAGTATTACTACCGGATCGTTCACCAGCGAGCGGGCAATGGCCACGCGCTGTTGCTGCCCACCCGAAAGCTGGCTGGGCGTGTGGTGTAACCTATCAGACAAACCTACGCGGTGCAAAGCTTCTAACGCCAATTCACGGCGTTGTTTGGCTGTAAACAATGAATTGTAAACCAATGGAAGTTCCACATTTTCAAGTGCGGTTGTTCTTGGTAATAGGTTGTATGCCTGAAAAATAAAACCAATCTTTTTGTTCCGGATATTTGCCAGTTCATTACCTGAAAGGTTTTTAACCATAATATCATCAATTTTATAGACGCCCTCTGATGCCTGATCCAAGCATCCCAGAATGTTCAGTAGGGTTGACTTTCCGGAACCGCTGGCACCCATGATGGTAACAAATTCCTCTTTGTTTATTGTGAAGCTGATTCCCCGCAAGGCCCTAACAACTTCTGTTCCCAGGGCAAAATCCCTTTTCAGCGATTCAATCTGAATAATAGGTCTTTCCATAATTACTTCTTGTTTCTTTGTCCGGGAGGTTTGGGCATAAACGGGCTTCCATTGTTTGTGTTCCCGTTGGCCGCGGTTTGTGCTTTCAAAGGTTGGGCTGACTCCATCTTTAAAACCACTGAATCGCCTTCGTTTAATCCTTCCACAATTTGAGTGTGAATGCCATCGGTTTCACCTAGTTTTACTGGTTGAGGCCGAATGCTGGAACCTTTTTTGACCCATACCAGGGTCGATTTTGAGTCGTTGTTATCTTCCGGATTTGGACGGATATCTATCCCTGCTTTTTCCATGGGTGGTTTTTCGCCATCAAACTTTGGAGGTTGTGGCCTTTCAATCCCATTTTGTTGGTAGTATTGTATCATGATTTCGGGAGCGGGTTTAAAACTCAAAGCTTTTTGTGGCAATACCAGCACATTGTTGACTTCCATAGTGTAAACGGAAATCATGGCAGTTAATCCCGGCATTAATTTAAAATTTGGGTTGTCAGCTTTTATTACCACCGTATAAGTTACTACGCTGGAGGTGATGGTAGGATTCAGCCGCACTTGCGTCACCACTCCCTGAAACTCTTCTCCTTGAAAGGCATCTACGTTAAAAACCACCCGTTGTCCTTCTTTTACCTGGCCGATATCGGCTTCATCCACATCGGCTTCTACCTGCATCTCTTTCAGGTTTTGGGCAATGGTAAACAACGTGGGTGTACTAAAACTGGCAGCTACGGTTTGTCCCACATCTACACTTTTTGATAGGATAACGCCATCAATAGGAGAGTAAATGCTCGCGTAGCTTAAATTGGTTTTAGCCTTTTCCAGGTCGGTCTTTCGTTTTTCCACGGTTCCCTTGGCCGTAATCAGTTTGTATTGAGCTTCGTCGTAATCGGTTTCACTGATTACTTTTTTCTGGAACAAAGCCTCCTGCCGATCAAAAATCTTTTGCAGATAATTCATTTCGTACAATGCCGTATTGTAGTTGGCCATTGCTTCATTTACGGAGGCTAATAAATTGGTTTTCTCCAATTCGGCAATCAACTGGCCGGACTTAACTTCGCTGTTATAGTCCACATAAATATTTTGTACCACTCCCGAAACCTGCGTTCCTACTTCTACCTGTTTGATGGGTTCAATGGTACCTGTGGCCGTTACTAAATTACTGATGTTGCCTTTCGAAACAGTGGTTGTTTCAATTTGAACCGTGTTTTTGGTTTTTCCGGTGAACTTCACAATCAGCCAAAGTGATAAAATCAAAAGGCATATGACGGAAGCAGTAATGATGATTTTTTTACGTTGCATAGTATTAAAGTTTAATTTCTTTTCCCTGATAAAACCGGAGCATCTGTTCATAGAGCATGGCCATGTATTTTGTTTGTATGTACGATTGGGTAGCGCTAATATAGATGCTTTGACTTTGCATGAGTTCGGTGGTGCTTACGGCTCCAAAATTGAACTGCTCCCGAGTTAGGTTATACGATTGTTCAGCAGCTTCCAGTGCGGCCTTCGAAGCTTCAATCTCGGTTCTGTAGGCAAGGGCATTTTTCCATACATTCTCAATTTTACTGTACAAGTTTTTATAAATAGACGTTAAATTGAGCTTTGATTTTTCGATATTGATGCATGATGATTGTACCTGTGTTTTATTCTGGTATTTTGAGAATATGGGGATACTTAACGTAAGTTTTACCGATTCGTTCCAGCCATCGTTAAATTGAGTGCCAATTGTTCCTGCAAATTCGCTTTGGTAACCCGTACCAATTCCTGCCGATAATGATAGGGATGGCAAGTACCCAGCTTTGGCCAGTTTTAAATCGATGCTATCTATTACCAGTTGTTGTTTGCCGGAATTCACATCAGGCATGATAGCAATGGCGGCGGCATATACATCTGAAACATCTGGAATTTCAGTGTTTGCAAGTTGTTCAGTTTTCGGAATGGCAATCTGAAAAGGTTGTTCAGGGCTCAACTCAAGCATTTGTTTAATGGTCAGTACCTGTTGGCTGTAATCATTTTCGGTTTTGATCAAGTTGTAACGGTAGCCCGCCAGTTGCGATTTTACATCCGAAACATCTTTAATTGCCAGCATCCCCGATTCATATTTGGCTTGCGCCTGTTCCAGTTCCTTTTCCGATGAACGGATGGTGGCTTGAATGGTTTTGATGCTTTCATGAAAATAGAGTGCCTGAATATAAGCTTCCAAAAGACTTAACGTGATATTGTTCTTGGCTTCCTCAATAATCAGGTCATTTTGTTCAACCAACAGCTTGCCTTGCTTAACTTTATTGGTTTGCTGGAATCCATCAAATAAGGTTACCTGTGAACTTAACCCCAGGCTGGTGCTATTGGTAAAATCGGTTTGGTGGCTAAAATCCTGCGAAACAGATGCACTGAGATTGGGCAACCGGTTCATTTTCGACTGTTGCAAGTTCAATGTTGCCGAGTTTTTGTTTAAATGGGCTTCTTTAATGGTAATGTTGTTTTCCTGTGCGTAGGCAATGCAACGGGTCAAATCCCAGGATGCAGTATCTGATGGAGTTGCAGAAGCTGTCGCAAATTCCGTTATCAAAAAAGCACCTAGCAAGGTAATTCCTATTCGTTTCATTCGTTTAAAATTTACTCTGCAAAGATGGCCCAACCCTTAAAATTACTGAAACGAAATAGAAGTAAGCTGCAAATCGACCCATCAAGCCAGTGATTTTATAGATAAGAAAGAAAAATACCATGACTTTTTAATGAGACTTAGAAAAGGATAGATGTAAAACAGGAAAAGCCACCATAGGGTAGCTTTGAATATTGTGGGCGATGAGGGATTACTCCCTCCGGTCGTGAGATCGCTTCCGGCTAAGTTCGAACCCGGGGAAAGTTACTCACTGGCGTTCGTGAGGTTTTCACTACCGTTCAAACGTTCTCATCCCATGAACTATCAGAATACCCAAATCTATTAACAAAAAAAGCCACCCTAAGGAAGCTTTGAATATTGTGGGCGATGAGGGATTCGAACCCCCGACCCTCTGGGTGTAAACCAGATGCTCTGAACCAACTGAGCTAATCGCCCGGTTAAAACCGGGATTGATAATTACGTGGGCGATGAGGGATTCGAACCCCCGACCCTCTGGGTGTAAACCAGATGCTCTGAACCAACTGAGCTAATCGCCCGGACTTTTAAAGAACATGCTTTTTTTAAAGCGATGCAAAGATAGCTTTTGAATATTATTCTGCAAATAATTTTTGAATAAAAAGTTTATTTGCGCAACAATCTGGTTATCAATAAAAAAAATACTGATTCAGTTGGGTTTGGGATTCTTATTGACATCCCATCAATCAGGAGCTAGAGGAATTTTCTATCCAGGATTTCGCCTTTATCGTCTAAAACAACCACAAGCCTTTGGAGAATTTTATTGCGCACAATAATCTCGTAATGGTGTTTCGATAGTTGGTTAATGACCACCGAACTCATAATCTCGCCAATGGTAGTAATGGTTTCGATAATAAAAGGAGGCAATTGGGTAGGGGGGATGTTTATTTTATATTCTATTAATTCGCCGGTTATTTTGAAACGGGCAATGTGTTCCATTTGATGGAGGTAAAAAATGGCTTCGTAATCATCCTCCTTTTTATACCATTCAATATTGATGGCTCCTGCAAATTGTTTCACTAAAGAGGATTCTACTTCAGTTGGTGGAGAGGATTGATTTCCAGCAATTAAGTTTTTAAAGAATTTTTTTTCCATTTCGTAATCGTGTTTTCATTTGGACGGATAAATCGTAAAGAGTAACAAAAAAAGTTAGACCAGTGGGCCAAATTTGGTACGATATAAATAAATAACCCGGGTGCGGGCCCGTTTTAGGCGCATTTTTGCAGCATCCTCGCTTACGCGCAAAGCCACAGCAATTTGCTTCATGGGCAGGTTGTCCTGATACTTCATGTAAAGCAACGCTTTTTCCTCTGGGTGTATCAACTCAAAAATTTCCATCAGACGTTGATAATTCAAATCGGTAAAATCTTCCTCGGTCTCATCAATAATTTCAGGAATCTCATTTTGGCGGTTCCAATCCGGGTAATGCAGTTTTTTGCGTTGCCGTAAATAATCAATGCAATAATTATAGGTGATGGAATACAGCCACGACGAAAATTTCGAAGAATGGTTGAAAGTGTTTAATTTCTCGTAGGTTTTTGCAAAAATTTCTTCAGCAAACTCAGTAGCTAAATTCTTATTTTTAATAAAACCATAACATTTGTCCATCACCTTAGGATGGTGCCGTTGATAAAGTATCCCAAATAATTCCTGATTCGAATCTTTTAAGATTTTATCAATTATTTGCTCATCAGTCAATGATTTAGCGGATTTCTTATCCATAGAATGAAACGAGAATTAATGGAGCGAAAATAAGAATTCTCTTTGTAAATTTGTTTTAAAAATCCATAAAGAGATAAATTAGAAGGTTTTATGATAAATTTTTTAAAAATTTCAAAAAAAAGCGTTACTTTAGCGCAACCTTTCGTCATAATAATGTCGTTTATAAAGCAGCAGGTGCTGTTCATAATAAACGGGGAATAAAACAAAATTGAAACAGAAAAAAAAGTTAAAAAATGAAAAGTAGATTATTAATTGGAGTATTGGCCTTATTAGGCTTCGCTGTGTTGACAACAAGTTGTGATAAATTGCCTCAGGTAGAACTTGATGCTGCTGTTGCCGCTGTTGAAACTGCAAAAGCTGCTCAAGCTGACATTTATGCTGCTGAAGCCTTTAACGCATTGCAAGATTCAATGAAAGTTGCTAACGAAAACATTGAATTGCAAAAATCAAAGTTGTTTAAAAAATATTCAGTAGCTAAAGCTCAATTAATTGCTGTTGCTACTTTAGCTCCTCAAGTTAAACAACAAGCCGAAACTAAAAAAGCTGAGTTGATGGCAGAAATTGACACCACTATTGCTGCTACCAAAGCTTTGATCGTTGAAAACAACGAATTGATGTTGAAAGCTCCTAAAGGAAAAGAAGGAAAAGCTGCTTTGGAAGCTATGAAAAGTGAAATCGCTGTTATCGAAGCTTCTTTAACTGAAGCTGCTAACCTTCAGGCTGCTGGTAACCTTTTTGGTTCTCTTGACAAAGCAAAAGCTGCTAACGCAAAAGCAACCGAAATCAATACCGAGTTAAAAGAAGTTACTGCTAAATATACTAAAGCAAAAAGAAAATAATTTAATAGCATTCGACAAAGGTTATTAATTAAGATCCCCGGGCGATTATCCCCCGGGGATTTTTTACAGTTTATTTGTTCTAACACTTATGACCAAAAACACTAAAAGGCTCATTTATCTTGCAGCTTTTTTATTATTTCTTACTCTCTCTATTTTATGGATACTGCACCGGATTCAAGAACCTCCGATAACCGATTTTCAGTCAGCCCGCCAAGCCATCACAAAGGCAAGGAAGAATAATGCCGAACTTTACTCTAAAATTGAATTCGAACTTTCCGAGCAATGCTACGATTCTGCCATGTCCTATTGGAGAAGCCAAAATGAGCGGTTTATTCTGAATAGGGATTATTCTTACTCCAAAGTTTACATTAAACAGTCAAGAACTCATGCCGAAAAGGCCAATGCCAATGCCCTGAAGATTAGGATGGATTTGAAAGAACGGCTGAATTTTCAAATTAAGGATTTAAAAGAACAAGTATCGAAATACCAAGCAATCTTTAGCAAACTGCCGGTCCCTTCTGAAATTGTAAGTAAAAACAGCAAAGGTCAGCTCTTACTTTTTGAAGCCGAAAGCACCTATACCCGTGGAAGATATAAAGAAATTGAAAACCAATTGATTATAGCCGAAGAAGATATTAAAAATTCATATAAGTTTGCCACCAAACTCCTGGACGAATACTTTGAACAATACCCATCATGGGTGAAACAGGCTGAGCAGACCCGCATAAAATCGGAAAAATCAAAATCCTATGCCTTGGTCATTGATAAATTTTCAAGGGAATGCTATGTGTATTATAAAGGCGACATCAAATACATTTTTGATGTGGAACTTGGCAAGAATTGGCTGGGAAATAAAAATTATTCCGGCGATCAGGCTACACCCGAAGGTATGTATCACATTGTTAAAAAGAAACTCCCGAATAAAACAAAATACTACAAAGCGTTACTGTTGAATTACCCCAATGATGACGATAAACAACGGTTTACAATTGGAAAAAACAACGGAACCCTTCAGTCGTCCACCAAAATCGGGAATCTGATTGAGATACACGGCGAAGGCGGAAAAGGTATTGATTGGACTCAAGGCTGTGTAGCCCTTCACAATAAGGATATGGATGTTCTTTTTAAATTGGTAGATGAAGACACGCCCGTAACTATTGTGGGATCGTTAAAATCGCTAAAAGAAATAATGCAGGAATATGGACAACAAAAAGATTAAACAAATGGATGATGAACTGATTATAGAGGTTGAAGGGACACCGGATCAACTGGTTCATCATGATTCCATAGAAGTAACGAAAGCAAAAAAATCGTTTAAATGGTATTTCTTTATATTGAAATCGGTCGTTTTATTTGTTGCCTTTAGCATATTATATTCTTATACAGTACCTTATGTACAGGAATCGTCCGTTTCATATTTGAAAACTGAAAAGGGTGAGGCAAATACCGATTCTGTAAAGATGGCCAAGCAAAACAAAGAGCTTGAAAAGCAATTGAAAAAGCTTGAATCAAAACTGGAAACCAAGACTCCCAAAGGGCCTTATTTGACGGTGAGCACGGTAATGAATGAGTTTTCGCTTTATAAAAATAAAAAAATATACAGGCACGGACGTTGTTCCACGGGCAGTTATATTTTACTTGAAGCCGGCGATAATCAAAAATGGATGTTTAAAACTCCTAAGGGGGAATTTCATATTCATGGAAAAACATCGAACCCGGTCTGGCGAAAACCAGATTGGGCATTTGTGGAGGAAGGATTGCCAGTTCCATCGGCAAACCACTATACCCGATACGAATATGGGGTTTTGGGCGATTACGCGTTGAGTTTGGGTCAGGGGTATTTACTGCATGGCACGCTTTACAAAAGGTTCCTGGGTTTACCTGTTACTCATGGCTGCATCCGTTTGAATGATGAAGACCTTGAGGTTATATATAAAAATCTGGATTATGGTTCAAAGGTTTATATTTATTAATTTTAAGAAATAAAACCCGGAAATGAAAACATTCTTCCTCCGCATGCGCTACGTCTTTATCATTGGGGCCTGTCTCGGTTTCTTTGGCTATAACGCGTTCTTGATTCAGGATTCGGTACATGAAAAATTGGTGGAGTTAAACCAAATCCCTGATTCAAATGATTATAAGAATCCAATGTTCATGATTGATCCCGAGGCCAATCCCAAGGGATTAAAGATGTTGAAACAGAAAGCCTTTGTGGAATCACAGTTACTTTTATCGGGAGCTGATTCCATTGGATTGGCCATCAATTTAGATGACAGCCTGGTTGGATTACAGATCAAGGGAGTTACCATTTTTAGTTCCAAAATATCGGAGTTCGAGGTGAGTCGCGTACTTGATGTGATCTCAGTACCAACGTATTATAAATTATTCAGCAAACCCCTTTCCATTGCCGAACAGCGCGGAACCATTGTTAAGGAGCCCATCATTGTTAAAAAAGCCCCAAAGGATACTATCGAAGCTGCCCAAGCCGAAATAATCCCCGATTCGCTAATACGGCCTAGTGCCACCCTTGAATTTATGGTTGATGGTGGAATTCTTTTGTGCATTACACATCCTGAAGAGGCAGATCAAAACCGTTTTAAGAAGCTCATCAGGCAAACCTGGCATTTTTTGACCTTTGCCGTTCAATTTAAGAAACCCGATTATCAGCCAACCATAAAACTAGTTATCCCCAACGATGATATCATTGTAATTTATAGGGCTTTGCCTTATGATGCCCATTTTGCATTGAAACTTTAAATAGGCGGCCAAATTTTTACACACTCAATATCTTTTTCCCGCTTTGGATAAGTTCCGATAAGGGCTTTCCCCAATAACGTAATTCCACTCCCAACTCTGCCAAAACATTGGTGCTTTCCAATTCATCGGCACAGGCTTTGCAAGCCGTAACTTTGATTCCATGTTCCATGGCCTCCTTAATGAGTTTTTGAATGTGCGGGTTGCGCATGGCCAATTGCGATGAAGCTCCCCAGATGATGATGGTTACCTGGCTGAACCATCCCTGGAACCGACAATTGATGGCATACTTGAACACAAGTTTCTCAGCCGTGATGAAATTATCGGAATGCCATAAAATGAATAGTTCTTGATCCATATAGATGTGAATTTCTGATTTATATATAACTTCGATTAGGATTCTTTCATTTATTAGATTACTAAAGGGCAACTATTTTAATGCAACCAAAAGAGCTCCTGTGATATAAACTAACACCCAAAAAACAAAAGCAAATCTTGAATATAGGTGCAACCCTTTAGGTACCTGTGCAGTTGAACCATTTGCAAAGTAAAATTTATAAGCCAAATAGTTTTCGATGATCATGGCTAACAGTCCGGAATAACCGATAAACCCATGAAAGGTAAATGGCGAATTGGAGGAGCCGATAATCATACAAACCGTGGCTGTACTATCGAGCAATAAACCCAGCGATAAAAAGAATAATATGAATGGGGTAATCCGTTTGATGCGCTGTTCGGTAAAAATTCCAATGGTATAAGCTATTAATGCAGAGGTAACTACAATACTTCCAATAATTAAAATGGTCTTCATAAATTAAATTTTATCAATGTTTATAATTGCTATAAAACTAAATATAATCAGGTAAATCCCACGACTTCATCATAAAAATTATGGGGGTTTGAATGTTTGGGTGTTTTAAATTGTTGTATATCTTGGCGAAAGGATAAATTGTAACCCACAAGAATTTTGATAGCTCTTTGAACAACATATAAATTTCATTTTTAAATGTTAATAAAAATGTAATCTTTGAGTGTTTTATACGACCAGTTGATCAAATGATTCAACAATATTTTAATGATTAGGTTATGAATAGAATTTTAGCGACTTTCCTTTTGGGCTTGATAAGCCTCCCCGTTTTTACCCAAACGCCAGAAAAACAAAAAGTTACTTTGTCCGATTTGTATAAGACTTATACTTTCTATCCCCGAACGATCCGCGGATTGGTTTCAATGAACGATGGCGTTCATTACACAGCATTGTCAGGGGATTCAGCCATTTTTAAGTTTAGTTATAAAACAGGTGAAAAGGTGGCTGAAATTGTTTCGTTAAAGGAACTCAATATGGACAGGATTACGAGCCTGAAAAATTATGAATTCAATAGTGACGAGTCGAAACTGATTTTTTATATAAACCGTGAAGATATTTACCGCCGCTCGTTTACTGCCGAATTTTTTGTTTGGGATTTAAAATTGAAGAAGTTGTACCCGGTTTCAACCAAAGGGGCTCAGCGTTTGGCTACCTTGTCGCCCGATGGCACCAAAGTAGCTTTTGTACGCCATAACAACCTTTTTATTTCAGAACTTTCTACGGGTAATGAAGAACAGATTACGCCCGACGGCGAATTTAATAAAATCATAAACGGGGCTCCCGATTGGGTGTATGAAGAGGAATTTGAATACAACCAGGCTTTTGGCTGGTCACCCGATGGTAAGTTTTTGGCATACTGCAAATTCGATGAAAGCCAGGTCCCCATGTTTAACATGACATTGTTTGGAGGAATGGAACCAATGATAGAAAAAAACGCGTTGTATCCTGAAAACTATGCCTTTAAATATCCCAAAGCAGGTGAAAAAAATTCTATTGTTTCGGTTCATTCTTACGAGCTGGCTACCGGTAAAACTGTATTGGTGGATGTGGGAACTGAAACCGACCAATACATTCCCCGTTTGAAATGGTCACCCAATGGGAAAATGGTTGTTTACCGGATGAACAGGCTCCAGAATAAGCTGGAATTTTTATATGCCGATGCTCAATCGGGAAAGTCGGAGGTTTTTTATAACGAAGAAAACACCCGCTATATTGATGAGAAGTATTTCGACGACTTAACGTTCATCAATCAAGGAAAACAGTTTATTTATACCAGCGAGCGCGATGGTTATGCCCACCTGTACCTGTACACTTCCGATGGTATGATGCAATCGCAAATTACCAAAGGGACTTGGGATGTGACTGATTATTTGGGCTTTGATGCTAAAAACAATTTGGTTTATTATCAAAGCGCCGAAACTTCACCCATCTGGCGCGATATTTTTGTGGTGAAAACCGATGGAACCGGCAAAAAAAAGTTGAATAAGCTGAATGGTTCAAACAAAGTGGTCTTTAGCCGTAGTTTTGCTTATTTTATTAATTATTATTCGAACGATACCACACCTACGCTGGTTACTTTAAATGATGCCAAAGGCAAAGAGATTCGGATTCTTGAAGAAAATTCAAAGCTGAAGCAGGAGCTTCAAAACTATCAATTAAGCAAAAAAGAATTTTTCAGTTTTACGACTTCAGATGGTGTACAACTCAATGGTTGGATGATGAAACCTCTTGGTTTTGACACTACAAAAAAATACCCCGTTTTAATGACTCAATACAGTGGGCCCAATTCGCAAGAGGTGCTTGACCGTTTTTACATTGATTGGGATCAGGTGTTGGCTGCCGAAGGCTTTGTGGTTGTTTGCACCGATGGTCGTGGAACTGGGGCCAGGGGCGAGGAATTCCGTAAAATGACCTACATGCAGATGGGAAAATACGAAACCATCGATCAGATTGAAACAGCCAGATATTTAGGTACCTTATCTTTTGTAGATGCTTCGCGGATTGGCATCTGGGGATGGAGTTATGGCGGTTTTATGGCTTTGAATTGCATTACCCAGGGAGCCGGCTATTTTAAAACAGCCGTTGCAGTGGCTCCGGTAACCAATTGGCGTTATTACGACAATATCTACACCGAAAGGTTTATGCGTACACCCCAGGAAAACTCTTCGGGATACGACGATAATTCACCCATCAACCATGCAGCCAAGTTGAAAGGTAAATTGTTGATTTGCCACGGTACCGGCGACGACAATGTCCATGTTCAAAATACATTAGAAATATCCGAAGCTTTTGTTCAGGCCGATAAACAGTTCGAGATGTTCCTGTTCACCAACCGCAACCATGGTATTTATGGTGGAAACACCACCTATCATTTACATGTGAAAATGGTGGAGTTTTTAAAGGAGAATCTTTAGAAATTTATTCGGAAGGAATTTATAATTTGGAATATACGGATTTGATTTTGTTAAGCATGGTAAATAACTTCCTGGAATAAAATATCGGTAAATCCATAAAAAAAAGTAATTTCGAATCTTTGTTAACTATAAAACTTACGGAGGACATTATAATGAGCGATGCAATCAGAAATTTAGAACCCAAAGCTGTTTGGGAAAATTTTTACCAACTAACCCAAATACCCAGACCCTCAAAACATGAAGATAAAATTCAGACTTTTATGATGAATTTTGGTAAAAATTTGGGACTGGAAACCATTAAAGATGAAGTAGGAAATATTATTATCCGAAAACCTGCAACAGCCGGGATGGAAAACCGAAAAGGGGTGATTCTTCAGTGCCACCTCGACATGGTACCTCAAGCTAACAGCGATAAGAAACACGACTTTACCAAAGACCCCATTGAAACATACATTGACGGCGAATGGGTAAAAGCTAAAGGGACAACATTAGGTGCCGACAATGGCATGGGAGTCGCTTCTGCAATGGCCGTGTTAGCCTCAAAGGAGGTGGTTCACGGCCCCTTGGAATGTTTGTTTACCTGTGACGAAGAAACAGGAATGACAGGTGCATTCGGTTTGAAACCCGGGTTGCTTCATGGTCAAATCCTGATGAACTTAGACTCGGAAGACGAGGGGGAATTGTACGTGGGCTGTGCCGGTGGCATCGATGGCAGTTTTATGTTCGAAGCCAAGTTAAAAGATGCACCAAGCCACCATGTGGCATATAAAATTAGTGTAACCGGATTAAAAGGAGGACATTCAGGTTTGGATATCAATCTCGAAAGAGGAAACGCCAATAAAATAATGTTCCGTTTTTTGCATCAGGCATTGGAGAAATATCACATACGGCTAGCCGATATTAGCGGTGGAAGCCTTCGGAATGCTATACCGCGTGAGGCTTTTGCAACGATTTTAGTCCCTGAGTTCTATGCTAACGAAATACCCGGATGTGTGGAACGTTTCGAGAAAATTGTACAGCATGAATTGGCTTCGGCCGATCCGGGAATTACCATTAAAGCAGTTTCAACCGAAATGCCTGCCAAAGTAATTTCCGATGGTGTGCAAAGCCGGTTAACCAAAGCGGTTTATGGTTGCCCCAATGGGGTAATCCGCATGAGCCAGGATATGCTGGGCCTGGTTGAAACATCTTCGAACCTGGCCATTGTTAATTTGGAAGGAGAACAAATCTGGGTACATTGTTTATTGCGTTCATCCGTCGATTCAGCTAAAGAGGACTTAGCCAACTCCATTGGCAGTGTATTTAAACTGGCTGATGCCCATGTTGAATTTAAAGGAGGTTACCCGGGTTGGAAACCTAACATAGATTCTGAAATCCTACGGATCATGCAAGCTACCTATCAAACACTTTATAACAAAATCCCTGAGGTGAAAGCCATTCACGCCGGGTTGGAGTGTGGCTTGCTGGGAGGAGTGTATCCTACCTGGGATATGATTTCGTTTGGGCCAACCATGCGCCACCCGCATTCACCCGACGAAAAGGTGAATATTGAAACCGTGGGCAAATTTTACACATGGTTGCTGACCTCTTTAAAAAACATTCCTAAAAAATAAATAATTAGTATTCATACGAAGTTCAGGCGGTTAATCGCCTGAACTTTTTTAAAACAATTAATAATTTAATTATGACAGAAGCGATAAAAAATTCTTTAAGAGAATCAAAGGCAGCAAGATGGTCAGCATTGGCGGTGGTTGCTTTCACTATGTTATGCGGTTATTATTTGACCGATGTAATTGCTCCCCTAAAAGGGTTGCTGGAAGGGCATTTAGGCTGGGGCAGTTCAGATTTTGGATTCTTTAATAGCGCGTACGGATGGTTCAATGTTTTCTTAGGGATGTTAATCATCGGCGGTATTATTCTCGATAAAATGGGTGTTCGTTTTACAGGCTTAATGGCAGCTATTGTAATGGTTTCAGGAACGGCTGTAAAATATTGGGCAGTATCAACCCACTCCTTAGATGGTATTACCTGGAATTTTTTAACTTTTACAGCACCAGCTCAAGTATTTATTGCAGGACTAGGTTTTGCAATTTTCGCAGTTGGGGTTGAGGTTGCTGGCATCACTGTATCAAAAATAATTTACAAATGGTTCAAAGGAAAAGAATTGGCATTGGCTATGGGTCTTGAAATGGCAACAGCCCGTTTGGGAACTGCACTGGCATTGGCAACTTCTGTACCCATAGCAAAAGCAATGGGAATCACTGATGTTTCCAGGCCAATTTTGCTGGGTTTAATATTACTCTGCATTGGTCTGCTTTCATTTGTGATGTATATGTTTATGGATAAAAAGCTGGATGCTTCTGAAGTTCAGAAAACTGAAGCAGAAAAGCATGAAGATGCTTTCCGGCTATCCGATATTTTAATGATTATTAAAAATAAAGGGTTTTGGTATATCGCGATTCTTTGCGTTCTGTTTTATTCCGCGGTTTTCCCATTTTTAAAGTATGCAGCCGATTTAATGGTTAATAAATTCCATATCAGTGAAGAATTGGCTGGAACAATTCCATCGATGCTTCCTTTTGGAACCATTTTGTTGACTCCATTATTTGGTAGTTTGTACGATAGAAAAGGAAAAGGTGCAAGCATCATGATGTTGGGTTCATTGTTGATTATTTCAGTCCACGCGTTGTTTTCAGTACCATTCCTAAATCAAGGTGTTGTTGCCATAATTTTAATTCTTATTTTAGGTGTTGGATTTTCACTTGTTCCTTCAGCCATGTGGCCTTCGGTTCCTAAAATTATACCTGAAAAACAATTAGGTACTGCCTATGCACTAATTTTCTGGGTTCAAAACTGGGGACTGATGGGCGTTCCTGCACTGATTGGATGGATTCTTGAAAAATATTGTATTACCGGACAAGTTGTTAGGGACGGAATTACCGTGAATAGTTATAACTATACCTTACCGATGATGGTATTTACAGGTTTTGGTGTACTGGCCCTATTTTTTGCTTTCTTGCTAAAAGCCGAAGACCGGAAAAAAGGTTATGGTTTGGAATTACCAAATATTAAAAAGTAAGTTGATATAAGACAAAAAAAACCGCACTATTTTAGGGCGGTTTTTTTTTATCTCAAATCCTAGGTCAGAAGTCAAGTGTCAAATTTTTATCCTTCTGTTATATCAATCAATTTGCTCCGGTAGGCTGAGAATAGTTTCGATTTGCTGACAAACCCAATATCAAAGGTAAAAGAGGTATCGGATATATTTTATAATGTATTCAAAAACAATGTTATATAAGCGAATGTATTTTTTGAATTGAACAAAAAAGGGGTTTGTTTTTTATATAGGATATACAACAGCGTTCTTTATTTATAAACTAACCATTAAATTGCACAACTATGATTTTTGAAACCTTTGGCACTGTAATGAAAGAAGAAAATGTTAAAACCATTGAGCATGGAATTCTTCCCAATACATTTGTATTAGAAAATCTAGGTATGTTTCCGGGATATTATGGCACACATTTTCCCACCCAAAAGGTGCCTGATTCCATTTTTTTAGTGCTGTCGCAAAAAGTATCGACCGAAAAAATCCTTAGGGTGACTCATGACATCAAGCGCAAAACTAAATTCGAATTTGAGGGGACACCCGCCAGCCTCACTATTTACAACAATGTCTATTTTTCTATCAGGTTGCGTTATTTGCATAGTTTAAATCATCTGATTGAGATTCAGGAACATTACCGTGATGCCGGGTTTGTATTTGCCAAAATGAAAAAGATCAACGAAACAGCAGTGATTCATATTAAAAAGGTGTTCCATATTGAATCGCTGACCGAAAAGGTACTGAAAGACTCCGAAAAAGATATGTACTACCTAAAAATTGATGAGCAACTGACCTGGAGCCATTTTAAAAAGTTGATTGCCCAGGTACGCAACAATGTCAAACTGCCGGCATTTGATGGTGCGTTGGCTGTGGTTTATGGTACCAAAGTTTTCGATTTAATCCGGATTTATTCCACGGGGATGAATACCGAACAATTGGAATTATTACACGATAAAGTTGAAGAATTGATTGCAAAATCACTTGAGGACTAATCCACCGGATAAGTAACAAGGTACTGGCTTAGCATTTCCACTGTTAAGCCAGTTTTTATTTTGTTAAAAGACGGCGATAAGCCTGATGCACCCTATCAAAGTTTAACGATTCACTAACCTTTCTGAACTTCTCAATAATTTCGGGGTTGCAAAGGTTACCAATGCTGCCCTCGTGGGTGTGTGTGACTTTTAAATCGGTTTTAAAGGTTCCGTTTCCGATGGTTTCAGCCACTTGTTTGTAGGCATCCCTGAAAGGAACTCCCGCAAGAACCAAACGGTTGACCTCTTCCACACTAAAGGCATATTTATATTTAGGATTTGATAAAACAGCATCTTTTACCTGGATTTGCGAAAGCATCAGTTCACTAAGTGTTAGACAAGCTTTGAGTTCGGTAAGTGCCGGGATTATTTGTTCCTTGAGCAATTGCAGTTCCCGGTGATATCCCGAGGGTAAATTGCTGGTTAAAAGGCTGATTTGGGTTGGTAATGACTTAATGATATTGCATTTTCCACGTACCAGTTCCCAAACATCGGGGTTTTTTTTGTGTGGCATGATGGATGAACCCGTAGTAAATTCATCGGGAAAACTCACAAATCCGAAATTCTGTGAATTGAAAAGACAAATATCCATAGCCATTTTTGAAAGGGTAGCCGCTACTCCGGCCATTGCGAACGACAGGGTTTGTTCCGCTTTTCCTCGGGTCATTTGGGCATAAACCACATTATAGTTGAGTTGCTCAAAGCCTAACAAATCGGTGGTCATTTGGCGGTTTAACGGGAATGATGAACCGTAACCTGCCGCAGAACCCAGCGGGTTTTGGTTGACTACCTGATAGGCCGCTTTCAGCAACGTTAAATCATCAACCAGGCTTTCGGCATAGGCACCAAACCACAGGCCAAACGACGACGGCATGGCAATTTGGAGGTGTGTATAACCTGGGAGCAGTTTGTCTTTGTGTTTTTCGCTTAATTGAATCAACGTGGAAAAAAGCACTTCCATCGAACGGCTGATTTCCTCAGTTTCGGCCCGCAGAAAAAGTTTTACATCCACCAACACTTGATCGTTGCGGGAGCGCCCACTGTGAACTTTTTTGCCGACCTCACCCAAAACCCGTGTCAGCATCACTTCAACCTGCGAGTGAACATCTTCCACCCCTGGCTCAATGGAAAAGGTTCTGTCTTGTGTCTGTTGGTAAATCCGTTTTAATTCGGAATGAATCTGAGCCAACTCCTCTGAGGTTAAAAGCCCGATGGATTCTAGCATGGCAGTGTGTGCCAGGGTACCTAACACATCAAAGGGTGCGAGAAATAAATCCAATTCGCGGTCGTTTCCAACGGTAAAACTTTCTACCTTTTGGTTGGTTGCGGTGCCTTTGTCCCAGAGTTTCACGTTTGCTGTTATTTGAGTGTTAAACTATTATTTGAAAAGCCAAAAATAACAAGAATTGTTGGCAAAAAGGTTATCTTCGTTCGGATATATAAATTAACTGTCTAAAAAGTTGCTTCATGAAAAACTGTTGGCCATTGGTTTTTTTTATCGTATTTGTAAGTTCATGTAATCAGGAGCCTTTGGTTTTAGTATCAAAAGATTCAAAACTGATGGTTCAGCAATGGTTGAAAAACGAAGATTCCACTTTATGGATTCGGGAGTTTTATTCCATTCCGACCGATTCGATGGATTATTTTCTGGCAATGGCCGATGGAATGGTTTTATGTGGGGGCGAAGATGTGAACCCCATTCATTATAACAAGCCGGAATACGATTCAATTTGCGAGGGATACGACGATTTCCGCGATTCTATTGAATTGTTGATGATCCGGTTTGCCATGGAACATAAGGTTCCTATTTTTGGGATTTGCCGGGGCCATCAGATTTTGAATGTGGGAAATGGTGGAACTCTCATTCCCGATATCCCTACCTTTATTCCTTCGAGCACGCTCACCCACCGGGTTAAAACGTACGATGCCCATTGGGTGAATACTGAAGCTCAATCCTGGTTGAAGACCTGTTTTGGTGCAGATAGTTTTCGGGTAAACAGCCGGCATCACCAATCGGTTGATTTGGTTGCGTCCGGTTTTACAGTTGCCGCGTATGCTCCCGACGGGGTGATTGAATCCATTGAATTTTCTGATACATTAAAACATCCGTTTGCAGTTGGGGTACAATGGCATCCCGAGGCATTGAATGATTCTTTATCAAAGCAAATGGCTAAACACTTTCTAAACAAGGTGGCTTTTGCAGGTTTGCAGTGAACTCAGGAATAGTTTCAATAGCGGGGTTGAAAGAAAAGAATTATGCTTATTCAATGTCGTTTAGTTAGCAGGATGAATATTTTAGTATCAAGTAGTCAGTACCAAGATATGAGATTGAGAGATACGAGACACAAGATTATTATGCTGATGTGTCAATGTGCTCATGAGCTAATGACCATATGGGCACATGAATTTCTGCCTCCCGTCTTCGGTTTCCGGTCTCCATGTTCTTCGCGGTTAATTTTACTTTACACTTATAAGCCTTAACTAAACATCATTGAAATCTTATTCCGGATAAATATTCCAGTCATATAATCAATAGTGAATGGGTGTACGACATTTCCCCCTTTTTCTGAATTACTCTGTCGCTTCAACTATCAGCTGGCTCAGTATTTTGATTTGCCCACTTTTGTAACCCACCCCCAAGTTGAGCCTTTGTTGTGCACCGGATGAAGTACATCATCGTCCTAATAATTTCATTCCATCTTATATTTTTTGTGTTTTTCGTATTTTTTCGTTGTTAACTTTTTTGAGGGCAATGGAACAAAAAATCTATTTCAACAACAGAAAGCACGAAAAATTCTAAAACAAAAGATTACTTGTATTCTTTTGAAAAAAGGGAATTTCGTTGTACACCCATAGTGAATTGACATTGTACCTATTGAATCACAGTAAGTTGTATTCTTGATACTGTTTGGCAACGGTTCCCAGACTGATGCGTGTCATTTGTTATGGTGCACTACTTCACCTGCACAACCCATGCTCATCATAACTAATTTTCAAACCTAACTGCAGATTCCCCGTTTTAGGGGATAGAAATTAGTTAAGCGAATAATTTAATTTAAAAAAGAGAAATAAATGAAAAAGTTAGTAGTAATCATTTTGGCTTTTGTGGGTGCTGTAACCATGAATGTAAATGCAAATGAGATTGTTAAGTACAAATCGATGTTTACTTTGAATTTTATCCGTTATGTAGGTTGGCCTGAGGAAGTAAAACAAGGTGATTTTGTTATTGGGGTTTTACGGAACAAGGAATTGGCTTCGGAATTGAGAAGTCAAACTGAGGGAAAAAAGTTTGGATTCCAGACCATTGTTGTGAAAGAATTTAATAACATTGATGAAATTACCGATTGCCAATTGATTTATGTTTCCGAGGGTAGCAATTTTTCAAGAAACGCAGGGGCCATTTCGCAAAAAGTAGGAAAGAGTACCTTAATCATTTCAGAAAACAATGGTGCCATCTCAAACGGTTCAATGATCAACTTTGTGGTGGTTGACGATTTGTTAAAGTTTGAAGTTAGTCCTACCAATGCCCAATCGAAAGGTTTGACTTTAAGTAGCAGCCTGGTTTCGATGAAGAACGCCATCCGCATGTAAAAATCCTTTAAATCCCTCTTTTTTAATTGGTAATAGAATTAAGAAATTTGGTTTAGTTAATAGATTTAGTTGTTAGGCAGGTTTTATACCTGCTTTTTTTGTCTCTTTTGAGACTGTAGCGACCTCCGGATTATTCCTCCGAAAAATAGACCAACACCTTCCGGTAAGCTGTATAAATTTTTGATTTGGAAATGAAACCGTCATATTTTCCATCCCGGATAACCGGAAGGTTCCAGGCCCCCGATTCTTCGAACTTATGCATCACTACTTCCATGGAATCGGAAAGTTCCACAATATCGGGTGGGGCAGTCATCAGCTCATGAACAAAGGTATCGTCGTACACCTCGGGATTGAACATGATATCACGGATATTGTCAAGCAATACAATTCCCTGTAGTTCCAGTTTATTATTCACTACCGGAAATATATTCCGTTTGGATCGGCTGATAATGTGAACCAGTTCGCGCAAGGTCTGGTCCGGCCGCACGGTCATCAAATCGCGTTCAATTTCCCGATCCAGCCGCATCAAAGTTAAAGCAGCCCGGTCCTTATTGTGGGTAATCAATTCCCCGCGGCGGGCCAGACGTTTTGTGTAAATGGAGTGTGGTTCAAAATACATAATCGTGAGGTACGACATGGTGGAAGCGGTTATCAAAGGAATAAACAATCCGTAACCGCCGGTAATTTCAGCAATCAAGAAAATAGAGGTCATGGGGGCGTGCATCACCCCCGACATAAAAGCTGCCATACCAACCAAGGCAAAGTTGGCTTCGCTCACATGAATAAAACTAAATCGGTTCAAGAGGATGGCAACCAAAAAACCCAAAACCCCACCCATAAACAGGGAAGGTGCAAAAACACCGCCCACCCCGCCAGGCCCTGTGGTAAACGAAGTTGCAAATGTTTTGAAAACCAATAGCAGGCTCAGAAATATTACAATGCCCCAAAAGTTATCTTTTAACGAATAAAAAAAGCTGTGCGAAAGCAGTGCCTGAACATCGCCCGAAAGGATGGCATGGAGCGAGACGTAGCCTTCGCCAAAAAGTGGTGGAAAGATGAAAATGAGCAAACCTAAACCGATGGCACCAACAATTATCTTAGTCCATCGTTTTTTAAAGGTTTCGAACCAACCTTCGACGAACATGGTTGTCCGTGTAAAATAAAGGCTCAGCAAGCCAGCCGTAATTCCCAGGACCAGGTACCATGGTAAATTTCCGATAACAAAATGTTCTTTTAGCTGAAAGCTGAATAATGCCGCACTGTGCCCCATAAAAAAGTAGGAGATGACAGCAGCTGTGGCTGCCGAAATAAGCAACGGTATCAGGGAGGCCATGGTTAAATCGAGCATCAGCACTTCGAGGGTGAACACAACTCCGGCTATGGGAGCTTTAAAAATTCCGGCCACCGCACCAGCAGCACCGCATCCAATGAGCAGGATGATTTGTTTGTAATTTAACCGCAACATGCGGGCTAAATTGGAGCCGATGGATGCTCCTGTTAAAACAATGGGAGCTTCGGCTCCTACGGAACCTCCAAAGCCAATGGTAAACGTACTTCCGATTATGCTGGAATAGGTGTTGTGGGGTTTAAGAATCCCATTTTTTTTTGATATGGAATAAAGGATGCGGCTGACCCCGTGTCCAATTTTATCTTTAATAAAATAATTGACCCATAACACGGTAAATATGATTCCAATTCCGGGGAGTGCCAAATAAATAAAACTTCCGGTACCAATATCCATATTGCTATCTAAAAAATTATGTGTAAAGTGTATTGTAGTTTTTAGAACAACAGCAGCCAGCCCACTTAAAATACCGACCACAAAGCTTAACATGATGATAAATTGTTTTTCGCGGAGGTGTTTGCCGCGCCAGATGGTGATTCGTTCAAAAAAATCGGTCATATTAAAAATACTTGTGGTATAAAAATGATAAGTAATAAAAAGTGATGCAAATATATTTCTAATTGATAAAATACAACCCTTAAATTTAAGATAACCACACTCTTTTTTTTAAAATATCAGTAAAGGGCTTACAAGTGATGACAATTCGTGACACCGTTTTATTTTCTGGTGACAACGATGATAGTTTCATACCCTACCTTTGTTTCGTAAAATTTTATTGATGTTGTAACCTTAAAATCTAAAACTATGAAAACCATTGCTTTTTTAGCCATTTTTGTAACCATAGGCATGTTAACAAATGCCCATGTAATTCAACCTAAATATGTAATAACTGAAACCGATACCTTCTTTTGCGAAAAATTACATGTGGGAGTTTTTAAAACCAAATGTGTACTTTATTCCGGAGAAAAAATGGTGATACCAACTGGTGAGGTACTATCTTACTCGAATTTTGGCAAAACCATGGTGAAATTGCCGGTATATGTAAAAAACAAAAAAACCAATAAATTGCAGATGATGGAGCTGGTGAGCTACAGCCATGGAATCCGCATTTATAAATACGAATATTACAATGGAGCTAAAGATTGTACCGATGCATTGTTCTGTTTTTACGACAGGAATGAATGTATTCTCACACAGGTTAACCCCGATTTAGCCCAGATAATGAATTTCTTAAATAAATACCAATCGGAAAGTCATGAACTTTTAACTTCAGAATAAGGCGGATTGTTATAAATTGATGAATTGAAAGATTTTTATTCAAAACTTTTCCTATCGGAAAGGGGGGTCAGGTTAAGTTTGTTCAGCCATCGGATAACTCAAGGGTGTTGTCCGGTGGCTCCGTTTTAAGATCCGGTAAAAGGTTCTTATCATAGGTTGAGAAATAGTCACAGATGTTTTATAATTTTAGTCCATTAATTTTTAAAAAAAGGAAATGAAAAGTACCCTTCACCGTATTCTGGTGGCACTTATCATCATTGTGTTCCTGCCTCTGGCGTCGATCACGTTTTATGAGTATTTAAAACTTGATGATCAGGAAAAATTGATTAGCGATGTGTATAAAAGCCAGTTGGAGTCGATGGTTTCCTCCCTTAATTCATATTCTCAGGATGTGGCCAATAACTGGGCACAGCGTTTTGAATCATCGCTCAAATACGAAAAGGACACCAATGGTGTAGTTTTGAAACGATTAATGGATGAGAATCCATCCATTACGGCCATTTTTATGGCTCCACTGAATGGCCGTTCCCAAAAAATCCATCAATCACAAAATTCTTCGTTAAATGATGATTTTTTTGAGAACCTTATGCAATTGCAGGCAAAAAATCTTACACAATTGGTCAGCTACTTTAAAAACAATTACCGGAAATTTCTGACCTATGCGGTTGACGATAAAACCAGCATCATTTATTTTATTGCCGAAGATGCCGGGGGGGATATGTTTGCCTGTTTTTTTGAAGTTGAAAACTATCCATTTCTGGAAGATAATCTGAGTTCCAAGATGCAGTCTATCGCTCAGGAAGATTTTGTTATTACACTCATGGATTCGGTGACTACAGAAGTATTGGTATCCACCGAAAAACAGCTTGACAAATCTTTGGATTACGATTTGGAAGGGGCTTTGTGGTTGATGCCTCAGGTAAAGATCAAGATCAGTCTGAAAAGCGAAACCATCAGCGATTTGGTAAAGGGCAGAGTTACCGAAGGATTAATTTTATTTGCCATGATACTCCTGGTACTTTTGGTGGGTATCTGGTTCCTGTACGCGAGCATTAAGCGCGAAATTCAGTTAACCCAAATAAAATCGGAGTTTATAGCCAATGTGTCGCACGAAATCCGGACACCATTGGCACTCATCAGTATGTACATTGAGACCCTTGAAATGGGTAGGGTAACAGCAACTGATAAAGTGCATGAATATTATCAGATCATCAGTAAAGAAACGCAACGGCTTACCGGGATGGTGAATAAAATACTGAACTTTTCGAAAATGGAAAATGGAAAGCGTCAGTTTAAATTTGCTCTTTATGATTTAAATTCTATAACACAGAAGGTATTGGAAACCTACGATTTTCACTTTGTGAACAAAGGGTTTGAACATCACTTTTTGCCTGCCGAAAACCTGCCACAGAACCATTGCGATCAGGATGCTGTTGCCGATGCATTGATCAACCTGATTGACAACGCGGTAAAATACAGTCCCGATAAAAAGTACATCGAAATACGTACCGGGACTGAAAAGAACTTCACCTACGTGGAAGTGAAAGATTTTGGGCAAGGGATTTCAAAAAAGCATCACAAACTGGTATTTGATAAGTTTTACCGGGTGACCAACGAAAACCTGGCGAATAAAGTGAAAGGCACTGGGTTGGGGTTGGCTATCGTCAGCGAAATAGTCAAAGGGCACAAAGGAAAGGTTACTTTAACCAGCAAGCTGAATGAAGGAAGCACCTTCCGGTTATATTTCCCTACCGATTTTAAATCAAGCTAAAACCAAACAAAATGATTAAAATACTGATTGTTGAGGACGAAGTGGCCATGTTAAAAGGGTTACAGGATAACCTGGAATTTGAAGGTTATGCCGTAGATACCGCTAACAACGGAAAAGATGGGTTGCAAAAAATGCTTACCAATAAATATCATCTGGCATTGCTCGATGTGATGATGCCCGAACTATCTGGTTTTGATGTGTGTAAAACAGCACGGGGCAAAGGGATTAAAACCCCTGTGATTATGCTCACGGCCAAAGCCGAGGAGATTGACAAAGTGTTGGGGCTCGAACTGGGTGCCGATGATTACATTACCAAACCTTTCAGCTTGCGTGAACTGCTGGCCCGTATCCGTGCCATTTTGCGCAGGGCCGGCATTGATGAACCCAACGAAGAAAACAGGCAGGTAGAAATTGGCAACATGAAGGTGAATTTTGCTCTGTATGTAGCTACTGTTCAGGGTGAAGAGGTGAAGCTTTCGCATAAAGAATTTGAAATCCTGCATTACCTTTTTGTACACAAAAACGAAACCGTAAGCCGCGACGATTTACTCAACAATGTTTGGGGCACCGATTACCAGCCTACCTCACGTACCATCGACAATTTTGTGCTGAAACTCAGGCAAAAGATTGAAAAAGACCCCAACGATGCCAGAATCATTTTAACAGTGCATGGCGTTGGTTACAAGCTGATTTTGTAACCATGACAATTTGTGACAATTCCTAACACAATGCTGACACTATTCACAAGTGATTCAACCATCTTTGCAGGGTAAAATAGCAAATGAACCTTAAAACTACACGGTATATGAAAAATGTTATTACCCTTTTAACCTTTTTTATGATGGCAGTAGCTCCATCACTTTCGGCCTCCGGTTTAAAAGCAGTGGTGAACCTGAACGGTCAATGGAAGTTTGCCATTGGTGATGATATGGCCTGGGCCCAACGGAATTTCAACGACTCCGATTGGGATATGGTTTTTGCTCCAAGCAAATGGGAAGATCAAGGATATGTGGGCTATGATGGGTACGCCTGGTATCGGAAAACACTAAAATTGCCGTCAACCAGTTACAATGGCTCGCTCTACATCAACTTGGGGAAGATAGATGATGTGAACGAAGTTTATTTCAACGGGGTACGGATTGGCCAAATGGGGAAATTTCCACCCCGCTTTGAGACTGCTTACAATGCGCAGTTGGTATATCCTATCCCCGAAGCACTGATCAATTTTGACGGCGAAAACACGTTGGCTATCCGGATTTATGATGAAACAATGGACGGGGGTATTGTCGGCGGTCCGTTGGTTATCGGTTACGATCCCAATGTGCGCCTGCTCTCGTATGATCTTTCCGGTACCTGGCGGTTTTCGTTTAAAAACTATAAAAACTGCCGCGATACGGGGTACGACGATTCCGGTTGGCGCACCATCAGGGTACCTGCCAGTTGGGAAAGCCAGGGTTTTAATAATTATGATGGTTTTGCATGGTACCGTAAGTCGTTTGAACTGCCCGAGGAATTGGCAGAACAAAAGCTTTATCTCGTGTTGGGAAAAATTGATGATAAAGACAAGGTCTTTTTGAATGGAAAACAAATTGGAGAATACAAAGATATGTACGATACTCCGTTTGGAAATGGCTACAATGGTACCTGGCAAATGCGCAGGGCTTATAAAATACCTAAAGATTTGTTAATTGCAAAAGGAATAAATACCGTTGCTGTGGTGGTGTACGACGAAGGTGGAATGGGCGGCATTCACGAAGGGCCTGTAGGCTTGATGACCAAAGAAAATTTTGAGGTATATGTTCAAGAGAACGAAGAGCCCGATACCTTTTATAACCACATCTCTTTTATAGGTTTTGTTTTAAGTGAAATTTTTGATTAGTTATCTGTATGCGACTCATTATAATAATCAGTTTAATTTGTTTTGCCTCATTTGCTGCCTACTCCAATGGATTTGAGGATCCCAAAAAGATTGTGGTCAACCTGAGTGGAACGTGGAAGTTTATGATTGGCGATAACAAAGACTGGGCCTCGGCAAAACATAATGTGGCAGATTGGGAAGAGGTATTAGTTCCATCTTCGTGGGAAAATCAGGGTTTTCCGGGATACGATGGCTATGCATGGTACCGGAAAGATTTCACGCTATCGGGTGAATTCAAAAATGCCACACTGGAACTGTCCCTGGGGTACATCGACGACGTGGACGAAGTATTTATCAATGGGGTAAAAATTGGTCACAAAGGCTCGTTTCCCCCGGTTTACTGGACCGCCTACAATGCCGAACGCAGGTATTTGATCCCTTCGGAGTTGATAAAATTTGACCAGACAAACACCATTGCCGTCAGGGTTTACGATGCGCAGCAGGATGGCGGAATTGTTCATGGGCAGGTTGGCATTTTTGCAAAAGTAAACCCATTGCCTTACGATATTAGTTTAGAAGGTTATTGGAAATTTAAACCCGGTGACGATAAAACATGGCTCCAGCCTACATTTAACGATGCCGGATGGAATAAGATCATGGTGCCGGGAAGTTGGGAAGATCAGGTGTCGAAGTCGTACGACGGGTATGGCTGGTACCGCAGGCAGTTTAAAGTTGATGCCTCGGCAGCAGGAAAAAGGTTCGTGTTACTGGTTGGGAAAATTGACGATTTAGATGAGGTCTATCTGAACGGCAAATTGGTGGGGCATACCGGGATCATGAGCGATTTTCCATATAAAAATGCAACAAACAATGAATATCGGTCTGAACGGATCTATTATCTGAATGCGGAAGACCTGAAATCAGGACAACTGAATACCATTGCTGTCAGGGTTTACGATGCCGGAGGGGGAGGTGGCATTTACGAAGGCCCTGTGGGTTTGATAGAACTGAAACGGTTTGTCGGTTATTGGCGCGAAAAGAAAAAACAATGGTAATAAAGGTTTCTTTAGTAAGAAATTCAAGAATCTCCAGGGAATCAGTTCCCATACAGCAACCTTGCTGTTAATTTTTAGTTTAGTTTGTTAAAATGATTGGGGCAGGGGCGGCAGATGATTCATTATGAATCGGTTTGCCCGCCCCTAAACTAATTCTGGGATGCGAAGAAAAGGAGGCCGGAAAGAATAGGAATTATTGCCACTGGAACTCTTACCAATTGATTAAAAAAGTGGTGGAATCGGCTCCTTTTGATCGTTCGGGTTGTGTTTTGTCAATCATCACATTAATGGTATATGAACCTTTAGGGAGAAACCTCCGCCCCATGGCAGTAATAATCCCTTTATCAAAATCATCAGGATATGGATTGGTACAGACCATCTTCCCCGATTTTTCCCCGGATTTCTGGTAGGTATAATCGCCAATCAACCCATTCCGGTGATTCATGTGGTAAGCCTGGTTGATGGCTCCCAGTGCAGTGTGAATTTCATCGATCTGCGGGGGGAAGACCGCATTTTCAGGGATTTTTTGGCCAATGGTATTAAGCGTAAGCGCTCCAATCTGTTCGGAGATGGTTTTAAAGGCATTCAGCCAATCCTGCTGTTTAAACCACATGCCAGGTTTAGGGTCCACAATGCTGTTATCGGCAAGAATCTTCAACGCTTTGTTTCTAAAAGCGGACATGCCATCGATAATGGCATACACGGTTTCACCATTCACTTGAACATTCGGTGATGAGGCTTGGAATTGTTTCATAGCTTGCGGAATTAGGTGGAACTTAATTTTTGAATATAAACAATTTAGGGCCAATATAGTTGTGTAATAAGGGGAGGCGAGGGATGAAAAATCAGTTGTTAGTAATCAAAAAAACAGAATAAATCGAAGGTTGTTAATGTAAAGAAGAAAATTACACAACGCCATTTATTTTTTTAAAAAAAGCTGCCCCAATTCGGAGCAGCTTTAATTTGATTTTATTTACCATCAACTTTTTATTCGATAATAAACTGTTTGCTGGCTTTACCCTGATTGTTAGTTAAAACAATCACGTAAATACCGTTATTCATTTCAGAAACATCAATCTTATCCGTTGAAAATACTGATTCTTGAACTTTCACCAATTGGCCGGTGATGTCAAAAATTTCAATAGTTGCTTTGTCAATGTTCAGAATCTGAATGTACTGGCTGGCAGGGTTTGGATACACTACAAAGTTGTTTGCAGCCACATCGTTAACACCAACAGTAATATCAATATCATAAGCTTGAGTAGCACTAAAATAAGTACCGGCGGCTTTAAGTGATACATGGTAAACACCCATTGTTGTTGGTGTACCGGTTATTACAGCCGTTCCGTTGCCATTGTCGGTTAAGGTTAACCATGTTGGCAGTTCATCGGATGTAATGGCCAATGTTTCGGAACCATTGATGGCAGCTGTTACATTGTAGGTATAAACCGAATTTTCGGAACCTGTAGTTACAGGAGTGGAGGTGAAGCTTGGAACGGCTCCTACAGCCAACATGTAATTTTGGGTAGCCGATGCACCACCTTCTCCGGTTGCTTTAAGGCTGATGTTGAATTCACCTGTTGCAACAGGGGTACCAGTTACGGTGGCGGTATTGTTTCCATTATCGGTAACCGTAATCCATGAAGGATTATCCACACCTGCAATTTGAACCGGTGTTGAACCACTGTAAGATACCTCGGCGGTATAGGAATAGGTTTCGGTCTCGGCAATTAGAGTAACCGGAGATGAAACAAATTCAGGTAATGCAAAAACTGTAATATCAAATCGTTGAACAGATGAATACATGCTGTCGGTAATTACCAGCTTTACAGGATACAAACCAGGCATATCAGGAGTTCCCACCAATGCAAAGGTGGTATCGGTGATAGCCTCTACAGTAAGCCACGAAGGCAATACGGGAGCTTCAAGGGTAAATGCAGATGGACCCTCAAAGGCAACTTCAACCTGATAATTATAGGCAGCATCTTCAATCACTTCGGTTACCGGAACCGATTCAAAGACAGGGGCTCCGGGATTGGTGAAATGGAACCGCAGGTTTGGGACCTGGTAACTGTTTACCGAACCTCCCCAATTTACTACGATGTTGGAAGGATCAATAACATGAGAATTGTTGTTTCCATAGATGAAACGGGGTGTTTCGCTATCCATGGTATGGAACGATGGGTATTTATAAACACTTGGCATGCTGTCTTTTATAGCAATGATAATCAGGTTCTGCTGTGCATCGTACTCAAACGGTCCGTTGAAAGGAATATAGATGGATTGATTCTTTCCCTTTTTAAAGTCTATGGTACCTTTAAATACCTGGGTAAACGCCAATGAATCGGTTTCAATCCAACTTGGAGTATATGGATCTGCATCGGAAACTAACACATCGTTTTGAGTGGTGGCCGCATAGAAGGTCACAGGTACTCCGGTTTCATCATCGTCATAGGTCATATCGTATGAAAACTCAAAACCTTTCAACTGGCCATACAATCCAACCTCGGATGGATAGTAAATCATTTCTGAGATAGCGTTCATGTTACCTATCTGTAAGAAGGAACTGGTAGTTGATGTTGAAACCCCTCCGTGCGTGTATTCATCCAAAACAAATACTTCGGAAGATAGGGTCATGTTATTGTCGGTTCTTGCTTCGCCATCAAATATTATGTGAGCATGCAAGGCCAGGGTATCTACAGTTGTGAAAATATACGGTACAGTTAATGTAACGGCTTCCATACTTTTCAAATCAACACCTTCAATTACATTATAAACAGAATCCTGAGTGCGGATTTCCACAGTGTATTGAGTTCCCAAAACATCCTGGGTCCCAATGTTCATGAACGAAACTTCGAAATTGGTTTCTTGACCTGTTTTTACATACGGATCGACTACTAACCGGTTAGCCATTAAATCGTTTCCGTAATAATGCAATTCACCGCCACGTACAAAGTCCACATTTGCAGCATAACCGCCACCATTTGTAATAGCAAAATAATATGGGGCATCGTTCCACGGGCTAATATCAAACGAGTAGGTTGACATGCTCCAGGTGGTAAAAGCAGCTATACCCACGGTATCCCAAGGGCCGTCCATGTCTTTTGATACTAACACCATAAACGGGTTGCTATAATCCGGATAGGCATCAAAAACCAACTGGTTGGTTTCATTAGGCCACATGATTGGCATTATAACAGTATCATTGCCACCCACTGATAAATAATATTCACCATGTGTAGCGGAATATGAATTCTGTACCACGCCGGAAGTACCAAGTTTTGAAACCCATGCCAACGGTAAGCCCCCTGTTTCAAAGCTTTCAAGCAATGTGCCCGGTTTATAGACCGCCACGATTGATTCAACCGAGTTGTCGGCATTTGTTGCTTGAGTATCGTCTTGTATCATTATTTTTACTGAAACCTCATCCGATACCAAAGCCGGTACCCATGTAAAGGTTAAAGTATCTATTTGACCGGGAATCAACGATTGGGTAGATAAACTATCCACAATTACATTGTTCTCAAGTAAATATACTTTACGTGATAACGTGTCGGAACCAGCGTTTGTAACATTTGCTATAACATCTACGGGTTTACCTTTTAAATTAAAGTCAATCCCATTGCCAACTTGTAAAGCCAGCGCTTTAAAGTCAATTTCATCAGGTATGATGCAGCTTACATTTGCCTCCCAACCCGGGTAACCATAGGCATAACCACAGTTTACAACAACGGTAACGGCTCCCAGTGGGTTACGGGCTAAAATATGCTCGGGGTACACGTTGCTATACCTCGCATATTCAAACAATTTTGGGGCATCCGTATTTTCGCCATCATAAAAATCGAAAATGTCAATGTCCCCTCCAATATCCATGGTGGTAAATTCCAGAGAAACCCTGTTGCCATCTGTTCCCGGGTAAAAGGTTATCGTGTCGGTAGAGGCCTCGGTATAATTACCCAAAACACTGCCATCGTCAACAAAAATACCATCGCAGGCAGTAACTTCTTTATCGGTACCCAACACATATAGGCTGCCATAATTTTTCACTGTAGTTTGGTAGCTGTCGTTGAGTAAATTCTGATCATTGGCAAGCATTACTTTAGCTTTTAAGCTATAGGTTGTAATTGCCGACATGTCCACCTTTTGCGAGAAGGTATGCTCATAGATTTCTTTGGTTTTCAGGGTTAACCCTGAAACGGACTCGGTAAATGATTCAAGTTCGGTTAACACACCATCAATGGTAGAGCTTACCTGATACATCACATCAAACGAGGTTTGGGTATCTAACCCTGCATTTAATATTACGACTGAAATTTCCTGGTCAGCAGTAGTTTCACCAGTTACAGGGTTTGAGATAAGTTTCAGAGCTAAATCGTTAGGCTCAGGATATGTTAACAGGGCGAATGATAAATTAAAGTGAACGCCATCGGCACTGGGGTTTTCACCCCAAATGGGGTTATCAAGCGGAAAACCCATGAACTCATCGGTTAATGCCATGTATTTGGCAGGTAAACCGATGGTGGTTTCGCTGTCGGTTACAAACCATCTTCCATAATAATACATACCTGTACCGGCAACTGAAACCCAGTATTTACCTTCGGTAAGTTCCAGTTCATAAGGGAACATGGCTTTTACCAAATGTTTTTCGCTGGTGATTGTGGTAAGTTCCCATTCTGAAAGGGTAAAACTGTCGAAAATTTCACCGGGTATGCCCGATGCATCTTCGTAAACTTTCACATTCAGCCCTTCAAAATAATCGTTGGCATAGTTAAATACTACGCCGGTAAGAACCATTCCTTGAGCAGGGACATCAAAATCGTCGGCCGAAATCGCCTGATAGGTCTGGAATCCTGAACCTTGGGCACTAAACCAGGTGTTGCCTAGGTCGGTAACTCCTAATTGATCATAAACAACTTTTTGGGCAAAGAGCCAGGAAAAACTTAGCATCAGTGCCATTAGTAGTGTGATTCTTTGTTTCATAATTTTGAAATTAGGTTTAATTAAAAATATAAAATGTTAAGTATATAGTGTTAAATGGATTACTCAATTTGTTTACAGGATTAAGGGTTTTTGAAATATTTTGGTCAATTGCCCATGTGGTTTGATGGTTTGAAATTATTCATGGTTTTAATAGAAAAAAGGCTGCTACTAGAGCAGCCTTTTTAATTTTTTTGAAGTTACAGATTATTCAATAACTAACCGTTTGCTGGCTTTACCCTGATTGTTAGTTAAAACAATCATGTAAATACCGTTATTCATTTCAGAAACATCAATCTTATCCGTTGAAAATACTGATTCTTGAACTTTCACCAATTGGCCGGTGATGTCAAAAATTTCAATAGTTGCTTTGTCAATGTTCAGAATCTGAATGTACTGGCTGGCAGGGTTTGGATACACTACAAAGTTGTTTGCAGCCACATCGTTAACACCAACAGTAATATCAATATCATAAGCTTGAGTAGCACTAAAATAAGTACCGGCGGCTTTAAGTGATACATGGTAAACACCCATTGTTGTTGGTGTACCGGTTATTACAGCCGTTCCGTTGCCATTGTCGGTTAAGGTTAACCATGTTGGCAGTTCATCGGATGTAATGGCCAATGTTTCGGAACCATTGATGGCAGCTGTTACATTGTAGGTATAAACCGAATTTTCGGAACCTGTAGTTACAGGAGTAGAGGTAAATGTTGGGATTCCACCTACTGAAATGTTAAAACTCAATGTGTCGTTGTAAGTGCCATCGGTAGCAATTACCTGGACCGGGTATTCACCCACAACACCTGTACCGGTAATGGTAGCAGTTTTGTCTCCATTATCTGTAATTGTCAGCCATAATGGGAAATTTTCTCCAGCCAAAATAGAAATGGCAGTTGTATCATTATAAGCAACAAATACGGTATCGGTATAGGCAGCACCCTCTTCAATAACCACATCTTCAATGGCAGCAATAACTGGAACTGCATCCACTTTGATGGTGTAGCTCATGGTGTCGCTGTAAGTGCTATCGGTAGCAATCACATTCACAACATATTCGCCCATTACAGAGGTACCCGACAAGGTAGCGGTTTTATCGCCATTATCAACCAGGGTTAACCATTCCGGGAATGCTTCACCTGCGGCAATGGTTAAGGCGTTTAAGCCTTCATAAGCAACAGTTACCGTCTGTGTGTATTCAGCCCCTTCGGTAATGGTTGCGTTTTCAAGTTGTGCAATGGCAGGAACCACACCAACCGTAACAGTAAATGTTTGTTCAACTGTTGAACCTGCTTCACCGAGGGCAATAAGTGTAATTGCATAGTCACCTGCGGCAGTTGGCGTGCCGGTTACGGTAGCTGTATTATCGCCATTGTCGGTTATAGATACCCAGGCAGGATTGTTTTCGCCAGCAGTAATTTGGGCAAAACCTGCACCGTTAAACGATACTTGTGCCGTATATGAATAAACTTCATTTACCAACGCGGCAACCACTGGCTCTGAAATAAATTCAGGAACGGCGTAACCTGTAATATCAAAGCGTTGTACCTGGCTGTAACTGCTATCTGTAACAACCAATTCTACTGGGAATACTCCCGCTTCGGCAATACCTGTTAATGTATAGGTAGTGTCGGTTAATTTGGCTAAAGTTAGCCAGCTTGGCAACGCAGGAGCAGTCATTACAAACTGTTTTGGACTGGTATAGGCAAATTCAGCTGTGTATGAATAAGCCTCACGTTCAAATACAGTCTCAACCGGAGTGCTTTCAAATTCAGGAGCCCCTGGGTTGTTGAAATACCAGCGTAAGTTAGGTAATGTATTTGAGGAACCAGAACCGCCTAATTGAGCCATACCTGAAGTGTTGGTCACAACGATGCTGTCCATATTGATATTATCAATAGTGGCGGTTGCAGTTCTGTAACCCGTATTTACTGATATTTTGTAATCACCAGTTCTTCTGAAGAAGTCGATAGTAATGGTTTTATTCACTTTCGGCATATCTGGTTTAACAAAAGTTACTACCAGATTCTTCGAGCCGTCATAATTATAAACTTCATCAAATGGTATGTAGAAGTTCTGCTTCGCGGTTGTATTGATGAACTCAACACTATCGTCAAAAACTTTAGTCAATGGGGCCGTTACAGAGTCGGCATTAACGAATTGATATAAATAGGTAGAACCTGTAGCCAATGCAAATGCAGAATCGGCAATTGTTCCAACATACACTTGTAACGGGAATGCCCCAACACCAGAACCGGAAACCGTATATGTAAATTCGACACCTTTCAATTCACCATACAAACCTACTTCGGAAGGATAATAGATGTACTGTGCAATTGAGTTCTGATAATTCGGCCGGATGACATAGGTATTCGTGGTATAATAGCTACCTGATAGAACCGTGTAAGCATCAACAATGTAATAGCTGGTTTTGGTAGTAATATTGTTATCTGTCCGTACCTCACCTTCCATCACTATTTCTGCATATAAAGCAAGTGTATCGGGGGTAATGAATGTGTAAGGCATGGTAATGGTAATACCTCCATTGGCGGCTACATCTAAGCCTTTTACAGTAGTGTAAACAGAATCCACCGTGCGCAATTGAACTGAGTAGTCACCACCAGCGATATTGCCCGTACCAACATTATACACCAAAGTTGAGAATACTGCATCGTGTTCCGATTTCAGATATGTTGAGGCAGAGGTTAAGTTATAGGCCAACAAATCATTTTCATAATGATACAAAGTCCCGCCCCTCACATTATCAAAGTAAAAACTGGAATAGGTTGAGGTTGTAACTGTAGCAAAGGCAAAATAATAAGGGCCATCGGTGTAAGTGCTCAAATCAAATTTATATTCCTGAATGGTATAAGTGATGTATGAGGCTGTCCCCACTTCGGTCCAAGGCCCACTTAATGATTTTGAAGCCAAAACTTTTATTGAAGCAGAAGAACTTGGGATATAACTCCAGAACATCAATGAATCACCTGCAACCGGGCTCATGAGCGGCATTACTAATGTATCAACATAAGCGATTTTTGCTGATGCCGATCCGTGTTTTATATAGCTTGCAGAAGTGGTATTCTGGCTATAACCATTTTTAATCGACATCCATCCTGGGGCCAGGCTTGCAGTTTCAAAACTTTCCAAAAGAACATCGTTTCTATAGGTAGCTACTTTTGTTGTCAATGCGTTATTGTCGTTTGTAGCTTGAGGATCATCCTGAATTTGAACCGAAATATCCACCGAGGTTGAAGCAAGGCTTGGCGACCAGGTAAAGTACATGGTATCCTGCACACCAGGAACAATGGCTTTGGTCATCATTGAATCAATCAATGTTCCGTTTTCAAACAGATAAGCTTTACGGGCAACCGTGTCTTTACCCGCATTGGTGTAACTAAAGGCAACATCAACAGGTGTGTGCATCCTGTTGTATTCTGCGGGTTTGCCAACATTTAAGCTCAGTGCCATAAAGTCAATTCCCTCCGGAACCACACAGTTTACATTGGCTTCCCAACCTAAAGTCGTATTCACTTGATTTTTGACAAGAACAACGGTCATACTTCCTTCGGCATTTCGTGCAGTAATAGGACCTGTCCACCAATTCTTTAAATCACGGGTATATTGGTATAGAATAGGAGCACCGGTTGAATTACCATCGTAGAATGTCCAGGTTTTCGGGTCGTTCCAATTGATATCTATTAAGGTAAAATCTAATGAAATACGGTTGCCATCAGTGCCTGGATAGAAAGTTATGGTATCGTAAGATGCTTCGGTATAACCATTATCGCTAACCCCCTGGTCATCGGTAAATACACCCGAACAAGTGGTTACAATAGTATCGGTACCCATTACAAATAAGTTACCGTAATTTTTAGCTGAACTAATTGCCATATCATTCGCGGGATTGGTATCGCCGGTCAAGATTACTTTTGCAGCTACACTGTAAGTATTTAAAGCAGAAAGATCTACTTTTTGAGTGAAAGCATATTCAAAAATGGAATCGGCAGCATAGGAACCGGTAATGGTTTCAGTGGCTGTTGAGATTTCAGTAAAAACTTCGTTAACGGTAGCACTTACCTGATACATAACTTGAAAACTGGTTTGCGTGTTCAATCCGGTATTCTCAATGGCAACAACCACCGGGTGGGTAGCCGTTAATTCACCTTTTATCGGCGAAATAATCTCTTTCAAACTCAAGTCGTTATCTTCAGGTGTAGCAAGAATAGCAAAAGCCAGGTTGTGATAAAAAACGTCACCTAAATCATTGGTTAAGCTATTATCATTGCCAATATCGTTTTTGGTTGACCAATTAGTGTAGGTTGTTGGCCATCCTGCAATATCTTTTTGTTTGGCAGGGTTTCCAATATTTGTTTCACTTGCCAATGTCAACCACATATTTGAAATAAAAGTACCGGCAGGTACAAGGCTCAACCAATAGGTTCCACCATCAAGTTCAAAATCATAGATTACTGACTCTGGAAACTTAATAGTGTATTGGTAAACATTGTATCCTAATTGCACAACTTCATAACTGGTTACATCGGTAGTAGCCCATATATTGCCGGGAATACCGCCATTGTCTTCATACACAGTTACCTTAATGTTTGTAAAATAATTTTGCCTGTCAAATATAGCTGAAACACCATACATGGACCAACCTCCGGCAGGAACCGTAAAATCGTCGGCCGAATAGTAGGTACCTCCCATGAAGGCACTACCAGCGTTCCAACTGGAATAACCTGTACTGTTGTTCACAATACTGCCCATTTGAGAATAAAGCAGTTTTCCTACATTGCTTTGTGCCGATGCCCAAGTAAAACTCAGCAGCAAGGCAATTAAAATTGTAAAAGTTTTTCTCATAAACATGAAATTTAGTTAATAATTAACATCTACTTTTATTATATATATCGATTGATAGTATATACAAGTCCTGGGTTCATTTAACATTCCGTTTGTTGATTTTCTTTTTGTCCAATTCAGCCAGCATTTTTTTTAAAGCTTCAGTAACTTCAATATTTTGCTGTATCTGTTTTTGGATACGTTTATCGGTTAAATCTTCTTTGTTTGCCATATCCTAAAAATTTTGTGACAGCAATTTCAATATAAACAAGGCAACCAGCAATTTTTGATACTACACTAAAAACATACAGAATAAAAAAAGGCATATACAGTATATATACAATGATTATATCTATCTGTATTTATGTGGTTTACAAAATAATCAGCGTGTTAAAAAATAGAATTTTTAAAGGCTCGGTTTAAAAATGAAATCACTCATCCAATGTATTTCGTTAAACCAAATTAAAGAAAGGGTTATAGCAAATCGGACAATAGACTGACAGATAACGATTGTTTCAAGAAGTTTTGCCAATAGAATTATCTATTCAATGGTTGAAAGGAAGTCGTAAAGCGAAACTTCGGTATTGACAATATTTAGTTTTTTCCGCAAACGGCTACGTGCAATGGTAATACTATGGATGGATTGGAATGTGATGTTCGATATTTCCTTGGTGGACATGTTCAAACGCATAAAAGCACAAAGTTTCCGTTCATTTGGGGTGAGTTCGGGATACCGTTCCTGTAGTTTTTTATAAAAATCTTCGTGGACATCTTTAAACCTCAATTCAAATTCCGACCAAACATCGTTATCCACACTTCCTAATAATTCATTTATAACCTCCTGAACATCTCTTTGGTCTTCATCTTTTTTCAATTTCCATTTAATTGTTAGTAGTTTTTGCGAAATGGAATTGATCAGTTCATTTTTTTTGAGAAGGTACATCACGTTGGTGGTCAGTTCTTTGTTTTTAAATTCCAGTTCGTTTTCCAGCTTCTCCTTCTCAAGTGATAGCGTCTGCCTGTGCAATTGGGTCCGCCGGAGTTTGCTATTGGCCAATAGGTAAAGCAAGGTGATGACTATTAAAAGTGAAACCAGAACCCCCATGATAGTTAAGTTCCGGAACAACCGGCGTTGCTTGAGCATTTCCATCTCCTTTTGCATTTTATCAAAGGTATATTGCATTTCAAGCATCAAGGCAGTCCGTGAACCTTCCATTATATTCAGGCTGTCGGTAAGTTCTTTATACACTTCGTGCATTTCATAGGCTTTTTTATAGTCTCCGCTTTTGGCATTCAGTTCTACCAATACTTCTGAAGTATTTCGCTGTAGTTCTAAGAATTTATTTTCCGAGGAAATATCGTATGCCTGATTGTAATACGAAAGGGCTTTGGCATATTCATTTCTTAAACTATAACAATCGGCAATATAGGTGTAGGTTAGTGCAATACCTTGCCAATCGTCCAACTTCTGACGTAGTTCCAACGATTTTAAATAAAAAGAGAGTGCAATATCATATTCCTGTTTTTCTTTATACACATTCCCAATATTATTATAGACAAAAGGTAACGCAACCTCATTATTTGTCTTTTCAGAAACACTAATGGCCTTGTTATAGTATTCAAGAGCGGTTTCGTAGTTTTTTTGGTTATGGAATGTTATCCCGATATTATTATACAGCCTGCCAATAGGCAGTGTTGATGCATAGGCATTATTTTCTTTTATTAGTTTTTCGGCAATTTTTATTGCTTTAAACCCATACTCCTGGGATTTATCGTTATTATTCAGCTTATCAAAAATCAGGGCAATATTGAAATATGACGGAATTAAAAGTTCTTCGTCCTGAATAGCCTCATAGTGTTTTAAAACTTCATGATAATAAACAAAGGCCCGGTTAAAGTTGCCCGATTGAAAAAATAGAAACCCCAGGTTGTTATTAGCCCGGGCTATCCATTCCTCGTTTCCAAGTTTTTGAGCAGCCTTTAAAGCCTGATCGGCGTATATGAGCATGCTGTCGGTGTGGAATTTCTCATATTGTTTCGATAACTGGATATTTACCCTGATTTGGGTAGTGTCGGTGGCAAAAAGGTTTAGCCGCAATTTTAAGCTGTCAATGGTTTTATACTCTTGCGCCAATAGAAATGTGCATGAGAATAAAAAGAAAACAATCAAACCTTCGGCTCTTTTTATCATTCGTTTCTAATTTTATAACATTTGATAATTCAATGCAATCCTGACAAAGATAAAAATACTAAGAATTGTAAGAAATCCAAAAACAATCGCTTCATACAAATGAAAATTGCTTTGGCAGGTATTATAAAAGCAGGAGGAATTTTTAAATAACGATTACCCACAAGTGAAATGTTAAACAGAAAGAATATGAACCGGCTGGTTACGGTGTGAATTCAGGTGTTACAACATTGTTGTTAAATACTTATTCACCAAATAACCGTTTTGTGATTATCGGGATTATGGAAATATTATCTTCAAATGGAATACAAAAACACCATGTTTTATCGACTCGGTTTTTCCTAACCGGCAGAATGCTAACCAATTTCACTTATCCTCTTAAGTTTGGCATAGTCCTTAATTTTGAAGCTTTTCCCATCAAGTTGGATCAAATCCTCCTCCTTGAATTTTTTCAACATCCGGACTACCGTTTCGGCACTAATACCGCTCAACTCCGCCAAATCTTTGCGACTAAGGTTTAATTCAAATTCCTGGCTTTTAAAAATACGGTCGGCCAGGCACAATAAAATATCGGCTAACCTGCCGTAAGATTGTTTGTGTGTCAAACAAAAAAACCTGCCATTGATTTGGATGCTGTTCGAAATTAAAATATCAATAACCTCTTTAGCAAACCCGGGGTTTTGAATGAGCATCTGCTTAAAAAAAGAAATGTCAATTTGTTTCACCTCCGAATCTAAATAAGCCATGGCTGAATATTGGAAATTGTTGTTTTCTTCGCTAATTGAGGTCAAACCCAACAAATTACCCGGAGGTATTACTTTTAAAACCAGAGAGTTCTGCCCATCATCCAAATATACCTTTGCCAGACCTTTTTCAATATATAAAATGTGTGAGGCAAAACTCCCCTGTTTGCAAATCACTTCCCCCTTTTTGTACTTAATAGTTACCGATTTTGTCTCCAACTGTTTCTTTTGCTCTTCGGTAAGTTTATTAAAGCATGCACAATGATGCGGGCTTATGGTACAACCTGTAAACATTTCTTTTGTCATTCTAAAAAAAATAGGTCTTTCAATCCCACAAATATAAGATAAAAGCACAAAATAAATTGATCCAGATCAAGGCACGATGCTGTTACATAACAATTCATTCATGGATTCGTGACAACCTCAGTTTTTTTGCCTGTTGGCACAAAACAGCAAACTTTGACCCATAATCAAACTTAAAGCTAAATACTTATGATACAGATGTTGAAGATAGTCCCATTAATCATTTCTGCTCTGTTTTTGGTGATGATTACAGGCTGCAATAACGACTCAGATACGAATGCAGAAGGATCGATAGCCTCCTGCGAAGGATGCCATACCAATTATGCCCATTTGCAACTGGTTTATTCGCCCGATACTACTGCCCCGGCAGGCGGTTGCGGCGGCGAAGCACCACATTATGAACCGTACGATAGGGTTTACATGGGTGGAACCGGTTTTGAAGCTTACAAAAAATCGGGACATTATGCCCTCGGTTGTGTGAGTTGTCATAATGGAACCGATAAAACCGACGACAAGCAATTGGCCCACTCCGGGAATTTCATTTCGCATCCATCAGCTTTGGCTGATGAAAAATGTGCTACCTGCCACCAAACCATCGTAAACAACTTTCAAACCAGTATCCACAACGGAACCGGACAAAAACGCAAAGTTACCATCCGTAGCGGGTTAAACGGACCTGAAGATTTTGATAAACTGCCGGCCCACCAAATTGAGGGCTATACCAACAATTGTGCTACCTGCCACGGAACCTGCGGCAACTGCCATGTGGTCCGTCCTCCTATTGGCGGTGGCGGTTTGGCCAATGGCCACAATTTTAATAAAACCCCTGATATGTTGAATGTTTGTGTTACCTGCCACGTTTCCCGCGGGGGGCATGCTTATCTGGGAGTAGCGTCAGGTACCAAACCCGACGTACACCTGACTCAAAACGGTTACACCTGCCTGAATTGCCACAATGGCGATGAACTGCATGGAGACGGAAATCTTGTAGAACAACGGTATGCCTACACGGAATTGCCAACCTGCGATAAATGTCATACCGGAATTCAGACCGTGAATACTTACCATACCGTGCATTATGGCGATTTCAATTGCCAGGTATGCCACTCACAAGATTATAACAACTGCGGTAGCTGCCACATTCATGGCGACGGCGCACGCGTTCCGTCCTATTTAGGGTTTAAAATTGCAACGAACCCACTGCCTGACATTAAAGAGAGATTCGACTTTACGTTGGTACGCCGGACCCTTGCTGCTCCTGACAATTGGGCTAAATATGGTGTTGACGAATATGCCAATTTTGATGCTTTCCCGACTTATAATTACACCTCGCCTCACAACTTATTACGCTGGACCAGCCGGACAACTGTAGAGGCCGGGCAGTCGTGCAGTTACAATTGCCATATCCGTAACGACAATGGTACGCTTGTGAATAAAAACTTGTACCTGTTCCAGGACGATTTGCTCGATTGGGAAAAAACCGCGAGTTCAGGCATCACCGTGGATGGGAAATTGCCTGAAAGTTGGATGGATTAACAAAAAATGAAAAGTTTGAATAAATAGAATAGTAGTAATGTTTAACTAACACAAATAAAACAGATTATGAATAGAACTAAATTTTTATGGCTAGGTATGTTGTTTGCCTTCTTATTTGTAGCTACCTCGTGCGAAAAGGAAGAAACAACCTCAATAAACGAATCGGAAGTATTGGCTCAATATTTAGAATCGGCAGAGTCGCCCTTAATGAAAGATTATGTAAGCACTGATTTGCCAGCAATTATCTCAGCTACCGATTTAAATAACCTTAATTTAACCGATAAGGTTTATATCATAGACATCCGTTCGGCTACCGATTTTGCAACCGGACACATTGAGAATGCAGTAAATGTAGCCTTTGCCGATATTCTTTCACATATCAAAGGGGTTGATTTGACTAACTATGATAAAGTTGCTGTGGTTTGCTATACCGGGCAAACTGCTGGTTATGCTACCTCAATTCTCCGTTTTGTGGGATATGGCAAGGTTTATTCATTAAAATGGGGCATGTGCTCATGGAATGAAGCTTTTGCAGGTAAATGGAATACAGCCATTGGCAACGGTAATGCTTATGGAGCTCAAATGGTAACCGATGAAACGGCAAAAGGCGAAAAGGGGGGGATGCCAACACTCACCACAGGTAAAACCACCGGGCAAGGAATTCTGGAAGTCCGTATCGACTCATTACTAGCACAAGGTTTTACGCCAGCCACTGTTACCAATTCCACCGTTTTTGGCAGCTTAAGTAATTACTACATTGTTAATTATTGGTCGCCTGCCCATTATGCTGTTGGCCACATTCCGGGTTCCATTCAATACACCCCAAAAGAATCGTTAAAGTTTGCAGCCGATTTAACTACGCTGCCAAACGATAAAACGATAGCCGTATATTGTTACACCGGGCAAACCAGTGCTGCTTTAGTTGTTTATTTGCGATTGTTGGGCTATGATGCAAAATCAATTCTGTATGGCACCAATGGCATGATGTACGACAAAATGGGTGAATACAACGGAACCAACCCTGAAGCTAAAATGACTATGTTCAAAGCATCGGAAATAATGGGGTATGAATATGTAACAAATTAGTTTAGAATACCTTAATAAAATTAGAAAAGGCTGCCTAATTTCTTGGGCAGCCTTTTAATTGTGTTCCCATTGGAACATTTATGCAGCATTAACTGAAGTCATTTATCCAGAGGCTTTTCTCGAAAATCTTTTACTACAACCGATGCTTTGTTCACCGTATAAACCCTGAAAATACCTATTGCATTTTTTGAAGTGTTGCTATACACATTGGCTGGTAAGCCTCCAAACATGGGGTTATAGCCAAAATATTCCTTTTGTGCACTTGTAATATAATTGTAAAAAGCTTTATCAATATTTTGAATTTCCAGTGTCAGCTTATCGCCATTCACAATATATTCATCATCCACCTCATCCTGAAAATACTGACAAGTAACCCCATTTGTATAGTTTCCGTTGAATTGTTCATCATCCTGGGGAATGTATTCATGTAAGGTATCTGTCACCAAAGTATCATTTTTCCAGGCTTTGAAGTTGTAGTAATTTTTCACCTCCGGATCCCAGGCATAACAAGTTAAAGCAAGGAATTCATAATCATTGTTATAGGTATATCCCACTGAATCAATTACAAGAGTATTGGGCATGGTTGCAAAGGCTTCGCAAGTATCAATTACCCCATTTTCATCCACATCGTAATTGGTAATCCTCAAATGGTATTGAATCCCCGGCTGCCCTGCAAAAGGAACCTCAGAATAATAATACCCGGGCAAGGTATCCGGTTCGATAAAACGAATGATGGAATCATCAAAGGAAACTGAAACTTCGGCTCCTGTAACCATTGGCACCTCAATTTCTCCAAATTCTCTGGTCTTATACAGTTTAACCAAATGGTTGCTATTTTCGTTTGTAATAGTTGCATCTACTACAATATTTGGATAAAAAGTTCCGGGATCAAGCTCAATTTCCTCAGTACATGCTACAACTATTAGCAATAAGGCTGGAACAAAGCTTTTCAAGGAAGGAAAAATCCTATTTTTAGATAATTGTATTGTTGATTTCATGGTAATTTAAAATTTAAAATTATAGGTTACAGAAGGGATGATGGCAAACAGATAGGTTTTTTCAGCATAAATGCGGTTTGTTTCCTCATCCTTTTTATAATTAATAGACCAGGCATTATGGCGGTTGTAGGCATTATAGATGGAAAAATTCCATTCGCTCTCCCAACGTTTCCCGGGTTTTTTGGGTTTCTGATAGGTCAAACCCAAATCGAGCCTGTGATAGGCGGGCATCCGAGCTTTATTTCGTGTTCCTTCCTTATAATAAAGTTGCAGTACATTGTCCTGTTCATAAAACCCCGAAGGCACTGTCATGGGCGTTCCGCTGGCAAAAACCCAGTTTACCGATAACGACCAACGGTCATTTAACTGGTAATTAGCTACAAAATCAATATCGTGCGGTTTATCGTAAGGGGAATTATAAACCACGCCACCGTTTATTTCAGGAATATCGCGTTGGGTTTTCGAGAGGGTGTAACTTACCCAACCATTTAATTTTTCGAAATTAAACTTGAGTTGAAATTCGGCCCCATACGAATAGGAATCACCCATCCGTAATTCTCCATCTATATGCCGGTTCAGGTAAAGTTGTGCATGATCCTTAAAATCAATGGTGTGGTCCATCTTTTTATAATACAATTCGCCCGAAGCCTCAAACTGGTTAAACCAGAAATTCCGGAAATAGCCAATGGCAGCCTGGTCAGCAATCTGAGGTTGGATGTTTTGGTTCGATGCTACCCAAATATCGAAAGGAGTCCCCCCGGTACTGTTTGATGCCATGTGGATGTACTGCCGTGTCCTGGAATAACTGGCCTTGATGGACGAAGATTCATTCAATTGGTAAACGGCCCCAATCCTGGGTTCCAACCCTTGAAATACATTATAAACATCGCCATTGCTGTAATTGGTGCTATCTACAACCTCATGGTCGGTATTGTAATTATAAACCGTTCCGGGTCCCACGTTTTGGAAAATGGAAAACCGCACCCCGTATTTTAAGGTTAGTTTGTCGGTGACTTGCTGCACATTACTGCCATAAATCCCCCATTCGATGGCCGAATTCGGGAACAATTCATAGGGATCAAAAATAGACTGGTCACCAACAGGTTCAATCATCCCCGGGTAAAAACGGTGATAAATGGACGAAAAACCAAATTTGATGGTATTGGATTCATCCAAAAGTACGGTATTATCTAACCGGAAACCATAATCATTGATGTGCGAATCCCACAACATGCCTGAAGCCTCATCGAATTCCATGGTTGTTTGATAACCATATCGGCTATAATAAAAAGTAAATTTAGAAGCTACCTCATCACTATAGGTATGTAACCAGGATGCCGATGTTGCGGTGTTTCCAAACCCGAATTTGAAATCCTTCTGGTTAAAAGCATCCCATCCGTTGTAAAGATTCAACGATACGGTGTTTTGGTTATCGATGCGGTGGTTTAATTTCGCGTTCAAATCATAAAAATAAAGACCTACCCCTTTCAAATCGCTGTTTACCGATTGCATCCCCGCCAGGTATAATTGTGCATTAAAGAGCCTGCCAGCCATCATCAATGTTGTACGATCATCAAAAAGAGGGCCGTCAAGTTCGAACCGGGTCGAGATGGTTCCAATACCGCCTGTACCATGCCACTTTTCATTGTTTCCTTCCTTTACCCGCACATTTAAAAGTGATGAAAGCCTTCCCCCGTAAGCCACCGGAATATCACCTTTATAGAGTTCCAGATCTTTTACGGCATCGTTATTAAAAACACTGAAAAAACCCATGATATGAGAAGCATTGTACAACGGGACTTCATCAATCAAAATCAGGTTCTGGTCCATGTTGCCGCCGCGCACACTAAAACCCGAGGAGCCTTCAGAGGTGGATTGGACCCCGGGTAGCAGTTGAATGGCTTTTATAATATCTACTTCGCCAAATAAAGCAGGAATCTTACGGACTTCCTGTATTTTCATTTTTTCCACGCTCATTTCGGTCCGGGTTACATTTTCGTTCGATTTTTCAGCCGATATGACCACGTCCTGCAAGTGCAAGCTTTCTTTCTCAAGATTATAAACCAATTGTAGCCTGCCTGTAACATCAATTTGTTGATGCTGGGTTTTGTAACCAATGAAGGATATTTGAAGGTGATATTTTCCTTTTGGGAGTTTTAACAAGAAACTCCCATTTACATCGGTAGCTGTTCCGGTTTTGAATTCTTCCACATAGATGGTGGCACCAATAAGAGGTTCTTGGTTTTCTTTGTCGATAATTTTTCCTTTAATTTCATGGGTTTCAGCAAAATTTCCTTCACTGAATAAATTTGTTGAGAGGACCAGAAAAAAAGTCAAAACAAGGGCTTTAATACCAATAGTTTTAGTTAATTGCATAGTTTATGGTTAATAAGGTAATTAAACAACTCACCAAAGACGTAATTTTCAATACAAAGTTGCGCCGGATTGAAAATTAATTCCACGCAAATTTTTCCAAAAAAAAAGCAGTTGGTAAAACTTTATTCGACCAACCGGGAATTTTTGTCGGTAAATGGGGAGTTCTTTGGATTGGATTCTCCATGTTAAAAAAATATCAAACACATATTTTTTGATCAGGCAAAAACAAAATAAAGTACCTATCTTTGTTATATGGGTGCAGGGGCACTCTTTTTTTTGATAATCATAACCAAATGTTGAAATTATTCAAAGCAGTTATTCTGATTGTTACACTATTGTGGATGACAATAAAGCCACACTATGGTGCATCCTTGGATAATATTTTAAAAGTGGTTATCTACCAACAAGAGCAAAACAACTACCTGATTTTACACGAGAGTTTCTACCACCCGCAATCCGAATCGTACAGTAAGGGCAATACCCGTTCTATCGGTTACAATTCCAGCCGGCTTTCGGTTTACGATTTATCAAACGGAAAACTCGTGACACAAAAAGAGATGGGCCGAATGGATAGTACAGAAGCGTGCCTTATTTTGGGCTGTACCCCCGGTAACTTATGGATTTATTCAAAGAAATATAAATCGGGCCTACAATCATTGAACCCTTTGACACTCGAAAAAAAAATCACCCAGGCTTACATTTATATCCATCTACAACATGATATTGGACGCTTTGTGGAGCCTGATTGGAATGAGATGAACCAATTTTATGGGTTTGATCGCATTCAGCAGAAAGTAATTGTTACCAACCATGTGCAGGAAAAATACCTGATTGACATGGAAAAATTTACAGCAGAAAAAATGGTCGATCCTGTCAATATCAACCCCGACTATAAACCGAACCTTAAATCGGCAGCCAAATTCTGCGGAGAGAACCTAAAAATGGACGGGTTTGATTGGATGGTCATAAAAAATAGCAAGGAATCCTATAACAAAAATTCTTTTCTTTTTGGACAATTTATCATAGATGTTAACATTCACCGGTTGTTCTTACATTACCTTGAGATGCAGGAAAATTTCCAGCTTGAAATACAGTCGTTATCGAAACCCAACCTTACCGATTTTGAGGTTTCGCGAAAAGCAGCCCTTGAATACCAACAGAGTTTAACTAAAACCAATCTTACAGCTCTATTCGCGGGGCGTAAACCCGATGATGTGCTGCTAATGCCTAACAAAGAATCCTTTTTTGTCTATTCTAAGGCGGAAGATACCGATGCCTCTGTAATTCAGGTTTCCAAGATACATTGCGATGAAAAAAATCAAATGATGATGGAGTGGAAAACAACGGTGCCCGGAATGTTTTATAATATTTCAACAGCAAGGAATACCCGTGAATTCAAAGCGTATTTCGGGGATTTTCCGCCACAGATCGATGGCATCCATTTTGAGTTGGTAAACAACCAATTACTTATCTTTTACCTGACACAGGTTTGTGGCATCGATGTAAATACAGGAAAAATACAATGGAGTTTTTCAGTTAAATATTAATACGGAATCGCTTTTCTGAAAGAACATTAGTATTTGGTAATCCCCGGTATTACTTGAATTTCCTTAGTTCCACCTTCCCATGTTAATTGCAATTGAAACGGAACATTGGTAACAATGGTCAACAAGGGTTTTTGAGTTTTATCTTTTCGCTGTCTGCAAACTAAATCCATGAGCCCATCTTTCCCGAAAGGATATTTTTTAATGCCAAATTCATCGGTTAAATGGATGTCCCAAGTCAACGTATTCGAAGGTACATTTGGGCGCAACCCAAAAACATACTCAAAAAGCACCGAAATTGGAACCAGGCCCGTCCACCCGACGAAGTCTTTTGCATTATTTCCTTGCACCCTATCGGGAGCATAATTTTCATGCAAGGTTTGGGTTTGATTAAAAACAGTAACCACATTATCTAAGTGGTTTTTGGCAATCACATAAGCAAGTGAATCGTAACCATACTTGCTTAATCCTCTTAAAACCATGTAATTTGTAGGAGCCCATATAGAACCTCTCCAATATCCTCCTTCAGGATTGTAATCAGGATGATCGGCTGATAACGTTGGTACACGGTGCAACCGGTCAAATTCGTTAGGGTTCTCAAGGTGAGAGACGAAACTTTTAACCGATGAGTCCGGAACCATTCCCGCCAGTAATGCCCAGAAAGAGGCAATACTTTTTATCTCGGACAGAGTTCCGGATTGAAACTTATCGTAATAGAAGCAGGTTTTTTCATCCCACATGACCGTGTTTACATATTTTGTTAAAAAAGCAACCTCATCTTTTATCGCTGTCAGATCATTTGTACAATTTAGCTTTTCTGCCATCTCAATTAAAATATTGCCGGCCAATATCTGCTGCAAAGTAATATCAATCCACGACATGTGGCCGTGGCTCCATTCGGGGTTAAAACCTTTTGGGAGCCTGGGTTGATTGTCCATTCCACAACCCCATCCACTCGAAAAATAGGTACCATCGTTCCATGTCCGGTAGGTGTGAAACCATTGATAATATGCCAGCAGAGGAATAAAAACTTTTCTTAACCGGGCGGTATCGTTGAAATTCAGAAAATATTCCCATTCGGTCCAAGGTAAAATGTTAGGACCCGTGCTTGAAGGATCGAACCTTTCGAACACATCGGTTCCGTCCGATTCGCGAATCTCGCGGCAGATAAATCCATCGGCATGCTGTTTCGCGTAAAAATTATCGAGCGTGGATTGAAATGGGAATACCTTGTTGCCATACTTCCCAAACATGAGCATAAACCCCGAATCCCACATAAAAATATGTCCGTTAAAAGCCGGATCGATAAACGGTGATACAAAGCCAACTGCTGGGTGTGCCGGGTGGAGGTTCCCGAAAGCCAGTTCCCAGGTCCTCCAGTAACATTGTATCACATCAGGCCTGTTTTGCCAAACAGGCTGGGGAAGCTGATCTTTTATAGCTAAAAATTCCGGAGGTATTCTTGTATCGGCAGGTTGATGAATAAAACTATTTTCGGCAACAAGGTTATTAGTCACATGGGTATCAAAATAAGGCTGTCCAAATGTTAAACCATAGTTGAGCAGGAAAAATAATCCAATACCCCATCGGGTAGCATTCACAGGTAACTCAATCATAGGTAACCGTTTTTAGATTAACATTCATTTCGTTGCTAAGGATTTAAGACCCAAACCGGGAACAAGTAACGAATTGTTTTATATTTTTTGGGCTATCAACAAAAACAGTGGAAATTTCTTAAAAGAACCGTTTTCTATCTTTTTATTGATTTCGTAAAATATTTCATAATGAATGCAGGCAAACCCGTTTTCTTCCAACTGGTGTACCAACCGTTGTCGTTCAAATCCAAAATGATGCACATTTTGACTGTCTGCTTGTCCATGAAAATCACCTTCCTCCTCTTCCAAATCAGCAATACAGAGGTATCCTTTGGAGCGGAGCATCTGATAGAACCGTTCGAAGACTTCATCCAAATCATGAACATGATGCAAGGTCATAGATGAATATATAAAGTCAATTCCATCAATATGATGCGGGTTTTCTTCGGAAAGCAACAGGGGTTTAAAATGTTTGATGCCATTTATTTCCATCTTTTCTTTAAGCACCTTTAACATTCCTTTAGATGTATCGGCCAGTATAATTTCTTTGAAGAAATCTTTTAAATAGAAACTTAACAAACCTGTACCGCAACCAAACTCAAATCCCTTTTGGGGTGCCTTACCATCGATAAAGAGACTGATTTTTTTTGCTAATATTTGCGCCCGTTCCACTTTTACCGGATCATCGTCCCAGGTTTTAGCTTTATCATCGAATGCATCCATACTTCCTCCTATTTTAATCGTCTTCTCAATAATCATTCAGAAATGGGACATAGCCATTATGCGCTTTTTTTGATGAAAGAGAGAACACCTATTTAATTGCAAATTAATCAATATTTATCGAAGAGAAACCATTCAGTCAACTAATTTTGATGGATGCATGGCCAATCGAAACGATACTCCTGGCCGCAGCCGTTGACCCAAATCTGCTCCTTTTCAAACCGTACCAATGACCAGTAAATCCCTTTTTATCAATGTATCTTTGAATACAGCCTCGGCAGTAATCGTTGGAAAGCTTCCCTTCGTATCCCAACATATGCAAACACTTCGGAACGTATCGCTATCCTGTTCATAAAACAACAGACATTGTTCTGTAGTTACCGGTTCGCAGTTGTTGTTAGCCCAAACACCGTAATAAGTCTTTTGATGATGGGGTGCCCCATCATCAAAAGACTTATTAAAACCGATTTCAATTTCAGCATCTTATTTATTCCAAGGTTTCGTGGTGGTATATTTTCCCTTGAAAATCTTTAATGACTACCTTATACACACAAACATTGTCAACGGACGGTTTTGAATAGGTAAAATCCCTATCCACGTATTGTTTCATAAAGATATTCAGGGCATCAACTTTTTCGTCAAAACCTTCGATAAATTCCACATCGCCATAAACCAAGACACTGCGGTAGGCCATTCCGTAACTACAGGCAACCTTGTCGTGCTGGCGGAACAATTCATGGTCGGTGGTAAAGTTGATGCAAACCGAAGGATTCTTTTTGAGAATATCAATCTTCTTTCCTTTAAAATCGGAATGTAAGTACACCACCCCATTGGCATACCCAAAATTAAAAGGTAACAGGTAAGGTTTTCCCAAAAGATCTACCATGGCCACATGGCAAGTCTGACATTTTTTAATAATAATTTCAATGTCAGAAAGCTGGGTCAGAAAGGTTGTTTTGCGCATAATTATTTGGTTTTGAACATTTTCTCAATCACTTTGTTTGTATCTAACCATGAATACGATTCGTTTATAAATGGCATCTATGTACCCATAGAATTTACGAATATAAATGATTCGTTTTTATCCGCCATCATTTTGTTCTTTTGCTGATGAAAATTATAATATGTATCACCTTAAAAAAATAGAATTATGTCAGTTTTAGTAGGAAAAAAAGCTCCAAAATTCTCTGCCACTGCAGTAGTAAACGGAGGAACCATAGTAAGTGATTTTTCATTGGATCAGTTTCTGGGGAAAAAAGATGTTATCTTCTTTTTCTATCCAGCCGATTTTACCTTTGTATGCCCGACAGAGTTAATTGCTTTTCAGGAAAAACTAGCCGAGTTTGAAAAACGTAATGTGGCTGTGGTGGCTTGCTCCACCGATCAGGAATTCTCACATTGGAAATGGTTGCAAACGCCTAAAAACCAGGGAGGGATTCAAGGTGTAACCTATCCATTGGTTGCTGACCCAGCCAACACCATTACCGAGAATTATGGTATTTTGGCCGGTAGCTACCAATACAACGAAGAAGGCGAAATTTCATTCGTGGGTTCGGCTCAAGCCTATCGTGGATTATTCCTGATTGATAAAGATGGTGTAGTGCAACACCAGGTTGTAAACAACATGCCCTTAGGCCGCAGCGTGGAAGAGGCCATCCGTATAGTAGATGCTTTGCAGTTCTTCCGCGAAAATGGTGAAGTTTGCCCAGCCGATTGGCATAAAGGCGAAAAAGCCATGAAAGCTACCCAGGAAGGTGTTTCTTCGTACCTGGCTGGTAAATAGTCAGATTTCTATTTTAAATATTTGCTTTTTTGGACCGCTCCGGATTTCCTGGAGCGGTTTTTTTTGTCTGTAAATTCAAAGTAAACAGACTAAATGCAGCGTTCAGCTTATTTAGGCTGCTGAAAATCTCCGGGTTACTGCCCGTGATTGCACTCGTAAAAAAATGAAGAAAAACATTTTGATTTATAAATTAATATTTCGTATTTTTACGAAATACAAAATAGAAACACATGACAGAAGATAAATACCTTGAAATGGCTCGTTTTGCTAAAGCGTTGAGCCATCCCATCCGGTTGCAGATTTTAGATGTTTTGAGCAAAAGTGCTTGTTGTTATACCGGCGATATTACCGAAGAATTACCCATTGCCCGTTCCACCTTGTCGCAACATTTTAAAGAATTGAAAGAGGCTGGCTTGATTCAGGGGGAATACAATCCACCTAAAATAAAATATTGCCTGCAATCCCATAATTGGGAAAAGGCCAGGAAACTGTTTCAGAATTTTTTTGAAGTACCCCCGGCTGATAGTTGCTGTTAATTCCAATATTGAAATGATTAAAATATGTATTATTCATTGCTCATTGACAATTGAATTTTATAACCCTTAAATATCTAAAAAGATGAATGATGTAAAAAAGATGGTTCAGGAAAAATATGCGAATATCGTACTGGACAATTCCAATTGTTGTGGTAGTGCTACCAATTGTTGTGGACCCGAAAGTTACACGGTTTTCAGTGAAAATTACGCAAGCCAGAAAGGATACAACCCCGAGGCAGATTATAGCTTGGGGTGCGGCATCCCAACTGCTTTTGCAAACATTAAACCCGGCCATTCGGTGCTTGATTTAGGTTCAGGTGCTGGCAACGACTGTTTTGTTGCCCGTGCCTTAGTTGGTGAAACTGGAAGTGTGACCGGCATTGATTTTACAGATGCCATGGTGCAAAAGGCTCAATTGAACCTGGCAAAGTTGGGTTACACCAACGTATCCTTTGTAAAGGGTGATATTGAAGATATGCCGCTACCCAAAGAATCGTTTGATGTGATTATCAGCAACTGTGTGTTAAACCTGGTACCAAACAAAGTGAAAGCCTTTAGCGGGATGTACCGGGTGTTGAAAACGGGTGGCCATTTCTGTGTGTCCGATGTGGTCCTTATTGGCAACTTGCCTGAGAATATCCGAAAAGATGCCGAAATGTATGCAGGCTGTGTGGCGGGGGCTATTCAAAAAGAGGAATATCTGGATATTATCCAACAATCGGGTTTTAAAAATATTGAGGTGAAAAAGGAAAAAACCATTGAACTTTCCGACGAATTGTTGGCCGTCTATCTCACAAAAGAACAAATCAGAGAGTTCAGAGATTCTGGAACCGGGATTTATAGTATCACGGTCTATGCCGATAAAATCTAATTTTTGAAAATTGAAAATATGGAATACAGCAATTTAAAATTCAGCACTGCCAAAAGCATTAAAGTGCTAGGTACCGGATGTCCAAAGTGTAAAGCACTCGAAAAAACAACGCTCGAAGCAGTTAAGGAACTGAACATGGATGCCACCGTCACCAAAGTGGAAGATATCATGGATATCATGAAGTACGGGGTGATGTCCACTCCGGCATTAGTCATCGACGAAAAGGTGGTGATGTACGGCAGGGTGCCAAGTACGGCAGAGATTAAAGATTTATTAACCAAATAACGATTATGTATATGAAAACAACTTTTGTTGCAGCGTTCATCGCGTTTCTTTTTATCGCGTGCCATGCTCAGACCAATGAAAAATCGGTTGTGACCGAAAACAAAAATGCGGATACTATCGAAGTGTATTATTTTCATTATACCCACCGTTGCATTACCTGCAATACAGTGGAAGAAGTGTCCAAACAGGCATTAAAAGAATATTATGGCGATAAACTGGTGTTGGTTTCTGTAAATCTGGATGAAAAAGAATCCGAAGCAAAAGCAAAACAGTTGAAAATTGAAGGGCAAACTTTGCTCATTGTTAAAGGCGATAAAACCTTCGATTTAACCAACGATGCTTTTATGAACGCCCGTAGCAAACCCGATAAACTGAAAGCACTTATTAAAAGTACCATCGATCCTTTATTATAGAATCAATGGAATTCTTTCAACAATTGTTAGAATCGGCGGAATGGCCGGTATTATCGGCTTTTCTATTGGGACTGATGACAGCCATTAGTCCCTGCCCGTTGGCAACAAACATAACGGCGGTTGGGTTTATCAGTAAAGATATTGAAAACCGCCGGAGGGTTTTCCTGAACGGGGTAATTTACACTCTTGGGCGTGCATTTTCATACACTGCATTGGGTCTGGCCTTCTTTTTTGGAGCGGGGAAGTTCCATATTTCCGGGTTCTTGCAACAAAATGGTGAGAAAATAATTGGCCCACTGCTGATTGTTATCGGGCTATTTATGCTCGATGTTTTGAACATAAGATTTCCCGGGTTGTCGAGACTCAGTGAAAAAATAGGTTCAAAGAACAGCCAAAATCCTTGGGGGGTCTTTTTGTTGGGAGTGGTATTTGCTTTGGCCTTTTGTCCGTATAGCGGAGTTCTCTTTTTTGGGATGCTCATTCCCATGACCATTGCCAGCACCAGTGGTTTGTACCTGCCCATTGTTTTTGCAATAGCTACCGGAATTCCGGTCATCCTTTTTGCTTGGCTAATAGCTTTTTCTATTGGCTCGTTAGGAAATTTTTACAACCGGTTAAAAACCTTTGAACTTTGGTTCCGACGGGTGATTGGGCTGTTGTTTATTGGAGTAGGGGCATATTATGTGGTAATGATGTTTTTTTAATTTGAGGATTTTAAAACAATAGTCATCCGATGACTTTGACTGGAAATTTGTATTGATGAAACAAAAACTTTTGTATTTTAATAACTGGGCACATGGGCTACTTGCCCCATTGGTGCTGCTGCTCATTTGGTTGGGATTGTATCTGAGCCTGCAACGGATATCCAATTTTCTGATAGACCAGGTATTTCAATTGGAAGCCGGAACACATTTTACTGAGGCACTACGCTTTTTTATTTTCGAGGTTCCCAAAGTATTGCTGTTGCTGGTTTTAATTATTTTTCTGGTGGGTGTGGTCCGTACCTTTTTTACACCCGAGAAGACCCGAAAGGCTTTGGAAGGGAAATCGCTTTTTACAGGCAATGTATTGGCTTCTCTTTTAGGTGTGGTTACTCCGTTTTGCTCCTGTTCAGCTATACCTCTGTTCTTAGGATTTGTAGAAGCCGGAATCCCGCTTGGTGTCACTTTTTCGTTTCTGATTTCCGCCCCAATGGTAAACGAAGTGGCTGTAGTATTGCTTTTGGGGCTTTTTGGCTGGAAAGTGATGCTCATTTATATCTCCACTGGCCTTTTAATTGCTATTGTTTCCGGGTTTATCCTGCAAAAGATCCGGATGGAAAAGTATGTGGCTGAATGGGCGTATCAGGTAAAAACAAACCAACAAACAGTGGGTGAAATAAAGATATCGCTACAAGAGCGCATCAGCAAGGGGTTTGAATCGGTAAAGGAAATTGTGGGCAAAATATGGATTTACATTGTGGTTGGAATTGCTGTTGGTGCTGGGGCTCACGGGTATGTGCCTGAAGATTTTTTAACCTCTTTATTGGGAAAAGGAAATTGGTATAGCGTACCTGTGGCGATTTTGATTGGCGTTCCCATGTACAGCAATGCCGCCGGAATTATTCCCATCATAAGCGTGCTTATCGAAAAAGGGGTGTCGCTGGGAACCGCGTTGGCCTTTATGATGAGTGTGATTGCCCTTTCACTGCCCGAAATAATCATCCTGAAAAAGGTATTGAAATGGCCGTTGATTGCTGCTTTTGTCGGGGTAGTTACTACGGGGATTATTATTGTTGGATATATGTTTAACTTTTTGTTTTGATATGAAGATTTCGAAAAAAAATGAGATGAAGGTTACATTAACCCTCATGGTTTTGGTAATGACTTTTATAGTTACTATGGTAAGTGTATTGATGAATGCCGGATTTCATGCCGGATTCTTTAACCAATGGATGAAGGCTTGGCTTTTGGCCTTTTTGGTTGCCTTACCTGTGGTAATGGTGGTGATGCCTACTATTAAAAGTATGGTGGCTAAATTTGTGATAAATGAACCTTGAAGTTTAATACTATGGAAACCAATGAAATTAAAAGTGGCTGTTTGTGCGGTAGTGGTGAATATATCGTTATCGCTTGTTCCGGTGCTTGTGATTTAGGGCAGGTAACCGATTTGGTTGCCCGTGAATTACGCGATAACAAAGTCCGTAAGATGAATTGCTTAGCCGCAGTGGGAGCCGGGATAAATCCAACTATTGAATCTTTTAAATCGGCTAATTTGCTTTTGCTCGATGGCTGTCCGGTCGATTGTGGTAAAAAAATACTGGAACAGGCAGGTATTGAAAATTTTCACTATATCAGAATTACTGACTTGGGTTATATTAAAGGTCAGACACAGGTCACAGAAGGGATAATAAAAGAGGTGTATGAGAAAGTGGAAGCTATTTACTAAAATTCAAAACTATCTGCACGTTTTTTTTGCTTCATTGACTTTGGCTTTTATCATTTTGCTTTTTGTTTTCAAAGATTCCCTTAATGAATTAGCCTCACAATCGGTTCGATCTCAAATTGGGGCGGATGCCATTACGCCTCAAAGGGCAATTGCTGACTCACTTTTTAACTACAAAAAGAACGGGTTAAGCTATTCAGTTACATTTCTTGAATTCGGAGCTACCGGATGTTCTTCCTGCCGCCAGATGGAGCAGGTTATGGAAGATATTCGGGAACAATATCCACAGAAAGCGCAGGTAGTTTTCCTGAATATTTTAAAACCCGAAAATCAGGAGATGATGAAATATTATGGCATTGCCGCTATTCCCACGCAAGTTTTATTGGATAATGAAGGGAACGAGTATTTCAGACACACTGGATATTTACCTGCAAATCAACTGATAAAAGAATTATTCAGGTAAGGATTCTATGACTTAACAATTTCTTAACCTACAATTTTGTCGTATATATACGTTTATTTAATAATAAGACGTATATTTGCGTCATAATTTTTTGACTATGGTTACTGCAAAATCTGAACTTTTTACTGAAAAACAACAACAGCAGGCAATACTCTTTAAAGCCCTTGCGCATCCTGCCCGATTAGCCATTCTGGTTTATTTGGCTGAAACCAAAACCTGTATTTCGGGCGATATCTCCAATGAACTTCCGTTAAGCCGTACTACTGTCAATCAGCACTTGATGGAACTTAAAAAAGCAGGTTTAATAAAAGGAACCATATTGAGTAGTAAAACCAATTATTGTTTAAATACCCGTGAAATTGACAAAATGGGTACAATGATTCAAGAACTCCTTAAGAATTTGTCACATGGACAACCTCAGGAATGCTGATGCCTCCTTTTTTGGGATGCTGGGTTTTTATGCCTCTGGTTTTTTAAACCTGTCCTCAAAAGAGACTTATAAACTTTGTCAAGAGGGTGCCATTTTGCTTGATGTAAGAATGCCCTATTTTGTGGTTTTTAAAGGATTTGGTGTGCCGCAAGTATATCTATTCCCTTGCCCGAATTGGAGCAAAAAATAACATGGCTGCCTGACAATATTCCGTTGATTGTTGCCGATTCTGTAGGTATTCATAGCCATGAGGCCATGTTGTTGCTCCAAACAAAGGGCTTTCAAAATATTGCAAATTTGGCCGGTGGGATGGTGGAGTGGGAGCGCGATGGATTGCCTATCAAAGTGGATAATGAATATCAGTTATCAGGATCGTGTGTATGTCAATTAAAACCGAGGAACAAATGAGTTAATGTGAAAATGAGTCAATATGAAAATGTGAGAATGAGCTAATCTGCTAATTAACTAATTGCTAATTAAAAAATGAAACTATGAAAGTATTGATTTTATGTACCGGAAATTCATGCCGGAGCCAGATGGCACATGGATTTTTACAATCGTTCGACAGTCGCATTCAGGTGGCATCGGCAGGAACCGAGGCATCGGGTAAACTTAACCCAACGGCAGTTCAGGTAATGAAGGAGGTAGGCATCGACATCAGCCACCACACTTCCGATTCGGTGAGCAAATACCTCGACCAGGAATGGGACTTTGTAATAACCGTGTGTGGGGGTGCCAACGAAAACTGCCCGGCATTTTTGGGCAAGGTGAAAACCCGCCTGCATATCGGTTTCGACGATCCTTCGTATGCCGTTGGAAGTCCCGAATTTGTGATGAGTGAATTTTACCGAGTCCGCGATGAAATTAAAAAAGCTTTTTACCAACTTTATACCGAAAAAATTAAACCCTATTTATAGAATATGAAAGGCTTTTATACTATTGGTCTTTTAGTCATGTCGAACCTTTTTATGACTTTTGCCTGGTATGGGCATCTCAAATTCCGTGAGTTTAAATGGTTTGAAACCTTAACAATGGCTGGAATTGTGTTGATAAGTTGGGGGATCGCCCTTTTCGAATATTTTTTTCAGGTTCCGGCTAACCGGATTGGGTTTCAGGGCAACGGGGGGCCATTTTCATTGGTAGAACTCAAAGTATTGCAAGAAGTCATTACTTTGATCGTGTTCACAGGTTTTACCCTCATTTTTTTCAAGAACGAATCTTTCCGGATGAACCACTTTATTGGATTTGCCTTTTTAGTATTGGCTGTTTATTTCATCTTTAAAAAATAAGAAAATGTCACCTTCGAGACGTAGATTGAAATTTTTAGATAGGTATCTTACCTTATGGATTTTTGCGGCTATGGCCGTTGGTGTTTTAACGGGCTATTTTATGCCATCTATTGCCCAGTTTTGGGAATCCCTAAAATCGTCACCCGAAAGCACCACCAATATTCCTATAGCTATTGGGCTTATTTTGATGATGTACCCGCCGTTGGCCAAGGTCAAATACGAAGAATTGGGCGATGTGTTCCGCAACTGGAAAGTATTGTCGCTTTCATTAGTCCAGAACTGGATTATTGGGCCGGTGTTGATGTTCGCGTTGGCTATGTTGCTTTTTAAGGTCTTTCCCGGCGAAAACAACGCCAACCTGCCTTATGTTTATGGGATTATCATGATTGGTTTGGCCCGGTGCATTGCCATGGTCATTGTTTGGAACGAACTGGCCGAAGGCGACACTCAATATGCAGCCGGTTTGGTTGCTTTTAATTCCATTTTTCAGGTACTTTTCTTTTCAGTATATGCTTATCTGTTTATCGCCATCATGCCCGGATGGTTTGGTGTTCCTACCAATCAGGCAGTCGATAATATTACCATTGGGCAAATTGCCGAAAGCGTGTTCATTTATTTGGGTATCCCGTTTATTGCCGGGTTTTTAACCCGCTTCATCTTAATCAGGGTAAAAAGTAAAGAGTGGTACCATAGCCGGTTTATTCCAAAAATCAGCCCCATCACACTGATAGCATTATTGTTTACCATTGTGGTGATGTTCTCGCTCAAAGGGGAATACATCATAAAAATTCCTTTCGATGTGATTTTGATAGCCATTCCGTTGCTGATTTATTTCGTCATCATGTTTTTGCTTTCCTTTATTATGAGCAAAAAAGTAGGAGCCACCTACGAACAATCGGTGACACTCTCGTTCACGGCTGCCAGCAATAACTTTGAATTGGCTATTGCTGTAGCTATTGCCATTTTTGGAATGAATTCAGGCGAAGCTTTTGCTGCCGTAATTGGTCCATTGGTTGAAGTTCCCGTAATGATTGGCTTGGTAAGTGTGGCTTTTTATTTTAAAAAGAGGTTTTTATAGTCGTATCCGTCAATAAAAAAGGCTGACTGGATGTAAAATCCAATCAGGCTTTTTTATGTGATGACCTTTTGATTTCAGGTCTTGAATCAAATCAAAATGGTTCCTTTTTTTGACATTTCCTTTTGACAGTTGCTACAGTAACCGTAGCAATAAAGGGCATGATAGGTCAATTGAAAGTTATGTTGTTTGGCGGCGCGCTCCTCAATGTCGTCAATACGGGCATCGCAAAACTCGGTCACCTTTCCGCAATTGCTGCAAATCAAGTGATCGTGCGGGGCACAGTTGTACGCCTTTTCAAATTGGGCAATGTTTTTTCCAAACTGATGTTTAATCACCAGGTTGCAGTCCAATAATACATCAATGGTGTTGTAAAGTGTAGCACGGCTTACCCGGTAGTTTTTGTTTTTCATGTGGATGTAGAGAGTCTCAATATCGAAATGCCCCTCCGAATTGTAAATCTCATCTAAAATGGCAAACCGTTCGGGTGTTTTGCGGTGCCCATTACGTTCCAGATATTTTATAAAAATATCTTTGACCCTATCATTAAGGGGATTCGTGGCTTGAGGTTCTTTCAGGTTACTATCCATATATAGACTGATTCAAAATAACGACCAAATTTAGAAATAAATTCAGTACTTCCTAAATCCCAGGTGAAATATTAACGGTCAAGAAAGCGAGATAATTAGTTGCGGCGCGGCTTCACTAAATTGCATGAAAAAACTTGATATAAAATATTTATATTCAATGTAGTTACGTTTCGACATACTTCAAGTTTCTTAAAAAAATCAATTGTCCCATATTTACGGGTGAACCCCTAAATCTATTGCGGATAGGAGGAAATTAAAAATCGTGGTCGCTGATTTCCATGCGCGAAACCTGAGTGATGCCTTTCACTTTGCTCAGGTTCATAATCAGGTTGTTTAAATCGTTGGTATTGTGCACATAAACGTCAATAGTCCCTTCGAAAATACCATCATGGCTTTCGAAACCGATGGCCCGCATATTTACATTCAGTTCTTTGGAAATAACGGTAGTACAATTATTTACAATGCCAATGTCATCAATGCCTTTTAACGAGATGCGTCCCAAAAAGGCCAAAATACGGTGGGTGGTCCATTCTACCTTCACCACATTCTGGCTTTCGCTGGAATTTAACCGGATGGCCGTGGGGCAGGATGTTTTGTGAATGATCAGTTCCTCCTCGTCGGCTTTGTATCCAATTACATCATCACCGGGAATGGGGTTGCAGCAGTGGGCAATGGTATAGTTCTTGGAATTGTCGTCCACAACCAAAGGTTTCGACTTATCGAACATGAGGGCGGCATTGGTACTTTCGGGGTGCTCAATGCCCCAGAACTTGATATACTTGCTTCGCGAACGTTTTTTCTGTATCTTTTTAAAAGTTTCCTGGTCGAGCTTGTCTTCACCAATCCTGAAATAAAGTTCCTCCTTGTTACGGGTTTTGTAATGGTTGTAGAGCTTACGGAATACAGTGGAGTTGGGCTGCATGTCTAAATCCATCAACAGGTATTCCAAATGGGCTTTTCCCTCGTTCATAATCATTCTGCGTTTATCGCGGAAGGAGCTTTTCAATTTGGCTTTAGCTTTGGCCGATGTCACAAAATCGAGCCAATGCAATTCGGGCATCTGTTTCTGGGAGGTAAGGATTTCAATCTGGTCGCCACCCTGTAACGGATGGTTTAAACCCACCAACTTGTGGTTTACTTTAGCCCCGATGGCATGCAACCCGATTTCGGAGTGAATATAGAAGGCAAAATCGAGAGCGGTGGAGGCGCTTGGTAAGGTTATTATTTCACCTTTGGGTGTAAAAACCATGATTTCGGAGGTAAACAGGTTGAGTTTGAAATCATCCAGGAATTCCAGGGCATCCGATTTTGGATCTTCGAGCATCTCGCGGATCTGTTTGATCCACCGGTCCAATTCGCTTTCCTGATGCGAAGCCCCTTTGTATTTCCAGTGTGCGGCATAACCACGTTCGGCAATCTCGTTCATGCGGTTGGTGCGTATCTGCACTTCTACCCATTTGCCACCAGGTCCCATCACGGTAGCATGCAGCGCCTCATACCCATTGGCTTTTGGTTGGCTGACCCAGTCGCGGATACGATCGTATTTGGGTACATACAAGTCGGTTACGATGGAATAGATGTTCCAGCATTGGGCTTTTTCAGTCAAATTAGGTTTTGGTTCAAATATGATGCGGATGGCAAACAAATCGAAAACCTCTTCAAAGCTGACTTTTTTAGTCTCCATTTTATTCCAAATGGAATAGATGGATTTGGGCCTGCCTGAAATCTCAAATTCGTAACCCTCTTCGTTCAATCGGTTGGTTATGGGCAACGAAAAACGGTTGATATAAGTCAGTCTTCCTTTTTCGGTTTCTTTAATTTGTTGTAAAATATAGTCGTATTCGGCCGGATGCAGGTATTTTAAACATAAATCTTCCAGTTCCTGTTTGATGGCATAAAGCCCCATTCGGTGTGCCAACGGGGCATAGATAAAAAGAGTTTCGCCGGCAATTTTCAACTGTTTGTTTGGCGGCATAGAATCTAGGGTACGCATATTGTGCAAGCGGTCGGCCAATTTGATGATGATAACCCGTAAATCGCCTGTCATGGTCATCAATACTTTTCGGAAGTTTTCGGCTTGTAAATCCGAACGGTTGGCAAATACCCCGGAAATTTTAGTCAATCCATCGACCAGAGAAGCAATTTTTTCACCAAATTGGTGCTGAATTTCTTCAATCGAAATGTCGGTATCTTCCACCACATCGTGCAGGAGCGAGGCTAAAACAGATTTTGTTCCAAGGCCGATTTCATGTGTGGCAATTTTGGCTACAGCAATAGGGTGCAAAATGTAGGGTTCGCCCGATTTGCGGCGCATGTTGGCGTGCGCCTCGTAAGCCATGTTAAAGGCTTTGCGGATTAATTCACGTTGCTCGGCCGTAGTAAAGCTTTCAGTTAACTGGAGGAGTTCATTGAACTTCCGTAGAATAAGCTTTTTTTCGTTGACCGTAAATTTCTTCATATCCTATATTGCTCCCTCTCTAAAAGTAGTAGTTTTAAAACAAAACCTCAAAATTAGCGATTTTTTTCAGATGCTGGCAGGAAAAGTTCATTGACTCATTAAAACATGGTCACATGGCCACGTGGTCACATTAACAAATGGACAAATGGATTTCAGGGATAAACCACATTAATGGAACCTGAGCCTTTGTAGGTTTTTCCGGTGGAGGTGGCATAGGTGTAATAATACACATAGGCACCTTCGGAAACATTTTTTCCGTTTATTTCGCCTCCCCATTTTTTGTAGGATTCATCGGTGTAAAATACCACATTCCCATAGCGGTCGTAAACAAATAGTTCAAAGTCAGTTACAGTTATATCTTTAATGTAGGAAATTTCATTATCGCCAGCTTTCCAAAAGGGTCCAAAATAGTCATTTTTACCATCGCCATTGGGGGTAAAGGCATTGGGGATGTCAACCACAGGGGTGCGGGTGACACAGATTTCGTTTGACAGGCTGGTATTTCCGCTACCGTCGGTTGCTTGCACCTGGAAACAAAACCGCTCGGAATTTTCTGTTCCTAATTCATTCAGAGTAAAAGTCCGTTGGTTGCCTTTGGGTTCAAAGCCACTGTTATCCACACTCACGTAAACTTCGCATTCTTCATTAGCGGCATCCACAAAGCTTGATTCCCAATTTAAGGTGAGATTGTAATCCTGCATCTGGTAGGTCAATTGCAGGGGTTTTACCCGTTGGGTTTCCCCGGCTATGCTGTCGCAAGGATCGAGAGCCGCAATTTTGTAAAAATAGGGTATTTGGTTGTGGACATGGGAAAAGCTTAAATTTTCGGAGCTTACATCCGTGTTCATTTCCAAAAGTTCATACGCCCCATCTTTATTGGTACTCAAGCGTAAGGCATATCCTTTTAATTCGGCACGGATATCTGCTTTTACCTGAAACCGGGCCTCGTTCCCATCGTTCGTCATTTGATAGATGAAGAATCGGTCGGCATCCGGTTTCTGGTATCCGGTAAAGGTAATGGTGCGTTGATTGGATATGCTTGTTGCACCAATCCCACCATTCGCTTTTATGTAATAGGTATATCCTGTTCCCAGTTGGACCGTTGTATCGGAATAACTTAGGTCGGTATCATATTCTTTTAGATCTTCATCATTTCGATAAATGGTATAATATTGTACTTTGCTCCATCCTTCGTAGCTGGTCCAGTTCAAAACAGCTTGATTTGAGCAGGTATCGAAAACAATTTCTTTTAGAAAAATTGTTGAACTCGGATCCCCTGACAAACTATAATTACTTGCCTCACCAATATATGCGGCCATTTTATATGATTCAGCATGCAAATCGGGACTGGCGTTTATGTCAATGTATTCAATACTAGTTGCAGAAATATCTTCTGCAATAGATAAATAACTTGGGTTCAATTCATCGTTATTGAATCTATAAAGAATATAGCCCGTAACTCCAGGAGTTGTACTTTTTTTCCAATTGATTTTAACTTGATTGTTTCCCAATACAGATACACTTGTGATGGTTGGAGGTAAAATGTCAAGGTTTTGGCTCCAGCAATCAAGACCGATTAGCAATAATACAACAATCAAATAATTTTTACCCATGTCCTAAAAACGCAATGAATCCTGCTTTATTATCTCAATACTTCCCGGCTACCACCGTTGTCAATTTTTCGGTTACAAAATAGCGGTTGGCTAACTCCAGGAGTCTTTTCGGCGAAATGCTCCACAAGGTTTCCTGCATGTTTCTGAAATAATCAAACCCTAGATTATATGGCACCACGGCTTTAAAAGTATCCGCCGTGGAAAAAGGGCCGTCGAACATCTGGAGCATGTCGCCCATCATGTAGTTGCGTACCAAATGCAGCTCCTCCACAGGAATGGGTTCTTTTTTCAGCTTTTCCATTTCCACGATAATCTCGTGCAGGGCTTCGCGGGTGTTTTCTGCCTTAACATCGGCGGCCACTGCCATAAACCCGGTTTGCATCAACGATACCTGCATGGCGTTTATTCCATAAGTATATCCTTTTTCTTCGCGGATGTTTTTCATCAGCCGGGAGCCAAAGTACCCGCCAAAAATGGTTACCAATATTTTCAAACCCATGTAGTCGGGATGAAGTTTATTGACTGTGACCAGCCCGGTGCGGATGCTCGATTGTACCGCCGATTCTTTTTCAACCACAAAAGGTGGCATTCCTTTGGCTGTTTGAATTGTGGGTGTTAAAGATTCAGAAGTTCCTTTCTTTGGTAATCTGCCTAAATACTGATTGATTAGCTGTATTTCGGCCTTTCCCACTTTCCCGGAAACTATGAATTCGAAATTTCCGGCATGAAAATGTTCTTGATAAAATTCAAAAACGTCTTCCCTTGGGGTGGTTAAGTAATGCGCTTCTTGGGTCTTCATCCCGTAAGGATGGTTAGGGCCAAAGAGTTTTTCGTAAAAAACCTCGCGGGCCAGAAATGATGTTTTTTCCTGCTCTACCAGGAAATTCTGGCGACGACGGTCAACCAAAATATCGAATTCTTTTTGAGGGAAAATACTTTGGTTCAGCACCTCCGAAAACAGAGGCAGAGTTTGTTCCAGATATTTGCTCAAAGTAACCAAACCCACAAAGGTTTTGTCTTTTTCAGTTGTAGGTTGAAAATAAGCCCCATAAAAATCAAACGCTTCGGCAATCTGGTGGGCATTCTTGCCGGAAGTCCCTTCGTTTAGCATCAACCCGGTTAACGGGGCAACCAGTTTTTGGGTACTGTAAATAGAACCCGCGTTCACCATCACATCTAATTTAATTACCTCCTGGGTTCCACCGTTCAGTATATATAATGGGCAACCATTGTCGAGTTTTTCAATACGGATGTTCGGGAACGCGATATCGCGGACTGCTTTAAACTCCGGTGGAGTCAGTCTATTCATAAGTTTTGTCATGAGGGTTGTACCTGATAATTGAGTGTGGAACAGTTGCTGTTTTGGAAAATATTGCGGGCTACCCGTTGAATATCAACCGGAGTTACCTGCTGGTATTTTTGAGTTTCCTGGTTGATGATCGAGGCATCGCCCAGATGCTCAAAGTAAGCCAGGTTCATGGCTTTGTTCAGGATGTTGATTTCGGAATAAACCAGGTTGGCCTCCACTTTATTTTTCACTTTGGCCAGCTCGTTTTCTTCAACCTTTCCGTGCATCAAATGGTCTAGTTCCTGCCTGATGGCTGTTTCGGCCTGTTCAAAGGTAACGCCGGGGTTCAGGTTCCCGTTCACGATAAAAAGCCCCGGATCCACATCGCCGGTAATATAGGCACTGATGGAACTGAAAAACTTTTGCTCCTTCACCAGTTTTTGGTTCATCCGCGACGATTTGCCATTGGACAGGATGTCCGAAATCAAATCGGTGGCGTAATAATCATCATGGTTGCGGCCGCACATGTGAAACGCCTGATAAATTGCATTCACAGGTACCGGACGTTGCACTATTTCCTTCCGCGCTTCCGTTTGTTTTGGTTCTTGCGGAATTTTCTTTTTCAGGATATTTCGGCGGGGGATGGGACCAAACCATTTTTCAGCCAATGTTTCAACCTCTTTTTTGGTAATGTTTCCGGCTACACTCAGAATGGCATTGTTCGGGGCATAGAAACCAAAAAAGAACTCTTTCACCTCCTCTAAAGTGGCGTTTTCGATATGGCTGATCTCTTTACCGATAGTTGGCCATTGGTAGGGATGCACTTTGTAGGTCATGGGACGGAGCAAAAGGTTCCAGTCGCCATAAGGCTGATTCAGGTAGCGCTGTTTAAATTCTTCAATAACCACTTTTTTTTGGACTTCCAGTTTTTGTTGCGAAAAGGACAACTCCAACATACGGTCCGACTCCAGCCAAAATGCCGTTTCCAGATTCTCTTTAGGTACGGTTATGTAAAAGTTGGTGATGTTGTTGTTGGTAAAGGCATTATTCTCGCCTCCAGCCTGTTGCAGCGGGGCATCGTAATGGGGAATGTTTTTGGAACCTTCGAACATCAAGTGTTCAAATAAATGGGCAAAACCGGTTTTATCAGGATTTTCGTTGCGGGCACCTACTTTGTAAAGTAAATTGAAAGCCACCAACGGGGTGGTCTCGTCTTTGTGTACCAACACGGTCAGACCATTATCAAGGACAAATCGTTCGTATGCAATCATGCTGTAATTCTATTTTTTTTTCAATTTTTAAAGATAACCCAAATTCAACAAAATCCTAGAAGAATTGGTTCTTGGTCGTTATGTGGTTAAAGGGTGATAACTTTGATTTACCACTGGATGGATGAAATAGATTTCATGGTGGCATTGAATTCAGAAACAAGTTCATTCATAATGCTCTGTACAGGTTGTATGGAGTGGATGGATGCTGAAACCTGTCCAATTTCAAGTTCACCTTGTTCCAGATCGCCTTCGAACATTCCCTTTTTTGCTCTCCCTTTGCCCAGAAGTTCTTTAAGTTTTTCTACCGATGCCCCGTTTTGTTCCAGTTCGTTAACCTTCTGATAAAACGGGTTTTCGAGTAAACGGACAGGAACCAGTTTTTTCAAACTCAAATGGGTGCTTCCCTCTTTAGCCAAAACAATTTGCTGTTTAAAAGCTTCATGGGCCGACGATTCCACTGATGCCGCAAACCGGCTCCCCAGTTGAACACCTTCGGCTCCCAGGGCAAACATGGCAGCCATAGCCTGGCCGCTTCCAATTCCCCCCGCGGCTATCAGAGGCAGATCTACCGCTTTTCGGATTTGAGGGACTAAACAGAGCGTGGTCGTCTCTTCGCGCCCGTTGTGGCCACCGGCTTCGAAACCTTCTGCCACCAAAGCATCTACGCCTGTTTCCTTACTTTTAATGGCAAAACGGGAATTGGAAACCACATGAACCACTGTAATACCGGCATCTTTAAGCTTTTGGGTCCAAAGTTCCGGGTTTCCGGCACTTGTAAATACGATTGGAACCTTCTCCCGGATGATGATAGCCATAAGTTCTTCAATTTGAGGATACATCAGAGGAACATTTACCCCGAAAGGTTTTTGTGTGGCCTGTTTGGTTTTTTGGATGTGTCCGCGGAGCACCTCAGGATGCATGGAACCTGCACCCAAAAGCCCTAAGCCACCCGCGTTGCTTACAGCCGATGCCAGGCGCCAGCCGCTGCACCAAACCATCCCGCCTTGGATAATGGGATACTGAATGTTGAAAAGGCTGGTGATTCTGTTTTGCATCTTATTCACACTAAAATTCAGAGCAAACATAACTAAAAGTAAGGAGAAAGGGGAATAGAGACCGGAAACGGGATGATGTCAGGTGGTATTTTTGCATTTACGATTTTCTTGTAATTTGTGCGTGTCTTTCGGCATGGTAGCTTGAACGCACCATGGGGCTGCTTTCCACAAAGGTAAAGCCTTTTTTTAAACCTTCCTCTTTGTAAAACTGAAATTGTTCAGGAGTTATGAATTCTACCACTGGTAATAAGTGGGGATTGGGTTGCAGATATTGTCCAATGGTAACAACTTTAACACCTGTTTGTATTAAATCGTCCATAGTTTTTAATACTTCCCCGGGTTTTTCGCCCAAACCTACCATGATACCCGATTTGGCTGTAATCCCCGATGCGGCAATGTATGCCAAAATACTTAGGCTGCGTATGTAGCGGGCATGGCTTCTCACTTTTGGGGTCAACCGTTCCACAGTTTCCAGGTTGTGCGATATTACTTCGGGGGCAGCATCTATCACTAATTGAATGTATTTTGTTTCTCCATTAAAATCAGGAATTAACGATTCCTGGGTAATCCCGGGGTTAAGCTCTTTGATCTTACGGATGGTAACCGCCCAGAAGGCTGCGCCGCCATCCGCTAAATCATCACGGGTAACGGAAGTAATGACCGCATGTTTTAGTTTCAATGTCTGAATGGTTTTTGCTAAACGTTCCGGTTCACCCCAATCCACCGCATCGGGGATTTGGTTGGGGACTGAGCAAAAACGGCAATTGCGGGTACATTTGTTTCCCAGGATCATAAAGCTGGCAGTTCCGGCATTCCAGCACTCCCCTTTGTTGGGGCAGTTTCCACTGGTGCAGATGGTATGCAGTTTATGTTCATTTATTAAATGAAAAACCTGGCTGTACGGCTTTCCTTTGGGCATTTGTGCCTTCATCCAATGGGGTAGGCGTTGAGGTTTTACAGGTTCCGGGGATGTATTTATAATGTCGGTAATTTCCATATTTTTCTGTTGAAATGTTACTGGCGAATGAACAGAATATTTGTCGAAATGTTTAAGGACTCGACAGGTTGCTCGTTAAATTCAAACTTTTTGGTTGAATTTTGTTAGATTTGAACAAATTAGAACTTTTTAAATGGAACAGCGATTGACGTTTATTACCCTGGGGGTTGCAAATTTGAAAGAATCCATCGGTTTTTATGAAAATAACTTTGGCTGGAAACCCTCTGCCATGAGCAATGAACATTTGATTGTGTATGAACTGAATGGACTGTTTTTGTCGTTGTATAGCCGCAATGCTTTGGCCCACGATGCCTTGGTTAATCCCGATGGCAGCGGTTTTAAAGGATTTACTTTGGCACATAATGTTCATAGTGAAAGAGAGGTGGATGATTTGGTCAATCATCTCCGGAATAAAGGGGTTAAGGTGGTAAAAGAACCTCAAAAGGTATTTTGGGGCGGGTATAGCAGTTATGTGTCCGATCCTGATGGCAACCTTTGGGAAATTGCCTTTAATCCTTATCTAAAGTTGGAATAATCATACAAATACAATTTTAATGATGAATTAATCATGAGAGCCAGTCTTCATAACAACCGAAAATGATTATTTCATGACGTATTCTCCTGCTAAAGCCGGGCAGGCTATGTGAATTTAGTTTAAAAATTAAAAAGAAACACATGAAAACTTTTCTTTCAACAGTATTAGGGGTATTAATTGCTGGACAGATAATAGCCCAACAGGTGATCAAACTTTGGGAAACCCAAGCAGTTTTAGACGTTCCGGAATCGGTACTTTGCGATGATTCAGTTGTGTATGTGAGCTGTGTAAATGGCAACCCCGCTGATAAAGATAACAATGGGTACATTGCACGTTTAGCCACCGATGGTAAAATTATGCAGCAGCATTGGTTTGACGGTTTGCATGCCCCTAAGGGAATGGCTGTGCATGGCGCATTGCTTTATGTTTCCGATATTGATCGGGTAGCTGTTATTGCGCGGGACAAAGGCAAGTTGCTTCGGTTTATTGATATTCCGGGTACAAAGTTTTTGAACGATGTTACGGTGAGCGGACAAGGTGTAGTGGCAGTTTCCGACATGTCGGATCAAGCAATTTATCTGATTAAGGGCAAAAAAGCCGAATTGCTGCTTAAAAATGAGAAGCTTGATCATGTGAACGGCCTGTATTGGGAGAAAAATACGCTATATGTTGGGGTAGCCAATGCCATTTTAGCTGTTGATATTGAAACACGGAATGTTACCACTGTGGTTGAAAATACCGGAGGTATCGATGGGTTGGAGCGATTTGAAGGCAATCGGTTTTTGATTTCCGATTGGAAAGGAAAAGTACAGGTTGTTGGCCCTGATGTGCCGCCTGTTGAAGTCCTCAATGTTGCTGCCGAAAAATACAACGCCGCCGATATTGATTATTCGGCCAAAACACATATACTATTTATTCCCACATTTTTTGGAAACAGCGTAGCTGCTTACCGGGTGGAATAGTTTGTTATAGTTGGTGGGGGATTGAAATCAGAGATTTAGTTTTTATGGCAAACGTCTGATTTTATTGATTGATTTTACTGCAACAAATCTGTTTATACTGACTTGAATCACCTAAAATCCGCAGGTGAAATAATAATGGTCAAGAAGTAGAGACGTTTAGTACGGTGCACTTCTCATGATTACAAGAGAAAAGCATGACTTAAAATATTAATTTTCATTAATCCCTTTTTAGGTAAGAAATATCGGTAGTTGCACAGAAATCGGCACAAATAGCAATGCCATCCTCACCTCTTTTCAACGATCCCCAAATATAGCGGCCTTATTCCAAAATACCACAATCAAGATATTGATATCCAATAAAATGAAATACTAAACCATGTTGAGGGTATGTACCTTTTTAGTCTTGGTCATCAACCCCCATTATAGTCATTAGTAAAAAATCTAAGCTTTTTGAATAATTCAAATCCTCATACTCTAATCCTAGCTTTCTAATATTATTGTAATAATCTTTGATTTTTTTATAATAGTTCTTTTCTAATTGAACCGAAGTCGCTTTTTGTCCTATTTTCTCAATCAAAAACCATTTTTCAATCAATCTTGCAGTGCGTCCATTACCATCTTGAAAAGGATGAATTTTCACGAAAACCAGATGTAACAAAGAAGCATAATAAAAAATTTCAAATGGATTTAAATCAGTGCGTTGCAATAAGTCAATGTCATTAAACAATTTATCAATCTCTGACTTTACTTTTTCAGGGCTGGCTGCAACATATTCTATTTTATCATCGCTATTGATTGCAAACATTGGATTACTCCGAATCAATCCTTGTTGACTTTTCGGTAGGAGGTTTTTGCTCAAAATCGAGTGTGCCTTTTGAACATTCTCAAAAGTCAGTTTATTGTTGTCAATAAAATCGTAAGCTGAATATAAATCATCAGCTTTTTTGGTATAATCCGGTTTGAATTTTACTTTTAAAAATTTGTGTTTGAAATAACTATCAAAATCGATATCCTCTCCCTCAATCTTTGATGAATAAACAGATGAAACGGATTTGTAAAATTTAAAATAATCAACCGGCATATCAACCTTTTTTATCTTATCAATTTTATCCAAAGGCGATTCTTTTACATTTTTTGTGTAATCGTCAAGCAGTTTATCTATCAGAATTTCAAAATCCATTTACAAAAATCATTACAACAAAGATACTCTTTTAATCCTTGTTTTAAAATCAGGGGTTTTTGAATACGTACAGCTTTTTCTGGCATTACCCACAACGTGGGATATATGCAAACAAAAAACAGCAGTCAATTTTTGATAATTCCGGGTTGTTTTTATAAAAACGTGGTCATGGTAAAATTGTCTAAATAATTCAAAAACAATCAACTATACTGTATGTATATGTATTGTATATGTTTTATTTTTTTTGGTATGGTTGAAGTATGTAGCCATTTTTTGGGATTATGTGTATTAAAGCTGAATTTTATTTGAAATTCTGAACAAAACTATATTATGAGAAAAATCACACTATTATTTTTTGCAACCTTATTTTTACCCTGGGTAGCATTTTCGCAGACTCAACTGGTAATTGAGGTCACTACCGATAACTATCCCGATGAAACCTATTGGGTTGTTTATGGTTTAAACCACACTGTGATAAAGCAAAGCGGTACCCTTTTAAAACAAACCACGCACCGCGACACGTTGGCTTTAACCTCAGAGAACTGTTTTTACTGGACTATCTATGATAAATACAGCGATGGTATGAGCAGTTCAGGAGGTGGCGATTACAAGTTATACTTAGATGGGGCTTTGGTGGCTCAATGCGAGGACCCCAATTTTGGGGACAGCATTTCAGTTTATAACCTGGGAGCAGCCTGTACCGCAAATGATGCAGCCCTGTTGTATGTCGATATGCTTTATTATCTAAGTAGAGAACCTCAAAATATTAGTGTCGGTTTATTAAACATGGGCAACGGACCTATTACCAGTATTGAAGGATTTTATAAGGTAAACGGTGTTGCCAGTGCCGCCAAAACAATCAGTGGCTTAAACATCCCGGTTGGGGGTTTGGTAACCATCCAGCATCCCGATGTTTTTAATTTTGAAACCGCCGGTGCTTATAGCATCGAATTTACACTTACCCGGGTAAATGGATTTGAAGATGCTGCAACAGTTAATAACATTGCTTTAAAAGAGGTTGAGGTGGTGGATGGAATGGTACGGAAAAACATGGTAGAAATGGTTACCAGTGCCTATTGTCCATCTTGTCCTGAGGCAAATGCACAGGTAGAGAGTGTGCTTTTTGCAAATCCGGGAACATTTTCCATAGCTAAATACCTGCCATCGTGGTGGGGCGATTTAAAATATGTTCCAGGTAACGATCAACGGATAGACATGTATAATGTCGGCGGTGCACCTTTTCTGTTTTTAAACGGGTCGTTAATTACTTATTGGCCAACATTTACCGAAGAAACGTATGAAAATTATTTGGGTGAAGTGACTGGTTTAAAAATTGGAATAAATTCATATATGGAAGGTGATAGTATTTTTGCCACGGTAACTATTGATGCCAAAGAAACCCTTACAGGTTCGTTTTCTTTGCGCGGAGTGGCAGTACAATACCTGTGTCATGAAAATACCAAGGGGTCCGATTATTACTACCCCACGTATGGCTATTTGCCAAATCCTGAGGGGATTCAGTTGACTAACTTTGTTGAGGGAGAAACCTACACCTTTGATATTGCCGGAAGTATTAAAGATTATCCCTTGGAAACCGGAAGTTTACAAGATATGATTGTAACCTTTTATGTTCAAAACAACGAAGATAGAGCTATTTTACAGTCAGAAAATATCAAACTATCTTATACAAGTGTTGAACCTGCATTTTCATTCAACATTGAAAATGGAGTTGCCGGTGTGGATACCGCAGGACTAAAACTTGTGGCAACTTCGAACCGGAACCTGTTTAATACTGATGGCCGGCCCATCAACAACATTAATGATCATATTGTATTTAAAAAAGATGCCATTACCGGAGCGGCAGTCCCGTTTACAGCTTCCATCGATTCCGTAGCCCTTAAAGTAACTATTAAACCTATCTATGGATGGACTACCGGAAGCACCTATTATGTGGTATTAAAAGATTTTGCAACTCTTGATGGGCTTACCTTAGAAAATGATACGTTGGTGTTTACTACGCTTCCATACATAAGCGTACACGAGCAGACGGCAGAATTGGTGAAAGTTTATCCAACCATTGTCTCAAACGTCATTCATATCCAAAGCCAGAAAATGGTAACAGTGGATGTTTGCAATTCCTTGGGACAGGTTGTTATGCAAGTAGGCCAAGTGAATGGCCATTATGTATTGCCTGTTAATAAATTATCAAAAGGGTTTTACTTTTTAAAAGTTCAAGATACTGTTCAAAAGCAAGTGGTAAAGTTTCTCAAACAGTAGTAGTAGGTAGTAGTATGAAAGCGCTGCATGAAAATGCAGTGCTTTTAAACCTCGCAATGTTTAAATGTTTTTGCCACCCAACAATGAGATTATACGATACAAAAAACAAACACAAATTTAAATTTAAAACAAATCATGATGAGAAAACTATTCTTTAGAATGCTGGCCTATCTCATGTTACTCACGCTTTATGTGCCGTTGCATGCCCAGGACAGTAATTTATCCAACAGCTTGCTTACCCCGCGAATTTCCACTGATGAAAATGCGGTACCAGCAGTTAGTTTGAGGAACGATCCAATGGTGATCGGCCCCGATCTTTATAATCAAATGGGTGCAATTTCTGACTACACTCTTGTGAATGTGGAATATACATTTACCGATTTTGATGAATATACTTCATTTGCTGCTGAAGATTTTGAGGTACCGGAATCTCAATCTATGGAAATTGCGTTTGTCCGCACCACAGTTTATACACCATTTTCATTAGATATGATAAATAGCTTCAATGTAATAGTGTATAGCGATGCCAACGGTACCCCGGGAACCGAATTCAAGGTAGTGGAAAATAATACCAATTCCTACTTTGAGCCTTATGTGTCAAACAGCTATATTTACGATATGACCCTGAAACTGGCAGAAAACATAACCCTTCCTGCCGGGAAATACTGGATTTGTATTCAGGCAGTGAGTGATGTTTCTGAAGAAAACGCGTACAACCAGCCAGGTTTCTGGATCACGCATGTGCTTCAATCAAGTGGTGATGCCATTGGGTATCAGGCCCATTTTAAAAACCCGGGTGGGGGATACCAATCCATTTATACATGGAAAGATATGACCACCTTTTGGAAAACGGCAGCCGGATTTGACAGGGGGTTGTATAATTTCAATTTTGCTTTGTTTGGGCCTGCAAAAACCAATGATTTGGCTGTTACCGACATTACGGCCCCAACCAGTGGCGCCGAACTTTCCGATGCCGAAGAAATTACCGTGACTATTCAAAACCACGGTACTGCTCTGCAAGCCGATGGCAGTTATCAGGTACGTTGCCGTGTGAACGGAGGTGCATGGACCGATGCTGAAGAGGGTTTGGAAGTAGCCTCAGGTAATGAAATCAGCTATACGTTCCATGAAGTGCTCGATCTTTCAGCTAAAGACGTTTATAACATTGATGTAGAAGTTGTTTCTGCTTCCGATGAAAATCTGGCAAACAATAGTTACTCGGTGCAAGTTGAAAACTTTGGAGTTATTTATCCAGCAGTACCTAATGCCAAGGTGGTTTATACTACTTGCGAAGGGACTTTTACCGACCATGGCGGGCTGGGAGATGTTACCGTAAGTTATTCCGATGATACCGTGGTATTTGTGCCAGGTTCAGCGAATTCAAGAATCCGCCTGGAATTTTACAATACCGGAATGAGCGGTGCTTATTGTTTCCATTTTTACAATGGCAGCAGTACCGATGCCCCTGAACTGGGTGATTTGGAAACTTTTAACGGAAACACCGGCGTATTTCCTCAGGAAGTTCATGGAATGGTTATCGAAGGTGTGAACCCCGAAGGAGCCTTAACCATTATTATCCCCGGTTTCGATACAGGTTCTTCCTCAAATAACGTGATGGCTAAAGTTAGCTGTGTTCCAAACGTAGAACATGATTTTCGGGTGGTGGATGTTAACTTTAGCAAACCCTACAGCTGGGAAACCGAAACCATTCAGCTATCAGCAAGGGTTCACAACCGGGGAAGTCTGGAGTCAACTCCGATGGTTACTTTCTTTGCCAACGATTTGGAATTGGGTTCGGTAACTTCAACAGTATTAAAATACGGCGAAACAGGTAAGGCTTCATTTGTATGGACACCTGCCGAAGCCGGAAACTATACCATTACTGCAAAAGTTCCTGCCGATCAGGGAGCTTATGCTACTGACAAAGAATTTAGCAAAGATCATGAAATTTACCCGTTGGGATATTTGGTAGAAGGTTTTGAAGGTGAAATGTTCCCACCCGAAGGTTGGGTGTCAAAAAAACCAGGTGCTACCAGCCGTATCCTTGAATGGTATAACGAAAGGCCATATATTGAGGGTAAATATACACTAAGCTGTGGTGCTGATACTCTGATAACACCGAAGCTGAATATATTAGCTACCGATACTTTGAGATTTATATATGGGGCGGGCTTTTTTGGGATGACATGTAATATTGTGTATGCACCAACCCTTAATGGTCCCTGGAAAAATGCCCATACCGTTAGCTATGGTGCCCCTAATGTCTCAGAATATAATGCACCTTTGAAAAAAGCTGCCGGCGCCAATTATATCGGTTTTGCCATTAGTGGCGGCGGTGGTAGCATTGATTTTATCCGTGGTGTTGAACGTTTTTTCAACGATAATGATTTGGCTATTACCTCTTTCGTTGGAAAAACGGATCCTCAAGTAGGTATATCAAACAACTATTCCTTAACAATCAGGAACTTAGGAAAAGGGACTCTTAACGGAAGCGATTATACTGTTAAACTATGGAAGGAAGTGGATGGCGTTGCTACACTTTTAAACACGATCAACGGAACTGAAGTTGCTTTTGCCAACTATCAAACATTTGATATACCGGTTACTTTTACCACACCTGAAAAAGGAGTTGTTTATGCAACCGTTGATTATACTAATGATCAGGATGTTTTAAACAATACATCGGAAAAACTCGATTTAACCGTTATTAAAGCTGGATTTGAGTATGTGTTTGAAGGAAATGACGACATAACCTTAGATGATTATTATACTTGGTCAGGTTATTATGCCAACTATTCAGAGGTTATCTACCATAAAGATTCTTTGGGCGTAAAAGGTGAAATCAATGCGCTATCGTTGTTCTATAATTTTGGATGGGACTATAACCTACCCATTCAGATTTATATTGCCGAAACTAACAATAACGAATTGAACAGTGGATTCTTATCCACCAAGGATATGGTTAAGGTTTTTGATGGCACAGTTTCAGTAGAATTCACAAATGACCAATATAAACAGTTATATATACCTTTCGACATTTCGTATTTGTATTCTGGCAATAAAAACCTGGTTGTGGCTTTTTACCGTCCGACAACCGGCGATTTTGCCAGTTCTATAAATTTGTTGGCAACAACGCGTGGAGCGAATGTACAGAGGAGTCATGGGATGCAGGCTTATGAAGTTGAAACCGACATCAGTGATCAGGCAGCATTGAATAAGCTTCCTAGCCAAGTTCATAGCTATGTGCCCAATGCCGTATTTTATGTAAAAACTTCCGGCATGGATGCTACATTGGCAGGTACCGTTACCGATGAACACGACAACCTGTTTGAGGGTGTAAAAGTAATGTTAGATGGTTATGCCAATTATACGATCACCAGTAGTGACGGAAAATATCAATTCCCGGTGATGCCTGTTGGTACTACTGATATTACTGCAGAAAAGTATGGATATTACAATCAAACCAAAAATGGCACCTTCACTTCAGCCAACGAAACCGTGGTTAATTTCAAAATGGAACCCCTGGCTACTGTTGCAGTCACAGGTACTGTTATTGCTAACGATTCATTGAGACCTGTTGCAGGTGTTGAAGTTTTCTTAACCGGATATGTTGAAGGTTACACGGTCACAGATATAGATGGCAATTTTGTGATTGACGGTGTGTATGGCGACAAAACCTACACGGTAACTTTTGAGCATCCAAAATATGTGGCTCAAAGTACTGAAATCATTGTTCCTTATGAAGGATACGATATGGACACCATTACTTTGGACGAAGTAGAAGCTCCTGTCTTTAATGTGATAGCTACAATTTCGGAAACAAATCAGGTGAATGTCACCTGGCAGGCTCCTTACAGCGGAACCGAAGTATTGTTCGATCCTACGCTTGGCGGTACATTTGATAATTACTGGTACAACGATGTTGATGAAAATGTACAGATGGGTAACCTGTTCAAGGTTTCGAATCCAGGAACAGTAACTTCAATCGAATTTTCGAACTGGGCCTGGAGTGGCGCCAATTCAGGTGAACTGTATTTCCGTTTTTATGATAAGAATCAACAGGAGATTATGAAACCCGTGGCTTTCACCATGCCTAATGAAAATGTGGACTGGATGCAGGTTGATGTCCCCGATTTTACCTACAATGAGGATTTTTATGTAATGATTCACTGGAACAAGATACATCAGCAGACATCGGCAATTGTTTATAGCTATACCGACAATAACAATGCCTATTTAGTTGATGCCAACGGGAAATGGTATTTGTTGACAGACTATGTAAATGAATTTTACAATCTAAATGTCGATCCACATACCCTAAGTATCCGCGCCAATGTTCTGGAAAACGGTTCAAAAGCTACCAAAGCACTGGTTAGCTACGATATTTACAGGAACGACTTGGCCGGAAGTGCTATCGGTACCGATTGGACTAAGTTGAATACTGAACCTGTTACGGGTGGAAGCGTGGAAACTAGTTTTACAGATGCCGGATTTACCGATCTTACTGCCGGATTCTACATTTATAAAGTTCAGGCTTTGTACACCAAGGCAGCATCAGAATTTACCCTTTCCAATTCCGTCAACAAAGGATTGTTTGTCAATGTAACCATAAATGTAACTGCCAATAATGGACAAAACATAGATGGTTCCAAAGTAGTTTTGGCCAACGATAATGGAACAGCTATTAATACCTATATGGCTGATGTGGCCGGTGGTAAAGTTATATTCAATGGTGTGTTAAAAGGCAATTATGAATTAACCGTAACCAATGGGGCAGCATACGATCAATATATTAGCAACGTAACCATCTCTAATGATACCGTTTTGAATGTGGAATTGCTGGAAACCATCATTCCTCCATCGAAATTGAACGTGGTAGTGGATACACTTAACGACGAGGCAGTTCTCACCTGGGGTGTGGGTTTTGATAAACAATATAAACTTGATGATGATTCTTTCGAGACCGGATTGTCAGTCACTTTAGGTAACACCGCCGAAATTGGAAACTTTTTTGATGTAAACGAAGGTGGACAAATCTTCAGTGCTGAAATTTTTAGCATCGCCAATGGTGGTACCGGTGGTAAAGTAGCCTTGTATTTCTATAACGAAGCTCAGGAATTGATTGGTCAAACCGAGAAATTTGTGATGGTCCCGAGCGATAATTTCCAACAAATTCCTGTGGGTAATCTTGCTTATAGTGGTCCAATTTATGCCATGGTACATTGGTTCGAAGATGAAACGCTAGAAACTGATGTTTTGGCAGCCGATATTGATGGTGGAAACGCTGGTGCTATGTACCATGATAGTGAAGGCTGGGACGGTTTGAATTACAATGGAAGTCCGACTTGTTTTGGGTTACGCCTGAATGTATTGGTAAGCAGTAAGAAAGTGGCTGTAATCGAGAACAAAGTAAACGGTACCGTAACTACTGAAATTGGTTCAGTTGCCGATGTAAAAGTAATTAAAGGAATGAACCAGGCAGTGGCTCCCAAAAGTGCCAAATCATTTAACATTTATTTGGATAACACGCTGGTAGCTTCCGGCATTACTTCACAATCCTTTACATTTACTGAAACTGAACATTTAAAAGTTCCTGGGGTGCACATTTATCAGGCTGAAGTGGAAGCTGTGTATGTTTCAGGAAATTCAATTAAAACACCTGTTTCATTTACTTACGATTATGTTGTGGGTATTTTGGATGCCATCGATGCCAATTTGAACATCTATCCAAACCCGGCAAGTTCTGAAGTAACCTTTACCAATGCCATGAACAGCAAGGTGGAGTTTTACGATGCCCTTGGTAAATTGGTTAAAACCACCGAAGTTGTGAATCAAAACAATCGGGTGTCACTTACCGATCTGCTAAATGGTGCTTATACCATTAAAATCATTGTACCTCAAGGTACGTTATATCGTAATCTGGTTATTACAAAATAATGCTTTAACCGCCACAGTTTTTGCTGTGGCGGTTTTTTATTTTTTAGAACATCTTAAAATTACCCGTTTGAAACAAGTTTTTTCAATCGTTACAATTCACACCCGGCATAAAAGCCAATCTCATTAAAAAACAGATGCTAAAAAAAGCATCCCGATTATTAAAATAATACGCTGGCACATTTCCATATAATGGATCAATCGGACCAGTAAAAACATATACCAAATGAACTACAAAAATTTACACCTTATTTTCTGGTTTACTTTTTTCAGTACCTTTTGCTTTGGAAGCGAACTGGTTATTGAAGTAACCACCGATAAATATCCCAATGAAACCTCCTGGAAAGTTTTCGATACCAACAAGAACCTGATTCATCAGAATGGTACGTTGTTGAAAAACATAACCTATCGCGATACCTTGGAAGTTCCCGCCGATGCCTGTTATTTTTGGCGTATTTATGATGTTTACGGCAACGGTATGAGCAATGGCACGCCTCCGGGTGATTACAAGGTTTACCTCGATGGCGCTTTAGTGGCTTCCTGCGAAAATCCCAATTTTGGCGACAGTATTAGTGTTTATGGGCTGGGTACCGGTTGTGTCAGTTCCGATGTATCCCTGGAGTCGCTTGATTTTTCCAGCCAGCAGGCTTTTAATCCGTTCGATGTTACCTTTTCGGTACTAAACTTTGGAAGCGGGAATATTGAATCTTTACTGATTGGTTATGATTTAGGAGGATGGGAACAGGAACCCGTGCTGTTGGAAGGATTATCCATTGAATTTGGAGAACAGGTACAACTTTCGTTTCCCGAAAAACTTCAATTTACAACTTCTGGAGAGGTCATTTTCAGTTTACGTGTTGAAAAAGTAAACGGAACAGTAGATTTGAACCTGAACAATAATAGTTTAACAAAAACCATTTTGGTGGCCGATGGCTATTGGCAAAAACCCATGCATGAAGAGTTTACGGCCAATTGGTGTGGGCCTTGTGCTTTGGCAAATCCCAAATTGAAAGCCACGTTGGATCAATTTCCCGGGCAATATTCGCTCATAAAATATCAATATCTCAACGATTCATATTTCCATGTCGATGGAGGGCGCATGGCTACTTTTTATGGCGTCGCCGGAGTTCCTTCCATGTATATTAATGGGAACTATTTCTATCCAGGCGATTATACCCCTGAGGAATTTTTAACCCATAAAGGACAGGTAACACCCGTTTCATTGATTCTGAACCCCATGGCCATAGGTGACAGTGTTTTTGTAAATGTTAATATTGCTGCAACTGAAAACTTTACCTCCAAAGCTTACCTCCGTTTAGCCGTGGTTGAAAACATAACCACTGGAAATGTTGGAACCAACGGAGAAGAAGAATTTGAAAACGTGTTTATGAAATTCCTGTCAAATTGGGGCGGAGATGAAATAGGCCAGCTTACCTCAGGGCAATCGGTTACATTAACCTTCAAAACAAAAATGAGCGATACCTTTGTTGAGGAGATGAACGATCTTTCGGTAGTTGGATACCTATTTTATAAAAATGCTTATGAAGTGCTGCAATCCGAAATGGTGGCAGTACCTTATACCCCAGCAGCGCCAGTAATTTCTTTTTCAATAGCAAATGGTTCTGTTGATATTGATACCGTATTGAACCTTACCATTGAATCAGACAAGCCGCTCATTCATTCCAATGGTACTGAAATTACCGATATTCAACCGGTTATTTCATTCAAGGAAAATAATGGGGAGGGAATTGATGTGGCTTTCACCGGATCGATCTCCAATACAAAAAAAACCATTACAATCACCCCTGTTTCTAATTTGAAGCCAAATACAGAATATTTTATTCAGTTGTCAGGCGTAAAATCTGATGAAGGCATCGAAGTTTCTGATGCAACCTTAAGTTTTACAACTAAAAACACGGTAGGCATAACAAACATAGCTCAAAATAACTTACAGATATTTCCCAATCCGGCCAACAACCTGCTTACCTTAAATTCACTTTGTTCAACCGAGGCTACAATTCTGGATGCCGCAGGTAAAACAGTGATGGCAAAAGCATTGGAAGTCGGATTCAACTCCTGGGAAATTTCCAACCTAAAAGCAGGGGTGTATTTTATCAAAGTTACCGTTGAAAACCAATCAACCTTCTATAAAATCATTAAGTATTAATAAAAAATTAAAAACCAATGTATTACAAATTTTTTTTGCTGATATTGACAAGTTATCTTGTAGGATTTAGCAGTACAGGTCAAAGTCAGACAAATTCAAAAGGTCTGAATCCTCCTGCAAATCTGGTGATTGAGCACGAATTGGAGAATCCCAATGTCTATCTGACATGGTGGGCACCCGGAACTCCCTACTGGCTGCATTACGATTCGGGTGAATTTGCCACAAGTATTGGTTTAAATGCTCCGGGTGAATTTGACGTACTTGTGGTCTATGAACCCGATCAGATTAAACCTTTCGTTGGGATGGGCATTACCCAGTTTGCCTTTGCACCCGATGAGGCTGCATCCATTTATGTTCTCAAAATATGGACCGGTGATATGGCCGATAGTGTTATTTATGAAGATACGCTGTCAAACCTGGCCATTGGTTCATGGAATATTGTTGAACTTGACAGTGCCGTGGTTTTGGAAGCAGACCGGTTATACTTTTTCGGATACCATGTAAATGCTCAAGGAGGGTATCCTGCAGGTTGCGATGCCGGGCCAACAGTAATTCCCGGGAAAAGCGATTTGCTAAGGTTATCTGATGGGAAATTCTATAGCCTCAATTATTCAGGAATTGATGTGAACTGGAATATAGAAGTATATCTGGAGCCCCAATCGCAGAAAGCTCCACAAAAGGTAGCCCTCAATAAGGAGTTAGCTTTAACTGTCGGTAAGTCTAATGCACTTCAATCAAATTTATTAAAGGAACCGCTCAGCTTTCATTCACCTGTAAAGGCAACCGCTCCCGAATGGTATAAAGTATATCGGAACAATGAAATGGTAGGGACCTCAAATACCCATGCATACCACGATTCATTGACACTGGGAGGATTTTATACCTACGCCGTTTCGGCAGTTTATTCTGATGGAGAATCGGAACGTTCCGATTCTGTTGAAATTATTTACGATACTTACCGGATACCTGTAAACAAAGTAGTAGCCGAAGCATTTATTCATACCGATCCTACTGGGAGCCCAAGCAGTTACGGTGTTTATTCCGGTATGTTTGAATTGGAGTTTGAGCAAGATAAGGTTGCACCAATTGTTTATCATAGTGGTACATCTGTTTTTGGACCCGACCCCTTTAGTATTGAAGACGGAGAGAACCGTTGGATGGAATATTTTTTAATTTATCAAGGATTCCCGATGGCCGTTTTTAATGGAGATTTTGTTATTCCAGGCGGTAGTGGTGATGAATCTTTGTACATTGAATATCGTGATTTGTACAATCAAGCCCTGGAGCGATTGACACCAATTGGATTTTCATTTACAATTGAAAAAGTAAGTAACTCAAAATATACTGTTCATGCCACAGCCAACAAAGTTGGTTTCTATAAAGGCGATACACTAAAACTTCATGTGGTATTAACCCGCGATTCAATTGCTTACGATTGGTATAATGGAAAATTTGATCAGGTAAGCTTTGTGGCAAGCGGCATGTTCCCCAATTTTAACGGAACAGCATTTGTTTTTGGTGATAATTCCACGATAACCAGGTCAGTCACTTTCGAGATCGATCCTTTCGAGAAAGTTGATAATTACCGTATTGTAGCGTTTATTCAAGATGCACACACCTACCAGGTACTTAATGGGGATATTTTAAAATTACCCCAAAAGAGAGCTGTGAATTTTACAGTTCTGGATGGAAGTCAGCCTTTGGAAAATGCTACCGTTACCGTGAATGGAAATATACTTACTACCAATAGTTTAGGCCAAGCTGCGGTGAATCTGTTCGATAATCTGGGCGAAGTTTCCTTTATGGTCTCGAAAGATAAATATGAGACCCATACCGGGGTTTTTAATATGGATACAGCGTCGCAGATAACCATTAATTTGGTTTATAACAGCATTACCGAAACCCAGATTGCCATCAGGCTTTATCCCAATCCGGTAAACAATCAGCTTTTTATTCAAACCACAAATCCGGTGGTAGCAACCCTGTTTGATGTTTCAGGTGTTCAGGTATTACAGGAGCAGCTTATTTCTGAGAATCAACCATTAGATTTGTCTCAGCTTGAACCGGGCATTTATTTTGTAAAAGTTTTATATAAAGAAAATTACTATTCTTACCGGATTGTCAAACAATAGTATAGGGTTAGTTTTCTCAATAAAAAAAAGCACTGGAATTATTCAGTGCTTTTTTTGAATTAGTTCGCTGTAATATCGCGGTCGCGGAACCCCAGCAGGTAAAGAATGGCATCTAATCCAATGTTGGAGATAGCATGTTTGGCCGAAGCTTTCACCTTGGGTTTGGCATGGAAAGCAATACCCAGCCCGGCCAATTGCAGCATGGGTAAATCATTGGAACCGTCGCCAACAGCAATTACCTGTTCCAGATGAATATCTTCCTTGAAAGCTAAAAGTTTTAGCAACTCAGCTTTCCGGGTGCCATCCACAATATCCCCTTTGTGCTTTCCGGTCAGTTTTCCGTCTTTAATTTCCAATTCGTTGGCAAATACATAGTCCACACCAAGTTTGTTCTTTAAATGGTGCCCAAAATAGGTAAACCCTCCCGATAAGATGGCTGTTTTGTAACCATATTGTTTCAGTGTGGCAAATAACCGTTCCGCTCCTTCGGTGATAGGTAATTTTTCAGCAATTTCTTTCATCACCGATTCATCGAGTCCTTTTAGCAGCGATACCCGTTTTTTAAAACTTTCGCTAAAATCAATTTCGCCACGCATGGCGCTTTCGGTAATTTGAATGACTTGTTCACCCACTCCGGCACGGATAGCTAACTCATCAATGACTTCGGTCTGTATCAATGTAGAATCCATATCAAAGCAAATCAACCTTCGGCTCCTGCGGTATATGTTATCCTCCTGAAAAGCAATGTCAATCCCGATTTCGCCGGCCAAAGTGATAAAATCTTTTTTCATTTTATCGTGGTCTTTGGGCGTTCCCCTGACCGAGAATTCAACCACCGCGCGGGTATTGGTATTGATCTCGTGTAAGGGGATCCTTCCCGACAGGCGGCTGATAAAATCAATATTGAGACCTTGTTCTGCTATAACTGCCGTAACCTTTGAAAGATGCTCGGCAGTGAGCTTTCGGGCCAACAGGGTGACAATGTACCGGTCTTTTCCCTGGTGGTTGACCCATTCGGTGTATTTACTTTCTTTGATTGGGGTAAATTTTACATTCACACCAAGTTCGTACGCTTTAAATAATAGGTCTTTCAATATGGGATGTGTTTCCGATTTTGCCGGAACCTCGAACAAAATACCCAACCCCAGATCTTCATGAATCACAGCTTGCCCAATATCGAGGATGTTCACTTGGTTTTGCGCCAGAATAGCTGTCAGTTGCGTGGTAAGCCCCGGCTTGTCTTCCCCTGAAATGTTCAACAGGATAATTTCTTTTTCTTTCGACATACGTTCTTTTCCCTTTAAAAGTTCAAAAGTATAAATATTCTGAGCTTTTTAGTGATAAATAAAAAGTGAAATTTTATATTTGGGTCAAATCAGTAAGTTGGCTGTTCAGGTTATTTGTCCTGATAGGTTTGATCATATCGGACTGGATTCTGGATTTTTGCTTGTGTCGAGAAATCTACCGATCAATAAATACTGCATCCTAAAAAGAAATATACAAGCCTGCCTTGTCCGGTTTTTTGATGGAATTTATGAGGTAAGTTGCTGCTTGTTCCACATCCAAAGCTGAAGCATGGTTTTAGCCGTAAATAAAGTAATAAAATATTGGGTAATTGTGAGTAAAATTCCTCCGGCAACTATCAAAATCAAGAATTGCTGTTCTGAAAGCATGATTCCCGAAACCATGCCGATGAGTTTGATGGTATTTTGGCTGTCGCTAATAGCACCTATACTCGAAATGGTTGTAATAACTAAAATGGTAAATGCTGTAAAAAGGGAACCTTGCCGCAAACTTTTGGCCACATAATTGATTCTTCCATAATTCGACATTACCCGGATGGATAAATAGTTGCCAGCCAATAAACCCAAAAAGATGTTAAAAACAGGAATTCCTAGGAAAAAACCGGCACAGGCAATGGAAAAAAAGAAGTAAACCACGGCCAAAATCCGTTTTTTAATTTTGTAAAACTGAAAAGGCAGCACCAACTCCTTATTTAGCCAAAAACCAATACCCAGCCCAACAAACCCAACTACCAGGGAAACAGTTGCCGAGGTAAAAACATCGGCAATCCACCAACTAAGCATGAACAATGCCAGTGGGAGAGGGGTGTAAAAAAGGGCTATGGTAAATACCTTCCGCGAGTAGCAGATTAGGTTCATAAACAAACCTAATAATATACCAATCAGTAGGAAGGGTACATACATTTTTTCAAGTTGGTTATACCAGGCAATGAGCCATCCGATAAGCGCAAAAGCGGTTGGGAAAATCGCAAAAAGTAAATAAAGTTTTATTTTAAGCATCCGGTTCATTGCAGTCATTGGGCCTATTTTTTTACTAAAGTAATGTTTCAAGGGCGGTTTTCAAAATTTTGAAACTAAACGTTGATAATCGGGTTCCTAAATCAATGATGAACCTTTTATTGGAGTGCATTATTTATGAGCATGCAGGCCATAGACATACCTCCGCCAGAACTTGTAATGTGTAAATGATGTATATACCACCAACTTATTGAACCACCTGTAACGCATAAAAAAATGAAGAACCCGGTAGCTTATAAAGAACATGCCCAGATAAACTGTTCCATCCACTACAAATGTGAGTATTTCAATGCCAAATTTGTTGAAATGCTGAGCAAAAAAAGCTTCCAACGATAAATTCCTATAAAGCCAAACAAAAATGAAACTGTTGATGATAAAGATAACAAGGGCAATGTAACCATGAGCCGTTTCAATAGCTTTCTTTTGGCAACCATTCATGCAGTGCATACAACTTTCGCAATTGAAAGTCCAGAATGGACGGTCCGCGACCCATTTTATTGCCTGTACCGGACATTGTTTGATGCATAACCCACATCGGTTGCAATCGGAACTGGCCACAAACGATTTTGCAATGATAAACCGACCGATTAAATAGTAACCTATGGCAATAGGTGAGATAATTAAATCCTGAACGATATCATAAAGTGCTTTGTAATCTTTTTTCCCTGAAAAAATAGTTTGAGCAAATTGGTGCACTTCGGCGTTTCTTTTTTTAAATAAACTTTCTATTACATTTTGTTTTAATCCGGGATGCAACGAAATCCAGTTCGAGGGCAAATCCACCGGACGCATCCCAACAATCCGGTATCCTTTGAATAGTAGCACTAAAGCAGTAAATAGTTGTGCCAATCCACTAAGTCCGGGCAAGAATATTTTGCCAGCTTTCATACCGGCACGTGTATTCATGATGAAAGCACTATTGTTTTTTGCACGTGGAAACCGCAAAATAAAATGAAACATGATGGGCGGAAAATTAAAACCATGTGTAGGAGCTATAAAACCGACCAACGCCCTTGAGGTCATTTCTGGTTTCCTACGGTCAGTAAGTTCTGAAATAGCGGTTAACGTAGTTGGTATCCCCAAGGAATCGGCCTCAGATTTCATCCATTCCGATACGTGTTTGGCATTTCCGGTACCTGAGAAATAGTATAATCGGCATGTATCGAAAGAGGCTCTGTCCATTATAATTGTGGATTTGTTAGAACTATTGAAACAATGTATTAAAAATAGTATTTTTTTTGATTTTAAATTTGGTGTAAACACAAAACAACCGGATCAGTATGGCTTGGATTTTGAAATTTCACTTGCGGATCAAGGTAATTTGTCAATTGAGCAAGATCCATATTATAGCAAAAAAACTAATTTTATAACTCAATATTTGATTTGTTAATACCCCCAAAGGACTTTTATTAAAAACAGACGTATGGAAAAGCAAGTAACAGCCGAAATGTCTTTTTTCCCAGTACAGACCGGCGATTATAAGTCAGAGATTAATAAGGCCATTGAAATTATCCGTGGTTTTAACCTGGAATATAAAATTGGGCTTCTGTCCACCACGGTGCGGGGTGATCAAACGCTCATTTTTAAAATGGTGTACAAAGTGTTCAGTTCTATGGATGAACAATGTAAATTTGTGCTGTCGGTAAAGTATTCAAATTTACCTTTATAGGTTTTTTGGTTGTTAGTGGGCATAAAAATTAGTGGCATCTGCATTCCAAAAAAAGTAAAAATAGTTTGTGGTTGTTATCATAAAAGATAACTTTGCAATATGAACAGGCAGATCATATTTCATGGTGATTACTTCATGGATTTCTATAAAACCTTAGATTTAAGTACAAAATCTAAAGTTCAATATGTGTTTGAATTAATCAAACAGGTTGATAGGGTTCCAATAAAGTTCTTAGCTCCAATGACAGGATATGACGGACTTTTTGAAGTAAAGATTGAATTTGAATCTAATATCTATCGAATATTTTGTTGCTTTGACCAAGACCGACTTGTTGTACTTTTTAATGGATTTCAAAAGAAAACCCAGAAGACACCAAAGAATGAAATTGAAAAAGCAATGCGACTGAAAAACGAATATTTTGAACTAAAAAATATAAAGAAATGAAAGATTATAGCAGGGTTACCAATTTTGACGAATTGATTGAAAGGGAGCATGGTAAAATTGGAACAGACACTCGAAATGAATATGAAGAACGAGCTCAAATGTTTATTGTAAGTGAAATGCTTAAGGAAGCACGGCATGACGCTAATTTGACTCAAGAACAACTTGCGGTAAAAGCTGGGACAAAAAAAAGTTATATTTCAAAGATTGAAAATGCAAAAGGCAACATTCAACTCTCGACTTTGATAAGGATTTTTGAAAAAGGATTAAATAGAAAAGTTGGATTGACCTTTTTATAGGAATTACGACCACTAACCCGCGCTAAAACGTAATTGCTTCAAGGGTTTTGGGAGGTTCGGTTTTAGAATGAATTTAAACGAACAAAAAGAAATTAAACACGCAACTACGTTTAGTACCATCGTTATTCGCACCATCACCTTTTTACCTGGTCTATTTTCGGACAAAATTCCACCAATGCCTTTCTTTGTTTGACCCGAAAAAGGTATCCCGGTTCACATATCGGATATTTTCGATAGTATATAAAGCATTTGGGTTGTGGGTTTGAATTATTTCAATAACCGATGGGATTTTCTTGCGGGTTACAATAATATAAACCACACCAACTAACCCTTGAGTTCCCTCGGCTGGTATAAATGTAACTCCGTATCCTTCATTTTTCAATGCATGGACAAGATCAAAGGCCTCGCGTTTGGTTATTACCCGCACCAATTCATGACCTAAAGCCAGTTTTTCTTCTATCTTCATGCCAATATAATTACCAGTGGCAAATCCTCCCGCGTAAGCAATGTAACAAATCCAGTTATCAAGGTTTTGAATAATTTTGCTGATAGCCAATATCCAAATAAGTACTTCGAAAAAACCGATGATGGGAGCAATCTTTTTTAATCCTTTGGCAACTAAAATAATACGGACGGTTCCCATACTTACATCGCAAATGCGCGCGATAAAAATGAGTAAAGGAATGATCAGGTATGAGTAGTAATCAAAGTTCATTTTTCTTATTTTTTTCCAAAGATACTATCTGCCGGATAAATTACCCATTTTGGCAGTAGTTAAAATATTTCACGAGAATATATTTAGTTAATTAATTAGCTTTGCTGAGGTTGTCCTTCGTCCTCAGTTGGCCTCGTGGACATCCATGTTATATTCATGCCCTTTTGTGTAAGGTAGTGCATGGATGTTTCAACCGTGGGATTCGGTGTTAAGGAGTTTCTGAATCTGTTCGCACAGAATATTTTTATTGATTGGTTTTGAAACAAACCCGGTAGCTCCGGCAAGAAACGCGGCTTCCCGATCGCTGTCCATGGCATAGGCCGATTGAATGATGACCGGTAAATCGGGCCGTGTCAACCGTATCTCACGGGTTGCCTGGAGGCCATCCATTTCGGGCATTTTCACATCCATGAGCACCAAATCAATTTCAAGATGTGTCTTGCAAAGCTCAACAGCTTCCAACCCGTTTTGGGCGTGTAAGATTTTTATTTCCTGTTTTGATAATAATTCAAATAAAAACAAAAAATTGATCTCTTCGTCTTCAGCTAAGAGGATGGTTTTATTAGCGGTAATAGGGTTGGTAGTCAGTTCTTTTTCTGCGTTTCCGGGGTGCTCCTGTTTAATGGTTCCTGTATAGGGGATTGTAAAATAAAATTTGGTTCCCACATTTTCCTCCGACTCCAGATAAATCTTACCCCCCAGCAATTCCACCAGTTTTTGCGAAATGGAAAGTCCCAATCCTGTACCCCGGAATCTTTGGATGGTATGATTTTCTACCTGGCGGAAGCGTTCAAAAATGAGTTGGTGCATGTGTTCCGGAATCCCGGCTCCGGTGTCTTGAACAAAGAATTCTAAATAGTCACCTTTGGCAGCGTATCCAAAACTAATGTGCCCTTTGTTGGTAAACTTAAAAGCGTTGCTCAACAGGTTATTCAGAACCTGAACCAATCGTTGTTTGTCGGTTAAAATAACTGATTGAACATCCGACAAATCTTTGTAAGGAAAAAGGGAGAGGTTTTGGTCCTTGGCTTTGGGGCTGTAAAACGAAAAAAGCTCAGTAATAATGTCGTTTACTGTAACAGGTTGGTTATAAAGGGTGATTTGGCCAACCTCAATCTTTGAAATATCCAAAATATCGTCCACAATGGTCAGTAGCTGTTTTCCGCTTTCTATCACTATATTCGCATAGCTTCTCCTTTTTTCAGGCGATATATCGTCCTGTATAAACAATTCTGAAAAACCAATGATACCGTTCATCGGGGTCCGAATCTCATGGCTCATATTGGCTAAAAAGGCCGATTTAAGCTTGTCGCTTTCTTCTGCTTTTTCCTTAGCTTTTATCAATTCCTCCTGATATTTTTGGCGTTCAATAATTTTCAATGCACTATCCATTAAAAGCGTAATCTGTTTTACATCAGTTTCGGTATATTGTGTCGTATGATTAGTCAATGCAATCCCCAATAAGGTAGTGTTGTCTATAATCACAGGGATCAACATAAAGTTCTTCCAGGGGATCAGCTCCTTTAAGTGGACACCCAGAAAGATTAAATTGTCTGGAAAATTGTTGAAGATTTGGGCTTTTTGGCTTTTTATGAGGTCTTTTACAAATGTTTTTTTTACTTCAATATCGATACTTCTGAATAGTTCCCGTTGTTGGTCCGAAATGTGGTCTTTCGAATTGGCATCAATAGTAAATTGCATTGTTGGGACATGGTACTTAAAAATAAACCCCATCTGGCTTGATGTTAAGAACAACGCTTCGTTAAGCACCTGATCGAACATTTCGGGGGTGTTGGTTGCATTTAGCTGGGCAATTCTGAAAAGGCTTTCCAACCGGTCGTTATGACGTTTCAGTTCAAGTTCAATTTTCTTTTTCTCGGTTATATCCTGGACAATTCCGTACCTGCGGATAAGGTTCCCCTCTTTATCGAATTTTAAAAAGGCCTTTGAGTACACGTGTTTGACCCCTTTAGTTGGGGAAAGAATCCGGTATTCCCAATCGAAATCAGTTTTTTTGGCAGCTACATTTTGTTGAACCGTGTTAAAAAAATGCTCCCGATCGTCAGGATGTAAGGCACTGAGAAGATGGGCGGGGGTTACCGGATAATCATAATATTCATCGAAGAATATATTATAGGTTTCATAGGAACCCATGAACAGATTTTCTTTTAGCATGGCTTCGTACCAACCTATTTTTCCAGCTTTTTGGATTTCAAAAAACCGACTTTCGGTAATTTCAGCCTTTTCCTTTTCTTTTACAATTTGGTCGTGATACTTCTGTTTCTCAATCAAATGCCAAATGCTTTCAAGTAACCGGATTAAATGCTCATAGGGGATTTTTTCACCCGGGTCTTTGGCAATTTTAAACGCATAAAGCAGTTTATTGCCTGATTCTCCTAAAATGGGAAAGCAGATTAAGGTTTCTTTTTGCCTTGAAACCAGGTCTATGTCGTCGTTGAAAATCGTCGCGGCATCATCATCGTTGATAGTGATGGCTTCATAACTTTTTTGTTTAGAGGACAAAAGGTGTTTAAAGTAACTGATTTGTTGAGTTGTTAGGTCTATTACCCTATTTGATGGGTGGAAGGAGAGGATTTCAATTTCACTTAATGAGTCTATATACAGGCTAAAACCAAAATGAGTTTGCATAAAGGAGCTGACTTCACTGGTGCAATACAATAATAATTCCTGCAACGTAGCTACCTTTTTCTCAGACAGTTCTACCTGAATTTGAAGTACCTTGTTGTTCATCTCCTGATCGTAATTAGACCGCCGTTTTTCGGTTACATCGGTAAAAACCGAGGCAAAATACCCTAGCTGGGGAGAATAAACTTTGGCATCAAAATACTTGTCAAGAGTTTTATAATAATTGGTGTAACTTTTTGGAACACCTGTAAGTGCCGTTTCCCCAAACGTCTCAATCCAATAAGTTTCGGTTTCGGGCATCAATTGGAGTACGGTTTTATGAATAAGTTCCTCTTTTTTGAAGCCAAATAGTTTTTCATAGGTAGAGTTTACATCCAGATAGAGATAATCAATGGGGTGGTTGTGTTCATCGGTTATGATTTTATGAAGGGCAAAAGCCTCATTCATGTTTTCGAACAATAATTTGTATTGCTGGTTGATTACATCGCGATCAATTTCAACTTTTTTTTGTTGTGTAATGTTACGCATAGCGGTAACCCTAATTTCCTGCCCTTTTACTTGAATAGATTTTCCGAATATTTCCATCCACATTTCGTTGCCATTCTTATCGATGGCAATTATTTGATAGGGTTCTTCTGATTTTAACTGAATATGCTTTAATACCCGGGGCATGTAATCGGGTTTGATAAGGGTGCGGATATCCAACCCTTTTATTTGATCGATGGAATAACCCACTGTTTCACAAAGCCGTTCGTTGGCTTTAATAATTCTCCCGTCCGTAGAGAATATTCCAATCCCGATGTTGATCTGGCTGAAAAGAAATTTATAAAAATCATCCGACTCGCTTTCAATTATTGACACCAAATCGTCAAATGTATTTTTTTCTGTCATTTCAACTATATTAAATTATGTAAAATAAATGTCATGGGTATTATAGTGAATATATATTAAAAGATTGTACAAAACAAACCATCTAAATAAATGGTTTAAGATCGCAACTCTTTGGCACATGTTCTCTAATTGATTTAATATATGTTGTTAATGGTTAGTTATAACCACCTTTTAAAAATAATAAAAAAAGAACGATTTATGATATATAGTCTTTCGAATTTTATTAATACTTCAATAAATCAATTTTTTTGTAACTTAACCCAGTTATTTAAAAACTTAAACAACAATCCGATGAAACAATTACTAGCAACTGTTTTGCTGATTATATCCGGTTTTAGTTGCATTAACAACAACCCGCAAGAACTTATAGATGAGGACCGGATGTTCTCGAAGTTCTCAAAAGCACATGGGATGAATAAGGCATTTATTGAATTTGCACATGATTCTGCCGTGATACTTCGCGATCATTCCATGCCTGTTGTGGGCATTGGGCAGCTTTCAAAACTGTATAGCCGGCCCGATACCTCTTTTTCATTAATTTGGGAACCTTTATATGGAGCCATAGCACGTTCAGGTGATTTGGGTTATACCTATGGAACTTATACCTTAAAATTAACCGATTCGGTGGCTTATGGTACCTATGTCACCATTTGGCGTAAAACCCCCAAAGGATGGAAGTTTGTTTTGGATACAGGAAACGATGGTTTGGCTGAGTGAAAGGATTTATTTCAATTTCTGTCGCCGGATCCCCGGTTCTAAAAAGACTTTAATCCCTAGAAAATTTTTTAGTCCAGTTTAAGTTGCACCAATATTAATTTTATATTTGCCATCTATTTCGGGGTATAGCGCAGTTGGTAGCGTGCCACGTTCGGGACGTGGAGGTCGGGCGTTCGAATCGCCCTACCCCGACAATCCGCCGCCGCGGACAATGGAAATACCTGAAAACCGCATGGATTTTCAGGTATTTCCATTTTGGCTGGTGCTTAAATCCACAAGCTGCAGTGCGGTAATTTTGTTACATCCATGCCTAGGTTAAACAACGATCTTCTTGCTATTATATAGTTCACCTGCGGAATCTGGGTAATTTGAAATATACCAGTACGGGAGTTTTATCACTTTTGAATTATTTTTTTAAAAAAATAGTTACATTTGAAACTAAATACAACTAACAGTATTCATCCTTAAATTGGATACAATGAATGAATTTAATCCAAAAATCCTCACCGAATGGGTCAATGCCTATACCAGCGAGCTTTATTCATGGGCACAGCACAAGGTGTCGGATATTGAACTTGCTAAAGATTTAGTACAGGATACCTTTTTGGCCGCATCGGAAAAAATGGTTGCTTTTCAGGGTGATAGCTCCCCAAAAACCTGGCTTTTTGCCATTCTTAATCATAAGATTATTGATGTTTATCGTACTAAAGTTCAAAAGACGGTCAATTTTGAAAATGAATCCTTTTCGAACTTTTTTGATCAATACGGAGGATGGAAACAGGAGAAACGTCCGGAATCATGGGATGAAGAAAATGGGAATTTATTAGATGATATTGAATTCCAGTTGATTTTAAAAAAGTGTTTAGACGTCCTGCCCGAAAAATGGAGTACCTGCGTAAAACTAAAGTACCTATCAGGTAAAAATGGCGATGAAATTTGTCAGGAATTGGATATAGCAACTACTAATTACTGGCAAATCATTCACAGGGCTAAACTACAGTTGAGAGATTGCGTTGATAAAAATTGGTTCAAAAACTAGAAGATGAAAAAAATAATGCACCTATTATTTCTTTCTTGCTTAAAAGCTACAGAACTTATTGAAAGGAAATTACACTATTCACTCGCGTGGCATGAGCTCCTGCAACTCAAGGTTCATAAACTCATGTGTGATGCCTGCAAAACCTACGAGAAACAATCTATTTTTCTTGAAGAAACTATTAAAAAAACACTAACTGATGATAAAAAAGAGCTCATTGATTTAGAAAGCCTAAAAAAAATAATCCACGATAAACTGGAAAAACAAACTTATTAAATTGATAGTATGCAATTATTGCTGCGAATAGGACTTTTCTCAACCCTTACCACAGAGCAGGCCTCTTTTGAACAAGCTTTAAAAGTTGATGGTTTATTTGGTTCCATCTTTTGCATCTTGCTATTTTCATTTTCATCAAAAAGCTGGCAAATTAATTTGTTGTGGATATTGCTATCGTTCGTTGTCCCATGTTTAGCCTTACATTAAAATTACTTTATAAATGCCTTTCAATTCCAAATTCTTTAAAAATTCATTATGAATAAAACACAATATATCACTGAAGCTTTCAATTCAATGGTTTATAAAAGGGCAATAAAAGTGGCTTTAATTGTAGGTGTTATCTTAAACCTGATAAACCAATGGGAAAGTATTTTTTCCGGCTTTAAACAGTTTCATTTCATTCAGTTTTTTCTGACATTTCTGGTGCCCTATTTGGTCTCAACGTATTCATCGGTGCTATCGAAATTTAATTTTGTGAGTGGCGAGGTAGCCAATTTTGATGCGAATATCACTTGTCATCATTGTAACGATTCAACCGTTTCAGTACAAAAAGGGGATTTGGTTCCCTATTGTCCCAAATGCACCACAAAAACCCGATGGAAATTAATTGAACTTTTACCTTCGGAAACTTTTCTAGAAGAAGATAAGGTTAAATCGAATGCCTTGTTTGCTGAATTTAATCCGGCTCCAGTAATCCGGGTTGACAGGTATGGTCATATTCAAAAGGCAAATCCAACAGCCCAGATGCTTTTTAATATTCCAAAAGAGGGTACTTTTATTGAAAAAGTAATACCTGAACTCAGTCAATTTAATTTCAGTTCTTTTATTGATTCCAATACCATAAAAACCTTTCAAACAAAAATCGGGGAAGAGTTTTATCAGCTTGATTTAAGGGCACTCACCGATTTAGGGGTTTTTCATGTTTACGCATCAAAAATAACGGCACTTATTGTAGAAAAAAATCAACGACAGCTTTTTCAAAATGCCATTGAACAATCCACCGATTCCGTGATGGTAACCAATACTGGTGGCGAAATTGTTTTTGTGAATCCGGCATTCGAAGAGCACTCAGGTTACCGTTTTACAGAGATAGAAGGTGCCAACCCAAGAATTCTGAAATCGGGGCACCAACCTGCCGGATTTTATAAAGAAATGTGGGATACGCTCAATAGAGGAGAAAATTGGAAGGGACTTTTCCAGAATAAAAAGAAAGATGGAAGTTTATATTGGGGAAAAGCAAATATTACTCCCATTATGGATCATGCCGGGGTGTTAACAAATTACCTGGCTGTAATAGAAGATGTTACCGAAGAATTGAAATTAAAGGATCAGCTTAAAAGCTTTGCTTTGTTTGCCCAACACAACCCCGACCCGGTAATGCGTATTGGGGACGATCTGAAATTAAAAGAAGCCAACCGGGCAGCCTCAGTTTTATTTGAAAAAGAAACATTGGTGGGTTCAAATGCCTTGGATTTGATACCAGAATTAAAACAGTTGAATATTTTGTCAATTATAGAGGGCAACAAAAATGAACAAATAAAGGTACAAGTAGGTACACAGTTTTTGCAGTTGGTATTGAAAGGAGTTCAGGAATTGGGGTTATGCCATGTGTATAGTTCAAATATAACAGCACAACATGCTGCTGAACTAAGATTGGAATCAATGGCCTTGTTTGCCCGTCTTAATCCAGAGCCTGTTTTCCGTTTTGATAGCAGATTTTTGGTTGTTGATGCCAATCCTGCTGCTATACAAACTTTTAATGGATTACAAAAAGGAGTTGATGCCCGGGAAATTGTTCAGGCTCTGACCGATTTGGAAATTACTGACTTTATATCGAATAATAAGATACAAAACCGTGAAGAAAGGATAAACGGCCAGGTTTACCGGATGATGCTCCGGGGGGTCAGTCAGTCAGATATTTGCATGGTATATTCCACCGATATTACTGAGCGGTTTGAACAGGAGCGGAAAATACGGGAACAAGCTGAAAAAATACAAAGCAGCATCCAGTACGCTTCTAATATTCAGGCAGCCATTTTGCCCAGCTTAAATTATGTGGGTGAAGTGTTGCCCCAAAACATGATTTTATATCTTCCCCGCGATGTGGTAAGTGGTGATTTTTATTGGATTAAACAGGTTGAAGATTCCATTGTAATTGCCATTGCCGATTGTACAGGGCATGGGGTTCCCGGTGCTTTTATGAGTATGTTGGGGGTTGCATTCTTGAATGAAATTGTGAAACCCGGAAATTTGGTGGCCAATGAAATTTTAAACAAACTAAGGGAATACGTTATCAATACGTTATCGAACTCACAGGATAACATAGCCGATGGAATGGATATGTCGCTTTGTATCATTCAGCCAAACACCAAAACCATACAGTATGCGGGTGCAAATAATCCATTCGTGTTGATTAACGAGCTTGGCATACAGATAATTAAAGCCGATAAAATGCCTATTGGAACTTATATAAAACAAGACAGACCTTTTACTTTGCACGAAATCCCTTACCAAACCGGCGATGTGGTTTATCTGTTTTCCGATGGTTACCAGGATCAGTTGGGTGGTGAAAATTTAATGAAATTTGGTTCTAAAAACTTTAGGGAGTTGCTTGAACGAATTCATAAAGCCGATTTTAACAAACAAAAGGAACGGTTAATATTGGAGCTTAACGAATGGACAAAGGACTATCACCGTATTGATGATGTGTTGGTTATGGGCTTCCGGCTATCATAAATGAAACCTATTTGGAACTAAGATTTTGAATAATCCTACCCGACAGTTGCATGTATTGAGAAACCTCTTCTTGAGTTAAGGATTTAAGGGCATTATCAATGGTTTCTTGTGCTAAGGGTACAATTTTATGGTACAGGCTTACTCCCTTGTCTGAGATATTAACCTTTCGCGATCGTTTATCTAATGCATCCGTTGTTCTATAAATTATTTTTTCAGCCTCAAGAACATTTAGAATACGTAAAACCCTTACTTTATCAAATCCATAAGTATTAGCAATGGCATTTTGGTTCAAATCTTTTTTATGATATACCAGCGAAATAACGCTCCACTGTTCAGCAGTTAAAGAGATTCCGTTTTCAATGAGTTTTTTTTCGAGATTGCTGCCCAAATTCTTTGAAATTACTTGAGAAAGATGCCCTAAGGATTTGTCGAAACTGTACTCCATTGTGAATAATCAGTTGAGGTTGCCTTAAATATAATATATTACCGAGGAATAAAAATAAACATAATTGGTTACATTTGTAACTAATGTACTTTTTTAATTTGTGTAATACACAAAAATAGGATACCTAACTATTCCCATGCCGTTTTTTATACGCGTGAATCGGCAATATAGTTGGTTGCTATTTGTATAACTTTTAAGCCTTACCTGTCAGGTCTCATTGTTTTTTTCGACTATCTGTTTAAATAAATTGTTATGAACAGATTTTCGATACTATTGCCATTAGCCGCGATAATGACCAGCGCCTCTGGCCAGGGACAGGATGTTACCAATTTAACTTCGTCACAATTCAAAGACAAAATAAGTTCCGGCACAATAACATTACTCGATGTACGCACTTCTTCGGAGTATGCCAACGGCCACATTAAAAATGCCAGGCAGATGAATTATTATGTTTTGGATTTCAGGAAAAAACTACTTCTGTTGCCCAAAGACCACCCGGTCTTTCTCTATTGCAATACGGGTTGGCGTAGTAAAAAATCTGCTGAAATTCTGGCCGAGAATGGTTACAATCAGGTTTATAATCTCGAAAAAGGCATCATGGATTGGAACCTGAGCAACCTGCCTGTAGTTATTGAACCCGGTGCAAAGCCTGATGAAGAAAATAAGATAGAACCGGATGAGTTTTATGCGTTAATTAATTCAGACGATCCGGTATTTATTAACTTTTATGCCCCGTGGTGCGCCCCCTGCCGTAAAATGATACCACTGATTGACAGCCTGCAAACTGAATATAAAAACCAGGTCAGAATAGTAAAAATAAATGCCGATGCCAGTAAAAATCTGGTAAAGGAGTTACATGTCGGGAATGTCCCATACTTCACATTTTATAAGTCGGGCAACAAATTATTCGAACATTACGGAATACTTGACAGGAAAGCTATTGAGAGAGTTTTAAGCAACCCGTAATCTCTTAAATAATTGTTAAAACGAAATTAAGGTGTCAGGTTGGTAAAATTTTCCGACTACTCCTTCAAAAAACAAAAAATAAGTTTCACTTTAAACAAAATAGTATGACAAAAATTGCAATTGTAGTGTTTTCAGACACTAATACGGTTGAAGCCTTAGGCAAAGTATCGAACGCTTTTATGTTAGCTAGTGAGGCTATTGAAAATAAAATAGACTTAAAAATTATTTTTGAAGGTGCAGGTACCAAATGGATTGGTGAACTTGAAAAAGAAGATAATAAACTACACAAACTTTATTTAGGCTTAAAGCCTAATATTACTGGAGTATGTACATTTTGTGCCAATGCTTTTGGGGTAAAAACCGAAGTTGAAAAAGCAAAAATTACACTTTTAAGCGAATATAAAGACCATCCGAGTCTGCTCAACCTTTTTACAGAAGGGTATCAAGTATTAAACTTTTAAATTAAGTGTTCACTCATTAAAATTTGAAATCATGAAAACATCAAAGTCAATTTTAGCAAGCCTGGTGCTTATCTTATCAGTATCCGTATCGGTAATGGCACAAAACGAGGCCAAAATAATTGCAGTTGTAAATAAAGCCAGTTGGTGCCATGTTTGCGAAGAAAACGGCGAAAGAGCAATGGCAGCTTTTATGGCCAACAACACCGATAACGTTTTTCTTTTTGTGGGTAACGACCTTTCAACCGGTGAAACAAAGAAAAGCTCGCTTGAAGAAATTAAAAAACTGGGACTAGATACCGCCGTGGCAGATTTAAAATATACCGGAATGGTTTATTTCTTTAATGCCCAAACCAAAGAACTTATTCATCAGGTGAGCGTAGCAAAATCGGATGTAGAAATTGCAACCGCTATGGTAACTGCTAAAAACGCTGTGAAATAATGAAAAAGAAAAAATGGTTCAAAATAATCACAATCGTGGGACTTGCAGGTCTATTTATTGGTGGCAGTGTAGCTCTCTATCTGTTTAACATGCCCCATCGCGATGTGCAGTCAGGAAAAACCGACTTCAGCCTTACCAGTAACGAAATTGTTTCAGAATACTTGGCAAACAAGGATGCTGCCAACCAAAAATACCTGGCTACCGATGGCGACTCGAAAATCCTGGAAATAACCGGAACCATCGCAAAAATATCAGAAAATTACGATGGTAATAAAGTTGTGCTGCTCAAGGAAAACTCTGATAAAGCCGGTGTTAGTGCAACATTTACACCCGAAACCAACCAAAATACGATAGGTTTATCAACAGACCAGACGATTACAGTAAAAGGTGTCATCCGTTCAGGGGCATCGTATGATGATGACCTTGAACTTTATGAAAATGTGATTCTCGAAGAAAGCGATATCGTAAAAAAGTAATTCATCGATGAACATTTAAAATTTGAGACAAATGAAAAAGTCAGTTTTAATTACACTAGTGGCGGCCTTAGTTATTTCGGCTGCCGGATATGCACAAAGTACCGATAAATGGGTAAGCTCCAAATCGCATATCAAATTCTTCTCCTCCACCCCGGCCGAAAATATTGAAGCTAATAATATGGTTGCTGTGAGTACCATTACCAAATCGACAGGCGAAGTGGTCTTTTCGGTGCCTATGCAGGGATTTGAGTTTGAAAAAGCCTTGATGCAGAAACATTTCAACAGCAATAAGTTTTTGGATACAAAAAACCACCCCAAAACAAAGCTCAAAGCTAGCATTACCAACTTGTCAGAAATCAATTTTTCAAAAGATGACACCTATCAGGTCAATGTTGAAGGTGAGTTGACCATAAAAGGGGTGACAAAAGCAATTAAAGAAAAGGGGACTATTACAGTAAAAGGAAGTACAGTAGAAGTACAAAGTAAATTTAATGTAACCCTTGCCGATTATGGGATAACTTTTGTTGATGGAAAGCCATCGACCAATATTGCAAAAACAGTAGAAGTTACTGTTCATGCCGAATACCAACCTGAATAAATAATATGCCATGAAGAAGTTAATTTATATACTATCGGTTGTTGTGCTTCTCCTGACAACAGCTATGAAGCCAACTCCTGCGGAAAATTCAAATACCGGTGCCGGTATTCATTTTCAGGAAGGAAGCTGGAGCGAAGTTCTGCAACTGGCTAAAAGGGAAAACAAACTTATTTTCCTGGATATTTATGCCAGTTGGTGCGGACCATGCAAATTGCTCAAGTCAAAAACCTTTCCCGATGGAAATGTAGGTGCTTTTTTCAACGAAAAATTCATCAATTATGCCATCGATGCTGAGAAAGGAGAAGGTGTAAACCTGGCCTCAAAATTTGAAGTTACCGGTTACCCTACATTGCTTTTTGTAGATGCAAACGGAAACCTTGTTGCCAAAACAATGGGATACCATAACGCTGATGAATTGCTGGAAGTGGGACAAAAAATTGCAGGAAAATAGATTTTAATTAGCAATCGTACCATGCGGAAAACAGTTAACATACCGGGGTTTTTTTTATGGTTGGCAATGTGGCTAATTGGCTCATCATTTACCCCCGGAGTGTCATCACCGTGCAATTCACCAGACTGTCTGTTTAAGATTTCCCGGAGCCGTGATGCCAATGAGATATGGTACGCCCTTAATTTTAAATCCGATGGTTCGTTAAATAATGATTCTCCTGTTCGTGCCTTTTGGGTAAAGAAAACAGATGGCAACCGTACAGAGCCGTTAACCTGGGTGCAAAACCGCTATGCCTACGACGTTGAATTGCTAGGTAACACTGAAAATAAGCCTAATTCCATTCAGTTTAGGTTTGTTTCTTATACAAAGCATAGTTTCGAATTCAGGCAATCGGGTGAAAACAGGTACAAAGTATTTACAAAATCAAACAACAAGGAAATAGAAGTTACCCGGATTTTTGTGCAGATAGATGGAGGGAGCTTTTGGGGCCTTCTGTTCCCTTTGTTAAACTAATCGGTAAAGAATCCCAAACAGGAATGAATTTGCAGAAATAATCTATCCGTAAAATGGAATTGATAACTCTTATATCTGTATCGCTTCTGGCCTCCATCATTGGTGCCATGCCACTGGGACTGGTCAATCTTACGGTTTTGGAAGTTTCGTACCGGAAAGGCTTGCCTACTGCCATGAAAATTGCAGGGGGAGCTTCGCTTGTTGAGATTCTGTTTGTACTTGTTGCGTTGATGGCTGGAAGTATTATTTCAACGGCGATTAAAAATATGGGTTGGGTGCAATGGTTATTTGTGGCCGTCCCAGTGTTTACCGGAATATATTTTTTATTGAAAAAAAACCATTTTGAAGCAGACCAGGATAGAAACCGGAACGAATTTGTCAGGGGTGCATTTCTTAATCTTATCAGTTTACAGGTGTTGTTGTATTGGATTTTTGCGGCAACACTCATCAATCACAACCAATACACGAAGATGGGTCTGTTTACCATTTTCATTGTTGTACTTTCAGTTTGTTTTGGTAAAATGTTGGTTTTGTGGGTTTATGCAAAACTCAGCAAAATAGTTTTAGAAAAGTTCCAGTTCTTTTCGATACAGATTAGCAGGCTGATAGGGATTATCTTAATTCTGATTGGTTTTTCACAATACTTAAAATTTTAATTATGAAGACAATTATTTTATTCATTTCAATGATAATTTTTACTTCTTTGGGCTATTCACAAGCCACACGCGGTGTAGAAGATGCCAAAGGATTAGCAACAGGCACTAAAGCCCCTGTATTTAAGGCTATTGATGCCGATAACGCAGTGTTCGATCTGAACGAAGCTATTAAAAGCGGCTCCGTGGTTGTTATCTTTTACCGTGGGTTCTGGTGCCCGTTTTGCAACAAACACCTGGCACAAATTCAAGACAGTCTGTCGCTGATAACAGATAAAGGGGCAACCGTAGTGGCCATATCTCCCGAAAAACCCGAATATTTGGACAAAATGACTGATAAAACCGGAGCAAAGTTCAGGCTACTTTATGATGAAGGATATAAAATTGCCGATGCCTACGATGTAACCTTTACTCCCGATTCGAAACAACTTTTTGTTTACAACACGGTTTTAAGCGGAAATCTGAAAGACACCCATTCCGATGATTCACAACGTTTGCCCATTCCGGCAACTTACATCATTGATAAAAATGGAACCATTGTTTGGCGGCAGTTCGACCCGGATTACAAGAACCGGTCAACAGTTGATGACATTCTTAAAAACCTTCCCAATTAGTGTTGAATTATAAACAATTACCGGAATATTCGGTTAACCCTAAAATTATAAATATGAAAGCAATTTGGAACAACCAGGTTATTGCTGAAAGCAACGACATTATTAACATAGAGGGAAACAGTTACTTTCCTTTTGAGTCGGTAAAAAAAGAATTTTTAAAAAGCAGCGAAACTCATACTGTCTGTCATTGGAAAGGAACTGCTTTTTATTACGATTTAGAGGTTGACGGTAAGCAAAATAAAGATGCCGTTTGGTATTATCCGCAACCCAAAGAACTTGCAAAAGGTATTGAAAACCGTGTAGCTTTTTGGAAGGGCGTACAAGTTGTAAAAGAGTAAAATTTGTTAATCTAAAGCTTAAAGAATATGTCACATAAATTTCAGGAAATTACCACAACATCTCTTTTAAAAAAAAATGATTCCCAGATAGTGAAAATAATAGACATTCGCCCTGTAGATGTCTATAATGGGTGGCCTATTCAAAACGAATCACGTGGTGGCCATATAAAAGGGGCTATAAGTTTGCCATTTAAATGGACAAATTATATGGACTGGATTGAGATAGTCCGATTTAAAAACTTGTTGCCTGAAAATGAAATTGTGATATATGGATATGATTCAGAAGAAATTCAAAAAGTAGCGGAACGTTTTATAAAATCAGGATATCAAAAGGTATCGGTCTATTATCATTTTGTGGACGAATGGGCCAGCAACCCCAACTTATCCATGCAAAACCTGGAACGATTTAAAAATCTTGTTTCGGCAAACTGGGTCAAACAACTCATTTCGGGTGAAAAACCGGGCCATTACTACAACCATAAATTTATGGTGGTCCACTCGCATTACCGTTACCGCGATGCCTATTTAACCGGTCACATTCCGGGTGCCATTGATATGGATACCCTCGCATTGGAAGCCCCCGAAACATGGAACAGGCGCACTCCCGAAGAACTGAAAAAAGCCTTCGAAGAGCATGGAATAACCTCCGATACAACGGTAATTATGTATGGCAAATTTATGTTCCCTGACAATGCCGATGAATTTCCGGGCAGTGCCGCAGGCGATATTGGAGCTATTCGTTGTGCTTTTATCATGATGTATGCCGGGGTTAAAGATGTAAGGGTTTTAAACGGGGGATTTCAATCATGGATAGATGAGGGTTTTGAGGTTTCATACACAGATGAACAAAAAAAACCGGTTGCAGAATTTGGTACAGCTATCCCAGCCCACCCCGAACTGGTAGTGGACACTCCGGAAGCAAAAGAAATGTTGGCTTCTCCTAAGTCCGAACTGGTTTGCGTACGCAGCTGGCCCGAATACATTGGCCAAGTTAGCGGTTACAATTATATCGAACCCAAAGGCCGCATTCCTGGAGCCATTTTTGCCGATTGTGGCAGCGATGCCTACCACATGGAGAACTATCGAAATTTCGACCACACCACCCGCGAATATCATGAGATAGAAAAAATATGGAGATCAAATGGCATAAGCCCCGACAAACACCTGGCCTTTTATTGTGGCACCGGATGGCGTGGCAGCGAAGCCTGGTTTAATGCCTGGCTCATGGGTTGGCCTAAAGTATCGGTTTACGATGGCGGCTGGTTCGAATGGAGCGCCGACCCTGAAAACCCTTTTGAAACGGGGGTACCAGAGCATTTAAGCGCGATGCGATAATATTTATTTAAAACTAAAGCTATGGATTTTTTAGAAGTTCCGACCATTAAAAAAAAACAGTTTGTCATTGGTAATTTTCTTACCGGAGAAAGCAAACATGAAATAATAGCAGATATTTATAAAGGGCTTACAGCAAAACAAAAATACATTTCCAGCAGGTTTTTTTACGACGACAATGGCTCATTGCTTTTCGAGAAAATTACTGAATTGCCGGAATATTATCCCACCCGAACCGAAAAATCAATTTTAAAAGGCATTGTTTCCGAAATCATCGGCAATTCTGAACAACTTAATATCATCGAACTTGGAAGTGGTGATTGCTCAAAAATATCCATTCTTTTAGATACTGTTTCAAAAAGTAAATTGAATCATATCAGGTATATTCCGGTTGATATTAGCGAGGCAGCCATAATGAAATCAGCCGGTTTTCTTGCAGTCAAATATCCGGGCTTAAAAATACATGGACTTCTTGCCGATTTTATGAAACATTTGACAACGCTCCCGGGTGAAGGCAACCGATTAATCTGCTTCTTTGGGAGTACCCTGGGGAATCTTACACGGCGACAAGCCACCGCTTTTCTATTGGATATAAAAACACTTATGAGACCCGGCGACCGGTTTCTTCTTGGTCTCGATATGGTAAAAGATATTGATATTGTTGAAGCTGCCTATAACGATAAACAGGGTGTTACAGCCTTATTCAATAAAAACATACTCAATGTAATAAATGAATACGCACAAACCAATTTCAACCCCAACGATTTTAAGCATATTGCATTCTATAATGCAGAGAAAGCCCGTATCGAGATGCACCTAATGTCAACAACGGATGTGGTTATCAGAAGTGCGGATTTCCCCGAAAGAGTTTTCCTTAAAAAGGGCGAAACGATTCATACCGAAAACTCACATAAATTCACAGATGCTGATATTCAAAATTTTGCGACAGCAACCGGTCTGAAAATCGAGAATATTTACTCTGACAAAAACCAATGGTTTTCATTGGTGAATTTTAAATGAAATTAAAAGTATCCTTATGAAAATCGAAAAACTCTCCACCATCACCTGCCCAAACTGCGGACATAAAAAATCCGAAGAAATGCCTACGGATACCTGTCAGTTTTTCTACAAATGTGAAAACTGTAATGTAGTGTTGCGACCAAAACAGGGTGATTGCTGCGTGTATTGCTCCTATGGAACGGTTAAATGCCCATCCATGCAGGATAGTATTTTATATGTATAGGTTGTAATAAGTTTAATTCGCATGAATAAAATTATTTATCCAGTTGAATTGGTTTACGTTTTACTACAAATAATGACTGTAAAATGATTTTAGAACATAAAATGTATGAGCTCTATGGTAAAATGATTTTTGAGAAAGTCATAGTCGAACCTCCTTTTCAAAAACTGAATCCTATGCCTGAAGAGGCATGTTTTTTTTATGTGATCGAAGGTGTTGGTGAGGCTATTTCTGAAGTTGAAAGACTAAGAATCCCCACCAAAGAATCAGTTTTGCTGAAATGCGGAAATTATATCACAAAAATGCTCCCTTCAAGTACTTCAAACACATTTCAGACAATAGCTGTCCATTTCCATCCTGCAATTCTAAAAAAAATATATGAAAATGATCTCCCAAAGTTTTTATTAAACCCCAGCACAGAGATCAGAAGTGGAATGTCAAAAGTGAAAAGTACCATTCTAATTTCCAAATATATTGAAAGCCTGTTGTTTTATTTCGGAAACCCTGAATTGGTAAATGAAGATTTACTTATCCTAAAATTAAAGGAGATTATTCTTCTTTTAACACAAACAGATGACTCATTGGTAATTAACCAAATTTTAACAGGTTTATTCTCGCCAACAACTTACTCGTTTACGCAAATTGTTGAAGCACATGTATACTCCGATTTATCCACTGAGGACTTGGCCCAATTAACCAGCCTGAGCCTTTCTTCATTCAAGAGGGAATTTAGGCGGGTGTATAATGATAGTCCGGCTAACTTTATCAGAAACAAAAAACTTGTGAAGGCGGCAGAATTATTGGTAGTTTCTTCGGAAAGAATTACTGATATTGCATATAATTGTGGTTTTAACAATTTAGCACATTTCTCGAAATGTTTTCAGGAAAAATTTGGCAGTTCACCTTCTACATATAGACTGAACCAAAAACACAAATGATTGGCCTTATGGTTTAAATTAACCCGGAATTTACACCCCATCTTTGCAACGTAAAACAAAATTTAAAAATTTGGAAGATGGAAAATTTTAAAAAAATCACAACAGAAAACGTGTCAATACATGCTTCAAAGCAAGTGGTGTGGGATATTTTATTTAACCGTTTCGGCGAAACCTATCTTTTTAACCCAAACCTAGAAGGTTCGCATAAAACGAATGGCAAAAATGGAGAAGTTGGGTGCGAGCGTGAGTGCAGCATCGACAAAAAAACTAACATTAAAGAACGGATTGTAAAAGCGGAAGAATTTAATTCTTTAACCATTGATATAATTGGTGGCAATATGCCGATGGTAAAAGAGATGCAAGTTATAATGAAACTGGAACCTGTTTCATTTGATCTAACAAATGTCAGTATTACAGCTTTTTATACTACAAAACCATCATTCATGGGGGGGATCGTAAAGGGAACGTTTAAAAAAATGCTCTTCAATGTATTGATAGGGCTTAAATATTATCTTGAAACCGGGAATACGGTGTCGAAAAAGAGCTTCAAATCTATTTCAAGAAAATACAATAATTTAAATGGTAAATTAAGATTCGCGGCGTAAAGCAAATAGGCGATGCCACAATTCGCCTATATTTGCCAATATCTATCCAGGGCTTGCCTAGAAACCAATAACAAACACATTTAATGTTATTTATAACATATTGTAATGTTTTTGCTGCAAGCTTTTCAAAGCAATACAATAAAAATATTTGTATTTGAAGTCTTAAAAGGATTTAAGGTGAATAACCCCGTATAGCAATACGGGGTGGGGTATCAGGGATGAACCCAGAAAGGATTCCATTTAATCTGTTTCAATTATTTGACCCGCTCCGGGGTCAATATTTTATTTATGGTAAATACCACGGGTTGCACCCATGGTTATTACTTACATGAGGGATTCGCCGTTCAACTTCAACTCCTTCGGAGTTTTTCAGCAGACCTTACATATTGGTAGATTTATAAGTAACCCCAAATTCAATTAATCCCCATCGGAACGGGATATAGAAAGGTATTGAGGTTATGCAATTTTTTTAATCGATAAGTAGTATTTTTTTATTTAAAAATTGTCAGGTTTACTATTTCTCCCGACATATAACATAGAAAGTTAAAATAGAACTTAAAAAATTAGAAGCATGAAACTACAAGCAGGAAATGCAGCACTTGATTTTGTTACGAAAGATATTTATGGTAACGATGTGAAATTATCGGATTACAGGGGCAAAAAAATCATTCTCAGTTTTTACCGCAATGTAAGTTGCCCGTTTTGTAACCGCAGGGTACACCAAATTATGGGAAGCAATGTAAAATTGAAGAATGCCGGTGTACAATTGCTGTTTTTATTTGAAAGCTCGAACGAGAAACTTTCATCTTCGGTATTTCACCAGGGTATAAGTCCATGGCCACTTATTGGCGACCCTGACAAAAATATTTACAAAAAATACGGAGTGGAACAATCGACCTTGAAGATGATGAAAACCATGCTGGTAGCCAATGTCGGGCAAGCTAAAAAGGACACTAAAGACCTGAATTTACCCGCAGACAAAGATGCCAGCATGAACCTGATACCGGCAGATTTCTTTATTGATGAGAATTTTAAAATAGTAAAAGCCCATTATGGAAAACACCTCGATGATCATGTGGATATTGAAGAATTGAAGGTATTTGCCGATATAGCAAATAATTTCAGAAAAGCTATTTAATCTGACCAGTTATGAAAACAGCCGCAAAAGATAATCTGTTACAGATAAAGGATTTATTGGGTAACTTACCGGTGGAAAATTATACCTCGAAACCTGAAATACTTTCTGGTGCAAGTATCGGCCAACATGTCCGCCATATTCTTGAATTTTATCTGTTACTGGTTTCAGGTTCATTTTCGGGCACCATCAGCTACGATAAACGGGAACGGGACGTAAGGATAGAAAATAACCCTGAATCTGCCAATCAAACCATCGACCGGTTGATTAAGGGGATTGATACATTGGATGTAAATCTTCCTGTAAAACTGGAAGCCGACTACACTACCGGAGGAATTGCCCAAAACCATATAAAAAGCTCGGTTGGCAGGGAAATGGCCTATTGTATCGAGCACAGCATCCATCACCAGGCACTAATTAAAGCTGGTTTGATAGCCCTTGGTATGGGAAATAGTACCGATGCAAACTTTGGTGTGGCCTATTCAACCATCAGGTACCGTAAAGACCAATGTGTACAGTAACTTACATACCACATTTGCGGGATAACCCGTTTGTTCTTACTTCGAACCGGGATGAAAAAGTGCTCCGGCCAACCATTCCTCCTGCTATCTATCATCATGGAAGTTTTGAAGTAGCATATCCAAAAGATGAAAAAGCCGGCGGTTCATGGATTGCAATGAATAATACCGGAAATGTAAATTGTTTGCTCAATGGTGGTTTCATTCCACACAAAAAACAGGAACTCCATACCATAAGCCGGGGGATAATACTTTTAGAGTTTACTTCTTCCGGACTTTCTGCTCATGAGTTTTTTGCACCAAAAGTATTGGCCAATGTAGAGCCTTTTACCATTGTAGCCGTTAAACACATAAATGGTAATATAGGAGACTTGACAGAGTTTATCTGGGATGGCAATGATAAATATTTCCGGCAGATGGATAAAAGCAGCCCTCACATCTGGTCATCAGTAACCTTGTATAACGATGAACACCGCAAAATGAGAAAAGAGTGGTTTGAAAAATTTTACAAAGAGGATCGGGATAATATGACGACCGAAAAAATATTGGATTTTCATTCGGGCACCCATTCAAAGGATAATTCAATAAATGTTATCATGTACCGCGATGGCGGATTAAAGACGGTAAGTATTACACAGGTCTCGGTATCCGATGGACAGTCTAAAATGAGCTATTCCGATTTATTAAATGGTTCTATAAAAAAAATCCAATTATGAGTTCCAATAATATATATACAGGATTTGCCATTGCCATTGCCTGGCCGCAAACCTATTGCAAACAGCCGGGTGCCTGGTACGACCCTATTACATTGCTCTTAGGTATAAACCAAAACAACTATTACAAAGTGGGCCATGCCGCTCTGGTACTTATCGACAGCAAAAACCGGAAAGCCCATTACTTCGATTTTGGACGTTACCATACACCTTATCAGCATGGCAGGGTGCGTAGTGCCGAAACTGACCATGACTTGGAGCTAAAAACAACTCCGGTTTTTTCGGAAGACAGTGAAAGATTGGAAAACTATTGGGATATACTTTACGAATTGCAAAATAACGCTGCCTGTCATGGTGAAGGTGAACTTTACGCATCGTATTGCCCGATACATTTTGAACCGGCTTTTGCCAAAGCCAAACAGATGCAGGAAAACAGCCCTATCCCTTACGGGCCTTTCAAAATAAACGGAAGCAACTGTTCCCGGTTTGTAAATACGGCAATAAGGGCAGGGAAGCCAGGAATCGGGCATTGGTTTAGATTAAATTTCAAAGTACCGCTCTCCCCAAAGCCAATCAGTAATGTAAATGCACTGGATAATCGGTTGGTACTGCCAAAATTATCAAAAGGCGAACCCTTTTTCCCGTTGCGGAAATTAGATAAACAGTTGCTGATTGCAACATTGCCGGCTCCTGAACGGCACCCAAATATTCCTGAAAACGCACAATGGTTAAGCGGCGAGGGAGCCGGTTCATGGTTTGTTTTTGAAGTTGAAAACACCTTGTTAAAAGTTATCAGGTATTCTCCACAGGGAGTGATAGAATGCACAGGCTTGTATGAGAATAAGGACGCTATGAAATTATTACAAAACCATAATTCCTGTTCAATAACCTACCCAAGTAATTGTAAAACGGTTTCTCTAAAGGTTAATAATTCTAAAGTCAGTTTTAGTTGTACTGTATAGACAATATCTGAACATGTTGGCAGTTATGATAAATAGGTAATTTCTTTCTCATCCGGAATAAAGGTTACATCTACGAGATGGTTCAACCCCAATGTATATTTAACACGCTTTTATAATTGGCAACCCATTTTACAATTAAAGTTGTTTGTCATCCTGACCCGTTTATTTTTTCCAGGAGTCGCTATGTTTTTATTTTATTGGTGTAACTTTGAGTTACGGTCTTCAATCACATTGTAAAAAGTGGGATTTTATGTCCCACTTATGAATAGAGATTGAACAATTGAAAAAATATCGAAGAAGAAGTGAACCAAAAACCGAGCCCGGTAAATCAGGTAATCAACGAAAACCTGACCTTTTATCTAAGTATTTGTTCTGGACTTTTCCTTTTTTTGCTTTTTTTCCAACCTTTCCCTGAAGATTCGTTCGATAGTAACAACCGCCTGATTTTCGATTTAGGAACAGGCGCCATTGTGTTTTTCTTTCTGGCATCCATTAAAATCAGTTATTTGTGGTATGAGCAACGGACAGGCTCAAATGCCGATGAACAATTAATCCCGGTATTGCTAAGCAATTTTGCCTTTTTGAGTTTAAGTTCGGCAGCTTTAATCTTCTACTTGCATTTTGTTGGCACAGTGGTAATTACATTCTTTGTGGTTTTTAAAGTAGGCCTCATAGGTTTGGTTCTGTTGATAATTGTGAATCTGTATGATAAAATCACCCGCATCAAACATCAAAATGAGATGTTGGTTCTTGAAAAGAAGATTCTTCAAAAACAGGTGGAAAAATATGAAGAAGATATTTTGAACAAAACCATCCAGTTTAGTTCCGACAATAACTCAGAAAGCTTGAATTTGAAGATAGCTGAAATTGCTTTGGTAAAGTCGTCGGATAACTACGTGGAGATTGTTTTTAAAGAGGAGGATGTTTTTAAGAAAAAGGTTATTCGCAACACGTTGAAAAATATTGAATTGCAGATTAAACCCTATTCCAATTTCATACGGTCCCATCGTACAAGCATCGTAAATATACATTATATCGATAAACTGAGCCGTAACTTCAACCAACATTGGATTTCCATCAAGGGTTACCAGGAGACAGTGCCGGTTTCGCGCCAATACTTGTTAAAGTTAAAAGAGACCCTTTAACTGCAAATGGGGCGAATGCCCGTTACCCACGAAAATGGTTCTTTACCCCAATCCCGGCTAATATCCCATATAATTATTCACCCTTGCCCCATATTTTTGCCCCATATTTCAATAGCCTATAATTTTGAGGGAAAGTTTTATGGCCATGAATGCACTGTTACTTTATCCCAAATGCCCCGATACCTATTGGAGCTTTAAACATGCTTTAAAATTTATCTCGAAAAAAGCAGTAAACATCCCCTTGGGGATTCTGACCGTGTCGTCGTTGCTTCCAGGAACATGGAAAAAAAAGTTTGTTGATTTGAATGTTTCCAAGCTTCATAACAGTGATATACTCTGGGCCGATATGGTTTTTATCAGCGCCATGACCATCCAGCAGGAATCGGTAAAAGAAATTGTTGCAACTTGTAAAAAGTTAAATAAAAAAATTGTAGCCGGCGGACCTCTGTTTACCGAAGAATACGAACAATTCCCTGATATTGATTATTTCGTACTGAACGAAGCAGAAATCACTCTCCCGCTTTTTCTTGACGACCTAGCCAATCATGCTCCAAAGCGGGTTTACCAAACACGGCAATTTGCCGACATCACCCTTTCGCCCATCCCGGATTATTCATTGATTAAGCATAAAAGATACGCCGGGGCTACCATTCAATATTCGCGTGGATGCCCTTACGATTGTGAATTTTGTGATATAACCGCGTTATTCGGGCAGAAGGTCCGCACCAAAAAAACTGGACAGATTTTGGCAGAATTGGAACAGATATACCAGGTAGGTTGGCGCGGCAGTGTCTTTTTTGTAGATGATAACTTTATTGGTCACAAGCAAAAATTGAAAAATGAATTGCTGCCTGCCATCACCAACTGGATGGCTCAAAAAAATTATCCCTTTATATTTACCACTGAGGCATCAATTAACTTGGCCGACGATAAAGTTTTGATGGAAATGATGTATAAAGCGGGGTTTACCAAGGTGTTTGTGGGGATTGAAACTCCCGAAGAATCCTGTTTGATGGAATGCAACAAACTTCAGAACAAACAACGGAATTTGTTGGAAAGTGTAAATAACATTCAAAAGCAGGGGATGGAAGTTACTGCCGGGTTTATTGTGGGATTCGATAACGACCCCTCGAACATTTTTCAACGGCAGGTGGACCTCATCCAAAGAAGCGGTATTGTAACCGCCATGGTAGGGCTTTTGAATGCTCCCCGCTTATCAAAACTTTACATTCGGCTGAAGAACGAGGGGCGGATTCTTGATGATTGCACCGGCGATAATACCAACTACAGCATGAATTTTATTCCAATGATGGATAAAAACGAGTTGTTGCTGGGCTATCAACAAATTATTCATGATATTTATTCAAGCAAATCTTACGATGAGCGCGTCCGCGTGTATTTAAAGCAATATACCCCCCCTTTTAGGCAGAGGAAAGGAATTAATTTTGATGAATTTAAAGCACTCCTTAAGTCCGTTGTGTTTTTAGGCATCATCAACCGGGGCCGGAAATATTATTGGAAACTTTTGGCATGGAGCCTCTGGAACCGACCAAGATTAATTCCTTTGGCAATAACATATAGTATCTATGGCTATCATTTCAGAAAAGTATTTCGTAACCTGTCATAAATGATTGAAAATTTAAATCACAGGCTCTGCTATGTACGCATTCAGCCACTTGTAAACATCAAACATTTACCAACCGGATGCAGGTAAGCACGTTTGCCCGTGTGTAAGTTTTTTTTGCTCTTGTATCAATAAAACCAGGTATCTAAAAGCCGGCGGATGCAAAAAGAGTGGCCGGCATTTAAACATTTTATTGACACAATCTTTTTTAGTAACTTAAACCATTAAAAATTCTTTTGCTTCTACATGATTCAACATTTTGATAGATGCAGCAATCCATTATTTTAGGTCTTATTCAAATTATTGGCTTTTACCATTATATATGATTATTTTTTCCCCTTTGAATTTTTCTTTCAAATGTACAAAGGCATTATAAATACCTTGTATAAAACGTTTGGTCCGGAGCAAATCGAAGAGGCAATTGGCTGCAACAACAGTCGATACTGCTTTTCCGTATTCTAAATAGGTATCATTATTTTTTTCATTAGTGAAGGCTCCGATTCCTGTTATTTCGAAATAGACTTCATGTATTTCTTCAAGGGCTTTTTTAGCTGGTAATAATCGTCGGTGTTATCGATAAAAACCCCGGCAGCGTTTTTAACTATTTGCCTGATAGTCCATGTTTTATATTCTGACTTTTAGTTTTGCGCACGTTTTTTTGTAAAATGATTTATTGGACATGCTGATAATTAAAGCGACTGAACTAACTGGTACTCATTTTTAAATATACATCGTCTTCGTCAATTATTTTAAATCCGAGGGTTGAATAAAGCTTTAATGCGGCGTTGTTTTTAGCAACTTTTAACGTAACTTTTTTATTTTCAACACTTGCCTGTTCAATAAGCTCCTTAATAACCTGGGAACCTATTCCCTTTCCCTGAAAATTATTGTGGATAATAATATCTACAATGTGGTATGTGTCGGCTTTAGTAAGTAATAACCAACCAACCGGAACATTTTCTATTTCAATAATAAATCCATTGGCATTAGGGAATTGCTTTCGATAGCTATCTTCCTGTGCTTTAAATTGCATTTCAAGTAAAGAAACAAGTATCTCGCTGGGCCAGTTGAATGCCAAAAGTTCAGATGTTTTATACTGAAAGAATAATTCTTTTATAAAATCGTTATAAGAATTATCGCCTTCTTTGTAAGTTATTTGCATAGAAAAAGTCATTTAGATAATCATTATTTAAAAAAAATCCGGGAAATAAGTTTACAAAACTCATCTTCCCGGATTAAATAAAGCAAATTCCATTAATTCATTTTGTAATGAATTTAATCTCTGGGTGGCCAATATCCATAAATACAGATAATAAAGTTGAGGCATTGGCAAGGTTGAATGTTGTTGTGGGCCAATGAATCACCAGAAGTTCCACAGGTACTGGTAACACTAACAGATACATCGCCCTGAATATTAATGGCCACATTGGACAATAAATTGGCATTCATCGTATCTGCGTTCACACTGGAACTATACGAATTCGATCCGCGAATCATACCAGGGTAACCGCCTTTAGGGGTATTGGTATCGACAACTGACGATGAGCATTTTATATTTGCAGTTGCATTTAAAGTAATGTTTTTTTCGCTCGTAGCGGTATTAACAATATTGTGGTTATGAGGGGGAACCTGGCCAATATTTAACAAAATGTTCTCATTACCACCAAATTGGCCCTGGTATCTTGGCGTCAAACCCTGAACACTGCCACTGGTAACAGGTACCCTTCCTCTCAGGTCGGGCAATGCAAAATTTACTTTGCCATCGCCCCCAAATTGATTGCCAATTAATGCAAACAAAGGGGTATATTGTTGTATGGATAAAATCTGTCCCCAGCAAAACATCCAGTTTTGAGGTGCAAAATTGCCTCCAAAACATTTTATTTCTCCTATAAAACCGTCCATAGTATTTTTTTTTTAAATTTGTACTTATAAAGAATATGTAGTTTTTCCTTAAACTATTTGTTCTTATGGTCTTTCAGGGTATATCCCTTCAACACAAATAATAAGATTAAGGCATAACCAGGGCTGCATGTTGTCATGGGGACTGGTTCCGCCAACAACACTGCACTGGCTTAGTACATTTACATTAACATCGCCGCCAATATTGGCGTTTATAGTTGCCACATTTGCATTCATAACATCAGTTCCGGTAGCTGCTGTACTATAGCTGTTGGTTCCCCTCGCTGTGCCAGCAAAATAATTATCTTTTGGGATATCGGAATTTCCTGTACCACTCTGGCACAAAATTGCAGCACTCCCATTCGCGGTAAGGTTACTGGTTGTAGTTGCATTATTGCTGATTTGATGGATATGGGCTCCCATCTGGTCCAAACTAAGCTGTTCCATTTCATTGCCACCTTTATCGGCAATATTTCTTAAAGTCATACCTGGGCCCTGACCAGCGCCAATAGGAACCCTGCAACGTAAATCAGGCAATGCAAAATTATTGATTCCATCGCCGCCATACTTGTTTCCAATTACAGCAAATAATGAACTATATTCCGAGATGTTTAAAAGCTGTCCCCAGCAGAACTGCCAGTATGCAGGAGCAAAAGTACCTGCAAACCATTTTATTTCACCTAAAAATCCATCCATAATATTGTTTTTTTATACAATTAAAATTTACTTAAAAAATATAACAACAATTACCATTGCTAACTTCTCGGCGGATATATCCCGTTATAGCAAATGATATAATTAATACATGTCCAGGGTTGCATATTATTATGGGCAACTGAGTTACCAGCGGTATCGCACTGGCTGTTTACATGCACATTAATATTACCGTTTAGGGTGACGTTCATTTGTAATGCATCAGTATTTAACTGGTCTGTACCAGCTGTACTGGTAAATGCATTTGTCCTACTACGCGAATTGGCCGGGTAGTTACCGGCAGGGGTATCGGCATTTCCTGTGGCAGCCAAACACTTTATTGTCCCGGTTCCACTTCCTGAAAGATTATTAGTAGCAGTTGCCTGATTACTAATGGTATGAAAATGGTTGGGAATCTCATGTGAGGTTAAAGCTACTGTTTCTGAACCTAATAGTTGTCCGGTTACCCTGGTTGTTAAACCCGTTCCCGTTCCCGTTCCAATAGGAGTTCTTCCTCTTAAATCTGGTAAAGCAAACGTAGCAATTCCATCACCACCATACTGGGTCCCTAAAAGTGAATACAATGCCTGGTAATTACTAATATTTAATACCTGACCCTGGCACAGGAACCATCCCTTGGGGGCATAATCTCCTGCAAAACATTTAATTTCTCCTAAGTATGCATCCATCTTAATTTGTATTTATAGTTTAATTGAAAAAAATATTATTTAGCAACTTGATACCATGCACTTACACCATCGCTAATAAAAGTGCCGTTATATATTGATGCAACAGGTGTAGATGTAGATGTATGGGAAAGTCCATCTGCATCCCAAAATGTATCGCTACCCGATGGGGTTAATGAAATTGCGCTTACTGTCGAATACAAGTATATAATTTTACCTGCTCCTGCTGAGCTGGCCAAAGGAAGGGTGAATGTACAATTACCAGAGGTAATAATAAATCCATCGGTTGTGGCAATGGAATAATTAACATTTTGGGTAGTTACACTAAGAGAAGCTCCCGGAACAGATTGCCATGTGGCAACCCCACTTCCATTTGTAGTAAGTACCTGTCCGTTGGTACCACCACTACCTGCGGGTTTAATAGTAACCGTACCGGCCGATACGTTTAACCCGTTGTTGGCCGATAACGAGGTAAATGAACCGGCTGCTGCTGTAGTTGAACCAATTGCATTTGGAGCAGCCCAGTTAATACGGGCATTGTCAATGGTACCAGAAGTAATTTGTGATGCAGGTAAATTTCCAATGTAGGTAGCACTAATACTACTGCCCTGCCAAGTGCCACTGGATATAGTACCTAGAGTAGTTATACTGGTTGAGCCGGTCCACGTTGAAAGGGCGGTATTCTCAACATTGCCCAACCCTACGGTTGATTTCGATATTGAACTCCACGTAGCAACTCCGTTACCATCGGTGGTGAGGAATTGTCCGCTGGTTCCACCACTGCCTGCCGGTTTCAGGGTAATGGTTCCGGCCGATACTGTTAAACCACTGCTGGCCGATAACGAGGTAAATGAACCGGCTGCTGCTGTAGTTGAACCAATTGCATTTGGTGCAGCCCAGTTAATACGGGCATTATCAATGGTACCAGAAGTAATTTGTGATGCAGGTAAATTCCCAATGTAAGTAGCACTAATACTACTGCCTTGCCAAGTGCCACTGGATATAGTACCTAGAGTAGTTATACTGGTTGAGCCTGTCCACGTTGAAAGGGCTGTGTTTTCAACATTGCCTAACCCTAAAGTAGATTTAGTAATTGTAGCCCAGCTTGGAGAAGAACCATCTGTAGTAAGATACTTTCCACTGTTGCCAGTCTGGGTTGGTAATTCAATTTCGTTGGTTACAGAACCATCCACTTCTGCCGTTAAATAACCTACAATAGCATGATCCCCCCAGCCGTAAGCCGTGTTCCAGTTGCTGATATTGGTGGAAGTAATACCATTGGCAGCGTGGCTCGTGCTCATTGCATCGGTAATTCCATAACCCGATAGGGTGGTAGGCCTACTGGAAAGGTTATCGAAGTGGAGTTGTGCGTTTCCGCTGGTTTGCATATTGGTTTTGGTATAGTAGTTAGCCGAGGCAGTTGTCCACTCCGGATCGGTTTCAGTGTAACTGGTGAGGTAGCCAGCATTGGCATGGTCTCCCCAGCCGTAAGACATGTTCCAGTTGCTGATATTGGTCGAAGTAATGCCGTTGGCTGCATGGCTTGTGCTCATGGCATCGGTAATGCCATATCCCGATATGGTGGTTGGGGTATTGGTCAGGTTGCCAAAATGGAGTTGGGCGCTTCCACTGGTCTGCATGTTTGTTTTGGTGTAATAACTTGTCGAAGCGGTGGTCCATGC
>DOTG01000001.1 GCA_003512955.1 Marinilabiliales bacterium
TGTCCCAACGCTGAAAACAGGAGATGAAGAATAATCGTTCTGAATTAATTAGAAAATACAGGAATAATGTCTTTTGAAAGTCAACGAAAAATTTTAGGTTTGTGTTTTTAATTTTAAACACATGTTAAAACAGTATCCACTAAAATGAGCCCCCTCAGAACCTTGTCCTTGATTATTTAATTGTTGATAAAATAATGAATCAATGTTTTCTGTACTATGGCCCCCAACGTGTCGTATGGGTTATTGACTTCAGTACAAATCAAGCCTACATCTTTTGCATAATATTCCTTTAGGTTCCATTTGGCATAAGTCATTGAATCGGTAAATTCAACCACCACCAGCACGTTGTAATACTTGGCCGAGTCGGCATCGGCACTCACCGAAGGAATAAAAACGAATATGGAATCGAGTTTACCGATGGTTTGCCGCTTGATGGCCTCTCCGTTAACAGTATCAACCACCCAAGGAACTCCGGTACTCTCTGAAAGGAGTTGTTTTACTGGAAACCGGGTTGAGTGTTGGGTAATCTTATATTCATATAAATATTGCCCATTGATGCACGGTACCAACTTTTCATCGGTATATTCGTTACTGTTGATAGACGATTGGTAGCTATGTGCCACATAATCTGGAAGGACCGAGGTGCGTTCGCCATTGCTATAAAACCACCACGAACCGGGATAGGCCGGAAAGTATTCCTTTGGGTAAACAACCGACAATTCCGACTCCTCGCCACAAGAGGCCAGAAATCCAATAAAAACCAAGGCAATTAAATAATTTTTCATGCTATTTTTTTGATGTGGTTTGAGGCATTCCTGGTTTTAGGGAATAATACAAAAAGGCAAACCCTGCCAAAACAAAGGGAATGCTCAACCATTGTCCCATGTTCAATGACATGCTGGCTTCAAAATCTACTTGATCTTCTTTAAGGAATTCGATAAAGAAACGGGCCGAAAAAAGTAAAATTAAGAATACCCCAAAAATAAAACCGTGACGATCTTTTTTGTATTCCTTCATAAAAATCCAATAGAGTAGCACAAAAATAAACAGGTACGACAAAGCTTCATAAATCTGGGTTGGGTGTTTTGGAACAGTTTCGCCCCGTAACTCAAATATAAAACCCCAAGGTAACGTGGTTTGATGGCCATATATTTCGGAATTCATCAGGTTCCCGGAACGGATAAAAAATCCGGCTAAGGCAACTACTATCACTATCCGATCCATGATCCACAAAAAACTTCTCTTTTGTTTCCGGACAAACAGATACAATGCAATTAAAATCCCGATAGCCGCACCGTGACTAGCCAATCCCCCTTGCCAAACCATTAATATTTTTATGGGATGCGCCAAGTAATACTCAGGTTCATAAAACAGGCAGTGGCCTAAACGTGCCCCTAATAAAACCCCAAGAAACATATACATGGTCAAACTGTCCAAAACTTCCTGTTTGATTCCTTCGCGCTTAAAGAATTTTAGCATAATGTAATAACCTGCGACAAACGAAAGGGCAAACAACAAACCGTACCAGCGAGGCCCCCATTCACCGATGGTGAAAATCTCGGGGGTCACGTTCCAATGGATATAATTGAGTATCATTTTCAAAATTTTTTCGCAAAGTAACAAAATAATCATACTGCAAACGTAAAATTCATCTGAATATTCCAACACCATTTAGCGGACTTGCTGCCCCAATAAACATTTTTGACCATTTTTCCCCAAAATTAATTTTAGGATCCGCTAAAAGAGCTTCCCCTCTTGTGAGTGAAAGTTATTTTGACAATGGAATGAAAAAACTTGGGCTTGTATAATTTTTTTAAACTATTTTTGAAAGAATCATATTTTTAAAAAATAAATATTTGTATTAGTTTTGGTTGTTCAACAAACAGTTCATGAAACCTCGGCTCTTAATTAATTATTTGTTGAACAATAGTTTGTCAACCAAATTTGTGTGTTTAACTGATAGAATTTCAGTAAATTGCTATGAACTAAAGAAGAACGAATGAAAAAAGCACTTGTCATCCTACTACTTTTTGTATTAAATTTTTTCGCATTTGCTTCGGAAGAGATTGTTCTGAAAGGAGTCTATCAGGGTAAAAATATTTACATAATGAACCCATTTGCTGCATCGGGGGTGGGTTTTTGCGTGTTCGAAGTTACTGTAAACGGCCAATTAACAACCGATGAGATAAACTCCAGTGCTTTTGAAGTAGATTTAACGGTATTCCAATTTAAAAAAGGCGATAAAGTTATCATCATCATTAAACATAAAGACGGCTGCGTTCCAAAAATCATCAATCCTGAAGTATTAAAACCGCAAAGCACCTTTGAGGCTGCAAACATGAAAGTTGATAACAAGGGGGTTTTGACATGGACTGCCACGCTTGAAAGTGGTTCATTGCCATTTGTAGTAGAACAATTCCGGTGGAACAAATGGGTGAAGGTGGCGGAGTTGGAAGGGAAAGGAACTCCCGGTTCCAACGAGTATTCTGTAAAAGTACCAGCCCATTCGGGAAATAACCGTTTCCGTATCAAACAGGTGGACTATACCCGCAAACCCAGATATAGCAAAGAAATTAGGTACCGTTCCCTAGAGCCGCCGGTTACCTTTTCGCCTCCAAAACCAGAAAATGAGATTGTTTTTTCGCGGGAAACTTTCTTTGAAATATATGATTATTATGGAAACTTGGTGGATAAAGGTATGGCTTCAAAAGTGGACATCAGTAAACTAACCAAGGGGGATTATTTCCTGAATTACGACATCAACACGGTTACGTTCAAGAAGAAATAGCAGGAATATTCCGTTTCCTTTTAAATTCTCCTTTAGCAGTTTGCTCTTCAATTCCTACAAAAAATACTCATAAAAACTGCCATTCCTTGGAATAACCAAGGTTTGGATTCCTAAAAGCTGGGCTGCTTCGGCATTTTCCCGGGTATCTTCAATAAAAAGGGTACGTTCGGGGTTTAGTTTCTGTTCCGCCAATACCTGTCTGAAAATTTCCTTATCGGGTTTTATCAAACCCATTTCATACGACACATACGTTTTGTGGAACAAGTCGTTAAACCCAACCCCATATTCCTTTTCAAGTTTTGCTGCAAAAAAATCGAAATGAATGGAATTTGTATTGCTCAATAAAAACAATCGGTGGTTTTTCTTTAACCATTGAATACGTTCAATCCGTTTGGGTTTATAATCCACCAGCATGGCGTTCCAGGCGTGGTTAAATGATTCGTCATTAATCTGTGTCCCTAAAAGTTGATTCACCTTCAGCCGTAATTCATTTGGTTGTAACCGTCCCGTTTCAAATTCCAGTAGCAAGCCACTGTGCATCATCTCCTGAATTTGTTCTTTGGTGGCAAATTTGATAAACGAATTCCTGGTCCGTTCCGGGTCAATATCCAGGATAACTCCACCAAAATCGAAAATGATGGCATCATAATTTGATAAATCAACTTTCATACGACTGATTTTTGGCTGCAAATATATAGAAAGATACCTGAGACAAAAAGAAACCCGGGGTTGAATGTCTGTAGGTGTTTCAGTATTCGGCTGCGTAAATGATAAATTTCAGGTTAATTTCCTTTTTTATGTTTTTCGGCGTAAACACTGGGCAACAAACCGAATTCCTCTTTAAAGTACCGGCTAAAATATTTTGGGTTGTTAAAGCCTACCTGGTAAGCAATTTCGGACACAGAAAGCTGGCTTTTGCCAAGAAGCTGGGCGGCCCTTTTGAGACGGATGATGCGGATAAACTCAATCGGGGTTTTACCTGTAATGGAAAGCAGTTTTTTATACAAATGCACCCGGCTCATCGACATTTCGTGGCTGAGCATCTCCACTGAGAAATCGGGGTTATCCATGTTTTCTTCCACACATTTTATGGCGCTTTCAATCAGTTTTTCATCTAACGAGGAGATATTGATCTCGCTGGGGTTAATTTCGCGCTTCTGTTTTATCTGATAATGCATTTCGGCACGTTGCTCGAGCAATTTATTGATGCGCAGCAGTAAAATGTCGAAGTTAAAAGGTTTGGTAATGTACTCGTCGGCTCCCAGTTCAAGCCCCTGGACAATATGTTCTTTTGCGGTATGCGCCGTTAACAGAATGACTGGAATATGCGAACTCCGCATGTCGTTTTTAATGCGCTTGCATAGCTCATACCCATCCATTTCGGGCATCATTACATCGCTAATCACCAAATCGGGTAATTTGTGTACAATAATTTCAAATGCATCTTTTCCGTTTGGGGCTTCCAACACGTCATAATGTTCCAACAAGCTGCTGCAAATAAAATTACGGAAGTCTTCATTGTCTTCAACTACCAGAACACACTTTCGGGTCCCATCAATGGTGGCTTGCGGTGTTTCAAGTTCGTCCTCATGATAGGTGCTAAGGGTTTCTACCAATTCGTGGCGTTCAAAATCGGTTAACAAACTGTTTACCATTGGTATGGTGAAAATGAAGATGCTGCCTTGAGCCCCATTGTTTTCCATCCAGATTTCGCCGCCATGAAGTTTTACATATTCTTTACTCAGGTGAAGCCCGATACCGCTGCCTGCCTTGGCATCAGCCGTATTTACCTGATAAAACCGCTCAAAAATCCGGCTTTTATCCTCATCTTTCACCCCTATCCCATTATCGGCAACACTCACTTTCAATAACTGATGGTTATTGTTTTCGTTCACCAGTGTCAATTTCACGTCAATGTTTCCTCCCACCGGGGTAAACTTATAGGCATTGGAAAGTAAATTGTTGATGATTTTCGAAATTTTATCCTCATCAAAATTCATCCGGATTTCTTCAGTCACCGATGAAAAGGTAAGATGCATGTTTTTCTTTTCATACATCTCGGCAAACGACAGACAGGTTTCGCGGATAAACTGCACAATATCTCCGGTAGAAAGGTTCAATTTGTGTCCTTGCACGTCCATCTTCCTGAAATCGAGAAGTTGGTTCACTAGTTGCAGCAACTTGTTTGCATTCCGGTTAATTAATTTCAGGGCCTTCTTGTCCTCCTCATTATCCATAGTTTTGATGAGTTTTTCCAATGGAATAATAATGAGCGATATTTGAGTCCGAAATTCATGGCTAATGTTGGTAAAAAAACGGAGTTTCATTTCATCCAGTTCGCGGGTCCGTTTGGCTTCAAGACGTTCCTGTGCCAATTGAAACCGCATCTTTACCCGCCTACGGAAGAATGTCCCCGATAAAATTAACAATCCGGTAATCAAAAGATAATAAAGGATGTAAGCCCACGTGCTTCGCCAAAATGGCGGATGAACAACCAAATTCAGTTCAATGGGATTTTCGGTCCAATAGCCATCGTTGTTGGCCGCCTTTACTTTAAAGGTATATTTCCCGGGGTTCAGGTTGGTGTAGGTGGCACTGTGCCGGTTCCCCGATATGGTAGTCCAGTTCAAATCGAACCCTTCCATTTTATATGAATATATGGTTTTATCGGGAAGCAAATAATTCAATGCCGAAAATTCAATGGTAAAGATATTTTGATTGTGTTCCAGCTCAATTAGTATGGTATTTGAAATACTCTTTTCAAGAATCTTCCGTTTTTGATATACCGAATCAATGAACACCGGTTTATTGAACAGCAAAAAATTGGTAAAAACCAGGTTGGGGCGGTTGCGGTTGTATTTGATGTTGGCAGGTAGCACACTGTTATAGCCATTGGTCCCTCCAAAAAGAATTTCTCCTGATGAGGTTTTGTAGGCCGATCGTTCGTTAAATGCTTTTCCTTGCAGCCCATCTTTTTCGTCATAATTGCTAGGAATAAAATTATATTCGCCAGTTTTTGGGTTGATGCTCAACACAATGTGTGACAATCCATTGGCGGTGCTAATCCAAATATTCTTCTGGTCATCTTCCAGAATCCCACAAATCACATTGTCGGCAATTCCTGACTCTTCATTAAGCAATATCAGATCGTCGTTTTTAGGGTTAATAATGTTTAATCCGCCCCGGGTTCCTACCCAAATTAACCCTCTTGAATCTTCATAAACGGATAATACATTCCTGTTTGTCAATGGTTTGGTTCCAGAAAAATTGCCCTGAATAATTTGAAAAGTCCCGGTTTTCGGGTAATAAATTGAAACACCATGTGCTGTGCCAAGGAGGAGATTCTTCTCTTTTGTCTCCTGAATACACAAAACATAGTCGGAAGCAAGCCCAGGGTGCGTTTGAGAGGTATGATGCTTAAAAAAACCGGTTTGCACGTCAAAACAATCTATTCCTCCTCCCAATGTTGCTATCCAAAGGTTTCCCTGGTTGTCTTCTACAATATCCCAAACCAAATCGCTGGCAATGGAGTTTGCATTATTGGCCTGATTGCGGTAATGAATAAACCTTCCACCATCGTAACAATTCAGCCCCCCTTGATAGGTCCCTGCCCAAATCCGGCCTTTGCGGTCACAAGTTAGCGATACAACCACATTATTCGAAATACTTTGTGGGTTATTTGGATTGTGCTGAAACAGCATCTGCTTTTTTGTAACATTATCAATCCGGATCAATCCCTTATTATTGCTGCCAATCCAAAGGTTTCCCTCCAAATCTTCCTGAAAATTGTTGATGTCGTTATCAAACTCAGCTTCTAATCCAGAAACATTAAACCGTATGTGGTTAAATTTAAAGATGCTCTCGCTGTAATAAGAAATCCCGTACTTGTAAGTGCCTGCCCACAAGATGCTTTCTGAGTCACAGTACAAACACATGATGCTCTTTTCGGCAAGGCTTCGTGGGTCTTTGGGGTTGTTTTCGAGATAAACTACATTTTCAATGGATTTGTTAATCACATTGATGCCTCCATGGTCTGTGGCTATCCAAATCAGTTTTTGTGTATCTTCAACAATATCTTTTACTGTATTACTCGATAATGGGAACTTACAACCTGCAGAATTAGTTAAATGGTGCCATTTTTTACCGCGAGACGAAAAATAAAAGGCCCCTATGGGATTTGTTTCCTGAAAAAGCCAAATATCTTGATCTGTATCAACATAAATATTGAAGCTATTCACCGATGAGCCTCCAGTTAACAATGGAATATTTATGGCCGGTTCCCCCTCTAACGATTCTGTATTTACTGCAACAATTTGCCCATCGGTAAAAACGGCATACACCCAATGGTCATAATGAAAAAAATCTGTAATTGTTTTACCTGAGAAGGCTTCTACCTTTTGCCATTTATTCTCCTCACCCGAATAATTAAAACACTCCTGTTGGTTGTTGGTTAGCCAAAAGTTCTTTTGGTGGTCGATAAATACCAAAACCAAGGAATCGGTAAAACCAAGAGAGGAAAGATACGGGTTGATGGGGAAAATGAATTTTTCGGTTTCGGGAAAGAAAATGGACAACCCTGCCCCGGTATTTACCCACAGGTTTTCTTGATAATCTTCCTGAATGTCGATAATAGAATTTTCGATGATGGAAGTTGCATCTGTATCGGAATGGGTAAAAATTTTAAAGCCATTGCCATCGTAGCGGTTCAGTCCCGAGGCGGTACCAAACCACATGAATCCTTTGCTGTCGCGGAACATGCAATTAATTTGGTTATTCGATAACCCTTGGTTGATGGTCAGGTGTTTGAAGGAATATTCGGTTTGAGATACACCTACCAGTGATGGCATCAGCATACAACAGAAAATGCCGAAAGCCGCTTTCAAAAGAATAGCTGCACCAAAAAAGTTTCTGAATTTCATCCGCTTCTTGCTCATTCCAATAAAATTAGTTGCCCGGCAAGCCTTTTGGTTTGCAAAGTAATACTTTTTTTGAAGATTTGGATGGCCGTAAACTAGGAAACAAAAAGGGTGCTTGCAGCCGAAACCACCAACACCCTCGTTTTTCACCAAATAAAAGTTTAACCTTTGGTTATATTTTTATACATTTCAAATGTAATGTGCAATCCATTATTTCACAGCCTCGTTGTACCGTTTTTCAACGCTTTTCCAATCTACAACATTCCAAAACTGGTCAACATAATCGGCCCGTTTGTTCTGATACTTTAAATAATAGGCGTGTTCCCAGACATCGATGGCCAGAATTGGCGTACCTTTTACTTTGCTTATCGGCATTAAGGGATTGTCCTGATTGGGTGTCGAAACAATCTGCAGCTCTTTGTTCGAAACTACCAGCCAAGCCCATCCAGAACCAAATTGACCTAATGAAGCTTTTTTAAATGCCTCTTTAAACTGGGCAAAATCGCCCCATTGAGCTTTAATGGCGATAGCTACATTCCCAGTGGGTTCTCCGCCGGCATTAGCAGCCATGCAGGCCCAAAAGAAATCGTGGTTCCATGAACCTCCGGCGTTGTTACGGATGGCGGCTGGAACCTGTTCATCCACTGCACCAATAATTTGTTCCAGCGTCATTTTTTCAAAGGCCGTTCCCACAATAGCCTTATTGGTATTGTCATAATAGGTTTTGTGGTGTCTGCTGTAATGAATTTCCATGGTCAGAGCATCAATATAAGGCTCTAAAGCGTTGTATGCATAAGGAAGTGTGGGTTGGGTCAATTGTGCAAAACTTGTCGTCTCCATAAGTAAAAAAATTAATATTACATTGAATGTTTTCATAAAAACGGTTTTATTTTTAATCATTCTAAATAAATTGATTCGATGCTAAAACGGATGGTCTTTCTTTTTGTTCGCTAAAAAGAAAAATAATTGTTCAAAATAATAAAAAGCTATTCAAAAGAAAGGTTACAAAACTGTGGAATGATAAATATAAACCGGATGGTGGTATAATAAAAATGTTGCCCTACAAAAGGTTTTGGTTAAGCAGCGGAAGCTGATGAATCTTTTCAACTAGGCTTGCCTTTAGCTGGTAGTTTTTAAGATTTATCAAATGGTTGGCATGGTGCATATCGGTCCCTAGCCATTCCACCAAACGGTGCTCAATAAGGAACTCTCCGGCCCGGCAAATTTCAGGGCCATAATTCCCAAATAATGATAAAAGATTGACCTGAAAAAGCACGTCGCGATCTTTCAATTCCAGCAGTTCTTTGGGATTCTGATTCCAATATAAATACCTTTCGGGATGGGCTAGGATGGGCTTGTAACCATTGGTCTGTAATTCAAAAAAAGCTTCTTTCATGTTTCTGGGTGGTTCCACGAATGAAAATTCCACCAAAACATAACGCTGGCCAAAAGTTAACAGTTCCTCATTGCCAATTTTTTTCAAAAAATCGTAGTCAATATAATATTCGGCGGCGGCTTCCACGGTAAGCTTTATTCCAGCATTTTTTATGGCCCCGTTCAATTGCAACAATCCCTTTTTGATGATTTCGGGTGTGTTGCGGTAAAAGTCGCTCATCACGTGGGGGGTGGTTACCGCTTTTTGATAACCCAAATCGACCATCCCTTGCGCCAGTACCAATGAATCGGACATGGATGGCGAACCATCGTCAATCCCGGGAATTAAATGGGAATGAATGTCACCTCCCAGGAAAGATAAATCTACCGGAACCAGTGGTTCTTTTTTTTGAAATATCTTTCCCAGGATGTTCATCTGAATTTATCTGTTATGGTACATTTTCGTGTAATAGTCGGTATAAGCCCCTGAAACAATCCTATCCATCCATTCCTGATGGTCCAGATACCAGTCAACGGTTTTTTCGAGACCAATTTCAAAGGTAAGGGAAGGTTTCCATCCCAATTCTTTTTCAATCAGTGAGGCATCAATGGCATAACGCAAATCGTGTCCCGCACGGTCGGTAACATAAGTAATCAGCTTTTCCGATTCCCCGGCTTCGCAGCCAAGTTTTTTATCCATCACCTTACAAAGTAGTTTTATCAGGGCAATGTTTGTCCATTCGTTGTGTCCACCAATGTTGTAGGTTTTTCCATTCGCGGCTTTATGGTAAATCAGGTCAATAGCCGATGCGTGGTCTTCAACATACAACCAATCGCGGATATTTTCTCCCTTTCCATAAATGGGAATGGGTTTTTTGTTTTTTATGTTGTTGATGGCCAAGGGTAACAGTTTTTCAGGAAACTGGTTGGGTCCATAATTGTTTGAGCAATTGCTCACAACGATAGGCAGTTTATAGGTGTTTTTGTAAGCCCGAACAAAATGATCGCTCGATGCTTTCGATGCTGAATAGGGGCTTTTGGGATCGTAAGAGGTTTCCTCGGTAAAAAATCCAGTGTCGCCCAATGCACCATAAACTTCATCTGTTGAAATATGGTAAAAGCGTTTCCCCTCGAAGTTCCCTTTCCATTGCTCTTTGGCAGCATTCAGCAGGTGAACGGTCCCTAAGACATTGGTGTTTATAAAAGCCATCGGGTCGGTAATGGAGCGGTCCACATGGCTTTCGGCAGCCAAATGGATGATGCCGTCGAATTGATATTTTGTGAATAAGCCCTCAATAAATGCGGCATCGACAATATCGCCTTTCACAAAGGTATAATTGGGTTTTTTATCAACATCCGAAAGGTTCTCGAGGTTTCCGGCATAGGTAAGTTTATCCAGGTTGATGATTTGGTAATCCGGATATTTATTTACAAACAGACGGACCACGTGCGATCCGATGAAACCGGCTCCTCCGGTAATAAGAATGGTCTTATTCATTTTATAAATTTTACTAATTAATGCCCGTTCAACTACTTATTGTAAATTAAAAGTGCAAACATACACAATTTTGATTTTTGGGATGGTGCTATCCCGAGATAAAATTGTTAATTTTGCAGCATATCTAAAAACGGATGCAAGACATTAACAAGTATATCAGCGGATTGTTATTTATTCATGATTGTGTGATTCTCCCCGGTTTTGGTGGCTTTGTGACCAATTACCAATCGGCCAGGCACAATGAGTTGAGCCATACCTTTTATCCCCCACAAAAAGACCTGATTTTTAACAAAAACCTGACTTACAACGATGGCTTGCTGATAAACTATTTAGCAAAAAACCATCATATCCCTTACACCGAAGCCGAGGAACGCATCCAAAACGAGGTACAAAAAGCCTGGTTACTGCTCGAAAAGGGCGAACCTGTAGTATTTGAGGGAGTTGGAACTTTTCAGTACGACAAGAACCAGAACTTGACATTTACCCCGGCAGAGACAGAGAACTTTTTAACCGATGCTTACGGGATGTCCTCCTTTAGGTTTCCTCCGTTGAATTACCAAAAAAATGGCCGCGATATTATCCCACTATATAATTCTCAGAACATGAATGAGGGCGTAAAAAAGACACTGAAAATTGCAGCCATTGTGGTTCCCATTGTGGGCGTTCTTACCCTGATTCCGTTAACCAGAGACTATAGGAATCAGCAGACTGCCGGATACACGTTTATTGATACAAACATTGAAGAACCCATAGAAGCCACGCATTCTGCCATGGCTGAAGATTCAAACATGGAGGTGGTTTTAGACAATTCAACAGATAAACGGCAGGCCTTGTTTTATACCGAGGAACCCAAACCTGTGATTGTAAAGCAAAACACCGATGGCCTTACCTTTTATATTATTGGAGGAAGTTATAAAGACGAAACCAATGCCACGATTCATGCCGAGGCTTTCCGGAAAAAGGGTTTTGAAGCTCAAGTATTGCATGACAATGATCTTTATCGTGTTTCGTTAGCCACCTTTGACAATAAGGTAAACGCCCTGCATGAGCTGCGCCGCATCCGCAGCGAAGAGGAAAACGACCAGGTTTGGCTGTTTTCGAAATAATCGGGAAAGATTTCATGCCGGGGTCAATTATTTTTATACCAATTAAAAGGCTCTATCGCTGGGTGAGAAGGTTTTGATAAACCATAAGTGAAGATTTCATCGCTGGTAAAAACCTAATGACCTCCTTCGTTTAACACCTTGGTTAACTTACCTTTTCGGAACAACAATCCGACAAATCCACTTTTAATAATCACTCATTTCATGACATTTTTATGTATTAATCCTGTTCGCCAGCAAACAGGGTTGGTTTATGATCCATACAAATAAAAAACATGCGGAAGATCCCATTCCAAGAATTAGGGAATTAGTGTTGTATTGTTATTGTTGAACAATTGCTTTTAATTCCACCTCAAATAAAAGACCCAAATGTCCGATTTTATTTTCAAAATGACTTTGATCCCATAAACTTTTTGTAATTTTGCCGGGTAAAACAAAAGCCTGCTACTTTTGTTTTGCTCAGTACAAATTTCGATAAGTGGCCGCAAACCTTGCAAAACTCAGGCTTTCTTATCTACAAGTTTTAAAAAATGAGCGATCAAGATACTATATTAAATGATGTAACGCAGAGCGAATACAAGTATGGCTTTGTCTCAGCCATTGAGAGCGAAACCATTCCCAAAGGATTGAATGAAGGGGTCATTCGGTTAATCTCTGCCAAAAAAAACGAACCCGACTGGATGCTCGAGTTCCGGTTGACTGCCTACCGTAACTGGCTTAAAATGAAAATGCCCGAATGGGCGCACCTGAAAATCCCGGAAATTAATTATCAGGATATTATCTATTATGCTGCACCCAAACAACAGGCAAAATATGAAAGTTTGGATCAGGTGGATCCTGAACTGCTGGAAACTTTCAACAAGCTGGGCATTCCGCTCGATGAACAAAAAATGTTGAGCGGTGTAGCTGTAGATGCCGTAATGGACAGCGTATCGGTAAAAACCACGTTCCGTGATACTTTGGCCGAAAAGGGAATCATTTTCTGCTCGTTCAGCGAAGCGGTACAGGAGCATCCCGATTTGGTCCGCGAATATATGGGCTCCGTAGTTCCACCTACCGACAACTATTTTGCCGCCCTGAATTCGGCTGTATTTTCCGATGGCTCGTTCTGCTACATTCCAAAAGGGGTGCGCTGCCCCATGGAACTAAGTACCTATTTCCGTATTAATGCAGCCAACACCGGGCAGTTTGAGCGCACACTCCTTGTGGCTGATGACGATAGTTATGTTTCGTATCTTGAAGGATGTACCGCTCCCATGCGCGACGAAAACCAGCTTCACGCGGCCATTGTGGAGATTGTGGCTAAAACCAACGCGCAGGTGAAATATTCTACCGTACAGAACTGGTACCCGGGCGATAAAAATGGGAAGGGCGGCATCTATAATTTTGTTACCAAGCGGGGTTTGTGCCAGGGAAAGGGATCAAAAATATCGTGGAGCCAGGTGGAAACAGGCTCGGCCATTACCTGGAAATATCCCAGCACCATTTTGCTGGGCGATAATTCGGTATCGGAATTTTATTCGGTGGCGGTAACCAACCATCACCAACAGGCGGATACGGGAACCAAAATGATCCATATTGGCAAGAATACCAAAAGTACCATTGTATCGAAAGGGATTAGCGCCGGGCAAAGCAACAACAGCTACCGAGGGCTGGTGAAAATTTCAAAACGGGCCGAAGGGGCACGGAACTTCTCGCAATGCGATTCGTTGCTGCTGGGCGATAAATGCGGTGCACACACTTTTCCGTACATTGAATGCGAAAATAATTCAGCCATTTTGGAACACGAAGCCACTACTTCGAAAATTGGGGAAGACCAGATTTTTTACTGCAACCAGAGAGGAATCTCTACAGAGGATGCCATTGGGATGATAGTGAACGGCTATGCCAAACAGGTGTTGAACACGTTGCCGATGGAGTTTGCCGTGGAGGCACAAAAACTGTTGCAAATCAGTCTGGAAGGATCGGTTGGTTGAGGAAGTATTTAGAGTACTTCGAGTATTTAGAGTTGAAAGTTAATAAAGTTGTAAATCAATAAAGACTAAGCCTAGGAGCTAACTTCTATAATCTAGTTTCTAGTATCTAAAAATCTAAACAAGAATGTTACACATAAAGAATTTGAAGGCCGGAGTGGACGGCAAAGAGATACTAAAAGGCATCAACCTGGAGGTAAAGCCCGGTGAGGTGCATGCGATTATGGGACCCAATGGTTCCGGAAAAAGTACCCTTTCGGCAGTTTTGGCCGGTAACGGACGGTTTACTGTAACCGATGGCGAAGCCACATTTAACGGGAAAAACCTGCTAGAAATGGCTCCAGAAGACCGTGCCCGCGAAGGGTTGTTCCTGAGTTTTCAGTATCCGGTGGAGATTCCGGGTGTTTCGATGGTAAATTTTATGAAAACGGCAGTAAACGAACACCGCAAATACCAAGGCTTGGAGCCGATGAGCGCCGGTGATTTTCTGAAAATGCTCCGCGACAAAAAACAGGTGGTCGAAATTGACGACCGATTGACATCGCGTTCGGTAAACGAAGGATTTTCGGGTGGTGAGAAAAAGAAAAATGAGATTTTCCAGATGGCCATGCTGGAACCCAAACTTTCCATTCTGGATGAAACCGATTCGGGCTTGGATATTGATGCCCTGCGCATTGTGGCCAATGGCGTGAACAAACTGAAAAACGCCAACAACGCAACCATTGTAATTACGCACTACCAACGGTTGCTCGATTATATTGTGCCCGATGTAGTGCATATTCTGTACAATGGGTTAATTGTTAAAACCGGAGGCAAAGAGTTGGCCCTGGAACTGGAAGCCAAAGGCTACGACTGGATTAAAGAAGCTGTAAAAGTTTAGAAAATTTCGAATTCAGAATGTCGGATAATGAAGGCTGAAGACTGTTCAACAGATTTCTTCGTCACGTAGGAATCAAAAAACAAAGAAAGAATTTATGAGCGAATCGATAGATAGCAACACCATGAAATACAAGCTGATAAATTTGTATCAGCAAAACCGTGCTTCCATTCTGGAGGGATTGCCCGAAAACATGAACCGATACCGCGATGCCGCCATACGCGATTTTGACCGGATGGGGATTCCTGAAAAAGGGGAAGAAAAATACAAATACACCGACTTGATGTGGGCCTTTGGAAAAACTTATGGTTATGCCTTTAAAGCCCATACCATTAATGTCGATTCCAGCACGCTGTTTCAGTGTGCAGTTCCCGACCTGGATACCCACACCCTGATTCTTGAAAATGGCTGGTTTTATGAACGTAACAACGAACATGCCGCCCTTCCTAAAGAGATTGTGGCATGCAGCATCCGCGAGGCATCGGTAACACATGCCGAACTGTTTGCCAAACATTACAACCAGCAAGCACAGGAACATCCTGAATCGGTGTCGGTTTTCAACACGGCTTTTGCCCAGGATGGTATGTTTTTATACATCCCCGATGGCTTTGTCATGGGAAAACCCATCCAGATTATCAACCTTTTACGGGGAAACAATCCCCTGTTGGTAAACCAAAGGAATTTAATTGTAGCCGGAAAAAACAGTCAGGCAAAGGTAATTGTGTGCGATCATACTTTGTCGCATCAAAACTTTTTATCGAATACGGTTACCGAGGTTTTTGTCGATGAACAGGCTGTGTTCGATTACTACAACATCCAAAACCAGCACAACCAATCGTCGCAAGTAGCCTCGTTATACATTTACCAGAAAAAAGGAAGCAACACCCTGACCAATACACTCACACTGCACGGCGGTTTTGTCCGCAACAATGTGTTTGTAAAACTGGCCGAAGAACATGCCGAAGCCCATGTGTATGGATTGTCGTTGATTGATGGTAAACAACATGTCGATAACTATACCTTTATTGACCATGCGGTGCCCAACTGCCTGAGCAACGAAATGTATAAAAACATTTTGGACGATGATGCTACCGGTGCCTTTAACGGACGGATACTGGTGCGTAAGGATGCACAAAAAACACGGGCTTACCAATCGAATAAAAATATTTGCCTAACACCTACCGCCCGCTTTTTTACCAAACCCCAACTGGAGATTTATGCCGATGATGTAAAATGCAGCCACGGTGCTACGGTGGGTCAGATAAACGAAGAGGCGCAGTTTTATCTGCAATCCAGAGGAATTGGGGGACGCGAAGCCCGCATGATGCTCATGTATGCCTTTGCTTACGAAGTGATTCGGAACATCCGGGTTCCGGTGTTGGTGGAACGCTACGGCGAACTGGTGGAACGTCGGCTACGCGGCGAGCTCAGCCGATGCGAAGGCTGTTTTGTGCATTGTAACTAATACGATGTGGGATTAGAGATTTTGAGATTCAAGACAATTTAACCCGTTGTTTTTTATAAATGTATTCAAAGATATTTTGAAAGGTTAATTGGAATGATGGAAAGTTGGAATCAGAAACGTAATACCACTATCTTGTTTTCCAATAAAGGCAACTAAAAAAAGTGAACCGTTTAACAGTCACGGGGTGACTTCCTATTTAAATGCACCCCATTATTATCCCAATACTGCCTTTCATTAAATAGTCACCCCGTGACTAAACAAAACAGTATCGACAAAGAATTTGTTTTTTACATACAAATACCTACTTTTACTTTCTAACCAAAGTACTAATTGACATGAAAACAACCCTATTAAGTATTGCCCTTTTTTTCAATTACATTTCATTTTCGCAAACCGTTACAAATGTTGATTCACATCAGGAAGGTAATAATATTGTCATAACTTATAAATTAACAGGTTGTACTCCTCAGCAGACCAGTGAAATATTCATTTATTATGCTCTTAACGATGAACGCTTTATAGGTCCTCTTAAATCGGTGACAGGTGATATTGGTAATAAACTGTTTACGAGTGGGGATAAAAAAGTCATTTGGGATGTTACAAAAGAATTGGGGGGGATTGATGGAAACGTAAAATTTAAGATTGAAACTATACCTGGGCAAAAAGTTAGTCTCCCTTCGGCCACGTCAGGTAATTTTAAGTGTGATATTTTAAAAACAGAAAGAAAGGGAACCGACTTATATGTTAGTCTTAAAATTACAAATACAGGAGAAGATGAAAACATTAGATTTTCTGGAGATCGGTGCAAGACAATTGATAAAAATGGTAATATAATATTATGCAAATCTTTTATTAATTCAGGTAAATCTTATACAACAGAGGACTTCATGTTGGTAAAAGATATTCCTCTCTCTTTCACTCTTATATTTAGCAATATAGATATGTCGTTTGAAGCTATATCATTACTTCAAATTGAATATCTCCATAAATATTCATGGTCATCAGGATTTCAATTCAAAAACCTTAAATTTTAAGTAATGAAATGGGCGGCTTTGATATTCATTGTGTTTTTAAGTGTTACGGTATTTGCTCAAACATCGGCTGAAAGCATGGTAAAACAATATTCAATTTCAGGAGAAAAACCTACATCTGCCATAAGTATTGCTAAACAATATCAAATATTAAATCAAAAAGTTAATAATACCTCTATTGCTAAAAATTATGTAATTGCAAATAGTATTTACTCAAATATTAGTTTCCCTAAGTATTATTCAATTGGGCATCTTGAAAAGGCGATTATTAAAGAAAACATTCAAACACCAGTTCAAATAAATAGTACTGCTCCAAAAACAGATAAGATAAACAGTAATACCTATGCACTTATTATAGGAAATGAGGATTATCAGACCTACCAATCAGAACTTAATACCGAGCAAAATGTATCTTTCGCAGTTAACGACGCAAAAACATTTAAAGAGTATTGTATTAACACGTTGGGGATTCCAACCCTGAATATCGTTTATTTAGAAAATGCTGGTTTGGTGAAATTTAAACAAGCAATTAACCAAATGAATTTATTGGCGAAACACAAAAATGGTAAAGCTAAAATTATTTTTTATTATGCAGGTCATGGTTTCCCAGACGAAAAAAGTCATGAACCATATCTTATTCCTGTTGATGTTTCTGGAAACCAATTAGATATGGCTATAAGTCAAAATTATGTGATAGATAAATTAACAGAATTTTCTTCTGAAAAAGTGATTGTCTTTTTTGACGCATGTTTTTCTGGTGGTGGCCGAAACCAGGGATTAGTTGCCGAAAGAGGCATAAAAATAATACCGGCACAAACTAAACTGACTAATAATCTGGTTGTATTTTCTTCGAGCAGTAGTAACCAAACATCGTTACCATACAATGAAAAACAACATGGCTTGTTTACCTGGTTCTTATTAGAAAAAATAAATGAAAGCAAAGGGGAATGTACTTTAGGTGAATTAGATAGTTATCTGGTTGAGAATGTTTCAATAAAATCGGTTTTGATTAACAAAAAAGAGCAAGTTCCTGTTACCCAAACAAGCCCCGAGTTAAATACCAATTGGAAAAACTGGAAAATATATTAACCATATTACTCAAATATTCAAGTTCATATTAAACTATTTCTTAGGAGTTTTATATTAATCAAGAGAATTCCTCGAGGCTTGCCTCGGGTTGTATAGAGGAAAGTTTGAAAACCTAAAGGTTTTCATGACGCTTTGAAAAAGCGTAAACTTGTAGAATGGAAGATCAACATATACAGTAGGTCAATATGGAAACATGGAAGTCATTAAGAGATATGTCGAAAATCAAGGAAAAGAATATAACAAGTTCATACAGAACAATTGAAACTGTGGTAGCATTAATCTACCGATACCTCGGGGCTTGCCCCGGGGTCATTCATTCATGTTTAATACTTTACACAAAAAACTTATATTCATTAAGTATATTTAATAAAAAACATATATTTGCAATATTTATTAAGTATATTTAATATGAATATAATAAAACGTGAAACCTACCTAAAACAAATCAGGCCCTATTATAACCAATCGTTAATAAAGGTTTTAACAGGTCAGCGCAGGGTTGGTAAAAGCTTTATACTAAAACAGGTCTATCAGGAATTGAAAGAAGAAAACCCGGAAGGGCATTTTATTTTCATCGATTTTGAGAGGATGGAATTTGATAGTATCAAAACTTATCAGGAATTACACGATTTTATCAAACAAAAAAGCATCACCAACCAGAACTACCTGCTTATTGATGAAATTCAGCAAATTGAAGGTTTTGAGAGGGCCCTTCGAAGCTTATTTTCAGAAGGCAATTACGATATTTATATTACAGGGAGTAATTCAAATTTGGTTTCAGGGGAGACGGCTACGTTTCTTAGTGGCCGTCAAATCGAAATAAAAATTTTTAGCTTATCCTATCTCGAATTTTTGCAATTTAACCAGTTGGAAGCCAATACTGTTTCATTACAGAGGTATCTTAAACATGGTGGCTTGCCTTACATAAAAAACCTTCCCAACGATGATGAAGTGGTAATGGATTATCTTAAAAACATTTATGCAACCATTCTATATCGTGATGTGGTGAGCCGGAACCAGATAAGGGATTTTCCGTTTTTAGAAAATTTAGTACGTTTTTTGGCAGAAAATACAGGAAGCCTGGTTTCAGCAAATAGTATTGCCGATTTCATTAAATCGCAACGGCAATCAAAATCGGTATCCGTCATTATTGGTTATCTCAATTACTTATGTCAGGCTTATTTAGTGAGTAAAGTATCACGCCAAGAGGTTAAGGGAAAACGGATTTTTGAAACAGGTGAGAAATATTATTTTCAGGATATTGGTTTACGAAACACCTTAACGGGATTTAATGCCGATGATATTTCAAAGGTAATTGAAAATGTGGTTTACAATTATTTAATTACCAATGGTTATAAGGTTAGAATAGGTAAATTGGGCGAAAAAGAAATTGATTTTGTTGCTGAAAAAAATGGTGAATACTCTTATTATCAGGTTACCTATTTATTAAGCCACGAAAAAGTCATTGAAAGGGAATTCGGAAATTTGTTGAGCATAAAAGATAACTATCCAAAATATGTGGTTTCAATGGACGATTTTCCCATTACATCCTCGTATCAGGGAATTAAGCAAATTTCGTTGTTAGATTTACTAACCAACAAAATTTAACTTGATACCGAACATCCTTTTTAGTTTATTGGTTAACATGATTCGTTCAATGTCACAAAGCCAACTTTATAAACACCATTTTGTTTTACCATCGCCCCTCCTTACCTTGCTACCCTGTAACCCTGCTGCCCAATTATAACTTTCCGTTTGATAAACATCCGAATTTCATTAAATTTGCCAGCTACAATTAAAATAAATGGTGATGATTGACAAAATCAAGGAGTTACTGAAAGAGACCGAAGCGTTTTCTATTAAAACGGGAGAAGAACTGGAGCAGTTCCGCTTAAAATATTTGAGCAAAAAGGGTGAAGTTTCGCTGTTGTTCAACGATTTTAAAAATGTGCCAGCCGAACTGAAAAAAGAGGTGGGTCTGGAAATTAACAAGCTGAAACAGTTTGCCCAGGAGAAATTCGATTCGTTTAAAGAACAACTTGACGATGCCCCAACCGGAACCAATTCATTGGATTTGACCCGCCCGGGAGAACCCCTGGAACTGGGTTCACGTCATCCTATTTCAATCGTTAGAAACGAAATTATTGGCATTTTCAGCCGACTGGGCTTTACCGTGGCCGAAGGTCCTGAAATTGAGGACGACTGGCATGTATTTTCGGCACTGAACTTTCCGCCCGAACACCCGGCCCGTGACATGCAGGACACTTTTTTTATTGATAAAGAAAACGAAATCCTTTTGCGTACCCACACCTCGAGTGTTCAGGTCCGGATGATGGAAAAAACACAGCCGCCCATCCGCAGTATTTTTCCCGGAAGGGTATTCCGCAACGAGGCCATTTCGTACCGGGCACACTGCATCTTTCATCAGGTAGAGGGGCTTTATGTGGACGAAAATGTTTCGTTTGCCGATTTAAAGCAGACCCTGTTGCATTTTGCCAAGGAGATGTTTGGCGAGAAAACCCAAATCCGTTTGCGGCCATCGTATTTCCCGTTTACAGAACCATCGGCCGAAATGGATGTGTCCTGCTCCATTTGCGGTGGAAAAGGCTGCAATGTGTGCAAACAAACCGGCTGGCTTGAGATTTTAGGCTGTGGAATGGTGGACCCCAACGTGCTTGAAAGCTGTGGCATTGATAGTGAAAAATATACCGGCTTTGCCTTTGGAATGGGCATTGAACGGATTGCTATGCTCAAATACCAGGTAAAAGATTTGCGCCTGTATTTTGAAAACGATGTGCGCTTTTTACGGCAGTTTAAGGCCGCGTATTAGTACATCGGTTTACATAAACAAAAAAGCAGGATTTTAATTCCTGCTTTTTTTATGAATAAATGGGAGTATTATTCTTTTTTTGTTGCACGGAACTCTGCTAAATCACTACTGATTTTATCGAGTACCGATTCTTTCAACGGATAGATAAACATAAACGCAGCTGCCAACAATGCTCCAATGGCAGGGAAGATACTCAACATCATGCGGATTCCCTCCTGGGTTTCGGCGGTTTGTGCCACATTGGCCTGATACCCATAAAAGCTTAGCAGCCATCCTGCCAAAGCAATTCCAATGGAAGCCCCAAATTTTTGCGACATGGAAGCTGCTGAAAATACCAATCCGGTAGCCCGGCGTTTGTTTTTCCATTCCGAAAAATCGGCGGTATCGGCATACATCGACCAAACCAATGGAAAAATGATTCCTGCGCTGATACTGATAAAGAACTGCATGATAAAAATGTAAGCCACATGGTTGCCTTTTAATCCGTAGAAAACCACACTTAACGCCGAAGCAATTAACATTGCCCAGAGGAAGGTATTCTTTTTGCCAATTTTATCGGAAACCGGTTTTGCCAGTACCACACCAATGATATTCGCGGCTTGCCCAAGCAACAGGTAAAGCGTACTTAAAGCAATGGAAATGTTGAGCGTATTGAACGACATGGCATTGTCTGATTGCACATAATATTTAAAGTAGTAAATGGCAGCGGCATCGCGGATAGTATTAAAGAAGATGGTTGAAATGCCGGCGCCAAGCAAAATAAACCAGGGAGCATTGCGCAACAGATCTTTTATATCGTCCGTTAACGAAGTTTTTTCTTCCAAAGGTTTCACCCGTTCTTTGGTCCAGAAAAAGGTAAGGAGGAAAAACAGCACGGCCAATAATGCAATTACAATCACAGCCTTTTGGTACCCTGAGCGGTAATTAATTTCTTTAATAGAAATTTTATCGATTTGGGTATCGGCTCCTTCTGTTTGTTTATAGGCAAACTTTAGGTTAGCCAGATCGGATAGGTTTGCAGTTGACGCAAAACCTGACAAAGGAATCAACACGTTGCTGGTAGTACCATCGCGCTTTAAGCCCAAGGTATCTTTACCGGCTGGGAAGTTAAACCAATCTGACTGATTTGTGACGGTATTGATAACACCTATTTGTAAGGCTTCCTGCGATTTGGTTTGAACCCGTGCCGATAAAAAGAGCATGGAGTCAACAGCTTTTTGTTCAGGTTGAACAGCAATGGTATTGTTCCAAACCAGATAGTTTCCATTGATAGCAGGGTTAAGGGTATCTGTAATTTCAATGGTGGAGGCGGATTTATATTCGTTATAATCATTGGTTCCAAACTTATCAAACAAAGGTTGGAAAAGCCCTAAAACTAAGAAACTTCCACCAAACGCGAAAATAAAACGGTAGGTAGCCAAGGTTGTACGTTCTTTGCCATCGGCGGTCATTACACCCATCAGCGAAGCATAAGGAACGTTGATCATCGAATAGACAATCATCATGAGCGAATAGGTAACGTAAGCATAAACAATTTTGCCTGTCATGCTCATTTCGGGGGTTGTAAAAGTCAGAACCCCAATTAATCCAAAAGGAATAGCCATCCAAAGCAGGTAAGGACGGAACTTTCCCCAACGGGTGTTGGTGCGGTCGCCTAAGATACCTACCAAGGGATCGAATGCGGCATCGCCCACGCGCGTAATCAAAAACATGGTACCCACTACTGCAGCCGGAATACCAAAAATGTCGGTGTAAAAAAACATGATATACATCCCGAAAAGCTTCCAGAACATCGAAGAGGCGGCATCGCCAAAACCATATCCAATTTTTTCTTTAAGACTGAGCTTTTGCTGTATCATACACTAAGTGTTTTTTAGAGGTTTTTGATGAAAAATTCGTAAAAATGACTGCTAAAATAGGGATTTATTTGTTACTAACAATTGTTCGGGCAAAAAACATATTGTAAAAACAACACTTATTAAAAACAAGAAATTTTGAAAAAGGGGGGGAGAAAAGAAATTATGAGCGGTGGGATCATTAAGTTTCCACCGTTCATTTACGGGATTTAACGAATCTCCGATCCGTTATTAAACTCTTTATCGCATGAAATAAAACCCAATTCGCCTTGGGAATTTTCGGCCATCAGAATCATACCGTGCGATTCAATTCCTTTGATTTCGCGGGGCGCTAAATTTACCAGAATGCTCACCTTTTTACCAATGATTTTTTCCGGTTCATAATGTTCGGCGATGCCTGAAACCACGGTACGTTTATCAATGCCGGTATCAATGAGGAGCTTTAATAATTTTTTAGTTTTAGGTACCCGTTCGGCTTCCAGAATGGTCCCGGTGCGGATGTCCATTTTCGAGAAATCATCATAACTGATGACCTCTTTGGCAGGATTTACCTTGGTTTGCGTTTGATTGTTTTTTTTGGTTTCCTGAAGTTTGTGGATTTGTGCATCAATTTCGGCATCTTCAATTTTATCGAACAACAAGAAAGACTCACCCACCTGATGGCCGGCTGCTATTAATTGATGCGAACCTAACTGATTCCAGTTGATGGCTCCGATATTTAACAGATGACGGATTTTTTCTGCCGTAAAAGGCATAAAAGGCTCCATAACGATGGAAAGGTTAGCTGTTATCTGTAAGCAGATATTCATAATGGTTGGTACCCTTTCCGGATTGGTTTTTATCAGTTTCCAGGGTTCGGTATCAGCTAAATATTTGTTTCCTAAGCGGGCCAGATTCATGGCTTCTTTTAGCGCTTCACGGAAGTGGAACGTTTCCAAGGCTTTTTCAACCTTGTCTTTATAGTGGGCCAGGTCGTTTAATGTTTCCCGGTCGAATGGCTCTATTGAGCCTAAAGCGGGCACTTTTCCTTCAAAATATTTTTGTGTTAACACGGCAGTCCGGTTTACAAAGTTTCCAAGGATAGCTACCAATTCGCTGTTGTTCCGGGCCTGGAAGTCTTTCCAGGTAAAGTCGTTGTCTTTGGTCTCGGGCATGTTGACAGCTAAGGTATAGCGCAGTACATCTTGTTTGCCGGGGAAATCTACCAAATATTCATGCAACCAAACGGCCCAATTGCGCGAGGTGGAGATTTTATCGTTTTCAAGGTTTAAAAACTCATTACCTGGCACGTTATCGGGCAAAATATATTGGCCATGAGCACGGAGCATGGCCGGAAAAATAATGCAATGGAACACAATGTTATCTTTCCCGATAAAATGAACCAGTTTGGCCTCTTCATCCTGCCAGTATTTTTTCCAGTCTTTCCCTGCTTTTTCGGCCCACTCAATGGTATTTGAGATGTAACCAATGGGGGCATCGAACCAAACATAAAGTACCTTTCCATCGGCTCCTTCCACCGGAACAGGCACTCCCCAGTCGAGGTCACGGCTTACGGCGCGTGGTTGCAACCCTGCATCGAGCCACGATTTGCATTGCCCATAAACATTGGGTTTCCATTCTTTGTGGTCTTCGAGAATCCATTTTTTCAAAGCAGCTTCGTGTTGGTCGAGTGGGAGGTACCAGTGCTTGGTTTCGCGCAATATAGGCTGGCTGCCGCTTAGGGTTGAACGGGGATTAATCAAATCCATAGGACTGAGCGATGTTCCGCATTTCTCACATTGATCGCCATAGGCATCTTCGTTGTGACAATGAGGGCAGGTTCCTTTTATGTAACGGTCGGCTAGGAACTGCTGGGCTTCGGCATCGTAATATTGTTCCGATGTTTTTTCAATAAATTTACCCTCATCGTACAATTTCCTGAAAAAATCAGAGGCTGTTTTGTGATGTATTTTTGAACTGGTACGCGAATAGATATCAAAAGAGATACCCAGCTCCTCGAACGATTTTTTTATAATGCCATGGTATTTATCTACTACATCTTGTGGTGAAACGCCTTCGTTCCGGGCTTTAATGGTAATAGGGACCCCGTGCTCATCGGAGCCGCCAATAAATACCACATCTTTTCCTTTCAACCTCAGGTAGCGTACATAGATATCGGCGGGAATATAAACGCCAGCCAAATGTCCGATATGAACTGGACCATTGGCATAAGGCAATGCCGAAGTCACAGTGTATCTTTTGAATTCTTTCACGTTAGTTTTTTTTTTACAAAAATTAAAATTGTTGCAAAGATATAATTTACCCACTAGTTGCGACAGGTTGCAAGAAGGAATTTTTGGGGGAAGAACCAGAGAGGTTAAAATGCAAAATAATGTACATTTGTACGGAACGTTGGAATCTTTTAAATGAAGTTTATGATAACACCCCCCTATTTGCTAAAAGGTGATGAGGTAGGAATTGTAGCTCCCGCCAAATTTATTCCTCAAGAAAATTATGAACAGATATTGAAGTTCATCGAATCGAAAGGGTTAGTCCCTGTGAGGGGAAAAACCACCTATCTGGAATCGGGAATATTTGCCGGAACCGATGAGGAGCGGACCCAGGACCTTCAACAAATGATCGATGCTCCTAATTTGAAAGCCGTTTTTTGCCTTCGGGGTGGTTATGGAACACTTCGGATTTTAGACAAGCTGAATTTTTCAACTTTTTTAAAAACCCCCAAATGGGTCATTGGGTTTAGCGATATTACGGTGTTGCATGCAGCCATTGCAAATATTGATGTTGAGAGCATCCATGGACAGATGCCATTGAATTTTGCCCAATCCTCAAAAGGGTTAGAGGTTCTTTTTGAAACTTTGGAGGGAGCCAACCTGGCTTATCAACTGCCCATACACCTACTAAATAGGATTGGGGCATCGGAAGCAAGGTTGGTGGGTGGAAATGTAGCCATGATCTGTTCGTTGCTTGGAACCCCGTTTGCTTTTCAAACCCAAGGCAACATTCTGTTTATTGAAGAGATAGGAGAACACCTTTACCGTTTCGATCGGATGCTACAACATCTCAAATTGGCTGGCGCACTGAAGAATTTAGCCGGGTTGGTTGTTGGTGGGCTCACTTCTATGGAAGATCAGAGCCCCTCTTTTGGGAAAACCTCGGAAGAAATTGTATGGGACGCGGTAAAAAACTATGATTATCCCGTTTGCTTTGGATTCCCGGCAGGACATATCGAGAACAACCACCCGTTGATTATCAACCGGAAGGTGCGTTTTGAGGTAGGCAGGAGTGAAGTAAAACTACAATTTAGTTAAGGAAAATTATAACCCGATGATCCCATTTTAGTTATTTAAAGATGAGCGAACACAATGAAACAGGAAAAATTGGTGAAGAGGTAGCCCGGGAATTTTTAATTAAAAAAGGTTACCGGATTCTTGATGTGAATTGGCGCTATAACTTTAAGGAGATTGATATAGTGGCTCAACAGAACAACACCATGGTGTTTGTTGAGGTGAAAACCAGAGCCACGCTGGCATTTGAACTCCCACAAGAGGCGGTAACTTTGAAAAAAATGCGGCATTTGGTGTATGCTGCCGATGCATATTTGACTCAAAAGCACCTTGATTTGAATAGCCGATTCGATATTGTGACTGTATTGGCTGCCGAACCTTTCCGGGTATTGGAACATTTGGAGGATGCTTTTCGGCCCAATGAACTGCTGTAAATTCTAGAAATAACACATGACGGAAAATGAATTATCGGGCTGTAAACTGGGATTATTAATTAACTTCAATGTATTGCGACTAGTAACTGGATTAAAGAGATTGGTAAATAATCTTTAAAACCGACTATTCAGAAATAATTAGTTTGCAGGGAACCCCTCTGCATACATTTGTGGTTAATTTTACTTGACACTTATATACCTTAACTAAACGTCATTGGAATACGAATAGGGATTCTTTTTTTAGATATTCACGCAAAACAACATAGAACAAAAAAGATAAAAAGTCCTGAAATCTTTCCTTTTATTAACAATTAACCGCAAAGGAGGCTGTCTAAAAAGTTTAGGC
>DOTG01000035.1 GCA_003512955.1 Marinilabiliales bacterium
TTTGAAAGCAAATCACAACAGCTGCTGTTTATTCGTAATTTACCTAAAGTTGTTTATCAGTAAGTCAAAGATACATTTTGAAAGCAAATCACAACTGACTATTGACCAGATATTGCGAAGGTTTAGTTGTTTATCAGTAAGTCAAAGATACATTTTGAAAGCAAATCACAACCCAACTTCGGTTATACTAAACGTTATGTACGTTGTTTATCAGTAAGTCAAAGATACATTTTGAAAACAAGCCACAACAAATTGAAGTCCGCCCATAATATTATCTCCAACTTTAAATATTTTAAATACTTGCAAACTTCTTCCCGTTTATCAGTAAGCCGAAGATACATTTTGAAGGCAAATCACAATTCCGGCCAACCGGTGAATTACTTCATTGGGGGATCTCCGTACTATTCATCTTCAGAACCGGACGGAAAAACCCACAACACCCCTAAATGCGGATAAAAGGAATTGTGGTAATAAACGGCTGTTGACTCCATGTAAAAATCAGCTATCCGGATTCCCAGGGTCAATGCCGGGTAGTAAAGCTGTACATGGTTGATTTTGTCCGAGTTCCCGTTTTTTAAGATAAAAAACACGTTCGAGCTATAACGGGGAGTAAGGATAATACTAAAGTTACCGTCTATTTTTACCGAAAGGGGCAGAAAAAAGTCGCCGGTTATGGCTCCTTTACTTTTGGTATCGAGCGATGATGTTGACCCAAACAAAGTGATGGAATCTTTTGCCAGGTTAAAGGCTATATCGGTACCAAATGCAGCATTGAAACGCGATGAAGCATCAAAGAAACTGTATTGTGCCCCTACCCGAAGGCCAAAACCACCTATCACGTATGGCAAATGAATGGCAGCCCTTACGTCCATTTGTTTTGAAACACCAAACTGCCCGCCAAATGATAAAACAGGGGCCATAGAAGTCCCCCCCGACGAGTTAATACCGCCATCGGCTGAAATTGAATCAATTTTGGGCTCGATGCCTGTTCCAAGACCTAAATATACATCACCATTCCCTTTTCCGTGAGGTACGGGGTTGTTTACGTATAGGTTGTTGGTTACATTACATGCATTGAAACTAAATGCAACCAGGGTGATGAACAAACAGGGCCTTACTCTCTTCATAAAAGCCGGGTTAAGTTGAAGTCCCTTCAACAATCTACCGTTCAGATTGTTCATCCGCTCTATTGAGGACCGGTCCACAGGCAAATAAATCCGGCCCTTATATAAAATAACAGAGGTAAGTAGTTAATTGCATATCTATTTCGCCATCTTCTCCTCCGTCCTGTGGGCATCCCGCATAAGCGGGAACTTTCTCTGATTTAGAGATTCATGGGTGCTGGCACAAAGACTACAAAAAATTACAACGGGGCAGTTCTCCCCCTGGGGAACTAAATGAACGAAGTGAGTGTTCTCATGAGCGATAGCGAGTAAATGGCCTTTTGGCCAGAGGGGGGAATAGGTTACTTCTAATCATTTTGTGTTATGCAGTTATCTATCGACCTCCATAAAATAAATAGGATTGATTGGATTTTAATGCCTCTATTTTAGCAGGTTCTGGTATCATGATGATTTAGCGACAATAAAGATTATGCCTTGTATCCGCAAGCCATCGGATGACTTGTTAATACCTGGTCCCAAATACCCTGTTCATGGAGGCACAGCTTTGGGGCGCACACTGCGGCCCCGCCCATTCCCTGACTTATCACATTAAAAAAGCTCCAGTTGCTGCGGGATGGCCTCTTTTTCCATGGGTTTCTCGCCATAGAATATCTCCATCTGCCCAAACTGCTTATCGGTAATCTGCAAAATGCCCACTTTGCCAAACTCGGGCAGGCTCTTTTTAACCCGGCGTTTATGAACTTCGGCATTTTCGCTGCTTGAACAATGGCGCACATAGGCGCTGAACTGGAACATGCTGAACCCGTCCTGCAACAGGTCTTTACGGAAACGGGCTGCAGCTTTGCGCTCCTTTTTGGTGTCGGTGGGCAGGTCGTACAATACTATGGTCCACATAATGCGGTAGGCGTTTAATCGTTCGGTGTTCATCTTGGTTTGATTTTTAGTGTCTTAATCACCCCGTGACTTTAAGTCACGGGGTGATTAAAGGTTAAAGTTCAGGGTACACCAATTTACGCTGTCCGCCCTCGAAGCATTTCACCAGGCTCACCGCTGTGCGCTGGGTAGCCACCATCAGTGGGCTCTTTTCGTCACCCAGGGTCACATCCATGGCCGGAATGATCAATAGTTCCGCCTTTATTTCTTTGGTCAGTTCCTCCTGAATGCCCAGTTTATCGATGATTTGGCAAACCACCTTATCCACATAGGGGCGGTAGGGTTCCATCAGGTCGTCGGCCAGGCAATAGGCATTGTACCGGTTGTGGTGAAAGATGCCCAGGGTAGGCAACAGCCCCGCCCCTACCAGGCTACGGGCCATGATGGCCCGCAAAATGGCATACCCGTAATTCAGGTAATGGTTGGGCGGCGGCCCTTCGCGGTGTCGGCGGAACCCGGCAATACCGGGGAAGATGGTCTGCCAGTACCAGGCTGCCGCGGTAGCCTCGCAGTTATCGGTATCGCCGCTTTTTACATTTTTATATAAAGGGATAAGGTATTCGGCAGGCAGGTTCCGCATCTGTAACAAGGCTGCCTGGTTTTTAATTTTTTGCGATACGGTTTGCGCCCACAATTGCTTTTTGAGCGGCTCCGATGCATCGAGCTGTGCCCTGAACCGCTCGTTTTGGATGGAATTCCCCGCCAGGGGCAACAGCAGCCCCACCGGCAGGCGGCTCGAATTACAGGTGATAACCGCCGTATTGTTGTCGAGCAGCGCCTCCAGCAGCCCGTGGGTAAGGGTTATCTGCGGATGGTCAATCACTGCCACGCCAATATCCTCGATGGGGATGGTGGCGGTGGACTCCTTTTTAAAACCATCGGGCAGCGTATTGTTTTTTTCCACCTCGGGCAGTTTTACCACCAGTTGCTTATCCTTCAGATGCAGGTAAGCGGGGTTCCCAAAATAAAGCGTGCGTTTAATCATAGGGTTTGGTTTTTCTTAGTTTATTCATCTGATGACTCAATTATTCATCCGATGACTTTGAGTCATCGGATGAATAGGTAAGTAAATCAAGTTCTTTTATCAACTCCCGGTTTATCAATGTTCCATTCCTTAATCCTGTTACATCGCGGTACGATGACCAGGGCCAGTTTTCATCCCTGTTTACTAAATGCGCCTTTACCGGGTTTTGGTGGATGTAGTTGAAACACACCTGGGGGTAAGATTTTTCAGGATTGTGAATGTGTATTTGAGTACCCATCCTGGAATTATAAAATGAGGGTGTGATTCCTTTACTACAATCGAGACATTCGGCTTTGGTGGATTCGCGAAAAAGAGCTCCTGACCGTTGTTCCTGTTTATTAATGGCGCGGGTATATGAGCGGAGCATAATCGCAATACTGTCGTTTAGTGTCCGGTTTCTACTCACGGGGTGACTCAAAGTCACCCCGTGAGTATCCGTAGCAACTGGTAGCTCAACCTGGTTTACTTTTGTCATCAGGTGAAAATGATTAGGTAGCAGGCACCAGGCCAGAATATCGCAATAAGGGAGAAGGTGAACCCGCATCTTTTCGATAAAAAACAAATAGTTTTCATCGCTAAAAAAAATGCGCTGGTGGTTGTTGCCCTGGTTAAAGATATGGTACAGGTGGTTATTTTCGAAGTGCATCGTTTTGTTTTTGTTGGTTATTAGTCGGGGCGCGACTTTAAGTCGCACTCCGACTGGTCATTCAAAATAACCGGTTCAGGTGACTAAAAACAAACCGGGGTGCCGGAAACGGAACGCTGGCTTTCTTAAAAGGTAACCGCACTCTATAAATTGGCAACCGGGGTCAGGTAAAAGGTAACAGCACCCGGTAAATTGGTAACCGGGGTTGCCAAAAGGGACACCGGATGCACCTTTTTTGTAAACCCGTGCCCTAAGGTATTAAACTGTGCCAACAGAAAGCACCGATGTGTTACCTTTAAAGCAGGAGGGGGTACTACGGAAGTACCCCCCTCCCCCCTTGCCGGGCTCTTGTTCCCGCAGGTGGGTGCCTGCCAGAGATTGCCTTTGAATTACCCTTTGACCGCCTCTTTAACTGGTTTTATCCCCTGGCTTTCAAAAACCTTTTTTAGGTCCTCAACAATTGATTGGGTACCGGGGACCCCCATCTTTGCTGCCCCTTTTGAAGAGCTATAAATACTTAACGAAGCCTGATAGGCATCCGCCCCTGCGGCTATGCGGGTATCTACAATGGTTTCGGTGAGGCTAAGCAGTTCCTTTTCTATCTGGCTTAATCCTTTATACAGGTTTAAGTCGCGGGTTAACTCATCGAGATCGGTGTAAGGGGGGACAATCCTCGGTTCCTGTTTCCCGTACTGTAACGCCTTTTCGGTAAAAGGCACCCGGGCATCGTCAATTTTGGTCATGGTTTTGCGCTGCTCGTTCGACAGTTTTATCCCGAACGGGAACAGGGCCTTAAGTTGCGAAATGAGCTCAAGGGCTTTTACTTTGCTTTCATCCGGAATGGATGCTGAAATGTAATTTGACATACAATAAAAATTAAGGTTAATAATTAAAAAACCGGCATATATAAGTAAACTACCGTCGGAATGTGGCGAACATCTGAAGCCCAAAGCCTCCTAAATGTACTATCAACCCTGCAAATCTATCTGTGTGCGGGACCGCTTGTAATGAACGGGCTATCGTCTGTTTGGTTAACTATTTATTAAAACGGTAACTAATATAGCCCGTTATTTTAATATACGCAAACTTTTGGGTGGTTTTTTCTGGAAAACAATGAATTGGGGATGGTTGTAATCACTCAGGGCTTGACTTTAAGCCAAGCCCTGAGTGGGGTTGGGGGGTTAGAGTTTATGGGTGGAATAATTTAATATTCCCCGGTTTTTACAATTTTACCTAAATGATTAATCCGAACTTTTACTATTTTATCAAAAATTGATAAACTTTTAAATTGCTTGAAGACAATATCGCGTAATTCTTTTATGTCTTGAAGAGTAGTTTCTAAATGATGTCTAAATTTATAGTCTCTTAAAGTATTATTACCGTACATAACTTTTGACATTGTTTGAACTCTAAATAAATTGGGACTAATTAAATAATAGTTGTCAGGATTAAGTAAGTCAAATTCATTGGGATTAAAAGCTGTTATTTCATTGGGAAAAACAAAATATTCGTTTTGTTTCATGGTGAATAAGAATTGCCACCCTTCTTTTTGTTTGAATAGTTTATCTACAACTGGTAAGTTTTGGTTCACCCGTTCAACAGCTTCAAAAAATGTAACCACATTATCATGGAGATTACCATTTTCATCTTTATAAATTGCTACATGATGATTGTTGCCGGTGTTTACAAAATCAACAGAAATTTTATTCCCTTTTTCATCAAGAATAGGTTTTCCGTTGAGGTCTTTTTTATCGTGTAATGATGCTGCATTGCTAATACCTGTAATGGTTACTCTCTTAATTTGAATCCCTTTTTCTTTATTGAGCCAAATAGGGTTTTCAGCAAGATTAGAGAAAGCCAGTTTTGCGTCGCCATTACATTCTTTTAATCGTGACTCCAATAGGGCTTTGATCTTTGGGTCAATGATTTTATCTAGTTTCAAATCGGGGGTAATGCTTTTACGGATGGTGTAAACAGGTTCTTGCCAAACTATTTTTACTTTCTCAGGTATTTTATACGATTGGTGTTTATCAAGGTAAATCGGATTTTTATCGATGGTGTTTTTGACTGTAAAAGCTTTTTTAGGGTCATTACCGAATTCGGCAAGTCGATTAAGTAAAGCTTCCCTTGTTTTTTTGTTTGCCACTTTATTTATTAATTCCGAGTCAAGCGTTCCACCTACTTTTATTTCGGCTGTTTGGTATTGATTTATTTTTCCATAAATAGTTTCAAGATGCAGTTGTCCTCTAGGGGTAAGGGTTTCCTGAAGTTTCTTTTGTCCTGAAATTTTGTTTTTATTTTTAGTGACAACTTTGTTTTGTGCTTTAATCGAAATTAACGTGTTTTCCAATTGCATTTTTGCCTCGGCCCTGAATTCATTTATCGGAATAGGGGGTGCAAACCTCAATTTATTGTTTTTATCGCGGTATAATTCTTTTTGTTCTATCCCATATATGCTACTGCTTTTATCGCTACGGGCACTTAAATTATTTAAATACTGAATGTGACTGCGTTTGGTAAATGCAATAGTGATGGCATCCATTGCATGGTGGCGGTGGTCGTTGCGCTTTGTCCAGTCTTTTATTTTTCTGATAACATTACCTTCTTCGTTGGTAAATTCTTCGGTTAAACCCAATGCTGCATATTTAGGCCAGTTTAATTCCTGCATAATGTCAATCAGTTGCCAATCTTCCCTTAACCGGTCGGTTACACTGCCGGTGGTGGTAACTACATCTTTGCAAATGTCTTCCATCATGGTTTTGGCTTTTTTTGCAATGTATTGTGAATCTCTCAGTTCGCGGTCGATGAACCCGGTTGGGATTTTGTTTTCAGGCATCAGGAGTTTGTCCCGTTTTGTTTTGCTTATTTTTTCATCCGTAATTCGGCTTTCATTTTCCTGATCCAAATCTTCATTTCTTTTTTTATTCAGGAACAGGTCTTGTACCCGTTGTTCATATTTGGCCAAACCTTCCGTTCCGTATTCTTCTTTTACAAAATCGTAGGCGGTCATATCCCCCTTTTTAAGATTCACCGATTTTAATTCCAATGTTTTATTTGAAAACGAATCATCAAATAGTTTTGCTTTGGGTAAGATGTGCTCAATATCGAATTTCTTGGAAAATATTTCATATGGAGCAATATAGGTATCTGAATATAAAGTTTTAAAGCCGTTATTCTTTAGCTCAAGGTAAAGTTTATATCGAATTAAATCGTTTCGGCTGATATGTTTTAACCCAAATTCTGTTTGCAAAACTTTGCGGTATTTTTCATGTTTTGCTGTGGCTTTAGAAATAGAATCGGTTGCATCCTGTCGCTCTTCAGCACTCTTTTTTAGTTCCCGGGCCAGTTCCAATCGTATTTCGTCGGGTTTGCCATAATCGCCGATAACTGCATTTACCACATTTATGGTTTGATTAAGGATTTTCTCTACAATCGGGTTCCTCAGGCTGTTCTTGGGTAATATTTCTAATTTGTCTTTATATGTTTTATTCTCTTTTTCGTCTTTAGTCAGCGATGCTTTTGAATGGCGGTATCCTGCATATTCGCAGGCACTTGGTTCATCAGGCCTGCTTTTTCGGCCACCATACGAGAAGCCATCTTTTAAATGCGGCAATATTTTACGTATAGCCTTAGCACTTAAACTACCATAATCGTCGGGCAGGGCTATATTGGAAATAACTTTTGCATATTCAACCGGAAAGCCAAATTTTGTATTGAGCTTTTGTAATAATTTTTCATCGCCTGTTTTTGTGTTATCGCCTTCAAATGAATAGAGCAAATGCCACAATTGAAAATGTAATTGTTTTTCAAAATCTTCATCTTTTAACGATGAATCAAAGTCAAGTATCTCTGGTTTTATTCCCAGTAAACTGAATATCTGTTTCAGGTACTCATTTATATCCGAAGTTTTATCGGTAAAGTCGATTTCATCGTGCCCCGAAAGATGGATGATTTTATTGTAAGCTTCATAAAATTTGGCATTGGTTTTATTTCCTTCTATATCTTTATAGTTTAAGTCGTATTGAGCAGGTTTTTCCGTTAATATCTTTAATGCTTCCTTTTTCGATATTTTGGGCCTGATATTCAGTTCCTCGAATAGTAATTGCCGTTCGTCGTCTGTTAGTTCTCTGGATTCTTTGGTTTTTAAATCGGTAATTTCAATATTGTTGAGTATTTGCCAAATTTTAAATTCCTGAAATAGTGGGGATGATTTGGGTATAACACGCATACCCCTTGTTTTTATTGACTTTTTACCATCAACAAAAACTTCAATCTGCTTACTTTCAAATTCACAAAAACTAATTAACCCTTTTTGCGATTTCAACCTTCTTTGATAAAAAATAATTACATCTCTGATTTGGGTTTTAAGTTCATCGGTTAACTCCTTATGATATTTTGCTTGCGTTTCCCATAAAGTATTGAACTCATCCAGATAATCCTGACGGTAAAAAATCTGTTTTTTTAAACTGGTATTAGGATTAGCCGCTATCTGTTTATATAAATATTGACCGACTGTGATTTTTTGAAAGACCAGTTCTTTGCTTCGGTCACTTATAGCTCCTAAATATCCGCTGGAATTACTTATCTCGCCATTAATTTCAACAAGGCATTCGGCTATCTCATTAAGCTTTAGTTCTTGTTGTACAGCTTTATTGCGCAATTCATATCTAAAGAAACGCTTCTCATCCCATTTCCCTTTTATTTCCAACGATTCTATTTTGAATTCTTTAAACAAAATGGCAGATGTTACATTTTTCTTTTGTCCAACTAGCTTTTCACAAATGCCATCACTTAAGCTTTCTTGGTGAAATGCTTTCTGAAAATTCCATATACGGTCAAACTCGGTTTGTAAATCGGAACGATAAAAGTCCGGAATGTTCTTCTTTCCATTTTTTAAAAGGTTATAGACGAATTGTCCCGGAGTTTGATTATGCTCATATAATTGAATTGCAATAGCCATCCCGTCGATTAATTGTCCATCTTCGTCACCTTTTGCTTTTCGGCTGCTTTTATATCCTCGTTTTTTGTTAATCATAAAAAGGACTTTAATAAAATCCTCTAATGAAATTTCATTTGTAGCTGCAAGTGCCCTGTTTTTATAGGTTTTGAATGTTGTCTCATTCCCCTCTTCCGAAAAAATAAAATTATTATCAATTAATGAATGTGCTTTTAGGATTTCAATCAGGTTATTCCTTCGTTGTTTGTAACGTTGTAAATTTCTTCTTGCGCTTCTTTGCTTAGTTCTTCCTGCATTGGGGGATAAACCTTTACCACTTGAAAAATCCTCTTCGGGTGTCATTGAAGCAGATATTTTTCCTGATTTATCAACTTTAACCAAATTGTCACCGTAATGAATTACACGAGAGCCAATTTTGATAATAGAAGACTTCTCGTTTTCATTTTCAGCTTCATTTACCAAAGCCCACCCAATGGAGTTGGGTCCCAAATCAAGCCCTAAAATTTTTTTCATATCGGTTGTGTTTTTTTGTTAATCGGGGCGCGGCTTGGTATCACGCCCCGATTGTCAATGGTTAAAAATATTTTGTTTATTCATTTATTCATCTTACTTTCGTTTTACATTTTGAAGCAAATCACAATAAGGATTATTCCGTTGTGAAAACATTTAAGCCGCCTCGTCTTTCAATACGGGGCTTTTTTATTGCTTCAAAAACTGATTAAGGCTATCCAACAGCGATATCCAGGTACCAAGCCTGCATCGGTACCACGAATATACAAAATTAATTATAAGTTGAACGGTTTAGCTCAGGTGTTTTTTTAGCAAAAAGGTTCCGGGTGGCTGCCGAAACCTGTAATAAAACAGTTGGTGTAAAAAAGGGGAATCTCCCGGCAGTACACCGGAAAATAAAGAGGTTTGAATTGAAAGAATTTCAGAGGTTCCCTTGAATCAGCAAGTCATCGTGGGAACCGTTGAAAGTCACGGGGTGACTTAATTTGATACATTGAAGGCAGACAATCGGTGTTTTATTAGTCACCCCGTGGCTTGCAGAATCCAAGTGTTATCAAAACACATGTACATACCCCGGGACTTTGAAGGTACGGCCATCCCAGCCCTCGGCCAGGATTACGTAATAATACACCCCGGGTCGGGCCATGCCCCCAAAACGGGTGCGCCCGTCCCAGCCCTGAACGCCATCTTCGGTCCAGGAGCCGTCGCTGTCCTCGTAGTCGTAAACCTTGTTGCCCCAACGGTTGTAAATTTTAATGGAGAAGTATTTAATGGATTTAACGGGCAGGTTGTCTTCGGCGGAGCCCTCGAGATAATAAAAGGTTTTATTGAAATCATCTTCACCAGGGGTAAATACATTGGGCAAGGAGGTATAAGTGTTTGGGAACTGGGTGGTATCCACAATCACAAAATCCGGTTTCCGCAGGGTATCTAAACACCTGTCCTCAGCTTCGTTATAAACCGGCCCCCAGGCAAAAAGCTTGACATCGTACCCGGGCTTAATATCCTCTTTGCGGGCAGGATGCAAGTAATAAATTGAGTCCAGGGGTTCAAACAGGCTGGAGGTGGTCAGCAGGGTGTCACCTTCGTCGGCCATCCACCGGGGATGGTTGTAAAAGTACCATTCAAACTCATCGCCGTTTTTGGTTTCGTTAAAAAAAACCACCCCATGTGGAGCTTCGGGATGAACGGTAGTATCTGCAGGTTCGGTTTCGTTGGCGCTTTGCCCTTTAAAATCGGCCTTTACGGCAATCAACAATTTGTCGTTGAATTTATTGGTGGTCTCTTCATCAATATTTAACAGGTATTTCCGCTGGAATTTCAAAACATCGGACATGGTTAAGGTAAAAGATACCGGTTCCACAGGTGCCTCAAAAGTGGGTTTTGCATTCGCCGTCAGGGTGGTATAATCCGGATCGAGGGCCCAGGCAAATTGAACCGCATTGGTAAAAACCAACGGGGTAAAATCCACCAAATCGTAATAGGTAAAAGTTGAGTTGAAGTTGGTATCGGCATTCAAAGTCATGGTTTCACAGGTGGAAGAGGTGATCAGGATGCCCTCAATCTGGAAGAGTTCTATAAATAACCATGCATGGAACAGGGTATCTACAGTAAGTTCGTTGTTGTACACCCGCACCTGATACCCTCCCTGTTTATCGGTAGTAAAATTTGAAATTGTAACAGATGTTTCGGTAAAAATAGAATCGAACAGGTCCGTTGTGGCATTGAATCGGTACCAGGTAAAATTATTGATTCCCTCAGGACCATAATATACCTGCATAGATGCTTCAATTTCCTTTCCATTGGCATCGGGGGAGTAAATCACAAAAATGGAGTCGGTACCTAAAATACTGCCGTTTTTATAGTTGGTGGGGGTAGATGTATTTGCATTTACTACCTTTATCTGGGCTTGAGCTTTCCATACATGGGGAAAAAACAGTAATAAAAGGATGTGAGTTATAAAAATATGCTTCATCGATTCAATAAAAATAAGCTGTGTCAATGATAACTAAAAACCAGGGTACAATATTATAAAATATTCACGGCTTCCCCCAATTTTATCTTTTATGGCAGCATGTATTTACCTACTTTTGTAGGCTAATTTTTTAAACCAATGCACAATTATCTGGCACAGTTAAACGAGGCACAACGGGAAGCGGTTCTTCAAAAAGAGGGCCCCAGTTTGGTGATTGCCGGAGCCGGCTCGGGAAAAACCCGGGTGCTTACCTACCGGATAGCCCACCTGATGGCCACCGGTGTTGCCCCCTGGAATATTCTGGCGCTTACCTTTACCAACAAAGCCGCCCGCGAGATGACGGAACGTATTGGCCTGCTGGTGGGAAGCGAATCGGCCCATTCCTTGTGGATGGGAACCTTCCATTCCATCTTTAGCCGGATACTGCGCACTGAATCGGAGAAGCTGGGTTTCCCATCCTCGTTTACCATCTACGATACCACCGATTCCAAAAGCCTCATTAAATCCATCATCAAGGAGTTAAAGCTCGACGATGCTGTTTATAAGCCATCGGGGGTTTTAAGCCGCATCTCGAATGCAAAAAACAACCTGTTTACAGCCGCCGCTTACAAAGGCAATGCAGCCTTTTTGGAAGAAGACCGGGGAACCAAACGACCTGAATTGGCCCGGATTTATGAGATTTATGCCGCCCGCTGCAGGCAGTCGGGGGCTATGGATTTTGACGACTTGTTGTTGTTTACCAACATCCTGTTCCGCGATCATCCTACGATATTGGACAAGTACCAGCAAAAATTCAGGTACATCCTGGTGGACGAGTATCAGGATACCAACTTTTCGCAATACCTGATTATTAAAAAGCTGGCCCAGCAGCACCTTAACATCTGTGTGGTGGGCGACGATGCCCAAAGTATCTATTCGTTCCGGGGAGCCAAAATTGAAAACATCCTGAACTTTAAAAACGATTACCCGGGGCACAACCTGTTCAAACTGGAACAAAACTACCGTTCGACCCAGACCATTGTAAATGCAGCCAACAGCTTGATTAAAAAGAACGAGCGGCAGATACCCAAAGAGGTCTATTCCGAAAACAGTGAGGGGGAATTGATTCAGCTCATTGATGCCTTTACCGATAACGAGGAGGGGTATTTGGTGGTTGGCAGCATCTTTGACCAGATAACCCGACACCAGCTGCGCTACGATGATTTTGCCATTCTTTACCGCACCAATGCCCAAAGCCGTATTTTTGAAGAGGCCCTGCGCAAACGGAACATCCCGTATAAAATTTATGGAGGCCTGTCGTTTTACCAACGCAAAGAGATCAAGGACCTGATTGCTTACCTGAGGATGGTGGTAAACCCCGACGATTCGGAGGCGTTAAAACGCATCATCAACTATCCGACCCGGGGAATTGGCGATACTACCCTGGGGAAACTGGAAGAGGCCGCATCGTATCACAACCTGAGTATCTGGCAGATAGTAAAAACCCCGGAAAAGTTTGGAGTCGAATTAAATAAAGGAACTTTGAACAAAATTCAGGGATTCCGGGAGTTTATTGAAAAATTTATTGACCTGAAACCCAACCACGATGCCTATTTGCTGACCCAACAGGTGGCCACCGAATCGGGGCTGATGAAAGAACTGCACAACGGTACCACCGTTGAAGAACGGTCGAAATACGAGAACGTGGAAGAACTGTTGAACGGTATCCGCGACTTTGTAAGCTCCAATTATCAGGAGGGCAGGCCGGTACAACTGGAATTCTTTTTAGAAAATGTGGCACTTTATACCGATCAGGACAACGAAAAAGCCGACGACCGGAACAAGGTCACATTAATGACCATCCACTCTGCCAAAGGGTTGGAATTCCCTCACGTGTATATTGTGGGAATGGAAGAGGAACTGTTCCCATCGGCTATGAGTGTGTATTCCCCTCACGAACTGGAAGAAGAACGCCGGTTGTTTTATGTAGCCCTCACCCGCGCCGAACAACGGGTAACCCTCTCTTTTGCAAAAAGCCGATACAAATACGGATCGCCTACCTCAACCTCACCCAGCCGGTTTATTAACGAAATTGATCCGCAATTTCTTAAAACAAAATCGCTGTTTTCAAAAAAAGGGATGAGCGACTTTGTAACGGACAGTTCTCAGGAAATATCGTTTAAAGAACGGGGCAGTGCCTTTATCAAACCTTCGCGACCGGGGATGAACCTGGCCGCGCAGCGCAAACTGCAACAGATGAATACTAACAGTTCCCAAAGCTTTGTACCCGATCCGCCGGAGAGCATCAAAACAGGAATGCAGGTAGAGCATCAACAATTTGGCACCGGGCGTGTTATACTGATTGAAGGCGAAGGCGGTGACCGGAAGGCTCTGATTTTTTTTGAGAAACTGGGCGAAAAAAAGCTGATACTCAAGTTTGCCCGGTTACGCACGGTAAAATAAGCGATTGTTTGTTTACCCCAATAATTAAACTAATTTTGTAAAAATTTTTAAATAAATGGATTACAATACGTCACGAAGAGGTTTGGTTTTACCGGAATATGGCCGCAATATCCAGCGGATGGTAAACCATGTAAAAACGGTGGAGGACCGCGAGGAACGCAACCGGTTGGCCAAGGCCATCATTCAGATTATGGGAACCATGAATCCGCACCTGCGCGACGTGGCTGACTTTAAGCATAAACTGTGGGATCACCTGGCCATTATTTCCGATTTTGAATTGGATGTGGATTCCCCCTATCCCACCCCCACGCGCGAACAGATTTTCAAAAAACCCGATCGTTTAAAATACCAACATCCCGACGATATCCGTTTCAAACACTACGGAAGGGTTTTGGAAGATATGATTGATAAAGCAATTACCTATCCCGATGGAGAAGAAAAAGACTACCTGATTGAGGTAATTCTGAACCTGATGAAAAAATCATTCTTGAACTGGAACCGCGAAACGGTGAGCGATGAGTTGATTTTTAACGATTTAGTGATGCTTTCCAGAAACCGGTTGAAAGTGCCCGAAGGAATTAAACTGAAAGAAAACAGGGAATTTGTGTCAAAACCTACACAACACAAAAAACCTACACAACACACACAGCAACCAAGAAAAAAGACCTTTACAGGTACCAATTATAAAGCAAAGAGATAATGATAAAACCGGTTTAAAGCCGGTTTTTTATTTCAATGCTGAGTCCACTCTAAGAAGTCGTCCAATAAATGTTTTTGCTGAAATTACAAGCAGATACAATAGGGTAACCGATGAATTATGAATTCACCCGATGACTAGTTTTGATCACCTTGGTTTTTCGCAGTATCTTTAATATTGGATGCCTCCAGAACAGGTAAAACCTTTGCCGGTAGCTCTTGAGTAAACTGCTGTTGCACGGTAACTATCCGCTTTAAAACCTCCTCTTTTTCAGCTTCAGCCATAACATCGGAAGGTTGAAACCCGAGCAGCGAATCGCGGAAAACCACTAAATCGTGCCACTGGCCAATTTCTTTATCCACTTGTACTAATTTTGTTTTAAATCCTTTACCCATTTTCAAATCCAGAGTTTTGGACATCTCAACAATAGTTTTCATCTCCTTCAGGTATTTACGAATCAGATGTACCGATTGGTCACTACCTAATGATTGATTCAGCTTCGAGACCAGCAAAAACCGTTCTTCCAAAAACCTGGAGGTGGCTGCCGATGCTTCGGCATTCGGAAGCCGCAGCAATATTTTATTTAAATCGTGAACATGGTCGGCCAAAATATTCGTGTCGAATTTAGAGGCTTTCCTGAGTACCTTGATCTTTTGAGTTTTCTTTGCTTGCTGAAGGAACTGATGATAATCCTGTTTTAAAGCCTCATGTTGACTCCATTGCAGAACAAGCTGTTGGTTGGTCTGTATGTCGCGTAGCAGCCCCGATGATTTATAAATTCTTTTCAACGAGGTTTCAATGGGTTTTATGGCAACATCGGGTACTCCGGCCAATAAAAAAAGCTGGTGCATCGCCCGTAAGTTTTTTACCGAAATCCGCAGTTGGTGATACTGGGAACGCTTGCCATTCTTCTGAATCTTTTTCAAATAATGTTCAAAAAGATCCATCTGGCTAAAATAATAGGCTACGAGGACTTTTAAACTTTTACCCATATTTACATCATAAAACAGGTAAAGTTACAGAATCTTAACCCGATCCGTAGGATTATGACTTTATTATTTTATGACAAAACCATTTCGCCCGGTTTTTTTGAATCCGAAAAAGATTAGGTTCCATGCAGATAGGTGTTTTTAGGAAATGGACGTTACTTGTACCGTAGCTTAAAAGCCAGGATAACCAAGGCAAAAACCAGTGTCACCGCATTGGCAACCATTACCGGGTAATCACCAATACTAATTCCATAAACCAGCCACAAGGCCACCCCTACTGAAAAAATAAGGTACATGAAAAGCGACAACCCTTTGGTGTTCCGGGTCCGGATGGTTTTGTATGCCTGGGGGATAAACGCGCTGGTGGTAAGGATGGCTGCTAAAAAGCCAATAAACGAAGTAAGGGTCATGAATGTTATTTTATTGGATTTAGCAACTAATTATTCCTCCATATCTTTCAGGTGCATTTCGAGGGCTTTTACCGAAATCTGGATTTCCCAAACCGAAAGTGCCAGCGAAATAATCATACAAAGCAAGCCCAACCCAAAAAAATCGGCACCAAGGATGGGAAAATTGATGTACAAAAAGAGCATGGAAATCATGCTAAAAAACAAGCTAAGAACCCCAAAGATTTGCATTGCCCTGGTCAGATATAGCCGTTTCCGCAGGTTTTTAATCTGATCGATCAATACATAATCTTTCCCCTTTTTGTATTCGGCGTAAAGGTTTCGTACAATCTGGGCATAGGCCAAAAAACGGTTGGTGTAGGCCAGTAAAATCAACGAAACCGCCGAAAACAGCAGTGCCGGAGTGGTTAATGTAAGTTTTTCCATTACGCGAGGGTTTTTAACGAAAATATAAATCCAACATCAGATGGTTTCCTCTTTCAAATATCTGAAAGGGCATGCGATAATTCTTGGAAAGGTTACAAACCTGCCAAAACCTGTTTAACCTTTTCAGCCACTACTTTTCCTTCGGCTTTTCCGGCAAAATGTTTGGTAGCCAAGCCCATTACTTTCCCCATGTCCTGAGGGCCTTTAGCCCCAATCTGAGCCACAATAGTTTTTAATTGAGCCACAATCTCATCTTCCGAAAGTTGCTGGGGAAGGTATTTTTCAATCACGGACGCTTCAAAAACCTCTTTTTCGTACAAGTCCATCCGGTTATTGGTTTTATAAACCTCGGCCGATTCCTTCCTCTGTTTCACCAATTTTTGAATGATCTTAATTTCGGTTTCCGACGAAAGTTCATCGGCGGCCCCCTTTTCACTTTTAGCCAATAAAAAGGCTGCTTTTACGGCACGTAAAGCTTCCAGTTTCTCTTTTTCTTTGGCCAACATAGCCGATTTAATATCGTTGTTGATGGTTTCAAAAAGGTTCATAATTCAAAATTTTAAAATTTATGTAAAGATGGGGATTTCTGAAAGAAGAAAAAAGTTTGCCCTTCATATTTACAAGGTGAGGTTTTACCACCTAATTAATTGAAGAAAGGGTGCATCTTAACTTTTTACTTTTCGCATGGAGCTTTTCCTATAAACATTCTATTTTTACAGGTGTTTCATAGCATTCATGTTAAAATAAACTATTATAATTCTATTCTATGCAAAATCAATCACCTAAAATAGCGGTTTTTAGTACCAAAAACTGGGTTATTCAGGCATTCGACGAGGTAAACAAAAACCACTCCTTTGAACCTTCATATTTTGAAGCCCGGCTCGATAAAAAAACGGCTCCACTTGCCGCCGGACATGAGGTTGTATGTGCCTTTGTGAACGATAAAGTTGATGCTAAAACCCTTGAAATATTAAAAACACAAGGGATAAAACTTATTGCATTGCGTTGTGCCGGATTTAATAATGTGGATATTGAAAAGGCACAGGAACTAGATATCGCCGTGGTCCGGGTTCCGGCATATTCGCCCTATGCTGTGGCTGAACATACCTTGGGCCTCATTCTTGCACTTAACCGGAAACTTCACAAAGCCTACCACCGGGTGCGTGATGGTAATTTTGCCCTCGATGGGTTGATGGGGTTCGATCTGCATCAAAAAACCATTGGCATTATTGGAACCGGAAAGATTGGGCAGGTTTTTTGCCAGCTCATCAAGGGTTTTGGGGTCCGAATACTGGCCTACGATAAATATCCGAATGAAGAATTGAAAAACCTGGGTATTGAATATGTGGAACTGCCTAAACTTTACCAGCAGTGCGATATTATTTCGTTACATTGTCCGTTAACTTACGAAACCTACCACATGATTAACGAATATGCCATTGCCGCCATGAAACCCGGGGTGATGATAGTGAATACCAGCCGTGGCCCATTAATTGATTCCAATGCGGTGATTGAAGGGCTAAAAAAGGGAAAAGTAGGTAATTTAGCCCTTGATGTATATGAGGAGGAAGAGGCGCTGTTTTTTGAAGACTTATCGGAGAAAGTAATTCAAGATGACACTTTTGTTAGGCTACAGACCTTTCCTAACGTGCTGATTACGGCGCATCAGGCCTTTTTTACCAAAGAAGCGGTACACAATATTGCCGAAACTACCTTTGCCAATATAGCGGAGTTTTTCAAAACAGGGAAATCAGCAAATCAGGTGATTCCGGTGGGGAAATAGCAAGTAAAAAACGATCAACCTCTGACAGCCATTTTTTTCAAGAACTAGTTTTAAATCAAAGCCGTGATGAATTAAAGAAATCGGTATATTCATGAGTTGGCAGTAATTTAAAAAAATGACAGACCACGAAATTACATTTAAAAAACTGGAAGAGATTAGAGATGGATTGCTTATTTCGATCAATATCAGCAATTTAGAAATCACATTTTTCATCATTCAGCGATATGAGGCAAATCGGTTAATTTCTGCAATTCATTTTCCTTCCGAATTTTAAGCTGGCTACATTTGAATTGCCTAAATAATAGGGGGATATTTATAACAAGATGCTAAAACAGAACACCTTCTAAGGTATATTTAACAATCTTGTGTTGAAGCCTCAATACTGTCTCCTCATAACTTCGGTTAATAAAGGGTAACCTTTCGAAGGTTCTAACATAATGTGGATAAGGTCTTTGAATTTGAATAAACTCTGGGGATAATAAAACCAAGGCATCAACTCCACCTTCCATACCGGTTGAAGAATAATAATAATCAACATATTCAATGTAACCTGTTTCATCATTTCTTTCTAGACGCTCATTGGGGTGTCCATAAAAGTCGTAGCTTTTTGTTTTACGAAGTTTTATTTTTGTAGTGTCTTCATTAGTTTCTCCAAATTCCGCTATCAAATAATTATCCGATAAATTTATGGTATCAATAAATTCTTTATTTGCATTAAATATATGACCTTTGAAATTCTTGTTTTTAATTTCTCTAGAATCATTTGAATAAAAATAATATACAGGACAAAAGGAAAAATTGTTTGAAAACGACTCGATGATAATTTTATGTTTATATTCCCTTTCTGTAACAATTTTATTCAATAATTTTATGTTGCTATCAATGGTTTTCAATAGTTTTTGGTATTCTTTGTTATGATTGATTTTATCAATTCCTTCTGCCTTTTTTTGCAACAACAAGTTCCTTTCTTCAATGGCTTTTATAGTTATCGTATTATTTGGTAATCGCACCAATATTGCTCCATTCTTAAGGTTTCTAAAAATTTCATGGGTATTTTCTTGCGAATAAACGAAATGGAAGGTAACCAATAATAAAAGAAACACTATAAACCTCATTGTATAAGTTTTAATACTTGCAAATATATAAAAACCAAACCCATGAAAATCAAATTTTACCATCCTTAAAAACACTCATGGATGATGAATCCCTATCCCGCATTTTATTATGGAGTCATCGGAAAACTATTAAAACAACATTAAAACTGAAAATAGATAAAGGGCTGCAACCCTGCCGTGGTAAATTGAACAAGCATAAAGATGACCAAAACAGTTCCTGTAATTTTCAACCAGAGCGGGAGCAAAACAAACTTTCCACGGTACCAATCTTTCCACTTGATGGGGAGCCAGTGTACGATGAATGCCAACAAAATAAGTGATACCACAAGTTGGTAAGCCTGAATAATTTCCCAGGCAAAACTGCCTTTAAAATGATGCACCATTTGGTCGCACATCTGCCTTACAGATTCCATACTGCGGGCCCTGAAAGCCATCCATGTAAAGGTGACCAGATGAAAAGTAATAGCCATACGAAGGATACGGAACCGGGCTTCAAGCTTTGGAAACAGAGAAAGCCACAATTTGTGGACCGCCAGATACAACCCGTGCAAGGCCCCCCAGATGACAAAACGGAGGTTCGCTCCATGCCAGAGACCGCCCAAAAGCATGGTTAAAAACAAATTCACATAAGTCCGGATTTTCCCTTTCCGGTTCCCGCCCAGGGGGATGTACAAATAATCTTTGAGCCACGACGAAAGCGAGATGTGCCAACGCCGCCAAAAATCAGTAATGTTGGCAGCCCGGTAAGGCGAATTGAAATTTATTTGCAAGCGGAACCCCATCCAGAGTGCCAATCCAATGGCAATATCGGTATAGCCCGAAAAGTCGCAATAAATCTGGATGGAATACCCATAAACAGCCAACAGGTTTTCAAATCCTGAGTAACTCAGAGGGTTGTCGAACACCCTATCAACAAAATTAATAGAGATATAATCGGCAATAATGATTTTCTTGATTAACCCATTCAGGATAAGAAACAACCCTTGCCCAAATTCATCGGTATGGAGCCTGAACCCGGTGTACATTTGCGGTACAAATGAGGATGCCCTGACAATAGGGCCGGCAACCAGTTGCGGGAAAAAGGTAACATAAAAACCAAAATCGAAAATATTTTTGATGGGTTCTACCTGTTTCCGGTACAAATCAATAATGTAACTGATAATCTGAAAGGTATAAAACGAAATCCCCACCGGAAGGATGATCATCGAGGCATCGAAATGGCTCCCCCAAACCTGATTTACCCCCAAAAGCAGCCAGTCGTGCACCTCAAAATGGGTTCCGAACCAGTGGTTCAATAGTCCCGAGAAAAAATAAGTATATTTGAAATAAATCAGCCACGAAAGGTTATAAACCACCGAAAGTGCCACCCAGCTTCTCTTCTGCAATAGTTTATGCGATTTGGCAATCCGGTTTCCCAACAAAAAATTGATGGCGATGGAAAGCACCAACAAGGAAACGAAAAGCCCGCTCGATTTGTAATAAAAGAAAATACTCGTGAGAAAAAGCCAGTTATTCCGCCAAAAGGTCCTTTTGTAAAGCAAGCAAAAAACAGCAAGAACCACCACAAAAAATATCCAAAACGAAGGGCGCGTGAATAACAAGGGTTGCTGCGGGTGATATGGTAGCCAGTCAATCAAAAAATGTAAAATTTTATTAACCATTTTTTAAATATATCAAACTAGCCGGATTATAAAAACAAAGGACCAAAATATTTTCGATGAGCAACTCCCGAAAGAAATTTCCAAAGCCTTTGAAGTTGACGTATATGTTTATCAATGGAAAAATAAAATATTTCGGTGTATTTTGATTTTGAGGCAACAAAGCCGGTGATTTGTTGTTTAAAGTTCAGAAATTATATCAAAAACTGGCCCATTGCCATTTTGATGTTTTTTCCCGTTCTAATACCTAATTGATGAACAAAAAATCGGTTTATAAAAATCAGATTCAATTATTGGTGGATTCTGTTTTAATACCTAATTTGGAAGCTTACTGAAAAACAATTAAAATACGTTTTGTGCCATGGAAAATCAAAAGACAGTTGAGATCAATTCGTATCTTATCTTTAAAATAGGTGAAGAGGAATTTGCTGCCCACGCGAGCAAAGTGCAACGGATTTTAGAACTCCAGCCCATAACAACCATCCCCAAAGCGCAAAAATATATGAAGGGGGTGATAAATTTAATGGGGAAAGTTTTGCCGGTTATTGATGCCCGCTCAAAGATGGGCCTTCCTGAAAAAGAACCCGACAACAACACATGCATCATTGTGCTTGAGATTAAAAAAGGACTTCGGGTTGTTGAAACCGGAATTATTGTCGATTCAGTTCAAAGTGTTATCGAAATACAAAAGCAAGAAATTCAAGATCCTCCCGCACTTGGTGTGGAAGTAAATACTGATTTTATCCACGGATTGGTAAAACAGGACGATAAATTCATTATGATTCTCGACGTGGACAATGTTTTTTCAACCGAAGAGGTGGTAAAGCTTAAAGAAGTTTCAGAGGATGAACCTATTGAAGAGGTAGAAAAAGTACATGAAGATTAACAAAAATATTTTAACAAAAAAAATGCTGACCCATTGGAGTCAGCATTTTTTTTGTTAAAAACCGATATCTATTTTCTGAACCAGAACTACATCGTCGGTTACCACAAGACCGACAAAATGAACTTTTCCATTCATTGTTGAGCATACAATATTTCCATTGTGCAGCACCAATGGGGAAGAAAAAATTTTACCACCGGCATAAAATTGCCCCATGGGTTCAGCCTTGGTATTTAAAAAGTACAGGTTCTTGTCAAACGAACCAACCACCACTGTTGTATCATTTACCATAGAAGCAGTTGAAATGACCCGGCTTCCGGTTTGAAATTTTGCTTTTAACGTGCCGTTTTCGGTAAGGAAATAGACAAACCCATCGAATGAGCCAAAAATAATGGTGCTATCAGGAGCTTGAATGGGCGAAGCATGGACGTTGCCTTTTGTTTTGAATTTCCAGACCAAATTGCCATCTTGGGTGATGCAATACAAATGATTGTCGTACGACCCAAACACTATGTTGCCATTGGCCAACTGAAGCGGTTTGGAGTGCATGATCCATCCTTTGGTTTTAAACTCGGTGAGTACGTTGGCCTCTTCATCAATGATATACAATTTCCGATGGTTCGAACCAATAGCTACATTTCCATTGCTTAATGTGGTTGGGCTGCCATGAACCAATTTTTTTACTTTAAGATATTTAAAATATTCGTTATCCATGTCGTAAACTACAATGCTTCCTTTGTTGGTCCCAAAAACGAGTTTGTCTTTACCGAATTCAGCAACTTCAGTAAAAATGCTTCCTCCGGGCTTAATTTTACGGATCAGGTTTCCCAGGTTATCGAAAAAATAGATAAACCCATCATACGAACCAAGTGAAATGGTGTTGTCCTTTAATACTTTTGGGGTAGCGTGTATCCAGCCTTTGGTTTTAAAGGTGTTTAAAAGTTTTCCTTGTCCATCAAAAAAATATATTTTCTTATTGTGCGATCCCAACACTACATGGTCATTAGCCGTTGCCACTGGAGATGAATAAATAGCCCCATTGGTTAAAAAAGTGGTTGTGTTAAACCGCTTAAACCATCGGTGTTCCTGGCTATTACCTGAAATCGAAATGGTAATAATCACTAAAAAAATCAAGCTGTTTCTTAAAAATCCCATATCCCTTTTTTAGAACCGCGAAAATACAAAAAAAGCGGTTGACTTTTCAAATAATCTTTATTCCACCGAAGTATTTGTTTGAATGTCCCTGATTTTGATTTGAATAGATGTTTTTCCTTTATAGGTATTTTCATCTAAGTTGAAACAGATATCAAAGGGTTGTTTGTCTTTTATCTGCCCAAAAAACTGCGCCTGCCTGAATGCAATGGCCGCAAAGGAACTTGAGGTCTGGCTATCGGTTAAATAAAGCCGGAGATGCTCACAGTCGCTGCCCACACACTGGGCATATCCAGTATCAATAACATCCCTAGCGATAAAAACTGGGGTCATGTTACCAGGGCCATAGGGTTCAAACTGTTCAAGCACTTTGTAGAATCTCGGCCTAATTTCGCCCAACGAAATCTCGGCATCAGCTTCAATACGCTGAATTTCGCTATCGGGTAAAATAAAATCACATACGGCCTGTTCAAAACATTCCTTAAACAATTCAAGGTTTTCCTCTTTCAGCGTTAAGCCTGCCGCATACATATGCCCTCCAAAGTTTTCGAGCAGGTGCTGGCATTTTTCAACCGCTTGGTATAAATTGAACCCATGAACCGATCGGGCTGAACCATTAATAAAACCGTTGGATTTGGTAAGTACAATGGTGGGTTTGTAATGATAGTCGATGAGCCTTGAAGCTACAATACCAATGACTCCCTTATGCCATTCGGGATTGTACAGAACAGTCGATTTTTTGGAATTGAATTCGGGGTTCTCTTCCAGAAAAGCCAAAGCTTCCTTGGTAATGTTATTGTCGAACCATTTCCGCTCGGTGTTGTCGTCATCAATGCGGCCTGCCATGGCCGAGGCGTGTTCTTTTATTTTACAAACCAACAAATCCACAGAATACCTCCCCTGCTCCATGCGTCCAGCTGCATTGATACGTGGCCCTACCTTAAAAACCAAATCGTTGATTTTAAGGTTCCCTGGTTCTGCCCCTGCTACATCCATAATGGCTTTTAGCCCAATCCGTGGTTTTGAATTTAGTCGTTTCAGCCCATAGTAGGCCATTATCCTATTTTCGTCAACAATTGGAACAATATCAGAAGCAATACTCACCACTACCAGGTCGAGGTAATGTTCTATTTTGTAAAAAGGTATTTCGTTGCGCAAGGCGTATGCCTGAATCAATTTAAAACCTACCCCACAGGCAGAAAGTTCTTTGAAAGGGTACTGGCAGTCTGGCCTTTTAGGATCCAGTACGGCAACCGCTTTTGGTAAATATTCTCCCGGTTCGTGGTGGTCGCAGATAATAAAATCAATATCTTTTTCATTGGCATAATCCACCTTTTGTGTGGCTTTAATACCACAATCTAACGCAATGATCAGACTACATCCCAACTCCTGGGCTGCATCAATACCTTTATATGAAATGCCGTAACCTTCTAAGTACCTGTCGGGGATATAGTAATGCAACTGCCTGATTTTACTGCGTAAAAAGGAAAACAACATGGCTACTGAGGTAGTTCCATCCACATCGTAATCGCCATAAACCATCACATGTTCCTGATTCTGGACCGCTTTCCCGAGGCGCGAAACCGCCAAATCCATATCTTTCATCAAAAAGGGATCGTGCAGGAATTTCAGATCGGGGCGAAAGAACCGCCGGGCCTCTTCATAACTCGTAATTCCCCGTTGCAATAAAAGGTTTGCAATAGGGTTACTAACATTAATGGCTTTCGCCAGTTCTTCAATTCTTTCATGGGAAGCCGAGGGCTTTAAAGTCCATTGTTTTTGCATGACTGCTATATTTTGTGCCACTTTTCAGGTGGTCGTTCCATTTCAACTTCGATTTTCCTGGTTGTTTACAACAGAATTCAATCCAACTTAATACCAAGAATATTTTTGAACCAAGGGCAAAGAGAGGTTTCAAACTCACTTTCCATATCAAGCGAAATTAAGAAAACAAATCGGAAGATGGTGTGATTTGTTAGATAGAAAAGTGATTATTTAAAGAATGCTATCCTATAAGATTCATTCCAAACACTTTGGCCAAATGCAGCTTTGCTTTTGCTTTTACCTCCTCAAAATCCAAGGGTTTCCCAAGTTCTTTTTCCATGGAAGTAACCCCCTTATCCTTGAAACCACAAGGATTGATATAGGTAAAATAATTCAGGTTGGTGTTCACATTTAAGGCAAAACCGTGCATGGTAACAAACCGACTGGCTTTCACTCCAATTGCACATATTTTCCGGGTTTTGTGTGGTACACCGGTATCTAACCAAACTCCGGTAGCTCCTTGGTAATGATACCCCTCAATGCCATACTCTGCCAAGGTTAAAATAATAGCCTCTTCAAGTTTATAGATGTAATCCTTTAATGCCACTCCAAATTTTTCTAAATCGAGGATGGGATACCCTACCAACTGACCCGGGCCATGATAAGTAATATCGCCACCACGGTTGGTTTGAAAATAAGTGGCATTAATCTGCTTTAAAAATTCCTGTTGGATGAGGAAATTCTCTTCTTCACCACTTTTTCCCAATGTAAATACGTGCGGATGCTCACAAAATAAAAGGTAGTTAGGCTCCACGGTTTTATTCAATTTGCTTTGCATCACCCGGTTAAATAAACCTTCCTGATAATCCCAAGCCTGTTTGTATTCAATGGTTCCAAGGTCGTTATAAATGGTGTCTTTCATGGCTTATTGGATTGTAAAAATGAATATTTGTTCAATAGTTTGAAATATTTGTTACGCGTTCACATGTTGGTCAGCCTTGTATGAAGAACGTACCAACGGGCTACTTTCAACAAATGAGAATCCTTTTTGAAGGCCCATTCTTTCATATTCGGCAAAAATATCGGGATGAATGTACTCCTTTACCGGATGATGGTCACGGGTGGGTTGCAAATATTGCCCGAGGGTCATCACCTTGCAATTTACAACACGCAAGTCATCCATTGTCTTTACTATTTCTTCCCGGGTTTCACCTAAACCTAACATGATTCCCGATTTGGCCACCAAACCCGATAGCGCAACTTGTTCCAGGACTTTTAAGCTTGTACGGTATTTTGCCCGGCTACGGACCTGAGATGTCAACCGCTCCACCGTTTCCAGATTGTGCGAAATGACTTCTGGTTGGGCATCTATAATTTGTTGAACCAATTCGTGTTTTCCATCAAAATCGGGAATCAGAACCTCCATGGTAACTCCCGGATTCAGCTTTTTAATGGATTGAATGGTGGCAACCCAATGGGCGGCTCCACTATCCGGAAGATCGTCGCGATCTACAGATGTGATTACACAATGCCTTAAGCCCAATTGCCTGATACTTTCGGCCACTTTTTGAGGTTCTTCAGGATCGGGAGGTAACGGGCGGCCTGTTTTTACATTACAGAATTTACAGGCACGGGTACAGATATCGCCCAAAATCATAAACGTGGCCGTACCCCGGCTCCAGCAATCGCCAGCATTAGGGCAATTGCCGCTTTCGCAGATGGTGTGCAGGCGGTTGCTAAGCATCAATCCGTTTACATGTTTGTGTACCTGCGCTTTGGGGATTTTTATTTTGAGCCATTCCGGTTTGCGTGGAATGGGCGAATAATCCGTCATTTTCATTATCTTTTACCTTCATTTCAGCAAGCAAAGGTAACAAAAAAGGAAAGCTTATCAGGCCTAGTATCTTTTATAGAGGATGTTCTGGGGCATTATTCTTTTTGGCGGAGATACCGTAGCGAATAAACCGAAAAATAGGTGATTAGACCGGTAAAAGAAGCGGTAATTAAAGCTATAGGTAAGCTACCGATGACATAAAACCAAAAATAATCTTTCAATAGGACCAGATTGATTTCACCCATGCTTGGAAAAGCTAACTCATTGCCGGTTACCATAAAACCTATCTTTAAGGCAAAGAAAGCAATAATGGGAAAAATGGGTGTAAAATGGATGTTCGTGGCCAACAGTACCAAAGGCTTGTTCAGTTTGAGCAAATGAGCAGAAACTACTCCTGAAATGAGTTGCCCACCCCAAATGGGTAAAATGCCAATAAACACACCTAACGACAAAGCCATGGCGGTTTTAATGGGACGATCGTTGTGTTTGGTAAACAACCGTTTCCAAATTTTGCCACTCCCAAGTAGTTTCATCCTGCGCCATTGCTTTTTCATTGTTCAAAGTGTTTTCAACTCCTCCATTTAACGGGGAATGTTAGGCAGGGTTGTAATTCGTTTTATGTGATAAACAACGAAAAAATGCGAGATAGATCGGTTTTAAAACTGAGGTGAAAAATTAATTGTTGTCCTTCTGTATCGTTTTTAATTGGTATTTTATTGGAGCCATTAATCGGCATTATATATGATTAGAGATTGACTTTTTAGTACAAAGTTTCACTAATAATTATATTTTCTCAACCCGAGGTAAGGTTACAGTAAACATCACGCCCTGATCCAGGTTCTGAACCAATAAATCCCCTTGTTGTTCTTTTACTAAATTGTAAACCAGAGTGAGACCCATACCCGTTCCTTTATTGGCATCCTTGGTTGTAAAAAAAGGATCGAATATTTTTGGCAAAACATCAGGTTTGATGGGTTCTCCGGTGTTGTAAATTTTAATTTCAAAAACTTCACCTGCAGTATCTTTAAGTAATTTGGTGCAAACTTTTATGACTTTTTCGCCAGAGGAATCTTTAACCGCATCAATAGCATTTGTTAGTAGTTGAAATACGATGGAATGTATTTTATCTGGGAAACAGTAACTTTCAGGTAACGGTGCATATTCTTTTATCAGTTTGGTTTCCAAATCAATACGGTAATTCAGGAAAACCAATGTACCATCTATTATTTGGTTGATGTTTGCCAATTGCGGCCGTGTATTACCCTGATCAACAAAAGCACTTAATTGCCTGACAATATCCACCGCCCGGTTAATTCCTTCATTCATCATCTTGAGCGGGATTTCAAGCTTTTGTGCCAACGCCATATCTTCTTTTTCGGCTTCTTCAATGAGGGCAATCCCTCCATTAATAAAATTCAACGGATTGATTATTTCGTGGGCCACCCCACGGGAAAGAACACCAAGGGAGGCCATTTTTTCTATTTGGAAAAGGTGGTTTTGTGTAGTATTTAATTGTGAAATAGTTTTTTCAAGATGCTGGTTCTTTTCATACAATTCCTCCTGATTCATGGCAAGTTCTTCATTCAAGGATGTTAACTCTTCTTTATGAGATTTCAGTTCTTGATTCATTGTATTTAAAACTTCAATAGACCTGTTTTTTTGTTTGATTGACTTAAAAACAATGACAATTATGGTTGCCGCAGATATAAACACCACAACCAAAACCAATAACCATAAACGGTTCTGTCTATTTCTCAGTGTATAAATCTCGTTTTGCGATTTAAGGTTTCTAATTTCTGTCTCTTTCTCTTGTAATTCATACATGGCCTGAAAACTGGCAATTTTATTTGCAATTTCCGTATTTGAAATACTCTCCTGAATCTTTAAGATTCGATTAAGTGTTTCGATAGCAACAGGGTAATTCCGTGTGAGGGTGTCATATTGAAACTTAACCCTCAAATAGGCATTTAGTGAAAATAAACTACCGCTCTGATTGACAAGACCTTCGGATATTTCTAGGTTTTCTTTTGCCTTTTGAATTTGGTTGATTGCCATATATAATTGAGCAAAGCTATTATGCAATAAAACTCTAACGTTAAAGGAAAGGATCGTTTCATATTCCTGAACCTCTTTAAGAGTTTTCTCAAGCTGCCCGTATTCTTTCGAATTCAATAATGTTTCCCCTTTATTTACTAAAATGAGACCCATCAGAACTGAATCTTTATTTGTTTTAGCCATATAAAGTGCATGGTTCAAGTAATATTCTGAGGAATCCTGGACAGATAAGTATTGATAAGCAAGACCCATATTCAGATACAACCCAATAATTACACTTTGATTGTTAGTAGCTTTTGCATAGGGTAGAGCGTTGTTGTAAAACTTCAATGCTGTTTCATAATTTTTTTGAAACCAATAGATGTTACCTATGTTATTAAGAACCTGACCCAACCTCGAAGAATCTTGCATTGCTTCTGCTATCTCCTTGCACTTAATATATTTATCCATTGCTAAATAATAATAGCTCAGATTTGATAAGGCAGTCCCCCATTTTAAATTTCCGTGAGCTATCCGACTGCTGTCATTAAGTAATTCGGAAAGTTTCAATCCCTTTTCGGCGTAAATAATAGATTGTTTATTGTCCGTCTTGTGCAATTGCTCGGCAATTTGAAAATAGATATCGATTATCTGTGTATCTATTCGGGTTGTGTCAACCAGATTCAACAAACTATCAAGTTTCGATTGCCCAAATACACCCAATGAAATCAGTAATAAAAATAAGAAGATCAGATATTGTTTCATAGAATTATTCCCATTCTTTGGTAATACATGTGCATAAAGATAATTTATTTAATCTATCCCTACTTTCGGCATGAGCTTATTTTTGCTTCCCATATATCCCATTAACAGACATGTATTACTTTAATTGAAAATTATATCTTTGCAAAAATTTTAACATTCCAAAAGCATCACGCTTACATACAAAATAATTATGAGCATAGCAGAATTGAGCGAACAGGAGATCATCCGCAGAAATTCATTACAGGAACTACGGAATATGGGGGTTGAACCCTATCCGCAAGCAGGTTACGATGTTAATGTGACCACACAGGATATTCGTGACAGCTTTGATCCTGAAAAAGGGAATTTTCAGCAAGTGAGTATCGCCGGAAGGGTGATGAGCCGCCGGATTATGGGCAAAGCCTCATTTGCCGAATTGATGGATGAAAAAGGGCGTATTCAGTTGTATTTTAACCGCGACGAAATGTGTCCGGGTGAAGACAAATCCCTGTATAACGAAGTTTTTAAGAAGCATCTTGATATTGGTGATTTTATTGGCGTAAAAGGTCATGCCTTTATCACCCAGATGGGCGAAAAAAGCATCTTTGTTAAAGAATTCACCCTGTTAAGTAAATCATTACGGGTTCTGCCTATTGTAAAAGAAAAAGATGGTGTGATATATGATGCTTTTACCGATGCTGAGCAACGCTACCGACAGCGTTACGTTGACCTTGTGGTGAATCCCCAGGTGAAAGATGTATTTATCAAACGGGCGAAAATCATCAATACCATGCGCGAAATGTTTAATGAACGGGGTTACCTAGAGGTTGAAACGCCGATACTTCAGGCTATTCCCGGAGGAGCTGCAGCCCGTCCTTTTATTACACATCACAATGCGCTGAATATCCCCCTTTACCTTCGGGTTGCCAACGAACTTTACCTGAAGCGATTAATTGTAGGCGGATTCGATGGCGTGTATGAGTTTGCCAAAGATTTCCGCAACGAAGGTATGGACCGTACCCACAACCCGGAATTTACCGTGATGGAAATTTATGTAGCCTACAAAGACTATTTCTGGATGATGGAATTTACCGAACAGATGCTCGAAAAGGTGGCCATGGCCTTACATGGAACCACCAAAGTAAAAATCGGAGAAAAAGAGGTGGACTTTAAAGCTCCTTACCGCCGGCTTACCATGCTCGATGCCATTAAAGAGCATACGGGTATTGACATTTCGGGAATGAATGAAGACCAGTTGCGGAACGTTTGTAAAGATTTGCATATTGAGGTGGATGCCACCTTTGGAAAAGGAAAAATGATTGATGAGATTTTTGGTGAGAAATGCGAACACCACATGATTCAGCCGACCTTTATCATCGATTACCCCGTTGAAATGTCACCATTATGTAAAAAACACCGCAACAATCCTGAATTGACCGAACGTTTCGAGCTGATGGTTAACGGAAAGGAACTTTGCAATGCCTATACCGAATTGAACGATCCCATTGACCAGTTGGAACGGTTCCAGGATCAACTCAAACTTTCGGAAAAAGGGGATGACGAAGCCATGTTTATTGACCTTGATTTTGTCCGCGCGCTAGAATATGGCATGCCTCCCACTTCAGGGATGGGAATTGGAATCGACCGCCTGACCATGTTCATGACCGGGCAGGAAAGTATTCAGGATGTACTTTTCTTCCCGCAAATGCGCCCTGAAAAGAAAGCAAAAACAGCCACCCCGGAAGATTTTGTAAAGATTGGAGTCCCCGAGGCATGGGCAGAACACGTTATCAAAGCCGGGTATGCTTCTGTTGAAAAACTCCAGGAAGAAAAAGCTACTCAGATTCATCAAAAACTGAATGGCTACCGAAAGAAAAATAAACTGGAAATCACTGCACTACAATTAGATGAAGTAGAAAAATGGATTCTGTAAATTATTGTTGAATAAAAATATCCGATATGGGAAAGAAGCCGTTCTTTCTCGTATCTGTTTTTATAAACTCCCCTTGTTCAAGTTATCAATCAGTATCAAGTGGATTCTAATGAAGAATCCTTATTTTTGAATTCACTAAAAATGGCCATCATGGAAACAACGCAACAAACCAGTAAGCAATTTTTTAACATCGTAAAAATCATTCATGTTGCTTTGCTTGGAGGAACGCTCATTTTTGCCAGTATTGTGCTGTATTTGGTTTCAGGTAAACCATTAATAACTGAATACCGGAGGGGGTTCGATGTTTTTTATCTGATGGTGGGGGCATTTGCCATTTGGGCGATATTTGGAAGCCAATTTATGTACTCCAGCCAACTTAAAAGGGTTCAACCAAAGCATACTCTTTCCAACAAATTGATGCATTATCAATCGGCCAATATTATCCGATATGCATTAATTGAAGGCTCCGCATTATTTTCAATAGTAGCAGCATTGCTAACCTTAACGCTTTGGTTCTTCATCATCACCCTATTGCTGTCTGTAATGTTAGCCTACCATTATCCTTCAGTAGAAAAAGCCATCCGTGATCTGCATCTGAATATTGAGGAGCAACACATTATTAAAAATCCTAACGCCGTGATTTCTGATAGCTCAACATCACAAAATGAACGTTACTAATGAAGGAAATTTACTTGTCTATTTTTATAAGTATCATTGCCACACTGGAAACTATTCCGGCTTATACACAAGACGATCCTTACGATATTCAGAAATATCCATTTGTAAATTACCGTGCCAATCAATTGGTGTTATACGGCGATCAAAAATCATACACCTCTCTGTTTGAAAAACTTACCCAAATCGGATTAAAAGGTGAGGGTAAAATAAGCATTGTCCACATGGGCGATTCACATCTGCAAGCCGATTATTTTTCAGGTTACTTCCGCAAACGCCTACAAACTTTCTTTCTAGGGGCCATGGGTGGCCGGGGGTTTATATTTCCATACAAAGTAGCCGAAACCAACAATCCACTCAACTATTCTGTCAGCTCCCGAGGGAAGTGGCAACATTGCCGGAATGTGGAACGCAAACGCAATTGCCCCTTAGGATTGTCGGGCATTGCTGTTTGGACAGAGGATTCCACCGCAAAAATTACCATCCGCATCACCGATCCCAACCTCGAAGGGTATGATTTTGATCGGTTGATGGTTTTTCATTCCATGGGAGATACCTATTTTGAACCTGAAATTCAACCGTCAGCAAAAATTATTTCAGTAAGCCCTTTTCCCGATCAAGGATATACACTGTTCGAATTTTCAGAAAACATTGAGTCCGTAACGCTTCAATTAAAAAAGAGCAATCAACACCAAAAGAGTTTCACGTTGTATGGAATGAATTTCGACAGTCATGATTCAGGGGTTATTTATCATACCATTGGTGTGAATGGGGCACAAATTGAATCCTACCTTACCTGTGATTACTTTGTACCACATCTATCTGCCTTAGAGCCTGATTGGGTCATTGTTTCATTGGGCACCAACGATGCATACACGCGATTATTTGATAGTTTGATGTTTAGCCAAAAGATAGATAGTTTATTGTTTATGATAAGGGCAGCTGCCCCAACATCGGCCATCCTACTTACCACACCAGGTGATCACCGGATAAAAAAAGGTGTTATCAATCCCAATGTAAGTGTGGTTTCTGAAATAATTAAACTCAAAGCCCAGGAACACCACATTGGTTATTGGGACTTTTATCTGGTGATGGGCGGAAATGGTTCTGTAAATGCCTGGCATCATGAAACATTAGCAAATTACGATTTTGTGCATCTCACGCAAAAGGGGTATGAATTTCAAGGAGAGTTATTATTTACAGCGTTTTTAAAATCTTACGATAGTTATTTGTCAAATCAGCTATTCAAAAAATAACGAATCATTTTCAGTTTTAACATTGAATCATTGAAGTCAGTTAATTTAATCAAATAGGAATTCATAATAGAAAATTGTTAGAATATCTCACCCTTTTGTACACACTTACCAAATCACCACAAGTCCTAGCTGTGCATTATGGTTCAATCCCTAAATGACCTTTCATTGTAATATTTGAATCCTTTAAGTTCTTAAACGGATTTTTAAAACCAGATAATCATTTCTTTAACACAATAGGGTCGTAATTATTAACCGATAAGGACGATACGGAAAATGTACTGTGCTATTAAAGTTTCCTGCTACTCTTAATACACTGCAATGCCACAGGTTAGAAAATTGAGCACCTTTGGCAGAGAAAACTACCTCTCATAATTCAAAAATTTAACCATGGGATTGAAACCTATTTGGGACTATTAAAAGCTATGGAAGTTTAGATACATATTTATGCCGGTCCGGCGGTTGCCGTTGAGGGGTGCTATGTTTATCATAATATATAACATAAAAGCACAAAAAAGCCCCGACACAGTGCTGTGTCAGGGCCTAAAGGTCGGCAGCGTCCTACTCTCCCACTTGGTGCAGTACCATCGGCGCTGTGGGGCTTAACTTCTCTGTTCGGTATGGGAAGAGGTGGTGCCCCCACGCTATAGCCACCTAAGTCTTCCGCCAGCCTGGGCTGGCAATATCTTACATGCCGGAAAACAATCAAACTCGCATAACCCTTCGTTGCCCAAAGTAAGCCCACGGGTAATTAGTACTGCTCGGCTCAGACGTCACCGCCTTTACACCTGCAGCCTATCAACGTCGTAGTCTCCAACGACCCTTAAAGGAAATCTCATCTTGAGGTGGGCTTCGTGCTTAGATGCTTTCAGCACTTATCCCTTCCGAACGTAGCTACCCTGCGGTGCAGCTGGCGCCACAACAGGTACACTAGAGGTTCGTCCACCGCGGTCCTCTCGTACTAACGGCAGCTCCCCTCAAATTTCCGACGCCCACAACAGATAGGGACCGAACTGTCTCACGACGTTCTGAACCCAGCTCGCGTGCCACTTTAATAGGCGAACAGCCTAACCCTTGGGACCTTCTCCAGCCCCAGGATGTGACGAGCCGACATCGAGGTGCCAAACCGCTCCGTCGATATGAGCTCTTGGGAGCGATCAGCCTGTTATCCCCGGCGTACCTTTTATCCTTTGAGCGATGGCCCTTCCANNCCTCCGTTACTCTTTTGGAGGCGACCACCCCAGTCAAACTACCCACCAAACACTGTCCCACGCGGGCGTGGTTAGTCCCCAGATAAGCAAAGGGCCGTATTTCAACGCCGGCTCCACGATACCTGGCGGCACCGCTTCACAGCCTCCGGCCTATCCTACACATCACTTACCCAAGAACAATGTTAAGCTATAGTAAAGGTGCACGGGGTCTTTCCGTCCCGTTGCGGGTAAGCGGCATCTTCACCGCTACTACAATTTCACCGAGCTCATGGCTGAGACAGTGCCCAAGTCGTTACACCATTCGTGCAGGTCGGAACTTACCCGACAAGGAATTTCGCTACCTTAGGACCGTTATAGTTACGGCCGCCGTTTACTGGGGCTTCAATTCAATGCTTCTCCTTGCGGATGACATCTCCTCTTAACCTTCCAGCACCGGGCAGGTGTCAGGCCTTATACATCAACTTTCGTTTTCGCAAAGCCTTGTGTTTTTGATAAACAGTCGCTTGGGCCATTTCTCTGCGTCCCGCATTGCTGCGGGATCCCCTTCTCCCGAAGTTACGGGGTTATTTTGCCTAGTTCCTTGGCCATGATTCACTCGAGCACCTTAGGATCCTCTCCTCGACTACCTGTGTCGGTTTGCGGTACGGGTTGCAGATACCTGGAGCTTAGGGGGTTTTCTCGGAAGCCCGGTTAGGTACGCTATCCGCTCGCCCGGAGGCTCGCGGTACTTTCAGGTTCGGCTCCCGCTGCGGATTTGCCTGCAGCAGTCAGCACCTACACCCTTCAACGCACTATTCCGTCAGTGCGCGGTACTTTCACATCTTCGTCACCCCATCGCAGTATCTGAAGTACTGGAATATTGACCAGTTGTCCATCGGCTGCCCCTTGCGGGTCCGCCTTAGGCCCCGACTAACCCTGATCCGATTAGCGTTGATCAGGAAACCTTAGTCTTTCGGTGTGCNNCTTATGCCTACATTTGCTTTTCCGGAAGCTCCACCATGGCTCAAGCCACAGCTTCTGCGCCGCCGGAATGCTCCCCTACCTACCGCCTAAGCGGTACCATAGCTTCGGTAATATGCTTATGCCCGATTATTATCCACGCCCAGCCGCTCGACTAGTGAGCTGTTACGCACTCTTTAAATGAATGGCTGCTTCCAAGCCAACATCCTAGCTGTCACTGCAGCCGGACCACGTTTGGTCAACTTAGCATATATTTGGGGACCTTAGCTGATGGTCTGGGTTCTTTCCCTCTCGGGCGCGGACCTTAGCACCCGCGCCCTCACTCCCGTAAACCATGTCACAGCATTCAGAGTTTATCAAGGGTTGGTAGGCGGTGAAGCCCCCTAGCCTTATCAGTAGCTTTACCTCTGTGACACTGTTACGAGGCTGCACCTAAATGCATTTCGGGGAGTACGAGCTATTTCCGAGTTTGATTGGCCTTTCACCCCTACCCACAGCTCATCCCAAGACTTTTCAACGTCAACGGGTTCGGTCCTCCATTCCGTTTTACCGGAACTTCAACCTGGCCATGGGTAGATCACACGGTTTCGCGTCTACCCCCACTAACTGAACGCCCTGTTCAGACTCGCTTTCGCTTCGGCTGCGCCCCTTAAAGGCTTAACCTCGCTAGTGAGGAGTAACTCGTAGGCTCATTATGCAAAAGGCACGCCGTCACACCGCATAGGTGCTCCGACCGCTTGTAGGCGTACGGTTTCAGGTTCTGTTTCACTCCCCTGTTCGGGGTGCTTTTCACCTTTCCCTCACGGTACTAGTTCACTATCGGTCTCTCAGGAGTATTTAGCCTTGGCGGATGGTCCCGCCGGATTCGCACAGGGTTTCACGTGCCCCGCACTACTCAGGATACTGCTCGCCTGCAACCGGTTACATGTACGGGGCTCTCACCCGCTCTGGCCCGCCTTTCCAGGTGGTTCCATTTCCCGCTTGCTCACTTGTCGCAGTCCTACAACCCCGCCACTGCCGAAACAGCGACGGTTTGGGCTAATCCCCTTTCGCTCGCCACTACTCAGGGAATCACTTTTGTTTTCTCTTCCTCCGCCTACTTAGATGTTTCAGTTCAGCGGGTTTGCCCCGCGCCATAAGCGCGGTGACCTTGCGGCCGGGTTGCCCCATTCGGAAATCCACGGATATACCGGCTATTTGCGCCTCCCCATGGCTTATCGCAGCTTGTCACGTCCTTCTTCGCCTCTGAGAGCCTAGGCATCCGCCATACGCCCTTAGTAACTTATCTTTATCAGCACTCAAGTTATGCTCATTTTTTTGTTTTCCAGCATGTCAAAGAACTTTTCCGTGTTACCGGATGGTGGAGAATAACGGATTCGAACCGTTGACCCCCTGCGTGCAAGGCAGGTGCTCTAGCCAACTGAGCTAATCCCCCTTTTTCTAAAATGTAGTCCCGCGCAGAATCGAACTGCGGACCTCTACATTATCAGTGTAGCGCTCTAACCAACTGAGCTACGGGACTCTGTTACCCTTGTCCCTCACTGTCTCATGGCTCATGCGCCCCACAAGGGTCTTTCCTCTTTCTAATCCTCCAGGTTATGTAATTACAAGCAAAACAAAAGTCCGAAGATGCCCCGGCATCGCTGCCGGCTAACTCTTACGTCGGCCTCCAGAAAGGAGGTGTTCCAGCCACACCTTCCGGTACGGCTACCTTGTTACGACTTAGCCCCAGTCACTAGTTTTACCCTAGGGCGCTCCTCGCGGTTACGCACTTCAGGTACCCCCAGCTTCCATGGCTTGACGGGCGGTGTGTACAAGGCCCGGGAACGTATTCACCGTATCATTGCTGATATACGATTACTAGCGAATCCAACTTCACGGAGTCGAGTTGCAGACTCCGATCCGAACTGAGACCAGCTTTGGAGATTGGCATCCGGTCGCCCGGTAGCTGCCCATTGTACTGGCCATTGTAACACGTGTGTAGCCCTGGACATAAGGGCCGTGCTGATTTGACGTCATCCCCACCTTCCTCTCGGTTTACACCGGCAGTTTCGCTAGAGTCCCCGGCATTACCCGCTGGCAACTAACGATAGGGGTTGCGCTCGTTATGGGACTTAACCCGACACCTCACGGCACGAGCTGACGACAACCATGCAGCACCTTGTAGAGGGCCCCGAAGGGAATAGGTGTTTCCACCTAATGCACTCTACATTTAAGCCCAGGTAAGGTTCCTCGCGTATCATCGAATTAAACCACATGTTCCTCCGCTTGTGCGGGCCCCCGTCAATTCCTTTGAGTTTCATTCTTGCGAACGTACTCCCCAGGTGGATTACTTAATGGTTTCCCTCAGTCGCGCACTGTATATCGCGCACAACCAGTAATCATCGTTTACGGCGTGGACTACCAGGGTATCTAATCCTGTTCGCTACCCACGCTTTCGTGCCTGAGCGTCAATCGCGGCATAGTAAGCTGCCTTCGCAATCGGTGTTCTGTGTAATATCTAAGCATTTCACCGCTACACTACACATTCCGCCTACCTCTACCGTATTCAAGCCCGGCAGTATCAATGGCAATTTTACAGTTGAGCTGCAAACTTTCACCGCTGACTTACCGGGCCGCCTGCGCACCCTTTAAACCTAATAAATCCGGATAACGCCTGCATCCTCCGTATTACCGCGGCTGCTGGCACGGAGTTAGCCGATGCTTATTCGCACGGTACCTTCACGCACCCACACGTGGGTACCTTTATTCCCGTGCAAAAGGAGTTTACAACCCATAGGGCCGTCTTCCTCCACGCGGCATGGCTGGTTCAGGGTTGCCCCCATTGACCAATATTCCTCACTGCTGCCTCCCGTAGGAGTCTGGTCCGTGTCTCAGTACCAGTGTGCGGGACCATCCTTTTAGACCCCGTAGCCATCGAAGGCTTGGTGGGCCGTTACCCCGCCAACTACCTAATGGCACGCATGCCCATCCCCGACCGCCGGAACTTTAACCGCCGTGCCATGCGGCACGCCGGTCCTATGGGGTATTAATCCAAGTTTCCCTGGGCTATCCCCCGGTCGGAGGTAGGTTGCATACGCGTTACTCACCCGTGCGCCGGTCGCCACCCGAAGTGCTGCCCCTCGACTTGCATGTGTTAAGCCTGCCGCTAGCGTTCATCCTGAGCCAGGATCAAACTCTTCATTGTAATTAAATCATTGAATGTCTCGACCTGACGCATTTACTAGCTTACCTTCCTCTTTCAAGAAATTGATAAGAACATCTTCTTACCTTTTGTTTCTGCTCATAATTTCAAAGAACTTCTTCCGGCCCTCCCCTTCTTCCCCTCAATGCCGGAGCCCTATATCTTAGTCTTGATAGAACTTCTCGGTTTTCATCCTTGCCCTCATTTCTGAAAGCGGGTGCAAAAGTAATCTTTTTTTGTTTCTATCCAAAATAAAACTGCTTTTTTTTGTATTTTTTTTCTGGGCCGCCTTGCCTGATTTTGCCCGGTTGCCCCCCTAAAAACTGCAGTTGAAGAACCCTTGACTGCTCCCCCGTTTTTTGTTACGAAACGGGCTGCAAACTTAACCCCTTTTTTTCAATCCGCAAAACTTTTTATGGCTTTTTTTCCGGAACCTCCTAAGTCCCTGCTCGACCCTCT
>DOTG01000005.1 GCA_003512955.1 Marinilabiliales bacterium
CTGTGGTTTCGGTGGCTTCTGCCCATGGAATAGAATCGGTAAGTTTTACCGATGAAGATTCCGGACCGAAACCGGAACGACCCATTACTGATGATTTTGAAAAATTCCTACACCCTTTAAAATCGCAACTGGAAGAATATTTTGAGGGGAAACGGAAAACTTTTGAATTGGCCTTGGCACCATCTGGAACACCTTTCCAGCAAAAGGCCTGGGACGTACTGCAAAGAATCCCTTATGGAGAGACCCGGACGTACCAACAACAGACCGGTTATATTGGTGACCCAAAAGCAATACGGGCGGTAGCCTCGGCCAACGGGAAAAATCCGGTTGCCATTGTTATCCCCTGCCACCGGGTTATTGGAACCGATGGAAGCCTAACCGGGTATGCCGGCGGGTTGTGGCGGAAAAAATGGCTGCTGGAGCACGAACACCGGTTTACGGAACAAAAAGGGCAGCTACGCCTGGAATTTGGAACCTGATTAGTTTCTGTTGAAAATATGTACTTATTTACCTACCTCTATTCATTTTTAATACACCTAGAAAGCTATTTTTAAGAAGCCTTGTTGAATGCAGAATTTTCCTGTTATTTTTGAGTTTTATTTGCAAACTATAATAAGTGAAAGACTTTTTATGAATTCCCAATTTAAAAGAGATTTGTTGTTTTTTGTAGCCATTTTTGGTCTGTTAAGTGTTCCTTTTTGGTTTACCGATTTAGATATCTGGCTTCAGAAACCTTATTACAATTCCACCGGCGGATGGTTTATGCTCCATGTCCCCTTTTGGGATTTTATCTACAAATACGGGATTTTTCTGGGCTATTTTGTGGCTTTGGCTGCCCTTGTTGCGGTGAGCATTTCGTATTGGAACCGGGCCATAGTGGTCTGGCGCAAAGCTGCATGGTTCCTGCTGTTTGTAATGGTGGTGGGGCCTGGTATTTTGGTTAACGGAACATTCAAAGATCATTGGGGAAGGCCGCGTCCCCGCGAAATTACCCAGTTCGATGGTTCCGATAGTTATGTAAAGGTCTGGGTTAAGGGACAAACCCAGGGAAAATCGTTTCCCTGCGGACATGCCTCCATGGGGTTTTACCTTTCAGTGGCTTTTCTTTTCTTACGAAATCGGAATAAAAGTTGGGCTTGGTTTTTCATGCTGTTTGGTACTTTTTATGGTTTGTTAATCGGTTATGCCCGCATGATTGCCGGTGGCCATTTTGCCAGCGATGTTCTTTGGGCTGCCGGAATAGTCTGGTTTACGGCTATCGTAGCCTTTCATCTTTTTAAAATAGATAAACCCGTGGATTTAGATCAATGGGATGCCGGCCGCCAGAAGAAAAAGGGGCGAAAAGTAGCTTTGTTGGCAGGGATTCTCATTCCGGTACTTACCATTGGTATTTTGTTGGCAACACCATACATTTCCAAAAAAGAATTTATCAGGCGGAAACAGGAGTTGGAGGTGCTGGCTCCAAAGGTTATTCAATCTTCATTTTCCGAGGGCAACATCCATGTAACCTTCGATACCCTTTTTCAGGTAAAATATGCCGTAAATGGGTTTGGGTTCCCTAACAGCAAAATACGGTGGCGTTTTACCGAAAGCGATACCTGCCAATATTTTCTGGAACGGATGGGTTGGTTTACCGAGGTCCGCAACGAAATTCAGATGAAAATCCCCATCGGTGTTCCCTGGGAAAACCACATCGGGTTAAAAGAGGGAAAACTCTTTTTAACCTTGCCTGGAGATAGTTGCCAATGTAATCTTACCATTGAGGTGTTGAAAGGGGAGGTTTATTTAAATGAATTTAATACTCATACTGAAATTTATATTGATGCCCCTGCTATTGATGATAAACGCACAACTAAAAATAACTATCAAAAAAACCTATCGCCTGAAATTTCAATTAAATTATATAGTGGAAAGGTAGTTTTAAGTGATTGATGAACTTGTGATTGGTCTTAATTTCTTCATCAAATTATGATTAATAAACTTTTTAATAAGTAATTATAAATCTATTGATTATAAAATAGCTTACTTTTTTGGCACTAAAATTGATTAAGTTATTCTGTACGTACGTTTCACTAAAATTTATTAATTAAACTTTTTAAAAGATGAAAAAAATTGTTGTTGTTTTCATAGCTATTGCTATGTCTTTTTCAGTAAAATCACAGGATGTCATTAAACAAAAAGAAGTGGGTATCAGCTTTCGGGATTTAAACAATTTTGGAATGTTCTTTAAAACGGGTACATCCCAGTCTTTATGGAGATTTGGAGCAATGAGTACTTCCGGAAATTTTCAAAAGAGTGAGTATGACAGTACAGAAGTAAACCAAAATTCATTTGGTTTGAGACTCACTGCTGGTAAGGAATTCCGACAACCTGTTACTGATGCACTTAGTTTAGTATTAGGAATGGATGCTTCAGGTTCAGTTTCAGTATCGAAAACAGATGATGATGATGTATCAGTGGATAATCTTGATTATAATGCAAAATTTAAGACTTATGGTGTTGCACTTAATTTTATTCTTGGAGTCAATTATCAATTAAATGAAAAATTTTCTTTGCAAGGTGAAATTCAACCATCGGTTTCATATCAAATGTCCCAGATCGAGAGAACTTTTTTTAATGGAAATGTTGAGGATTCAGAAACAACGGGTTTCTATTATCAATTATCAAATTCCTCGGCCACCTTGTCTTTGGTTTATCGTTTTTAAAATTCTATCAAAACGTTTAATAATCAAGACCTCCGAACTTTTGGAGGTCTTGTTGTTCCCAAGGATTAGTAAGATAATTGAGTAATTTTTATCGAATAATTAAAATAAATTGGCTTTCATAAACTTTAATTTTAAGAATAGCTTTGAATCAATTTGAATATCTTATCAGGAACATTAATTTTGCCCTTCAAAATAAGTAACAGTTTATGGCTCAAAAACCTTCTATCCCAAAGGGAACCCGCGACTTTGGCCCATCGGAAATGGTCAAACGGAATTTTATTTTCGATACCGTGAAGTCGGTGTTTAAATTGTATGGCTACCAGCCCATTGAAACCCCGGCCATGGAGAATTTATCAACACTCATGGGAAAATATGGCGAAGAGGGCGATAAACTGCTGTTTAAAATCCTCAATTCGGGTGATTTTTTAAAGGGAGCTGATGAATCACAACTTCAGCAAAAGAATTCACAAAAAATAACATCATATATTTCAGAAAAAGGATTACGCTACGATCTTACCGTGCCCTTTGCCCGATTCGTGGTCCAACACCGCGAGGAGGTTCAATTCCCCTTTAAGCGGTACCAGGTGCAACCGGTTTGGCGGGCCGATAACCCACAAAAAGGCCGTTACCGCGAATTTTACCAGTGCGATGTTGATGTTATTGGTTCCGATTCATTATTGAATGAGGTGGAATTGATTCAAATTGTGGACGAAGTCTATCGGAGGCTGAATATTCGCGTGGCGGTTAAAATGAACAATCGCAAGATTCTTTCGGGAATTGCCGAAGTGATTGGCCAGCCCGATAAAATTGTGGATATTACTGTTGCCATTGATAAACTCGATAAAAACGGGATTGAAAAGGTAAATCTGGAGTTGGAGGAAAAGGGGCTTCCCAAATCGGCTATCAACCAGTTGCAACCTATTTTACATCTGTCGGGAACTAATTTTGAAAAGTTGCAACAAATAAAATCGGTGTTAGCAACATCAGAAATTGGATTAAAAGGGGTAAGCGAAATGGAAACCGTTTTTAACTGGTTGGCTCCTTTGCAGCTTCAAACTCCGGTGGAACTCGATTTAACTTTGGCCCGTGGTTTAAATTATTATACCGGCGCTATCTTCGAAGTAAAAGCACTCGATATGCAGATAGGTTCCATTACCGGAGGTGGCCGATACGACGACCTGACCGGAATCTTCGGGTTACCCGGGGTCTCGGGTGTGGGCATTTCGTTTGGTGCCGACCGTATTTACGATGTAATGGAACACCTCGATTTATTTCCCAAAAATGCAGCTACCACCACCCAACTGTTGTTTATCAACTTTGGCGAAAAGGAACAAAGCTGGTGTTTGCCTGTCATTCAACAGTTACGGAGGACTGGAATCAGCACCGAGATGTACCCCGAACCAGCCAAGATGAAAAAACAGATGAGCTACGCCAACGACCGCAAAATTCCCTATGTGGCTCTGGTAGGCGAGGAGGAGATGAGTTCCGGGCTTATTACCCTGAAAAATATGGAACTTGGAACACAGGAAAAGGTTGGGGTAGCGGAGTTGATGGAACTAATAAGTAATGCTATAATCCGCAAATAGGAGTTTTAAAAATTAGAAAGTCATCCGATGACTGAATTAATGGTATCTGTCCATCATTGGATAAAGCCATCGGGTGACTTACGGAATAAGGGTAATTGAGTTTACCTCCGAAGACAGTTCGCTTACCCTTTAGGAGACGGTAAGCATACCTCTAAGTAGTTTAGCGTACCAAAAATCGTTTCTTTTATGGAACCTCTACTGGCAAAACCCCTGTAAATTCATAATTGCCGGTTAATCCATCAACCAATATTTTTTGCGACAGTTTATCGGCGCTGTAACAGTTGATGCGACACCAAACGCGCGACATGTAGCCCAGGTTTTCATATGGATTGCCAAAGGCGATACTGATCACTTTATTATGAGGCAGTTTATTCAGCGACCACACTGTCAACGCCCCTTCGCCCCTTAAATCAAGCGAGCCCCACGGATTCGCGGGATTACTGTAAAAGGCAAAGATGAATTTGTCGTAGGTTGCCGCCATGTTATTCAGTTCATGGCCATGACTAAAAAAGGATAAGTTCGAACGGATATCCACTTCAAATCCTTTAGCCTGTAACGCCTCTTTTAAGCTAGTAAAGGCAGCCTGCTGGTCGCCATCGGAAACCACGCACAGCAGCATCTTTTTTGAGGTGAGGGTATCTAAGGGGAGCAGGTTGTTTCTGTTGTCCACGAGTGTCATCGATTTTTGGATGATTTCTGTGGCTTTGGACCGGTGTCCTACTAATAAATCCTCTGAAACAGGTTTCACCACCTCGTACCCATCATCGAACAAACCTAGCTTCTTTTTCATGTTCCAAACACGGCTCACGGCATCATTCAAACGCTCTTCGGAAATTTCCTTTCGTAAAATACGGGCTTCCAGTGTATCGATAAACTCCAGCGAGGGCCATAATAATATATCGGTTCCCGCTTTAAAACATGCCATTTCAGTCTCCAATTGATTCTCATAATAACCCGAAATACCGGCCATATTGAGCGCATCGGAAACAATCACCCCTTTAAAACCGAAGGTTCCCTTTAACAAACCGGTCAATAGCTCGGGCGATAAGGTTGCGGGAAGGTATTCGCCATTCAGTGTTTCCTTTTGGTAAGCAGGAAAGGAAATGTGCCCGGCCATTATAGCCATAATACCATCGTCAATCAATTTCTGAAACACCTTGCCATACGATTCTTGCCATTCTTTGTAACCAAGCTTCATTTGCGAGGTGTTGAAATGCTGATTGATATAATCGGTGCCATCGCCCGGAAAATGTTTGGCTGTGGCCGCCAGTTTCTGGTTTTGCATGGCTTTTACCTGTTCCGAAAGCATCCTTGCGGCCTTTTCAGGGTTATCGCCCACCGAACGCACATTCACCAGGTGGTTGAAGGGGTTTATGTTCAAATCGGCCACCGGATTCAGAATCCAGTTCATGCCGATACTCCTCAGTTCACTTGCAATAATGTCACCAAACCAACTGGCATAAAGCGGTGAATCGGTGGCTCCAAGCCCCATTTCAGCAGTTAGTAATGTATAATTGGGCATGGCGTTTCCCATCCCGGTTTCAAAGTCTTCTGAAAAAAGCAAGGGGGTTTTGCTGGCTTTTGAAAGTTCTAAAACCGTTTTTATATACAATTGCGACAGGGAATCGGGGGTAGTGTAATTCCCCAAAACCCAGTTGGCAATGAAGATGGCACCTACCGGATATTTCATAAAAAAAGTATCCACGGAACCATTCCCCGCCTCCATAATTTGATTCTTATCATACCCTAAGCAAACCACCTGCCCTATTTTCTCGCGCAGGGTGAGGGATTCCCAGGAGGTATCGGGTTTGTCTCTTTTGTCAGCATCTGTTTTGTTGTTTTGGCAACTGCTCAAAAAAAGTACGGTCAAAAGGAAAATGCTATTAAGCAAATGTGCTGTTCTTGATGTTTTTCTTTTTCTCATCACTGGAAGGTTTTGTATTAGATGAAATTACAAGTTGTTTATTAAAGTGTATGCATCGGCGATTATTATTTTACCGTGTTTTTACATTTACCAGACCAATTTTTTATCTCTAATCGAATTATCTCAGTCCTGTTAAATGATTTCTCAGCATATTTCAATCCTGAAGCTTTGTCATCGGGTGAATATTTATCAAGGATGAATGCCAATGCATTCATCCGTTCCACTGCAGGAAGATTTCTATAAGCACGGCATTCTAAAATGATGCTTTCATATTCAGTTGTAAATTTTTCTGATATTACATTTGTTCTACCGACAATACAAAATGATACAGCATTATCTTTCTCAAGGCATCGCAATTTTCGACCTTCCGGGGCACAATGTAAATATATGGATTTATCACCATCCCACACGTAATTTATTGGCACACTATATACACCTGATTCAACACAGTGCATTGACAATACACCATATTCGCCCGTCTTTAGGAGATTGAGCGCAGGTTGTTCGTCTAAAACCCTGTCCTGTCTTCTGATTTCCGAGTTTGAATAAATCATAGAATGTTCTAAGTTAGTATTTATAAATACTTTCAATCATTGAAATCCCAGACTGGGTTTTAAAGTATTTTTTTTGAATGCTTTCTATAGAATGTCTCGACAGTTCATCTTCATGAATATTAACTAAGAAATCGGCTTCAACTAAAATCTGAAAATCTAATCCGTCAATTTTCTGGTATGAATGGTGACGCCCTATTATGAAACAGATTCTATCAAGGATTTCAATATCCAGATTTATCTCTGAAAGCAAATCCCTGGCAATTGAAGGTCCTTCTATTTCCTGATAGTGCCCGCTATTCGAATGGTATTTCTTTTCAGCTTCTTTAATTCCAATATCATGAAGGATAGCTGTTATATCAACAATCAATATTTCATTGTCCGATAGTTTTTCTCTCCGGGCAATGCAGCTTGCGAATCCATATACTTTAAGGGCATGATTAATTCTCCGGACATCAGTCCCAAAGTATCGGATCATTTTATCGATAATTCTATCTGTCATAACATTCTGGTTTAGTTCAGTTTTACTTACACAACGTTGTCGGGTTGGTAAGTCCATAAAAAATGCACCTCTTTAAATCCCCATCGATCCAGTTCAACCATGGGTTAACGCTGAGGCCGCGTACCACACAAAGCTTTTTTTTATTGTGCTTAGTGCATTTTAATACTTTCCATAGGCATTCTTCCAATTATCAGCAATTGCCATAAATTCAGAATAACCATGCTCCTTTATGAAAATAACCGCTTGTTTATATTTCTGGTATTTATGGCCATTTTTGGCATACATGGCGCCAATTACCTTACAATCATTCAATTCTTTGCAGTCTGCACATGTGTTGAGTTTTTTATCTCTGAAGCAACAAACCTTAATCTTGCATTTGGCTTTATCAATGCTTCTTTCTCCAGTATCAAAGCCTAATCTACAACCTTTACAGAATCCTTCAATGTAAGGCTTGCATGTCTTACAATATGCTCCACAACAGCCTACAAATCTATTTGAACTGATCACTTGCAACCTTTGATGTCTTTTTTTCATTCTAACGTCAAATTTAGTAATTTTTAGTTCCTACTAAATCTTGACCATTAATTTGAGAAATTTATAGGCTCGACTGTGGGGAATACGGAACGGCGTTTTATGGTAGATGTTGTGCCTAATGCGCTAAAGTCCAATTTTTTCAATTTTAATATTACTGATTCTTTCAAAATGAGTTACATTGTTAGTAACAAGAATCATATCATTATCAATCGGAAATACATCAACGAGTAAGTCAAAACCGTCTATTAACTGGCCGCTTTTTCTTAATCAAGCCTTTTCGGTAGCGTACAAACCCAACGAATTGAAAATGGGTAATATCAGTATTCCTGTTAAAAAACCTTCAAGTATCATCTGATTTTTATCAGGGTATTCGCTATTTTTAACGCCAAATTTCAACTCTGTCAAGAAGGTAATTTCAGAAATAAATCGTTGCGATTTAGGAATGGATTTTAACTCTCTTTTAAGTTAAATTTTCCTTTTATGTAGTAGATACAAATATTTGTGTTTAATAAAGAACCTCTCAAAATGCTTCAATCTTTCGGTTAAATGTTCTCGAATTTCTAATCTCGTTAATAATTTTTCAATATTTGTTTCCATTTTTTTAGCTCTTAAGAAGATTACCGATTCTATTCCTATGGTCTTTCAACACCGTTCATAATCCATCTGTGTGTCTGGGATGGATTACGATCTAAAAGTTGGGCGCTGGCAATTTTAATTTTATCGTTTTATTAAATCATCCAATGCATCCAAAAGACGTTTTATATCATAGTCAGTAATATGCAAATAGGGTGCAAAGCGGATTGATTTGCCCCGCTGGCTTATATAAATCTTTCGTTCCCTTAGTTCGGATACCAGGTTGCCTTTATAGTCAGCGGGTATCAATGCCCCAAACATGTGGGGGCACCGTTGGGAGTCCTGTGGGAGTTGAAAACCAAGCTCAGTCAGGTGCGATGCTATTTGCCCGTTGATTGTTGAAAGCGAACCGGAAATTTGTTGCACGCCCCAGGCTTTTATTTGCTCTAACGCGGCTATTGCCCCCGGCAAAATGGTTGTAGTACATTTTTCGCCAACATCGAACCGACGTGCGCCGGGCATGTACTTGTCGGAATAATTAACGAGCGATGCAAAATCTTCGGCGTTCTCACGGGCCAGCCATGTTTCTTCCAAAGGACGGGAATCGCGCCATTGTTCTGAAACATACATCAGGCTGAAACCATAAGGGCAAAGAAGCCATTTATACCCGGCTGCTACAAGAAAATCGGGCTTTATCGTGTCTATAGAAAAAGGCATTGCCCCCAGTGATTGGGTTGCATCTACCACCAGCACACTTCCGGTTTTGTTACAGGCTTGCCGGATTGCCCACAAATTGATGTACGCCCCGTTTGTCCAATGGCAGGTAGATAATGCAACTACTTTTATGCCGACATCAATTTTATCAACAATTGCTTGTGTCCAGTTGCCATTTGCGGGTGTTGGAACTGTAACCAGGTTTGCACCCCGTTCTTGTGCGATGCGTTTCCACGGTAGCACGTTGCTTGGAAACTCTTCTGCTATGAGCAAAATATTATCTCCTGTATGCAACTGTGGTTCAATTGCACGTGCAGCGGTGCTTAACCCGTAGCTTGCCGCAGGGATAATTGCGTAACCATCGGGGTCGCCCCCCAAAATATCGGACGCTAACCTTCTGATTGTTTCTGCATCATCAAAAAAGCTTGATGCTGTCCGTTCCCACGGATGGCTCTTTGCCGAAACCCCGGACTGTAACCTTTTGCGCGATTCGTTCAATTGTGGTGAGTTGTAGGCACAATTGAAATAGGCAATGTCATCGGGGATATCAAATAATTGCCGTTGTGATTGTATCATGTTTCTTTTAGTTATCTATTTGAGCATAAAAAATTTATTTTACTTGCGCCCAACATTTCATGGTATGAGCTGTGAGGGATTTCGGGGCTGTGAGGCTATCAGCCGATAGGAAGCCTTATCGGTGAATGATACGTCTGATAAACCTCTGAAGTCCCAATGTTTTCTGAATGCAAGTTGTAGCAGTGCTTTCATTTTTAATTCATTTCTTCTTATTTCTATTCCATTGCCAATATAAAAATCCAATTGGTCCAGTGATACTTTCCTTTGCATCAATAAAATCGGCACGTATAAAAGCTAACTCTATCCTGAAAGAGTTAAAAAATCTTTTATCATTATTGATGAAAGGAGCAATTCGTGTCGCTAAAATAATCTGTTCTTTTCTAATAATATTGTCAGCATAAAGAAATGTTGAACCATATGATGCTGTAGAATGAAAAGAAATCCATTTTTTAAATCTATAATCTAAGCTTATAGAAAAATCAGGGCTTATATAATTCCTAAACGATTTGCTATATTCATGTAAAGTATCACCGTTTGATATCACCGTATTATCAATATAAGTTGCTCCTCCGGAAAGGTACACGTGCCAAATATCAGCTATTTGCCAGCTTAAATTGATATGATTGTACCAATTTTTGCCTTGTCGAATTACGTTCAAATAATCAAGATTTTCAAATTGGTCTCTTTCATCTTTTAAATATTGGAACATAGTCTCAAAAGAAACTGATGGCCTAATTTTCTTTTGCATTAATAGTCCAAACCGAAAATTAAAACTAGGGACTCCTCCAAGCCAACATTCAAAATCAAGTTCTGTTGTTATCTTGTCTGTTATTCCCCACCAGGCCCAGCTTGGATAAGGGGTCAATGCCTGATTGTATGCAAACTCTCCTTTTTTAAGAACATATCCGGTAAACCCATCAGCCGGATGTAGCATTATTTCAGTTTGTAGTCCATTGGATACCACCAAAACCGAATCTTGTTGAGCGTTTAAAAAATTATTGATTGTTATTAACCCTAATATTAGTGTTAAAATTTTTCTATCCATGTTTAATATTTTTTGAACCGACTGAAGGGAGAACGGCAAAGCAAAACCCGTATTAGCGATACTGTGTTGCGTGACATAAATTATTCATACTCAATATTTATCAATCGAAATTATGAAACTATAATCATGTGATTCAACTGGATTTTGATTAAAATTATCAGGTTCATCATAATCTTTTATCTCATAATTCCAACTTGAGATGCTGTCAAATAAATTTTCAGAGTATCCAATTACGGTATCAATTGAAAATTTCATAACTTTTTTGTCTTTATTAAATGGAGTTATATGAATGCTATCAAATATTTTAGCAGCTAAACTGAATGGTTTTTGGTCAGTATTTTCTGAGTAATAAAGGGACTCATTTCTATTTGATTCAATATTATGTTCAGTTCCGTTGTATCCACTGCCAAAGTCGGAAAAATCGTATAAATCATTATGTAAATATTCGCTCTTTGGGAACAGTTTAACTGCAATTTTATTATCCGTTTTGTTCTCAATTAGCAATTGCATGCGATAACTTGTCTTTTCTTTGCAAGAAGTTATCAGAATCACGACGATTAATAAAGGTAAAATCCTCACCATTTTATTAATATGAGTGTTCGTAGTATTCATATTTTAATGAATCTGGCCAAGTCATGGTCAATTTCCTATCTAACCCGTTTCCAATAGTATCAGTCAGAAAAACGTAATCACTGTAAGAAATAGCTTTTATCTTCCCAATTTGGCCGTAGAACTCTAATAAAAATGAGATTATTTTACTTATAGATTCCAGTTTTTGCATTAGGTCGAGCTTTTTTAAACGGCTACCCAAACATACAAAAACTATTCAAAAGTACACTTTAACTCCAAACTCCAAAACCCATATTTCACATCTCATGTCTCCTTATCTCATTTCGTCTGGTCTCTTATTATTTTCTGTTCTAAATCATACCCTTTTTTGTTGTGGTGTGGAGGGGTTTTATTTCTTTTGCACAGGATTTTATATATTAAACCGAAACAGATAAATGGCAACAATTCATTATATTACACCAAACCACCTTTCGTTTGAGCAGATACATGAAATTATTGAAGGCAATTATCAATTGGCTTTGTCAGATACGGCGGTAGCTAAGATTGTGCATTGCCGGCAATACCTAGATAAAATGATTCAGTCGCATCCCGAACCTATTTACGGTATAACCACCGGGTTTGGTTCGCTTTGTAACAAAAGCATCTCCAATGGCGAGTTGGGGCAGTTGCAGAAGAACCTGGTGATGTCACATGCCTGCGGAACCGGTGCCGAAGTCCGCCCCGAAATCGTCAAACTGATGCTGTTTTTAAAAGCCCACGCCCTGTCGATGGGAAAAAGTGCGGTTCAGTTGATTACCGTTCAACGGATTATTGATATGTACAACCACAATATGTTGCCGGTGGTTTTTGAACTGGGTTCGTTGGGCGCATCGGGCGATTTGGCTCCTTTGGCTAACCTGTTTTTACCGTTGATTGGGATGGGTGAAGTTTACTATAAAGGCAAAAAATATAAAACCGACGAGGTGTTGGCCGAACTGGGTTGGGCTTCCATTGAACTGAAATCGAAAGAGGGGTTGGCTTTGTTGAATGGAACCCAGTTTATGGGTGCCCATGCTGTTTTTAGTCTGTTAAAAACATTTAAACTGGTGGAGGCTGCCGACGTAATTGGTGCGGTTTCACTGGAGGCTTTCGACGGTCGGTTGGAACCATTCAATGACTTGCTGCACCAAATCCGTCCACATGCCGGGCAGATTGAAACAGCAAGCAACATCCGGAAATATGTAGAGGGAAGCCGGATTATGGCTCAACCAAAAAAACATGTGCAGGATCCCTATTCGTTCCGGTGTATTCCCCAAGTACACGGGGCTACCAAAGATGCTGTGCGGTTTATCGCGCACATTGTTGAAACTGAAATCAATTCGGTGACCGACAATCCCACCGTTTTTCCTGATGAAGAATTGGTGCTTTCGGGTGGAAACTTTCACGGGCAACCTTTGGCCTTGAACCTGGATTACCTAGCCATTGCCATGGCTGAGTTGGGGAATATCTCGGAACGCCGTACCGCCCAGTTGATTTTAGGGTTACGCGGATTACCTGAATTTCTGGTTGCCAATCCCGGGCTAAATTCCGGTTACATGATTCCGCAATACGCAGCGGCAGCAATTGTGAGCCAAAACAAACAACTGTGTACGCCGGCCAGTGTCGATTCCATTGTGTCGAGCAACGGGCAGGAGGATCACGTGAGCATGGGCGCCAATGCCGCCACCAAAGCGTTACGCGTGGTTGAAAATGTGGAGCGTATTTTAGCCATTGAATTGATGAACGCTGCACAGGCACTTGATTTGAGAAAACCGTTGAGACCCTCTGTGTTTGTTGAGGAATTTGTAACACGTTTCCGCGAAAAGGTAGCCTTTATTGATGAAGATAAGGTAATGTATCCCGAAATTGAAAAGGCTGTTCAGTTTTTGCAGAAGGAATTATAATTGGTTGAATGATTATCTAAAATCGGCAGATTCAATTTATAATTCCCTGATAGTCATCGGATGACTGCAAAAATAAAATTACTAAATAATTAATGCTAAGGGTATCGAAATCAAAAAAGTCATCCGATGACTCGTGGAATCAAAGGACAATATTTATCAGTGTTGAACCAATCGCCGAACCTTTTGTTTTCTGGTTATGGAGAATATTAGGACAATATTGATTGCCGGAGCTTCCGGCTTTATTGGACAGGCATTGACTCATTTTTTGGTTGAACAGGGGTACGAAGTGAAGGTTTTGACCCGGAATTCCCAATCGACAATTGCAACGTTTCCTGAAAAGGCAACCATTCTGCTTTGGCCGCATGTATCTGAAATCAAAGTGAATTCTGTTTTATACGCATGTGATGCTGTTATCAATTTGGCGGGAGAGAATATTGTAGCCTTGCGGTGGAACAAGAAGAACAAGAAAAAGCTACTTGAAAGCCGTACCCGATCGGTTGAAAAATTACAACAAATTATCTCTGGGCTTGAGCAACCACCAAAAGCCTGGATTCAGGCTTCGGCCATTGGTTATTATGGGTTTAACACACAAACCCCGGTGGATGAAACAGCACCTAAGGGCTCAGGATTTTTGGCACAGGTGGTTGATGAATGGGAAAATACACTGACAAATTGCCAAATATCCTCTACCCGTAAAGTATTTCTTAGGTTCGGAATTGTGATAAGCCCAAAAGGTGGATTCCTTTGGCAGATGAAAAAAATGGCAAATCGAGGATTGGCTATTTGCCCGGGGAATGGTTCCCAATTGATGTCGTGGATTCACCTGGAAGATTTACAATGGATGGTTGAACTTGTTTTAAATGATGAAACATTGCAAGGCCCTGTGAATGTGGTAAGTCCGGATACAATATCTATATGGGGTTTTACCCAGCTATTGAAAAAACATTCACGGGCATGGGCAGCGTTAAAAATGCCATCGTCGATTTTTAGATTTATATTTGGACGGGAAAAAACCGATGAAATATTCTTGGCTCATCAACAGGTGGTTCCAGGAGTGATGGAAAATCATCAATTTTCTTTTCGATACCGAAGTTTTGAACAGGTCTTTAAGAGTTGAAAATTTTCCAGATGATGATCTTTGAATAGGAAGTTATTTCAGTTTGAACCCGATTTTGAAATCCACATTAATCCACGGGTAAAACCCTGGTTTGCTGTAGGAGTCGTTTGGAATCAGTGATTTATCAATATCTGTGTTGGCAAATACATAGCCAACACCGGCGCCTGCAAGCAATTCAAATGTTAAAACGCCTGTTTTATTAGGCTGGTTATATACAAGAAGTCCTGGGTTCACTGTTAATTGGGTACGGAACCTGTTGACATCCCATTCAAATTCACCATTCTTTTTTATACAATGGGTGTAAAGGTTTAACCAATCGGCGGATACAAAAAAGCCACTTTGCGGATATTGTTTGCTGAAATACCTTCGAAGCCCGGTATTTGACTTTATGCCATTGATTTTTTCCACAGGTTCAACAAATAGGTTGTTATCACGCAGCACATGAAACACGTATAAAATATCCTGATTGAAACTGTAGCGGGGGTTTATGAACGATTCAATGCCCATCCCCAAAGCAGCGCTTTCTGTCATCACATCGCCAAATATGCTGGATGTTAAAGGAAGTTTTACAAGAAGGCTTTTTTCAGCAGGAATGTCTTGCGAAAAAGAATTGAATGAAATCAAAAGAAAAATCCCAATTGATAGGAAAATGATTTTGTGAGCAGAATTATCCTTTTTTTTCATAGCATGATTTCAAATTAATCCGAAACCAAAATTAAGGAAAATATTTGTTCATCAATGTGTAATCGACATTATTTGATTGCCCATGGCAGCTGATACATCCGGCACCTTTATTTGCCGAAGGCTCGGCCACGGTACCATTGGCGTTCACGTAACCCCAGACCCAGCCATTGGCATCGGCATTGCTGTTTTTCGATTGTTTGTATAAGATGGCATACATTTCAAGAGTGGTTTGGTTTCCGTACAACTCTTTAACTATCAACGAGCCTTCAGTAAAATCAGTTCCAGCGATTACTTTCCCAAGAGTGTCGAGCTGGGTAGCTGCAATGCTATTGTAACGGGTCCGCAAAAAGGGTTGGCTATGGCCACTGCCAATGCTTTTGTCTAGCAAAGCATCGCTGTTCTTGTACCAGGTAAATCCTTCGGTAGCCTTGGCAAGGTTGTACAATTCCAGATCAGTAGTATCCGTATCTTCGTTTTTATCGCACGATGTAAACACAAAAAATACAATGAAAAGAATTCTGAAATTCCAGAGAAAAGAAATTGTCTTCATAGCATGTACATTTAATTATTTTCAAAACAATATTACACTTTAGTGTTTCAATTGTTCTGTATTTGAATATAATTTCAGACTTTTAGGTGTTATTTAGGTTTCTGATATATTTATTTTTTATTGTTTGTAGTTCCTCTTTGCGGTCATCGTCATAAATATTTTTATGCAGGTGATCCAGTTTTTTTAACGAACCGAGAAGATGTAGTTTTTCATTATTGTCCAGATTTCCGGTAGTGATTGCGGAAACAATTTCCATCTCGCTAAAAACTTGAAACATCACCGCTTTCCCTTGAGTTGTTATCCTCACTCTTTTGGAGCGCTTGTCAATAGGGTCGTCAAACTCTTCAATATAGTTTTCTTTCAGCAGTCTTTTGATAATGTCGGCACCCGAGGTAATGGAATCCATCAGGTTGTAATGGGTAAGTCCGGTTTTTGTCATGCTTTCACGAAACATGAGGGTAGCCATAAAGGCATAGTCATCGAGCCCGGAAAGTTTTGTGTGTGAAAGGATTTTTTTCGCATAAACACGGGCATATTTAGACATACGTCCAATGAGGATGCTTATTTGTACATCGGGCGGCTGCATGGCGATGGAATCCTTTTCATAGCTGGCCATATCTTCTAAAGAGCGAGGTTTTGAAGATACTTTTTCCATGAGCCAATAACTAAAATCTTCTATCCGGAAGGGCTGATCTACTTTTTCATTTTCAAAAAGCTCTAGGTATTGGACCAATTCTAAAAGATTCTTATAAATCATTGTTATTAAATTACGTATTCGTATAATATATTCTCATTATTGAAACAAAAACAATTAATAAATGTTTAAATAGAACTAAAACGTATTAAATTTAAAATTATTTTGCTTATAGTTATGAGAAAATATTTAGTATTTGTTTTACTTTTGCCATGTACTTTGTTGGGTTATTCACAAAAAGGAAGTTTGGAGGGGTTGGTTATCAATTCCATCAACAATGAACCAGTATCCTTTGCCAATGTAGTTATTTATGGTACCACAATTGGTTCGGTAACCGGTTTTGATGGGCGTTTTAGATTTTTTGGATTGGATCCCGGTTTTGTGAAGGTTCAGGTTTCATCTATTGGCTTTGAAACGGTTATTTCTACCGAAATCAGAGTTACCAACGCCAAAATTGCTTATATTGAAATCAAACTAAACGAAACTTCAACCCAGTTGAGCGAAGTGAATGTGAAAGTTTCACTTTTTCAGCGAAAGGAGGAAAGCCCCCTATCTATGCGTAGTTTAGGGGTAGGCGATATTGAAAAGAATCCGGGCGGAAACCGTGACATTAGTAAAGTGATTCAGTCTTTACCCGGAGTTGGAGGTACAGTGCCTTATAGAAACGATGTTATTGTGCGGGGGGGTGGTCCCAGCGAAAACCGATTTTATATTGACGAAGTGGAGATTCCAAACTTAAACCACTTTGCTACGCAAGGAGCATCGGGCGGCCCGGTGGGAATTATCAATGTGGATTTTGTCCGTTCGGTCGATTTTTACAGTGGGGCTTTTCCGGCCAACCGTGGAAATGCGTTGAGCTCGGTGCTCGATTTTAAACAAGTAGATGGCAATAAAGAGAAAATGAAATTCAGGGTTTCTGTGGGAGCCTCTGATGTTGCTTTTACCATGGACGGCCCTTTGGCGGATAAAACCAGCATGGTTTTTTCTGTCCGGCGTTCCTACCTTCAATTTTTGTTTTCAGCACTGGGGCTGCCATTTTTGCCAACTTACAACGATGCCCAGTTTAAAATAAAATCGCGCATCAACGAAAAAAACGAAATTACCTTTATCGGGTTGGGGGCATTTGACCGGTCAGCTTTGAATCTGGAGTCGGATGAAACCGAAGAGCAACGGTATTTATTAGGCTATTTGCCCATCTATAAACAATGGAATTATACCGTTGGAGGCGTCTACAAACACTACCGCGAAAATGGATACCATACCTTGGCAATCAGCCGGAATCACTTGAACAATAGCTCCTACAAATATCTTAATAACATTGAGGAGGACCGTTTAAAAATTCTCGATTACCAATCGTCGGAAATTGAAACCAAAGCCCGTTACGAAAATACACTCAGGACCGATAATGGATTTAAAATAAATTATGGAGCCGATTTACAGTACGCCCAATACTTCAACGACACCTATCAGCTTCGGTTTTTATCGTCAGGAGCCACCACTATTGATTATGAAACAGAACTCGATATGTTCAAGTGGGGGGCATTTGGGCAAGTGGGCAAAGGTATTTTTAATCAACGGTTGATTGTATCTTTTGGTTTGCGGGCCGATGCCAACAGTTATTCTTCAGGGATGAATAATTTAATGAAACAAATGAGCCCAAGGTTGTCGTTGAGTTTCCCTATTGATGAAAAATGGGCGCTAAATTTTAATACCGGAAGGTTTTTCCAACTCCCAGCTTATACCTCAATGGGTTATGGCGGGCAAACGGGAGTGCTGGTAAATAAAGAAAATGGAATCCGTTATATACAGTCCGATCATTTGGTAGGGGGAATTGAATACCTTCTGGATGAAAACTCGAAGATAACGGTAGAAGCTTTTTATAAAAAGTACAACTATTATCCATTTTCAGTGAACGATTCTGTAGCGATAGCCAGTAAAGGAGGCGATTATGGAACTTTTGGCGACGAAGAATTGTTACCCATTGGCAAAGGCCGATCGTTCGGAGTGGAATTGTATGCAAGGCACACAAACTTGTTTGGTTTTAATACCACTCTGTCGTACACATTTGTCCGCAGCGAATTTTTAGATGCGCATGGAACATACATCCCTACTGCTTGGGACAACAAACACCTGTTCAATATTATTGCCACCCGTAGCTTCAAACGGAACTGGGATTTTGGATTTAAATACCGGTTTGCCGGTGGAACTCCTTATACACCTGACGATGTGGAAAAAACAAGTTATGTGCAAGCTTGGGAATCGCGGCAACGGGCTTTTATTGACTACCGGAAGTTTAACCAGGAAAGGTTTAGCCCCTTTAGACAATTAGATATTAGGGTAGATAAAAGTTATTATTTCGAAAAATGGTCGCTCATGTTTTACCTCGATATCCAAAATGTACTAAATGCAAAGTCCGATTCGCAAGACATTTTAACCGTGGCTACCGATGAAAGCGGGAATAAAATTATTATAAACCCTACAGATTCTGTTGAACAGCAAAAATACAGGATGCGTTATATTCCGACCGAGGGAAGCGGAACCGTTTTGGCTTCGGTTGGTGTGATAATTGAATTTTAAAAAATGAAATGACCGTTGCTTAAAATACAATAGCCACCGCTTTATATATCTTCAGGATGATTGAAATCAGGTTGAAATAATAAATTTTATTGACCAACATCGGTTTGTAAACTGAGGTATCTCATTATCAATCCGAATGCGCAACATATTGTTTTCAATAACTTTACAAGGATGGAAAAAGCTTTGCACATTTTTTTTGTTTTTGGGCTGTTGTTTTTTTTCAACCACTTGCAGGCACAATTTGGCGTGGAAGAATACCATCAGGAAGATGGGTTGCCTACCGATTTGGTGAAAGCTTTTGCTATTGACGGACAAGGATTTCTTTGGATTGCTACCGATGGCGGAGTGGTACGGCACGAGGGGAAAGATTTTATCCCCATTGAAAATATAGAACAGTCATCAAACTATTACAAGAACCTGCTCCAGTCAAAAAAGTTTGGTTTTATTGCAGCTTCGGACGACGGGCTCATCACCATTTCGGAGGATAATGGACGTTACTTTGGGGAATTTACTCAAAGTGCTTTAAATCTTGAATATTGGCGCGATGATAATTATTCAAAATCATTATTCGAGGCTTCCGATTCTTCACTCTGGATAGCCAATAATACCAGTATTTTTCACCTCACCCAAGATACTATCATTTCGGTTCTATTACCTAAAGATTGCCATACCACCCATTACGTGAGGAATCACCAGGTTCTGGAATTAAACAATATAATTTATGTAGTCTGCCACCTGGGAACCATTTTCAGACTGGAACCCGGTTCAAATTCCCTTATTGTTGAACCATGGGTTTTTCAGGGTGCCGAGGTGTTTTCATCTGCCAAAATTGATGAACATAATATGCTTATTGGTAATGGAAACGGGTTGATAAAAATAAACCTTTCCGGGGACGGGAAAATTAATGAGGTGTTTGATTTAGAGTTTCCTTACCCAGTTTCAACTATCGAATACCATGATGGGAATTACTATTTAGGCACATGGTCGCAGGGATTGTTCACCGCTATGATTCTTGAAAACAAACTCAGTTATACACATATCGAGGCTACGGGTCAACAGACTATCAACGATATCTGTTTCGATAACCAGAACCAGACTTGGTTGGCCACAAACTTTGGTATTCTGCTCCTCCGTAATCGGATTTTTAATAGTAGGTTTACCGATGTTACAGAAAATTATATTCAGGATTTCTTTTTTGATGGCGGCAACTGCCTTTATTATAGCGATGGATGGCAAGTGGACCGGATAAATTTGCAGGAGAACTCCGTGGAAAGAGTTTACAGGATAACAAACGATTTGATTTTGCAAATACTTAAAAAGGACAAAGATTTATGGATGAGCACCTATAATGGAAAGATACAGGTGTTGAAACCCGATAAATCCATACGGACACTTGACTTTTCTAGTAAAGGAAAAGAAATTTTAAATTTGGTGGAAGATAAAAACCATGCTATTTGGTTCCTGCAAAACCGGGCACGGCCTACTTTGGTAAGAATCAACCCAGATGGTTCATCCAAAGAATTCAACTTCCTTCAATATCCTGAACAATATTTCATAACTTTAGAGATTGATCCTCAGGGTGAACTATATGTAGGTGGGCATGGGTTCGATTCCTATTTATTCCGATTTGATTATTCCAATGATACATTTATAAATTTAAGCAAGCCAATCAACGGGTTGCGGAAAAAAATATTTGAAATCAATGATATGGCTTTTTCTAAAAGCGGAAAGCTTGTTTTAGGAACTTCAGAAGGTATTTGGGAATATACAACTGAAGCATTATCGCGCATTGATTTGTACCAGATGAATATTGAAAATGTGCCATCAGTTACCTTCGATAACCATGAAAGGCTTTGGTTTGTAAATTCCAGTGGGTTGAATCTTTTTGATGGGGAGCAGTTTACGGTTTTCAACAATTTCGATGGGTTGCCATCTACCACAAACTCTCCCCGAAATCTGCTCATCGATTCATACAATACGCTTTGGATGGGGACTAATTTAGGATTGGCATCGGGAAAAATATTGTACGAAAATCGCCCTTCACCGATGCCTAAATTAAGATACATTGAGAACAGCACCCGGACCTACATGCCCAACCAAGTGTCACGTTTTTTGGAAAAAACACAGTTGAAGATAGCATTTACGGCCCCGTTGTATCCTTCCAAATTCACAGTTTATCAATACAGCTTGGCCATCGGGGGTAAGGAGGAGTGGATTGATATTAAAAAAAATCAGGAGGAATTGGTTTTCGATCAATTGACACATGGCCCATATACTCTAAAAATACGGGCCAAAGGGAAAGGTTTTTATCAGTGGAGCGAACCTTTGATATACCGTTTTGAGATTTATAAAACATGGTACACTCAGTTTTGGGTCATTTCGCTATTTTATTTTGGAATATTGGCTATTATTGTTTTATTCATTAGTTTATCCCGCAAAAAGTCGGACCTGGAAAAAAGAAAATTGGAAGCAATTATTGAACTCCGTACAAAAGCATTACAAGATCAAAATGAAGAATTAAAGCAGTTAAATATAAGTCTTCAATTGGCCAAAGATAACGCCGACACAGCTATCCGGGCCAAGGATCGGTTTTTTTCGATTGTTGCACACGATTTAAAAAGCCCGTTCAATACATTGATTGGTTTTTCAGAGCTCTTGGTGAACAATAGGGATCAAATTCCGGAAGAATCAATGCAGGAGTTTTTTGAAGAGATGCTCAGAACCTCAGAAAATACCTATAAACTGCTTCAGAATCTGTTAGATTGGGCTAGATCGCAAACAGGTAATTTGGTAGTTGAATGCAAATCCTTCAAGGTTGAAGATGCCTTGAAGGAGGTGTTAGATACCATTACTCCTGCAGCAAAACAAAAAAATATACAGATCGTTTTGGAACAGCAAAATGGAATTGAATTGTGGGCCGATGTTTCATTGATCTCCACTTCATTACGCAACATACTTTCAAATGCTGTAAAATTTTCATACGCTGACAGCCAGATTGAATTGAACGTGAAATCTTTAGATCAGGATTGGGTGGAAATTACAGTGTGTGATTTTGGGGTAGGCATTGATGAAGAAAGGCTGCCTTATTTATTCAATATTGAAAAAAATGTTTCAACATTGGGTACAGCATCAGAAAAAGGCACAGGTTTGGGTTTGATTTTGTGTAAAGAATTCATTGAACGATGCCACGGAACCCTTGTGGTTGATAGTCAAATTGGAACAGGTACCCTGTTTACTATTAAACTTCCTTCGCATGCAATAATTTAACCTATTTCATTTTCTTAAACGAAGTTTTATAGCAAAGAAACCATATAAAATGTCATTTGTCAGCTTTTATTACTTGCTGAATTGTACCTTTGCCTACCAAAAATCAACAGAATAAGTGCACATGGATATTCATGCAATCCTTAAACTTCTCAATGGAACCCTTGTTGCCGGGCAGCTGGATAATACAACGGGATTTGAAAACGCTTTTGCATCCGATTTAATGAGCGATGTGCTTACGGTTGATGCAGATAATACACTTCTGATTACTGGCCTGGCTAACATTCAAACCATCCGCACGGCAGAAATGTCCGACATTGAATGTATTATTGTGGCTCGCAACAAAAGAGCTACCGAAGAAATGATTGAATTGGCAAATCACAGCCACATTTGTATTATTGAAACCCCATTCTCGGTTTTTCGGGTAGCGGGTTTGTTGTTTCAGTACGGATTGAAACCTTTATACTAAAAGGAATGGATTTTATCTTTAATATAGAAGGCGGCGATTTTACCAATGCGGGTTTTGCATCCAGCGAAGTGAAAAAAATATTAAAAAAGCTGAATGTGGATCCCAAAATTACACGGCGTGTTGTGGTGGCATTGTACGAAGCTGAGGTAAATGTTGTAGCCCATGCCTACCGTGGTGTTATTCATGTAGATATTGATACCGATCATATTGGTATTGTGCTCGACGATGAAGGACCGGGGATTTCGAGTATTGAGCAAGCCATGCAGGAAGGGTTTTCCACAGCATCGCCCAAAGTACGCGAAATGGGATTTGGGGCTGGGATGGGATTGCCCAACATCAGTAAAAATGCCGATGTATTGAATATTACTTCAGAGGTGGGTAAAGGAACCAAGGTAGAGATTATCACTTACCTGAAGCCTCAATAAGACTGATTGATACTAGAAATGACCGTTTTTGAAAAATGACGATATGGACGCACCTTTTTTCTTTCATGCATTAAAAGTAAATGAAGAAGTTTGTATTGGCTGTTCTCATTGCATGAATGCGTGCCCCACCGAAGCCATCCGGATTTGGAGAGGAAAGGCAGTTATTGACGAAAACCAATGCATTGATTGTGGTGAATGTCACCGGGTCTGCCCGGTGAATGCCATTTATGTAGATCAGGATGAGTTTGATACCATTTTTAATTACAAATACCGGGTAGCCCTTTTCCCATCGGTCTTTATCGGTCAGTTTCCTGACGAAATTAAAGCAAGCCAGGTTTACAAGACCTTGCTCGAAATTGGTTTTACACATGTGTATGAAGTGGAACGGGCTGTTGAAATACTCAATGAATCCATTCTCGAATATCAGGAAGATACTTCCAGGGAACACCCCATCATTTCTTCCTTTTGCCCGGCCATTATCCGTCTGGTTCAGGTAAAATTCCCATCACTGGTAGATAATATTTTAAAACTGGGAACCCCCAGTGATATCGCGGCCCAGTTCTACAAAAAGAAGTTGATTGATAAAGGTATCGCTAAAGAGGATATTGGTATTTTTTATATTACACCTTGTGCAGCTAAAATAGCAGCCATCAAAAGTCCGGTGGGCGAGGAAAAATCAGTAGTTAGCGGAGCCATAAACCTGAACAATTTATACAATAGGGTGTATCGGAAAATTAAAGAGGGGAACCCTGACAATACTATTGAAGCAGAACCTACTGAACTTTATGATTTTGAGATTCTTTGGACGTTGACCAAAGGAGAGTCCTCAAGAGTAAACGGGAGGGCCCTGGCCATTGATGGCATCCACAATGCAATGGAGTTTCTGGAAAAAGTGGAAAACGAAGAGGTCACGGGCATTGATTTTCTGGAATGCCGAGCTTGCCACGAGGGTTGTGCAGGAGGTATCTTGAATCCCCAAAACCGGTTCCTGATTGTAGAGCGGATGCAGGACCGCGTAGCCCGGAACAGGGAAAAAGGAGGAAATATTACGCCCTCAGGCATCAACAACTACAAAGAGTATTTGAAACGGAAACTGCCCCTGGGCGAAGTGGTTCCCCGCTCGATGATGATGCTCGATACCAATATGGCCGAAGCCATGAAAAAAATGAAACTGGCCCAAAAAATTGAAACCCAATTGCCCGGCATAGATTGCGGTGCCTGTGGGGCCCCTACGTGCCGCGCGCTGAGCGAAGATATTGTGAAAGGAAACGCATCCTTGTCGCACTGCGTATTTGTACAAAAAGTATTGATGAAGAATGGCGAAATCAACATGGATACGGCATTTGCCATTATTGACAAAATATGGGGAGAGCAACGCGTGGTAAGGGGTTCGCTAAAGAAAAACAACGAAATTTAAACGAATAGATATGACTGTCAAAGAGATTATTGAAACCTTGCAGCTCACACTTGTTGGGGGCGGACAAGGAATGGACAAAGAGGTTACCGGGGCTTATACCTCCGATTTGTTGAGCGACGTTATGGGAAACATTAACGAAGGCAATGTTTGGATCACCTTGCAGACACATAAAAATGTGATGGCCATTGCTTCACTGCGCGATGCCAGTGCTGTTATCTTGGTAAAAGGCCTCCAACCCGATGCTGATATGCTAGAAAAAGCCAACGATGAGGGGATTCCTGTATTGGTAACGGAATTACCCGCTTTTGAAATTTCAGGCAAACTTTATCAATTGTTATTTAAATAAAGGTTAAAATGCCCATTTACAAGGCCGATTTGCATATCCACACTTTATTTTCACCTTGTGGCGATTTGGAGATGAGTCCTTTCGGTATTGTTGACGAAGCTTGTAAAAAAGGGCTGGACATTATCGGGATTACCGATCACAATACCACCCGGCAAGCTCCATTGATTCAGGAATTAGGCCATGAGCGTGGTTTGTATGTACTTTGTGGCGCTGAGGTAACTACCAAAGAGGAAGCCCATTGTCTGGCTTTTATGCCCAGTGCCGAATTTCTTGAAACATTTCAACAGTATTTGGATAAACACCTCCCGGATATTCCGAACAGTGAAGACGAGTTTGGGTATCAGGTATGCGTGGATCGCGAAGAACAGATTGTTTTTCAGGAAGAAAGGCTTCTTATTTCCGCTCTGGATCAAAGTATTGAGCAGGTGGAACAGATGGTTCATTCGTTGGGGGGGATTTTTATTCCTGCACATATCAACCGCCCAAGGTATAGCATTATCAGCCAGTTAGGTTTTGTGCCATTAGAACTCAATGTAGAAGCTTTGGAACTCTCAAAACATGTTTCGATTGCTGATTTTAAGGCTGCTAACAAGTATCTGAACAATTATTCATTTATTCAAAGCTCCGATGCCCACTTTTTAAAAGATATTGGGACCGTGGTTACCATGTTGAAAATGCACCACCGCTCCTTTGACGGAATCCGTTCCGCTTTAAGGAATATAACCAAAGACTGCAGGTAAAAAGTTGAAAATAAAAGCCTAAAAATCAAGTCTAATGTCTAAAATCTAAATTCTAATATCTAATCATTTATAATAGTGAAAGATTTTTCAGAACATATTCTGGATATTGTGCAAAACAGCATCAGGGCAAATGCCAATGACATCGGGATTGCTGTTTTGGAATCGAAGAAACAGAACCTTTACCAAATTACCATCACTGATAATGGCAAAGGAATGGATGCCGAAACACTGTCTAAAGTGGTCGATCCGTTTTATACTTCACGGACCACAAGAAAAGTAGGGCTGGGTATTCCCCTGTTTAAGCAAAATGCAGAGCTGACAGGGGGAAATATGACAATAAACTCCGATTTGGGTAAAGGTACCATCATTTCTGCCCAATTTATCCTGAACCATCTCGATAGACTTCCGGTGGGCGATTTAGGGGGTACCTACCTGCTTTTAGTCACCGCCAATCAAAACATTAATTTTAAAATTACCCATACAACCGACCAAGGCGAATTCAACTTCGACACCAGGGAGGTGAAGGCTATTTTAGGCAATGTTCCTGTCACAGAAGTTTCCGTAAGGAAATTTTTAAAAGAAATGCTTCAGGAAAACTTGAATGAAATTGGTGCGGAATGCTAGGGGATGTTCAATTTAATTCAGCAATTTTTGACGGGGTCAATTTACTTCTTTTCTCTTGAAAAATCCAATGACAAACTAAAGGTTTGCTATTAAACATACTTCCATTGCCATCTTTGTATTCGCCGAAAGTGACTGTTTGGGCGATAGTCCTATTAATCATTTAAAAATAAGAATTCTAGAAAAAGTTATCTAAATTACCTCCTTTGAAACATGATAAAAATCATATGAAAAAACCCTTATATAAACCGAGTCTAAATAACTGATATAACCCATGTTAGACTTTTTTCGTAAACTTGCACCAAAATATAAATCAGATCTTTTTAAGTAACTAAAGCGATATAATTTATGGTAAAAGTGAAGTCGTTAGCCGATTTGCAAAACCTCAAAGCAAATTTGCAGACCAAGGTTGATTTAAGGGAAAAGGGAGACAGTGCTGAAAGATTGGTACAAGTGAGAGTGGCTATGGCAACTTGTGGAATTGCATCTGGAGCCAAAAAAGTAATGGAATTTTTCATTGACGAGTTGGAAAAACGGAATATTGATGCAGTGGTTACCCAAACCGGTTGCATGGGTTATTGCTACGCAGAACCAACTATTGAGGTAAAATTACCCAATCAGGATCCGGTGGTTTTTGGATATGTAGATTCAAAAAAAGCCGATGAGATCATTGAAAAATACATCAAAAACGGGGAGCTGGTACCTGGAATTATCCCTGTGAATTATGAAACTATTGACAACAATAACCAATAGGAGGAAATTAGAATGGCAAAATATAAAATGCATCTTCTCGTTTGTGGTGGCACTGGTTGCAGAGCCTCAGCCAGCGATGCAATAGTAGGTAAACTGCAAAAAGAATTGGATGAAAAAAACCTTCAGGACGAAGTTCAGGTAGTTATGACTGGCTGTTTTGGGTTTTGTGAAAAGGGCCCTATCGTGAAGGTATTGCCCGACAACACTTTTTACGTGCAGGTAAAACCTGACGATGCCAAAGTGATTGTGGAAGAACACGTGATAAAAGGCCGTAAGGTAGAGAAACTGCTTTATAAAGATCCAGCCGATCAAAAAGAAATCAGCGACTCAAAACACATGGGTTTCTATAAAAAACAATTGCGTATTGCCTTGCGGAATTGCGGAGTGATAAACCCGGAAAATATTGAAGAAGCCATTGCCCGTGATGCATACGCTGCTTTGGCTAAAGTATTGACCGAAATGACACCTCAGCAGGCCATTCAGGAGATGATTGATTCCGGATTACGTGGACGCGGGGGAGGTGGCTTTCCAACAGGTATGAAATGGAAGATTGCTTCACAAAACCATGCCGATCAAAAATATGTGGTTTGTAACGCCGACGAAGGTGACCCGGGAGCATTCATGGACCGTTCTATTCTGGAGGGCGACCCACATTCCGTTATTGAAGCCATGGCCATAAATGGTTACTGTATTGGGGCTACCAAAGGTTTGGTGTATATCAGGGCCGAATATCCTCTGGCCATCGAGCGTTTAAAGATAGCCATCAATCAAGTACGCGAATACGGACTTTTAGGTGATGATATTTTAGGAACCGGATTTAGTTTCGATATTCAGCTTAGGTATGGCGCCGGAGCATTTGTATGCGGTGAAGAAACAGCATTGATCCATTCCATGGAAGGTGAACGTGGCGAACCTACCTTTAAACCGCCATTCCCTGCTGAATCTGGTTACCTGGGCAAGCCAACCAACGTGAACAATGTGGAAACTTATGCCAACATACCTGTTATCTATTTGAAAGGAGCCAATTGGTTTAATAAAATCGGTACAGCAAAGTCAAAAGGAACCAAAGTATTTGCTTTGGCCGGAAAAATAAATAACGTAGGTCTGATTGAAGTGCCCATGGGAACCACGCTTCGTGAGGTTATTTATGAAATCGGTGGTGGAATTAAAGATGGCAAAAAGTTTAAAGCCGTTCAAACCGGTGGTCCTTCCGGCGGTTGCTTAACCGAGAAACACCTGGACACCCCAATTGATTACGACAATTTAATTGCTTCCGGTTCCATGATGGGTTCGGGGGGTATGATTGTAATGGACGAAGATGATTGCATGGTGTCGGTAGCGCGTTTCTATCTAGACTTTACCGTAGAAGAATCATGCGGAAAATGTGCTCCTTGCCGTATCGGAAACAAAAGGTTGCATGAGCAATTGGATATTATCTGCAAAGGAAAAGGAACTTTAGCTGACATGGATAAACTAAGGAACCTGAGTCATGTAATTAAAGACACATCGCTTTGTGGATTAGGGCAAACCTCTCCAAACCCTGTTCTTTCCACCCTTGATAATTTCTATGATGAATATCTGGAACATGTTCACGATAAAAAATGCCGTGCAGGTGTGTGTAAAGACCTGATGCAGTATATCATTGATACTGAGCCTTGCGTAGGTTGTACCGCTTGTGCCAGGGTTTGTCCGGTAGGTGCTATTTCTGGTGAACGGAAAGGGCCACATACCATCGACCAGACCATTTGTATCAAATGTGGTGCATGTATGGATAAATGTAAGTTTAACGCGATTAGCATACATTAAAAGAGGAGATTGAATAATGGAATTTGTTAATTTAACGATAGATAATAAGTCCGTAAAAGTAGAAAAAGGAACCAGCATCCTTAAAGCGGCACGCTCGGTAGGTATCGATATCCCTACCTTGTGTTATATGAGTCTGGGCGACATGAATATCGAAAACAAACCCGGAGGCTGCCGTATTTGTGTGGTAGAAGTTGAAGGACGCCGCAACCTCGCCCCGGCATGTTGTACCGATGCCCATACCGACATGGTAATTAAAACCAATACCATGCGCGTGTTAAATGCCCGCCGTACGGTGTTGGAATTAATATTGTCCGATCACCCTGCCGATTGCTTGATTTGTGCCAAATCAGGCAACTGTGAGTTGCAGACCATGGCTCATAAATTGGGCGTCCGCGAGATTCATTATAAAGGTGAAATGTCAACCTACAAAGAAGACTTTTCGCCATCCATCATCCGCGATATGGACAAATGTATTATGTGCCGCCGTTGCGAGATGATGTGTAACGAAGTTCAGACCGTTGGTGCGTTGTGGGGTGTTAACAGAGGATTTCAAGCCGTTGTCTCCCCGGCTTTTGAGATGGATTTGGAAAAATCGACCTGCACCTATTGTGGTCAGTGCGTAGCTGTCTGTCCTACCGGAGCATTAACCGAAGTGGACCACACCAACCAGGTAATCCGGGCTTTGGCCGATCCAAGCAAAACCGTGGTAGTACAAACTGCCCCAGCCGTACGCGCTGCCTTAGGCGAAGAATTCGGTTTGAAACCGGGTACGTTGGTTACCGGAAAATTGGCTGCCGCCTTACGCAGGCTTGGTTTCAATTTTGTTTTTGATACCGATTTTGCAGCCGACTTGACCATTATGGAAGAAGGTACCGAACTTTTGGATAGGTTGGGCAGGCATTTGAATGGCGATAAAGAGGTGAAACTTCCTATTTTGACTTCATGTTGCCCGGGTTGGGTGAACTTTTTTGAAAAGCAGTTCCCCGAGATGAAAGAGATACCATCAACCGCCCGCTCTCCCCAGCAGATGTTTGGAGCCATTGCAAAAACCTATTTTGCCGAGAAAATAAAGGTGAACCGCAAGGATATGGTGGTGGTTTCAGTAATGCCTTGTTTGGCTAAAAAATACGAATGCCAACGTGAAGAATTCGCCACCGACGGCAATCCCGATGTAGATTTCTCCATCTCGACCCGCGAATTGGCTGCATTGATAAAAGGGGCCAACATCGACTTTAATCTATTGCCCGACGAAGATTTCGATAATCCGCTGGGCGAATCGACCGGTGCCGCGGTTATTTTCGGTACTACAGGTGGTGTAATTGAGGCTGCTGTCCGCACTGCTTACGAAATTCAAACCAAGAAGAAACTGGAGAAAGTTGATTTCGAGGAATTACGTGGTTTGGAAGGTGTCCGCGAAGCTACCATTGATTTTAATGGATTACCTATCCGGATTGGTATTGCTCATGGTTTAGGAAATGCCCGGAAATTACTTGAAGATATTAAAGCAGGTAAATCGTATTTCCATGCCATTGAAATCATGGCTTGCCCCGGTGGTTGTATCGGTGGTGGAGGTCAACCCCTGCACCATGGCGATTCTTCTATTTTAAAAGCACGCCAGATGGCTATTTACCAAGAAGATAGAAATAAACCTATTCGGAAATCACACGAAAATCCATTCATTGTAAAATTATATGAGGAGTTTTTGAAACACCCGATGAGTGAAAAAGCGCATCACCTGTTGCATACACACTACTTCAATAAAAAGAATGAGTTTATCATTGAGTAGGGGCCAATTCATGTTGAACGTATAAAGAAAAAGATTATGTCAAGCGTAAAAATAAAACTGAACCCGAAAGAGGTTGAAAAACTTAAAGAGGTGTGTGTTTCATTTAACAATGAAGCGGGAGAACTGATTAACGTGTTGCACAAAGCACAAAGCCTGTTTGGCTACCTGCCTGCTGAAGTGCAGGAAATTGTGGCTCAGGAATTAAAAATACCTGTAGCCAAAGTTTACGGAGTGGTCACGTTCTATTCCTTTTTTACCATGATTCCTAAAGGGCAGCACCCGATTTCAGTTTGCACAGGAACAGCCTGTTATGTCCGTGGAGCTGAAAAGGTACTCGATGAATTCAAGCGCCGTTTAAAGATTGAGGTAGGCGAAACCAGCCCCGACGGCAAATTCTCATTAAGCTGCCTGCGTTGTGTAGGTGCTTGCGGATTGGCTCCGGTGGTATTGGTCGGCGAAAAGGTATATGGTCGGGTTTCGCCCGACGGTGTAGCTGAAATTTTAGCCGAATACGAATAAAAATATTTCTGATATTTTGTAGTTTACAGAAGGCTGTCTCATACGAGATGGCCTTTTGTACGATATTATCCCATCATTGGACAATGAGTGCTTGGTTAAATTACTTTTTTTGTATGTTTGTGTCAATTGAATGTACCTGATTGGAAACTGTAGCTCAAAATAGTATTGTTTTTTCCCTTGACAAACAGCAGTTTGAACTGCTTTTCAAGGCTCATTACAGCAACTTGTGTGCTTATGCCAATAATTTTTTGAAAGATTTGGAAGCATCTGAGGAGGTAGTCCAGGAAGTGCTTTTCAAGCTCTGGATAAACCGCGAAACCATTGAAATTACTGCTTCGGTACAATCATACCTTTATAAAGCGGTAAGGAACAGTTGTTTGAATGTAATCAAACATGTAAATATCCGCGAGAAGCATAAAATCCATAACGAACGGATAATTCAAATGGAAGAACAATCGGATGAGGATCAAATGATTGTGTCGGAATTGGAACAAAAAATAAGGCAAACCATTGACCAGTTGCCTATTGAGCGGCGGAAAATATTCATTATGAGCCGATACGATGGTTTAAAATATCAGGAAATTGCCAATAAACTGGGCATATCGGTTAAAACGGTAGAAAACCAGATGGGTAGTGCACTCAAGTTTATGCGGAGTGAATTGGCCGATTACCTGCCGTGGGTGATTTTGTTTTTGGGCCACTTTTTAAAAAATTGATTTTAATAGCATGCAGTACAACTTATTAACAAAACATATAAATTCCGTAGGCGTAATATGAGTGGTCAAGAGAATGAGCTTTTTAGTAGTGGCACGGCTTCTCTAAATTGTAGGCGAGAAAGTGATTTTAAAACTTACACATTCGATATAGCCGCCCCGAGATTTGCTGATTTTAGGAAATATATAAAACTCAAATAGGGGTAAAACAAAATCCGATTGTCTTACCCATATAAACGATGGAAAACAATAAATTACATATCGATGAAGTAATACTGGCGCAGTTTCTTTTAGGAGAAACCACAGCCCATCAGACGGAACAGGTCATGCAATGGTTGCTTGAGTCTGCGCAAAACCAAAAAATGCTCGACCAATTGGAAACGCTTTGGGCTGAGTCGGGCAAACTGACCCCAACTCCTGTTGCGGTTGATGTTCAGCAGGCTTGGGATTTAGTGTCGGAAAAAGTAGATTCATACAGCCAGCACCAAAACGCTAAAATTATCCCTATTGTAAAAACCAATTGGTTCCGGATGATATCTGGTGCGGCTGCTGTTCTGATAGTAGGACTGGCAATTTTCAGGATTGTTTTTGGACCGCTATTCCCGGCTCAAACGCGGACTCTGGTCAGTACCGATACAATGATCAAAACCTTTTTACCCGACGGTTCGGTAGTGGCTTTGAACAGCAATTCACAAATCTCCTTTCCCGAAAAATTTGATAAAAAGAACAGAGCAGTGATCTTGGAAGGAGAGGGTTTTTTCAAAGTACAGCCCAATCCCAAACAGCCATTTGTTATTCAGGCTGGTGGCGCGTTTGTAAAGGTATTGGGTACATCATTCAGCGTAAAAGCCCATCGTGGTAGCGATGTTGAAATAGCAGTTGCAACAGGTCTGGTAGAATTGTACCGGATTGATAGCATAACTGGTGACACAGCTTCCGTTCAATTAGCTTCCGGCCAAAAGGGGATTTTACCCCATGCCTCAGGAATACCTAAATTGTTGGACCAACCGATGGCTCCCGATGACTTGTTCTGGGCCGACCAGACACTCATCTTTAAAAAAACAAAGCTTTCTACTGTATTTGAGGTGCTTACAAAACATTATCAGGTGTTGGTAAAGGTGAGTAACCCTGGAGTTCTGGATTGCCTTTATACGGCTTCTTTTACAGGAAACTCCATTGATGAGATACTTTCATTGATAGCCATCACTTATAAGTTTGAGATGGTTCATTATGATACTATGTATGAATTGAAGGGGAATGGTTGTTTAGATGAGTAAGGGCAACATAATAATGTTTGCAGGCATTGTTGCCTTCCTCTTTTTAAAGGAAGTTAACGCCCAGACAAACCTTTTGTCGAAGCGGATTTCCATTTCAGTAGAGAGCATCCCCATGGAACAAGCCTTGATGAAACTCAGCGAAGTGGGTGGATTCAATTTTTCATATAATTCCGATATCTTTCGTAGCGATAGCTTGGTTACTTTAAAAGTCAGAAATAAACCGGTTGAAAATGCCTTGAAACTATTGTTTGCCGATAAAATGCGGTATAAAGTAGTAGGTAACCATATCATTATTTTGCCCAATTCTGAGAAAAAAAATACCGAACGTACGGCGAACAAAGAATATGGAATGGGGGCTTATACCATTACCGGATATGTATTTGATGCCTCTACTGGACTGGCATTGCCCAATGCCACTATTTATGAGGTTGACGGCAAAATAGTTGCTTATTCTAATTCTATCGGGTTTTACAAGATTGTGTTGCCTTCCGATTTAAATTTGAAAGGGCTTACTTATTGCCGTTATGGTTATTTAGATTCCATCCTTTTGATCCGTCCTTCGAAATCGGTCCAGATTGATGTGTCGCTGCAACCGAAACAAAAGGAACTGATCAAAATCCAGACAAGGACCACGGTATTGCAAAGCGACCTTCATGGAAGCAGCATCGTAAATTGGTTGGTTCCCAACGAAACCATGTTAAATGCCGAGAACCTGAAGGTTTATGAAAAGAAAACGTTTCAGGTTTCGTTACTGCCTTTTGTGGGGAGCAATTATACGTTGAGCGGAACCGCTACGAATAATTTATCGCTGAATATTTTAGCCGGATATTCCGGTAGTGTGGATGGAATTGAGTTGGGCGGGTTGTTTAACATTGTTAAAAATGACGTGAAGGGTTTGCAAATGGCCGGTTGGGGGAATATTGTCGGGAACAATACGGAAGGGATTCAGATGGCGGGCTACTTTAACCTGAATATGGGCTCGGTTACCGGAGCTCAATTGGCAGGTTTTCAAAATACCCTGAGAGGCGAAATGCACGGCATCCAGGTATCTGGATTTAACAATGTGACCACACAGCATGTGGATGGAGCTCAAATTACCGGATTTGTAAATGTTGCTTTGAAAGATGTCCGTTTGGCACAGGTGGCAGGTTTCGTAAATTACGGAGGAAACATTGGCGGAATTCAGGCTTCGGGGTTTGTAAATGTAGCTATGGGCGATGTAGAAATGGCCCAGCTTACCGGATTTGTTAACTACGGAAAGAATATTGGCGGGCTACAGGCAGCTGGGTTTGTAAATTATGCCGATGGTGATGTGGATGCGGCACAACTGGCTGGCTTTGTTAATGTGTGCAACAGTGTTACCGGAACTCAATTGGCAGGTTTTGTTAATGTAGCTTATGATACTGTCGAGGCGTTTCAGGGAGCCGGTTTTGTTAATTATGGAGGTTCTGTAACCGGAACCCAGTTGGCTGGCTTTGTAAACGTGGCTACTGTAGAAAATACAGGGTTCCAGGGGGCTGCATTTGTTAATATAACCCAAATACTAAATGGGGTTCAGTTAGCCACCGTAAATGTTTGCGATACCGTGGAGTCGGGGGTGCCGATTGGTTTTTTTAGTTTTGTCCGCAAGGGTTACCATGTGGTGGAACTGAGTTCCGATGAAACATTTTTTGCTAACGTAGCTTTTAAAACAGGAACCGCTAGATTCTACAATATTTTCAAATTTGGGAAAAGTACAGCCAATCTTTATAGTTATTCCTATGGCCTTGGGTTTAAAAGGCCTCTGAAGGGGAAACATTCTTTAGATTTCGATTTTACTTTCTCTACCCTACAGGATAATGGAAACCAGACAGTATCTGTGGGTAAGCTATTTAAGTTCCAGCCTTGGTATAGTTATCGTGTGGCCAAATATTTTACATTGGCAGTAGGCCCTTCGGTATCGGTTTATAATGCAAAAATACAAGATTCCGAATCCTTGTTTAACAACATTGCCTTTCATCCATTTTACACGAAAGATTATTCCGGAAACCGCTTGCAGATGTGGGCAGGGATAGCCTTGGGGATGCGGTTTTAACTGCCCGGACGTTTGATTCCTTTGCATGTTCAATCCATTGTGCCTGTTTTTATTCTAAGGCTTACCTGTACTGAATCAATGGGTATTTATTTTTTGATAGCAGTCAAATAAAAAATATACGATTCGTAAGATTATCAATAGGTTATTCATAATAATCCATCATTTATTCAATTTTTATTTACCCCGGATAGGGGTATTATTTTTTATGGTTGTCATCCTGAAAAATGAAATAAAAAATAATGATTTAACCTTTAAAAGTAAATGCAATGAAGACAACCTTTAAAATTTCAGTATTCGTATTGATGTTTTTTTTAACAATGAATGTATCGGCACAGGAAAAAGAACCCATGAAGACGATGCCGTTACAGATAAGTTTGGTTACTCCTATAGGGACCAATGGCATGGAATCATGGAATACCATCAATAACGTTTCGCTCAATTATTTTGGTGCCTATTCAGGTGGGCTTAGTGGTTTTGAAGCATCCGGTTTCTTTAATGTGCTCAAAAGTAATATGAGCGGGGTACAAATGGCAGGATTCTTTAATGCCGATATGGGAAAGACCGTAGGTGCCCAGTTTGCAGGTTTTGTAAATTACAACCATCGGTATTTGAATGGAGCCCAGTTTGCAGGTTTTGTAAATGTGGTGAACAGCCAGGCCGAATCCTTTCAGGGGGCTGGCTTTGTGAATGTTACCCTGGGCGACATGAAAGGTGCCCAGTTTGCAGGTTTTGTCAATACAGTTCATGGGGATATGAACGGGTTTCAGGGAGCCGGGTTTACCAATTATTCGCAAGGCAACCACATGGGGCAAATCAGCGGATTTGTAAACACCAACATTGGCGATTTGAAAGGCGTACAGATCAGTGGATTTGCCAACCTCAATACTGGAGCAGTTGATGGCGCTCAAATAGCTGGTTTTGTGAATATAACGAAAAGACTGAAAGGTGTTCAATTGGGGGTCTTTAACTATGTCGATTCGCTTGAAGATGGCCTGCCGATTGGTGTTTTGAGTATAGTCCGTAATGGCTACCGTGTTTTTGAATTGGGTACCACCGAATCATTATATGGAATGGTCAGTTTTAAAATAGGTACCAAAAAATTCTATAATATCTTATCGGCAGGTATGGCCGTCCGTAACGATAAATTATTGTGGTCCTATGGTTATGGTATAGGTACACAGGTTGCCATAGGCGCAAAAGCCGATCTGAATTTTGAAGGATTGGTTTATCATGTAAATGAAGATGAATGGCAGGACAACAAATTGAACCTGTTGAATAAAATCCAGGTGCTGGCATCATGGAATTTCAGCAATGGCATGTCTTTATTTGGTGGCCCTTCATTCAATGGAGTGGTCTCTGATCTGAAACAAGGTGACACTCAAACAGACAATTCATCAATTCCTCCTTACAGTGTTTGGAAAAAGACATACAGCAATGGAACCCAGGTTGTATTGTATCCGGGATTTTCAATGGGAGTAAGGTTCTAGTTCAAAACTCATCTTAAATCTTTTAAAACGATGCAAAAAATATCAAAAAAACATAAGCTGGCTTTAATGTTACTGTTTGGATTGTTGACCTTAGCCGCGAAATCGAATACTATGTATTTTCAAACCATCCGGGGTACCATTGTTGATCAGGATTCAAAAACGCCAATCGTGGGGGCCAATATAATTATTATGGCATCGGATCCCATTATGGGTACAAGCAGCGATGCGGAAGGTAATTTCAGGATTGAAAAAGTACCGGTAGGCAGGGTCAATCTGCAGGTTAGCTGCCTTGGATTCGAAAATAAATATATTCCAAACCTGGTGGTAGGTTCAGGAAAAGAAGTTGTCATTCAGGTTGAGATGACAGAATTGGTGGTAAAACTCGGCGATATCAACGTTGTGGCCACAAAAAATAAAGAAGAATCGTTAAATGAAATGGCAACTGTAAGTGCAAAGGTTTTTACAGTGGAGGAAACCAAACGCTATGCGGGCACTTTTAACGATCCGGCCCGGATGGTATCAAGTTTTGCCGGGGTTACCAACAATGCCGAGGGAAATAACGACATCGTTGTCCGAGGGAATTCCCCTAAAGGTATTTTATGGAGGCTCGAAGGTATTGAAATACCCAATCCCAACCATTTTGCAGGCGAAGGTTCATCAGGTGGGCCAATCAATGCGCTAAACAGTGCCATGTTATCAAATTCCGACTTTTTTTCAGGGGCTTTTGCTCCTGAATACGGAAATGCCTATTCGGGGGTTTTTGATATGCAACTGAGGACCGGGAATAATGAAAAGAGGGAATATACTTTTTCTGCCGGGGCCCTTGGAATCGACTTTACCCTCGAAGGACCTTTCAAACGGGGTAAAACAGGTTCATACTTAATTAACTATCGGTATTCCTCGTTGGGCATACTCGATGATTTGGGTCTGGTGGATTTTTATGGGGTACCCAAATATCAGGACGTTTCATTCCATGTTGTTTTACCAACCCGGAATCTGGGATCGTTTTCCGTTTTCGGGCTGGGTGGAAAAAGTGGTATTCTGCAAAAAGATTATTCTGATGATTCGGAATCATACGTTACCCGCCAGGGTGATTTTCAAACAGGTTTAGGCGTAGTGGGTGTAAACCATACCTATCTATTGACCGATCACGCGTTTATTAAGAATACTTTAGCAATTGCAGGAACCCAAAGTAAAGGTATTTATCAGATGCGCGATTCGCTGGGGAATTTCTTTGATGCCAATATCGATGATTTTGTGAATACATCGGTTAAAATAGCTGTTACTTATAGTAATAAGATTAATGCGCAGCACCGTATCAAGGCCGGATTGATTTATACCGATTTGGGATATGATATTTTTTCAAAATATGATGTAATCGGGAACGGTAATTATACCCAAAGCCAGGATTCCCGGGGTAGGGCTGGATTGGTACAAGGTTTTGTAAATTGGAAATACAGGCTCTATCAGGATTTAACCTTTGTTTCGGGGATCCATTACTTGAACTTTCTGAAAAATCAGAGCCAATCGGTGGAACCCCGGTTAGGTATTGATTATCAGTTAGGGGCAGGAAAAGTTTTGTCAATGGGGATTGGCGTCCACAGTAAGGTAGAAGGTATTTCAACCTACGATGCAAAAGTAAAACATGATGATGGAACGTATTCTTCTCCTAATAAAGACCTTGGCTTGGCAAAAGCCTCGCATTTCGTTATTGGTTACAAGCACCAGATTACAGAACAGATGTATCTGAAAGCGGAAGCATATTACCAGTACCTTTATAATGTGGCAGTTGAAAACAGTCCTGCAAGCCCGTATGTGTTGAATAACGAGCAACAGGGCTGGAGCGACAGGGAATTAATAAATAAAGGAAAAGGAAGGAATTATGGGCTTGAATTGACCGTGGAGCGGTTTTACTACAACAATTTTTACTTCTTGGTAACAGGCTCGCTCTTCGATTCTAGGTTTACTGCTTTTGACGGAGTTGAACGTAATTCAGCCTTTAATGGAAAATTTGCCAGCAATTTTTTAATTGGGAAGGAATTCCGGATTGGGGATAAGTCAAAAAACCGGACGCTGGGGGTCAATGCAAAAATTACCTATTTTGGAGGGAACCCTTATACACCGCTCGATCTTCAGGCATCTCTGGACGAAAACAATGGGGTGTATGACATGGCCCAATACCTGGAATTACAAGGCGATAACGTTTTTAAGACTGATTTCTCAATTAGTTACAGGCGCGACCGTGAAAAATCCACCCATGAGTTAAAGCTGGATGTGCAAAATGTTACCAACCATCAGTCAAAAGTTTATGAATATTACGACCAGGGTTCCCATTCCATCGAATCGGGTTATCAATGGTCTATTTTCCCTAATGTGATTTACACCATTCAATTCTAAATACAGTATCTTGTGGCAACAGTTTCAAATATCTGCGATTGGTTCACCTATTTTATAAAATATGCTTTTTGGGTTGTTTGGCTCCTGTTGTCTGATGTTTTCAGGTAACCTGATGTTTAACAGCCCCAATTTTTGAGTCGGTGAATAAATTATAAAAACCTGAGTCTTAGCTAAATCCATGACTGACCATTGATATTAAAAGTAAACGAAGAAATTGAAACACTGTTGACACGGGTTTTTTACAGATTAACACTGATATAATTCAAAAAAAAAAAAACAGACCAAAGGTTGCCTTTCGGCAGACAGGGCAGCCAGGTCTGCTTAATCTGTATATCATTTCAAACAGCTTATTTTGAATCGTTTTAAATAATTTCCCGTTAATTCGTATTTTTTCATAATCTTTTCATAGTTTTGCCTCGGTACTACTATGAAGCATAATTTGAAAATAGCAACTGTTCAATTTTTAGTATGGGTATTTGTTTTTCCCATACTGTTTCAGTCGTTGCACAATATTTTTCATCACCTGCAAGAGGAAGATTTATGTTGCCATACCGAGGTTCGTGGGCTTCAATTTAATGTTTTTGAATCGAAATGTCCGGTTCTTTCTTATGAATCGGCTACCATGGACTTTCCCGGCCATATTCCCATTCAAAGGGTTAATGCTTCATACCAGATACTGCCTTTTGAATTATACCGTGACCCTTTGATTGATTCAAAGGTTAACACCCGTAATTTCAGGGCTCCACCCGTTTCATGATTCCTTGAAATATTTCCGGTTTTATTTTATTAAATGCTAAAGACTTAGCAGTTTTTTTATAACTCTATGTCTTATATGCGAAGCCAAATCTGTGTTCATGTTTGCATGAGAAGCATCATGCATGCTTGGGTTTTTTATTATTCAACTGATCATCATGAAATTACTATTTCTATTGGTTATATTTTTCCCTATTCTTGTTTGGGGACAAGCTGAGTTCCGGGTGTCAGGAACGGTTTCCGATGAGCAAGGTAACAACCTTCCGGGCTGCCATGTCCATTTTGGCGAAGTATGTGCGGTGACTGATAATCAGGGTTTTTTTGAATTGACCAAATTTAGGAAGGGAACCTATACGTTTAGTTTCACATTTATGGGGTTTCAGAAACTGGATACATCCATTCAATTGAACCAGAATATTTTATTGAAAATAGTTTTAAAACCAGATAGCCGCCAGTTGGGTGAAATTGCTGTTCAGGCATCCGGATTCGATACCACAGGATCAAAAAGTAATGAAATTATCCACTCGCGCTTTATTCTGGAAAACCTTACCGGAACATTTGTGAAAAGCCTGGAAAGGTTGCCCGGGGTCAACACGATGGATGTGGGAGCCAATGTCTCAAAACCGGTGATACGCGGGATGGGCTTTAACCGGGTGGTGGTAGCCGAAAATGGTATTAAGCAGGAAAGCCAGCAATGGGGGGCCGACCACGGGCTGGAGATGGATCCTTTTTCAGTGGAATCGGCCGAAGTGGTAAAAGGTGCATCAGCCATTGAGTTTGGCAGCGATGCTATGGGCGGTGTCATCCAGGTGGTTAACAACAAGGTACCTGCAAATAAAAAGCTGTCGGGCGATTTGAGTCTGCTGGCCAAATCGGTGAACCAGGCAGCAGGAGGGTCGTTGCTTTTTCAGCAGAGGAATAACCGGTTTTTCTACAAATTACGTACAAGTTTCCTCGATTTTGGCGATTACCACCTGCCTGCCGATACCATTGTGTATCTCACTCAAAAGATTCCTATTTATAACCAGCAGCTAAAAAACAGTGCCGGAAACGAATACGACCTGAACGGGCAGTTCGGGTTCATTTATCCAGGCTTTAAAACTGTGGTATCGGTGAGTAACGTAAACCAGAAATCGGGTTTTTTCCCGGGGGCTCACGGGATACCCGATTTATTGAAGGTGGCCGATGATGGCAACCGCAGGAACGTGGAATCTCCGTTTCAGCAGGTGAACCATTTTAAAATAACCAACAATACCAAAAGCTATTTGCCTTATGGGACGTTTTTTTTCGATATAGGCTATCAGAAGAACCACCGCCAGGAGTGGAGCCAGTTTCATTCACATTATCCCGGCCAGCAGCCGCCCGAAGTATATCCCGATTTGGAGCTAGATTTTCAATTACAGACCTATACCCTGAATTCCAAAGTTGAAATCACGAATGTCAGCCATCATCTTATTTCGGGGGGAATCCAAAACCAATGGATAGACAACAGAGTGGGAGGTTATAACTTCTTTCTGCCCGAATACCAGCGTTTAGTAAGTGGAATATTTGCAAAAGATGAATGGAAACTGAACGAAAAAAGCAAACTGTTTTTAGGCATACGGTTCGACGTGGGTTGGTACCACGGAAGCCCGTTCTTCGATAGTCTCTTGTATCAATATGTTTTGATGTTGCCTAACCGGGATGCCGCTCAGGCTGATTATTACGCCCAACGTAGCCATCCGGTGGATAGACGTTTCCCAGGGTTTTCGTGGCACATAGGATTTACCCGGCAATTTTGGAAAAATGGAATGCTCCGGATGAATTTAGGTAAAGCATTCCGGGTTCCTACGGCGGTGGAACTTGGCGCCAATGGTGTCCATCATGGTTCGTACCGGTTCGAGGTGGGCGATGCATCCCTGGAAAATGAGGAAGGATATTATGCCGATTTGAACTTAGAGTATCACCATGAAACATGGTATGCAAGCTTGAGCAGCTACGGGTATTATTTCACCAATTACCTGTATTTGCAGCCAACCGGCGAGCTGAACCACCCCATTCCCGATGCCGGGGGGATGTATTATTATCGGCAATCAAGAGCCTGGTTGAGCGGGGTGGAAGCATCGGTTTCAAAAACATTTTTTAAACACTGTACCTGTGAAGCCAATCTGGAGTTGCCTTACAATTATTTGCTCAATAATAAAGGCATCCTAACTTATGGCATTCCCTTTTCTCCGTCGGTTAACGGCTTTTGGGAAGTGAAGTATAAACCCTGTGCATTTATTTCAATGTCAGTTAATGGGAAATGGGCCCTGGAAAAAGACAGGAGCCGTGGACAAGGGGAAATGGTGACCCCCGGTTATGCCGTGTTTGGAGCATCGGCAGTGGTGGATGCAAAACTGTGGAATCAGCCGTTTCAGTGTGTTTTACAGGTTCAAAACCTGTTCGGCACAAAGTATTACAATTCCATGAGTTATTACCGGAAGCTGGATATCCCTGAATTGGGTAGGAATATCCAAGTGACCATTAAAATCCCATTTTTATTTTAACTAGGTAATGCAGATGAAAAAGACATCGGTAGGGATAGTTTTTTTGCTCTTGCTGCTGTGGCCGGAATGGGCACGCGATATCCATTTCCTGTTTTTCCATCATGCCCATCTGGTTGAAAAGGCCGTGGGCGTTGAATGGCAAAACGCCGGCCAAACAAAAGATTGCCCCTATCTATATTTGGAATATTTCCCGGTTTCGGCCATCCAAAAGCAGGTTTTTCAAGTATGGCTGTTAGCTTTTGAGGCCGGTTATCCGGTGGTAAAGATTTGTTCCAAAGGGGCTAACGTTCATCCTTACTTTTCAATCAGGGCACCACCCAAATGGGCATTGTTTTGTTAGCCGTGAAAAGGCAGGCACTAAACTGATGGTCATTACCTGCCATGTTTGAATTCTTTAAAATGATTAAATTATATTAAAATGAAAAACAGTAAAATACTGGCAATAAGCTTAATGGCAATATTGGTTGTTGGTTCATCATGCAAAAAGGATGATGTGGATAATACGCCTCCCGCAATTGTACTTGGCGAACCAGCCAATGAGGATTCGCTGACAATTGGGGAAGAAGTACATTTTGAGTGCGATTTTTCCGACGATGTGGAATTGAAATCCTATAAAGTGGATATTCACTTCAACGATGGTCATACGCATAACAAATCAGCAGAAACTTTCGGTGAAGAAGGCCATCCCTGGACTTTGGAACAAAGTTGGGATTTTGAGGCGGGGTTAAAAAACTCCCATATCCATCATCACGAAATTGTGGTGCCCGATAGTGTAGTAGGTGAGCTAGGGGTATTGGAACCCGTTTTGCGTGGTGAGTATCATTTTGGGGTGTATTGTACCGATGTTGCCGGAAACGAGAGCCACGTGTATATTGATGTCATTCTGTAACAGACCAAAAACAGCGAGGGTGCCTCAAAAGGCTAATAAGAATTTAGAATACTTATAAATTGAATGATATGGAGCGTTGATGACAGCGATTTTCACAGATAAAATCAGCGTTATCAGCGTTCTATTTTAACCATAAACTTTCAATGAGTAAGTTTTAATTTAATGAGCCCCTTTTTTTTCGGGGCACCCTCTTTTTGTTCCAACTACATCGCGTGCTTATAAATGGCAATTGGTTGTATTAGAATTTCAAACACCGGATGCCGGATATTGAATTTCGAAGGTTACGCTGTGCACACATCTTTTTTTCACACTGGCACAAAGTGTCTTATTTCAACAATTTAGCAATTTAACCTTGCTGCCCTGCCAAATGAACAAATGAGCACATGATCTCCTGCTTTCAGGCTTCGTTCGCCCATCAAACACCTATTCAACATAACTTTTCCCGCAGCAAATCCCAAAAATCTCGGAGACCTCCCCGTTTTCATCATATATTTTTGAAAATAAGCAAGTTATTCGTTAGTATTGGTAACGTATTTATAACCAATAACAACCTCTTAACAACGAATGATAACCCACAACCTGTTGCTTTTATTAAGGTATTTTTGGGAGATATATATACTTAAAAAGCAGGGATATACATTGGTTATCTCCAATTTGAGCAAACCGAATCAGTATTGCTGAAATGAATAAAATGTTAAATCAAAAATGTTGTATTTTAGAGCAATAAAAAATGTGTGACAGTGTCTCTCAAATTATAAAATATGACTGAATTAAGGAAAAATATTGATTATCAGCAATTAGTCTCAAAGATAGGAGACAAATACGAATCAGCAAAAAGTAACATTGTAAAAGCTGTAAATACCGAAATGCTATACGCTTATTGGGAGATTGGAAAATATATTATCGAATTTGAACAGCATGGAAAAATAAAAGCAGATTATGGGACACATCTTTTAGAAAATTTATCCAAAGACCTCACAATCAGACACGGTAAGGGATTTAATAGAAGTAATTTAAACTACATGAGACTTTTCTATTACAAATATCCGATTTGTGAGACACTGTCGCACAAATTGAGTTGGTCTCATTACTACGAATTATTGAAAGTAGAAGATGATATAGCGAGAGAATTTTACGAAAAGCAGGCTATAATTGACGATTGGGGAGTTAGAGAGTTAAAACGACAGAAGAAAACTGGATTATTTCACAGGCTTGCAATAGGAAAGAACAAAGACGAAATTTTGGCATTATCAAAACATGGACAAATAGCAAAGACAGAAGAAGATTTTGTAAAAAATCCTCATGTATTTGAGTTTATGAACTTTCCTGAAAATTATCAATATACAGAAACCGACATAGAAAAGGCAATAATCAACAACCTACAGAAATTCTTGTTGGAAATGGGGAAAGGATTTGCTTTCATTGGGAGACAACAGCGAATAACATTGAATAACAGACATTACTTTGTTGATTTGGTTTTTTATCATGTAAAACTGAAATGTTACGTGCTGATAGATTTGAAAATAGGAGAAGTTGAGCATGAGCATATAGGGCAAATGAAACTCTATTTGGGCTACTACGAGAAAGAAATGAATGAAGAAACAGACAATGCTCCAATTGGATTGATTTTATCAGAAGAGAAAGATGACATAATGGTTGAATATGCAATGCTAAATGATTCTTCAAAATTGATTGTGTCAAAATATCAACTCTATTTGCCTGATTTAGAACAACTAAAAAATAGGGTCAAGGAAATAATGGATAAATAAATGACGGTAACATTGTATATGCAAAATAGTAGTAATTTCAAGGGCTGTAGCCCGCTTCAACATCTTAACGGTTTGATAGGTTTGAAGCCCGCAATCGCCTACTTGCCATATACTCAACGTTACCTGCAAGCGTAAAAACGACACTGCGAGCATTAACCAGACAAACAAAAGTCATATTCAACCCACGACAATTAACCGAATGAGAACTTATGACTTTGACAACACAGACTTTCTATGTTCTATTCCCCATTCAATCATTTTATCCAAAACTTCTGTAATTAATTTTCCTGATTGGGACAATTCATATTCAACCAAAACAGGTGTTGTGTCATAGACAGTTCTAATCAACATTCCATTTATTTCCAATTCTTTAAGCTCTTTGCTCAACATTCTAGGCGTAATTTTAGGAATATTGCGTTGAATATCGGTAAACCGCTTTTTACCAAACAGGATTGAACCTATTATTGGCAACTTCCATTTACCACTTATAACATTGAGCGTATCGTTAATATTTAATACATATTCAACTGGACAAGATTTAATCTCTTTTAAACTATGGTGCTTTATCATTTTGCTATAATTTACTCACTATACTTTAGTATACTACTATATTATAAGAAGCAAATGTAGTGTATCTTTGTAAAATATTCATTTAAAAACTATAAAATATGATTTTAGTAACAGGAGCAACAGGACATTTTGGAAAGGCAACCATTGACTTTCTATTAAAAGAAGGAATTTCGGCAAACAACATATCAGCCTTAGTAAGGGATGTGACGAAAGCGGAAGACTTGAAAACAAAAGGGATTAACTTGAAAATTGGTGATTACGACAACTACGCTTCACTTGTAGAAGCCTTTAAAGGTGTAGACAAGTTGCTATTAGTGTCAGGCCCCGATGTTGTAAACCGTGGAAAACAACAAGTAAATGCAGTAAATGCAGCTAAAGAAGTAGGTGTAAAACACATCATATACACCAGTTTTGAGAGAAAAAACGACGCCGAAACTTCACCAATTGCCTTTCTTGCAAAAACACATATAGAGACAGAAAAACAAATCAAAGCAAGTGGAATGGCTTACACCATTTTAAAAAACAATCTTTATCTTGATACGTTGCCAATGTTTTTTGGAGAACAAGTTTTAGAAACTGGAATATTTTTACCAGCAGGCAACACAAAATCCGCTTTTGCTTTACGAAATGATATGGCTGAAGCTGCTGCCAATATATTGACAAGCCAAGGACACGAAAATAAAGAATACTCTTTAAGTAATACCGAAAATATTTCGCTTCAAGAAATTGCTCAAGATTTAACTGCAATTGCTGGTAAACAAATAAATTATGTAAGTCCTCCACAAGAAGTTTATGTTGACGCTTTGACAAAGGCTAACGTTCCAGCAGAATATATTGGAATGTTTTCAGGGTTTGCAGAGGCAATCAAGCAAGGAGAATTTTCAGCCAAAAAAACAGATTTAGAAAATCTTTTGGGCAGAAAACCAACGACCGCAAAAGCGTTTTTGAAAGAAGTTTACACTTCTAAGTAACATATTTGAATTAATAGCTTTATTTAGCGGACAGTTTTAGAATTGTTCGCTATTTTTGTATTTGATAATTTGACAGACGAAAAACGCCAGCAGGTAACACAGGCTCATAAGCAATTGGGGTTTAAGCGGTTGTGTGTGCGTCGCTCTCGCTTGCAAGCTTACTGCACGGTTGATAGGTTAGCGTCCACGTAATCCTCAACTGCTTATATCTTCGTCCGTTATCAATAAATAAAAAAAGATACTGCTCCTGTGATTTTTTCATGATCATTTTCGACTAATACTTCGAAAACAAACAGATTTCAAATGATTGATAAAAAGTTAACTGATGAGTTTTTGGAATTAGTCGAAAAGAACAAAAAGCTGATTTACAAAGTAAGTCACATGTATTGTGATCATACAATTGACAAGAAAGACCTTTTTCAAGAGATTGTTGCTAATTTATGGAAAGCATATCCAAATTTTAAAGGTAATTCGAAAGTAAGTACATGGATTTATAGGATTTCTATCAATACAGCTATTTCTTGGATACGGGATTACATTAAAATCAAAAATCACATTGAGTATACGAATGTGATGCCCCAAATTCAAGATGATTCTGAAATTGATGACTTATATGATCAGCTTTATTGTTCAATTGGCGATTTAAACAAGCTGGATAAGGCATTAATTCTACTTCAGCTTGATGGATATTCTTACGACGAAATTTCAGAGATAATTGGTTTAACGAAAACAAATGTTGCAACAAAAATCAGTCGGATTAAATTGAATCTGAAAAATCATTTGTCAAACAATTAAATCAAAAAATCATGGAATACGAAGAATTAAAATCATTGTGGGAAAAGTATGATAGGAAGCTTGATAACCTTGAAGATTTAAATAAGAAAATACTTATCGAAACTTTGTCAAAAAAGCCACGACGCAAATTATTCTTATTGAAATATAAGAGCATTTTCAGTATTGTCATTTATCCAATAATACTAACTGGTCTCTTATATCCAAATTTTAAACATGAAAACATAGATTGGAAATTTATCTTAGGTTGTGTCTTTACAGTCTCAGTATTAGTCTACTTGATTTATATAAATTTAAAAACTTATATGACGTTTAACGATTTAGATTTAAGTAAAGACTCAGCTATTGAATCAGTAAGAAAAAACAATAAAATAAAGAGCGTTTTCAAAACCAGATATAGAAATGCACTAATTACATTGCCACTTCTTTATTGGGGGATTGTTTTAATAGCGTGGAATAGTATAACTTTTAATACTTTGACAACAATCTTAATAATTGGATTATTCATTTTATTATTTTTATACAATCTTAAAGGTCCAGGGATTCATAAAAACATGATTGACAGATTGGAAAAAGATATATTGGAACTTAAAGAGTATATAAAATAATCTGTTGCTAAGCGCGGTATAGCCAATAAGGGTTTCAGAGGTATGCGAGGGTTTGTAGCCCGCTTCAATTTTTCGTGTAACTTGACAGCTTTTCGTCCGCAATCCCTTACTGGCCATACCGCCGCCGTTAGGTG
>DOTG01000047.1 GCA_003512955.1 Marinilabiliales bacterium
ATTGGCCACAACATCCCTATATACCTACCTCCCCTCTTCTATTCAGTATATATCGGTTTTGTTTACAACTGTTTTCTTTAATCCGTTTTCCAAAGTAATTTTATTCATCAATATATCCAAGGGGTTACGCATTTTTTTATTGTTTACTGCTATTACATGTGTATAAACCTCCGTGGTCTTGCTGTTTTTGTGCCCCAACAATTATATATCCTCAGTTTTAAGGCTGGTTTCATAATTTGTTCAGTAACCGTTATCAAAATTAGCCCAATTAATCAAAAAAACAAATTTTAATGGAACAGGTAGGAGTGGAGTAAGGATGATAATTAATTTGGGGCACCGTTTATTTTATACCCTCTCCCGGATTTCTATTCTTTCATCCTCCGGTAAGCCTCTAGATCTATCCAATAGATGCCATACACCGTCCGGCAAAACTATTAATTGCAGCCCTTCAATTTTTTTATTCAAAAAACCAAATTATCCTTTAGCCATCTTTATATTTGGCCTATTGTTTTGAGCATCGAAAATGGTTTCATAAAAAGATCAAATAAACGATTATGCCAACATACATTACAGCCCGGCAATTCATGGAATTAAAACAGGCGCTTCCGGTGATTGATGTGCGGTCGCCGGGGGAGTTCGAATTTGGGCATGTGCCGCAGGCCATCAATATCCCTATTTTCGATGACCGGGAACGGGCCCTGGTAGGTACCCGCTTTAAAAAATCGGGCCGCGACTTTGCCATTGAACTGGGGTTGGAGTTGGTGGGGCCTAAATTATCGGCTTTTGTGAAACAGGCTAAGAAGATTGCCCCACAAAAGAAGGTAATCGTTCATTGCTGGCGCGGCGGCATGCGTTCGGCCAGCATGGCTTGGCTGTTTGAAACCGCCGGGTTTGAGGTGTTGCTTTTGCAGGGCGGATATAAAGAATACCGGCGGTACAACCGCGAACAGTTTTCAACTGCGGCGCAACTGCTCATCTTGAGCGGTTACACCGGCAGCGGTAAAACTGACATTTTAAAGGAACTTAAAAAGAAAGGGCAACAGGTTATCGATCTGGAAGGGTTGGCCCATCACAAGGGTTCGGCTTTTGGTGCCATTGGGCAGGAACCCCAGCCCACCAACGAGCAGTTTGAAAACAACCTAGCCGGGGAGTGGCACTTTTTGGATAAGAGCCAGCCCATCTGGCTGGAGGATGAAAGCATCACCATGGGCAAAAATGGAATCCCCGACACGCTGTTTAATGCCATGCGCGCCGCACCTGTTATCCGGGTGGATATTCCCCGCGAAGTGCGGGCCAAACGGCTGGTTCAGGAGTACGCCTGTTTTGGTACGGAGCTTTTGGCCGGATCCGTTGCCCGCATAGAGTCGAAATTGGGAGGGCTGCGTACCAAAGAAGCTATGGACGCTTTGCAGTTGGGTGATTTTGAGAAGGTAGCCCACATTACCTTGGAATATTACGACAAAGCTTACCTGAACGGGTTGGGAAAAAGAGATCCACGGACTATCCGTTCTATCTCTATTGATAGGGATGATCCAGAGAAGACGGCAGAAACTTTGGTTGAATTTATTCAAAGATTGGGGTTCTGATTATGGATTGATTTGAAACCATAAAAACGTTTCAATCCACTTAAATATAGTATTTTATGAAAAAACCAATCTACCTCGGTTATAACGCTACTGCCTCCATTGCCGGGGAAGTGTTCTGCATCAATTATTAAAAAAAGCGATCCCCGACATCCACCGCAACGGGCATCCCACCGAGGTGTTGCCCAATACCTTGAGCGTGGGTTTCCCGGGAACCGATGCTTCATCCATGATAAACCAGTTGCAGGGAATAGCCGTTTCTGCCGGAGCCGCGTGCCATGCCGGCGGGATCAGCATTTCAAGTGTATTGGAAGCCATGAAAGTTCCGGTGGTGCTGGCTCAGGGAACGTTGCGTATTAGTACGGGCCGCGAAACTACCAATCAGGAAATTGAATCGGCGGTTCAGCAACTTGCAGGCGCCTATTCGCAGCTTAAGAGTTAAGGCTTTTAACAAGAAGGCAGGGCGACCGCATTTAAAAAACCCCGTAGGGATTTAATTTGAATAGCCCCGGCTTTTAAGCCGGGGAATATGAATTTGCGGTATAATTTCGGCACAAGCAGTATATATTTATTGGAATAATGTATAATACATGTGCCGAAAATGGGAATTTCAAATTTTTCGTTCTTAAATGCGGTTTCCCTGAACAAGAAGGTGCCCGGTTTTGGAGAATCCAAAGGGTTTGATAATTTTGTACTTCGATTCAGTGTTGGTTCTGAATGGAATTTCACACGATCTTTTAAATGGAAATTTTTGTTTTAAGTATCCTGATTTTATTGAATGGTTTTTTTGCATTGTCTGAAATTGCATTGGTTTCGAGCAAAAAATCGAGGCTGGAACAGTTCCGTAAAGAAGGAAAAATGGGAGCTAAAATCGCTTTAAAGTTGCTGGACGATTCTGAAAATTTCCTGTCGGCCATTCAGGTGGGGATTACTTTTATTGGAATTGTGACCGGCGTTTATGGCGGCATCAGCATTGCCGATGATTTGACCCCCTTTTTCGAAAAGTTTGCATTTATGCAATCATATGCTGCAAAAATAGCGCTAGGCCTCACCGTTTTAGCCATCACGTATGTTTCAATTGTAATTGGGGAACTGGTGCCAAAAACCATCGCCTTGAGCAGCCCGGAGAATATTGCTGTTAAGGTTGCCCCGGTTATTCATTATTTTAGCACGTTGTTTTATCCCTTTGTAAAGCTGCTGGCTGTTTCAACCAATCTTATTAACCGGATGCTTGGCATTAAACCCAAACAGGAACAGCTTACAGAGGCTGAACTCAGGCAGATGATAAAAATCGCTTCGCACGAGGGGGTGATTGAGAAAGAGCAAAATGTCATTCATGAAAAAGTGTTCTATTTTTCCGATAAAAAAGCCAAACATTTGATGACCCACCGCACCGAACTGGAATGGATTGATATTGAACAGCCTTTGGGTGAAATCAGGGAAGTATTGCTGGGTGTTCATCATTCAAAGGTTGTTTGTTGTTCGGGGTCATTGGAAAATTTTTTGGGTATTATGTACCTGAGGGATTTTTATAAATCGTTGGGAAGTCAGGAGCCTTTTCAAATCAAAGCATTGATTTTAAAACCCATGATTGTTCCGGAAAATACCGATGCAACAAAGGTGCTTGAACATTTACGTTCCAAAAACAGTCATATTTGCTTTGTGGTGAATGAATATGGCGGGTTCGAGGGAATTATCACCCTGCACGACATCATGGAACATTTAGTGGGCCAGATTCCCGACGAGGGTGAAGTGTATGAACCCGATGTGTTTGTCCGCGAGGATAAATCCTATCTGGTAAACGGGGATGCACCCGTGGAGACACTGGTTGAAATCATTCATGATTTTTCTGTGGACTTTGAAAAGGTGGAATATGCCACCGTGGCCGGATTTGTTTTCAACCAATTGAATAAAATGCCCCGAATTGGCGACAATTTTGAGTTTATGGGTTACAAATTCGAGATTGTAGATTTAGACGGACGTAAGATCGACAAGGTATTGATCTCAAAAAAGAAATGACGGTAGGATTTAGTGAACAATAAATTTAAATTTAAACGGTTTATTTTGATAAAAAATCCATTTGAAAAAGTTTATCATTGCTGTAATCGTTGCTGTTAGTATATCGGTAGCTCTGAAGGGTCAGGCCTATCGGGTATTTAACATTGATGCCAGCCGGTTTCCATTGATGAAAGCCCAAATTTGGGCGGTGGACAGTAATTACAATGCCAGCCAGTTAACTCTCAAAAACATTCAGATTTCCGATAACGACGAATTAAAAACGCCCATCGAATTTAAAGCTCCCAGTTCTTCCATTTTACCGTCCTCAATCGTTTTGGTGTTGGATATTTCCGGCTCCATGGAAGGGGTAAGGTTTGATATCTTAAAACAAACCGTGGCTAATTTCCTGAAAAACCTGCCCATGGAACTTACCGAAGTTGCATTGGCCGCTTTTAGCGACAACATGTATTTGCTGTGCGATTTTACCCACGACCGGAACCGGTTGAACCAATCGTTGACAAAAATTTCTCCCGGGGGCGGAACCAGCTTCAACAATGCCTTTTTAACGGAATTTTATGGAGCCTTGGACATTTCTAAAATGGGTAAGTACAAACGGGTAGTGATTTTTTTAACCGATGGACTGAGCTCGGCTAATTATAATCTGATTGTGCAACAGGCCATCCGCGATACCATCCAGGTGAACTGCCTTACAGTTGGGCTTCCCATTAGCGATGAATTGCTGTTTATTGCCAAAGAAACCAACGGCAATTATTACAGCGACTTGAACACTCCCAACGACATTCAAACCGCGTTTGAAACCATTTACCATCAGATTCAGGAAAATACCTACGGTTACCTCACCTGGAGGGCTAACCCCAGTTGCAATCCTGAGAAGGAGACGACGATAACTTTGGGGGGACAACAGTTTCGAATTCAATATACCATTCCAGAGGAGCTGGTGGGTAGCGTGGAGGTGGCACCCTCGTCAGTCACTTTTGGTGAGGGCTCACCTCAAAAGACCCAATACAGACCTGTTTTTGTAAAAGGAAATAACATTGATTTACATATTACAAAGGTTACCAACACCAACGATTCCCTTTTTGGTTATCAAAAGTCAAGAATCCCTTTAATTACTAAGGCCAATCAATGGGAAACAGTGAACCTGACCTTTACCCCCATAGACAGCATCTTTACTTTGGCTACTTATACCATCCAAAGCAAAAACTGTCCCGATCAGGCACTTTTTGCCTCTTCCACGGGTAAAAAGAAGCTCTTGATTACAGAACCCCACGGAGGTGAGGTTTTCCCCAGAGGATTGGCTATTCCTGTTCAATGGAAAGGTATCGACCCGAGTACCCCGGTCGATCTTTATTTTCAACGGGAAGGTGAAACCAACTGGACTTATCTTTCAACGGGAGCGCACTTTCATCATGAATTAAAAGCACCTTCTTTGGATGGACAGATACGGCTTCTGGCGCAGATTACCAACAACCTTACCTTTCGAAACCTGATGAATGCTCCGGTGACTGTTTTTAGTGAACAGGGATTCAAATCGGCAGTTTTTAATGATGGGGGGACCGAAATCTTGACACAATCCGGAAGTTCGATTATCCAAACCTGGGATGCCCTGACCGGGGCAATAGTCAATAATTTTGAAAACACAAACCCTGGCGAAGTCGCTTATTTTGCCAGGTTTAATCGGGTGGTGAATGTATCAAAGAACAATATCACCTTGTTGACCAACCGGAATGGGATGTTTGTTAAAGACGTCCCATTGCCGGGAAAAAAAACCTGGACTTCCTTCGTGTTTATCAAAGGGAAAGAATTCTATACCTCAGCCATGTCTTACTCATTCACGAGGTTTTGGGATCCTACATTGAATTTTACTGTAAATGATCTGCCTGGGGGGAAGATTCTGGATGCAGCAGCTACCCCGAACACAGAGTATATTGTTGGCCGCGAAGATGACCGGTTATTGGTTGTAAAAGTAAAATCTTCTCAACGCTGGTTTTCCATCCCCATCGCAGAAGCTTTGCAAAGAACGGTGCTACACCATTCTAAAAACTATTTGGTGGTCGATCAATTTCCTACTTGCGATTTGTATGAGTTAGATTCAAAGAAGAGGATTGCCTCATGGACGAAGCAGCATTTTTTACAGTTTGAACCTTCAGGGAACCACCTGATTTTGCAGGATAGCCTCTGTACTTCCATCCATTCACTGGAATCAGGTGCGGAGGAATGGGCTTTTGGAGCTACGGATACTTTTCAGGTATCTAAAAACGGGGAGTATCTGGCCTACTATGCGCATGATTCTTTAAAAGTAGTCCAACTCAATATACAGAAAATCACCGATACCCGGAAAGTGCACCAATTAAAGCAGTTTCAGTTTTACCCCCAAAAAAATTATTTGGCATTACTGAGCAGCGATTCGTTGATGATTGTTGACTTTAAAACGGGAAAAATACTGGAAAAAGTGAAAGTGGAAAAGGATTTGGTGGTGGATATGGATGTATCGCCCACCGAAGAATCGATAGCCATTGTTACTCAAAAAATGATTGCTTTGTGGAAACCCGGAGTTCCTGTAGATAGCGACACTTCAGCCTATTTTCAGGTTGTTTCGCCCAAACCAAAAGTTCAGGGATTATTAACCTTTGAACCGCAATTTATCCATCAACAGGTTGAAAAAGTATTTAAAAAAGTGATTAACAATTCCACACCTTTCCCCATTACCGTCGATTCTCTGGTTATTGAAAAGTCAAGTACAGCATTTGAGTTGGTTTCCACCCACGGGCCTATCGTGCTGGAGCCAAAACAATCAACTTCTGTTGAAATCCGTTGCTGTCCGGATAGAGTAAGGGAGGTAAAAGGAAAATTGTTGGTTTACAGCAGCATCCATCAACAGGAAATCCTATTACAGGGATTGGGCCTGCAGCCTTCGTACGTATTGCTTAATCCGGTAGTTGATTTTGGGGAATGGAAAGTGGGAGAGGCTGCTCATGAGTTGATTCCCGTTCTGATGAACACTGGAAATACGGAACTGTTGGTTTCTCATCTTGAAATATGGCCGCAAACTACCAGTTATTCTTTAAAAAACTCCTTTGCTAAGAAAACCTTGCGCCCTAACGATACCTTGTGGGTGAAGGTGCAGTTTCAGCCGCAATACCGGGGAAGGCAATCGGGGATTTTGAAATTGAATATTGGGACTGCCGAATCGGTGTCAGTAACAGAATTGATGGGAACGGGATTGGCAAAAAGGCAATTGGTTATTTCCGGGAGAACCTTGCATGCAAAAACCTTACAACCCTTGACAGCCCAAGTTGTTTGTACCGAACTCCAGTCGAAACGGATGATATGTCAGGAAGATTCAAAGACTGATGGAACCTTTTCCTTGGTGCTGGCTACCGATTTGAATTACAGCCTTACCGCTCTGTTGACAGGCTACTTTTCATCAAGCGAGAACCTGGATTTGGTAGCAACACAAACCGCCGATTCCCTTTGGGTCCAGATATTGCTCACCCCTATCGAAACTCAATCGAGAGTGGTTCTGAACAATATCTTTTTCGAGTCTGGAAAAGCCGAACTCATGGCCATTTCGCAGAACGAACTGGATCGGTTGGTGTCGTTGCTGATATTAAATCAAGGGTTGGTGATTGAAGTTCATGGTCATACCGATTTTGTTGGAACCGGGCAGGAGAACCTGCTGTTGTCGCAGCAAAGGGCACAGACCGTGAAAAAATATATGGAAGGCAAAGGCATCCCGGCAAACCGGATTCAACTGCGGTTTTTTGGAGAAAGCCAACCGATTTCGGAAAATGAAACCGAAGAAGGGCGTAAGGCCAACCGCCGGGTAGAAATCATTTTTATAAGAAGTGGAGCAGAGAAACAATAAATTTCGTATGAAAATCAATGTTGCTCCTTTTCCGGAAAAGTGTTTACTTTAATCCTTAAATTTTCAGGTCATGGCAAAGAAATTTTTGGTCCTATTATTCATTTCCCTTTTTGTGTTTTTGGTTCAAAACATGGCGCAAGAGGTGAAATGGTACACCTTTCAGGAAGCGGTAGCCCTAAATGCCAAAGCACCGCGCAAAATAATGATTGATGTTTATACCGATTGGTGCAGTTGGTGCAAAGTCATGGACAAAGAGACGTTTAAGCATCCGGTGATTGCAAAAATATTGAACGAAAAATATTATCCCGTGAAGTTTAATGCCGAATCGCTGGACCCGATAACATTTGAAGGGCACACTTTTGTAAACTCCGGGCAGGGGAACCGTCCGCCGCACCAACTGGCCGTTGCTTTGCTCAACCAAAAGATGTCCTACCCAACCGTAGTTTTTATGGATGAAATGAATCAGCTTATTGCTCCTGTCCCCGGGTTTCAAAAACCCGAACAGATGGAGCCTTTGTTAATTTTTATTTGGGAATCGGCCTACAAAAAGAAGATAAACTACCAGGATTACCTGAAGACGTTTAAAAGCAACATACCCAAAAACTAAGAAATTTAATTTAGGTGGGGTGAACCGGAAAGTATGGCTTTGCCTGGATTGGCACACATTTTTCATTGTGTATTTCCGCAGTTTTTTATACAGCGAAAACCCAAAAACAGGGTTCATTTTTCCCGGAGGTTCCGTAGCACAATCAAGTCAAATACAAAAAGTCAGGTTCATCCAGTGACTTTTTGATTATGACATTATGCCTTATATTCACGCCCGGAGTCACCGGGTGAATTGATGCAACTTGACACTAGTTGAATTTTTTTTCTACATCGCTACGTCCATCCAAAGATAAAAGTAATTTCATTGGGATTTCGAAGAATGAATGGTTGCATAGGAGCAAAAAAAACCATGCCCTGATTGGCATGGTTTTGGGGAAGTATGATAAATTTTATCCTCTCACAAATAACGCCTTAATGATGTGGCTGGCCATTTTAGGGTTTTCCTTCAAACGGCGGGTGGAATAACCAAACCATTGTTTCCCGTAAGGTACATACACGCGCATTTTATGTCCTCTGTCAACAATACTTTGCCGGAGATCAGGTGTAACACCATAAAGCATCTGAAATTCGTATTTATCTTTTGGCACGTTGTATTTTTCAATTAGCCGGTAGGCTCCTTCAACTAGCGGCCTGTCGTGGGTAGCAATACCCGGATAGATGCCTTTTTGGAACATGAACTCCAAATCTTCAAGATAATGTTGGTTTATTTCTTCATATTTTTTATAGGCAATTTCGGCTGGTTCAACATAAATGCCTTTGCATAAACGGTAATTCAAAGGTATTTCTGGGGTATGAATGTCTAAAAGATCGGTTACATCTTGGAGGGTACGTTTCATGTATGCTTGTACAACCAATCCGCAATTATTTGGAAATTCCGCTTTCAGCCGTCTGTAGATATTGATGGTTTTGGTGGTACATGGAGAATCTTCCATATCAACCCTGATAAAATTATTGTGAGATGCCGCTTTTGCTACTATTGCATGAAGGTGCTGGAAACAGACCTCCTCATCGAGCAACAGACCAAACATCGATGGTTTTAATGAAACGTTCCCATCAATTTTTTCTTTCTCAATAACATCAAGAAGATTCAGGTATTCGTACCGATTTTTCTCAGCCTCTTCCAATGTCTTGATAAATTCTCCCAGAATATCCATGGTGACAACCATTCCTTTCTGGTTCAGATATCTTGCGGCACGGATGGCATCGTCAATGGTTACGCCGGCAATGTATCTTTTGGAAAATATCCAGATGAGTTTTTTTGGCATGTATGGCAGCATAGCTGCAATCATCTTATTAAACATAGCATTCGATTTAATTTTGTTTGACCCTAATTAGCATTTTTTGATGACCAAAGGTAATCATCAAAACATCATAAAATAATGTTTCTACAACAGGTTGTCGGCTGATAAAAAGCATTGAAATTTTTAGGTGATCCTATTTTAAACGCCACCCAATTGGGTTCAAATCAGAGAATTTGCGTTTTTTCCTGATAAAGAAAGAATAGATAATACTGCGCTTAAAAACCTGTAGATGATGGTTAACAGTTCTTAGTTTGTTATTCTCGGTTCGTTTGCGTTTGAATTTGCCAAGCGTGGCGTAAAAAGCAAAGTGGGCTTTGGGCACGGCCATAAAAAACGAGAATTTCCCTTGCAGAAGATACATCACCGATGAGGCGCCATCTAAAATCATTCTTAAAAACAGGATGGAACGGAATGAACCCTGGGGAAGGTTTTTGTATAATAAGTAAAGGTTGTTCCGGTAATTGAGGAAAAGTTTCCGGGGATTGTTGTTGGGCAATGTGCCGCCTCCTACGTGATAAACCACGGAATCGGGAATATACATAATCCGGAAGCCTCTGTTTTTTAACCTCCAGCAAAGATCGATCTCTTCCATGTGTGCGAAAAAATCCAGATCGAGCCCACCCAGTTGGTGAAATAAATCGGAACGTACAAACATACAAGCTCCCGTAGCCCAAAATACTTCAGAAATTTCATTGTACTGACCGTGGTCTTCTTCAATCACATTTAATAGCCGCCCGCGGCAGAAAGGAAATCCCAATTTGTCGAGGAAGCCTCCGGCAGCACCTGCATATTCGAATTTATTTTTTTCGTTGTACGAGAGCAGCTTGGGCATGGCAGCAGCAACATCTGTATGTACATCCATATATCCCACAATAGGCTCAATCCAACGGTGGGTAACCTCAATGTCGGAATTTAAAAGGACATAATAGGTAGCTTGTATCTGACTCAAGGCTTTGTTGTAACCACCTGTAAATCCATAGTTTTGATCAAATCTAATGACTTTTACCTGGGGAAATGTTTGCTCAATATAGTTGAGGCTGGCATCGGTAGAACCATTATCGGCTACCCAAACCTCGAATCCATCTCCTTGAGAATATTCAACTACCGAAGGAAGGAATTTCTCCAGAAAGTGTTTTCCATTCCAGTTTAATATTACAACAGCAACTTTGGTCATTTCTATCTTTTCAAAACGTTTTAAAAATACAGCTTTTAACCGGGATTCAAAGCAAGGTGGTTTTTTTATTCGATGTTATAAAATAGAATCCCCTATACATCGGAAGCAGATGTTAAATCCGGTTGATGTTTCCACCGTCGGTGCGACCAGAGCCAATACCTCGGTGCATTTTTTATAGATTGCTCAAGTAGTGAAAAATAGGTTTCTGTAATCTCGAATGGTTTCGTTTGTTGCGGACTATCGGTAATCAAGGTGGGTTTTACCCGGTAAACTCCTTTCTTAACACGCATCAGTTCAATGTAAACCACGGGCAAATCAAACTTTTTGGCTAGTTTCTCAGAGCCCAGAAAAACATTGGCTGGTTGATTCAAAAAGTTAATCCAATGGGCATTTTCGCTTTGTACCGGTGCCTGATCGGCCACCATAAAAAGCATGAAAGGTTCCTGTTCCAGGTTCAATTGGTAAACCTTCCGGAAAACCTCTTTCATTTCTATGGGTAGAACGCCCAACCGGCTCCGGATGTCGAAATAAATTTTATCGAAAACGGGGCTCGATAACTCTTTGTACACAGCGGCTCCTTTATAAGGCAGCAATTTTGAAAGCCCGGCGGCAAATTCCCAATTCCCAAAATGGGCTAACATAACCACGATGTTCTTCTTTTTTTCGAACAATTGATCAAAAATCTGCTTGTTTTCGATAATTAACCGTGGTTTAAAACGGGTATCGGAAACAAAGCGCAGGTAGATATTCTCAACCATCATTACTGACATGTGCCTGTAATACTTCCGGGCAATAAACTTTATTTTTTCAGAATTATAATTAGGGAACGATTTGGTTAGGTTGTTGTAAACTACCTTTTTACGGTAACCAATTATATGAAAAACCACAAATGTGATGAGTTCCGAAATAAGAAAAAGAAGTTTTAGCGGCAATAGGGTCAATAGCCGGAAGGTTCCTAAAACCAAATAATAGCTAATTTTTTGAGATCCGCTCATCTATTTACCTTCAAAATATTCGCGGGCTTTGCTACGGTTAGTGCCCATGTTGTTTTCCACCCAATTGCCCGACCCCGAATAAAGTTCGCTCTCCCAATAGGAATTGCTCAATTCTCCTTTAACATTCGAATGCAACAATTGGTAATCCTTATCAAGCAACGATTTGTTATAGAAGATCAACTTTTTATCTGTTTGATCGGCAATTTTATAATAATGCCAAATCTCGTAGGGGAAAGCATTCGATTCGTTGGGTTCCGAGATAATTGAATTAGGGGGTCCATATTGCAGGTACACCCTTCCCCGGTCGGTTTCAAACCCATGTTTGTGTGCATGGCTGAACTTTTGCTCCACCTCGTTAAGGTTTTCGCGATATTCTTTCCAGGCTGCCCCAGGGTTTATTTCATTACGCTTCTCCCAAAAATTATAAAAAAACTGCTGCATCAATTTTAGGTTGGCAGCCTGTAACTGGTTGTCGATAAAACGGTTTTCGGCCAAGTCGCAAATTGGGCGTAGGGCACTCAGATAGATAGCCAGGGAGTCGCGGTTGGTAAATTGCGATACGAAGGTTTGTTGAACTTCGATAGCAGCGATGTCCATTATTTTTGGTTCCACATAGCTTCCCACCCGTTGAAAGAATTTTTTTGTCTCAGCCACTTTCTTGTTGTCGCGGTTCCGTACCTCAATTGCCAGGTAGTAATTTCCGGTTGGTAGTTTGCTGATGTTCATGTCCTTAAAAATAACATTTACCTCCATAGCTTTTTGCTTTTGGAACGAACTGAAATCTTTTATGGGTTTTCCGGTATTTGAACTTTGAATATGGAATAAGAACATGAAATCCTCAAGCGGGCCTAACACTTTGCTGGAATTGTAAAATTCGGCATAAAAACTCAGTGTGTTTAATTGTTTTGGATAGAAATCGGAAACATAAGGAATAACCTCATATCCATTTTTAACATAAATGTTTTTCTTGTCCGTTTGGGTGTATCTTTCAATAAATTCAATACCGCTAAACGACAGATCATTTTCAGGAAAATGGACAGATACAATATCTTTCAGTTTGAATGGGGGAACGGTATCGGGTCCAAAATTGTCAGTAATACTTAGTTCGAAGTTATAGATGCCCTGGGGAATCAAGATTCGCTGTTGATCGATAAAAGGAGGAAACCGTTTGGCAGTATCCGGCAAATAGGGACTCACCACTTTGAATTTTCGGAATTCCTTTATTTCATCCACGTTTTTGAATACCATCGTCACTTCGGCCGATGCTTGCAGGGCACTATCTTTGTTCTTCATGTAATGCATGGAATTGCCTGCAAATGCCAGATAAGTTTCAATGTATGCGCCTGTTCCCGGTGCATAAAAAGGGGCACTGTAAAAATAGGTATCAACACCCTGTGCCTTAATTAGGGAAGTTGATAAAAATAGTATGAGCAGTTTTGAAGTGAATACAATTTTATTCATGAAGCTGTTGTTTTAATTCCCGATAAATTTAAAACAATATGGTCATATTCAAAGAACACCTTTTAGGAATTCCTGTTTTCGTGAAGCAATTTTAACAAGGCAGCGTGCACTCCAGTCGTTCCGGCAACAATTTCCCGTCCATAAAAGTAGTTTTGTCCACCCAGATAATCTGAAACCTTGCCTCCTGCCTGGACAACTAAAAAGGAACCTGCGGCAACATCCCAGGGGCTCAGCCCGTATTCGAAAAAACCATCGAATCGCCCGGCAGCCACATAAGCCAGATCTGTAGCAGCCGAGCCATGCCTGCGTAACCCGTGTGAGTTTGATACCACCTGATACACGGTTTTAAGATGTTGGTTTAGTTTTGATACATCGCTGATGTGGAACCCGGTTGATATAAGCCCTGAGGCAATGTCGGGTGCTTTGGATACTTTAATCTCTTTTCCGTTGCAATATACCGGTGCCCCTTTCCAGGAATAAAAAAACTCCTGTCGCCCCAGTTCATAAACAATTCCTATAACAGGTTCATTGTTATATAAAAGTGCAATACTGATGGCAAAAGGGGTAACGCCATGGATAAAATTGGTGGTTCCATCCAAAGGATCAATCACCCAGATGTAAGCTTCGTTATTGTGGCTGGCCGATTTTTCTTCCACAATGAACCCGCTGCCGGGAATGAGTTCCCGTAATGCGGCTACCAGCATCTTTTCTGTCTCTTTATCAACATACGACACAAAATCCTGATGCCCTTTGCTTTCGACTAAATCGCGCGAGAAATTGGTATGTTGTTCCAAAATAAAACTTCCTGCCTTTTTTGCCCATTCCATCACTTGGAAGGTAATTTCTTTGTAGTAGTCCATGTGTTATGTATTTATTAGTTCACCAAGTACGGAATCGTTTTTGTTTATTTTAATCAATCGAACCCACTGGGTTGTGTTTATCAATTCAGCTTTAAAAGGCAGTTCAACTTTAATGTAATTGTCAGTAAATCCGCTTATCAACCCGTTTGATTCCGTTGCTTCAAATAAAACGGAACGGATGGTTCCCAAATGTTGTTGATGGAAATAACGTTGTTTTTCGCGGGCCACGTTATGTAAAAGTTTGCTTCTTTTTTTTCTTATTTCAACAGGTACCTGTTGGTCCATTTTCACGGCTAGGGTGTTTTCCCGTTCAGAATAGGTGAAAATATGTAGATATGATACATCAATACTACGGATAAATTGGACAGTTTGTTCAAATTCCTCTTCCGTTTCGCCGGGGATACCTACAATCACATCAGCAGCAATGCAAGCATCGGACATCAGCCTTTTTATGGTTTCAATTTTTTTTTGATAAAGCGAAGTGGTGTATCGTCTCTTCATTAGCTGCAACAACCGGTTAGTCCCGCATTGAAGAGGGATGTGGAAATGTGGGACCACCACTTTTGAATGGCTTACACGTTCCAGTATTTCATCGGTAAGTAAGTTGGGTTCAATGGATGATATCCGCAACCGTTCCAACCCCGGTAATTCTTCAAGGGCTTTAATCAAGTCGAAGAAAGTTTCGTCGGTACTTTTCCCAAAATCGCCAATATTTACTCCGGTAAGAATGATCTCTTTCACCCCTTTGGAAACTATTTCGGTGGCTTTTTCCACCGTAAGTTCAATGGAATTGTTTCTGCTGCGGCCACGGGCATTGGGAATAGCACAATAGGAGCAATAATAATCGCAACCGTCTTGAACCTTCAAAAAACTTCGGGTTCGGTCGCCAAATGAGTAAGAGGGGACAAATGGCGTTTCCTTTGATAATTTATTGATAACTAGGTTTGCTGTTCCTTTTGTTGTAATTTTTTCAACCTCCTCCACAACTGCATTTTTATTATCGCTCCCTAGTATTAAATCGATGCCATCAATTCTAGCTACCTCTTCGGGTTTTAATTGCGTATAGCAGCCTACAGCCACAATAATTGCCTTAGGGTTGTGGTTGATTACTTTACGGATAGCCTGTTTGCTTTTCTTATTAGCCAGTTCGGTAACGGTACAAGTATTAATTACAAAAATATCCGAGGGTTCTTCGTCTTCAACACGTAAGTACCCGGCTTTTTCAAATTGATTGGCAATGTCGGAGGTTTCGGAAAAGTTCAATTTGCATCCTAAAGTAGTGAATGCTACTCTCTTTTGTGTTTTCATTCGATAGTAAAAAAAGACCGCCCCATTTCAACAAAAGGGCGGGCAAATATACTTCTTTTCGTGTAATCAAAAATCATTAAACAGCTACTTCTTCCGGGGTTTTTATGTGTGACCAGTTTTCTCCCCGTTTGATGCGGGTAATTTGCATTTCACTCACGCAGAATAATTTGGCAATCACGTTTTGGGTAATTCCTCGAGACAGCATTGACTTTATCCGGGTAACATCATCAGCATTCAATTTTGAATAGGTAATGATTTTTTCCTTACTGTTGCGGCGTTTTTCATGAATCCGCTCAAACATTCTTTTGTAAGCTTCCTCTTTCATAACCCATTCCAGGTTAGTGTAGTGGTTGTTGCTTTTATTCCAATCTAAATGTATAACAGTATCCTGTTCAGGGTTTGTTTTGTCCACAAATAAATCAGCAGTTAATTTATGTACCAGAAATGATTTCTTTTTGCCTTCCGACATGAAGCTAACATTTAAAAATCCTTTGATTACACCCGGTTTAACAACCCGTCCTTCCTCTTTGTCATAGCAAAAGCTTTTAATCCGGCCATAGTTACTTGCTTCGTAGTGTTTGTCGGCATAAGGTATTATTTTCCATACCTCATCTTCGATCTTTCTCAGACGTCGTTTCATAAAAATAGAGATATTTATTAGTAGTAGTTCGAATTGCAAATATATAAAAATGTTGTTGACTTGGTGTGAACTGTTCATTTTTTCGGAAGACTTTTTTAATTGGAAATTATAACTTAAAGTATTAATTTTGAATAAGTTCTTTTGTTTGTTAACATATTATTTTTTTCAATAGAAGTAAAAGCTAACTTGAAATATTTTTGCGGTTAAAGTTTCTTTTTAAATATGCTAAAAAACTATTTTTTATGCGCAACCATTTATGTCTTTTGTGTCTCTACGAAAAGTTATAAAACTTGAAAATATGAAAGCAAAACCGACTTTTTTATTGATGCTAATCCTACTTTTTGGATTTCATTTACATGCTCAGTCAATTCCTGTGAACGGAAGTGTTTTTAACCTGACCGAGAAAACACCGGTGGCAAACCATCCAGTCTATTTTTTATCGAACGGCATGGCAGATACTTTAGTGGTTTTCACTAATGATGAAGGTCTTTTTACTGCAAATATTCCTGTCAATTCCGATGATGCTTTTTATATCCTGATTTATACCGTTGATCCTTGTACGGGACGGTTCCATAAAGCCGAAATGTATCCTTATACATCAAATAATTATTTTGAGTTTTACGTGTGTGGCAATGAGGAACCCGGATGCAATGCAAGGTTTGAATATTATTCGGGTATGGTTTGGAACGATACCATTGTGTATAATTCCGATTCTACAACGTATGGAGAATATCCAGTTTATTTTTATGATCAGTCATTGGGAATTATTACAAGCTGGTTTTGGGATTTTGGGGATGGAACCAGCTCCACCGGGCAGAACCCTGTCCATAACTATCCGCAGGAAGGGGAATACCTGGTAGCATTGTATATTGAAGGCCCCAATTGTAACGACTCTATCGTTATGCAAGTTTGGGTAGCTGATACTGACCCAGGTTGTTATGCCTATTTTTATTATGATTTTGGCAGCAGTTACGGTCCCGATGGAACTGTTTCCGATAGTTCCACAAATGATTTGTTGACCGTTTATTTTTATGATTATTCCACCGGGGAACCTACTTACTGGAAGTGGGATTTTGGAGATGGTTTCGCCTCTGAGGAGCAAAATCCTACCCATACCTATGCTGCTCCCGGTGAATATTATGTCAACCTGTATATTTCAGGCGAAGATTGTGACAACTGGTTTGGAATGCCCATCTGGGTCGGAAATTACGAACCTCCTTGCCAGGCCATGTTTGGTTACGATTATTTTAATTGGAACGATTCTGTGGAATCAAATACCGGAACTGGAGTGGCCGATACACTGGCAATCTATTTCTATAACTATTCCTATGGAAATTATACCGGTTGCAAATGGAATTTTGGCGATGGATTCACTTCGACAGAATATAATCCCTGGCATGTTTATGCCCAAAGCGGGGACTATCCGGTTACCCTTGATATTTATGGGGAGAACTGCAGCAGCAGTTATACCCTGATGGTTCCGGTGGGGACATACCAGGACACGATTTGGTACCCTGATAATTGCCAAGCCTTGTTTTATCCAATCGTTGAGAACGATAATAAGGCCACATTTATAAACCAATCGTACGGAGATATTTCAAATTACTATTGGGATTTTGGCGATGGAACCACCAGCAATGAAGTGAACCCGGTACATCAATACCCGTTCGAGGGTTCTTATTTGGTTTCGCTTGAGGTTTTTACCTACGATTCCTGCCAATCGAGGTTTGATATGGAGCTTTGGGTAGGAACCTACGATTACGATTCATCGCTGAATGCACTATTTATACCCGAAATCAATGGTACCGTGGTTACTTTCCACGATCGATCTACAGGTGATATCTGGAACCGATATTGGGATTTTGGCGATGGTTCCAGCAGCACCGCAAAAGAGCCTATCCATATTTATAGTGAATCGGCGGTTTACTATGCAACCCTTGGAATAAGTAATGGAAATGCTGTTCATACTTTTACTATGGAACTTAACTTAATCGATGGTACATTTAAAGGCTATTATGGTGACGAAAGCTCTACAGGGATTCCCGACAATGTTTCCCAAAAAGGAGCGGTTGTTTTTCCAAACCCATTTAAAGAGACATGTAATGTGAGTTTCTTTAGTGAACTTTCGGGTAAAGGATGGTTTAAATTATACCACGTCTCGGGGCAAATGATCTATAACCAAGAAATTGAAATGTGTCAAGGAATGAATCAAATGGAATTACCTACGTTGGATATGAAAAATGGAATGTATTTGATTCAAATCGGGTTCGACCATCAACCCCCGGTTTCGAAAATGATTCTGAAGCAATAAATTTTGACATAATTTTGAAAGGCTGGAACTAAAGACTACCAGCCTTTCTTATTATAAAAACAGTTGATTTGGTCAGTTATAAAGCTATTGCAGGGCATAAAATAACCTTACGGTTTCCGTTAAATTTTATTTGCATATTCAGTAAAAAAAATTTGCTTCCAAAGCTAGAATGGTCGTAATTTTGGTAAAAATTATTGTGCATATGAATCCATTGGTTATCGAAAGCGGTAATGAAACCCCGGAAATAATACTTGACAAAAGATCAAACACGTTTGTATTTAAAGGCAAATCATTACCTGAGAACCCTATTACTTTTTACAACCCGGTGATGCAGTGGCTTGAGAATTATTCTACCGACCCAAATCCCGAAACGATTGTAAATTTTATGATGGTGTATTTTAACACCTCCAGTTCCAAAATTATCCTTGACATTTTAAAAAAGCTTGAGATGATTAAAAAGAGCGGACATAATGTAGTTGTTAATTGGCGGTTCAGGGAAGATGACGAAGAAATGCTCGAAGCAGGTGAGATTTATTCTGAAAGGGTAAGCATTCAGTTTAATCTAATTCCTGATGAAACAGTAAATTAAGCTTATGGTATAAAATGTTGTCGGGCACTTGCTTTAAAACAAGTGCTTTTTTTATTTTTATCGTTTTATTACGCTATTATGGAAAACGAAAAACTGGAAATTCTCCGAAAATCCATGAAACAATTGGGCATTGCTGCTTATATTGTTCCCTCATCGGATACTCACAAAAGTGAATATATCTCTGAATATTGGAAAACCCGGGCTTGGTTAACCGGGTTCAATGGGTCAGCCGGAACGGCAGTTGTTACACAAAACCATGCAGGATTATGGACCGATTCCCGGTATTTTATTCTGGCTCTGCAACAATTAGAAAAACCCTTTGAACTCCATAAATTGGCAACCCGTAACCCTGAATACATTGAATGGTTGCTTGAAGAACTTTCTTCCGGAGACGTCGTAGGAATAGACGACCAGTTGTTTTCAGTAGCTGAATTTGAACATCTTGATGCCAGTTTGCAAAAAAGGGGGATTGTAGTTCAAACAGTAGGCGATTTAACAGCCCCAATTTGGAAGAACAGGCCCCCACAGTTAAATGGAAAGGCCTTCATACATCCGATAGAATTTGCGATTATCCCGCGAAGTGTTAAAATACAACAATTGCGCACCTATCTCAGCCAGCAGAACTATTCGCACATTTTATTGACCTCGCTCGATGAAATTGCATGGTTGCTCAATTTGAGAGGTAACGACATTGCCTACAATCCTTTGGTAACCAGTTTTTGTTTGGTAAACCGCGAGCGGACTCAATTTTTTGTGGAACCTGGTAAAATTTCCAGCAAGGTATTGCATGATCTGGAGAAAGATCAGATTGAACGGATGCCGTACGATTCTGTTTCAAACGTTTTGTCACATCTTGCGGAGAAGGATTGCCTAGTTGTTGATAAAAACTCACTGAACCGCCGGCTTTTCGCACAGATTCCGAAAGCCTGCCGGATTGTTTTTGAACCAAGTGTGGTTCAGAAGTTCAAAGCCATTAAAAACGAAAAACAGTTATCGAAATACCGGGAAGCCCAGCTTTTTGACGGTGTGGCCATGTGCCGCTTTTTGTGCTGGTTACAGAGTGAAATTAAACAACGCCCCATTTCTGAGGTAGAGGCAGGCGAAATGGCTACTCATTTCCGGGGGTTGCAACCCAATTTCATGGGCATCAGTTTTGAACCCATTTCGGCGTATCAGAAAAATGCAGCATCACCCCATTATTCGCCTTCGAAAGAAAACCCCTGTTATTTAAAACCTGATGGGGTGTATTTGATTGATAGTGGAGGACAATATCTGGGTGGAACTACCGATATTACCCGAACAGTAGCTTTAGGGCCAGTAACGCGTGAACAGAAAATTGATTTTACTTTGGTTTTAAAAGGTCATATCCGGTTGGCGATGTCAAAATTTCCAAAAGGGACTAAAGGAATAAATCTGGATGCCTTGTCGCGGCTCGATTTGTGGCAACGCGGAAAAGATTTTGGTCATGGTACCGGACATGGAATAGGTTATTTTTTAAATGTCCACGAAGGTCCGCATGGATTCTCGCAAGCTGCACAAAATGTAGCTTTGGTTCCATTTGAACCAGGTATGTTTGTAACTAACGAACCCGGGTATTATTTAGAGGGAAGTTACGGAATCCGGACCGAAAATGTCATGGTTTGCCAACCCGATCCTCATTCTTTACAGGGAGATTTTCTGATTTTTGAGACTGTCAGCTATTGTCCGTTGGATAAAGATTTGATGGATATTTCTCTTTTGGCAGATGTAGAAATTGAGTGGATCAATGCATACCACCAAAAGGTTTTTGAACTTGTTTCATCCTACATGAATCCGGGTGAATTAGCCTGGTTAAAAGATAGTACCTCACCTATAAAAAAGCATCATTAATAAAACAACAGCAACAATTTAACTCCGTACCCGTAGTTGGAAGACATAAAAAAGCAGCATATGATTCAAAGGTTTTCGTTTATAATTTTACTCCTTATTGGGGCATTGGTATTTTCATCGTTTAAAAATGATAGGGCAATTCAACAGGAATTTAATGTCTATTTTGAAAATTCCACCTTGCGGATTGACTTTTTATTGACCGGAGACGATATTTCCGAAGAGTTTGTGTTAAAACAACTCAAGAAACAACCCATTTGGGCAGGGCCGCAGCGATTGGCCAACGGCCATGATCTGGATTTGGGAACCTACCGCATGATGATATACGATTCGGCCAGTAATGTGTTGCTTTATAAACAGGGCTTTTGCAGCTTGTTTAACGAATGGCAGACCACTGCAGAAGCTAAAGTGCAAAAGGAAAGCTATTACCATGTCAACCTGATTCCCTATCCAATTAAAACCATCAGGTATGTATTGGAGAAACGGGCTTATAAGGACGGAAAATTTTATGCCGTTAAGGAAATGTACATCAACCCAACGGATTATTTCATTATTGACGAAAAACCCTTGGCTATTGACTACACGGTTGTTCAGGGAGGCAATGACTATGTACACAAGATTGATATTGCTTTTTTAGCTGAAGGATACACCAAGGATGAAATGAAGAAATTCCGGGGCGATGTGAAAAGGATTTGGGACTATATTTGTACCATTCCTCCTTTTGACACCTACCGCGATCAGTTTAATGTGTATGCCGTGGAGTCGGCATCGTTGGAATCGGGAACGGATATTCCCGGGGAGCACATCTATAAAAACACGGTATTGAATTCCATGTTTTATACCTTTGATACTCCCCGATACCTTACCACAGGCGATTTAAAGACCATGAATGATTTGGCTGCCGTTGTACCTTACGATCAATTGTTTGTGGTGATAAATTCTGCAGAATATGGTGGAGGCGGTTTTTATAATTATTATTCTGCCAGTACGGCAGATCATCCGCTATCGTTAAAAGTAGCCATTCATGAGTTTGGGCACGGTTTTGCTGGCTTGGCTGATGAATATTATGAATCAGGAGTGGCTTATGAAGGTTTTTATAACCTGACCACTGAACCCTGGGAGCCTAATATCACTACGTTAGTTGCTTTTGAAACCAAATGGGAAGATATGGTAGCTCCTTCGATGAACATACCTACCGAAAGGGCGTATGAATTACAGGATTCCGTGGGTGTGTATGAAGGCGGAGGTTATACTGATAAAGGAATCTACAGCCCTTTTCAAGACTGCAGGATGAAGTCGAACGCCCCAAAAGCATTTTGCCCAGTTTGCTCCCGATCCATTAGCCGGGTCATCGATTTTTATACAAAATAGTTTATTGCTTCTGTGGAGGCCACGAATCAATTCGTAGGTATGGGTTACAATGCAGGTTGGCGAAGTATTTGTAAATTCTTCATCAAATCTTCATTTTTCTTATCTATTTTTGTTTGATCGGGGATTGGGGATATCAAAAATAATCTTCGTGCAAGGTAAAATAGAAAGAATATGAAAAGGTTGGTACTGATATTTGGATTCATACTGGGAACCCTGATAACTTTTGGACAGGAAAAGCCTAAAACGCAGGGGGCAGAGAAGAAAGAAGGAGCCCAAACTACGGTAAAAGAGGTTCCTAAAGCTTCCCAAAATGTGGCTCAGATTAAGAAAGCACAGCAACAAAAACAGGTTAAAAAAGCACAGCTAAAACAACAAAGAGCTGTTCAGGCACAAGAGCGCCGGAAAGCTATCAGGCGTCGGATTAATCAATAATATTTATGCCTAAAAACGATTTTGCCAACCACCATTTAATTTTAATTTCTTTTTTGTTCACAGTTTTTTCCTTCTTGTCTTTAAAAGCACAGGAAACAAAGGTTGATTCTTTGTCTGTTGAAAATGAAGAACAGGAAGATTTCAGTTATTTTATTGTTGATGAAGGTTATACCAATAACAACCTTTCCAATTCTCAGTTAAAGGACTCGGCTGTAGCCACCTTACTCACGGATGTATCGTTTTGCCACAAATCGGGCCTGTTTGTGAGTCTTATGCCCTCGTATTACATGAATGCCTCAACCCGATCCTATGACTTGGATGCCTCTTTGGGTTTTCTTAAAAGTTTCGGCTTTGGTTTAGATGTTTCGGCCCAATATACTTACCATTATTATAACGGGGACACTCTTTTGCGCGGGATCCAGTACCAACACGCGGTGGGGGCTTCGGTAAGTTATTCCGTTAAGGGATTAACCGTGGGTGTAGATGGAAATGCACTTTTAGGAATTTCAAACAATTACTTTGTAACCCCGAGCCTGGGTTATTACCTCGGTTTTGATGATTTGGTTTTTGAGGATGATTATTTCACTTTTTTCCCAAACATGTCGGCTACATTTAGTACCGATTATTGGTTGTACGACAACCTTGGACCATGGAAGCAAAGAATCCTGGAACGGTATCTGACTGAACGTTTGGGTTTTCCTACCAAGACTATGAGCCTGCAAAGTTTTGATTTTATGGTACCGTTGAGCTATTCTGTGGGCAATTTCACCATTTCAACCTCTTACATGTATTCCATTCCATCCGATAAATATAAAAAACTGACATGGGATGAGCAGTCGTCCGTTTTGGTTTCGCTTTCATACATGATTAATCTTTAAATGTTTTTGTTATGCGGGTTTTAATTGTTGAAGATGAACGGAGTTTGGCACGCGAGATGCAGCATTTCCTGGAAAAAGAACATTACAACTGCGATTTGGCTTTCAATGGTGCAAAAGCCTCAGAATTTATTGCAGTGAACCCGTATGATTTTATATTATTGGATATTGGGTTGCCCGATGCAAATGGATTGGATTTGATTCCTGAAATCCACCAGCACAATGCCGATGCCTACATTATCATTATTACCGCCCGTGGCGAGTTGGCCGACAAAGTAAGCGGCTTCAACCTGGGTGCCGATGATTATTTGCCCAAACCTTTTTCGTTGATTGAGCTCCACCTGCGTTTGCAAGCCATAACCCGTCGCAAATTTGGGCACAACCAGTTTTTAATTGAGTTTGGTGGTTTTTCCATCGATACAAAAGCCCGGAGTTTTCAATTTAAAGACACGTTCATCGATTTAACCAAAAAGGAGTATGACCTTTTGAGCTATCTGGTGATGAACAAAAACCGGGTGTTGGACCGGATGCAATTGACGGAGCATATCTGGGGAGCTTTTTTTGAGGATGATTTCGATTCGAACTATATTGATGTGCATATTAAAAACATCCGGAAAAAGATGTTACCTTTCGATGAATCGAATTGGATAAGGACCATCCGTGGTGTGGGATATAAATTTGAAGCACCCCAATGAAAAAGCGCCCTATAAAACTAAAGAGCCAACTGGTATTGGTAAATGCTTTATCGAAAGCACTCATTATTCTGTTGCTGGTTTTTTCCATCCCCAGGGTGGTTGATCGCATTACTCTGAAAGGTACCGATGAAGATTTGGTAAAGAAACTCGATCAGGTACTTGTTCTGGTCGATAGCCTTGGTATCGGGAGTTTTATTAATGCCGATGCCGATTTTCAGGCTTTTGGCAGTTATAACATTTTAAAAGAGGAATACATCTCTATTGAGAACCTGAATCAGGACACGTTAATTAATCAGATTGCTTATTCACAACGGATTATTGAAGAGGTAATGGTAGATTACCGGGTGCTAAGTTATTCCATCCAAATTGAGGAACAGAATTACCTGATAGAGATTGGGCGGAGCATTGAGACCATTGTGGTTATTAAAAAACAGATGCAGCGTTTTGCCATTTTATTTATGCTCATTTTATTGACCATCACCATCTTGATTGAGTTTTCAATCATCCAGTATTTTTTGCGCCCCTTCGATATCATCATTGATAAACTCAGAAAGACCAAACATCCTTCAGACTTTTTGTATCAGGTAACAAAAACCAATACCTACGATTTTATTTATTTGGAAGAGACCATCCACAACCTAATGCGCAAGATTGAAGAGACTTTTAATAACGAACGGGAATACATCAGTAATGTGTCGCATGAGCTTTTTACACCTATCAGCATTATTAAAAGCAAACTCGACAACATCATTATGGAAGGCAATCTGAGCGAAGAGGACATGCTAAAGGTGTATGAATCGAAGCAGACTTTGGGACGTTTAACTAAAATGATCCGGACCCTGCTTATGCTTTCTCGGATTGAAAACGAAGAATACCTATTGAAAGAACAGGTTGAGGTGGTTGGGGTACTGAAAAATGTAGTCCGTGAATTGGAAGACCTCATTACTGCTAAAGGTTTGCAACTTGAGGAGGACTTCCGTGTTCCGGAAATGACCATCACCGGAAATGCAGAACTAATCTTCAACATGTTCTACAATCTGGTAAATAATGCCTTGAAATACACTGAAACGGGGCGTATCCGTATTGAATCGTCCCAAACAGAAACTTCATACATGTTGCGGATTGTGGATTCAGGCCAGGGAATTGAACCCGAAAACCTACCCTATATTTTTACCCGATTCAGAAAATTCAAGGCTGGAAAGGACAGCTTTGGCCTGGGCCTGGCTTTGGCAAAAAAAATCTGCGATTACCATGGGATTGAAGTTCAGGTGAGTTCTGTTTTGGGACAAGGAACTACTTTTGAATTGAGAATCCCGAAGGTTTAGTTTTTCCCATTTACAATCCATTGAATGGCGGCTGGAAAGCGCTTAGCCCAGGCTGCTTCATTGTGTGAAGCTTCCGGAAATGCTTGCCAGTAATAATCTATATCCTTTTGGTAGCCTTTTAAATTTAGTGCATGTAACATGTCGTCAATCCCAGGTTGTAGCGCGGCTTCTAAATCAATGCCCCCATTGTCGATATAAAAGAACAGTGGTTTCTTTGCTCCGGTAAAGGCATCCACGGTTTTCACATAATCAATGTTGCCGATTTTAAAGGCTGGCGACATGCAAATGGCTTTTGAAAACACCTGTGGGTATTCCCAACAAAGCACGAAAGAGATGATACCGCCCGCCGAAGAACCTCCGACAAAGGTATGTTCACGGTCGCTCAAGGTGCGGTATTCTTTATCAATGAGGGGTTTGATGGTTTCGGTCACCAACTGCATGTAACGCGCGGAGGTGTCGTTGGGGGTGTATTCGTGCATCCGTTCGCCAGTGTTGTATATTCCCACAACAATGATCGGTTCCATGAGTTTATTCCGGATCATGCTGTCGCAGGTTTCGTCAATCTGCCAATCGGGGCCAAAAGAGCTGGTGGACGGATCGAAAATATTTTGCCCATCGTGCATGTATAAAACCGGGAAACGCTGTAAGCTGGATTCATTATAGGTAGGAGGGAGCCAGACGATCAAGTCGCGGGGTTCCAATCCGAATCCTGTTACTTGGCGGTGATAAGTTACTTTGCCAGTTATCTGACCTGTAATTTTACGTGTTCCAGGTTTAGTCCAGTAAGGAATGGTGTCGTTTACCATGTTATCTGGGGTACTTTGGTACACAAAGTTTGATAACGGATTCCCAAGTGCATCAGCTCCCTCTTTCGACCAATCGCCAAGAGTGTATTTGTATTCAAACGAAATGGGATTTTTTACTTCCAGCATTAAAGACCACACATGGTTCCCGGTATTTTTCATCGGAACTCTGGATGGGTCCCAATTCCCCAATTGAGGCAAACTACCGGTGATGTAAATGGTGCTGTCATCGGGTAATCCGGGTGAATAAGCCCGGAATTCAATGTTTATACTTTGGCCATACACCAGATGGTTGAAGCCCGGAATCAGCATTGTTCCTAAAAGGAAAATTACGGAAAGTGAATTTTTCATGTACTGGTTTTAATCTGGTTCTATCCAATGGGCAAAAGTATTATCTAAAGCCATCGGCTGGGTTACATTTTTACTGAAATCCTTTTTATAACGCCGCATCTGTTAATAATTTCCCCAGGGGTAATTATCGCGGGTGGCACATAGTTCCCCTTCCGGTTGCTCATTCAAATCAATTTGTTAAATTAGTGCAAATAGACTAAAAAAAGTTATATTCGCTATGATAAATAAAAATTAAATGAGTTGATGAAAAACAAATATGTAAATTTTATTTCAGATGCACATCTGTTATATTGCATAGACAATCTGCATAAGGCATATTTAAAAGCGAAAAACAACATTTCTAAAAGTAGTTTTTACAGCAATAAAGTTGATACAATAAAGTTGACTTTTGATTCAAAATTCAATGATATTGATGAGGAAAGCCTTATTCAAACTGAAATTCTTCGGCAAATTGATAAGTCGATAAACAATTCTATTGGAACTTTTCATGAACAAATATTAGGAGGGATTAAAGGTTTTGAAGTAGGTATTTTGAGCGGTTTTGATATTAAAGCTAAAGACGACACCTTATTTGCTGATATAAAAAACAAGCATAATACAATGAACAGTAGCTCTGCGGAAGCATTGTTTCAAAAATTGGCCCGTTACGCCGATACATACAAAAAAGCAAAATGTTACTGGGTACAAATATTAGCAAAAGGTAGTTTTAACGAACTATGGAAAGGTGAGATTAATGGAAAAGAATATAGCCATTCCAGGGTTTTTAAGATTTCAGGAGACCAATTTTATGCTTTGCTTTCTGGGCAAAGTGATGCTTTCTTTCAACATTACAAAGTTTTTTCTGTTTGAAATTGAAATAGTTTAATAAAACAAAAATGAATAAATTCACTGTTTACTTATCAAGAGAATACATAGTGCAAATAGAAGCAGATAATGAAGATGATGCACGGAATTTTACTGAACTATATGTTTCTGGAGGCTTTGATGATTCAAGTGAAGCTACTCGAAAACAAGACAATTTTCAAATTCGTCACATTAAACCAACATTAAATGAAGCTTTTTATGTTGAAAAAATTAAATCATGATTAATTAAAAAGAATCAAACCAATTTTTATTTATTGTAATATGTTCTCTTAATTCAATATCAACTCCTAAATTAAGTTCTTTTAATTTTTCAGCAATTTTATCACCATCCATCAAATCAATTGCAGGCGCACCATCTCTATTTGCTTCTCGAATGGCATCCCTTGTAAATGTGCCAGTTGTAATGAAAAGTCCCTTGTCAGTTCTTCCGACCATAGCTCCTCTAAAATCTCTTATTTCACTGGAAGAAACTTTGCCTTTATATCTTTTGCATTGGAATATGATATGGAAACTTAGAATTCCATTGATTTTTGCAATACCTTTTCCGTCAATTCCCCCGTCACCAGTTTTTCCAATTACTTCAACCTGAGAGAATCCCTTTTCTCTTAAAATCCTCTGAATAAGTCGCTCAAAAGCACTGGGCGTTAATTGTTCAGTGATAATTTCAATCACCTCCTTTTTCCAATTTTCGGATTCTGCAACTTCTTCTTCTGCATCTTGGTCTTCGACTTTTTTAATTTTTGGACTAATTTCATCCACAACATTAATTGAACTTTCACCATTTAGAACCCAAATCCCTTTTCCTCCTTTTGCCAATATGCCTTTATTTTTTAAAACAGTCCTGACCCAGGCTAAGTTATATTGCAATTCTGATTGGCCGGTTTTACCGTTAATTACTTCCAAAAGAGTATCACTCAGATGCAAGTCTTCAACAATTTTCTCATAAATTTCATCGGTATTGGCTGAACCTCCAAGTTTTTTAATTGCTTCAATTGTTGGGGTCATTAACTCATTCCGTGTGGGTAAATTTTTCATTTTCTTTGAATTAATCGATAATGTTGATTTAAAAAGTTCACAATTGAATACCCGAATTCAATTCCCATATTCACTGGCAATGTAACCGAAATTTGCTTATATTGCTGTGCCAATGAACCCATAAATTCCCAATCATCAGGAATGTTTGAATTCGGGCATATTCTCTGACTGTAAACGGCCGGGCTTTTTCTGGATGGCATCTTTCAGTTTGCTTTTGTGCCGGACTACAAGTTAATGTCAAACAAGGTTCATCCCAACCAATTCTACGAGCCATGCCTGTTTTGCCATCGCCAAGATAGAAACTTTGCCCCATGAATTTTTTTTGAATACCGAGAGATAAATCACACCAACAATGTGTCATAAGCCATCGGCTGGGTTACATTTTTACTGAAATCCTTTTTATAACGCCGCATCCGTTAATAATTTCCCCAGGGGTAATTATCGCGGGTGGCACATAGTTCCCCTTCCGGTTGCTCATTCAAATCAATGGCTCCCTGCAAATACTCCGTTGGTTCCAAATAGGGTTCCTGCACCTGAATGAACCAATTGTTGGGGGCGACATTTTCAAGCCTCAATGTCAAATCGAAAAGGCACAAACAATTGCATAACGCGCTTTCTTCGGTTTCGGAAATAATGAGGGTGTCCCCCGAGAAATCAAAATCGCAATAAATGGAATCGGGGCAGCAATTGAACCCTGCATTTTTGTGGGTTAGTTCCAGCACTTTCACATCGGGACGGTAGGTAAAAACCAGACATTCCTTGCTGTTGTCTTCGCTCAATGAGCCTGCCTTACGGGTTTGGCAAGCAGAATGCGAAAGATAAACCCCGGTAGGAGTTCCGGGCGGGGTTTCTGTTTGTGGTTCCGATTCCTGACAACTGGATGCCAGTGTCAGAATCATTAACCCATAAATGAAATACAAATTCTTTTTCATGATTTCATCGTTCAACTTGTTCGAAAAAATTACAGCATATCGCTGGCCAATTCAGCCAAAGTGCTCCGTTCGCCTTTCACTAAGTTTACATGGGCAAATAATTCCTGTCCTTTCATCCGGTCAGTCATGTAACTCAAACCGTTTGAGGTGGTATCCAAATAAGGGGAATCAATTTGATGGATATCGCCGGTAAAAACAATTTTGGTTCCTTCGCCGGCACGGGTTATGATGGTTTTAATTTCGTGCGGGGTCAGGTTCTGAGCCTCGTCTACAATAAAAAACACATTCGATAAGCTCCTGCCACGGATGTAGGCCAACGGGGTAATCAACAGTTTTTCATCTTTTAGCATCTCTTCAATGCGCAACACCTCTTTGCTATTGGCGTTAAATTGATGTTTAATCACACCCAGGTTGTCAAAAAGGGGAAGCATGTAGGGGCCGATTTTTTCGTTTACATCGCCAGGTAAGAAACCCAAATCGCGGTTAGCCAGTGCTACAATGGGGCGCGCCAAAAATATCTGATCATACATGTGTTGTTGTTGCAGAGCGGCAGCCAATGCCAATAAGGTTTTACCAGTTCCGGCTTTACCTGTTAACGAAATGAGTGAAATCTCGGGTCGCATCAAAGCATCCAACGAGAAAGTCTGTTCCGCGTTCCGGGGTTCAATCCCGTATATCCGTTTCTTTTCCACCCGGTTTACCAACTTCTGGAAAGGATCGTAATGGGCCAATGCACTTTTACCATTGCTTTTTAGAATGATGTATTGATGCGGCGAAAGTTTCTGGCCAAGGTTCAGATCGTTTTCAGGCAGACCTTCAAACTCCTGATACAGACGGTTAATAATCTCGGAATCCACATTTTCAACCGTTTCAATTCCCTTATGAATGGCTTCAATGTTTTGAACCTTATCGGTGGTGTAATCCTCAGACATGATGCCCAGCGATTTGGCTTTCACCCGCAGGTTGATATCCTTGGTTACCAGAATGACCTTTCGCTTCACATATTTATTTTTCAGGTATTCGGCAATGGCAAGGATGCGGTGGTCGGGAGTTTGTTCGGTAAACGATTCCTGTATTTCCTTTGAGAAGGGTTTGCCGGTCTCCAGAAAGAGCCTTCCGCGCCCAGCTCCTAAAGGAATGCCATCTACCGGGAATTCTGCACCAATCAATCCATCCAATTCGCGGGTAAATTCGCGGGCATTGAAGTTAATCTGGTCGTTTCCCTTTTTAAAATGATCCAGTTCTTCGAGCGAAACAATGGGGATTACAATGTCATTATCCTGGAAATGGTATATACAGCTATAATCGTGAAGTAATACGTTGGTGTCGAGGACAAAAAGCTTGGAAGTCGATTTTTTCATAATCTCTTTTTTAAAGGTTGAATTTGATAAACGAAAGTTACTAAAAAGGAAAAGCAATTTTGCACGAAAAATGAATATTTAAACAATAGGAGGAATTTTCGTTTCTGTTTGAATTGTTACATTTGTTAAAACTCATTTTGTATGGATTATCAGCAGACACTTGATTTTTTGTTTTCGCAATTGCCCATGTACCAGCGCGACGGCAAGGTGGCCTATAAAGCCAATCTGGATAACACGCTGGCACTGGATGCATACTTCAAACACCCGCATCAGAAATTCAAAACCATCCACGTGGCCGGAACCAATGGGAAAGGATCGGTTTCGCACATGATAGCCTCGGTTTTGCAGGAAGCAGGACTAAAGACGGGGCTTTACACCTCACCACACCTGATTGACTTTCGCGAGCGCATCAAAATCAATGGGCAGATGATACATGAAACCGAGGTGGTGGATTTTGTAGCCCATCATCAAGAAATAATTTTGAAATTAAAACCTTCTTTTTTTGAATTAACCGTAGCCATGGCCTTCGATTATTTTGCCCATCAACAAGTAGATGTAGCTGTGATTGAAGTTGGGATGGGAGGGAGGCTCGATTCGACAAATATTATCACACCCATGCTTTCCATTATTACAAATATTGGTTACGACCACACACAGTTTCTAGGAAGCACTTTACCTGAAATTGCAACGGAAAAGGCGGGTATCATCAAGCGGCATGTACCAGTGATTGTTGGAGAGCTTCATCCTGAAACCAAAGAGGTATTTGAGCAAAAAGCCATAGGCAATGAGTCGCCCATCTGCTTTGCGGAACGTAGGTTTACCATCCGGAAACATAATTATACTACAGGTTACCAGCACATGAGTGTTAAAAACGAACAGAGCGGCACTACGTATGAACTGGAGTTAGATTTACATGGAATTTATCAAAAGAAGAACCTGTTAACAGTGATGGCTTCCATGCAGCTTTTGATCCCCCAATTGAATATTCCCAAAGCAGCTTTAGTGGCTGGTCTTTCGAAAGTAATTTCAAATACCGGGTTGCAAGGACGGTGGCAGGTGGTTCATTTTAACCCCAAAGTGGTTTGCGATACGGGGCATAATACGGAAGGCATCCGTTTAGTTCTGGAGCAAATCGGTCAGGAGAGCTACAACAAGTTACATGTGGTGTTTGGAATGGTGAATGATAAAGATCCCCATGCAGTATTATCATTGATGCCCAAAACCGCTCAGTATTATTTTACCAAAGCAAGCATTCCAAGGGCATTGCCCGAAGAGGCTCTGTTGACTGAAGCCGCCCATCATTTTTTGTTAGGAGAATGTCACCCAACGGTAGCTGCCGCTTTTACTGCTGCTCTGAAAAATGCAGATACGCAGGATTTAATCTTTATCGGAGGCAGCACCTTTGTGGTGGCCGATTTCTTGCGCGATTGCATCAGGAATGGAGTGGTAGCAATTAAGTAAAAGGTATCAAGTATTGAGAAAAAATCTTTTTTTGAAGTGCCGAGTTGGAATGCCGGAGACCAGAGTGTAAATTTTGGGTTATCGTTTCACCACAAAAAAACGAAAACAAAAGAGAAATTGTTTCCAGATATCCGGATCCAAATTTCAGTTGCGTTTTGTATCTCAATTTTCACAAGGGCTGCAACATTTTGCATTCTTATTTCATTTGTGTAATGCTAAACCGTAAAAGATATTGTGGCCATTTTCAGGTTTCCAAAGAATCTTTCCTATGGCCTACGGAATAGGAATATTCCCACAACTTTGCTCTAATGGATTAATTGATACATTAACTCATCCTCCCAACCTGTTTCCCGCTTCAGCCAATCTTTTTTTGTGCCGGTAAGGGTAAAGCCATTTTTCTCGAAAAGGCGGATACTTTGGATATTAGAGGCTCCGATATTGGCATAAAGCTGGTGCAGGTGCAAATGCGAAAAAGAGTAACTGGTGATTAGTTGCAATGCCGAGGTTGCATATCCTTGTTGCCGATCCTGATCGCGGTGAATAAGAATGCCCAAACCCGCGCGCGAGTGGTACGGATCGAAATCGAACAGGTCCAGCGCGCCGATGGGATTTTTAGGATTGTTCACCGGGACCATGAGCAACCGCAACTGCTTGGCAGTATAAATGTCGAGGTGGGCATTGGCCAGATATTGCTTTAACACGTACCGCGAATAGGGAACCAACGTATGGCTCACCTGCCAGATTTGAGTATTGTTTTCGCAGGCATATAAAAAATCCAAATCCTCGGGTTCCAAAGCCCGGAGCAGAAGCCGTCCATCGCTCAACAAATCCATAGTTTATTGCCTAAACCTGTTGATATCGACAATAAAGGCATCGTAAAACCCGAGCTGAATCACATCGCTCAGTGCCTGACGGGCCGATGTTTTTCCCATAAATTCGCCCCAGATGTACCGGGTATATCCATCGGAACCCACAATTTTTTCAATATCTTTCAAACCCCTTGTTTTTACCTGATCAGTAGGGTTCTTCAAGGCAAAAAGCTGAATGGTATATACATTTTTGTCGGTATCGGCCATCTTCGATTTGTAGAAGTTGGTACTTTTTTGCACCAACTGGTTATAATCGAGGTTGCTGATTACCCGCGCATCGGGGAAACCCGCATCAACCACTACGTTCATCAGGGTCAACGCGTCCGATTTTTGGTTGAACTTGCCAACGGTGTAAAGGTACCCACCTTCGGTCTGGAACATCCAGACATTGTTGATGGTTTCGCCTGACTTACTGAAATATCTTGGTTCCAATGGTTTATCGGTTTGCATCAGGAAGATGGTAAAGGTCAGTTGGTCTTTGTATTTCAGTTCGTCGGGCACATAAATACCTTCGATATTTACCTTATCGTTGTTGGAGTTCACAATTTTAATATCAACCCGGCGGTTGAGTCTGCGGCCTTCGGGATTATCGCTGCCATCGGGGTTTTCGTTTATGGCAATAAAGTTGTCTTTTCCCATGGCTTTAGCCACAAAGCGGCTGTCGGTAATTCCTTTATCATTGATGTAATCGACCACAGCGCGTGCCCGTTGGAGCGACAAACCCCGGTTATATTCGTCGGTTCCGTGCGAATCGGTATTCCCGGCCACTTCAACATACAGCGAAGGATTTTTTTGCATCAGCAATGCCAATTTCTCAATCTCAATTTTCGATTCGCGATTTAGCTGGTTGCTGTTGTAATCGAAGAGGATGCTTTTAATGGTCACGTATTCACCGCTACTAACAGCTTTTGGTACCATTTGCAGGAAGGTGAGCACTTCGGCCGATTGCTGATCGTTACTGATAAAAATCATTTTTTCGGCGGGTTCATAGCCTTCTCCAAATGCCTTCACTTTATAAGAACCATGTTTCAATTTGGTCCTGAATTCCCCGGTGCTTATATTTGGGCTGAGTGCAGCAATCACCTCTCCATCATCTTTTGCTACGTGGATATAGAATGAAGCATCCAGGTCTTTGTTATCCTGGAGCGAGACACGGCCTTTCAGTTCGTATTCCGAAGGTACGACAATGGTTTTTACTTCGGGTTGGGTAACAACAGACTCTGTGACAGGTGTTTCGGTATTTGCTGCATTTGTGGTTCCGGTTCCTGAAGGCTTTTCCTGGGTTAATGTTTCATCGGGTACTGGAATATTTTCGGCCACCACCTCAATCACACGTTCTGTTTGCGGGTATTCAATTTCGAACACCTTTTTTTTACTTGCTCCCGCGGGATACCTGGCCATATAAGCGACAGTCCCGTCACCGGAAGGAACGTAGAAAATATCATCGGCAGCTGTATTGATGGGGTATCCCAGGTTTTGCGGCTCCGACCAGCTTCCATTTTCATTCATCACTGACTTAAAAATATCATAACCTCCCATGCTGTTGTGGGCTTCGGAGGCAAAATACAGCGTTTGCCCATCTTCTGCCAAAAAAGGAGTTTCTTCTTCAAACTCGGTGTTGATAACATTGCCAAGGTTCTCAGGTACACCCCATCGGCCTTTGCTGTCCATGAGGCATTTATAAATATCTTTTCCACCGATTCCTCCGGGACGGTCGCTTACAAAGTACAAAACGGTACCATCTTTTGTTAAACTGCCATGGGTTTCGTTGAATTTGGAACTGATTTGTTTGGGGAACCGTTGCATGGGAGCCCATCCCGAACCTTCTTTGGTGGAAAAATAAAGATTCCCGTTTCCGTAATCATCGCCATACAAGATAAGCATATCACCTTTGTAGGACATGCTTGAGGTGGAAAAATAGCCGTCGGATGCCAGATCTTGCGAGATATCTTTAGGCCGTTTCCATTCATGACCATCGGAGGTGGAATAATAAATAATTTCAAAAAAACCGTCGCCAGCCGAATTGTCTTTAATTTCCTGATAAGCCGTAAAAGCCATAGTTTTACCGTCGCCTGAAATTGCAGGAAAGTAATTTTCGCCCTCTTCTTTAAAAGGTATTTCGGTTTCGATAAAATGAATGGGACTGGCCATCATGTTTTTCGCGGTTTCGCACGATTTTATCTGGAGATTAACAAAATCGATGAGATACACATCGTTGACACCAATATATTCCTGAAACTGTTTGTAGGTCTGAATAGATTTATCGAATTGGCCTGTAATCCGGTAAGCTTTGGCTAAATAGAACAGGGCTTCCTGAGGAGCTTTATCTTCCTTATAGTTTCCCTCTTTGTAATTTGAGGTTATGTTTGTCACAGCTTTTTCAAGATAGGGAATGGCTTGAGTTTCCTGTCCAAGAGCGTTGAGGTAGCACATGCCGATACTGTTGTATATATTAGCGTTTTCCCAACCTTCACCTATTATCTCTAAATAAATAGGAAGAGCCAAATCGTACTCTTCGTAAAGAAAGTGCATTTCGGCATCTTTATACAACTGCTTGATTTTCTTTTCATCCTGGGCCTGAGCCCCAAAAGCTATGAAAAAAACAAAAATAAATAAACTCCCTTTTAGCATGATGTTTCAATTTTGAGATTAGAATAAACCTATTGGCTCACCTATGGTATTTTTATAATATTAGTTTTCGCTTCTTTTCTTTTTATACGTCCAGTATGCTCCCAAGCTCATCAGCACCCCACCAATAATGAGCCACCAAACGATATTTTCGTGGTCGCGGTGGGCATCCTCAGTTGCAACATCTCTGGGTAAACTTTCGTTTTTTGATATTTTAATTTCATCAGCATCGTATTCGGGTTCTCCAGCTTGTGAGGATGCAATGTTGGTGTCTTCAGAGGTGTTCCCTTCAGCAGCAGGTTTGGCAAAGTTGGTTAACTCGGCGGCTATCAATAGTTCCTGATGTGTTGATTTAAAAACCGTCCCCGATTCTATGTTTGAATTTGCCTCGGTTGCCCCGTTTGTTAAGGCCAATTCATTGTTGTTGATATTTATCTTTGGTTCGTTGGCATCCTTATTTTGATTGGGAATCAAAGGGTTTTCCGAGGCTAAAGATGGCGAACCGTCTGTTAACGGTGTAATAATGTCGTTGAAGGCAACTACCTGTTTCGACTGGTCGTATGAATATTCCGGTACTGCAACTTTAATAGTAAATGGGGCAAAGTTAGAGGATTCAAATAATGCACTAAATTGCTGCCCACGAGGCAAAATGAAAAGAAATTTTCCCGTTTCAGGATCAGGTGTATAAATACCAACCAGTTCATCGTCAAAATTATTCAAGGTAATAACAGGGTCCTTAAGGAGGACTCCTGTGCTGCTCCGAGCAATGCCTGCAATAACCGTTTGGTTCCGTACATGTGATTCGGATAGATCGATCCGGAAAATGTCGTAGCTGCCAATGCTGTTGTTGGCATACGAAGAATAATACGCACGGCGGCCATCCACCGATGGGACATAATAAACATCGTCATCGGGGGTATTGATGGGGTACCCGATATTTTGAGGTGTGCCCCATTTCTCGTTTTCATCAATATAACTGACAAAAATATCGAAACCGCCCATGGTATTGTGCCCTTGTGAGGCAAAAAACAGTGAGGTGCCGTCTGGGTGGAGGTATGGCCCTTCTTCGTCGTATTTGGTATTGATTTCGGGACCCAGATTCTGTGCTTTGCTCCATTTGCCGTTGGGTAATTTCCGTACCCGGTAAATATCCAATCCACCGTATCCTCCTTTGCGGTCGGAGGTAAAATAAATTTCCTCCTGATTAAAAGACATGGAGGCGTGTGTTTCACGGTATTTGCTATTGATTACCTCGGGCAACATCTCTGGGATTTGCCATTCAGCGCCTTTTCGGGTGCTTACATAAATGTTTCCATCTCCATTGTCATCTTTGTAAATAAAAAGTTTGGTTCCGTCGAACGACAGGCCTATGGAAGCTTCGTGTCCTGTAGTATTTATATTTTCACTGATTTTTTGCGCCTTGGTATAATCTTTTCCATCGAAGCTGCACAAATAGATATCCTCAAAATACTGGCCGTCGTCGGTTCTCATGCCGCCCGTGTTCCATTCACGCTTTGAGGTAAACACAAGCAGGCTTTCATCACCTGAAATTACCGGGCTATGTTCAGTATAAATGCTGTTCACATTTCTACCTAAGTTGGACACGCGCATCTCAACCGGTGATTTCATCAGCAGCCGTGCTGCCTGACAAGAAGTAAGTTCATGGTTGATGCTCTCTATAAAGGTTTGATCAGTAGTAACTGCTTGGTTTTTGAGTTGGAATAAAATGCGTTCGGCATCATCAATCCTGTAATTCACATGGTAGGCCCTACCTAAAAAGAAAAGGGTTTCAATGGGGGCTCCCTGTTCGTTAAAATCGCCGGTTTTATAGTTTTCGTTCAAATTATTTGAGGCAAATTCCAGATATGGGATGGCCTTGGATTTGTCGGTAGCGGTGTTCAAATAACAAAAACCCACTTTAAAGTTCAGGTTGGCGTTATTGGGCGATTCATTCAATAACTTTTGATAAATATCGAGTGCTTTGTAATAGTTGCCATCTTCTAAAAGATCCTCAGCCTGAATGTAAACTTCTGATGAAGTTTGCGATTGGGTCACATTCGCGAACAGTAGTAAGGCAAAGAGGGCGGTCAAAAAGTAATTTCTTGTCATGTATGTTCCAATTAATCATTCTCTGAAATCAGGAGCAATTTAATAAATTACCATTCAACAAACAAAATATATATGTATCAATAGATTAATAATTTAGAAAATAGGAACCTTTGCTTTTGTGTAAATTTATCTCAAAAGAAATCCGTTTAAGTGTATAATCCCAAATTAAGTCAGGTGTTTGCCTGAAGTTTTTTAAGGTGAATTGGGAATTTCTTGATGATTCTCTTAAATCCGAACATGAGGATTGGAGAAGAAAATCGAGTGCACTCAATTCTTTTTGAACATGAATTAGGCTCTTATCTTTTAAAGCCAACTTGCTCCATGAAATGCTTCCAGATTATCGGCCACCTGTTTCAAAAACATTCCGCCAAGGGAGCCATCAACTACCCGGTGGTCGTACGACAGGGATAAAACCATCAGATGCCGGATGCCGATAAAATCACCTTGGGGGGTTTCAATCACGGCTGGGCGTTTTTTTATAGCACCAATAGCTAAAATGGCAACTTCGGGCTGATTGATGATGGGTGTTCCCGAGAGGTTTCCGAAAGTCCCTACGTTGGTAATGGTAAAGGTGCTACCCTGGATTTCGGTGGGTTGGAGTTGTTTGTTCCGGGCCCGGTTGGCCAAATCATTTACTCTGGCAGCCAGGCCAGGAAGGCTTAATGTATCGGCCTGGTGGATGACGGGTACAATTAAATTTCCGTCGGGAAGGGCGGTGGCCATTCCAACGTTGATTTGCCTTTTAACAAGTATTTTTGTTCCATCAACAGAAATGTTGATCATAGGATATTTCCGGATGGCCTTTACTACAGCATCTACAAAAATGGGTGTGTAGGTGAGCTTCTGCCCGTATTGTTCCTGAAATCTGTCTTTGTTAGTTTCGCGCCACTCCACCATTTTGGTCACATCCACTTCATGAAATGAGGTAACATGGGGTGACGTCCGTTTTGAATTTACCATGTTCTCGGCAATGAGCTTCCGTAACCGGTTCATCTCAACAATTTCAATGCTTTCGTTGGGCGTGGCAACTGTTTTTGTTGCGGTTGGTTGCGGTTGGCCTTTTTTTGAATCTAAATACTTCCACAAATCTTCTTTGGTAATTCTACCTTCGAGGCCTGTTCCCAAAATCAGTTCAAGTTCAGAAAGGTTAAGCCCCTCTTTGCTGGCAATGGCGCGCACCAACGGAGATAAAAACTTTCCATTGGTTAATTTATGTGGAATGTTGGGCTGACCTGCTTCAATTTCGACGGTGGGGTTTAGAACTTTTTCCGGTTCTCCCTTTTTGGGTTCCACCTGGACTTTTAGTTCCAATGTATTTATTTTTTCAGTTGAAACATCTTCGGTTGCTGAAGTCGAAATGATGGCAATCTCCTGACCAACTTTTGCAATCTCACCTGCCGGAACCAGTATCTTTGATAAAACACCGTCCGAGGGAGAAGGAATCTCAGAATCGACTTTGTCGGTGGCAATTTCGGCCAGGGAGTCGTCCTCATTGATGGTTGCGCCTTCCTGAACCAGCCATTGGGTAATGGTGGCCTCAAAAATACCCTCACCCATTGATGGCAATATAACTTTTAGTTGTCCCATTGTTAGTTTACATTTTTATAACCCCAGATTAAGGAATGGGGTTTTAAATCCGTGGTTATAACAATAGACCCAAAGTTATGTTTTGCCGATGTACCGAAAGCCCTTTAATAAAACCCATATGTCGTTTGTTAAACGATAATCCTTGGCGTAAAGTAGATTCAGGTTTTCAATCTTTGTGGCATCTGAGTGTGCCCCAGAATGCACTAAGGCCCAGCTTAATATTCCTTTCTTAATATGCGGAAGGTTCAAGGTGTTGACATCGGATCGGTAATAAAACCCAACCCAGCTTTTTATGCCAAATAACACCGAAAACAGGTTGCGGATCCATCGGCTCCGGTTTGTCACTAAAACCAGGTAAACGGGGAGAAGAACTAATAAAAACAGGGAGACGGCAATATCAAAAATCCGCTTTTTACGGAGGTTATGGGGTTTGGTCAGGTTGTTAAAATCAACGGTGTATAAATCGCCTGCCGTGTCGATGGAATTGCTGCCAATAATAGAAACACTTTCGGGAGGGGCAATTTTGTAGGAAACCCCGGAGCCTTCCAACCGCAACATTTCCCGGATAATCTGTTGCGCGGGGATGTTTGAGGCACAAAATATCAATTCGTTGATGCGGTTTACTTGTACAATCTCGGGCAATTGGCTGATGTTCCCAATGTAATTGTCGTTGCTGGTTTGTTCGTTGGGGGCAATAAGTCCCAGATAATCGAACTGGGGAACCGATTGTTTAATGATGGTCAACACCCGTTCTGCCTCCCGGGCTTCACCAACCAGTGCCATGCGGTTGCGCTGCCCCAAATCGAGCCGGAAATCGGTAATCTTTCCAAAATGAAAAATGAATCGGATGCCAAGCATCGAGAGGAACCCCCAAAAAGTTCCCATGAGAATCATTGCCCGCGAAAAACGGAGGTTCTCAGGTAAAAGGGCATAAACAATCAGGATGATTCCGGTGCCGACCACCAGCCCACGTAAGAACTTGGAAACCTGAACAGGTTTATCGTATCCCCCCGACAAATAAATAGCTAGCATCCATAAGAAGATATATGCAGGCACCGCGATGGTAAAATATTCGATAGGGAAATGGCCGCCTTCGGGGAATTTGATGTTTTCCCACTGAGGTGCAATCACTAAAAATCCGGCAAAGAGCACCAGGAAGTCGAGCAAAGGGAGTAAAATGGCTTTTACAACCCGGCTAAAGATTGCTAAAATGGCCCGGAAATAAATGGCCAGATTGATGAAAAATGAAAACAGTTGGGCATTCTTGGTCGAAAAATGTTTGCGGGCAAAGATGATCATGGCATTGTAAAACACCTTCACATAATTGATGCTCCCTTTTTTTGTGCTTTCTCCTTTATAATGGATGATTGTGGTTTCAGGGAAATAATAATTTTTATAACCACCTAAGATAATCCGGTATGAAAGGTCAATGTCCTCACCATACATGAAATAGTCTTCATCCAATAAACCAACCTTATCCAGGGTTTCTTTACGCATGAACATGAATGCGCCGGCCAGGACTTCAATTTCATGAATTTCGTGGTTGCTCATATATCCCAAATGGTACCTTGCAAAAGTTTTTGAACGGGGAAACAAACGCGACAGACCAAATATTTTGTAAAACGCCACCATTGGAGTTGGCAATCCACGTTTGCTTTCAGGCAAAAACATGCCCTTGCCGTCAATCATTTTAACTCCCAGACCGCCTGCTTTTGGGTGGGTGTCCATAAAATCAATTACTTTGGTAAAAGTATCCTCTTCAACCACCGTATCGGGATTCAACAAAAGGACATATTGTCCTTTCGACAAACGGATGGCTTGGTTGTTTGCCTTGGAAAAACCCAGGTTCTCTTTGTTTTCAATTAAAATAGCTTGTGGAAACTTTTGCCGCACCATGGCGCAGGAACCATCCACAGAGTTGTTATCAACCACAAAAACCTCAGCCTCTATTTGATGGAGTGCCTTATAGACCGAGTGAAGGCATTGTTCTAAAAAATATTTGACATTGTAGTTGACAATAACAACAGTTAACTTCATGATGGCATTATTTAGCAACGAAAATAAGCATTATCCTGAATTCCACAAATCATTGATAAAGTTGTTCTTTATTCTAATTACCCAGGGTTTTTGCTGATAAAAACGTACTTTCTGTAAACGTCTTCCTTGTTTCCGGATATTTGATGAATTCAGTTTTAAAAGGTGAAATTTCCCTTGCTTTTTAGTTGGTATTGAAATTTATGATCTTCTACCACAGGCTCAATAAGGCCAAGTGCAATGAGGTTGGCCAGCAGGGTTTCGGTTTTATTTTTTGATGTTTTGGCAATGCGGCTGGCTTTAATAAACGAAACCCTACCGTGATGCTCCAGATAAGCGAGCAACATCTGTTCGGCATCGGTATATTTCAGGTAAACACCTTCGGGTTGGTTCAGTTTTTCCCAAACTTGCAGCATTACATTGTTGGCAGCCATATTTTCATCCTTTACACGGATGTAAGCCGTCCATTGGTTATCTTTATCGGGTGCAAAATGTGGTTTTTGTTTGCTGGGTTCTACCACGCATTCCACCACTACCTTGCCATCGACAAGGTGGTTTTGTGCCGTAAATTGAACTTCTGGTTTGCAATAAAGGTGGGCAGCAGTGCCAATCATGTAAACTTCTTCGTCGGAGCGCACCCCGGTAATGGCTCCGTTATCTTTTACCCCAACCAATAACCGGCCACCGTCGGTGTTGGCAAAAGCCACCAACGAACGGGCTATTTTTTTTGCATCACTGATTTCGAACTTAAAGTCGAGTTGCTGATGCTCACCCTGTTCAATCAATTTTTTAATATAATGGAGCATGGGCAGGAGCTTATTTTCTTTTTTGGCCTCTGGTTTTGGGTTTCCCGTATTTTAACATCATTTTCTGTTTACGGGTGATTTTCATATTTACCTTTTTGTTTTTTTCTTTTTTTTCGTGGAACGATGGACCTGCATCTTCTTTTTTAGGGAGCTTTACAGCTATTTCTTTCATTGGTACCACAGGCATTTCATCGTCGGTAAGGATTTTGGAAATGGGAACCGATTCAGGCATGGTTCCCAAGGCAATGTTTTTTTTCATGAAAGCTTCTGCCTTTTCAAAATGTACCCTATCGCTTTCAACTATAAATGAAATGGCTGTACCATTTTTATCAATCCGGCCGGTCCGCCCAATCCGGTTGATGTAATTTTCAGGTTCTTCAGGAATGTCAAAGTTAATCACGTGGCTGATGTCGGAAATGTCGATGCCTCGGGCGATGATGTCGGTAGCAATCAAAATCCGGAATTCCCCTTGATCAAATTTTTTGACGGTATTAAAACGGTTGTTTTGGGCTTTATTGGAGTGGATGATTCCCAGAGTTTTAGGAAAAGCATCCTCCATAGCTTCATATACCTGGTCGGCCAGCTTTTTGGTTGAGACAAATACCAATACTTTATTGAAAACTTTAGGGTCGGAAAGCAGGAATTTTAACAAATTCACTTTGGTATAAAAGTTTGGTACTGAATACCCGATTTGTACGATGTTTTCGAGGGGAGTTCCCACGGGAGCAGCTTCAATTTTTTTTGGATTGTAGAAGAAAATATTGATTAACTCTTCTACATCGGGAGTAAGCGTGGCCGAGAACATGAGGTTTTGACGCTTGGGTGGCAGCAAATCGAGGATCGCGGTGAGCTGATGCCTGAAACCCAGGTTTAACATTTCGTCCACTTCGTCAATTACCAAGCGCTTGATCGACTTTAACCGCAAGGAACCATTCATGACTAAATCGAACATGCGGCCAGGGGTAGCCACCACAATATCGAGCCCTTTGTCCAATATTTCCACCTGTTTTTTAATGTTGTCGCCACCATGCAACCCCACGGTAATAACGTTCATGTAAGCGGTCAGCTTTTCGGTTTCGGTAGCCACCTGCAACACCAATTCACGGGTAGGTACCAATATCAGGATTTGAGGAAAACGGTCTTTTGAAAATTTCCACAGGCGCAGGCAAGGCAACAGATAGGCCAGTGTTTTCCCGGTGCCGGTTTGTGCAATACCTACCACATCGGCTCCCGACATGATGACCGGGAACCCTTTTTCCTGAATGGTGGTTGGACGTGTAAGACCTGTATCGTTTAAAGCCCTGAGCAGTGAGGCACTTAAATTAAAATCTTCAAAAGTCATGTTTTTGTTTTTATTTGGCTGCAAAGGTACTTTAAATGATCAAATAAAACAGGCCTTCGTGTTTTTCAGTCCGATGGTTGATGAATCAGGAAGGGCTGTGTTTGCAAATTAAAGCGAGGGTTTATTGGCTTCTGCAATTTTTTGCATTATGATTTGAATTTTCGATTGCTTGTCCAAGGAAAATGAGCGGGAATCTTTACTTACGAATTCAAACAAAAGCAGCGCTTTCTCAAAATAGGCAATGCTCCCGCTTCTATTTCCTTTGGCCAATAGTAATTCTGCCTCTGCGCAAAACAATTCTGCCAGCATTTCCAGATGTCCATGCGTGTAATTGTGCTCAACCAGCAACTTCTCAGTAAGTTCTTCTTTGTTGAGGTTTCGAAAAAAGGAGGCATCTTCCTTTAGGAAATTGTAGTAGGCATTTTCCAGCGCAATAGATGCTTGCTGATACTCTCCCTTTTTTATCTTTCCTAAAATTCCGGCAATGAGTTCGCCCAGCATTTCAATCATTCTTAAAATAAAGTCTCTTTGGTACATATCTTAAGTTTTAGTTTTCTTCTTCATAAATCATTTTTTTAGTCATACCCCCATCTATGTAAAAGTTTTGTCCCGTGATAAAATCATTTTCAGGTTGGCAGAGGAATAGGCACATCCGTGCAATATCTTCGGCAACTCCTACCCGTTTTGCGAAGTGCTGGATGTGATCCGAGGTGTTCAATTCTGCCGGATTGCCATTATGAATCCATCCTGGGCTGATGCAATTCACAGTCATTCCTTGGCTTTGTAACGATGCAGCCAGTGCATGGGTTAATGAAACCAATCCACCTTTTGATGCCGCGTAAGCCTCCCCGTTTGGTTCCGACATCAGGTGGCGGGTAGATGAAATGTTGATGATCCGGCCATACCTGTTGCCGGGATGCTTACGGGCAAACTCCCTGGAGCAAATAAAGGCCGAACGTAAATTGGTGTTCAGAATTTTGTCCCATTCGTTGGTTGTGATCTCCAATAGCGGTTTAAACCGGGAAATCCCCACGTTATTGACTAATATATCGGGCACATCGAATTCAGCATCAATTTTTTGAAAGGCAGCCAGGATGTCATCTTCCTCACTCATGTCGGCCTTAATGAATAAGGCTTCCGGGTATGATTGGGCAAATTGTTTCCCCTTTAATTGGTCTATATCAGTAATTGCCACTTTACACCCTTGGAGGATAAACGTTTTAGCAATTCCCAGCCCAATTCCACTGGCACCTCCAGTTACCAAAACTATTTTGTTTTTTAAGTTCATGGTTTCCCTGCTTTTTTAAATCTCAAAATTATCAAAACTGAAAACATAATTTTCTATTATCATTTATTTAATGTACCAAAGTTAAGAATCGCCTATTTTTAAATCGGTCCGAAACAAAATGTTCAGAAATGGGTTTTAAATTTTTTCAGCGAGGATTCAAAACCCAAATGTTTCGAAAATGGTTCTCGTAACCAAAACAACTTGGAATTATAATTTTAAATAGTCAAATTTGACCTCTTTTAATTACTTAACAAACAACTTATGATGAAGAAATTTTTAGTTGCTTTTACCGCCGGACTGATGCTGGTGTTTGTTAGTTGCACAACTCAGCACCAGGAACCCAAAGCTAAGTATGTGTTTCTTTTTATTGGCGACGGCATGGGTGCTACACAGGTTTATTCTACCGAACTTTACCTTTCGGCTCTAAATGATGTGCGCAGTACCACGAATCTGAATTTGAGCAAACTTTCCATACAATCGTACATGACGACCTATTCGGCCAATAGCTGGATTACCTGTTCCTCGGCCAGTGGAACGGCATTGGCTTCTGGTAACAAAACCAACAACGGTGTTTTGGGCAAAGACTCATCGCTGACCGTAAAATTTGAAACCGTTGCCGAAAAGGCTAAAAAAGCCGGTTTCAAAGTGGGCATCTTGTCCAGTGTGGGCATCAATCATGCAACGCCAGCCAGTTTTTATGCACATCAAAATAAAAGGAGCATGTATTACGAAATAGCCAGTGAATTGCCTTTAAGTAATTTCGATTATTTTGGGGGAGGTGGTTTTATATCGCCAAAAGGTAAAGATGGGCAGCAACCCGATGCTTATGAACTGGCGGCTCAGGCCGGATACCAGTATCTGCACACCGCCGAATCAATCAAAAACATTAAGGCGGGCGATCGAAAGGTTTTGGCTGTGAATCCCGTACTACTGAGTAACGGCGAGTTTGCTTGGGAAATTGATAAAAATAAAGAGAGTATTTCGTTAGCTGAATTTACGCGCAAAGGAATTGAGGTGGTTGATAACCCCAAAGGTTTTTTTATGATGGTTGAAGGTGGTAAGATTGACTGGGCATGCCATGCCAACGATGCGGCAGCCAGTATTCATGAGGTGTTGGCTTTTGACAAAGCCGTGGCCGAAGCCATTAAATTTTACAATCAGCACCCCGATGAAACGTTGATAATTGTTACCGCCGATCATGAAACCGGGGGAATGATGATTGGTAACGGTGTGGAACCGAACCTGAGACTCCTTGAAAACCAAAAAACCTCAGTTCAGGAATTTGGCAGGATACTGGTTCAGTTTCAGCAAACCAATCCCAAAGCTACTTTTGAGCAGGTGATGGAACTGATTGGCCGTTATTTTGGTTTGGGCGATGCCAGTAAAGGTCTGGGATTAACCAGCGAAGAATTGGCTCAATTTAAAGAATCCTTTCAAAAGACTTTTGATGGAGGCAAAGGCCTTGACCCCGATAAAGATTACCTGGAACAGGAGACTGATATTTCGATACCTAGTTTAGCTGTTGCTATTTTAAACAAAAAAGCCGGAATAGGTTGGACAAGTTTTGATCACAGCGCTACTCCGGTTCCTGTAAGGGTAATGGGGCAAGGGCAGAACTATTTTGTAAGCTCTATTGATAACACCGATATTCCAAAAATTATGGGTAAAATGATGGGTTTATAACACTGCATATTTTTTACAAAAAGGTTTCTCTGGTTTTCCGGGAGGCCGTTTTGTTTTAAAAAGTTTTGAATTTTTACCACAAAGTATCAAGATTTCAGTACAAGTACCAAAATATGAGACAAGATATCTTGAGATATGAGGAACGCGAGACAATTCAACCATTCCCAAATGAACTAATAACCTCTGACCTACTAACTACGAGCCCTTGCTTACCTATCGAGCCACTGTCGGAATTCGTGGCTTTTGTTAGCGCTCACCAATAATTCCTCTTCACTTTTTACTTTGGGTTCAATGCGGATGCGGCTTTTCGAAAAAACACTGATCCGGTCAATCGTGTAATAGTTAATTATCTGCTGCCGGTTGATGCGGAAAAAGAGTTCCGGGTCGAGCAACGTTTCCAGCTTGTCGAGCGAAAAATCGATGGGATAGTTTTTCCCGTCGAAGGTGCCCATAAAGGAATTTTTTTCGAGCACATAAAAAAAGGCCACCTCGCTGGTTTCAACCGACTTGATTTTACTTCCCATATTTATTAAGAAACGTTTTTTATAATTGCTCTTTTTGCTTTCAATGGCAGTTACCAGGTCGTTGATGTTGATGGTTGGCGTAGGAATCCGCAACCGTTTAAATTTTTCGATGCTCAAGGCCAGTTTTGCCTTATCAATAGGTTTGAGCAGGTAATCAATGCTATTAAGTTCAAAGGCTTTAATGGCATACTCGTCGAAGGCTGTGGTAAAAATCACATAACTATCAATCTTTACTTTTTTAAAGATGTCAAAACTGAGACCATCGGCCAGTTGAATGTCTAATAACAAAAGTTCGGGAGGTTGATGCGCATGGAACCATTGAACGGCACGTTCCACACTGTCGATGCAATCGAGCACTTCTATCTCAGAATGAATTTCATTTAGAAGTTTCCGAAGCCTAATGGCGGCAGGTTCCTCATCTTCAATTATTAAAGTCCTGATCATAGTTCTACTGTTAATAAAGGGACATGCACTTCGAAAAAACCGGAACTATCAGTAATCTTAACTTCACGGTTGGTGAAAAAAGCGAACCGCTCGGTAATATTGTTTAACCCTTGGCCGGTACTTGAAACATCCAGTTTCTTTTGAAGATTGTTTTTTATAATGATTGATTCCTTTTCTGCAAAAACATCAATCGTCAGTGGTTTGTCTTTAGAGATGACATTATGTTTGATGCAGTTTTCCACCAGCATTTGTAAAACCAGTGGAGGAAGCGAATAATGGTAATATTCCTCGGGAACTGACATCTTGATTTTGAGATTATTCCGGAACCGCGATTTTTGAAGGCTTAAATATTTCTGGAGCATGTGCACCTCGTCCCGGACCAATACCAGTTCACGGTCGCGGCTTTTCAATACATATCGCAAAAACTCCGAAAGGTTCTGGATGTAATCAACGGCTTCGTTATTGTCGTCAACCAAGGTGGTTAAGCTATTCAGGCTGTTGAACAGGAAATGTGGATTGATTTGCGACTTCAGTGTTTCGTATTTGGCTTCGATGTTGTCTTTCTCTAACCGGGCCGATTTCGAGAAGTTATATTTCCATTGTTTGTAAAAAAATACCGCCTCATGAAGGGTGGTAATAAAAAAGGTAATCAGGTTAGTAATAAATGCACCCATAACCATATTTTCATGTAACAAATCCCTTTCATTAAATAGATGCAGTGATTTTTCGAGCCCAAATATTCCTACCGCGAACAAATTGGTATAAACCAGAATTGCTACCACCTCAATTATCAGGTGCTTAATGGGATGGTGTTCCCAAGGGTATTTTCGCCAGAGGTAAGTAACAATTAACAAGCAGCCAACCCATAACCCCGCGGTAAAAATAATGCTGTGCAGAATATAAAAATAGGCCTGATGCTCGCTGGGGGCAATTTTAGCCAGGAAATAAATCAATGAAATCGAAATCCCCACTAAGGGGATTAAGATTAACATCCATTTATTATTAATATAATTTTTATACATATTCAATATTACTAATAATTTTATTAAAACTGAATCCGATAAAGCATCATGGGCATAAATCCCTGCTGATAAATTTGGTACACCTCGTTGTTTTCAACATCGTACTGTTCCATATACACACTTTTGTAATTGGTAATGTTTTGCAGGTCGAGGCCCCATTCCTGGCTAAAGCGTTTTCCGTTGTGTTTAAAACCGATGCGGAGGTCGGTTCTGAAATAATCTTTATATTTATTTTCATAAACTTCGTTGTAGTTATATTCTGTGGAACCGCTGTATAACGATTGTTCCAAATCGACCGGGATATAGCGTTTCCCGCCTGCCAAAGTCCCTTTAATATCGAAGGTTAGCATGTATTTTTCGCTGAATTTGTATTCGTAACCAGCCAACATGTTAAAGACATAATTGCCGTTATAGGCGGTATTCCGTTCCTTTTTGTCGTAGCCTTTATAGGTTGAATTAAAAATGGAACCTGTAAACAGGAAGTAATAGCCGTTGTTTAAGAATCGTTCCATGGTAAGCTCAAGCCCATAATTTTTACCGGTACCTTCATTGATTAAACTATCTTCGGTAGGGAAGGCAAATTCGGAACCTGAATTTATCATTGAAAATTCAGGAAAACTCTCTTTTATCGGAATATTATATAAGTTCTGATAATAGGTTTCGGCCTTAAAATGCCAGTGGTCGTTCAATTTGTAATTGTACCCCAATACATAATGGTTGCTTTTGGTAAAATCCAAATCATTATTGGTGGTAGAATAGGTATTGGTAACCGAATCGTACGATTGTATAAAATAAACCAGTTTCGACTGCATCTGGCTGTGCATGCCAAATCCAGCATTCAAACTGTGTTGGGTGTTTATTTCCCATGATAGTCCCAAACGGGGTTCAACAGCCAACGACTGGTTTTGCTGGTAATACTGGGTATGAAGTCCGGCAAAGGTTGAAAGGGCATTGTTGAATTTGTGTTGCCACTGGGCATATCCCTGGTAAAAATTAACTGTTCCTTTCACATCAATTTGTTTAATAAATTTTTGGTAGTCGTAAAGGTTTATGCTATCCAAACCTGAAACCTCATATTGGTCTATGGTAATTCCTGCATAAAAATTATTTTTTGCATTCCATTTGTATCGAAACTGAGAGTTCACGGAGAGTTTGTTTTCCTGAGTTTCGGCCCTGACAAATGGCATTATTTCGGCTCCTTTGTTCCGGACAGAATCATGTACGGTGCTGCTGCTGTTTGATTGGTACGATAAAGTAGTAACCAAACTGGTTTTATCGTTGAAAAAATAGGTATGCGACGAACCTACCATCCATAAATCGGCGCCAAAATTGGTAGCAGTTCCTCTACCGTTGTATGCGTTTTCGGAAGTATCGGAATAATCGCGACCTAAGGCTATATAGCTTTTACCCCATAACCCGAATATTTTAAAACGTCCGGCTTTGGTTCCGGGAACATCTGCCATGAAGGTAAAATCTTTGTATTCGGGAACGGCTGTTCCGGTACCTATGTTAAAACCCAAATCGGACATCACCTCAAGGGTTGAATAACGGTAATTGGCCAGATAAGAAGCTTTTTGCTGGTTTTGAGTGGAAAACAAAGGCCCTTCGGCACCAAACTCAAAGCCGTTAAAACCCACCTGCCCCGTAAATTCATGGGTACTATTGTTTCCTGAACGCATGTTCAGATCGAAAGCTCCCGAAATGCCGTTACCAAACTCAGCAGGAAAGGCACCAGTTAAAAAATCGGAATTACTCAACATGTTATTGTTGATCATGCTCACCGGACCACCCGTGGTTCCCGAAGCACCAAAATGGTTCGGGTTGGCAATTTCAACACCTTCCAGCCTCCAGATAACTCCCGCCGGTGAATTGCCCCGGATAACGATATCGTTGCGGGCATCGTTCTGCATGGCCACTCCGGCATAATTGGCAACCATCCGTGAGGGATCGCCCAAGCTTCCGGCAAACCTTTCTGTTTGTTCAATAGAAAACGATCGGGCACTTACAGGGGCCATTTCGTTAAGCGCTTTCTCCTTAAGGTTTTCAGCTTTTACCGTAATTTCGGCTACCACGGTAATATCTTCTTCCAAGGGTATTTGTAAAAGTATTTCCTTGCCACTGTTTACAAGAATGTTTGGAATTTGCTGTGGTTTATATCCTAAATAGGAAATTTGAATCGACTGTCTGCCGAGAGGCACGTTCTTTAATTCGAAGTTACCATTTACATCGGAAGTGGTTCCCAATACAGGTTCCGAATTTAACAAAACAACAGTTGCCCCAATAAGCGGAAAACCGGTAGTGGCATCGGTTACTGCACCTCGGATGGTTTGGGTAATAACATTTGCGGCAAAGGGTGAAGCAAGCGTGGTTAATAAACATGCGAAAAGTAAAATCTTCTTCTTCATAATTTTAGGTTTTAAGATTAATTCTTCCCAAAAATAGAAACACAAATAAAGGTGTAAAAAAATGAAATGTTGAATGAGGAATTTAATTGGTTGAATTAAAAAAGTAGCGTATGGAGTAAAAATCCTAAAAGTAAAAAACCCGCTTTGGAGGCGGGCTTTCTGAGAGATTTCATTCAGTATCGTTAATACAAAATATCCTTTTTCATATTTACCTTTTTCTGAGTATGTTCTGAATCGTAATCGAAAAGAAGGTCGCCATTTTCTTTAAACAGGCGGATGTAATTCAGGTTGTACCAAATAATGGCTTTACCTACCTGAACCCCTGATAGAATATCAATCTGTGCATTTCCGCTATTGTACATCGAGATTTTCAGTTTTGAATTATTGCTGACTTTCACGGCATCAAAACTCACATCTTTCCCGTCATTGGTGCGGATGGTAACAATACCTTGAGAGTTTTTGATGAATTCAATCTTACCAATATTTTCATAAATCATCGGTGATTTCTTACGGAAACTCGGATTGTATTGGTCGAGGGCTTTTTGTGCGTGAATACCCGGCAAGGAGTTTCCCGTGCTATTGATCAAACTTAGTACAGCGAACAAACCTGCAATTCCGGGTTCGTATTTTTCTGACAATAGCTTGTCGTAATCTTTCTTTAGCGATTCTACAGGATCAAAAGCGGTGTAGCTTTCATACGATTTGGTGGAGACATCCAATCCGGCCGAAGCAATTAATGAAGCAGTTACAAAGGCTTTGCCCAAGTCGTCAACAGTAATACCGTATTCGGTAAAATCTTCCGATTCTTCATAGGCCCGGGTCCAAATCTTTTTACCGTTCTCGTCGAAGTGGGCCACAAACATGTTGTTTACACTGTCGAGCTGTTCAATGCCAGCCTGGTTCACCCACTGCATGGTCCCGTCGGTAGCACATTTGGCCAAAAATACATCGCCATTGTTTTTTACATGCAGGGTGCGTTCGCCAACTTTAATATCTTTATTAAACGAACCTGTAAAATAGAAGCTATTGTCCTTTCCCAGGGCAATGTTGTAAGCTATATCGTTTCCGGCACTTCCTACTTTAAACACAAATTCAGGAGGTCCCGATGGAGGAAATTTGGCAATAAAAATATCGTTGCTGTTTTGTGAGGAACTTAATTTGTATCCAAAGAAATCAACGTCTCCGGTAAAATAGCCACACATGTAAGCATTGTTTTTATCATCGAATATAATATTTTTGCCATTTCCACCTTGATACAACCCGTTTTTATTGGCCAGTTTCCAAAGCTTATTTGCACGGCCAAGCAAGTCGGACGAAGTTCTTAGCTCCACCACAATGGCATTGGATTCAGCAAATTGAGGCATGGTCTGTCCAATGGGGGCATTCACATAGGTTGGGTCGCAAACCACGTATTTGCTGCCTTTGTAGCTAATGTAATCGCCAACAACCTCTTTGCTGAATTTTACTGCCGTAGCCATGTGTCCCGGGTAATTCAATCCAATCACATCTAAACCTAACATTTGTTTCGTTAAGTAGGCAAACAGCACGGAACGGTCTTCACAGTCAGAATACGGGTAGAAGAATAATTCATCGGGGAAGAAGAATTTTTCCTGTCCAAACTGCTGTTGGTCGGTTTGGTAGTCGAAGGCGGTCTGTACAAAGTGAAGCAAAAACAGGATGGCTTCTTCCTCTGGTTTCCCTTTAATGATGGGCAATAAGGCATCTGTCAGCGATTCTTTGGTTTGAGGAGTGATGGTTGCATCAAAATACACTTCAATGTCTGAAAGTGGGTAGTCTTTGTAAAAATTGATGGCATTTTGATTGAACTTCACATCAAAATTATAGGCCTGCCCATCGTATTCAAATTTCAAGTTCTTGGTTTTTAAGTCTTCCTGCGTGTTTATTGATTTGTAAAGGTTTAAATCCATTACAATCCGTGCCTCGGGAAAATCTTTATCGTAAGTAAAAATGTCGTTTTCTTTACCGTTGATCAGGTAATAGCGGGTATTGTTAAACGTGAAGAATGACAGCCCATAAATATTGTTCCGCGATGGCAACAACAAATAAAGCTTTGATGCTTTAAAGGCCAAACGGGCTTTGTAGTTCGATTTTGTAAGCAGGAACCATTCCAGGAACACTTCGGCATTCTCGTCGGCGCCGATTTGTTTTGAGGCATTTTTTACTAAAAGATAGTATCCCCAGTCGTTGAGGTTCATGTTTGCCTTAAAGCTGATAAGCTGGTTAATTAAATCGTTATAGTTGGTTTGGCTCATAGCTTCCCATTTCTGGCTAATCAATTCTTCCGAAACGGTTCCGCTAAAGCTGGTGATGAATTTTGAATCGAATTCGAAGTTCAGGTTGGCGCCATAAAAGGCAAACGAAGCGGAACGTGCCGCGTAATCGGGGCTGGCTGATTTAGCGAGCACAGGCAGAACCGGAGCTTCACCGCCGGCTTCCAGTTTTTTTGGAGCCACAACCTTCAATTGAGTGGGGCTTTTTTGAACAGGAGTTTTATAAACAGGTTTTTCGCCGGGTTTGGGATCTGCTTTTCGCTGTTCGGCTTTAAACAGTTCGTAATTTGTCCATTCTTTTTTCAGGAACTCCTGAAACTCTGCATCCATTTTTTTGATGGCTTCGTCGCGTTCTTTTACAAACTTTTCGAATCCTTCCTGATAGTCTTTGTTAAATTTTTCCCGGTCTTGTTGCATTTTTTTTATCTCTTCTTCGCGGGTTTGGGCGTTTGCACTGAACGCGCCCATGAGCACTATGGCTGCTCCGAATACGAGAAAGGCTTGGTACACTCGTTTCATATTATTTGGGTTTAATTATCAAAATTGTCTTTTCAAACAGTAACATGCAATTTACTAATTTTTCAGACTCCCCATAGACGGAATCCCATTTAATTAGGTTGCTTAGCCTAGCCGTTTAGAATCCGTGAACTGGCTTATGCAAAATCAAGGGTAAAAAAAACCGGACTTACTTCCGGTTTTAAAAGTATGTTAAATTAAAAAAGACTATTACTCATCGTCTTGTTGAGCCTCAAATTCAGCTTCATCGCTATCTTCGGCTGGATTTAATTTTTGTCTTTTTATCTTGTTTTCCAGTTCATCCTCAAAGTAGGTAAATACATCCATTAAAGGAGATTCCTGGATAGCGGGGATTTCGTAATCACTCACGGTATCGCTCAACGCTTTTTGAAGAAATTCGTACGCATCTTTTACATTATTGGCTTGAACCAACATATAGGTGTTTGATCGTTTTTCGATACCTTTTTCTTCATCCAGGGTGATAAAGGCTACTTTACATTTAAACCAACGGTCACCATTTTCGCTGGGGACTAGTTCCGAAAAGTTCGCCATTTTAATATTGGTTACCGTAAACTCTCCACTGATGTAGGGTTCCAGTTCTTTGTTAATCCGCGATTCGGCTTCGGTAAACGAAACCGCATCAATCAGGTAATTTTCCGATACCATTTTTTCCTTGCCGTCGGTACCAATTTTTACATATTTTACTTTGCATTCAAACCAGGTGTTCATCTTTTTTTAATTTAAGAACTCAAAGATAATGGCATAATTTGGCAAAGAAACTGCAGGGAGAAAAATGTGGATAACTTTTTTGCGGAACCATCTGTAACCACTATTTTTATGGAACTCAAAAAGAAACTACAATGACTGATTTTAGCAAATTGATTTACCAGCGCAGGAGTATCCGCAAATTCAAATCGAAGCCGGTGGAAAGAGAAAAAATAGAGCAGTTGCTCAAAGCAGCTTTATTGGCTCCCAGCGGGAAACGGGTGTATCCCTGTGAGTTCATCATCGTGGATGACCCGGAGATTTTAAAAACTTTATCGGTAGCCAAAGAACACGGTGCCGGGCTTGTTGCAGGTGCACCATTGGCTATTGTGGTTGTGGCCGATACCGCAAAATACGATGTGTGGGTTACCGATGCTTCCATTGCTGCTACATTTATCATGCTCCAGGCTGAAAACCTGGGTTTGGGTTGCTGCTGGGTGCATTTTCATCTTAGGGGAACTGCGGATGGGAAATCGTCAACCGAAAACTTAAGGGAGGTACTCGGGCTCCACTCCACCCACGAGGTTTTATCAGTTTTAGCTTTGGGTTATAAAAACGAAGAGAAACCGGCCTCAACTGATGCTGATCTGAGATATGAGAAAATTCACCACAATAGGTTGGGAAGCCATTTAATTTAAAAAACGATCGGTTACTTTAGCACATTGAAATACGCCATTATAGATATTGAAACTACCGGAGGAAGTCCACGCACGGAAAAAATTACCGAAATAGCCATTTTTATCCACGACGGCAAGCAGGTTGTTGATGAATTTACCACCCTCATTAATCCCGAAAGGTACATTCCACCATTTATAACCGCGCTAACCGGAATCAGCAACGAAATGGTGGCCCATGCCCCTAAATTTTACGAGGTGGCCAAAGAAATTGTGTTACGGACCGAAGATGCCATTTTTGTAGCCCACAATGCTCCTTTCGATTATGGTTTTGTGAAAGAGGAATTCAAAAACCTGGGTTTCGATTTTCAGCGCAAAACCTTAGATACGGTCCGACTGAGCCGTAAATTGATTCCCGGACATGCCTCGTATAGTTTGGGAAATATCTGTAAAGATTTGGGCATCCAAATCAATGGCCGGCACCGGGCGGCGGGCGATGCCCTGGCAACCGTAAAACTGTTTGAAATTCTGTTGCAAAAAAACGGTGCTTTTACACAAGCTACCGATCCCGAAAAATACCGGCAATTAAAGGGGATTGATTCGTCGGCACATCGGCAATTATTGGAAAAATTGCCCGATGCTACGGGTGTGTATTACCTTTTCGATCAAGACCAACAGCTCATTTATATTGGTAAAAGTGTCAATATCCGGAGCCGGGTTGCTCAACACCTGAGAAATATGGGGGGTAAAAAGGTTTTGGAAATGCGGCAAAGAATTGCCGATGTGAGTTTTGAACTTACCGGAAGCGAGTTGGTTGCCCTGTTGCTCGAATCGGACGAAATTAAAAAGCACAAACCTATTTATAACCGGTTGCAACGTCGGTCGTTATTCCAGTATGGATTATTCACCGAATACAATACTTCAGGCTATATTACCTTTTCGCTGAAAAGAATATCCACCCAATCGGGATTGCCTATAGCCAGCTATGTGAACATGGATGAGGCAAAAAACCATTTTTCAGGGTTGATCGAGCGGTTTGAACTTTGCCAGAAACTGTGCGGATTATATGAATCGGAGGGAGCCTGTTTTCATCATGGTGTGGGTCTGTGCCACGGAGCTTGCATGCAATTGGAATCGAACCAGAGTTACAATCACCGGGCAAAGGAACTGATTGCCTCGTTTGAGTTTGCATCGCCCGATTTTCTCCTTCTTGATAAAGGGCGCACCAAAACTGAAAAGGCGGTTATCCGGATAAAAAACGGCAAATACCTTGGTTTTGGTTTTGCCGATACCGAATTTCTCACGGAACCCGATCAGTTGGCCGATTCCGTGAAACCCAAAGCCGATAACCGCGATGTGCAACAAATCATCCGCAGTTATATCCGGCAGGGAAAATATCAGCAAATTATTTTATCAGATAAGACTGTTTTCCCCTCTGGCAGGCCTTATAACCAATTTATAAAGAAAGAGAAACAATAGTGCCAGATGTATTACGCGCCCAATTATTCCAAATTCCAGCTTTACATTTTCTCATCAACCCAAACAACTTTCAATTTGTTCGCATCGAAACAGCCATAAGCAGCAAAAAAAACTACTGTTTTATCACATCAAACACCGGAACCTTTTCCAGAAATTGATAGGAATTCTTTAGGTAATCCATGCGGCAGCAAAAATGCGACAGTCCATTGGAAACAATCAGATAATCCACCTTTAGTTTTAAGTTATACAGGGCAATCTGGTCAAAAACCTTCTGATCGATTTTCACACTGGATGCTTTAAACTCCAGAATCATCCGGGCCTCCCCCATACTATTGAAAACCACCAAATCGCAACGCTTCGACAGACCATTCAAACTGAGCGGATATTCCAATGCCAGAAGCCCTGGGGGATAGTGAAGTTCCTGAGTTAAAAAAGCGATAAAATTCTGCCGCACCCATTCCTCGGGCGTCAATGCCACATACTTTTTGCGGATGGAATCAAAAATTTTATCCTTTGAAGGACTGAGCCGAAGCCGATGGGAATAATCCGGAAGGTTTAACAACTCCATTTTTATTTTAAAAATAGCTGAATTGACCATATACCGGACAGAAATTTATTAACAATTTGTGGGTGCCTTTGTAAAGCTTTCGCGATTGCGGTATATTTGATGGTTCAGATTTTTACAATGAAAACAAAAGAAGAAATTGTCAACAACTGGTTACCCAGGTACACTGGCAGAGCGGTAGAGGATTTTGGAAAACATATCATCCTTACCAATTTCCAATTGTACATTGAAATGTTTGCCCAGCAATTTGGGGTACCCGTAGTGGGCGAGCACGAGAACATGCCCAATGCCTCGGCCAACGGGATTACCATCATAAATTTTGGAATGGGAAGCCCTAATGCCGCTACCATCATGGATTTGTTGACTGCCATTAGTCCGCAGGCCGTGTTGTTTTTAGGAAAATGCGGAGGGTTGAAAAAGAAAAACAAACTGGGCGACCTGATTTTACCCATTGCCGCTATCCGCAGCGATGGTACCTCCAACGATTATCTGCCTCCCGAAATACCGGCCTTACCAGCGTTTAATCTGCAACGGGCGGTATCGTCCGCCATCCGCGATTCAGGACTCGATTATTATACCGGGACTGTTTACACTACCAACCGCAGGGTATGGGAGTACGACGAACGTTTCAAAAAGTATCTGCAAAAAACACGTTCAATGGCCATAGACATGGAAACCGCAACCATTTTTAGTGTGGGCTTTGCCAATCAGATTCCTTCAGGGGCTTTGCTTCTGGTATCAGACCAGCCCATGATTTCTACCGGGGTAAAAACCTCCGATAGCGACAAAAAAGTGACCGGACAATATGTAGAGAACCATCTGAAAATTGGCATCAAATCCCTGACAACCATCATCAACGATGGACAATCGGTGAAACACCTTAAATTTTAGAAACCCATACCATGCATACCTTTGAGCAGATTGTCGGCGACCTGAAAAAGAAAATTTACAAACCCGTTTATTACCTGATGGGCGAAGAATCCTATTTTATCGATGAAATTACCAACCTGATCGAAAAAGGGGTGCTGCCCGAAGCCGAGCGTTCCTTCAATCAAACCATCCTGTACGGGAAAGACATTGATTTGGGCGCCTTGCTCAACCATGCCCGCCGCTTCCCGATGATGAGCAACTACAACGTGGTGATCGTGAAGGAGGCCCAAAATATGAAAGACATTGAGGGAATGGCGGCCGACAAAACCGATCCTTTCCTGATGTATGCCGAGAATCCTCCCAAATCAACCATTTTGGTCATCAATCTGAAAGGAAAATCGCTCGACAAACGGAAAAAACTGTTCAAGGTTTTAGATAAAGACCAGGTACTTTTTGAGTCGGTAAAAATGTACGACAACAAAGTGGGGACCTGGATTATCAACCAATTTAAAGAAGCCGGAAAAACCATCGACCCAAAAGCCGCCGAACTGATGGCCAGCCATTTGGGCAACGACTTGTCGCTGGTGGCCCGTGAAATTGAAAAACTCTTGATTACCGCTCCCAAAAACAGCCCGGTAACTTTAAAAGAAATTGAGGATAATGTAGGCATAAGTAAGGATTTTAATGTTTTTGAATTGCAACATGCCATCGGCAAAAAGGATGTGTACAAGGCTAACCTGATTATCACGCACATGGGGCAAAATCCCAAAACCAAAAGCATCATCCCCATGATCGCGTTTTTATATTCCTACTTCACCAAAATTATTATGGTGCATAGTGCCGACGATAAATCGAAGCAATCGCTGGCTTCGCTGTTGGGAGTTAATCCTTTCTTTATCCAGGATTATTTAGATGCGGCCCGGAATTACCCCAAATCCAAGTGCATCCACATCATCTCGTTTTTAAGGGAATACGATGCCAAATCGAAAGGGATTGATTCCCCGCCGGTAGAAGATTTGGAACTGATGCGCGAGTTGATTTACAAAATCCTACACATTTAGGCTCCACGGTTTATGCCAGGGTTAACCATTTATAAAGCATCCGCCGGATCGGGCAAAACGTTCCAGTTAACGGGCGAATACCTGAAGCTGGCCTTTGACCCCAAAAACAGTTTTAAACAAATTCTGGCAGTTACCTTTACCAAAAAAGCCACCGCAGAGATGCGCGACCGGATATTGAAAGAATTATATCTGATTTCGTTGGGCGAAACCACTGGTCACCAGCAAACGCTCAAAAATGAATTCCACTTAACCGATGTGGAGGTAACCCAAAGGGCCAAGGATATCCTTAACCAGATTCTCCACAATTACAGCTACTTCCAAATCAGCACTATCGACAGCTTTTTTCAAATCATCCTAAAGGCTTTTACCCGGGAGCTGGGTATAGATGCCGGTTTTTTGGTAGAACTCGACTTCAACCAAGCACTGGAAATGAGTGTGCAACAGTTTTTTGACAGGCTCGATGAAACCCCGGAGATTAAAAAATGGCTATCTACGTATGCCTTGCGAAAAATTGAAAAGGGCTTAAGCTGGGACATTCAAAAGGATATTCTGAAGTTTGCCGGCAATGCTTTTACCGAGGTGTTCTTTTCGTTTCCGGAAATGTACCTGAAGGAATTGGCTTCGCTGGACAATTTTGAGGCCATTAAAAAAAACCTGACCGGGTACCTGAACAATTTTACCGTACAGGCTCAACGGTTTGGCCAACAGGGCATCCAGCTTATGAAACAGTCAGGGGTTGACATGGATAGTTTCTCACACAAAAAAAGCGGCGTGGGCGGTTATTTTCACAAACTGGCCGATGCCAAAGCCTTTGCCTATCCCGAACCCAACAGTTATGTTCTGAAAGCACTTCAATCACCCGACGGTATCGAAGGTTGGTGCGCCAAAACCTCACCCGACAGATTCAAGATTCAGGCTTGTGTGCAAGGCGGACTGCAACAGGTCTTGCAAAATTACTTTGCCTTTTACGAGCCACATAAGATGGATTTCAACACGGCACTTGAAATTGAAAAGAACCTCGATGTGTTTGCCATCCTGGTTCAACTGTTCAACCACTTGACCGAATACTGCCAGCAACAAAATATTTTTCTATTGCAATTGACCGCTCCCCTGCTCAGTAAGATGATTCAGGACAGCGATGCCCCTTTTATCTATGAAAAAACCGGCAACGTTCTCAAATTTTTTATGATTGATGAATTCCAGGATACCAGCAGCTTGCAATGGAATAATTTTTACCCACTGATAGCCAATAGTATGGCTCAAGGGAGTCAATCGCTGGTGGTGGGCGATGTAAAGCAGTCTATTTACCGTTGGCGCAATAGCAATTGGCAGTTGCTGCATTCCCAATTAAAGAAACAGTTTCAATTCTACCATCCAACTGAAAAGAACCTTCCTTACAATTATCGTAGTTTAAAAGAGGTGGTAGCGTTTAATAACTGGTGTTTTAGCTATCTGGCAAAAGCCATCGATCAGCAACTTGTCGCCGCCGGAACTACTCTTGGAGAGGATCAACAGTTAAAACTGGAACAGATTTTTGAAGGAGCCGAACAACAAATACCTAAGAAGGCTAAACCTGGGGTAGGCCATGTGGCCATCCAGTTTTTTGATGCCAAAGAAGAGGATACCTCTTTTGAAGAAAGGACGCTGGAAGTAATGGTTCAAAATTTACAAACCTTATTCAGCAATGGGTTCCAGCCCCGCGACATCGCCATTCTGGTACGCCGGAACAAAGAGGGGGCAGCGGTGGCTAAAGCTTTGATGGATTACAAAACCCAACATCCCGAATGGGAAAACCAGTTTGCTTTTGTCTCCAACGACTCCGTATTGTTAAGTGCCTCCAATACCATCAATTACATTGTGGCTGCCATGCGGTATCTGGTGGAACCCAGGAATCAACTCAACAACGCGCAACTGGCTTACTTTGTTGGGCTACAAACCTTAACCCCTTCTGAAAGCATTGCCCGGTTGGCACAGCTTCCTTTGTCCGATCCGGAAAGCTTTGAAAGTCACTTGCCTGCCAACTTTGTTCAAAAACTGCATACCCTCCGGCTTTTGTCGGTGAACCAAATGACAGAGCAACTGCTGCAACTTCTTTGCTACGATTCCATGCCTGAGCAGATTTTGAGCGAATGGCCTTTCATCCATTCCTTTAAAGATTTGGTGCAAAAATATTCCAAAACCCAAGGAGTGGATGTGGCCGGCTTTCTGGAATGGTGGAATGCATCGGCAAAAGATTCAGCCATTAATTTATCGGAGGAGCAAAATGCCATCCGCATACTTACCATCCACAAATCGAAAGGACTAGAATACAAAGCAGTGCTTGTTCCTTTTGCCGATTGGGATGTGGAGCAACGGAACAAATTGCTTTGGTGCCAGACCCAGCCCATGGATTTTTTACCCAGCCTTTTGTTTCCGGTTAACTACTCATCAAAACTTATAAACACTCATTTTAATGAAGCCTATTACAAGGAAAACCTGATGGTTTGGGTGGATAATCTGAACCTGCTTTACGTGGCTTTTACCCGTGCACGGATAGTGCTCATGGTGAATGCCCCACTGCCCAAAAAAACCGATGAGATTAAAAATGTGGGAGGAATGCTTTACTCCCTCGTTCAGCCAAACACACTAAATAAACTCCCCCACTCCGATTGGAACGACGAAAAACTAAAACTTTCCATCGGTCAATTGCAGCTTGAAATTGCGGATAAGGAAACATCGGGTAGCGTACCCGAAGCACCGAAGATTGGCTATCGCAAAACTCCCATAAAATTAATACTCCGCAGTAATTTAAGCGCTCTTTTTGAGGATAATCCTGAAAATTCCTTCATGAATAAAGGGAAAATTTATCACATGCTATTTGAAAAAATAAGGGTGCAAACCGATTTTAAACCAACACTTCAAACCTATTACAAACAAGGATTCATCAATCAGATGGAACGAGATGAACTACATGAACTATGGAACCAGGCACTAACCCAGCCTCTTGTGCTGGACTGGTTTGGGGGTAGCTGGCAAATAGTAAACGAGACCTCCATTCTATTGCCTAATGGTGATGTTAAAAGGCCCGACCGGGTAATGATGAATGAAACCGAATGCCTAGTGGTTGATTATAAATTTACTACCACTCACCAGCCCAACCACATCAAACAAGTAGAAGAATACATCCGCTTGATTTCTGCCATCCAACAAAAAAAAACTACCGGATATGTTTGGTACCTGCCCAATAATCTGATTATACCTGTGCAACCCTTTATTGCAAAATAATTACAAAAATTTGTTAGACTTTCATTAAAACCTAGTCTTAAATTGTCATTTCCTAAAGAATACTAAGATGCTGTAAATCATAAAATTTTACCTAACTCATTTGTTAAAAATATCAAACCATCTTCAATGAAATTCCAAAGATTCAATCTTTCAATTTTATCCTCCTCATTTTGAATCTTTGAATTTTATATTAATTTTAGCAATCAATTCTACAAGGGTAATTTAAACAATTATACTATTATCACAGGCTTTAATGCCTAAAAATCTACAATGATGAAACTTTCGAATAATCTTCAGGCTAAAATTTTAGTATTCATTCTTTCCACCGTTTTAATTGTATTTGTTATTGTGGGATTGTTTGTGGGCGTCCGTAATCGGCAATACGCGGTAGAGAAAGCACATGAATATACCCAACTAATGGCTGATAAAAACGCCCGTCATGTGGAAACTTTGCTGAATAAATTTGCGGTAGAGCTCACCTCAACATCTAATGTCATTGGCATTCAATTACAAAAAGGGACAAATTCGCAGGAAGTTCTGTCTGAGATTATAAAATCAAACCTAAGTAAAAACCCCGAAATATCAGAATTGCGTCTGACGGTTGCTTCCAAATTATTAGGAAACGAACTGCTGACTTCAGATTGGGCATTAATGAAAACCAATAATCGTTTTGTGGAGGGTTTGCAGTTTGTACCAACGCAAACATCTGTGGCAAATGGGAATTCGTTTTTTGTGTCCGAACCTATCCAAACAACCAATGGCCTTGTTTCCGATTTTTCCTCTCCCATTTTTGTGAACGGAGACCTGCAGGGATACCTCACCGCTTCAGTTAATTTGGGATTCTTTGGTACATTTATTAAAGAATCATATATCTTCGAAGGTGGGTTTATTACGGTAATGTCGAATTCAGGGGTATTTGTGGCCCATTCCAATAGCGGGTTTTTAGGAAAGAAATTCTCCGAAAATTTTCCCATCGAAGAAAAAGAATGGAATGTAGAAAGCAAGGTTGCCAAAGGGTCGCAATTTGAGTTACTGACAAAATTTCAACGCAACTCTTATTATTCCTATTTTGTGCCTGTTAAAATTGGGAATGCTTCTCTTTTATGGACTGTAGAAGTTACGGTGCCCATGCACAAAATTCTGGAAGCCTCAAATAAATCCATTCTCAATTCGATATTTGTTGCACTTATTGGGTTTGTGATCTTAATTTTTGTCATCTGGTATTTAACAAATAAAATCATCAGCCCGGTTAAAAATGTCACCGGGATTTTAGAATTGCTTTCGAAAGGAAATACCCGCGATATTAAACCCCTTGGCCTAAAAAGTGGTGATGAGTTACAGTTGATGAGCGATTCGCTTGAGAAGGTTGTGGATGGCTTGCGGGTAACAGAAGGCTTTGCACTGGGAATCGGGAAGGGCAATCTGACCGAGAAATACGAATTACTGAGTAGCGACGACCAACTCGGCCGCGCCTTGCTAAATATGCGCGATAGCCTGAAACATAGCCGTGAGGAGGAAGAAAAACGTAAACGGGAAGAAGAAATTAGAAACTGGGCTACCCAAGGAATTGCCAAATTTGCCGAAATACTGAGGAATGATTCAAACCAAATGAAAAAGTTGGGGTACAACCTGACTGAAAACTTGGTAAACTACCTCGATGTCAATCAGGGAGCCTTTTTTGTGCTCAACAACGATTTGGAGGATGATATTTACTACGAACTTGTTACAGCCATTGCTTATGGCCGCGATAAGTTCATGAAAAAGGAGATACGCGTTGGCGAAGGCCTGGTTGGCCGATGTGCCTTTGAGCGCAAAACAGTTTTTTTAACCGAAGTTCCTGATGACTATGCCAACATTACCTCTGGTTTAGGAACCGCCAATCCCACCTGTATTTTGATTGTACCCTGTATCTTAAACGAAGAGGTTTTTGGAGTGATTGAAATAGCCTCTTTCAGGGTTCTTCAGCCTTACGAAATTGAATTTGTCGAGAAACTGGGTGAAAGTATTGCCGCCACCATCTCGAATGTAAAAATTAACGAGAAAACCTCTAAGTTGCTTGCTGCCAGTCAACACCAAAGCGAGGAACTGGCTGCTCAAGAAGAGGAATTAAGACAGAATCTGGAAGAAATGGAGGCCACCCAGGAGGATTTGAAACGCCAAATGGAGACCAATGAACAACTGCGGATTAACATGCAGCAACAAGCTGCTCTGCTCGATTCGTTGCTTAATTCGTTGCCCGATTATATTTATTTTAAAGACAAGGACAGCAAGTTCCTACGCATCAGCAAATCAATGTTGGAACTTTTCAATGCAAAAACGGTTGCCGATGTCATTGGCAAATCCGATTTTGATTACCACACGCCGGAAAATGCCCGGAAATTTTACGAAGACGAACAAAACATCATCCGGAATAAAAAAGGCATTACCGACCAGCTCCAAAAAGAGGTGATGATTGATGGCTCGTACAAATGGATGAGTGTTACAAAACTACCTTTAATTACCGAAGAGGGCGATTGCATTGGTACCTTTGGTATCTCGAAAGATGTAACCGTTCTGAAGAACCTGGAAATTGAAGCCATTAAAAAGAACGAGGAGATGAGCCAAACCATGGAAACCATGAAACTGGCTCAAGAGGATTTGAATAAACAAATTGATATCAATTCCAAAATGCGCGAAAACGAGAAGCGGCAAAATGCACTCCTCGATGCGTTGCTCAACTCTTTACCTGATTATATTTATTTTAAAGATGAACAGAGCCGATTCTTAAAAATCAGCAAGTCGCTTATCTCGCTTTTTGGTGCCAAAACGGTGGACGATGTTATCGGCAAATCGGACTTTGACTACCATACCCCTGAAAACGCCCAAAAGTATTTTGATGACGAACTAAAAATCATGCAAACCCGTAAAGGCATTGTAAATCAGTTGCAACGCGAGATATTACCCGATGGTTCGGTTATCTGGAACAGCATTACCAAACTTCCCCTGCTCACAAATCAAGGGGAATGCATAGGAACCTTTGGTATCTCGAAAAACGTTACCGATGTTAAAACTCTTGAGATTGAAGCCCAAAGGCGGGAAGCTGAACTCAATGGAGTTTTGAATGCCGTTAAAGCATCAACCTACACGGTGGAATACGATATGCAGGGAAAAATTACCGATGTGAACGATGCCTTTGTAAAGCTCCTGAAAATCAAAAAAGAGGAAATCATTGGCTCACACCATAAAGATGGTTACGACAAGAACAATATTTCAGAAAAGGAATACAAGCAATTTTGGACCGACTTGAAACAAGGCAAAATCTGCCATCAGAAAAACCACCTTCAAATCAACGATGTGGAGGTTTGGCTGTCGGAAACCTACACCCCCATAAAAGATTCCGAGGGTAACGTTGACCGGATTTTTAAAATTGCTTTTGATATTACCGAATACATGAAAAAGAACGGCAAAAAGTGACCGCATCTGAAATAAAAACAGAAGTTTTAAAAGCTGCTGAAGCAGATAAACTGGAGCAATACAAGAAATTTTTTCAGTGTTTCCCGGGAGGTTATGGCGACAGTGATTCTTTTGCAGGAATCAGGAATCCTGTACTTCGGAGTGCCTTCCGAAATTACCAGCACATATCGTTGGATACCTTTTTTGAACTGTTTACCGATCCCATTCATGAAATCAGGCTCTGTCCATGTTTGCCATGGAATTAAAATACAAAAACAAAAAACTTCTGATGCCGAGCGCGAGCTGATGGCCCGGTTTTATTTAAACCATCTGGATTATGTGAATAATTGGGATTTGGTGGATTCCGCTCCACATGTTTTAGGTGCCTCATCAGTCTGAGACTCTGTTTTAACTGGCCGAAAGCCCCAATTTATGGAAAAACCGGGTAGCTATGCTGGCTTGCTATTACTACATCCGGATGAATAGCTTTAATGTTCCAATAAAAATTGCCGAGAAACTACTGTCTTGTTAATCTAATAGTGTCGGATGTTCAGGAATTTTATTCCCCCTTTGCCTATTACTTGGGGACACCACGCCATGGCGTGGACTTGCCCGCTCAATCGGGGCAAGTTCTCCCTTGGGGGAGAAACCCGAAGAGAGAGGAGGGGGGGATTCAATATTTATCCGCCAATATAAACATAACACGACACTGCTTTCGCATAAACACACCTCATACATAAAGCGGTGGGGTGGATGCTGAGGGAAATCGGGAACAGAAATTTTGAAGCTGAACTCTGGTTCTTAAAAAAACATTACTCCGCCATTCCCCGAACAGCGTTGCGGTATGCCATTGAAAAATTCGACAAACCCCTGCAACAGCAAATTCTAAAGGGGCAATTTTTGTAACCCCTTTCGTCCAAATTTTCCACTTATTGATTCAGCAACCTACATACATCTGCCAAAATTTGCCACATCCAGGCTTATACCTAATCCTGAAATAATTAGCTTTGCAGTTCATTTTCTACAAATTGCAACGTATGGGTAAGTGGGTGAATTGGGGAATCGGGATTGCAGCATGTGTCTGCCCTGTTATTATAAAAGCACAGCCAATAGTTCCGTCGATAGATAGTTTGCGGCATCATGTGTATGAACTGGCCAGTGAAGATTATAAAGGCCGGCAGACAGGCGAAGAGGGGCAAAAAATGGCGGCCAATTACATCAAACACCGGTTTCTGACCTATGGCCTAGATCCTTTATCAGGAAAAAGTTTTTTTTACCCATACCAGATTGTCAGCAAACAAAAGGACTATGTAGTAGTAAAAAATCAGGGGAATATTTTGTTTTGGCCTTGGCACTTTTTCTTTGTCTCGAATACGCCTCAAAACGACACAATTAAAACCAAATTGATTTTTGCCGGTTTTGGCAGTGAGGCTGAACTTGCAAATCTGGATGTTACCGGTAAGGCAGTAGCTTTTATTGCCGATAACCCGCAAGAGGCTTACCAAACCATTTTGCATATTCAACAACTCAAAGGCACGCGTTCATTCTTCATAATTTTCCCGGACAACAACCGCGATGTGGAAAAAGCCTGGGGCGTGGAATATCAAATGACCGATAATTATCTGCCCGACGAATGGCAGCGTCTTCAATCGGAAGTCATCAAAGAGCCGTGGGCCCGGCCAACCGTTACCGATTCGTTGAATATCTTCTACTGTTTCCCGAATGTCCTTAGGAATATGTTTTTGCTTACCGATAAGGAACTGGAAAGTATTGCCAAAGAGAACCTGAAAAGCAAAGAAGCATCGCTGGCGTACTTGATACAGCCTGACTTGCAATGCTTGGTACATTATTCCGATTCTTTAATTACCAAACCTGTTGAAAATGTGGGCGGTTTCATCAAAGGAACCGACACATCGCATACTATCGTGGTTTCGGCCCATTTTGATCATATAGGTGAAGAGTTGGGAAGAATCAACTATGGTGCCGATGATAATGCCTCAGGAACCTCAGTTCTGCTGGAGGTTTCCCGGCTGATGGCCGGCCAGACTCAACAAGGAAAAAAACCTGCATGTAATGTACTTTTTATGGCCTTTTCAGGCGAAGAAATGGGGTTGCTTGGCTCCATGGCCTTTACCAGTCAGCCTACGATTCCTTTGGAGCAGATAGTCTGCAACATCAACCTGGACATGATTGGACGTTGGGATAAGGCCCATACGTGGAATAAAGAATTTGTTTACCTACTCACGGCGGGCAACAACCACAAAGAACTTTACAAAATTGGTAAACATAAACTTAAACTGGATTTGCCTTCTGGATTTGAAGTCTCACATAATCCCGGCCCCAAAGAACGATTGGCATTTAAATATGGTTCCGACCATTACAGCTTTTTAACTAAGGGAGTTCCTGTGGCCTTCTTTTTTACAGGGTTACACGAAGATTACCACACACCAAACGATATCCCCGAGAAGCTGAATTACCCAAACATGACTACAATAACCTATATGGTTTATCAATACATCAATCAGGTAGCAGCACAACAACAAAAACTTTTTAACAACGGGGATGATTAAAAAACCGTACATTCTTCTAATACATATAAATAGTAGTGGTCAAGAAAATGAGGAAATTAATCGTGGTGCGACTTCTCTAAATAGAATAAAAAAAGAAACCTTCTTTCAATACAGTCGTACTGCAACTTGCGTATTTGAGGTATTACATAAACCCAAATTACGTGATAGAAATTTATAATGTGAGCATTAATATTGAATTTGATATAAGCTATGCAAATCAAGAGATCACGCCATGGGGAGGAATGGTGTTTTTACTGCAGATGTTGGATAAAATTGGGTTCAAATCTCAAGTTGAAAGCTGCGTTGGGTTACCTAAACCCGGTTCCAATAGGGGCTACTCTATAAATCAGTGTACTGTAATATGTAATACCATGGAGAAGTATATTTTTATATAACATATTCCGGCACCTTTTGTGGACGGGGTAATTTTGTAATTTCGGTAAAAAAACAAAATGAATTATCAGAAACTGATTACGGAAGTTTACGGCGATGTCCAACAAATGGGATTATGTGGAAAAGTAGCCAGTTATATCCCAGAACTGGCTTCGATGAATGTTGAAAAATTTGGTATCAGCCTGATAACAACCGACGGGACCGTATATGAGGTTGGCGATACATATGAAAAGTTTTCCATCCAAAGTATCTCCAAAGCATTTACCTTGGCAATGGTTTTTGCCACCGAGGGAGAGAACCTGTGGAAACGGGTGGGTGTAGAGCCAAGTGGTAACCCTTTCAACTCCTTATCGCAACTGGAATATGAAAATGGAATTCCCCGCAACCCATTCATAAATGCTGGTGCTTTGGTTGTTACTGATATTATCCGCACCAAATCAGAGGTACCATTGGAGGATATAATAAAATATATCCATAGTTTAGCCAACTCAAACACCATTGCATCCAATAAAAAGATAGCCCTGTCGGAACTCAAAAACAGCAGCCGAAACAAAGCCCTGGCTTATTTCATGAAGTCATTTGGGAATATTGAAAGCCGCATCGACAAACTGATTGAAACTTATTGCTACCAATGTGCCATTGAGATGACGTGTACGGAATTGGCACAAGCCTTTCTGCTTTTTGCCAACCACGGTAAAAATCCAACAACTAGAGAACAACTACTTACCACCAGCCAAACCAAACGGATAAACGCAATTATGCAAACTTGCGGCTTTTACGACGAAGCTGGTGAATTTGCTTTTAAAGTGGGGCTTCCGGGAAAGAGTGGTGTGGGAGGCGGAATAGCTGCGGTATTGCCGGGTAAGTTTAGTGTCGTAGTCTGGAGTCCAGGGCTCAACCAAAAAGGTAATTCACTGAAAGGGATGAAAGCCCTTGAACTATTGACCACTAAGTTAGGTTCCTCGGTCTTTTAATCAGAATTCATCCGTTTCATCCATAAAATAAAAAAGGTGGCCCAATTTATTTATTGAGCCACCCCTAAAACTAACCTACCCAAAAACTATTTTACTACGGACAACTTTTTAGTAATTTGTTGCGGACCTTTTTGAATGTTTACCAAATAGGTACCTTTAGCTAATTTGCTAAGGCTTACTTGGTAATTGGTTTGGTTGCTAATTGATTGTGAAACCACAGTTCCAAGAACATTGTAAATGGTGATAGTTGCATTTTCAGCATTTTCAACAATTACATATTCATTGGCTGGATTTGGATAAATGGTAGCTTGCAATTGAGCATCGGCATCGATTCCAGACTCAATGCTAACAGTCACAACCCAGTCTTGGGTGGTAACACCATCTTCGGCAGTAACTTTGTAGGTTACAGGGCCATTGCTAAAATCAACCACAGTAGTTCCGCTTACCTGAGCTATATCATTAATGGTAGCCGTTGCTCCTGCATCTAAAGTAAATGATGGAACCAAAGTAGCTAAGTTCGTTCCTTGGGGAACAATTACACCAATCACACCATTGCCAATGGTTGAGGACACTTGATTTGGAACTTCGTAAGTTAAAAACGAAGTCAAATTCGATTCGGTTGTGGTCGTATTTTGAGCAAAACCGGTAATGGCCATAAATAAAATGGCAGCAATAGTAAAAATTCTCATAATTTAGTAATAAAGTAATTTAAATAAATTAGTAATTAGAAACATTCAGATCATTTGGGTAGTCTGAGTTCCACCGCAAAAGTATATAAAGCAATTATTATAATAAAGATTATCGTATTTTTTTTATAAAATAGAATGGAATCTGATTTCCACATAGCTTTTTAAATGCTTAATCATAAGCAATATAAAAAATATGTAACGTTTGCATATAAAAAATAAAATAGAGTCCCGCTTACATGTTTAATTTTGAATGAATCAACAGAATATATCTGGTTAAAAGACAAATATTCAGCGAATTAGTAAATTATTGATGTAATTAAGATATTTTTATCCGAAATAAACTTTAGTTGCGTTGAAATTGTTGTATTCTTGCTATAAAAGATTTCCCATAGTTCCATAATTTGGATTGAAGCGATGGGACATCATGTAACTATATAAATAACAATTAAATGAGTTGTGTAAATTGTGCGGCGAAAGCCCTTCTAAATAAATCAAGCAATACCACTGAAATTGCAGCCGAAGCTTGCGGAAAGCTCGACAGCTATGACTGGTTGAATGACCTTCCTGGTAATCAAAACAATGACTTGGTTGTTGAAGTCCGGTTTAAGAACACCCGGAAGGATTTTTTTTTGAATGATCAGCAATTGTTTCTCAAACGGGGCGATTATGTGGCGGTGGCTTCCACGCATGGTCACGATGTGGGGCAGGTAACCTTGACCGGAAAAGTAGCTGTTCTTCAAATGAACCGTAAGAACCTGAAAACAGCTCCGGATAAAACCATCTACCGGAAAGCTACTTCTGCCGATATTGAAAATTGGAATAAAGCCAAACTTCGTGAAAAACCTGTAATGATCCGTGCCCGTCAACTGGTGGACCAATTAAGGCTGGAAATGAAGATCAGCGATGTGGAATTTCAGGCCGATGGCTCTAAAGCTACCTTTTATTACATTGCCGATGGTAGGGTCGATTTTCGGGAATTGATCAAACTTTATGCGAAGGAATTCAACATAAAAATTGAAATGAAACAGATCGGTGCCCGTCAGGAAGCGGCTATGGTTGGAGGTATCGGCTCCTGCGGGAACGAGCTTTGCTGTTCATCGTGGCGTTCAAACCTCGATTCGGTATCGGCCAATGCCGCTAAAATACAGGAGCTTCCGCATAATGTTCAAAAACTCACAGGGCAGTGTGGAAAACTAAAGTGCTGCCTGATGTATGAGTTGGACTCCTACATGGAAGCACAACAAGATTTTCCGGATGTGCTTTTAGAACTTGAGATGGAAGAAGGGATTGCTTATCCGAAAAAGAAAGATGTCTTGCAGAAAATTGTATGGTATGGAATGTCGGCCACCGATAACAGCAAACTATTCTCGCTTCCGTTGGCAAGAGTGAAAGAGATTATCATGATGAACAAAAAAGGGGTAAAAGCTCCTGCGGTTAATATAAAAGAGAGTGACAATAAAGAGGAACCCAAATATGTTTCCTTTGAAAACGAATTAAGTGTAACTGAGCGTTTTAAAAAGAAAAATCACAGGAGAAAATACAAACCAAAACAATATCAAAAAGAATAACGAAAGTGGTGGTTTAAAAAGGAGACTTCTTTTGGAATCCAAGTCATCGGATGAATTTTTAATAAAAGTATTCATCCGGTGACCTACCCCTCTTTTGTTATTCCTTTTTAGATGGGCATGTGGTGATTCCAAATAGTGAATAAATTGGACAAATACTTACAACACTGGTTACTACAAAAATTACAGCAATTATTAATAAAATAACGCCCAAGATACCGGTGACAATCCCTTGGAAATAGGCCAGTACCATTAGTAAAGCTACCAGAAGCCTTACTATTTTGTCAATGCCTCCCATGTTCTTTTTCATATCCAATGAATTAGGTGTCTTTTTAAAACAATTTAATACGCTCAATGTTTGGCAAAATAATGCGGTCTTTGAACTACAATTGACTTTTTAAAATCATTTTAACTTCTACTAAGCTAATGTCTTGTTGGTTGCCAACCGATTTCATGTTCCGTTGCCCAAACCGGAGGATGATTTTATCAATCGTATCCTCGTGAATAGTGTGTTCATGCAGCTTTGTGAGCATACCTAAACTTCTGAAGAAGGCTTCTGTTTTATCAATAGCCATTTCACAGGCTTTTTTTGAATCCAATTCACGGATGTTCCATACACGGTAGGCAAACTGGGATAATTTTTCATGCCTCTTTTCCTTTACCTGGCGCAACAATCCAGGAAGGACAATGGCCAGGGTTACAGCATGATCCAATCCATGGAACGCTGTCAGTTCGTGGCCGATGGTATGTGTAGCCCAATCGGATTTAACCCCCGCACCAATTATTCCGTTCAACGCCATGGTAGCAGCCCACATCAGGTTTGCTCGGTTTTCATAAACTGGGGTAGTTTGTTGCATCGCCAGATTTCCCTCTTCAATTAAAGTAATCAACAAACTTTCAGCAAAACGATCCTGAACCGGTGAATTTACCGGATAGGTCAGGTACTGTTCCATGACATGAACAAAAGCATCTACAATGCCATTGGCTACCTGATGACGTGGTAAAGAAAAAGTAAACACAGGATCGAGTATTGAAAATTTTGGCATTACCAAGGGGGATACAAAAGCCAGCTTTTCCTGAGTCTCTTCTTTTGTGATAACAGCTCCTCCGTTCATTTCAGAACCTGTGGCGGGAAGTGTGAGAACTGCACCCAATGAGACTGCATCTTGAATGAGGACATGTTTGGACAAAATGTCCCATGGATCGCCATGAGCGTATTTTGAGGCAGCGGCAATAAACTTTGTACCATCAAGCACCGAACCTCCGCCTACGGCCAGCAGGAAATCAATGTCATGCTGTTTTACCAATGCCACGGCTTTCATGCAGGTTTCGTATCTGGGGTTGGGCTCAATGCCTCCAAATTCAACAACCTGAAATGGTTTAAGTTGCTGAATTACTTGCTCGTAAACGCCATTTTTCTTTATACTCCCTCCTCCATAAGTCATCAATACCTTGGCATTTGCGGGAATCAGGGTGCTTAACTCGCTAGTCTTTCCTTTTCCAAAAAGGATCTTTACCGGATTGTAAAAATTGAAATTTTCCATAGTTCAATATTTTTTGATTTATATTTCAATGTAATTTAGTTAGCAGAAAAGAATATTTTAGTATTAAGTAGTCAGTATCAAGATATGAGATTGAGAGATACGAGACAAAGGATAACGTGCAAATTTGATGATGAGTCAATTTGCTCATTTCCAATATTCCAATTCTCCATTTTTTCACCAATTTAATTCTTTAACCTTTTAACTATTACCTGTTCTGCGGCTCTTTGCATATTCTCTGGGTTTGCAGTTAATTTTATTTTACACATATCTGCAACAACAAGTTCACTCAAAAACCTGAATATAAAATTTAGATACTTATTCTTGTCACCTTAGTTCTAAGGTCTATCCTCAAAATTACAAAAAGCTTTTGAAATTTGACGGATGGTAAACAATTGGTTATTTAAGATGTTTAAGTCCTAATTAAAAACAGAAAGTATAATATTTAGCAATTAAAAGGTAGGAGCCGATGAACCGGAAAGATTTCTTGCGCAGACTGGGATTAGGGGCAGGCATGGCTATAATTGTTCCAATTAGCGGTGCTTTTGCAAGCCACTTAACCGATCAGGCATTGGATGAAGAAAAAAAGCAATTCCTTAGCGGGTACCAAGAATGGTTGAGGCATTTTCACCAATTTGTTGAAAAAAGAAACGAAAATCCTTTGGATGCTATAAATAACCAGAAACTTATGGAATTATCTTCAGAGGCTGAAAAACGGAAACCTTTGCTTGAAAAGTTCATGAAAGACGAACGGTTTGCCCAGTATTTTGATGAAATTACCCAGGAGATCACTCATGCAATACGGCAATGATACGAGAGTCAAGACATTATTTGAGATAAAAAAAGCTTGTGTAGTTGTGCCTAAAAAGCGGGCAAAAACAGTATTTCATTAAAACACGATCTTCCCCCGAAAGGCAATGGTTTGGCTGGAAAGGTTGTTCCCCTCAAAATGGAACTCATTGGGTGCAGCCTCAAATCGCATCAACTGGATGGTTTCTCCCGGCATAGTTTCTTTCATAAAATTGATGGATAGTTTCTTCGGATAGTTTTTCTCATGAAAATTGAGGCTAAACGTGTCCATCATCCAATCCACATATCGGGAAGAAGTCACATGTTTATTCAAATCGATATCAAAGAAACCGGATTTCACGGTAAATGGTTCTCCCTCTTTTACCGGGAACAGTTTTTCGGGAGACGAAGTCAAGGCATGTTTATCCTTTAAGGCTTCAAAAAACTGGGCATCCAGCCCTTCAATGGTTTTGGGCCGTTTGTTTTCTAAATCAATAGCCAGCCAGCCCGATGTGGCGACAGCTACTAGTTTGTTTTCTGATTTAAGCATTTTAAAATCGCGTAAATACAGTATTTTTTCCAGGTCTTTGGGCCAGGTCTCAACAGCCCCTGACTGATACCAATATAAAGGCTCGTAAATATCCACTGTCAACCGGCTGAGCACCCAAAATAGCCTTTGTTGACGAAGGCCTCCAAAACCAAAGCCTAGGCTGTCGGCAGAATTGATGGCTGATTGAATCAACAAATTGGCCAAAGCGCCTAACCTCAGACGGCCAAACATATCGGTTTCGGCAGAGGTTACTTTGTAAGGCAAAAACAGGGTCAAATCTTTTTCCGATAATTGTATTGCAGTAGGTTTCATTGCAGAAAGCAGGTTTTATATTCAATACAAATGTAAAACTGTTGGGATTTATTCGGAAAATTACATGGAAAAAATCAAACTATTATAAAAGTCATTATTTATAGGTAGCTGATTTTTCAAAAGGTTTTTTATTTTTGCACCAAACAAATACAGATCATGGGGCGGAATATTCGAATCCTTTTTCTCTGGTTGGCAGGAATTTTAATGATGGGGCACGGCCTTATCCCTCACCACCACCATGATTTGGAGCACAATTCCTGCGCAAAAGAAAATAACTTGCGGCATGTTAGTGTCTTGTTCCATTCCCAGATTTTTGAGACCTGTTGCGGTCATTCCAATCATGAACCGGATTCGGTTTGCCACTTGGTTCAAAAGACACTGGTCAAAAACCCGGTAGCTTTTGATTTGGCTGTTTTGCCAGCAGAACAAATTATTCACATTCCACAGCTTTTAGGATTGGTGGAGCATCGGCAAGTTGCTCCCAAAATCCATCATGGATATTTTAACGACACACCATCCCGGGCTCCTCCCGTTGTTTAAATTTTAGATTTTACTCTGAATGCAAGAGGAATTTACTTACCTCATGTAATTGAGCATCAGGAAATAACTAATTTTTAAAATTTGAACATTATTCTCAATGAACTATAAAATATTTCATGTTGTCATGCTTGCCATTGTTTTGGTAAGCTGCAGCCACCATCATGAAACGGAAATTCATGAAGGACACGAAGCAGTAAAGATTCAATTTGCTGCTTATAGCAACGAATTTGAACTGTTTGCCGAAGCTGACCCTTTTGTAGCTGGTCAACCGTCAAACATTTTGTCGCATTTTTCCCATTTGCCCTCTTTCAAGGCATTGGAAAAAGGGAGCATGACCATCCGCATGGCCGTCAATGGCAAAGAGACTACGCAAACCCTCGATAAACCCACCCGAAAAGGAATATTCAGTTTTAATTTAACACCTGAGACCTCCGGAAAAGGTCAAATAATTTTTGATATACTTACAGATACAGGAACTTTTCAGGTAATTGTTCCCGAAATCACTGTCTTTGGAGGGGAAGAAGAAGCGCGTCATGCAGAGGAATCTGCGGTTTTATCGAAAACCAACACCACTGTTTTTACCAAAGAGCAATCGTGGAAAATCGACTTTGCCACCGGCCTCCCATCAAAAGAGCCTTTTGGGCAGGTGATTAAAACAACCGCGCAAATTCTTCCCGCACCAGGCGAGGAGATGATTTTGACTGCCAAAACAAATGGAATTGTCCTGCTCACAACAAATTATGTTTTAGAAGGGGACTCAGTTTCGAAGGGACAGCTGTTATTTTCAATTTCAGGAAACGGTTTAGCTGAGGATGATGCTTCCGTAAGATTTACTGAAACCAAAAATAATTTTGAAAAAGCAGTATCGGATTATGAACGGATGAAGGAACTTTCCAAAGAAAAAATTGTTTCGGGAAAAGAACTGCTTGAGGCTAAAAATAAGTATGACAATTCCAAAGCCATCTTCGACAACCTGAATGAAAACTTTAGTCTTAAAGGACAAAATGTTACAAGCCCCATGACTGGAATTGTAAAACAGCTTTTTGTCCAATCCGGAACCTATGTGGAAGCCGGACAATCTTTACTAACCATCACTCAAAACAAAACGTTGGTGTTGCATGCCGAGGTGTCCCAAAAATATATTCCCATTTTGGGTTCCATTCACTCCGCAAACATCCGGACATTGCCTAATAATCAAATCTACACGTTAGAACAATTGCATGGAAAGGTTTTATCGTACGGCAAAATCACCAATTCCGATAATTACTTAATCCCTGTCAATTTGCAGATTGACAATTTAGGAGGTTTTGTCGCAGGCGGGTTTGTTGAAATCTATCTTAAAACACTTACGCAAAGTCAGGCATTGACCGTTTTAACCACGGCTTTGCTCGAAGACCAAGGCAATTTCTTTGTATTTGTGCAAGTTACTCCAGAACTTTTCGAAAAAAGGGAGGTAAAAATTGGAGCCACCAATGGTGTTAAAACCGAAATCTTGAATGGAATTTCCGCTTATGAACGGATTGTGACCAAAGGTGCCATCCTTGTAAAACTGGCGCAAGCCACAGGTTCGTTAGATGCTCATTCAGGCCATGTCCACTAAACCGATGTACGATGCTTAATACAATTATAAAGTTCTCACTGAACAACAAATACTTTATTTTGACTTGTTCATTGGCACTGGTGGTTTTCGGGATGAGAACCGCGAGCAACATGGATGTAGATGTTTTTCCCGATTTAACCGCCCCAACAGTGGTTGTAATGACCGATGCTCATGGAATGGCGTCGGAAGAGGTAGAACGTTTGGTCACATTTCCTATTGAAACTGCGGTAAATGGAGCCACCGATGTCCGCAGGGTACGTTCGGCTTCCTCGCAAGGGTATTCTTTTGTATGGGTGGAATTTGACTGGGGAACCGATGTTTTTAAAGCCCGACAAATCGTAAGCGAGAAACTTATTCACGTTGCATCACAGATGCCTTTGGGAGTTGGGCAACCGGTTTTGGCTCCCCAATCGAGCGTGATGGGCGAAATATTTTTTATTGGAATGCAGTCCGACAGCACCAGTATGATGGATTTGCGCACGATTGCTGAATGGAATGTAAAACCTTTGATTTTGGCTACGGGGGGTGTCTCGCAAGTAACCATCATCGGGGGCGACTACAAACAGTATCATGTTTTGGCCAACCCGCAGAAAATGAAAACCTATAATGTTTCCATGGCGGAACTTGCAGAGGTGTGTTCCGGAATGAGCCAGAATTCAACAGGCGGTGTGGTACGCCAATACGGAAACGAGTATGTGGTACGTGGGATAGCCCGAACATCTGATATTGAAGCTTTGGGCCATTCGTATATAAAATCGAAACAAGGGAAACCCATAACAATTGCCGATGTGGCGGAAGTAAAAATTGGAAGTGCCCAAAAAATGGGATATGCCTCGGGAAATGCACAACCGGCCGTAATCATTTCTGTCTCGAAACAACCTAATGCTAACACGTTGGAAGTTACCAAACGGATTGAGGAAAATCTGGCACTTTTAAAAAACACCCTGCCTGTTGATGTAACATTGGATACGAAAATCTTCCGTCAGGCTGATTTTATTGAAACATCGGTTAACAATGTGCAGCGGGCGTTAATGGAAGGAGGTATTTTCGTCATCATCATCTTATTTGTTTTTCTGGGAAGTTTCCGGACCACCATCATATCCCTTCTGGCTATTCCATTGTCGCTACTTGGAGCAATCCTGGTCATGAAAATGATGGGAATAACCATTAACACGATGAGTTTAGGTGGTATGGCCATTGCCATTGGTTCGTTGGTGGACGATGCCATTATTGATGTAGAGAATGTATATAAACGACTCCGGCAGAACCGCTTTAAACCTATGAAACAGAGGGAATCATCATTCATTGTGGTGTTCGAGGCTTCCAAAGAGATACGGGCTTCCATTTTGAATGCCACCCTCATTATTATGGTTGCTTTTTTGCCGTTATTCTTTCTGTCTGGGATGGAAGGCCGGATGTTGCAACCCCTGGGAATTTCGTTTGTAGTTTCTTTATTTGTATCGCTCCTGGTAGCGATGACTTTGACTCCTTTGCTCACCAAACTGCTGCTCACTAATGACAGTTACTTAGCTAAAAACGAAAAAGAAAAATGGCTGGTACGCAAATTAACCTTCTACTACGAGCAATCCCTTTCATGGTCATTGAAGCGAAAAAAAACGATCCTTTTCTCCACCATTGGGTTGTTCCTGATTTCTTTGGCAACCTTTTCATTCTTGGGGCGGAGCTTTTTACCGGAATTTAATGAAGGGGCGCTCACTTTATCGGTTATTACAAAACCCGGGGCATCGCTGGAGGTAAGCAATCAACTGGGCAACTTGGTTGAAAAGGAACTATTGGCTATCCCTGAAATTGAAAGCACTGCGCGCAGGACAGGCCGGGGCGAACTCGATGAACATTCCCAAACAACCAACAGTGCCGAAATAGATGTGAATTTCAGGTTGAAAGATCGCGGTCAGGAAGCGTTTATGGCCGATGTCCGCAAGACATTGACAGGTATTCCCGGAATTGCATTCACCGTGGGTCAACCTCTCGGGCACCGGATTGACCACATGCTATCGGGCACCCGGGCCAATATTGCCATAAAACTGTTTGGCAGCGATTTGAATAAGATGTTTGCCATCGGTAATGAAATAAAAAGTTCCATTATCAATACTGAAGGGTTGGTGGATGTAAATGTGGATCAACAGGTGGAAATACCACAAATTCAGATACGTGTCAACCGGGAAATGCTGGCTCAATACGGAATCACCATTGAACAGTTTAATGAATTTGTGGACATTGCGTTTGGGGGCGAAAAGCTCACCGATATTTATGAGGGACAACGGAGTTTTGATTTGGTGCTACGCTTAACCGATGATTACACTCAAACCATGGAAGGCGTCCGTTCGGCACTTATAGACACTGATGATGGAAAGAAAGTACCTTTAGAGCAGGTAGCCGATATTGTTTCCGTTTCTGGCCCGAGTTCAATTAGCAGAGAAAATGTGCAACGTAAAATTGTTATTTCGGCAAACGTGGCCGGACGTGATTTACACAGTGTGGTTCAGGACATCCAGCAAAAAATCGGTGCAGAGATCAAATTGCCCGAAGGATACCGGGTGGAGTATGGAGGCCAGTTTGAAAGCGAGGCAAAAGCTTCCCGTACTTTATTGTTGACTTCGATGCTGGCCATCTTAATCATTTTCATGCTTTTGTTTCAGGAATTTAGAAATTTTAAGCTGGCAGGGATTATTCTGCTCAATCTGCCTTTGGCACTCATTGGCGGGGTGTTTGCTATTTGGGTTACTTCTGGAATTTTAAGTATCCCGGCTATCATTGGTTTTATTACCCTTTTCGGGATAGCCACCCGTAACGGGATTCTTTTGATTTCGAACTACCAAAAAATGCAGCGACAAGGCTATTCCCTGATTGAAACGGTTACCAAAGGTTCATCGGACCGGTTAAACGCTATATTAATGACAGCACTGACGGCTGCCCTGGCCCTGATTCCTTTGGCAATAAATGGCGATTTGCCCGGCAATGAAATACAAAGCCCCATGGCCAAAGTAATTTTAGGGGGCTTGCTTACCTCAACCTTGCTCAATGTGTACATTGTGCCCATTGTTTACAGCATTTTGAATAATCGTGGAATTATAAAATCAGAAACAGAATGATACGGTTCGCAATAAAAATACTATTAACTTCAATTTTGATAGTTACAATTTCGGAAGTAGGTAAACGCAATTCTATTATGGCTGCCGTTTACGCATCGTTACCATTAACCACCATTTTGGCAATGGTTTGGCTTTATCTCGATACCTCCGATGCACAAAAGGTTTCAACCCTTTCGTGGAATGTCCTTATTGCGGTTATTCCCAGCCACATTTTCTTAATCGCATTTCCCCTACTTGTCAAGTTTGGTGTTAATTTTTGGATTTCGCTAACCATCTCAATGGTTTTAACAGCAATTGCTTATTGGGTGTATGTGGTTGCATTGAAACATTTTGGTATAAATTTTTAAATCAGGAAGTATGAAAAAATACATAAGAATATGGGGGTTCCTCTTCTTCTTGCCAATATCGTTGATGGCTCAACAATCGGTAGAGAATGTTTTGACACAAATTGAAAAGAACAACACCACACTAGCCGCATTGCGGAAAAATGCCGACGCGGAGAAAATTGGAAACAAAACAGGAATGTATCTGCAAAACCCAGAAATGGAATTTAATTACCTATGGGGAAACCCGTCGGTTATTGGGAACCGCACCGACCTGAACATTACACAAACCTTTGATTTTCCAACGGCTTACAGTTATAAAAACCAGATTTCGAAGCTGAAAAATGATCAAGTGGAATTGGAATTCCAAAAACAAAAACGGGACTTGACGTTACAAGCCCAGAATCTTTGCGCCGAATTAATCTATACCCATGCGCTAAAGTCAGAAACCCTGAAAAGAAAAGAGCAAGCGCGATGGATGGCAGATGCCTATAAAAAAAGACTCGAAATGGGAGATGCCACCCAAATGGAATATAATACCGCGCAACGTAACCTATTAAATAGCAGCAAAGAGTTGGAAGGACTTGAAATTGAATACATGGCATTGCAATCGGAATTGACCCGGCTGAACGGAGGTGTTTACATTTCATTTCCCGATAGCATATTTCCGATTTTAGATGTTCCATCCGATTTTGAACAATGGTATGCCCTGGCTGAACAAAACAATCCAATGCTGACCTGGATAAAGCAGGAATTGGCCATCAGCCAAAAGCAGGAAAAATTAAACCGTGCCATGAGTTTACCCAAAGTACAGACAGGGTATATGAGCGAAAAGGTGGTTGGGCAAAATTTTCAGGGTATCACCGTGGGATTATCGCTCCCCCTGTGGGAAAATAAAAATCAGGTAAAATTTGCCAAAGCCAAGACCCTTGCTTTAGAAAGTATAGCCAGTGACAACAAACTACAGTTTTACACACAGTTGAAAGCCTTACACGGGAAAGTGGTTAGTTTACAAAAAAATGTCAATGAGTATCGGTCAAACCTGGCCCCCTTTGATAATTCCGGATTGGTAAAAAAAGCATGGGACAAAGGCGAAATTTCCCTGACCGATTACCTGTTGGAACTATCGTTAGCCTACGAAAGCACTCTAAAACTACTGGAAATGGAAAGGAATCTGTTTAAAGCACAGGCTGAATTAATCAACTATCGGTAAGTTTCCCAAATAAATTTCGTACCGAATAGGAGACAATATGAATGGAATCTATTCTTTAATTACTAAACGAAGATTTTACTTTTATTTATGCAACTTTTTTATCAGTTGTTCGTTTAAACTTTCAGATGAAAAAACTTTTGTCCATATCATTTGCTTTTCTCATCCTGCTTTCGGGGATGCATTTTTCTATTGCCGTTCATATTTGTAGTGGTGAAATTGCAGCGAGTAAATGGTCTATAACAGGCCAAAAAGCAACATGTGGCATGGAGAGCCCTGAAGAATCTTGCCCAATGCATACTGGTATTGATTCAAACTGTTGCCACGACAAAATTGCTTGTTTTGTTGTAGATACTAATTACAGTCCAACTTCTTTTCAAGATATAGATGTAAACAAGAAGGTTTCTCGGACATTTGATTTGCCGGTTACATTAGTTGCCAATTCAATAAAATTAAGTGTAACCTCCTATCTAAATATTCGACCGCCTGACAAGGCATTTGCTAATGAAGTATTCTTGTCCAAGATTTGCATACTCCGTATTTGATATTTTCCCTTTCCTAAAAAAAATTCTTTAAAAGACATTATCTGAATTAATTACCAGATATTTTGGAAATGATTTTCTAAAATATGTGGATATTAAACTCATATCATCCTTTGGATAAATCTTTTACGTTAACTTGTCTTTAAAAGGAACTTTTGAACAATTCACTAATTATATAATCATTTAATACAATTAAGATATGAAAAACAAAATTCTAATTCTATTTGCTGTAATATTAATACTAGTTGCAGCATGTCAAAAAAACGACATGATGAATAACCCCTTCGATGTTGATGTTGAAAATTATGAAAACATCCTAGGTATAGACTACTCGAATGCCTTGTTTTATCACAATTCATTGAATTCTACAAGTGCTGATACCCTTTATGCCAAAAGAATGTTCAATTCAAATGACGGCTTGTTTTCAGAGCATTTTTATGAGTTTTGTGTAGATATGATGCAAAATAGTGGCATGATGTCCTCTTCAGATGGTATGATGGGGAACAACAGTGGAATGATGGGAGGAAATGGAGCCATGATGAATAGCAGTATTATGGGAAGTATAGAGGATATGAATGAAATGATGTACTTTATGGATAGTCTGCATCATTCAACACAATCAATAATGAATCCCAATTACATGTATGCCGATAGTTTGATGCACAACCAAATGAAAATGTGTAATATGATGACTTCTCAAACTGACAGCATCGAAATCTTGTTTGGTAATATGCAAACGATTAGAAGAGATCATAAAGCGATGCATGTTTATTAATTAAATGAACGCGAAAAATATTAAATTAGTTAATTTTAAATACTACTTATGAAAACATTAAAATTCATTGTAATCACTGCATTCACAGTTTTACTAGGTATAACTTCTTATGCACAGACACACGACCATTCTAAAATGGCTGTAACAAAAACCGATACCATTAAAGTTTCAGGAAACTGCGGCATGTGTAAAACCCGCATCGAAAAGGCAGCTAAAATAGAAGGTGTAAGCAAAGCGGAGTGGAACGATGAAACCAAGATGCTTACCTTAGTGTATGATCCCGCAAAAGTGAAAACCGATGATGTCTTGAAGAAAATTGCAGAAGTTGGCCACGATACCGAAAAGTTTAAAGCAGAACAAAAGGTTTACGATAAACTGCCAGGGTGTTGTCAGTATAGATAATTCTTGAATTTGAAAGTTTGAAAATGTATTATTTTGAAAATGACAAATACAGAAGAGGAATTTTTCTCTACTATATAATAGTTTTCTATTTAACTCATTTTCAAACTTTCAAAATTGTCTGGTCATTCTCAAATTGGCATATTTTCAGATTCTTAAATTAAAATCATGTTTAACCGACTTGTCAAATATTTTCTCGAAAACCGGCTGGTTACGTTTATCTTTCTCATTGCCTTTGTGATTTTTGGGGTAGTGTACACGCCGTTTAACTGGCATACAGGCTTTTTGCCACGCGACCCGATACCTGTCGATGCTATCCCCGATATTGGCGACAACCAGCAAATTGTTGCAACTGAATGGATGGGGCGTTCGCCTAAAGATATTCAAGACCAGGTAACCTATCCGTTAACCACTTCTTTGCTTGGTATTCCGGGAGTAAAAACAGTACGCAGTACTTCCATGTTTGGCATGTCGTTTATTTATGTCATATTTAACGATAAGGTCGATTTTTATTGGAGTCGTTCACGTATTCTTGAAAAACTGAATTCTTTACCAACAGGAACATTACCGGCAGAGGTAACGCCAACACTTGGGCCCGATGCAACTGCTTTGGGACAAATATATTGGTACACACTCGAAGGGAGAGACCCGAAAACCGGGAAGCCAAACGGTGGATGGAATCCCCAGGAATTACGAACCATTCAGGATTTTTATGTCAAATACGGCCTTTCCACTGCTGAAGGCGTCTCGGAAGTAGCCTCTGTGGGAGGTTTTATAAAGGAATACCAGGTTGATATAAATCCTGAAGCGCTTAAAGCATATAAAGTATCCGTTATGGATGTCATGAATGCTGTGAGTAAAAGCAATCTTGACATTGGAGCAGAAACTATTGAATTAAACAATGTTGAATACATTATTAGAGGTTTAGGCTACGTAAAGAGCCTGGAAGACCTGGAAGCTTCGGTTGTAGCTGTCCGCAATAATGTTCCGGTTCGTATAAAAGATGTTGCTTTTACATCTTTTGGACCAGCAACCCGTCGTGGCGGGCTTGATAAAGGAGGTTCAGAGACAGTGGGGGCAGTTGTAGTTGCCCGGTATGGTTCTAATCCGATGGAAGTTATCGATAATGTAAAAGATAAAATTAAAGAAATTGAAGCGGGACTGCCTCAAAAAACATTGTCCGATGGTAGCATATCAAAAGTTACAATAGTGCCGTTTTACGACCGCACCGGCTTAATTAAGGAAACAATCGGAACACTTGAATCTGCACTATCTCACGAAATTCTAATCAGTATAATTGTAATTATTATTCTGGTGCTTAATCTCAGGGCCTCGGTTATTGTTGCCGGATTGCTGCCAATTGGGGTTTTAATGACTTTTATTCTCATGCACTTCTTTGGTGTCGATGCCAATATTGTTGCTTTATCGGGCATTGCTATTGCCATAGGTGTAATGGTCGATATTGGCATTGTGGATGTTGAGAATATTCTGCGGCATTTAGAAATGCCTGAGAACAATGGCATACGTGGTAAAAAATTGATGTCTCTCATTTATCTGGCAACTACCGAAGTAAGAGCCGCTGTGGTTACTTCCATTGCAACAACCATTGTCAGTTTTATTCCGGTATTTGCTTTGGAAGCCTCTGAGGGTAAGTTATTTCATCCTTTAGCTTTTACAAAAACTTTTGCCCTTCTATCCGCCTTTATTTTGGGTATTGTTGTATTACCTACATTGGTGCATATTTTTTTTAATATTCGTTTCGACACCAGGAAAATACGAAAATGGTTTAACGGCAGCCTGATTGTTGCCGGAATATTGTTTGTTATTTTCTGGCAAACCTGGACGGCTTTGGCTTTAATTGCCATAGGTATTAACAACTTACTCGAACACCGCTGGCCGGAAAAACGAAAAGAATATACAAACTTTATAAACATTGCTATTACTGTAATGGTAGCCATGTATTACTTATCAATCGAATGGTTGCCACTAGGTGCACATAACAGTGTTTTTATAAACTACCTGTTTGTAGCAGGTATTGTTTCAATAATACTTTTAGCACTTATGTCAATGGTACATTATTACGTACCTATTCTTCGCTGGGGCCTGCGCAACAAATGGAAGTTTCTATTATTGCCAGCCTTTACCTTATTTTTTGGGCTAATGGTATGGATGGGGTTTGATAAAATATTCGGATTTACTGCAACGGGTTTTGAAAAAATGGGTTGGCAAAATTTTAAACAAACAGTATTTTGGCAAGCCGGAACAAATGTTTTTCCCGGAACGGGTAAAGAATTCATGCCATCGCTCAACGAAGGCTCGTTTTTGCTTATGCCAACCAGTATGCCCCATTCGAGCATTGAAAAGAACCTTGAATATATTGAGACTCTCGACAAGCGGCTCTCAGCTATTCCCGAAGTGGAGGTTGCTGTTGGCAAATGGGGACGTGTAAATTCAGCGCTCGACCCTGCACCTGTACAAATGTTCGAGAATACAATTAATTACCGTTCGGAATATATTTTGGATGAAAACGGTCACCGAATGCAATTCAAGGTGGACAGGGGAGGCAGTTATATATTGAAAAACGGCACAAAGTATAATCCTGCAAAAGAGACCTTCAGGGCTATTCCTTCCGACAGTCTTATTCAGGAAGAAGGTGGCGAATATTTTCGTCAGTGGAGGCCGGAAATTAAAAAGCCTCTGGATATTTGGAATGAGATTGTAAAAGTTACCAATATACCGGGACTAACCTCAGCGCCTAAATTACAGCCCATCGAAACCCGTCTGGTAATGTTATCGACCGGAATGCGCGCGCCAATGGGCTTAAAAGTGTACGGACCCGATTTGGAAACTATTGAACGGGCAGGGATAGTGTTTGAACAGTCATTAAAAGAAGTCCCTTCCGTAAAAGCTTCATCCGTATTTTACGATCGCGCAGTGGGCGCACCTTACATCGAAATAAAACTCAATCGCGAAAACATGGCACGATATGGAATGAGTGTTAGCGATGTACAGGAAATATTGCAGGTAGCCGTTGGCGGAATGACTTTAAGCAACTCTGTTGAAGGTCGCGAAAGATTCCCCATTCGTGTGCGCTATGCCAGGGAATTGCGTGATAACCCCGATGATTTAAAACGTATTTTAATACCATCAATGAACGGTGTTCAAATTCCTTTGGGCGAAATTGCCGACATAGAGTATGCGCGGGGAGCACAAATGATACGCAGCGAAAATACTTTTCTCGTTGGGTATGTGATATTCGACAAAGTAGAAGGCAAAGCCGAGGTCGATGTAGTTGAGGAAGCATCAGAAATTTTACAGAAAAAAATTGATTCGGGTGAAATTAAATTATTTCCCGGCGTTTCGTACAAATTTGCAGGTAACTACGAACAACAATTACGTGCAACCAAAAGACTTTCAATAGTTATACCTATAAGTTTATTAATGATATTCCTGTTATTGTTCTTTCAGTTCAAAACAGTAACAGCCTCGTTTATACATTTTTCAGGTGTTTTTGTAGCATTTGCAGGTGGTTTTATTATGTTGTGGCTTTACGGGCAGGATTGGTTTTTAAATTTTTCTGTTGCGGGGGTAAACCTGCGTGATTTGTTTCAAATGCATACGATAAACCTCAGCGTGGCCGTCTGGGTAGGGTTCATAGCCCTCTTTGGCATAGCTACCAACGATGGGGTTATTATGGGTACGTACATTCATCAGGTATTCGAACAACAACATCCGGCCACCGTTCATGAAGTACGTGAAGCTGTTGTTTTAGCAGGAAAAAAACGTGTACGGCCCGCTATGATGACAACAGCCGTTGCCGTTATTGCGCTGCTGCCTGTTCTTACTTCAACCGGAAAAGGTGCCGATATTATGGTTCCAATGGCTATTCCCACATTCGGAGGTATGGTTATTCAGGTAATGACAGTCTTTGTAGTACCTCTATTTCAGTCGATGTGGCGTGAATGGGCAGTTAGCAGGGAATCGGTTCAAACTTTAAATAATCGCAAAAACAATGAAATCAACAATTTATAAACTGGTACTGCTTTCGTTAATTGCGATTAGTGTTTCTATTGTTGCCAAAAGTCAGCAACAACCTGATTCACTTTGGCTTTACCTCGAAATAGCAGCAAAAAATAACCCTGCGGTATTACAAAAATTCAATGAATATCAGGCAGCCTTGCAAAAAGTACCACAGGTCGGTAGTTTGCCCGATCCTGAATTAAGTATGGGTGTTTTTCTGAGTCCGATGGAACTGGTTAGTGGAAATCAGGTAGCCGATATCCGGCTTATGCAAATGTTCCCGTGGTTCGGTGTTATCAAAAATGCCAAAGACGAAATGAGCCTGATGGCCAGGGCAAAATACGAATCGTTCCGCGATGCTAAACTACAGGTGTTTTTCGAAGTACAAAGCACTTGGTACGATTTATATAAAATTCAACAAAACATCGATATTTCTGAAAAAAATATTGAAATATTGCGAACCCTCGAAAGGCTTTCATTGGTAAAGTACAAATCCTCACCAACAAGTGGCAGCAATTCAGCTGTTTCCAGTGGAAATATGTCTAATGTAAATACTCAAAACACTTCTTCCGGGTCAACAGGTATGAATCGTATGGGTGGAAACACTTACAATAATCAATCTGCGGCATCAAATCAGCAAAACACTTCCATGCAAAGCAATTCAATGGGTGCAACTTCCGGTGGTTCGGGTTTGGCCGATTTATACCGAATTCAAATTGAAATTGGCGAACTTGAGAACAATATTTCCTTATTGAAAAACCAACAAAAAACCATTATTGCAAGGTTCAACAGTCTTTTAAACCAGCCAATACAATCAGTAGTTTTATTGCCAGATACACTAATGCCCTATTCACTGGGAGTAGCACTTTTAGAAGTATCTGATAGTATTTTAACCAATAATCCTATGTTGTTAATGTTGCTTTACGAACAGCAATCTCTTGATGCACGTAAAGAAATGGTTTCGCGTATGGGTTACCCGATGGTAGGAATAGGGGTTAATTATTCTGTTATCAATACAAATGAAATGTCTACATCTGCAATGAATGGCAAAGACATGATAATGCCTATGGTTACGGTTACGTTGCCCATCTACCGTAAGAAATACCGCGCTTTGCAAGCCGAAACCGATTTTATGAAGCAAGCAACCGAACAAGGTTATAAATCGACATCTAATTCTTTACAGACACAATATTACGAAGCATTGCAAATTTATGAGGATGCTCTGCGCCGTATGAAACTATATGAAAATCAAAGCCTTCTAGCTAAAAAATCATTAGATATAATGATAAAAAGTTTTTCTGCTTCAGGTTCCGGATTATCTGATATTTTACAAATCCGGCAACAACTGCTCGATTATGAATTTAAGCAGGTCGAAGCTTTGGTCGATTATAACACTTCGGTTGCCAGGTTAAATAGATTAATGGCCAATACTCAAATTCAGTAAATAAGTTAAAATGCTATATATGAAAAAGATATTTTCTAACAAATATGTTCTTTACAGTCTTTTCGCTTTTAGTGGTCTTTTTTTAGGGTGGCTGTTTTTTCATTCTCCCCACCAAATGGAAAATACACAAAAACAAACGACTGAAAGCGCAAAAACAACCATTTGGACATGCTCCATGCACCCGCACATCAGAATGGATAAACCAGGCAAATGCCCAATATGCGGAATGGATTTAATACCGCTTAATCAAAGCAATGTACCTGTTGATTCCGATGCAATACACCTTTCCAAAGAAGCTGCTGAGCTTGCCAATGTGCTAACCTCAGTAGTTACTAAGCAAAAACCGGTGAAAGAAGTAAGATTATATGGAAAAGTGCAAACAGACGAACGTTTGTTGCAAAGTCAGGTTGCGCACATTCCGGGTCGAATTGAAAAACTACTGGTAAACTTTACCGGCGAAGGTGTTCGCAAAGGGCAAACACTTGCTATTATTTATTCACCGGAATTAGTTACGGCACAACAGGAATTGCTGGAAACCGTTAAAACAAAGGATTCTCAACCCGAAATTTACGAAGCATCAAAAGAAAAATTGCGTCAATGGAAACTTACCGAAACGCAAATTGCAGAAATTGAAAGTTCTGGCACCGTGCAAAACAACATTGAAGTTGTTTCAAATACAACAGGAATTGTAACCGCCCGACGGATCAATAATGGAGAATATGTTTCCCAGGGTACCACTCTTTTTGATATTGCTGATCTTTCAAAAGTTTGGGTGTTATTCGATGCTTACGAAACCGACCTGCCTTTTCTTAACGAAGGCAATAAAATCTCCTTTACTGTTCAGGCTTTGCCCGGAACAAATTTTTCAGGCAACATTATATTTATCGATCCGGTAATTGACCCCGTTACCCGGGTGTCGAAGGTTAGGATTGAAATCAATAACCCTAACGGTAAACTAAAACCCGAAATGTTCGCAACGGGCATAGTAAATGCCAATCTTAATGAATATAAAAACAATTTCATTATTCCCCGGTCGGCAGTTTTATGGACTGGCAAGCGATCAATCGTTTATGTAAAACAATTTGGTACAGATGAACCCATTTTCAAAATCCGTGAAGTAGAACTTGGCCCCATGCTGGGCAATAGTTATGTAATAATAAGCGGGCTTAACGAAGGCGAAGAAATTGTTACACAAGGGACCTTTAGCGTTGATGCCGCTGCACAGCTGGAAGGAAAACCCAGCATGATGAATCAGGGTGGCGGAAAAATTTCCACAGGACATAATCATGGCGATGCTCAAAATACAGAAGGAAAAGATGGTAATACCGACCATTCAGCACATCAACAGCAAACAGTTTCAGAACATTCAAACCATAGCAGTAAAGAAATGGCTCAACATGAAATGTTTAGCGTATCAGGCAATTGCGAAATGTGCAAAGAACGCATTGAGGAAGCAGCAATATCTGTAAAAGGTGTAGTCAGTGCTGTATGGGATTTAAATACAAAAAAAATTCATATTGAGTTTAACAGTTCTGAAACCAATACTGATGATATTCAAAAGGCCATTTCAAAGGTTGGACACGATACGGAAAAATTTAAAGCTGACGATAAAATTTATCAGGAACTACCTGAATGTTGCAGGTATCGAAAATAAACGATTAAAGGAGAAAAACACAATGCAATACTTCATAAAAAACATGGTCTGTAACCGGTGTATTATGGTGGTCAAAAATGTGTTTGAGAATCTGGGTTATCCTCCGGTCCATATTGCTCTCGGCGAAGTTGTAACTTCAAATCCAATGGATACGGAAAATATGGAGAAACTGAAAAAACAGCTTCTGGATTATGGGTTCGAACTCATTGACGACACCAAAAGCCGCATCATCGAAAGAATCAAGAATACAATAGTTTCACTGATACATCATAATACCGTGGATTTGAAAGTGAATTATTCCCAATACATCGAATCTCAACTCAACAAAGATTACTCTTACTTAAGCAGCCTATTTTCTGAAGTAGAAGGCACTACCATTGAGAAATACATCATCCATCAGAAAATAGAAAAGGTAAAAGAATTGCTGGTTTACGATGAGTTGACCCTGAGCGAGATTGCTTATAAAATGGGGTATGGCAGCGTTGCCTATTTATCGAGCCAGTTTAAAAAAGTAACTGGTTTAACCCCCAGTCATTTCAAGCAGGTGAAGGAAAATAAACGGAAACCTTTGGATGAGGTATAACCTAAAAATATTATAAACATTAACGAAAATATCATAAGCTTCATCTTGCTGCCAAACCCTAACTTTGGTGAAAAATTAAAGGTATGGAAACAACCGTAAAAAGAACCTTCCCGGTAACTGGGCTCAGTTGTGCATCCTGCGCCATTAGCGTAGAAAGTATGCTTAAAACTCAAAGAGGGGTGCGAAATGCTTCGGTCAATTATGCAAATTCTTCGGTCTGGGTCGAATTCGATCCGGGAACTGTAAATACAATGGACTTCAAATCAGCCATCCAATCTATCGGCTATGATTTGCTTATCGAAGAGGAGGGACAAAACCAGCAGGAAGAGATACAGCATGCGCATTATAAAAAACTAAAAAACAATACATTTTGGGCATCTATTTTGGCTTTGCCGGTGGTTGTTATAGCTATGCTTTTTATGGATATTCCAAATGCAAACTGGATCATGTTGGTGCTGACAACGCCTGTAATTGCTTGGTTTGGCCGGGGGTTCTTTGTGAATGCTTTTAACCAGGCTAAACACGGCAAAGCAAATATGGATACCCTTGTTGCCCTAAGCACAGGCATTGCCTATTTATTCAGTGCGTTCAGTACATTCTTTCCGCATTTCTGGCACGAACGGGGACAGCATCCCCATGTCTATTTCGAAGCTTCGGCGGTAGTTATTGCCTTCATTTTACTCGGCAAGGTACTCGAAGAACGGGCAAAGTCCAGCACCTCGTCTGCAATTAAAAAACTGATAGGGCTACAACCGAATACGGTAATTATTATCCACGACAATGGCCATGAGGAAGAAATTTCAATTTCGCAGGTGTCACCCGGGAATAAATTATTAGTGAAGCCTGGCGAAAAAATCCCTGTAGATGGTGAAATAACCTCCGGTTCCTCTTTTATTGATGAAAGTACCATTACCGGAGAATCCCTCCCTGTGGAAAAAGTACCTGGAAACCTGGTTTTTGCCGGAACTATGAATCAGAAAGGAAGCTTTGTATTTACCGCACAAAAAGTGGGCGGCGATACTGTTTTAGCTCAAATCATCAAGATGGTTCAGCAAGCACAGGGAAGTAAGCCCCCGGTACAAAAACTGGTAGATACCATTGCCGGGATATTTGTTCCCGTGGTAATGGCAATTGCCCTTCTGAGCTTTGTAACATGGATGATTTTTGGTGGAGAAAATGCCTTGACACAGGCATTGCTCGCCATGGTTTCAGTATTGGTTATTGCCTGTCCTTGCGCCTTAGGATTGGCAACCCCAACTGCCATTATGGTAGGAATGGGCAAAGGGGCCGAATCCGGGATACTTATTAAAGATGCCGGGAGCCTGGAATTGGCACATAAAGTGAACGCTATTGTTCTCGATAAAACAGGAACAATAACCGAAGGCAAACCTGTGGTTACGGATATGATCTGGAATGTTCCGGAATCGGAAATGAGTGGGTTAAAGCAATTGCTTTTTTCCATAGAATCGCAATCGGAACATCCCCTGGCGGAGGCAGTAAAAGCATCTCTTAAAAACCACACCGAAAAACGGGTTGCTTTGGAGAAATTTGAAAGTGTCACCGGGAAAGGGGCAGTTGCAAGAACCCATGAAGATGTGTTCCTTGTTGGAAATAAAAGACTTTTGGACGATTATAAAGTAACGATTTCAGAAGAAAATCTTACCCAAATGGAAACATGGCAGGAGGAGGCAAAAACCGTGGTCTGCTTTGCCCGCAACAACGAACTGATAGCTATACTAGCTATTGCCGATAAGGTTAAAGATACTTCGGCAAAGGCCATCAATCAACTGCAAACCATGGGCATTGAGGTGTATATGCTTACGGGTGACCATACCCAAACGGCAAAAGCCGTAGCACAAAAAGTGGGACTTAAATCCTTTAAAGCGGAGGTAATGCCATCGGGTAAAGCTGATTTTGTAAAGGCATTACAACAGAATGGAAAAGTGGTTGCTATGGTTGGCGATGGGATAAACGATTCACATGCTTTGGCTCAATCGGACGTAAGTATTGCTATGGGCAAAGGTTCAGATATTGCCATGGATGTAGCCAAAATGACTATCATTTCGTCCGACCTCCAGCTTATTCCAAGAGCAATCCGGATATCGAAGCTTACTGTAAAAACGATCCATCAAAACCTATTCTGGGCATTTATTTACAATGTCATAGGCATCCCTATTGCTGCGGGAATTTTATTTCCTTTATGGGGTTTTATGTTAAATCCCATGATTGCAGGAGCAGCCATGGCTTTGAGCTCTGTTTCTGTGGTAAGCAACAGTTTGCGTTTAAAAACAAAAAATATTCATATTCAGTGATATAAAAATAAAGGCGATGAAAACATTAACTTTTAAAACGAACATTAACTGCAATGGTTGTATTGCAAAGGTAACCCCAACTTTAAACAATACAGAAGGCATTGGAAAATGGGAAGTAAACATTGCCGACCCGAAGAAGATATTGACGGTAGAAACATCAAACCTGGATGAGGAAGCGATAATAACAATTTTAAAAGATGTGGGCTATCATGCTGAAAAGATAAACCCGTAATTCATAGTTCCGGGAAAGTATCTTATAATCTGAATTATAGTACACATTTTACAGGCAATGGCACATATAGTCTTTTTTAAAACCATTAAAATAGTGTGTTATATGGCTAAGTCTATTCAATATTCCTGACCATGATCCCAATTATCTTACACTTGCAACAAATTTTGCAATAGCTTCCTGAATGGTGCCATTCGATTGCAACGCTTTAATAAATGCACTGCCGACAATGGCTCCCTGCGAAAATTGACATGCCTGAGTAAATGTTTCGTGATTGGAGATTCCAAAACCTGTAAGTACCGGATTTTTCAACCGCATTGATTGAACCCTCTGAAAATAGGCTATATTCTTAGGATGGAACCCCGATTTGGTGCCTGTAGTTGAAGCCGACGAAACCATGTAAATAAACCCTTTGCTCAGGTTGTCAACCTTTCGGATGCGTTCTTCATTGGTTCCCGGTGTTACCAGAAAAACTGGTACAATTCCATAGGAATCGAACATTGAAGCGTATCTCTCTTCATAAACTTCCAATGGCAGATCGGGCAAAATAACCCCGTCAATTCCAAGCGCTGCTGCTTTTTGACAAAATGTTTCAACGCCAAATTGCATCACGGTATTAAAATACCCCATCAGAAGAAGAGGTATTTTAACTTCCGGGCGGATGTTTTCCAGTTCTTTAAAAAGTTTGGACAGACTCATCCCATTTTTAAGGGCTATTTGACTGCTGTGTTGAATTACAGGCCCATCGGCCAATGGGTCGGAAAATGGAATGCCAATTTCAATCATGTCCACGCCCTGTTTTTCCAGTTCCCGGATAATGGTGACTGATGTTTCAGGTTTTGGAAATCCGGCTGTAAAATAGACAGAAAGGATGTTGTTTTTTTTATTTTGAAAAAGTGTCTGTAAGCGGTTCATATAAATTAGTTTAAAGTTCGTAGCTCGTAGCTCATAGCTGACAGTTCATAGCTCATAATTCATATTTCATTGTTCAGGGAATGTACAAACCAGTTACTTTCCGGAAGTCAACCAACGTTCCATCGGTAGGGAAAGTATAACCTTTTGTGTAAACATCTTCGTTATTCAGTGATAATTTAGTTTGCGTATTCTCCTGCTCTTTGTTTTTTATGTTCTTCATATGGTTGCGGTAAGCTTCCATGTCTTTATCGCCGCGGCCTGAGATATTGATAACTACCGTTTCATCTTTCTTAAAACTTAATTTACTTAATGCAGCTAAGGCGTGGGCCGATTCAAGGGCAGGTATAATCCCTTCCATCCGGGTAAGTTCAAAGGCGGCAGCCAAGGCTTCATCGTCAGTGGCGCGGATAAATAAGGCCCTTTGGCTTTTAAACAGATGCGAATGCAATGGCCCGATTCCCGGATAATCCAATCCGGCTGAAATGGAATAAGGTTCTACAATCTGCCCGTCGTCGGTTTGCATCAAAAGGGTTAAACTTCCGTGGATAATCCCCGGACGACCGGCAGCCATGGTGGCAGCGGTTTCTCCGGTTTCCAGCCCTTTTCCGTCAGCTTCTACTGCAATCAGTTTTACATTGGGTTCGTTTAAAAAATGATAAAAAGCTCCGGCTGCATTGCTGCCACCACCTACACAGGCAATTACCGAATCAGGTAGGGGTGAACCTGTCTGTTCCAGCAATTGTTGTTTTATTTCGGCACTAATAATTGATTGAAAACGTGCTACCATGTCAGGGTAAGGATGCGGCCCAACTACAGAACCAATAATGTAATGGGTTTCGTCGGGATGGTTAATCCAATCGCGGATGGCCTCGTTGGTTGCATCCTTCAATGTTTTATTTCCCGATTGAACGGGCACCACGGTAGCTCCCAGCATCTGCATCTTTTCAACATTGGGCATTTGCCGCGCCACATCGGTAGCACCCATAAAAACAATACATTCCAATCCTTCGCGGGCACAAACAGTAGCGGTAGCCACGCCATGTTGCCCGGCTCCGGTTTCGGCAATGATGCGTTTTTTGCCCAAATGCCTGGCCATCAGAATTTGGCCAATGGTATTGTTGATTTTGTGCGAGCCGGTGTGGTTCAAGTCTTCCCGTTTCAGGTAGAGGCGGATGCCATACTTATCGCTTAATCTTTTTGAATAATAAAGCGGGGAGGGTCTTCCTACATAATGTTTAAGCAGGGAAACAAATTCTGTTTGAAACGATTCGCTTTCGATGATTTTCAGATAGTTTTGTTCAAGATGCTTTACATTGGGATATAACATTTCAGGGATAAAGGCACCTCCAAACTCGCCATAATACCCTTTTTCGTTCACTTGATAGCTCATATATTTTTAATTAGTTGATTAGCAGATTATTTAATTTCCACATTTTCGCATTCTCATATTTTCAATTCATCCATAAAATTCTTAATCAAAACCTCGTTTTTTAGTCCCGGGCTAAGCTCGAACCGGCTGTTAATGTCAATGCCAACCAGGTTTTTGAGCGATAATTTTTTCAACGTATCCACATCTTCGACGCCAATTCCTCCGCTTAACAGGAACCTGCCTAACGAATCCAATTCAGACAGTTTATCCCAGTTGAATTTTTTTCCGGAACCTCCGTGTAGCGGGCTTTTGGTATCGAACAAAAAGAGATCGCAAACGTCCTGATACCTTCCAATTTTATTGGTTTGGGTATGTTCATCAATCGGAATGGCTTTAATAACTTCAAAACCCAATTTTTTTAAAGTGGAACAAGTTTCAAGCGTTTCTTTTCCATGTAATTGAATGGATTTAAGGTTGTATATTTCTGCTATTTGAATCATGGTATCAAGTTCTTCATTTACAAAAACACCCACTTTTTTTGCTTTGGTTTCCGGAACCAGTTCCGGTTTAGTGTTCATGACCCGGACTGAAAAGGGATAAAAAATAAACCCGATATAGTCGGGACCCAATTGATCGACAGCCCGAATATTGGCTGGTTCACACATTCCGCAGATTTTTATTTGTAAATTATTTTTCATGTAGTTCGATTCAATTCATCAATAAATTGTTTGCATGCCAATCCCGGATTTACGGTTTTCATAAACGATTCTCCAATCAAAAATCCACGAAACCCAAAATGTTTCAGATAATTAATGTCTAACGCGGATGCAATTCCACTTTCCGATATTTTCACGCATCGGTCAGGAATAAATGGGCTCAGTTCGACCGAAGTTTCCAGCGAAATTTCAAAAGTATGCAGGTTCCGGTTGTTGACTCCCACCAAATCTACCTCTTCGGTAATGTATCGCAGTTCTTGTTGGTTGTGTATTTCGAGCAATACTTCCAAGCCCAATTCTTTGGCGGTTTTTCCTAAACGGAGCATCTGCGCGGGTTTCAAACAGGCCGCGATAAGTAAAATAGCATCCGCGCCCATCCGGTGCGCTTCCATAATTTGGTATTCATCCACAATAAATTCTTTACGAAGAATTGGAGTTCTTACTTTTTCAGATGCGGTGTTCAGGTCCTGAATGGTTCCTCCAAAAAAGTCAGCATCTGTTAAAATGCTTAACCCGGCGGCTCCGGCTTTTTCGTAGGATGGAACAATTACCGACGGATCGGCCTTTTCATTAATCCAACCTTTCGATGGCGATTTACGTTTGAATTCAGCAATCACTCCGCTTGAACCGGCTTTTGTCAGGCTTTCTTTTAAAGAATAAATTGGCCTTTCCCGCTTCTGGTTTAGCAATCTGGGTAGAGGAAATCCCATTTTTCGTTGAGCTACTTCAACCTTTTTGTGTTCAATAATTTTTTCGAGAATGCTTTGCATCGGCTTAATTTTTAGAAACCTCAATTAAATTTTTGAACGATTGTAAGGCTTTTCCGCTTTCCAATGATTCTTTGGCTTTGGCAAAACTTTCGCTAAAACTATGATTGTTATAGCATTGCAGCGCAAAAGCGGCATTGGTGAGTACCACTTGGTTTTGTTCGTAGGTTCCGTGGCCGTCAAGAATTTTCATGAATATTTTGGCCGATGCCTCCACCGTAACCCCTCCTTTAATAGCTTCGGCGGAAACCCGTTTCAATCCCAAATCTTCAGGTTGCAAAAGCAATTCTGCCTGATTGGTAATGGCTTTAAAACCGCCGGTGAGGCTGATTTCGTCGTATCCATCCAGGCTATGGACAATGGTAAACTGTTTATTGGTCTGTTGATATAAATATCCATAGAGCCGGGCTAAATCGAGACTAAAAACCCCAACCAGTTGTTTTTGCGGAAATGCCGGATTTACCATAGGCCCCAGCATGTTGAAAAACGTTTTTACCCGCAAGGCTTTCCGGACCGGTGCTACATTTTTCATGGCCGGATTAAACATGGGCGCATGCAAAAAACAGATGCCGGCTTTATCCATCTGTTTTTGTAAATTGCCTTGTTCGTTGGTAAACTGGTATCCAAAATACTCCAAAACATTCGATGACCCACAGGCCGATGATACCCCATAATTCCCGTGTTTGGCTACTTTAGCCCCGGCTCCCGAGGTAATAAATGAAGCTAGCGTGGAGATGTTAAAAGTGTCTTTGCCATCGCCTCCGGTTCCGCACAAGTCAATCAAATTGTCGGTACCCAATTCCACTTTTATGCAATGTTGCAGCAACGCATCCCGAAAACCCGAAAGCTCTTCAACGGTAATACTCCGCATTAAATAGACCGTTAAAAACGAAGCCATTTCAACTTCGGAATATTTTCCCTGGGCCAAATCCGATAAGATATCGCGAGCCTCACTACTGCTCAATGTTTTATTTGCCGTAAGGTGGTTTATTATATTTCGCATTTCAGTCATAACACAATCAATTAACAATGAATAATTTGTAATGAACAATCAAGTCTTATTTCTAAATTCTCAACCTTCTAATTATCAATCCAGTTTTTTATCATTAATCCGCCATATTCGGTTAAAATTGATTCTGGATGAAATTGTACTCCCCGGACATTATAATGGGCGTGCCGCAGTGCCATGATTTGGTTGTTTTCATCTACCGCAGTAATAAGCAATTCTTCGGGCAGATTATCGCGGCTAACCATCCAGGAATGGTAACGGGCAGCATCAAACGTTTTGGGTACTTGATCAAACAAAGGTTCAAATTCCTGGGTTTGGGTAATGGGCGATGCTACCCCGTGGTACACCCGGTTCAGGTTGAACAGCGAACCGCCAAAAACTTCGCCAATGGCTTGCAATCCGAGGCAAACCCCTAAAATACTTTGATGCGGAGCACAGGTTTTTATTATTTCTTTCAGATTTCCGGCTTCATCGGGGATTCCCGGTCCCGGTGAAAGAAGGATTTTGTCGTATGCCAATGCTTGTTGCCCGGTAATTTTATCGTTTCGGAACACATCGGGTAATTCCCCGGTCACATTTTTAATGTAATGTACCAGGTTATAAGTAAAGGAATCGTAATTGTCGATGACTACTATTTTTTTCATTTGTTTTGTTTTTTGCACAAATTCCATTAAATCTTTCTAATTTCTAATCTCTAGTTTCTAGTCTCTAGCCTCTATATTTTCTTTGCCTCTTCAATAGCCATCTTCAAAGCAGCCAGTTTGTTATTTACTTCATTCAGTTCGCTCTCTTCGTTCGAATCGGCTACAATGCCTGCCCCTGCTTGATAGTACAGGGTGTTGTTTTTGCTCATAAACGAACGGATGGTAATGGCCTGGTTAATTTTTCCATTTAACCCGATGTTGCCGATGCAACCGCCATAATACCCTCGGGCCTGATTTTCATAATGGTCAATCAGTTCCATAGCTTTATATTTTGGAGCTCCGGTGAGCGTTCCGGCAGGGAAAGTGTCCGCAAAAATGCGGATTGGATCAGTTCCGGACCTGATTTTTCCTTCCACTTCGGAAACCATGTGCAACACGTGCGAATAATAGTGAATCTCGCGGAAATAATTCAACTTCACTTGGTCAGCATTGCGGCTCAGGTCGTTACGTGCCAAATCGACCAGCATAATGTGTTCACTGTTTTCCTTGGGGTCGGTGGCCAATTTTTTAGCTAATTCCCGGTCTTCATTATCGTGTCCTGTACGGCGGAAAGTTCCTGCAATAGGATTGATATACGCTTTGCCATCGTGTGTTTTAATTTGCGATTCGGGTGAGGAGCCAAACAGCTTAAAACTTCCATAATCGAAATAGAAAAGATAGGGTGAAGGATTGATGGAACGCAATGCCCGGTAAACATTGAACTCGTCGCCGCTGAATTGCTGACTGAACGAACGCGAAAGTACGATTTGAAACACATCGCCGCGCAAGCAATGTTCTTTCCCTTTGGCAACCATTTGTTTGTATTCCTGATTGGTCACGTTGGTTTCTTCGCCATTAATGGTTTGGAACCTGTAAATGGCAAAAGTACGGTAGAGCAATTGTTCCTCAATGAATTGAAGATTCGATGGCTCATCATTAAAGAGGTGTTCAATCAGTGTTATTTTGTTGCTGGTATGGTTAATAGCCACAATGTATTTGTAAAATTGGTAAAAAAGGTCGGGAATCTGTTTGTCCGGTGCTACTGTTTTTAATTCGATATCTTCAAAATAAGTGACCGATTCATAGGTAGCATAACCAAAAAGCCCGGTTGCAGGTAGCGATGCCGGGCTATTTTCGGGTACAAATACTTTGGCAAATTGGCTGAGCAGGGCTGTGACTTCGCTCATTTTGGTCAATTCTTGATTGTGGGTTGTTCCATCGGGAAAAATCAAGGTTACTTTTCTTCCGCTTGTTTTAATTCCCGCAACAGGTTCCAGGCCTATAAATGAATATTGGTTTTCACCTGCTTTAAAATCGGCTCCTTCCAACAAAATGGAATTGGGAAAAACATCGCGCAGCTTCAGGTATATAGCTACCGGAGTGAGCACGTCGGCCAGTAATTCTTTGGTATTGATTTTAAAAGGATACGTTTTCATTTTTTTAATTATCTAATTAATGTGTGTACTAAATAAAAAGCGGCTCTCGGGTGATCCGGAGCCGCTTTGATTTTTTATTTTTGCATGGCATTTCCACTCTCACCCGTTTGAGTTAGACCTGTGCCACCACCAATTTTGATTCATAAGATTTGTTTTCATCGCCAATAAATTTTAATAAAAAAGCCTGTCGAAATCTTCCGACAGGCTTTGAATTTTTTTAGGCATTGACATCCTATTTTCATTACTGTCGTAATAAATTGAAATGCCACCACCAAATATTTTTACAATTGTTAATCATTTTTATCAATTTTGTGTCACAAATAAAGTGATTGATTTTTTAAAAACAAAATTTATTTTGCTTTTTTTGTTTTCGATGTAGATTTTTTCGTTGCTGAAGTTTTTTTCTGCCAGATTCATTGGCTGATTAAAAAATGACACTAAAATTTCGATAAAACCAAAAATTGGTTATTTTTGCACTCCGTTCTATAAAATAGTGATAAAATCTTTCAAAGCCCAGATGGCGAAATTGGTAGACGCGCTAGTTTCAGGGACTAGTGACCGTGAGGTTGTGCAGGTTCGAGTCCTGTTCTGGGCACCAAAACAGGACGAGAAGTTTATCCCGCTATCGGCGGGAAGTCCTGTTCCGGGCACTGTGAAATGATTAATACTTTTTATACCAAAGCCCAGATGGCGAAATTGGTAGACGCACCAGCTTGAGGGGCTGGCGCCCGCAAGGGTGTGCAAGTTCGAGTCTTGTTCTGGGCACCAAAAATGTAAACCCGTTGTAAATACATTATTTACAACGGGTTTTTGTTGTTTGTGGGGGTCAGAATAGGGGCGTTGCCATGCAACCCTGACCCCTTTTCGTTTTCTCCGGGTTCTTTACGGTTGATTTTGCTTTACACTTATAAATCTTGACAATATTTCCTGCAGGGGAGAAATTTCAAATTAGATTCTGCAAGTTACAGGGTGACGAAATTAAATAACAATTGTTTGCCTTTTTTGTGTCAGATTGAGCCACCCCGTGACTTTCATCGGTTTTTCCAGATGACTTGCGGATTCTAGATAGATGTACCGATGGTTGGATTTATTATGATTTTCGTTGGTGTTAAAAATAATGATGCAACGAAACGACCATGATTGAACACAAAATGAACCCATTTCATTCTTGGACATCAGATACTTTAGCTGTGTGAATTTTACACTAAGAAAACATGCTATTTTATGATTAAGGAATTTCAAAAAGCATACCGTTTAAAAAATACAATATGAAAAAAACCTTACTAATTCTACTTACATTCTTTCTATTCACTAACGCATTTTCACAGCCTGTAATCACAGGGATGGTTCTCGATGAAAATGGAATTTCTATGCCAGGTGTATCTGTTCTGATAAAAGGCACATCAATAGGGACAATTACCGATTTTAATGGAAAATTCAGCATTAAGATTGATCACAAAGATGCAGTGCTAGTGTTTTCATTTATTGGATATTCGCCCAGCGAAATTACAGTAGGTAACCAAACTTCAATAAACATTAAGATGGTTCCTGACATGGTAGGCCTTGATGAAGTGGTAATTGTTGGATATGGTTCACAAAAAAAGGTATCAGTTGTTGGTGCTATTTCAACAATAACCACAAAAGGTTTAGTTCAAAGCCCTGCAGCAAATATCAGTAATGCTTTGGCAGGTAGATTAACTGGTTTAACCACTGTTCAAAATACGGGACAACCAGGTAAAGATGATGCCAGTTTATATATACGTGGTAGAAGTACATGGGTGAACGCGAGTCCGTTATATATAGTTGATGGTGTTGAAAGAGAAAGCTACACCCAGGTTGATGCAAACGAAATAGAATACTTTTCTATTTTAAAGGATGCTTCAGCAACTGCCGTATATGGGGTTAGGGGTGCTAATGGTGTAATAATAATTACAACAAAACGCGGTAAGGAGCAGAAACCCGAAGTAAGCCTTTCTGCACAATATGGATTGCAGCAACCAACCCGTCTGCCAAATTATCTGCAATCGTATGAAACCGCTTTGTTACGGAATGAATCATTTATAAATGATGGCTATACAGATGATCAATTACCCTTTCAGCCGGCTGCACTTGAGGCATTCCGGACTCATTCCGATCCGTATCATTATCCTGATGTGGATTGGTATGATGAAGTCATTAGAAAGTTTTCACCACAAAGCCAATATAATGTAAATATAAAAGGCGGTACTAAAACAGCACGTTATTTCTTATCTACAGGGTATCTGAATCAAGAAGGTTTGTTTAATACCCAAAAACATAATGATTACAATACTAATTTTAGGTATGACCGTTTTAACTTTAGGTCGAACCTGGATATTGACGTATCAAAAGATTTGACATTTTCTGTAACCATTGCAGCTAGGCTTGAAGATACCAATGAACCCGGATCAACCGGATATTCAGGTGCAGAAAACCAGGCTTCATTTGCACCACTGACACGGACACCCCCTTATGAAACACCAATTTTTCAAAAAAATGGGAAGCCAGGCGTTGGGCCATCGGGGGCAAATCCATGGTTGTCAGTTAATGGTTATGGTTATACACGGAACAAAAAGGATGTGGTTGAATCTTTAGTTAATTTGAATTACAAACTTGACAAACTGACAAAAGGATTGTCAGCCAAAGCATTATTGTCGTACGACAGTTATTTTATTGAACAAAAGCGTTATAGCAAGAAAACTGCAACCTATCGGCTTGACTCGGGACCGGATGAAGAAGACAGTTATACTGTATTTGGTGAAGATACTGAATTAAAGTATGATGGTGGATATATAAGTGATTTTTCAAAATCTTATTTTGAAGGCTCACTGAATTATTCGCGAAGTTTTGGTATCCATAATGTAACAGGATTATTGCTGGGTAACATGGAAAGCAAATCTTATGGCGACGATATTCCATATCGGAACATGGGGTTGGTTTCAAGGTTAACTTACGATTATGCAGATAGCTATATAGCTGAATTCAATATGGGGTACAACGGTTCGGAGAATTTTGCGCGTGGCAAACGATTCGGATTGTTTCCATCACTTTCTGTTGGCTGGATCATTTCTCATGGAAATTTGTTAGAGAAACTTCCATTTATCAATTTTATGAAATTGAGGATGTCATACGGATTGGTGGGCAATGATAAAATTGGTGGGGACCGTTTTATGTATTCAGAAGAGTACTCATATCGCGACAGTTGGGTTTCTCCTTCACTGCCTTATTTTGGGACTTCTGCTATTGAATCGCAGATTGTGACCTTATCGCGTATAGCAAACCCTGATTTGACATGGGAAAAGGCCAATAAATTTAATTTTGGTTTAGAGACAAACTTTTGGGAAAACAAGCTTAACACATCGGTTGATGTATTTCTGGAATACCGGAAAGACATATTGATGGATAGAAATTCAATCCCGCGTTATTTGGGTGTAAAACCCCCCGCAGGAAACATTGGTAAAACTAGAAACAGTGGGTGCGAAGTTGAGATTAAATACAGAGATAAAATAGGTGAGGATTTTAATTTCTGGGTAAATGTTAATTACAGTTTTGCAAAGAATATCATTATTTATAAAGATGAACCCGAAAACAAGTTGCAATGGCAAAAAGAAGAAGGTCAATCAATTGGGCAATTTTATGGTTACAAGGTACTTGGATTCTTTGATATAACCGACTTTGATGGAAATGGCGTTCTTAACGAAAAATACCCGCTCCAACTGGTTGGAGAGGCTCCTAAACCGGGTGATTTTATTTATGCCGACATTAATGGGGATAAAGTTGTTGATGATAGGGATAAGCTGCCAATTGGGTATTCCGATATCCCCGAATCAACCATAGGCTTTTCTTATGGATTCGATTGGAAAGGTTTCGATTTTAGTATGATGTGGCAAGCAGCCTATCATGTCAGTTTGAATATTTCTAGCGAAAGCCTGTATGAATTCTGTGAAGGTGGAAGGGTCCAGGATTTTCACAAGGGGAGGTGGGCTTATTATACCGACCCTTTTACGGGGGAACTGGTTGATACCAGGGCAACGGCAACTTACCCTAGGTTGCATTCCCAAAGTTCAAGCCCCAATTGGACAATCAATGATTTCTTCCTCTACAATTCGAGCTATTTGAAATTACGAAATATTGAAATTGGTTACGAACTGCCAATTAAACAGCTTGCAGTTTTAGGGATTTCAAAAATGAGGGTTTATTTAAACGGAAATAATTTATTGACTTTTTCAGAAGTTAAACAAGTCGATCCGGAAGGGCCAGGATATGGTGGTAATAGGGAAAGAGGATGGAATTACCCTCAACTTGCTATATATAATTTAGGTATTAATGTAACTTTTTAAGCACAAATGAAAATGAAAAGATTGATAATATATTCAATTGTCACTTTAATATCTTTCACTTTTTTTTCATGCGAAGATGATTTCCTTGATAAAAGAGAAAGTGATATTTTAACATCGGAACAGGTATTTACCGATCCCGTTTTGTTTCAGAAGTTCCATAACGATATTTATACCTACTTGCACTACTGGCCAGGTGATTGGGCCTGTCAATCGTTTGGGGGGCTGGGGCGCATTGCTTATTCATCATTCGAAGGAGCATCTGATTTAGCTGAAGCTTCACGTTCAGTTGCAGGAACAAATGCCAGTTTTAATTTAGGGAACTGGTCTCAATTGGCTTTTGGAGCCAAAGTGGAGCTGATTTGGCCATGGGAAGGTGCGTATGCTGGCATCCGGAGGTGCAATGTTGTACTCGAAAAAGTTGATAGCGTTCCCGGGTTAAGTACCGATGATATTGACGGGTTTAAATCAGAAGCATTGTTTTTGCGGGCATTTTTCCATTTTGAGCTTATCAAGCGATATGGGGGGGTGCCTTATGTAACTAAATCATTGACTGAGAAAGATAATTTGAATTTTGTACGGGAGCCTTATGATACTTGTGTAGCTAAAATTGTAAATGATCTTGATGCCTCAATTAAACATCTGCCAATGGCATCGGCTCAAAATAATAGTGATTTTGGGCGGCCTACTATAGGAGCAGCAATGGCATTAAAGGCAAAAACGCTTTTATACGCGGCAAGCCCGTTAAATACCGAACCCTATGCTATTAGCTCTGGTTCAGGGGGCTCCGATTTATTTTTTATAGAAGAACCCAATACAGAGGCAGAAACCACCCAAAAGTGGATTGATGCTGCCCAAGCGGCTTACGAATTAATAGAATATGCCGAAGTTAACAGCCAATACCAATTATTAGATTCAGCCCATTATTTGGATATTTTCCATGGGGATGCCAAAAATAGCGAGGTTATTTATAGCCGGGTTGATGGGTCGTTCTCATTTAGTGGTGCGAAAGCTTTTACAGGTTGGATCAGTTTTGCCGACGTAGGCGCATCGAAAGGTTATGGCGGTAGTGCCGGAACATATCCAACCCAGAACTTGATTGATATGTATGAAATGGCCGATGGCAGTATTCCAATTCTAGGTTATAATGGAGATGGGAGCCCGATCATAAACTCATCAACAACATACAATGATCAGCAGATGTGGGAGAACCGCGATCCCCGATTGAAACTGACAGCATTATGTAACCAAGATATGTGGCAAGACAGGCCGGTTGAAATATGGTTTGACAAATCTAACCCAACAATAAGTGGGTCTGAGATGAAAGATGCACAGGATTATACCACTACCGGCTATTTATGCAGGAAAATGTGGCCCGAAGAATTACGACAAGGTTCAACGGCCTCGGTTTACATGAACTGGATTTGGTTCAGGTATGCCGATGTAATTTTATGGTATGCCGAAGCAATGAATCATGCTTTTGGCCCTGATGGTGATGGGTTAGGTAATGGTGTCACTGCACGGATGTCACTTAATAAAATCAGGAACAGGTTGAATCCATCTAACCCGCATTACCGCGATGTAAGTGCATCAACAAAAGAAGAATTCCTTGAACGGTTGCTAAACGAACGGGCCATTGAGTTTGTATATGAGGAACAACGTTGGTGGGATATCATCCGTTACAAAAGAGGTGTTGAGACGTTTGGGGTTCCAATTTATGGTGTAAGGATCTATCGTACATCAAAAAATCCGCTAAGCTTCGAAATAACCCGCAGAAAACTAGAAACCAGAGTGTTTAAAGATTATATGCATAAATATGCCATACCTTATTCTGAAATTGAAAAATCATCAGACCTAAAGCAGAATCCAGGTTGGTAAAGAATATTGACTTAAACAAAATGCCAGATATTACTCAATAAAACTAAAAATATGAGATATAATATACACCGTAAATTGATTCTCAAGAGAAGTGTAATATTTCTTTTCGCTTTACTCTCAAATGTTATAATCTATGCACAGCCGCAATTAGAGAATTTTGCAGGAATTGTAAAAGATAAGGATGGTAATCCTATAGAAGGAGTACTTATTTCCATACAAGAATCTACAGTAACAAGCAAAACCAACGAAAATGGCGAGTTTACAATTGCTGCATCTGGTGGTGATAAACTCACTTTTGAGTTTGAAGGGTTTGAAATATTTTCGAAAATTATAAATAGTTATGAAAAAAGCTTTGAAATCGCTTTATCCAAATTGTTATTTGGGGCAACCGGACAAGATATTGTGCCGTTAGCATACTCGTCCAAGAAAAAACGCGATATTTCTGAAGCAGTGTCCATAATTACTTACGATGACCTTAAAGAGCGAAAAGACATGAATATAATGAATGGATTAGGTGGGTTGGGCAATGGATTAATTGTTATGTCCAACCCTTGGTCCGATCTGGGTTCAAACCCATCATTTTATGTCCGGGGATTAAAAACCACAAATCCAAACAACGCACCATTAGTATTGGTTGATGATGTAGAACGCGATTTTGGACAGCTTAATGCAAATGAAATTACCTCTATATCCGTTTTAAAAGATGCTGCTGCTCTATCAATTTATGGAAACAGGGGGGCAAACGGAGTTGTTTTGGTGAAAACCAAACGAGGAACGGATAATAAAAGAGAGATAATATTTAACACCGAGGTTGGATTGGCCCAGTCATTGCGGATGCCAAAGGTTTTAAATGCGTATGATTATGCCCGTTTGTATAATCAAGCTCAAATTCTTGACGGTAAATCACCGGATAATTTAACTTATTCAGATGAAGATTTGCAGGCATATAAAGATGTTGTAGATGGTGTGTCTGGTGCAAATCCATATAAATATCCAAATGTTGATTTTTACTCTGAATTTCTTAAATCGGTTGTTAAGCAACAGCAGCATGATTTAACAATGAGGGGTGGGAATAAAGTTGCAAAATACTTTGTTTTGCTGGGTTATATGAACCGGGAAGGATTGTATAAATATGGGGATAATACTTTCGATCGATACAACTTCCGTACAAATATTGATGTAACCCTGACCAATAGCTTCACCGTAGGTTTAGATATGGCTGGAAGGTTGGAAAACCAAACTACACCAGGTGGAAATTATGCTTATTCTATTTTTGGCCAGTTTGCAAATACTCCCTCAAATGCCTACCCAATCTTTAATGCCGATGGGTCACTAGGTGGAACAAATATTTATAAAAATAATCCTTACGGATTGATGAATAAAATGGGGCAACGGGATCAATCAAACCGGTATTTTAATGCCGATTTAATTTTCAAACTTGATTTGTCGAAATTCATTGATGGGCTTAGTTGGAATGCAAAAGGTGGGATTGACTTTATTGACGGGGCTATTAAGCAGTTAACTTCGTCAAAGTTTGCTGTATATGAATTATTAGACGATGGTACATATACCAGCAATGGTACAGCAGATGAAGCTAAAACAAAAAACAACTGGTACACCGGGAAAGACAGGCAGTTTACGTTTAATACATCTTTTAATTACGATAAATCGTGGGGCGAGAGCAAGCTAACTGCCATGGGTTTATTTTATTTAAGGGAACTTAATTCGCTAGGGGTATCGGTACCTTATAAAACAGTAGGTTCAGTTGCCCAGGCTGGTTATTCTTATATGGGTAAATATCTAATAAACGGGGTGGTGGGTTATACCGGTTCAGAAAATTTCGCCCGTGGACATCGGTTCGGATTATTCCCTGCAATATCAATAGGTTGGATAATTAGTGAAGAAGATTTTTTAAAGAATAACAACACCCTTTCTTTCCTGAAATTTCGGGCTTCGTATGGAATAACAGGTTTGGACAGGCCTTTGGGAGATCGGTTTCTGTTTAGGGAAAATTGGGGCAGTGCAGGAGGTTATGCTTTTGGTACAAGTGGTAGTTATAGAGAAGGGACTGATCAGGTCCGGATTGGTAATGATAATCTAAAATGGGAAACATCCATTAAATCAAATATTGGCCTCGATTTCGGTTTCTATAATAATTCACTTTTGTGGACAATTGACGGTTTTATTGATAACCGGAAAGATATCCTTGTGCGGAAGTTCGCAACAACTACCTCGGTAGCCGGAATCCCACTTCCTTATGAAAATGCAGGAGAGACTAAAAGCTGGGGATTTGATTCGGAATTGGCATACAGCAAGCAACTCAATAAATCGTGGAGTTTTGCTATAAAGGGAAACGTGATGTTGGCCTACAGCAAAATAGAAGATGTTAATGAAACTTATAAAGTTGATGTGTATCAGTACCAAAAAGGAAATCCTATTTGGCAACCATTCGGATACGTGAGTAATGGATTTTTTACTCAAGAAGAAATAGATCGCAGAAGCGAAGGTAATCTTACGGAAGATGAGATTGCAGACGGATATAATGTTTATCAAAACGGGGGAAATCTTCAAGCAGGTGATATCAAATACAAGGACCTGAATGGTGATTTTGTTATTGATGGAAAAGATACAAAGCCAATAGCTAAAAACGCTATCCCAAATGCATCTGGTGGCATAACGCTATTTCTACAATATAAATTGATTGATTTTTCAGCACACATAATGGGTATGGGCAAAAGGGACATTTATATGCCCGGAGTGTATCGAAGCAGTTTTAACGCCGATGGGAATGCGTCAGTTTATGCATTAGAGGCATGGACTCCGGAAACTGCTGAAACAGCCATTTATCCAAGGTTATCAATAAACAACAATAGCAACAATCAGCAATATTCTGATTTTTGGTTTCGTAATGGTTCTTTTATTAAACTTAAAACGGTTGAGCTTGGAATTAATTTGCCAGAGTTGCTTGTGAAAAGAGTCGGAATATCAAAAACAAGGTTTTATATCAATGGATATAACCTGCTTAGTTTCGACCATGTGAAGGATTATGATCCTGAAAATCCTGATGCTGCATTAAATCGTTATCCATTCCAGAGGATATATACCCTAGGCCTAAATGTTACATTCTAATAGCTAAAATATCTTAAATCATTAAAATTTGAATCAATGAAAAAAATACATTCAAATATAGTTTTTCTTCTATTAATCGTAACTGTGATAAGTTCATGTGAGGATTATTTAGATCCTGGTTACGATGAATTCTTGGAAAAAGATGAAGTCTTTTCATCATATAATTATTCATTGAATTATGTACGGACCATATACAGCTATTTGCCATCGGATGCATTAGGCGAAACATTAATGACTGATGAATCAAAACACTCTGATGAAGGCTCTACATATACTCTTATGAATAATGGTTCATGGGATTCGCGGACGTATATCGAAGGATGGAAGTGGGGCCATAATTATGCAGGAATCCGACGGGTCCATATCTTTTTAGATAATGTGGATACCGCAATTTTTGTTGATCCGAATACTTATAAGCTTACCCCATCGGTTAACGACACTTTAAGAAAACAGTTTAAGGCAGAAGCTAAGTTTTTACGGGCTTTTTATTATTTTGAATTACTTAAAAGGTTTGGCGACCCTGAAAATAATATTGGGGTACCAATTGTTCCTGAAAAGGTTTTAACCATCAACGATCCGCTCGATTTTGCACGTAGCACCTATGAAGAATGCGTTAGTTATATTGTTAAAGATTGTGATGAGGCAGCTATTGATCTTCCTGGCAGAAGATACAGTGCAGATTATGGCAAAGTATCAAAAGCCGCTGCTTTGGCTTTAAAATCACGTTTGCTTTTGTATGCAGCAAGCCCTCTGGCAAACCCAACCGGTGATATAGAAAAATGGAAAGCTGCAGCTAAAGCGGCACAAGCAGTTCTTGAAATACCAACCTATAAACTGATTGATAAAGCAACAGTACAAGGGGATAACATGTTATCCATATTTACTGTACCCAATAATGATGAAGTCTTGTTCTCAAGTCCGGTTGTCCAATCGAATAGTTTCGAGAGCAATAATCTACCTCCAAGCTTTTCTGGAGATGGACAGATTAACCCAACACAGGATATAGTTGATGCTTATGAAACAGTACTTGGATACCCGATTACAGATGAGCGTAGTGGTTATTTGCCAAATGACCCTTATTACCGACGTGATAAAAGGCTGCAATATTTTATTGCTATAAACGGGTCAACAATTGGTGATAAAATAGTTGATAGCTATGTAGGAGGTAAAGACGGATTAAGCAGTAAAAAAGGGGCAACTAAAACCGGTTATTATATACGTAAGTATATTGACCCTACTGCTGACGTAATCAATAACCAGACTTTTGCAGAACACTTTTGGGTACATTTCAGATATGCTGAAATGTTGTTGAATTATGCCGAGGCTATGGCTGAGGCTTATGGTATAGTAACTATCCCCGATGGTTATACAATGTCGGCTTATGATGCTTTTAAACTTATTAGGGATCGGGCTGGGTTGTTTACACAGGCTACCTATATCAAATCTTTATCAGTTGAAGAATTTGTTGAGAAAGTCAGAAATGAAAGAAGGGTAGAACTTTGTTTTGAAGGGCACCGGTTTTGGGATGTCCGGCGATGGAAACAAGGTGAAAAATATTTCAATTCCCCAATACACGGGATGAAAATTACAAGAACAGATTCTGTCTTTACATATAACGTTTTTAAAGTTGAAGACAGGGTTTTTGAATCAAGAATGAATGTGATGCCTATTCCTTATGATGAAATCCAAAAATCAAAATTGCTTATCCAAAATATTGGATGGTAGAGGTTTATTAAATAAAATCGAACTTAAAATTGAATAGTATGAAAAGAAAAATTTACACCCTGATTTTTAGTTGTGTTATAGGTTTAACCTATGGACAGACTGGATCTGAATTTGGTCCAAAAGATGTACTGCTTTGCGATTTTGAAGATATTAATTTAGTTGTATTGGACAGTTTATGGACTGATAGCACCATGGTTACGGCTATCACAACTCCAAGCGGGAACATTTCGATTGCTGATAATCCTTTTCCGTTAGAAAATGAAAGTCCATTGGCTGCAAAATATATTCGGCCTGAAGGTTCTTATAAGTCAGTATTTTTGCGGTTCAATAAATCAATCACCCTTTCACAAACACCATACTTGCAGGTACAGGTTTATCCGGTTGCAGGTAAATCACCAATATCATCAAAAGTAAGCATCACGTTGTTAAATGATAGAGGCGAAATTGTTTCCGGAGGTGCTACAATGGAAAACCTTCCGCAGGATGAATGGACAACCGTTACTGCATTTCTAGGTAAATTTAAATCTTCTGATTTATACAATACCATACAAATTACCATTAATGCTGATGATTCTTTATCAATGCTGGGTGGTACAGAATATTATATTGACCAGATTGGCTTTAAAGCCCCAGAAGACGGTGTTGAATTGCCTTCGACAATTTTTTATGAAACTTTTGGCATGTATAATGACCCCTGGCAAAAAGGTGAGGTTGAGGGACAGTTTAGTTTTCCAAATGCAGATGGAACAGGTGTTGTTGGGCCAGGTGAGGTCGGGACTGCAGAAGCTTACGCATCAATTGGAGGATTTACTTCGGGCATTCCGTTTACTTTTAAAGATGTGCAAGCAGATACTGCGGCAGCATTAATTGCACGTACATGGGGCATGAGTTCTAAATATGAAGGTGCTTCAAGTAATGGAAGGATACAATTCATTAGTTACAAACCAGGAACCTTGGCCACAGGTGATATGGATGTTAAAGGTAATACTGATTTTGTTTTAAGCTTTGGGATTGGTACACAGACATGGTGGCCCTACAACAGCGAAATTGCCAATGCCAGGCCAAAAGTTGAAATTTCAGTTGATGGGGGTAATTTTTATGAAATATCCAGTAATAGTACATTCCTTCAATTTACCGGCAATGTGGTGGACTTGGGGTGGGGACCTATGGAGGAATTTGAAGACCAAATATTTGTAATGGTTGAATATCCTTTTACAACCATCGAAGGTACACCCCTTGATTCAGCCAATACCATTAACTTGCGGATGAGTTATAAATCCGGGACAGATTTTTGGATTGATGATTTATGGTTATCGGCAGAAACTATCGGCGGTGGTTCAGCAGTAAGATATAATAAAGCTGAAACTTTTAATGTTTATCCTAATCCTGCAACTAGCTACATTAATGCTGAAAATGCACAAAGTGTTTGCATTTCCGATATGAGCGGACGTGTTGTTATGCAGGCAAAAAATGTAGAGGATATGATTGATGTTAGTGCCTTGCAAAACAGTATTTATATTATTAAAGTACAGATAGATGGCCATGAAAAAGTTGGCAAATTTATCAAACAATAATCATTGCCTAATAAGGGTTTCAATTTGATTACCTTTTTGGGGACAAGAATTGATTGAATGGGGTCTGGCTGTTTTGGCAGCCGGACCTTTTTTGGAACGACCTCAGTTTTATGTATGAAATTTGACAGGCATTTTAATTGTTACACTTGGGAATCATTGTTGTCCGGTAAAACTTTAATCAAAAACCTGGTTTTGATTAGTTCTACTTTACGACTTTAAAAATGGAAAAAGAAGATTGATCTCATTTTATATACCACACCTGCCGATAGCTATCGGCACCCTGAAATTATAGGGGGAGTTTAGAGCTACAAAATTTAAAATCTAGTAGCTTGTAGTAATCGGAGGATTCTCCTTTGCTTGCAGGGGAAGATGTCCGATAGGCAGATGGGCACAATAATAAGAGTGTAAAGTAGAATTAGTTTGTCGAATCCTACGGGATAATTTTTCTATCAGGATTAAGCTTTACCTTATTCCCGCAAGTCGTAGTACGACTATATTGAAAAGAAGTATTTTAATCAATACAGTAACCGATGATTTAGTGAAGCCGCGCCGCAACTAAATATCGCACATTCCCTAAAGTAATAGACATTTACTAGTTTTTCAGCAGGCCCTAAATAGTTTCAAATAAAAACTATGAAATAGCCATAAGCAACAAATTGCATGCAAACAGCAGATGTTTATTTATGGAGTTTCTCCCGTAAAGCGGGATAACCTTGATATAAAAAATAAAAATAGACACCTGAATTATTTTCCATTATTTAAGCTCCGCAGGTATTCCGATGGGGATATGCCAAATTCATGCTTAAAGTTAATGGTGAACCTTTTGGGTGAACTATAGCCAACAGAATAAGCTACTTCTGCTATTTGTAACTGGCTTTTCTCTAATAGTTGCCGTCCCCGTTTCAGACGTATTGTCCTTATAAATTCTAATGGGCCTTTTCCGGTGATGTGCATCAGTTTTTTATATAAATGGCTTCGGCTTAGCCCTACAGCAGAGCTGAGTTCTTCAACCGAGAACTCCGGATTCTCAATATTTTCTTCGGTAACTTTTATTGCCTTCTCGATAAGTTGTTCATCTAACGATGTTATTGTAATTTCACTGGGGGATACATCCATCTTTTGGCTAAATGACAGGTGGCACTTCTCCCTCCATTCCAGAAACTTGCGGATGCGCAACTTCAATAGGTTGAAATTGAAAGGTTTGGTTATATAATCATCGGCACCTAATTCCAACCCTTCTATTTTATATTCTTCGGCGGTACGGGCTGTTAGCAGTATTACTGGTATATGCGATAGATGTATGTCTGTTTTTATCCGGTTGCAGAGCTCGGTCCCATTCATTATCGGCATCATCACATCGCTTATCACGATATTCACGTCGTTATCGTGAAGAAGTTCCAAGGCTTCTTGTCCATTATAGGCAATTAACAAAGTATATTCGTCCGATAGGCTATCGGCCATAAATTCACAAAACTCTTTGTTGTCATCAACAAAGAGCAATACCGGGTTGGCAGGAATATCCGGGGTGTCGGGTTCTTCCAGCATCTCTTCGTCTTTTATGTATTCCGTTATGAGTTTTTCAGCAATGTCGGTTTCCTGAATTGGGAGTTTAATGGTAAAAATACAACCATGAGGTTCATTATCGGTAACATTAATAGAGCCTCCATGCATAATAGCATACTCGCTTGCAATGTGCAGGCCAATCCCGCTACCGGTTTTTTCTTGTTTTTGCGGAGATTGGTAGAACCGTTCAAAAACATGATATTTCTCTGATTCGCTAATTCCTGGCCCGGTATCTGAAATACTGATAAATACTGAGTCTTTTGATTGGTATATATTTACATCAATTTTACCACCATCGGGAGTATATTTGAACGCGTTGGAAAACAGGTTAGATAGTATCCTCTGCACTTTGTAGGGATCGAAGTGCATCGAAAGGCTTTCTGTTTGGTGCGAAAAGGTGAACTTAATGCCACGCTCGGTTGCATAAGATAAGAAAGGTGCACATGTTTCATCAATAAAGCTAACCATGTCACCTGTTTGCGGGCGCAATGATTCGGCTCCTACATCGAGCTTGCGGAAGTCTAACAATGAATTAATTAATTGAAGCAATTGTTCGGCATTTTTATGTGCAATGTTTAACTTTTTTCGTAACCCTTCTTCCAAACTGCCATTTAAGATCGTTTGTAGCGGTGTTATGATAAGTGTAAGCGGGGTGCGCAAATCGTGGCTAATATTGGTGAAAAACCTTAATTTCATTTCATTAAGATTCGCTTCTTTCTCATGCTCCAATTGTATCCTTTGCCGTTCGATCCTGATATAATGTTGTTTTTTAAAACGATAGATAAAGAAAAGCACAAGAGCGGCAATAAGTATATAATATGATACATACGCCCACCATGATAAATAAAGCGGAGGTTTTACTGTAATATCAAGAACAGTAGCTTCTTCATTCCAAACCCCATCGCTGTTGCAGGCTTTTATCTGGAGTTTGTAACTACCGGGGTTTAGTGATGAAAACTCTATTTTGTTCCCTTGGGCCGGCAACCATTGATCGTTAAATCCTTTAACTTTATAAGCATACTTAACTTTGTCGGCGTTTAGCAAATCGCAGGTTGTGAATTGTAACGAGATTAATTTATCTTTATTGCTGAATACCAGTGAATTGGTTTGTTCCATGGGGCGTCCCAGCAATTTGTTTCCGTTGTATATTGAATCTATCTGGATGCTTTTATTGCCCACGCCCAGCCCGGTAAAAACAACTTTTGATATAGGCTGGTTCTTTTCGGCCATTTTATTTGGATTTGCAATGGTATATCCCTCCGTTCCACCTAAAAGGATATCGCCGTTGCGACGTTTGTAAATGGCATGGCCGTTAAAATAGTTATCCTTAAGCCCGTCTTTTGTGAAGAAATTTTTAATTGATATTCGTAGGATACCCTGTGCACCTCGGTTTACCGTTAGAACCGATAAACCGTTGCTTGTGGTAACCCAGGTATTCCCATAGTTATCGCTGATGATGTCCCGTATGATATTATCGCATAGGCCATTTTTTTTGTCGAGGTAATAAAGTGTGTCGTTTTTTAAATCCCATAAAGTCAGCCCTTGATTGTGACCCAGCCAAACACAATCATTTCCATCTTTATAGGTAGTGAAAACAAACATTTGCTTAAATTTTTGAGTTTCCTTTTTATTTCCATAATACATGACTTTACTCCGGGTTATAATGTCAATAGTGCAAAGCCCGTATGCAGTGCCAACATATAGTTTATCGCCCCCGTCATAAAACATATCATAAGTAAACCCAATCTCGTTGATGGTAATAATTGGCGAATCAAGGTTTTTGTTATCAGCGGGCAAACATTGTATTCCTCCGCCAAGGCTGCATATCCACAAATTACCATAACGGTCTTCGGCTAAGCTCCATATATTGTCGTTGGTTAAATTGCTGTTGTTTTTTGTATAATTGCTAAAAACCCCATCTTTATAATAAAACAGGCCGTTTAAATAGGTTCCTGCCCAGATTCCGCCTTTTTGATCTTCGAGCAAGGATACTATTGCATAATTGGGTATTGGCAGTTTCCGGATATTATTTCCAGACTTTTTATCCTGGTATAGCCCATTTCCATCGGTACCCAACCAAACATTGCCCTGCTGGTCTTCTAAAATGGTATTTACATCCTTGCAATCAGGGTGTTCAATATTTATAAAATTTTGAAAACTTTCATGGTAAAACGAAATCCCCTTCTTGCTGTGCCCAATCCATATTACTCCACTGCTGTCCCGGTAAAGGCATCCCACATTGTTGGATGCAATGGTAGAGTTTGTCCATGGGTTGTGTAGGAGATTTGTAAAGGTATCATTATCCCTGTCGTAAATAAACAATCCTTCATGATCGGTACCTATCCAGATGTGGCCATTCCCATCGTCGGTTATACTCGATATTATATTGGATTTTGCTTTTATTGATGAACTTAATATCATTTTTCTCCATTCGGAATCCGGGCCTTTTTTGTAATATATCCAATCAGGTATGTTCGTGAAAACCCATAACCCATTATATGAATCAACATAAACTTTATTGAACAAATTATTGATTTCTTTTTTTAAATAGGCAGGGAATTCAATTAATTCCTGGTTCCCGTTACTTTTGTCTATGCTCCAGAGGAGTCCTGACTTTTGAACGGCAAACAACCGTTGGCCATCGTCGCTTAAACTTATAGCGGTAACATCGTCAATCTGGGTTTTTATCTCGTAACCCGTATATGTTTTGCTATGGCTGTTGTAAACAAATGCTTTTTGTCCGCTTATTACCCAAAAATCTTGTTTTTTATCAACGTAAACTTTAATATTCTGGCCAACCGGGATTCTTAAATCTTTTAAATAGTTTTGGACATCGCTAATAAAACAATCCTTCTCGCGGTGGTATATCAAGTAGCTAAACCCCAGGTTTATCCATATATTCCCCAAACCATCTTCATTTAAACCCATAATATCATTTGAAGTTAATGAATTTGGCATTTCCGGTTGTGAGGAATATACTTTAAAACCATAGCCATCGTACCTGTTTAACCCCGATTCGGTACCTATCCACAAAAAGCCATAACTATCTTTCAAAAAGGTTTTAACAGAATTATTGGAAAGCCCGTTTTCAGTTTTTAAATGATGGAAATTATAGGAAGGCAGTGCAATAGTGTGAAAATATCCTGCTATAATTAAAATTAGCGTATAAAAAAACCTATTAAATTGTCTCATCTTTAGATCCGTTCAGCTTATTATTAATGGTTAAGTTAGCAATTTTTTTTCACATCGATCTTCATTTTATAGCTTAAAACCCGCAGGTAATTGTTGATTAGCAAATGGCCAAGGTTTGACTGACAAGCTGCGGATGCAGACAAATTCCTGGTTACTAAATAGTCATGCCCTGACTTACGGAATCAAGGTTTAGCATGAAAAGTTGATGAAACTGGATGAAGAACACCTCTACATATTATTCTTTAGTCTGGTACATAGAATCTACAACCCTCATTCCTTGCATGATAGCATTTACAACCCCCTTATTGAGTATTTCGCCCGTACTGCGGTTAAATAGTCCTCCGGGTGTATCCCAGCAAATAGGGATTAACCCTTTTTCGGTGGCCGATTGTACCACATACCGATAATAATATTCTACCGATATATTGTTAAGAGCCTGGTCCGATGGTGGATTTAGTTTCCGTTTGTATGCTCCAAATTCGCCAATAATTACGGGGATTCCTTTATCAACAAATTTTGATTTCATATAACCGAAGTATCTTTCCACATCGCTTTCTTCGCCCCAAGTGGCATTACGTGTGGTATCGGTTGTAGAGTGATTGCCTTTTCCCCAATAGTAGAACATTTTGCCCCAATCGGCATCTTTATCCATGAGACAGAACTGGTATGGAGTGTAATAATGGACTTCAGCCATTAAACGGTCGGCTATTTGGTCTGTAGGCATGGTATTCATGTATTTATTGGTATTATCTATATCAGTTGATGGCCCCTGGACAATAAGGGTACGCGAACTATTGTTTCCTCCGGTTGCCCGCACAGCGTCAATAAAGGTTTGGTGGTAAGTCATTAAAACTGACACTGAGGCGGTGTCATGGGCATTGGGTTCATTGGCCCCGGCAAAAAGCAGGTGTTCGTTATAATCATTAAAATAATTGGCAATCTGGGTCCAATAAGCATGCTGCCTTTTATTCACAATGTCCTGATTGGCTTTGTTTACCCTGTTTTCCAGCCATCCTTTGTCCCAGTGCATGTTTAATATTACATACAAACCGTCTTTAATGCAATAGTCAACCACCTCTTTCACACGGGCAATCCAGGCTTTATCAATAACACTGGCAATTGTATCGGAATGGCAGAACCACGCTACAGGGATGCGTACCGTATTAAACCCGGCAGATTTTACCGAATCAATGAGTTGTTGTGAGGTATGGCCTGCCCCCCAGGCATCTTCTCCGCAGACAGCCTCAAGGGTGTTGCCCAGGTTCCACCCAACTTTCATTTGATCGGCAACCTGCTGTGCTGTTGGTAACTGCGCTTTCACATTAACTGACATGAGTAGCGCGCATGCAACAATTATAAAATGGGAATCTTTCTTAAGTGTTTGAGGTAATAAAGTGAAATGTTTTTTCATTTTAAATTAGATAAATAGTCATTAACGTATTTTAAATAAATCTGATCAATACTTTTGCTAATGCCCTTTACTTTTGATGCGGTTGTTTCACTAAGTTCAGGGCAAGGGTACTTAAAAACGGCATTGAAAAAGATTAATAGTAAAAGTACCGCATTTTCCTTAAATATAGAAGAACGTTATGTTTTCAGTTAGGGGCAACGATGTATTATCTTTCAGTTCAAACGCATCTAAAATCCCGAAAGGATTTAACCTGCCAGCGGGCAGGCTTGAATGAGCGGCGATCCCGATTGCTATTGAGTGAAGTGCAAGTAATAGCCCCAATTTAAAACACGGGATATATGAATTTGGGATATAAAAACGGCGCACATTGTGATAATTCATTGAAATTATGAAGAAATCATGCTCCGAAAATGTAAAATAGCCGCATTGTCTAATCAAGATACACCAAAGACCAATTGGCTTGTTATTTCACTTATTTTTTAACCACTTTTATGCATTGGCTGCCAATTGCCAGCGTATAAGTGCCTGCTGAAAGCATACTGATGTCTATCGAGTCCCGGCCATTCTTTATTTGACCTGGCAACACAGATTTCCCCGCTAAATCGGAAATCGAGAAACCGGCATTTGCACTTTGATCATCGAAAAGAACATTCACAACGTCAAACGCAGGGTTGGGAAAAACCTTAATTCCGGTGACTGCTGTCCTGAAATCTATTCCGTTTAGCGACACAGTCAGTTCCTTCGATACCATGCGGGTTTTGTTATTAGCGCTTAATTTAACGGAAACTTTATAATTGCCCGATTCGGTAACAGACATGTCTTTTAGTTTTCCTCCTTTATCAGAACCAACCGGTATCCCGTTTTAAGTACTATTGAAAATCATGGTCATCGGGGGCTATAACTTTTCCGTTTGCAAATGTTACCTCTGGTTTCTGCATTAAAAGCATTTCTTTAACCTTTGCCGCAATTTTTCCGGCTCCGGCAACCGAAGGATGCACACCGTCGGCAAGATACCATTCAGGCCTGATGCTGTCAAACTCAGTATAAAGATCGATCAGCCCCAAACCCATTTCCAAAGCCTTTCCTTTATTTTTGGATTCACCTTGTCCTTAATGTCGGAATTAAAAATATCCCAGCTCGTGTTTTCACCGGGGATAAGCAGGCAAATCCATATTTCGGGCTTCGATGATAGGTTTTGAAACGACTGCACCATTGCCGTGTAATCTTTTTTGTAATCAGCACTTAACCAATTCCAAAGCCAGCGCTTGGAATCGTTGGTTCCCAGCTTAAGTATCATCTGATTCGGATTAGAGGCGAGTGCATTTTTGTACAACTGGGAATCTCAGTAAGAATAACCACTGCCTTTCAGCGTTGTCCGGCCACTGTCGCCGAAGTTGCCTACCGCCCAGTTGGTTGATCCCAGCAAGGTGCGCAACTGGCCCGGATAGCTCTGGTTGTATGGATCCGACAGTTCGTAGCCATAGGTAATGCTGTTGCCAGCGCAAGATATTTTCTGTTTTTGTGCCGACACTGACAAGGAAGTCAAAGCGAACGCCATCATTGCGATTACTATGACCGACCAATAGAATTTTGTTTGTTTCATTTAGTATTTATATTCATTATTTAAAAATATGCTGGACAAAAAGATACAGGTTATTGGCCCACTCGGTATCGTCGTGAGCATTGCCATCAACGTGCCAAACATGTGGTACCCCTTGTTCTTTGAGGTGCTGGTGCACACGCTGGCTGACTTTGATCAGGCCATCTTTGTTTCCACAGGCAAGCCACAATACTTTGATCTGCTCCTTGGCCGCCACCAAATCGGGCAACAGTTTGGTGTCAGATAGCCCCCCGAATTCATTGGTATTTGGAGCCGAAGAAAATCCACCAACGTAAGCGAAGGTATCGATATGGTTAAGCCCAATGTTTAACGATTGGCCACCGCCCATGGATAAACCGGCAAGTGCGCGGTGTTCGCGATCGGTGTAAACCGGATAATGAGATTCTATGTAAGGGATTATGTCCCGTAGCAGGTCGTTCTCGAACAGCATTCCATAACTTTTATATCCGCCTTTTCGCTGCTCCTGTTCATCAGGTTTTGGATTGTCAACTGTTATACTTGTGTTGCAATTGGGAAAAACCATAACTACCGGCCCTATTTTACCGCCGGTCAGCAGGTTGTCTATAACATAGTCCGCACGGACCCAATACGGCCATTGTCCTGCACCGGAATTTAGTCCGTGCAGTAAATAAATTACCGGGTACTTTTTATCGGCTGAATAACCTGGAGGTGTATAAACCAGCATTTCCCGACGTGTGGAGAGTGTTTTGGAGTGGTACTGAACAGTTGTAATGGTGCCGTGAGGAACATTATCGCGTTTGTCCCTGAAATCGGCTGGCGGATCGTTGAATGCGGGCCTGTCGTCAGAGTCCAGTTCAATTGGCCCGCCAAAGCCACCTCTGGGCGCTCCCTTCTCACCTAAATACCCCCTTGATTCAAGCCACTTACGGCAAGCCTCGGGCCATGTGCTTTCGGTATCGGCAGACCTGCCCAAACCGTAACCGTGGCCTCCTGTCTGGTAAAGGTGAAGTTCGCACGGGATTTTATACTTTTTCAATGCCATAGCATAACCAATACTGTTTTCTACCGGAACTGCATAGTCATCAATGGATAGCGCCAGAAATGCCGGCGGGGTCTGCCCGTTTACCTGCAACTCGTTTGAAAAATGTTTCACTAATTCAGACGAAGGTGTGCCGCCAAGTAAATTTACCCGCGAACCCCAATGAGTAATCGTTGAATCCATAGATATTACAGGATAAATAAGTAATGAAAAATTGGGGCGTGCGCTGGTGGAATCGCCGGGTTCATAAACTTTTTCATTGAAATGGGTTGAAAGGGTTGATGCCAGGTGGCCTCCTGCGGAGAAGCCTATAACCCCGATTTTATCGGGATTGATGCCCCATTCTTTTGCATGACCGCGGACAATGCGTATAGCCTGCTGCCCGTCCTGCATGGGGCCAATCGATTTATTTTGCATTATGGCGGTATCAGGCAAACGATATTTCAATACAAAAGCAGTTATTCCCAAGCCATTCAGCCATTTGGCAATCTGTGCCCCTTCGTGTTCAATGGCAAGCCCCCAGTAACCACCGCCCGGGCAAATAATTACAGAGGTCCCATTTGCTATATCGGCTGGAGCAGGGTACATATCAAGGGTCGGGTTGGTAACGAACCGCATCTTGATCCAGTTATCGGACGAATCAACAATTTGTTTGAAATTGGCATTGTAAATTGCCCCAGGGACCTTTCCGTTCCATAAATCAATAGTCTTGCTTTGACCTGAAAGATTCCCGGTTATAGCAATCAGATATAAAAAAATAATTTGTTTAAAGTTAGGTATTCTCATATTCAATTATTTAAAATATACCCCGTTCTGCGAAGTTGTCGAAAATTTATTTCTTTTTATAATACTCGTGTATGATGTACCATGCCTTCTTTTTTTCGCCGTTTTCAGACATCAGGCCTTTCCGGTTGTAGCCGTTTTGGTACACTTGGTTCATCCGCCCCAACGACCGGTAATCGAACAACAACCACGGGCATACCCCGCATAAATTAGGGATGGTAGCGAACATCTCTGTCTGATCCTTATAAATCTGCTCCTGATATTCTTCAGACCAGAAACATGCTTCGTCGGTTGGAACGTTTTTATTTCCATACAACGCCTCACCGCCAAATTCTGATATAAATACCGGCTTATCAGAAAAGGCAATGTTCCATTTTGTTTCCGATGGCTTACCCTGCCAAGGTATGTACCACCCAATGTATTCATTGACGGTTACTAAATCGGAATATTTATAAAGCGGGTCCCATACATCGAAAGTGTTGTCCCGGTAACTTTGCGTGTTTATTACATGCGTGATCAACCTTGTAGAGTCTAAAGCATGGCATTTTTGGGTCATCTCAATCAGGGCTTCATTGCGGTTTGGCGTGCCCGGATAGGTTTCGTTTGAAAGACTCCACACGACCACCCCGCAACGATTTTTATCGCGCCCAACCATTTCATGCAGCATTTGCTCCAATTTTGCAGGTATAAGGCTGTCGGAAAACTGAATATGTTGATACACGGGTAACTCGTCCCAAACCATGAGGCCCATCCTCTCGGCTTCCTTTACCATATTTTCACTATGCGGATAGTGGGCTAACCGGACAAGGTTGCACCCCAGTTCTTTTGCCGCATCCAGCAATACCCTTACATCTTCGGTTGAATATGCCCGGGCCTTCCGGTACGGGTTCTCTTCATGAATATTTACAGCCTTCAGGAATATCGGCTTCCGGTTTAACAGCACCTGGTTGCCCTGCACTTCGATACTCCGGAACCCAATAGTATCGGCTATGAAATCGGTATTACTTTTAACTGTTACCTGGTAAAGCTTGGGGTTTCCGGGCGACCAAAGCTGAGATTCCGACTTAAATTCGACACGGGCAAGCCCATCATCGTTTGTTTTTGTTTTATAGCGTAATTTGAGTTCAGGAATTTCGATTTCGACATCTTGTTTTGACCGTGTACCATTCAGTTGTACCCATCCCAAAACAGTATCCAGACTTCCCTTTTTTAACTGAATGAAATAATCTCCGATACAGGTGTTGCCAGTTTCAATCAACTCAACATCGCGGGTGATGCCCCCGTAGTTGAACCAGTCGTATCCAGTGCCGGGTAATCCGTTTTTCACCCGGCGATTGTCGGCTTTAACAACTAGCGAATTCTCTCCTTCTTTTATTTTTCCGGTAATTTCAAATTGAAATGGCGTAAAACCTCCCTCATGGCTTCCTAACTTTTGGCCGTTCAGGTAAACCTCAGCAATATAATTAACCGCCCCGAAATGCAGGAACAACCTTTTCCCATCCGAAATAGAATAGTTAAATTGTTTTTTATACCAGACAGTCCCTTCGAAATAAGTCAACTCGCACATCTGGGAGTTAAAGCAGCCCGGCACTTTTAATACAGGGCCGCCTTCAAACGAATACTCAATAAAATCGGTTTTGCTTTGTGGTTTCCGCTCCTGCCACACCTGTTTCCAGTCGCCAATCCCGGTTGGGTCAATAATCACTTGCCAGTTGCCATTTAAGTTTGTCGGGTTGCGGGATTGGACGTTGACCATGGCCGTTTGGGCATGCGCAGAATTAGCCCAAAAGAAAAGAGAAATGAACGGAACAACCCATATTCTCGCTATCGACAGAATTATTCTGTAATTTCTACTTATTCTGTTTTTTTTCATTTCCATTAATTTTTGCAACTCAACTGATTTTATTGATTACTCGGTAATTACATCCACTTCGGCGTAGCCAGCCATGTCATCACCCGACGTATTTCTCAAAGCGCAAAGCTTAATATATCGGGCTATTACCGGCGTAAAATCCTTGACCTGCAAAAGCGGGTTGTTTTTAATGTTAGAAAATTCACCTTCGTTTACCAGTTTCCAATCCTTATTGTTTTCCGATACAAAAAACTGGTAATGGGTAATGATGCCCGAACTCCACCGGGCCTGATCGGGCAGGTATTTGAACCCACATACATTATATTTAGCACCCAAATCGACAACCAAATCCATTGGCATTTTTCCATCTCTCTGGTGCCATACTGTTGAAGGGTTACCGTCGAATATTAATCCGGCATTTTTGTCCGTTACTCCGACAATTTTCCATGCTTTCTTCGATATATCGAACTTTCCGATACCAACAGGGCTGCTTTTGCCCGAGGCAGGATCGTAAGTTATTGCCCTTATTTCTACTTTTCCATCGGACTGAAATGGGCCGTGGTATAAATTTGATTGGGTCGTTGGCTCACTTCTGTCAGTAGTGTAATAAAAAACAGGGCCGATGTCGTTTGTTGTTATACTGATGTCTCCCGATTGGTCTCGGGCCATGGAAGGTGCATTGAGAAATACCGGGGCACTATAAATACCGATATTTGATATTACAGGGCAACTTTTTGAAGCGGTTATGTTTAAGCGTACTTTTGTGGCTTCAACTGCCGGGAATCGGAGTATCCGCTTGTACCCGATGGTGGTTGCGGTTGCAATTTCTTTCCAGGCACTACCGACAAAGGCTTCAACCGTGAAAGCTTTAACTCGTTGCCCTAAACGAATGTATTCCTGGGCCATAAAACGGTTGAACAAGGTTGGTTTGCCTAAATCAATGGTCAACGATGCATTTGTAACACTATCGTCGGTTGCCCAATAGGATTCTTTGTCACCATCAATAGTCTTTGCCGCATCAAATTTTCCGGCATTTCCACGTACATTCGAAGCTTCGGCTTTTGTATTTTCGGCCAGGTTAACGGCGAATGATTCTTTCACGGCTTTGGCCATTCCAAGGGCTGCTTTTTCGTCGTTCGGATGGATTAAACCGTTGGGCATGATGGGGAAATTAAGCAGAAAGGTTCCGTTGCGCCCAATGGAGCTGTAGTAGGTATCCATAAGCTTGGGCACCGATTTCACTTTGTCGTCTTCACTCGGATGGTAGAACCATTCGGGACGGATAGAGGTGTTTACCTCTGCAGGGACCCAGGCATTACCGGTTTCGAGCCCGAAATGTAACATCCCCCATTCTACTTCACCTGTGCCGTTCAGCAGGCTCCAGTTGGTTTCACCAACGAAGCCTTCTTCGGTGCCGACCCAGCGCAGGTCGCCACGGTCGCCGCCATCGTTCCATATCACAATATTGGGTTGTAGCTTACGGATCATTGCATACGTATTTTTCCAGTCGTAATAGGTGGTACGGTCAATTTTACGGGTTTCGTTGGCCCCGCCATAATAGCCATCGCCTCCGTTAGCGCCATCGAACCACACTTCGAAAATTTCACCGTAGTTGGTGAGGAGTTCGGTGAGCTGGTTCCGGAAATAGGTAATGTATTCGGGTTTTCCATAATCGGGGTGGTTCCTGTCCCAGGGCGATAAATAGATACCCAGTTTCAGGCCGTATTCTTTACAGGCATCGGCCATTTCGCGGACCATATCGCCTTGCCCATTTTTCCAGGGCGCATTTTTTACCGAGTATTCGGTATATTTCGAAGGCCAAAGGCAAAACCCGCAGTGATGCTTAGCTGTGATGATAATCCCTTTCATGCCAGCCCCTTTACAAATACGCGCCCATTGTCGGCAATCTGCTTTTTCCGGGTTAAACAGCTTGGCGTCCTCGTTTCCGTACCCCCACGACTGGTCGGTATAGGTATTTAGCGAAAAGTGGACAAAAGCATAATATTCCATTTCCTGCCAGCGTATCTGGTTTTCCGATGGGACTGGTCCAAAAGCTTCCGGAGCTTCAGTAGGTTGACATCCTGTTCCAAGAATTCCCAAAAGGATTACCAGGTAATAAATGCTTTTTATATTCATTGTCGTTGATGTTAAAAGAGAATTGATTTAATCAGCAGCTCTGAACCCGTTAATCCTAGCGATGTTACTACCAGTTTAATTTCACCAGCTTTATGGGTGCTTTTTAGCACTACCAACGCCTTTCCTTTCCAGGCTTTTCGGTTATTTGCAATATATGGGTCGGTATCTTTTATATCGGCATTATCAACCCCGGCAATGGTTCCTTCCCCTTCAATTTTAAAGGTCAGCCGATTATTGGCATTGGATTGTAAAATCCCATTGTTATCGGTTATTTCAACGGAAACATAGGTCAAGTCCTGCCCGTTCGCCTGAATTTCAGTCCGGTCAGCGGTCAATCTTATTTTTGCAGCTTGGCTGGCAGTTTGCAGCTTACATGATTCCACTTCCTTTTCATTTTCTAAACCCACAGCTTTTAATGTTCCTGCCGAATAAGGTACCGCGAAAGTTGCTTTAAATTGTTGCTCACGGCTTGTAGGCCGTTCACCTATTAATTTGTCATTTAAGTAAAGCCGCACGTTGGGATATTTTGAATAGATTTCAACCTGTATGTTTTTTCCTTCAAATCCCGGCCAGGTCCAGCTCTCCCAGGTAGGCCAAACCGACCACCAGGTTTCCTTTATTTCCAATGGATAGGGTTCGGGTTCGCGGACAGCCATGTAGAGCTTTTCGGCATCATTATATAACATGCTGCGGTAATGCGAAATGGGTTTGCGCCAGCCAATTAAATCAACATCGCCACAGTAAGCGCCATGCCAGGGGAAGAAATCGTTTTCCCAATGATTACCCGGAGTTTCACCCGAATAATACCAGCGTCCGATGGACGATTCACCAAGATAGTCAATGGCTGTCCAGACAAAATCACCAATGATACAGTTATTGTCCTGAACTAATTGCCAGTTAATAAATGCATCGCGCGGATACGATTCGGTTTGTAAAATTACTCGTGAAGGCACCCGTTTATGGTCATCGGGAGCGCTACCCAGGTGGTAGTTATATCCGGCCACATCGTGCACTGCAAAAAGAGGGTCGAAGAAATCCCAGGGTTTACCCCATTCAACTACAGCGGATGTTATCGGGCGGGTGTCATCTACTTTATTTATTGCAGCAATAAGCATTTTTGCAGTTTCCACTGCTTCAGGCTTATCGCGCTCGGGAATTTCGTTGCCTATGCTCCACATAAAAATAGAAGGATGGTTGCGGTCGCGCAGAATCATGGCTTCCAGATCGTGCTGCCACCATTTTTCGAAGTAAATGGAATAATCGAATTTGTTTTTTCCCACTTTCCAACAGTCGAATGATTCATCCATCACTAGTAAACCTAAGCGGTCGCAGGCTTCAAGGAATGCTTCCGATGGCGGATTATGCGAAGTACGTACGGCATTAAAACCTGCCGCTTTGAGCTGTTCAATCTTGCGTTCTTCAGCCCGGTCGTAGGCTGCTGAACCGAGGCAACCATTATCGTGATGTACACAGCCCCCATTTATTTTCACTGTTTTGTCGTTAAGCTGAAAACCATTTTCGGCTGTAAACTTTAATGAACGGATGCCAAAATTGGTTTTTGAATCATCAACGATCTGATTATTGGCTAAAATCTGTATTTGGGCCTGGTATAAATCAGGAGTTTCAGGACTCCAAAGTAAAGGATTTGAAATGTTGATTGTTTGAACCACCTCCTTTTGGTTGTTGCTTTCAATCAAAACTTTAACCTGGTAATTGCCAACATTTTTTGAGTTTTTATCCCATAAAATGGTTTTTACAGTGATATTTTGAGGAACCGAAGTTTCATTTTCCACCAACGTTTTTACCTGAACAGTTGCTTTTTTCCCCGACACTTCGGGGGTATTAATACCAACACCCCATTGTGCCACATGTACCGGATTGGTAACTATCATCCACACATGCCGGTAAATACCCGAGCCGCTGTACCAACGGCTGTTTAACTGTTGTGAATTATCAATCCTGACCGCAATTACATTTTCTTTTTCAAAATTCAGATAAGGCGAAAGGTCGTAGCTAAACGAAGTGTAGCCATAAGGCTGGATACCCAGCGAAGTGCCATTGATAAACACCTCGGCGTTCATGTAAACCCCTTCGAAATAAATTGAAACCTTCTGGTTTTCCCATTCAACAGGTGCCTGAAATGTTTTGCGGTACCAGCCAATACCCGCCTGGAAATAACCACCGGGACAACCTGTGACGTTTTTGGGAAGTATTTCCCCTTCAATAGCCCAATCGTGTGGTAAATCAAGATTTAGCCAGGACGAATCGTTAAAACCGTTCAGTTTTGCTGTTACAGTATCACCTAAAAAGAATTTCCAGCTAAAGTCGAACAGTTGTTTTCGATTTTCATAATCGGCAGTTTGAGCAATTGCTTTATTACTTGTGCCTATAAGCATTGCTGCAATTATAATCAGTACCTGATGTCTTATTTTTAACATATTACTCAGTATTAACAACACGTTTTACTTTAATGTAATTTTAAAAGCTAAGGCAATATTATTCGGGGTATTTTTAGGTTTCTGAATTACCAGGTTATCATTGGTTTGCTCCCAAACAAGCGTTTCAGTGCTGCCCAGCAATTCAATTTTTGCAGCTTTTGCCCCGTATTTTGCAAGCGATTTAATTTGAATAGCTTCTGAAGGGACCCCCATTACGGTAGCATATAAAATATTCCCGTTTTGGTTAAAACGGATGTCTTTTTCGGTGAAACCAACTTTCCCTTCATTAAAACCAGCGCCATTTAATGTATTGACGGCATCAACCGATGGTCCCTCACCAAATATTTTCCAGGGACGGGTATTAAAAACACTCTCTTTGTTAATCTCCATCCAGGCTGCAATATTTTCAAGTATTTTTACCTCTTTTTCGTCAATAGTTCCATCGCCACGAACAGGTATATTCAACAGCAGGTTTCCGTTTTTACTAACAATGTCAACGAGCATACGGATAACTACTGAGGCTGATTTGTATGAATTGGACTCATAAACACCCCGGTTGTAGTGCCAATCGCCAATACAAGTGCAGGTTTGCCATGCAAGGTACTGGCCTTTATCAGGGGCACCGCGCTCCACATCCCAAACCATACATTTCTTTTGCTCGTCGGTTAAAACCTTGCCAAACAACACGGCATTTAATTGTCCATTGTGGGTTGCCATGTTGGTGTTATAGTAGTGGGCAGCAATTTTCAATCCCGCATCGCTTATGGGATATAAAGGTAGGCTTGTGTCATCGAAATAAACCAGGTCGGGGTTATATTTATTTATCAGGTCAATGGTCCGGTTATAAAACTTTTCGCAGTAGGCTTGTGAAGGGATTGAAGCCCCATTTTCCCAGTTCCATTGTCCCCACAAGGCTGTAATGTCCTTATCGCTATTCTTGCTTAAAGGATGGTTTTGAGCATAAAGTTCCTGTGGGTCAAGTCCTTCCCACCAGGTTCCTTTTCCATCGGCTTTGGTTAATTTTCCATCGTAAGGCACGCCGACAAATTCTCCGGCAGTGTCGGACCGTTGCGAGGTTTCAAACCAAGTCCAGGCATGTGTTGCATGCACGCTGATACCAAAGGGCAAATTGTTTTTTTTTGCAGCTTTTGCCCATCCATCCATGATGTTTTTTTGGGGCCCGACACGCAAGGTGTTCCATTCCTGGTATTTGCTGTCCCATAAATCCAAATTATCGTGATGGTTGGCCATAGCAAAGAAATATTGTGCTCCGGCTTTTTTATAAAGTGCAACTAACTTTTCGGCATCCCAGTTCTCAGCTTTCCATTCATTTATTACATCTTTAAAACCAAATTTCGAAGGATGCCTGTATTTTTTTAGGTGCTCATTGTACTGCCAGCTTCCCTCGTTGTACATAAACCTTCCATACCAATCGCCCATTTCAGGCTGGCATTGCGGCCCCCAATGTGCCCAGATACCAAATTTGGCATTGCGGAACCATTCGGGAACTTTATATTGGCTTAGTGACTGCCAGTCAGGATTGAATATTCCGGACTGAATCGGTTCTTTATCGGTATTAACAATAACCTGCGGGATTTCCTGTGCGTTTGTAAAAGCAGAACAGAGCACAAATAGAACTATTATTGTTTTCTTCAACATAACGAATTAATAATTAAACTTACCCACTTTTCTAAAGTTCAAATTTGATGATTAATCACTTAAACCAAGGGTTATTTTGTTTCAAAAAGGGTGTGTTATTTATTAAACCTTATTTAAACCTGATGGAAAATATCATGCATACCCAAGCGGTTTTACTAAGTTGGCTGTCGTTCGTAAAAATGGTAGTTATTATAGTTCCCTGTTCAGTACCTGAAACAATGAACCGATTTAGAAGTTTTAATAGTGCACAAATACTTTGCTACCTAGTCGCTCCTTAACAAAGTTT
>DOTG01000028.1 GCA_003512955.1 Marinilabiliales bacterium
ATTTTAGTTTTCATAGCTAATTAGTTTTTTGGTTGTTCGCTTTTTGCATTGTTTACAACATCCCCATATACCTACCTCCCCTCTTCTATTCAGTATATATCGGTTTTGTTTACAACTGTTTTTTTTAATCCGGTTTCCAAATTAATTTTATTCATCAATATATCCAAGGGATTGCGCATTTTTTTATTGTTTACTGCTATTACTGTGTATAAACCTCCGTGGTCTTGCTGCTTTTGTGCCCCAACTATTATAGAATCTCAGTTTTTACGTAAATATCCCCTAAAAACGGGCCGTATAAAAACAAAAGAATATGGCTTATATGTCATTAGTATTTGGTTGCTATTGGTTAAATATTTTATCAATACTAACCAATAACCTGCTTATTTCCAAAAACATGTGATGACCTGTGGGATTCTTGGGGTTTGCCGTGAAAATAATTAGGCTATTAAAGATGGTGCAACTTTTGAAAATGGAGTAAAAAAAATAATCGGAACATTTTTAAGAGGGATCTTATTTCCCCTCAAGTTGTCCACAGGGTAACAGAAGTTGCTACATGGTAATTACTTTTTTACAAAATCACCCATTACCTGCTGATAATAAGCCTTTCCCTTTAATAAGGCGGTACTGTCGGAGGTTCCTCCAATCATACATTTTTGGTTATCTAAATCCCACACAAACATTGCACTATCCAAAATAAACCCAAACCCATTGTTATAGGCATAATAGGCAAAGGGGTTGCTGCCGGAGAGTACATCCTTGCTAAACCCGAATTCATGGGTTTCAATACCAAGTTGGTTGCAAATCATCAAAGGAATATCGGCCTGCGATACGGTTTGTTTAACCACCGAATCCTTTTCGGAAACGGCACCCCCGGTCCAAACCATCGGAATATGGAACTTCTGAGGGGAATTGTAACCGGTGTTCCTGGGATACATCACCCCATGGTCGGCTATCAGTATTACCCAGGTATTGGGCCACCATTCGGTGCCACTGGCACGGGTCAAAAAATCATTTAAACAACTGTCGGTATAATGCACCGAATTTAAGAATCTTAAGCTCCAATCTATTCCCGAGAACTGGCTCTGGTGAGGCACATCAAAAGGATCGTGGCTGCTCAGGGTAAACATTACCTTAAAAAAAGGTTCCGTTGATTGTGAAATATCCTGAAATAGACGGTTAAACACCACATGGTCGTGAGCACCCCATTTTGAATTTAATGCCTCCTTAGGAAAATCGGGAAGGGTTACTAACCGGTTATAACCCCCACTGACAAAATAGGAATTCATGTTGGCAAAATTGATTTCGCCCCCATAATAAAAGGAACTTGAATATCCCTCCTTTGCCAATATTTTACTCAAATGCGGCAGTTTTTCGGTCTTGGTGGTATATTTTATAATAGAAGAGGTGGGTTGCGCCGGATACCCGCTTAAAATGGCTACAATCCCTTTATCGCTGCGGTCGCCCGAGGCGTACATCCGGTTAAATAATACTCCTTGATGTGTCCAATGGGTAAACCCGGGAGTGGCGCCCGTGGTACCTCCCATCGGTTCAATCACATTGGCGGTAAAGCTTTCGAGAATAATTATCAGGATATTTGGCTTATTTGGTGAAACTAGCCTGGTACAATTCCCATTGCCGGGTCCGGTCAATCTTTGCATCACCTGACTGGCCTTTTCATCTGTCATAAATTCCGTGACTTTTTGTTCCCCCATTTCGGTCAGCGATTTCAGAAAATTCCATTGCGGATTTATGGCTGCGTGGTTGGCAAAAGTTTTGGTGTTAAAAAATACGGTCCCCACGTTGATGGGCGCAATTCCCACACCGCCCCTTATAGGAATAATCATGGCTCCTGCAAAAATAAGGAGCAAGGGGACCAGGTACCATTTGATTGGGAATAACCCCTCCCAAAAACGGTGAATGGCTTTTTTATAGAGCCAAACAAAAAACCAGATGGTGACTCCTGTGAACAGAATCAAAATCACAATGAGCCAAAAAGGTGTAGAGGCTAAACTTTCCTTGGGAGTTTTTAAGTAAAGCAAAATGGTGTTATCCACATGGAATCCCCAGTTTTTATAAAGTTCTACATCTACCCAAAGTATAAAACTGAAAACAACCAGCAAGAGAGCTGTAAAAGTAAAAAAAACAGGTTTTACTGTTTTTCCCTTACTCCTGAAAAAAAAGATTACCAGTAAAATAAAAAAAAAGAGGATGTATCCGGATAGCGAAATATCTAGTAAAATTCCATGCGAAAAGGTCCCAATTATTTCTTTGAAACTAAGCTGCCCTGTCAAATGGAGATTATAGGTTAAAAAAATTAACCGGCTCAGTAAAAAAAAACTCAGCCAAAACAATCCATAACTTAAGATTTTCTTAATAAGTGAAATCATTTTTACAATTTTAGGGCAAATGTAACATTTATGTAGAATTCCTTTACCGGCTCCCAGCAGCTATTTATTTTAGAATATCTTAAAATTGATTTTGATCTTAACAAAGTTCTCTTTTTATTTGAGTGACCATTTAACTAAGTAAATATTATGGCACCCGATACCATCATCCGATTAGAAAAAGCCACCATCGCCCATCCCGATAACGTGGTTTTAACCAATGTAGATTTAGAGATTAATTCCGGCGAGTTTGTGTATCTGATTGGGCGCACCGGAACCGGAAAGTCCACGTTGCTGAAAACATTGTATGCCGAGCTGCCCCTGTTAAAAGGCGAAGGATTTGTGGCAGGATTCGATCTGCAGCGCCTGAAAAACAAAAAAGTCCCCTTTTTACGCAGAAAACTGGGTATTATTTTTCAGGATTTTCAGTTACTCACCGATCGTTCGGTGTATGAAAACCTGTTTTTTGTGTTAAAAGCCACCGGATGGAAGAAAAAAACTGAAATGGATAAACGCATCCGCGATGTATTGGAAAAAGTGGGTCTGGGGTTTAAAGAATATAAAATGCCCCATGAACTTTCCGGAGGTGAACAGCAACGGGTAGTCATTGCCCGGGCCCTTTTAAACGATCCGGAGGTTATTTTGGCCGACGAGCCTACCGGAAACCTCGACCCGGAATCTTCCAGTGGGATTATCAACCTGTTGATGGACATTAGCAAAAACGGCAGGGCCGTTGTTGTGGCTACCCACGATTATCCGCTTTTAAAGCAATTTCCGGCCCGTACCATTAAATGCGAAAACAGTAGCTTAATTGAAATGCAAAGCGACGAACAAGAGGTTATTGATTTTGATAAATTGTAAGAAATATCATTTCGCGATTGAATAAAATTGATTAGGATTCTCCTTTTTACAAAATATTTTGTGTGATTTCTTCCCTATTTTGTATTAGCTAAAATGCTGATCCACCGCATGTTTATTTATTAAATCCATCGAAAATCGGACTTTTATCGATAAAAATTATGTAAATCGAATATTAGGATTACCTTTGCACGCTGTTTTTCGGGGTAAGAAAAACAATTGTGCATAAAGGATTCATTTCGGGTTATTTCAGGCTGCGTGGCCGTCTAATTTTGTCCTTCAGCACTTTAAAACATTCACCTCCGTGCTGAAAGTAGAATGGTTTTTAGACGGAACATCAATTTAAAAATGACTACATTTAATGAAATGGGCCTTTCGCAAGAAATTTATCAGGCCATCGACGAACTGGGCTTTATCAGCCCCACTCCTATTCAGGAAAAAACTATCCCGGCTATCTTAAACTCAGGAACCGATTTAATTGCCCTGGCGCAAACAGGTACCGGTAAAACCGCGGGGTTTGGGCTTCCCATCATTCAACAAATCGACTCGGACAGCAAAACCACCCAGGCGCTGATCCTTTGCCCAACACGGGAATTGTGTCTCCAGATAACAAGTGATTTTGAAAAATATTCAAAATACACCAAAGGATTATCGGTGTTGGCTGTTTATGGAGGGGCAAGTATTGTGCCCCAGTTGAACGGGTTAAAAAGCGGTGCCCAGGTAGTGGTAGGAACTCCCGGCCGTACCCTGGATTTGATTAACCGCAAAGCTTTAAAAATAAACAAAATAAAATGGATGGTCCTGGACGAAGCCGATGAGATGTTAAATATGGGCTTTAAAGAAGAGCTGGACAGTATTCTGGCTGTAACTCCGGCCGAAAAACAGACCTTACTTTTTTCGGCAACCATGCCTCAAGGGGTACGCCAAATTGCCAACAATTACATGAACAAGCCCGAAGAGCTTTCTGTTGGCAAAAAAAATTCCGGAGCCGACAACGTGCAACACCAGTATTACATGGTAAAAGCATCGGACAGGTATGCTGCGTTGAAACGGTTAGCCGACATCAACCCAAACATTTACGGGATTGTTTTCTGCCGTACCCGTAAGGAAACCAAAGAGGTGGCCGACCAATTGATTCAGGATGGCTACAATGCCGATGCCCTGCATGGCGATTTGTCGCAGGCGCAGCGCGACCATGTGATGAACCGTTTCCGCATGAAGCATCTGCAATTGCTGATTGCTACCGATGTGGCTGCCCGTGGTCTGGACGTAAACGATTTGACCCACGTCATTAACTACAACATGCCCGATGATCCGGAAATTTACATCCACCGTAGCGGGCGTACCGGAAGAGCCGGAAAAAGTGGTATTTCCATGACCATCATCCATTCCCGCGAAAGCCGTAAAATTAAGGATATTGAACACCTTGTCGGGAAAAAATTCGAACAAAAAATGGTACCCGGTGGACGTGAAATCTGCGAAAAGAGGCTGTATGCCCTTATCGATATCATGGAAAAGGTGGAAGTGGACGATTCTCAAATCAATTCCTTCCTACCCGAAATCCTTAAAAAACTGGAATGGCTCGATCGCGATGAACTGATCAAACGGTTTGTATCGGTGGAATTTAACCACTATCTGGAATATTACCGCAACGCCACAGATTTGAATGTATCAAAAGATGGTGTTTCTGTAAAAGAAAAAGAGAAAAAACGCAGCGCCCAAGGCGGATTCAGCCGTTTTTTCATCAACTTGGGGACCAAAGACAGCCTGGGTGCCGCCAACCTGATTGGCATCATTAATGAATATACCAGCACCCGCGATATCGAGATTGGAAAGATTGACATCCTCCGCAAATTCTCCTTCTTTGAAGTGGACAAAAACTATGAGGAACTCATATTGAATTCGTTCAAAAATGCCACTTTTGGCGATGTAAAAATCGAAGTTCAACTTTCGAAGCCCGAATCACCAGACAAAAGACAGGATTCTTCGCGCAGTGAAGGAGGATTCCGAAAAAGCAATAATTACCGTAAAGACAGGCCATCGAACGATTACAAATCGAAAGACAAACGATCATTTGGTTCAGCCAAACCAAGGTTCGATAAAGACAAAAAACGCAAGAGAAATTAGTTTCTATTGATTGTTGAACACCCCTCTATTTTCAATTCGTTGAAAATTTGAGGGGTGTTTTTTTTATGTAAAACGAATCCTTTCTACCTTTCCATTAATTCCTTTAAATTTGTATGATTATCATGGAATTAATACAGTTTCCTATTGAGAAAGAAAACGCTATATCAGAAAATTTACCGGCAATGGCTGATTCGCAAAGCCTTGCGGACCAGAAGCCAGATGGAACATCAAAATAAAAAGATGGAGCATACCATTCAATTGATGACTACGCTTTTTTTTATCGGGCTGATACTGACGGGTATTTTTGGGACTCCTACCCTGCTCTCCTGGTGGCAAATCAGCCGCATTTACATCGCATGCGCGGTGCTATTTTTCTTTTTTCCCAACCGATGGTTCCCCATTGTTTTTACGACACATAAAGAATTAAAAATCCTGATGTCACTTTGTGGTGTTGCACCTTTAATTACCGGGATTTTGCTGATGTTGAATTTTACCCTCGCCGGCAATGTCCATACCGAAAAATTCAGGGTACTAAACTACAAGACTTATTACAACGAAGGTTTAATGATTATTGAACTGGAAAACAAACAGTTTCAAAGCCATCATGAATTGCGCAAATTCTCAGATGAAGAAATCGTCATTGACCCCGATTCGGTGCGTTACACCATAAAAACCGGATTATTTGGAGTCAAAGTAGCTACCGATGGGCATCTCATCGAAAAAAAATAATGTTATTCCCCTCATTGCTTTTTAGAAGCTTTTGCCTCCTTTTTCATTTGGGCTTTTTTCTTATTCTCCGCTACCCGGAACCTGACAATTTTAGCAATCAATTCAAGAGGCATGGGTTGATTCAACGGAAATTGCACCGAACCTTTGGCGCCTTTATAAACCGAAAGTTCTTTTTTAAAGGCCTCAATGCCTGAAGGAACCGGATAAAAACCGATATGGTTTTTGTATCCGGCAAAATAGACCAGATTTCCATGATACACATATGTAGGCATTTGGTAGCTGATGATTTCCTCAGCATCGGGAGCATTTTGTTTAATGGTTGCCCGCACCTGTTCCAATAAAGCCTGAACCTCTGGTGGAAAAGCACTTATGTAAGTATCCACCTCGTTTATTGTTAATTTCATAAAAATGACTTTTAAGATTTTGATTTTACCCGTTTATCATCAAATGTCGTTCAGTTCACAGAAAATAATATTTTAGTATCAAGTAGCCAGTATCAAGATATGAGATTGAGAGACACAAGATAATTTGCTAATTTGTTCATGTACTAATGTATTAATAAACAATTTAACCATCAAACCCTTTATCTGTGGTTCTTTGCATATTCTCCGGGTTCTTTGCGGTTAATTTTACTGCACTTATTAACCTTAGCAAAACATCAATAATTTATCATCATTAAATTGTTCCCGATACTCAATCCGGTACAGCTTGTTATACCGTTATCGATATTGATAAAATTTGCCTTATATAACATCAATAACCTGGTAATGGTTTCGTTAGTATGACTTTTTATTTGAATGGCAAAATGAACTGATAATCCTGTGGTGATAGTTATCTACCAATTTCCATGAAATTCTCCAATTAAAACCTATTTTTGTGATTCAAAATTTCAAACTACTAATTAATTATCTGTTCAATGAAAAACATCCTGCTTTTACCGATGCTCCTTATTTCCATGAGCTTGATGGCTCAACCCGCCAAATGGAACAAAAAGAAGCACTTTACCATAATGAGTTACAACGTGGAGAATCTGTTCGATACTGTGGCCTTCAACCATTCCGATGATGAATTCACCCCCGGTTCTCCCAAACAATGGGGCACCGAAAGATATACCAGGAAACTTGAAAATATTGCCAAAGTCATTGCATCGGTTCACCCCGAAGAGTTACCCGAATTGGTAGGCATGGTAGAACTTGAAAACATTCAGGTTTTATCCGATTTAGTAAAAACCCCGGCATTGCAAAAAGCCAATTATGTCCCTCTGTTAATCGAGGGCCCCGACCCAAGAGGTATCGACTGTGGATTGATTTACCGCCCCGACGCGTTTAAATATCTTTCACATAAAGCCATTCCGGTGTTTTTTAATGGCGATTCGAGTCGCCGGACCCGCGATATCCTTTATGTAAAAGGGCTGGTAAAAAAAGATACCCTTCATGTTTTTGTAAACCATTGGACATCGCGCCGTGGGGGCGAAGATACTGAGACAAAGCGGGTTCAATGCGCACAAGCCCTAAAAAAGCAGGTTGATTCATTGTTGGTAATCAATCCCAAAAGCCTGGTTATCATCATGGGCGACTTTAACGATGAACCCTCCGACAAAAGCTTGCATGAAACCCTACAAGCATCAAACTTAGAAGAAAGCGGGACTTTGGAAAACCTGATGTATCCATTGCATACCGAAGGAAAAGGGACCTATTATTTTAAAGGAGCATACAACATGCTCGATAATATGGTTATCAGCCGTGCCATTAAAACCAAAACAAAAGGATTCCGCTTGTTGCATCCATCCGGGATGATTTTTAATCCGGAAATGATCAGCTACACGCAGAAAAACGGAGATAAAGCTCCCAACCGCACCTTTAGTGGTGACAAGTATTTTGGCGGTTTCAGCGATCATTTCCCTATTTACACCATCTTTTACGAGAAATAAGAACTACCAATGGATCTGATAATCAAAGCACCTTTTGTTCCCACAGGCGATCAACCTCAAGCAATTGAGCAATTGACTCAGGGCATTGAACAAGGCATCCCTTACCAAACCCTTCTGGGAGTAACCGGTTCCGGGAAAACCTTTACCATTGCCAATGTCCTGCAAAATGTAAAAAGACCTGCTTTGGTATTGAGCCATAACAAAACACTGGCAGCCCAGTTATACTCTGAGTTCAAGGAATTTTTTCCTGAAAACGCGGTGGAATATTTTGTGTCGTATTACGATTATTACCAACCCGAGGCCTACCTTCCGGTAACCGATACCTACATCGAAAAGGATTTAAGCATTAACGAAGAAATTGAGAAACTCCGTTTACGGGCTACTTCTTCCCTACTCTCAGGCCGACGTGATGTAATTGTAGTCTCATCGGTTTCGTGCCTTTATGGTATTGGCAACCCGGCCGATTTTCACGAAAACAGCATCCTTATAAAACTAGGTAAAACACTTGGCCGGAACCAATTCCTGCGCAAATTGGTGGATGCCCTTTACAGCCGGAACGAAGTGGAATTCAAACGAGGCCAATTCCGTGTAAAAGGCGATACGGTTGATGTCTTTCTGGCCTATGGCGATTATGCCTACCGCATCATCTTTTGGGGCGACGAAATTGAAGAGATTTATTCCTTCGACCCTCTCAACGGCCACATGATCGAGAAAATGGAGCAGGCACTCATTTACCCGGCTAATATCTTTGTAACCACCCAAACCCGCATTAATAGTGCCATCGGTCATATTCAAGATGATTTAGTCAAACAAATTGAATACTTCAGAGATTCAGGAAAACCATACGAATCGAAACGTATTGATGAACGGGTCAATTATGATCTGGAAATGATCCGCGAGTTAGGCTATTGCCCTGGCATTGAGAACTATTCCAGATATTTCGATGGCCGCAACCCTGGAACCCGTCCCTTCTGCTTGCTCGATTATTTCCCAAATGATTTTATCACCATCATTGATGAAAGCCACGTAACCTTGCCTCAAATCCGGGCCATGTATGGCGGCGATCGTTCCCGCAAGGAGACTTTGGTGGAATACGGGTTCCGTTTGCCCGCGGCCATGGACAACCGGCCATTAAAATTTGATGAATTTGATGGATTAACAGGCCAGACCATCTATGTGAGTGCCACGCCTGCCGATTATGAACTGGAAAAATGTGGGGGTGTCATTGTGGAACAGGTCATCCGTCCTACGGGTTTGCTCGATCCTATTATTGATGTCCGCCCAAGCCTGAATCAGATTGACGATTTAATTAAGGAAATACACTTACGCATTGATAAAGAAGAACGGGTTTTAGTAACCACGCTGACCAAACGGATGGCTGAAGAACTCAATAAATACCTGGGAAAATTGAATATCCGGAGTAATTACATCCATAGCGATGTGGATACTCTGGACCGGGTTGAAATTATGGAGAACCTACGTAAAGGCGTTTTCGATGTATTGGTTGGGGTGAATCTGTTACGTGAAGGCCTCGATTTGCCCGAAGTTTCATTGGTTGCTATTCTCGATGCCGATAAAGAGGGCTTTTTACGGTCAGAACGTTCCCTCACCCAAACAGCAGGAAGGGCCGCCCGTAACCTTAACGGAAAAGTCATTATGTATGCCGATAAAATGACGGGCTCCATGCAACGGACTATCGATGAAACCAACCGACGGAGAATCAAACAGTTGAAATATAACAGCGACAACGATATTACACCCCAATCTATTACCAAAGCCCAACGAAGCATGGTTAGCAAAGATTTGGAACAATCCACTCAACCACGGGCCTATAGTGGAGTGGATCATACGGATATTGCTGCTGACCCGGTTATTGCTTATATGAGCAAAGAGGCTTTGCTAAAAACTATCGATAAAACGAAAAAACTCATGGAACAGGCCGCAGGAAAATTGGATTTTATTGAAGCTGCACGCTTACGCGACGAAATGTTCGAGCTTCAACGGCTGTTAGAGAAGAAATAAAAAAGCGGCTCAGTGGCCGCTTCTTAATCTTTATCCTAAATATGTCTTTAACAATTTACTTCGTGAGGTATGGCGCAACCTGCGGATGGCTTTTTCTTTAATCTGGCGGACCCTTTCACGTGTCAATCCAAATTTTTCACCAATCTCTTCCAACGTCATCTCCTGGCATGCAATCCCAAAAAACAGACGTATGATGTCGCGTTCTCTTTCAGTTAATGTAGCCAGGGCCCGCTCAATTTCACGGCTCAACGATTCGCTCATCAGTTGGGTATCGGCAATTGGGGAATCTTTGTTCTCCAGCACATCGAGCAAGCTGTTATCTTCGCCCTCCACAAAAGGGGCATCCACCGAAATATGGCGGCCCGAAACACGCAATGTATCAATAACTTTATCTTTGGGCAAATCTAAAGCGCCGGCTAATTCTTCAGGTGAAGGGGTCCGTTCGTTTTCCTGCTCAAATTTGGAATAAGCTTTATTGATTTTATTCAAAGAACCCACTTGGTTCAATGGTAGCCTTACAATACGCGATTGCTCAGCCAAAGCTTGAAGAATGGATTGACGGATCCACCAAACGGCATAAGAAATAAATTTAAAACCACGGGTCTCATCAAATTTCTCAGCCGCTTTAATCAAACCCAGGTTCCCTTCGTTAATCAAATCTGGAAGGCTCAATCCCTGGTTTTGGTATTGTTTTGCTACCGAAACCACAAACCTAAGATTGGCTTTGGTAAGCTTTTCTAAAGCAATTCTATCACCTTTACGGATGCGCTGTGCTAACTCAACCTCCTCTTCAACGGTAATCAACTCTTCCTTCCCAATCTCTTGCAAATACTTATCAAGCGAAGCACTTTCACGATTAGTAATTGACTTGGTGATTTTTAGTTGTCTCATACTGGTATTTTTCTTTTGCCAATTTATTTTTTAACCCTTTTCTCAAAACAAAAACCCGGCCATAAACTACTTATAGCCAGGCATATTTAGTATGTCTTTGCAAATCCAACCATCCTTTTGAGAATTACGATCTTTAAATCCCCCATGAATACGGATTTAATTTTAAAAGGGTTACAAAAGTATAAAATTTATTTTGAAAATTAAATACCAAATGCATAATAAGCTGAAATTCCATTCGGATATACCCCTTCGATATAAATTCCTCCTTCTAAATTATTGAATACCAATCGAAAATCTTGCAAATCATAAATTCCTCTTCTATTTACAGATGTAATGATAAACCCTTCTTTGATACCAGCAGATCGGAACTTTCCTTCACCAACCGATACAACCTGAACACCTCCTTTGATCCTAAGTTTATTGGCATCGGTAGCTGGGATTGTTTTAAATTTTGTTCCAAAAAGTTCGAAAATCTCATCGGCTTTCACAATATCGGTTTTACCTTCGATATTTCTCAAAGTAAGCAACACCGTTTTGTCTTTATCGCCACGGAGTATTGTCACATTGATTTGATCGCCGGGCCGATATTGTCCAATCTGTTCCTGAAGCTCAGAGGTACTATTCACCTCTGCATCTTTAATCTTCAAAATAACATCGCCCCCTCTGATACCGGCATCTGCGGCAGCACCGCCACTGGCAACATCACTAACATAAACCCCTTTGGTACTTGTGACTCCATTTTGTTTGGCAATGGGAGAAGTTACCTCGGCAATGCTAACTCCAATAAATGCGCGTTGTACCGTGCCATATTCCAACAAATCGTTCACAATTTTCTGGGCCAGTTTCTGAGGAACTGCGAAAGAATACCCGGAAAATGCCCCTGTTGGGCTGGCAATGGCTGTATTTATTCCTACCAATTTTCCATCGGTATCCACCAAAGCCCCCCCACTGTTTCCCGGGTTCACGGCAGCATCGGTCTGGATAAAAGCTTCAATTGCCGTACTTTTATTCAAAATGTTGATACTCCGTGCCTTTGCACTTACAATACCAGCCGTAACTGTAGAGGCCAAATTAAATGGGTTGCCTACTGCTAAAACCCATTCCCCTACTTTAAGATCATCAGAATTTCCCCAATCCAAATAAGGAAGATCTTTTTCATTTATTTTTATTAACGCAATGTCGGTAGTTGGGTCTGCGCCTATTACCTGAGCAGTGTAAGTCCGCTTATCATTGAGGGTAACCTCCAACATATCGGCTCCTTCAATTACATGGTTATTGGTCACAATATACCCGTCGTTTGAAATTATAACTCCACTACCTGCCGATACAATAGGTGCAGGCTCCACCTGATAATTTGGTTTTCCGAACAGAAAATTATAAAAAGGGTTATCGTACCCGGCATATTGGCTTCTTACCTTAACATGTACTACGGCATGAACAGTTTTTTCGGCGGCATAGGTAAAGTTTAAATTTGAAGCAAATGTTTCTGCTTTTTGACTAACCTGCACCTGCTTTGCTTCGGAGGGATTCTCATTCTGAGTTAAAACAACGGATTGTGTAGTTTTTTCTTTAATAAGAATAAAATACCCGCTGATAGTTATTACCCCGCCAAGGATTGATGCTAAAATAAATTCAAATATTCTTTTCATAGTTCATTTCTAATTTAATATGATACAATGTAACAACAATTCTCCCATTTTTTAACATTCCACAAATGAAACCGCCGAATGGAATCAACACCAAAACGATTAATTATTTTTTTTTGTTGTATCTTTGATGCACTTTAACACAATTTTAACCTAGATTCAATTCCAAATGCAAACCATCAAATTTCACAAATACCACGGTACGGGAAACGATTTTATCATGATAGATGCCTTTCATGAAAATGTTGCACTTACCGAAGAAAAAATTCAAGAAATGTGCCACAGACGTTTTGGCATAGGTGCCGACGGCCTCATCATTCTCAGAAAACACGAAGGGGTTGACTTTTTTATGGATTTTTATAATTCCGATGGAAAGCCCGGAAGTATGTGTGGAAACGGGGGAAGATGCATTGTTGCGTTTGCTCACGATTTGGGAATCGTCTCGAAAAACACCCGTTTTGTTGCACCCGATGGTCCACATGAAGCTATCTTTTATGGGAGTGACAAAATTTCACTGAAGATGAATCCTGTCAAGGCGATAGAAACCCATCAAAAAGGATTGTTCATAAACACAGGATCCCCCCACCTGGTCGTTTTCAGAAACGATTCATCGATGGATGTGTTCCGCGAAGGCAGAGAAATCAGGTATAGCGAGGCTTACAAAAAAGAGGGGACCAATGTCAATTTTGTGATTTCCGATACCAACGTTTCAAAAATATTTACCTATGAGCGTGGTGTGGAAGATGAAACCTACGCATGTGGAACCGGAACCGTTGCTTCAGCGTTAGCCCTGAACCATACCAAAGGACTTCCCTCACCTATTGAATTAAAGGCCAAAGGAGGGAATTTGAAAGTTTATTTTAAAAAAATAGGGGCTCAACATTACGACGATATATGGCTAGAAGGATCTGCTCAAAAAACTTTTTCTGGTTTTTATTCGCTTGATTCACAGAAATAAATTTATATTTGATAATAAGAAAGAAAGCCTTATATTTAAGAGTTGAAAAGGGATTACAAGATAAATGAGTAGCCAGAGTAAAAAAAATAGCTTCGCATTCAGGTTGTTTCAAGGTATGCAAAAGGATAACCTGAGTTATATTTATCGTGGGATTTTCAGTCAGAGTATAACTGACGGTATCCTTTCGTTAACGGAATCGAACCTAGATAAACAGGGCGAGGATTCGAAAATCAAGAAACGGGTTTTCACCATTATGGTGGAAGGGTTGCAGAATATTACCCGTCATCAGGAAACTGATGACGATGCTTATGTAAACGAAACCGGAATTTTCATTATTCAGGATGTAAAAAGCAGGTATTATATTACTACCGGAAATCCGATACTTAAAAAGAACATCCCAAACCTGGAAAATCAATTGAATAAGATAAATAGCCTTGATGCGGAAGAGCTAAAGCTGTACTACAAAAAGGTGCTTAACGACAATATCATATCCGATAAAGGTGGTGCAGGTTTGGGATTGATTGAGATGGCCCGCAAATCGGGCAATAAATTGACCTATGATTTTGTTGAACTGAACGATACCTATTCCTATTTTTATCTGAATACCGAAATCTCTCATAATGAAACTGAACCTGTACAGAGCACTGTCAATCCTAAAAAATCGTTAGAAAACATTAAAGAAATCCATAAAATTCTGAATTCTGAAGATATTGTCCTTATTTTCAACGGCATATTTAATCAGGAGAGTTTGTTGAATCTTCTATCAATTATGGAAAACCAGATGATGGAACATAACCTGAATTTAAAGAAAAAGGTGTTCAACATTATGGTTGAAATGCTTCAGAATATTGTGAAGCATGGGGCTAATGGAAAGAATAGTGGTGAAAACCCTGGTATTTTCTTTATCAATCAAAAAAACAACAGTTATCAGTTGAATACCGGGAACTATATATTGAACAGCAAAGTAAAAGAGCTGCAACAGAAAATAGAATATGTTAACTCGTTATCAATGGATGAGCTGAATGATTTTTATGAGAAGAGTTTATTTAACTTTCAGATTGATAGCAGTAAAGAAGCTGGTTTAGGACTTATTGAACTTAGGTTAAAAACGAACAGAAAAATTACCTATGAAATGACCGAGTTTAACGAAATTTTTAGTTTTTTTGTTCTTCAAACTGTAGTTGACTAATTTTCATGGAAAAATTCATTATTGACCATACCGAAGATACTCCTAAAGTGGTACTGGATGCAGAAAGTGGTCTTTTCTCCATTGAGGGGCGATCCCTACCTGAAAATGCAGTTGCTTTTTATCAACCCATATTTAATTGGTTAACTTCTTATGAGGAAAACTCTAAGAATCCGATAGCCTTTCATTTCAAGTTAGAGTATTTCAACACGGCCTCCTCAAAACAAATAACCAAACTTTTGTTGATCCTACAACAAATGGCTCAAAAAATAACTGTTTCCATTAAATGGTATTACTACAAAGAAGATGCTGATATTAAAGCCTCTGGTTCACGTTTTGCCAAATTAATCAAAGCTGATATTGATCTCATCCCTTACGAATAACTGGTTCGGCTAATCAAATTTAATACCCACGATTAATATATCATCAATCTGATTTAAAACACCTTTCCAGTCAAGGTGTTCTTTATAAAGAAGTTCTTTCTGCACTGATAATTCTTTATCAAAAATTTCTCTAAAAAATTTCTTTAACGTCTTTGTCATATACTTCTTACCCATGGGGCCACCAAATTGGTCGGCAAATCCATCGGTAAACATATACAGAATATCTCCACTTTGATAGAAATATTTGTGCTGGGTAAACGAGTTAAACTCTTGCATGTAAAGGCTTATGGGCATCTTATTGGCTTCCAGTTCAATTACTCCAGTTTGGGAAAATAAATAGGCCGGACTGTTGGCTCCGGCAAAGGTAACGGAATGTTCCTTTTCATCAATTAAACAGATAGAAATGTCCATACCATCTTTCGACTCACCCTCCTTCCCGGTTTGGCCTAATGACTTTATTACCTGGTCACGGAGCAGGTTTAAAATCTCATAAGGCTGTAAAACCGACTTCTCTTTAACAATGTTATTTAAAAATGAAATTCCAATTAAACTTAAAAACGCGCCGGGGACCCCGTGCCCGGTACAGTCAACGGTGGCAATAATTTTTTGATGTCCATTATCGTGAGCCCAGAAAAAATCACCTGAAACTATATCACGGGGAAGGAAAAGGACAAAAGTATTTTTAACAACGGTATGCAACCCTTTTTCATCCAACAATATTGCTTTTTGAATCCGGTTTGCATAGTTAATACTATCAATAATCTCCATCTTTTGCTGGATAATTTCGTCCCTCTGCGAAACGGCTAAATCCCTTTGCGACTCAATTTCAATCTTTTGAGCAGCAATCTCAGCTTCAGCGAGTTTCAGTTTCGTGATATCGGTATCAATGGCAATTAACTGGTATAATTCCTTATTTTGATCCAAAAGGGGTGTTAGCGTTGTTTGAGCCCAAATTTTTTGCCCACTTTTTGTCCTTTTCAGGTTCTCAAAAACAATAGGCATACGCCTTCCATACCAAACGTCTACCATATCATTGATTGAAACTGTGGCATTTTCACCAATCAGAAAATCATTCTTCAGCTTTATTTCTTCAAGCGTAAAGCCGTACATCCGGATATAACCATCATTAATCCATTCAACTTTTCCATGAGCATTCAGAATTGTGACGGCGTTATCGGTTTTACTTGCCACAATGGAAAGTTTTTCGAGCTCCTTATTAACTTGTATCAGTTTATCTGATTGCGATTCTATCTCTTCGTATTGTTCTTCTTCTTTTCGTATGGCTTCTTTAATTATCTCCTGCAACTTCTTTTTTTCCCGCTTCAATTTCAGGGTATAGATGGTAATTATTAACCAAAGTAATAAGCTCCCCAGGATTACAAACACGATAATAAAAAATGTCTTTTTGTACCAAGGTGTTTGTACGGTAAAGCTATAACTATCGGGTGGATTCTCATTTCCGTATATAGGATGGGCTTTAACTTTAAATGTATATTTGCCACTTGGTAAGTTAAAGTAATCCACTTGAGGTTTGTCCGTTGTTTTCCATCCATTCTCATAACCCTCAAGTAAATAACTCCATTTTATGGATTCCGGATTTTGGTAGAATGGGGTAGCAAATTGAAAACTAATAGTATTTTGGTTATAAGGGATCACCTCATTTAGGTGCCTTTGATCCCTATCCGGTTGATAAAAATGTCTGGTTTTAAATGACTCGCCGATTTTTATTCTCGAAACATAGGTAACAATGGTAGGTTGAGTCTTATTTTTCTCGTGCTCATGGATGAAATAGATTTCATCCTCGGTTAAAAATGAAACGCCAAACGGATCGATAGAGATTATGTTTTGAATCTGGTAGTTGTTGAGCCTGCTAAAAGAACCGGCATTCAACCAATTACTTGATACTTCGTAAGATAATAACCCCTTAGGGGTGGTCATCCAGAAATTACCTAGAGGATCTTGTGCAAGGGCCTGGACCGGGAGGCTATCGGTTAAATAACTGATGCCAAAAGAGGTATCACGGACAAAATTCTTTTCAAGGTTCTTTCCCTCCTCTAGCAGTGTGCTAAAAATACCTTGGTTAGTGGCAATTGTAATTTTTTTTGAAAACAGATAAAGCCCTGTTATTACCAATCCTGGTTGTTCTTGATTCAGTTTAGTAAATTTGTGTATTGAATAATTGACTATTCCGTCGGGGTTATCAAATTCAATTTTATAAATCTCATTAAATGCGGTCCGTATCCAAAAATCACCTTCGGGCGTAGCAAGTATTTTTCTGACAGATTCTTTAAAATCGGGAAACACCATTACCTTAATTACCTTCAATTGATTGTTAACATATTGAATGTCTAACACTTGAGCCCCTGAGGCACTCCCAAGAAAGACCCTGCCTTTCTTTAAAGGTGAAGGGCAAATGGAATAGCATCCGTAAATCTTATAAATAGAATTAAGATTCAAGTTTTTATCAATAGAAACTAAATCGCGTAAACACGAAGCCAATAAAATGGGTTCAGGAGCCCCCGGTATCTCAACTTTACAATAATCAAGGTTGTATATATAGTCGGGATGGAGCAATTTGAAATGATGATTGTAGTATTTCTCTGCTTTTTCAATAGGAAGATGGTAAATCCCATTAGAAGTTCCACAAAATAAATGACCGAAGTAATAACCAATAGTTTGTACTGTGCCTTCAATTCCTGAGTTTTCACCTATTTTTGTAAAAGGCACACTAAGTTCGATATGTGAAACACCTTTTTCCTGGCCAATCCATAAATCGTTATACGAGTCCTGATAAAGGCTATAGGTAGAATTATTTAGCAAACCACGATCTTTATCGTAAATGGTTTCAATGGAACCTCGATTATTCAGGATGAAAACACCGTTTTTCAAACTCGCGATGGCTAACTTACCGTTGGTAAGCCAAATAGCTGTATATGGGTTTGAACTTTTTAAAAGGGGATCGTTGTCGGTTTTAAATCTTGCCCAAAGCTTTTTACTTTTATCATATAAAAATAACCCCTCTTTGAGTGTACCAGCCAAAAGGCGATCCTGATCGAACGGGATTAAAAAGTAGATGTCAGGAGGGACCGGGTTTGTATCAATGAATTCTATTTGATCCCCTATTAATTTAGCAACTCCAAAAGAGGGATCCAATAGCCAGACTTGATCGCCAACTATGAACGAACGATAATAGGAAATATGCCGGAGATTTACCTCTTGAACCAAATCATCGAAAAAACAAAAAACTTTTTCATGATTGGCCATAAAATAGGTTGTATCGGCCACTACAAATGTGTTTAGCACCGCAGAAAATTCCTTTTCCTTTAAGGAATCGGAAAGAGAGGCATAAACCAATTGCCCATTAACTTCCTCTTTAAGGAAACCAAATTCGCGGGATGCACCAACAAATATTCTCCCCTTATCGCTAATAGCAATGGAACGGACTGAAGAATTTAAAGGTACAGGAATCATTGACCAATTTAAACCGTCGAAACGGGAAATTCCTTTATTGGTAGCCAGACAAAGTGTTCCACTTTTATCTTGGACAATTCCCCAAACCTGGTTTGAAGCAAAACCGTTTATGGTATGGTAATTATTAATAATGGGGTTTCCGACCTGAGACATACCTATTTTGCCAATTAAAATCCATGCTAGAACCAATTGAAAAATAAGTTGCCTCCGATCCATGTTGCTTGCAGAATGTAAGATTTATGCTATGAAACGTGCTCCGATTACCAATACATCATCAATTTGACGGCTTTCGCCTTTCCAAACCTCATATTCCTGTTCCAATAATTGTTTGTGTTGTTCAAACGGTATTGACTGTATTTTTTCCAAAAATTCGATAAACCGCGGGGCCATATATTTTTGATTATGATCGCCACCAAATTGATCCTGAAATCCATCGGAATACATATAAAGTGTAGTGGTGGCGGTGATTTTGAATTTATGCAATTTAAAAAGGACCTGTCCAAACCCCACGTTCCCACCAATACTGAAAATATCTCCTTCAATCAAAGTGGTTTTATGGTCTTGAATCAGGCAAGCGGTGTGGTTTGCCAAAGCAAGTTCCAGTGAGTTTTCAACCTTATCGTAACAGCAAAAGGTAATGTCCATACCATCTTCGCTAAAGCTTTCTTTATCTTTTTGATCTTGATTTAGCGTAAAAACCACCTTTTCATTCAATTGGCTTAACACCTCAGCAGGGTTAAATATTTGATTTTCATTGACAATCTCGTTCAATAAGGTGTTGCCAATCATACTCATAAATGCCCCAGGGACTCCATGTCCGGTACAGTCGATGGCTGCTACAAAAACTTTATTTCCATGATTTGAATGCCAATAAAAATCGCCACTCACAATATCCCTTGGTTTATAAAACACAAACGAGGAGGGAATATCATCATTCATATGCTTCTCGTAAGGCAAAATAGCTTCTTGAATGTGGCTGGCATAGTTGATGCTATCGAGGATTTGGATATTCTTTTTTTCAATCTCACTATACAGTTCCTGAAGTTTGGCATTGGCCAGCTTCTTTTCACGCATCTGATTGTATATTAATAAAGTAATTAAACAGACAAAAATAAAAATGGAGATTAAAAAATACCGGAGCCTTCGTTCAGCCTTGCTTTTAACCTCATGTTGTTTGATTGCTAGTTCCTGCAATTCTTTTTGGCTATTTAAAAGATTGATTTCTAACTGCTTTTCCCTGGTTATCTGCTCTACTTCTTTTAATGTATCTTTTGTTTTTTCAAGTACCCTTTCAGTCCTATTTTTTTCAGCCTCAATCTGGGTAATCCGTGCCTGGCTCTGCAATTGCTGCTCCTCAAATAGCTGCTGTTGAAGGTGCTTATCGATGGAAGAGTAAAGTCCAAAATATTCCATGGATTTATCCTTATCGCCTTTCTTTTCATAACATTCATGCAAAGTACCATAAAAAGAACGCATCAATTTCAAATGATTCAACGATTTACTGATTTCAAGTCCTTGATTAGCCGCTTGAATAGCTTCAGAATATTGTGCATTACTGGTATAAGCCACCGCCAAATTGCTCAAACATTCGGCTTCAGGCTGTTTTTCTCCTCTGGTTTTAATTAGAACCAAGCTTTTCAAAAAGCATTCAATTGCTTTATCGAACCTATCCATATCGTTATAAACAAAGGCCAGGTTATCGAGAACTTTTTGCTCACCCATTTTGTTTCCGAGGTCCTGATTGATGGTCATTACCTCTTCAAAATTTTTAATGGCCTCGTCGTAAATAAAATATTCCCAATACAGGTAAGCAATTTTGTTTAGGTAGGAAGCGGCAGCATTGTCATTACCAAGGTTCCGGTTCTTGATGGCATTAACTTTATAATTCTCAATTTGTGTTTTAACCTCTTCGGGAAGTTGCTTGCGTTGGGCTTTGGAGGAATCAATGGTAAAGCAGAAAAACAGACTCGTCAGGAAAAGGAACGGTATGAACTTTTTCAATGTATGTCCGGATGTCCTCAAATTTTCCTTCATGGAATATAATTTTAATCTGTTATCATTTTAAAGATATAGAAATTCAATTAGATATAAAAACTTAGCCACACTTTTAGATAGAACTACACATTTATAACATCAAATATACAAACCTATTGATAAGAACCCGCAACAAACATATAATTATCCAGGATCAATTTATTTTGAAGCCCAAAACCAACACATCATCAATCTGTTCCTGGTTCCCTTTCCATTCATTAAAAGCGGTATCAAGTGCCCACTCTTTTTGGTGGAAAGGTACAGATGCCGATTCTAAGATGATCTGTTTGAACCGGGTATATTTCATTTTCTTACCTTTACTTCCACCAAATTGATCGGCAAAACCATCGGAGAACAAATATATTTCGTCCTTGCCCTTGAGTTCCAGTTTCTGAGTGGCATAAGGTTCGTTGCAGAATTCATGGATGCCTATGGGAATCTTATCAGCCTTGAGTTCCATCAATTCTTGATCTCTAACCAAATACAGCGGGTTGTTGGCACCTGAAAACTCTAAGGTATTGTCAACAATATCAATAATACAAAGGGAAATATCCATCCCATCGCGGGAGAATTCGAGAGAATTATTTTCGTTTTCCTGATGCAGCGAAATGATAATCCGTTCCCGCAATTGATCCAAAATCTGGGCTGAATTGGTAATATCGTTCCGGTTAATGATCTCGTTCAGAAAAGCCGTACCCAGCATACTCATCATAGCTCCTGAAATTCCATGACCCGTGCAATCGGCAACAGCAACAATGGTTTTAAAACGGTTTTGTGAAATCCAATAGAAATCGCCACTAACAATATCTTTAGGACGGTTTAGTACAAAATGCTCAGGTAATAGCTGTTCCATTAGATATTTAGGAGGAAGTAAGGCTTGCTGGATTCTACTCGCATAGAGAAGATTGTCCCTTATTTCTTCTTGCTGCAAGATGGCAAAGTCACGTTGCGACTGGATTTCTTCATTTTGCAATTCAATCTGATCCCTCTGAGTAGAAATCTCTTCATTCTGGGTAGCCAACTCCTCATTTTTTTTCTGAATTTCGATGAGCGCCTGTTCAAGTTCTTTGCGCTGCATTTCGTTCTGATAAAATATCTTCTGCAATTTTATATGTTGAATGCTTGACTTTTTAAAAGCCAGCTCCAATTCCTTGTTCCGTTGTTCAATTTCAATTTTTTGCTGTTCAATCATGTTCCATGCCACCTGATTGGCCTCACTTAACTCAGACTTTTTAACTCCCACCGCTATTGGGCCGGAATCGGAACTTGTTTTTTTAGGTTTATGGCCAACTTCGAATGATTGACGATAACTAGCATTCAATTTTTGAATCAACCAATTAAAATAAACCAAATGGCTTTGATCAGAGGTATTATTCAAACACCTGATATCATCTGTTTTTACCAGTAATATATTATCACCTTTTAGCAGCTGATCGGTCTCGGTGTACCAAAGAATTTTATAAATGAGGCACCGTTCATCTAAACTGTTCAATGAGTTAATTAATGCAACCAATTCATTTATGGTTTCATAATTACTATCGAAACTTATGATAATGTTATGGGTTCCTTTCGTGAACCACTGTTCAAGTTGTTCCTTAGCTGTAATAAAAATAACCTGTTCAATAATGGATACATTTTGAAATTCCTCAATGTTTTTCTCAAAAAAGGAATGGAGTATCCGACTTTTTGAAAGAAAAACAAGTATCCATTTTTCACTTGAATTTGGAACTGAGTCCTGCATTTGAATGAATGCCATTAGTTGTTTGATTGATTAAAATTTACACAATGATTTAATACGGAACAATTGTATTATGGTTACAACCTACCTAGAATAGAGCTCTAAAAAAAAATAAAAGGAAGGATATATATTTTTCTACAATTATACTGGCTTTGTTACACCTTTATAAGCACAGATCCGAATAAGCATAAAAAAAGCTCCCAAGTTTGGGAGCTTCTGATTTATATTTCTTAGGCATCAATTTTTGCATATTTCGCGTGGGTTTCAATAAATTCCCTACGTGGGGGAACATCGTCACCCATAAGCATTGAAAAAATATGATCGGCTTCGGCCGCGTTTTCAATGGTCACCTGACGAAGAGTACGGTTTTCGGGATTCATGGTAGTATCCCAAAGCTGCTCGGCATTCATTTCTCCCAAACCTTTGTAGCGTTGAATGTGGAGCCCACCTTCATTTCCTCCACCCCATTCTTCTACCAACGACTGGCGTTGATCTTCGTTCCAACAATATTGTTGGTTTTTCCCCTTTTTAATTAAGTACAAGGGCGGAGTAGCAATATAAATATATCCGTTTTTAATCAAATCGGTCATAAAGCGGAAAAAGAAGGTCATGATCAAGGTGGCAATGTGGCTACCATCCACGTCGGCATCTGTCATGATAATTACTTTATGATACCTCAGTTTCTCAATGTTCAAGGCTTTGCTATCCTCGTCAGTCCCAATGGTAACTCCAAGGGCCGTGAAAATATTTTTTATTTCCTCGCTTTCGAAGACTTTATGGTGCATGGCCTTTTCAACGTTCAGGATTTTACCACGCAATGGAAGAATGGCTTGAAATTTCCGGTCGCGTCCTTGTTTGGCGGTACCACCTGCAGAATCTCCCTCAACGAGATAAATCTCGCAATTGGCAGGGTCTTTATCGGAACAGTCGGCCAATTTACCAGGTAACCCGCCGCCAGTCATCACTGATTTGCGTTGCACCAATTCGCGTGCTTTACGGGCTGCATGTCGTGCCTGGGCTGCCAGAATAACCTTATCAACGATGGAGCGGGCATCTTTCGGGTTTTCTTCCAGATAATTATTCAGCATCACGCTCACCGCCTGATCGACCACCAAACTGATATCGGAGTTCCCCAATTTGGTCTTGGTTTGCCCTTCAAACTGGGGTTCAGCCACTTTAACAGAAATTACCGCGGTTAAACCTTCCCTAAAATCATCACCATTGATATCGAATTTGAGCTTGGCCAATTGACCCGACTTTTCGGCAAAGGTTTTCAGTGTCCTTGTCAACCCACGGCGGAAACCTGTTAGGTGGGTACCTCCCTCAATGGTGTTGATATTGTTTACATACGAATGGATATTTTCAGTAAATGTTGTATTGTAATGCATGGCAATTTCAACAGGAACATCATTCTTCTCGGTTGAAATATGGATAGGTTTATCAATCAGTTTTTCCCGGGTTCCATCTAGGTAAAGAACAAATTCTTTCAATCCTTCTTCAGAAAAGAACTTTTCAACTTTTGAATTACCAGCAGCATCTTTCTCTCGTTTGTCGGTAAGAGTTAAAATAATTCCTTGATTCAGAAACGCCAGTTCCCTAAGGCGGGCGGCCAAAATATCGTAGTTATAGTCCACGGCCATAAAAATGGTATCATCGGGCCTAAAAGTAGTATGTGTCCCGGTTTTATCGGTGGTACCAATTTGGTGTACCTCGTTTTGAGGAATACCTTTGGCATATTCCTGCATAAAAATGGTCCCGTTCCGATAAACTTCAACCTTTAAATAATTTGAAAGGGCATTCACGCACGAAACCCCAACTCCATGTAAACCTCCAGAAACTTTATAAGAATCTTTGTTGAATTTACCCCCTGCATGCAACACTGTCATTACCACTTCCAGAGCCGATTTACCTTCTCCCTGATGCATTTCGGTAGGGATACCTCGTCCATCATCCGTAACCGTTATCGAATTATCTTCGTTGATGAATACCTCAATATTCTTACAATATCCGGCAAGTGCTTCGTCAATGGAATTGTCAACCACCTCATACACTAGATGATGAAGCCCTTTAACCCCGATATCGCCGATGTACATGGCAGGCCGCTTGCGAACGGCTTCTAACCCTTCAAGAACCTGAATACTGTCTGCGGAATACGAATTTTGCTGAACTTTGTCTTTTTCTGGATCACTCATGATGTTATTATTAAATATATATCTTTAATTTTCAATTATTTATGCCTCCCTAGAAAGGTTAGGGAAAAACAACCAAATATAGTATTTTCGATGGTTTATAAAGTGTAAATGAAACGCTATTTTGGAGTAGTTTTTAACAAGATTTAAACATTTTTGAATGCCTTGCTGAATCTAAGGTTACGGACTTTTTTTATCTGAATATATTTACAAAAATGAATAGGTAACTCCCAGCATTAAATTGAATCGTTGGGTTGGGTATTGTTTCCACTGTTCATATTTTACGGAACTGAGGTTGTTAAAATCCCCAAAAGCCGACAAACGTTTTGAAAGACGGTATTCAATGCCCAGGTTCAGGTCAATAATCCCCGGTAATTCCTTTGAAACTACTTGTTGGTTATTGTCAAATGTTTTAGCAAATCGGGTTCCAATACCAAATACATTTGCTTCCAGAATAATTTTCTCCTGAATTTTATACCTGCCATTCAAGCTGAGGCTATATTCCGGTAAGTGCCAGGGTTTAGCCTCGTTTGAAAGTTCATATTGATAATAATTGGCTTTTACCGACAACCAAAGTTTCTCGCTGGTTTTGTAGGATACTTCACCCAAAACCCTAAGCTGGGTCAGGTCATCGGTAATTGTAACAAATTTATTGTGCCACAATGTATTGGTATCGTTTACAAAAAAGTATTGTTGGTCGATCCTGGCATAATTCACTTTTGCGTTAAAAGCCACTTTGGAACTAATGTTTCCCCGGAAACCAAAGGTCAGGTTTATTCTGGTATCGGTGGGTGCTGTGGCCCATGACTGCCTGATGTAATTATTTTCGATATAAATATCGGCATAACTGTTTTCCTGATAATTTCCGTCCAGTTCGAAATAGGGTATCAGGAAATAGTCGATGATGTTATAATGCATACTTAGCCGGGGATAGAAATGGTACTTCTCGTTGGCTTGGTCAAAAAAAGTATTGACTCCCACCAAAACTCTCCATTTGTTGCCAAAAGCGCCTATCCAAGGGCTAAACCGGATTATTGAACCGTTGATGGTATCCTCTAAACCGGAGGTAGCACGGTAATGAATATCGATATCCACACCCACAAACTCTTTTTCAAAGAAGTAATTCAGCCCGGAATTAATTTTTAATTCACGTTCTTTCACTCCATCTTTAGCCAGTAACGATTGCCAATGTGTCTTGACTTGATAGTTTACATGGGCTGAATCCAAATAGGTAGTCTGTAACCCAACATTTCCTTTGATTAAATGAATCTTTTGGTTTTCAATCTCATCTTTCAGCAGAGGAGTGGGCGTATTTATACTTTCAACTAAGTCAGGATTGTAGCCATAATAATAATTGATTCTATTTTGGTATGATGCTCCAATGTTAACCATTTTTTGTGATTTGGTGAAACGGCTGGCAGCCACCGAAGACTGAAAATCGGACAACCCGGCATATACTTTTTGATCGGCCTGATTTTTCACCTTTCCGTTGGTAGAATAATAACTAGATAAAGTATTCCAGTTCCATTTTTCGGAACGGTTGCTACCAAACATCAATTGAGCCATGGGCGATAAATAAGTCCCAAAACCAGCTTTAGCATAACCGTAGTATATTTTTGAAAGGGGCTCGTTTATTAACTTTGCCGGTTTGATTGATGTAGGTTCAAACTTGGTGTTATGGCGGATGGGTGCTATCTCGTAGTGAAATGAAGGAACTACCACAAGCGTATCGACAATGCGGGGAAGTTCGCTGATTTTAAAAGCATCGCTGATTACCGGCTCATAGGCTTTAACAACGGTCACTTCCTGCCTCACGGATTCCTGAGCTAGAACAACACCAGAAAACAACAGGAGAAAACTTAAGAAAACTATCAATCGGTTTTTCATTACTTTTCAGCTTAGAATTAATTTTGGTCAACGGGTAATTCATGGGTACTCACATCCACCGGATCAGCATTTTCCGGTTGATTCAAATGGCCTGTATCACCTTCAGGAGCCGGTTCAAATTGTTGATTTTCTTTAGAAATAATGGTTTGAAGCTTTTTCCTGGCTTCATCCACAATACCATCCGTGGTATCTCCATAATTATCAATAACACTCTGCAAATTTGCTTTTGCCTGAAAACCGTCGTTTTTCTGTAAATAAATATCTGAAAGCAGGATGAAGGCTTTGGCTAACCAATACTGATGCGGGGTCCCCATGGAAATGTATTCATCAATGTTTTTCTCCGCTTCATCGAGGTTGTTTTGGTTATAAAGTATTTCGATGACCCTGAACTTTCCTTCAGCACCTTCAATGTTCCTGACATCTAACCCCAAAATACGGAATTGGGTGATGGCTGCATCCGACAGGTTTTGGGCCAAGTATGATTTGCCGAGCATCAATCGGGCCAGACGTATTTCCTCTTCTGAAACTTTATCTGTGATGAGGACACTCCGTGCTGCGTCAATGGCCTGTGCATAACTCTGAGTCTGGAATGCTGCATTCATCTGACCTTTACGGGCAATCAACAGGTTCGGTTTTACCTCGGCCATGTTCTCCAGTTTATTAAAAAGCTGGTAGGCCTCGGTGTAATTCTTTTTAGCTTCCTGAATGTGAGATGCCGCGTAAAGTGCCGGTTCGGTAAAGATGTTTTTTTGCTTTTCAATCACCCAATAATAATCGGTTAACGCAGAGTCGTCGGCATTCGCCCGATTGAAACAATCGCCCCGGTAATAGTGGGCATTCAGGGCAAAACGTCCATCGGTAAACTTATTCAGATAGTTGGAGAACATTGCTTTCGATTCTCCCCAATTTCCCGAAAGGTAAATCTTCTCGGCAGAAATGTAGGTAAGCGAATCTTTTTCGTTCATGCTCACATTTCCGGCACCTCCATTTTCCTTGGCAAATGCAAAATAGATATCTACCTGGTTCAAATCGACATATACATTTTTAATTCCCAGTAAGGCATCTTGAGCCTCTTCGGTCCCAGGATATTCCTTAACCACCTGTTTGAAATTCAGAAGTGCCGTTTCCAATTGATTGCTTCCGTAATTCAATAAACCAAGTTGCAACAGGCTCTTAACTTTATAAATGCTGTTGGGATACGTTTGCAACAATTGGTTATAGTCCTGAATGGCTAAACGTACCGAATCCATGGAAACATAACCCCTGGCCCTCTCAAACAAAGCATCGGCGGCATAAGTAGATTGTGGTTTGGAATCCAACAAATGTGACAGGATGGCTGTTTTTTGCGGATACTGGCTCACCAGCCCATGCGAAAAACCTTTCTGGAACATGGCATAATCCACGTCGAAGGTGTCCAATGCCATCGCCATTCCATAAAACTCGATGGCGTTAGTGTATTCGCGGCTGACAAAATAACTGTCGGCAATACGGATGAGGGCATCGCCCCGTTTCAATTGATTTACTTCTGTTCCTTTATCGATGTATTTCCGGAACCAGGATATGGCGTTTTTATAATCTTTCAGCTTAAAATAACAATACCCAATGTTATAATAACAGGTATTGAATTCAGCTAAGGAATAGGCTCCCGGACTCAATAAAAATTTACTGTAGGAACCTATGGCTTCATTGTATCTTCCGAGCCGGTAAAGGGCTTCAGCTTTCCAATATTGGGTTAAAGAATTCATTTGTTTGTCGAACGCTTTCCCGTCTAACGATATTTCAAATGAAGCCAATGCTGCTGAGAACTGAAGGTTATTGAACAATTCCAGCCCCCGGAAAAAAGAAACCCGTTGATGTGCCGCCAACATTTCAGGAGATTTTACCTTAATTTTTTCCAGCGAAGCCAATGCTTCTTTGTAGTTTTTTGATGTGAGGTACACTTTCACCAAATAGCTGTATGCTTCATCGTGGTGGATGGAATTCGGGTACTTGGTGATATAATCGTAAAATGCGGTAATAGTCTCGTTAAATGGAGAATAGGAAAGTTCATAGGAAAGCTTGGCATAATTTAACAACGAAATTTCCTGAATCTCACCATCGAAACTTAACTTGGATGCGGCCTCAAATGCCATGCGGGCTTGTTCTTTTTTCCCTTGTGTTACATAGCAATCGGCCATGTGGAAAAAGGCATTCTGGGTTAAACCGTCTTCCACATTGGTAATATTTGATAAGGTAGAAACCGCCAGATCGTATTTTTGGGTCATGTAATACACATAGCCCAGTTGATAAATATCTTCGCGGGTATAGGTTTCCGCTTTTTTCTTGTAAGTTTCTAGGTAATCGAGTGCCTCCTGATATTGTCCTTTGGCGTATAGTGCTTCGCCAACCAGACGGGCTATTTCTGCTTCACGCTTCACTTCCGGGGTTTCCAAAAGTTGCGGCCCCAGTTCCAGCACCTTATCGTTTTTGCCTTGCAGGTAATAAATCTGGACAATGTAATAAGGTACAACCGGAGCAAACGTGGGATCATCCTTCAATTTGTTGAACCCTTTTAACGCCGTTTCATAGTTTTTATCAAGATACGAAACGTGGGCGTAATAATAGTTGGCCGGACCCGCATATTTGGTGTCTTTATCGATGATTTCATAAAACATTTTTGCCGATGGTTCCAACTGATCCGTTTTGAAATAGCTGTATCCTCTTTTGAAGTAGAACTCATACAATTGTCCTTTGGTCAGGTTTTGTTTCCAGACTTTTCCAAAATAATACAACGCTTCGTCGTACTTGCTTTTGCGGTATTTGAATGTACCCATTTCAAAGTAAGCAGTTCGGGTGCGGGGGCTTTCGGGATATTTAGCTATAAATTCGGTCATCCGGTATTCGGCATCCAGGTTGAACAATTCCATGGAACACAAAGCCAGATAGAATTCTGCATCTGCTTTAACATCGGTGTGCTCCGAACCATAATGGGCCACCACCTGATTAAAAAATTCCTGGGCTTGGGCGTATTTCCCCTTTTCAAATAATTCCACCCCCATTTTGTAGGCATTATCTTCCTCGCTATACAGGTAAGAGGTTTGAGAAAATATCGGGGATAAAATAGTAGCAAAAAAGAAAACCAATAAGCTAATTTTCAAAGAATTATAAGCCATTTTTGCAATTTTTATACAAAGGTAACAAAGAAACCGAATGCCTTGCGGTCATGCAGAATCATGTTTTCAACAAATGATTGTTGATTACTTGCAATTAAAAAACTATCAGATTGGTGTTTTATTGTCCTTCAATAAAAATCATCAGATGACTAACCTGGTTTTGGATAGGCATCCGATGGTTTTAAAGAAAGCATTTTAAAAATAAATTGTGGTATTCGGGAAAAACTGTTTTACCTGTTTTTTATAAAAATCGGTCAACCGGGGATTGTTTTCCAGATACAGTTCCTGCAACGATTTCATCCCGTTCAACTGCTTGTTAAAATAAAGTATCTGATTCTGGTTAAGGTTCAATTTCCTGAGTTTAATAAGAGCTCCCAGTGATTTATCAATCTTTTCAATTTTGTTATCCGATAAGTCCAATTCTTCCAGGTTTACCAATACCGACATATTCTCACCAACCCAGGTAATCTGGTTGCGGTTCAATAATAAAGTTTTCAGTTGTAATGCCTGACCAATATTTGTTGGAACTGCCGACAATTGATTGATGGAAACATCTAAAAATTCTAATTTTTGGGCGTCATTCAATTTTGCCGGAAATAATGAAATTTTATTGATACTTAAATCGATGGTTTTAATATTGGTGAAATTTATTGAATTGCCGGTTACCTGGGTTATTTTGTTGTTCGAAAGGTTCAGTTCTTCCAGGCTGTCCAGTTTCCCCAATTCATCGGGGATTTTTACCAACTTATTCTGACTGATGTTAAGTTTTTTCAAATTTTTGAGCCCTCCCATGGAAACGGGTAGCGCGATAAGCGCATTTTTTTCAAGGTTCAATTCGGTAATCAGCACCAGGTTTCCAAAATTCTCAGGCAGTTGGGTCAATTGGTTTTCAGATACTTTTAATTCATTCAGCAACGTCAAATTTCCAAAGCTCTTTGGCAAAGCAGTTAACCTGTTTTTTTCCAGATACAGCTTCTCAAGATTGGTTAATTGTCCAATTTCCTCAGGAAGGGTAGTTAACTGGTTCCAGTTTAAATCAAGCTTTTTCAGCTTTTTCAACTGGCCAATCTCCGGGGGAATTATAGTTAACCGGTTGTTGAAAAGATCAAGCTGTTCCAAGTGCTGGAATTGAATGATCCCCTTTGGAAATTCGGTCAATTTATTTTCGCCCAAGGCCAAAACCTGCAAATTGGGTAACTGAAACAGTTCCGCGGGTAACGAGGATATCTGGTTATACCTTACATAAAGTTCCTGAAGGTTCTTTAACTTGATAATTTGAGAGGTAATTTCTGTGAGTTTCTTTCCATCGAGGTTTAAAATATATACCTTTTTTTTATTGGCAAGGGCTTCGTCCATCGAACGATAAACTTTTTCTTTTTTCAATTCGTCGGCCGTTTTTAAAGGTTTAACCTTTTGGCCAAATAAAAAAACTGGTGCTATTAGCTGAATTATCAATAAGTTAATTAATATCTTTCTCATAGAGCATTGAATTTAAAAGTCACAAAGAAACAAAAATGATGACAATTAACAATTAGCAAATGTGAGAATGTGTTAAACAAAAAGAGCCACTCCTGGAATGGAAGCAGCCCTTTTTTAGGTGTGTATTTAACTATTCGACGATTATTTTCCGCGAGATGGATTTTTTCCCTTGTACGATTTGCAGGATGTAAGTTCCTGCACCAAATTTCTTTAAATTAACCGATGATTTGTAATCCCCACTAAAATCGTTCAGTTTTTCTTCATAAACCGATTGCCCCAACAAATTTGAAATACGTACTTCACAATTTGCTTTTTTAGCCAACCGGAACTCAATAATAACTGTCTGTTCCGATGGATTGGGGTAAAACTTGATGTAATCAAAGTCAGGTTCCTGTTTGCTGGTGGTGATTCCCTTAGCTTTAAGGTCTTCCTTATCTTGTTCGGTCAGTTCATCCAACACGATACGGGTCTGGAGTACGATCACCTTTCTTCCGTTTTCATCGCTAGTGATCTGAATATTGCTGTCAATGTCTTCAATATCATCTATTTTATTTATGAAGACCATCTCGCCGCCCCTTTCCAAACGGATATTTTCCCCATCGACACCAATAAAAATCATAGAATCAAGGTTGTTGCCATTCATCCGGTATTCCAGATGCTTTTCAATCAGGGTATCCAATCCGGTTACATCGCCTTGCCAATCAAACTCAAACTGCATGTGGTTCAAAGGGTCGAGCAAGCTATCAAACCTCGAAATCCAGACGTTGAAAGAATCTTTGGGTATCGATCCAGGGAAAGCGGTTGTGTGGAAGCTGTAGAACAGGCTATCATTTTCGAAAGCCTTTACCCATTCCATATCAAAAGGCTCCTCCATGCAACGGTTCACCACGGTATCGCCATTTTCGATATGAATAATCCGCATCTTTTTTTCGCCTTTCCCTGAATGTTCAGGACATAAGGCATGAACCAACGAGTCGATATTTTCCTTTTTTTGGGTGCCGTCGTCGGTAATGGTTTTTACTATCACAATTACCGAATCACCAGATTCAGACTTAGCTTGGGCTTCGACATGTTTTTGCACTTTCACTTTCGGTTTGGTTTGAGCCTGAAGCCGGCTACCTAAAAATAGCGCCGCTATCATGACGAGAATGGCAACTAACAAACAGTGGTACTTCATTTTCATAACAGAGAGGTTTTAAGGGTTTATAACTATGTTTATCTGCTTTTGCCTACATTTTGTCATTGGAATCGGAAAACAGAATGGTGTTCTGTAATCCTTCTTCCAATGCAATAACAACAACTAACCATTTATCAACTTAAATTTGACTCAACAAAAATACAGACCGAATGATTATCATGAGGTTAATGTCAGGTTAAAAACTGTTAAGGTTAGGTTAAAATATAAAATGCAACCTTTTCTTTTTATACTTTTGGCGTGGAGATTTAGAAATCAGATAATAGATTCTCGATTTAAGATATTAGACTGACAACGGCAATTTTTAGATTTGAGAATTAGTTGACAAACCATAAATAAAACGTGAAGAAACTTAGATTTAGTGGGATTATTGCCTTGATGGGGATTTCGTTGTTCGGTATTATTGCCGTTCAATGGTTTTGGATGCATGAAGCTATTACGGTAAAAGAACAGCAGTTTGATCAGCAGGTAAACCAGGCACTTGCAAGGGTTGCCTATCGGATAGAACGGAACCAGAACGCGGCTTTTATGTCGAGTTATTTTTCAGGGATGCCACAAGTGCAATTTAAACACCAGGTTACACCAAATATACAGGGGGTAAACCAGGATTCCATTTTTATAGAATTCAATGAGTTTTGGCAAGAAAAATCGGAAGAAGCTTTGTCTAAAAAAACAGATAAACGGGTTAAAATTTCAAAATCGAGCGAAAATGGGATGGAGACTATTACTTACGGCTTTGATACCGTGATTGCCGACGGGTTGTCGAGTCAGCACATACAAACCTATTCCAGCTTTTCAAAACCTAACCCAAAACAAGCCGAAGAGCCATTGTCCAACGTAAAACTGAATCCCGTGGAATCGGAACTGAATGATGTGATGGAACAGATGATTCTGGAATTTTCTATAAAAGATATTTCGGTGGAAGATCGGTTGAGCCCTTCGGTGGTGGCCCCTACCCTGGAATATGAATTTGGAAATGTGGCCATTCCCTTAAAGTTTGAATATGCCATTGCCAATTACCGGGGCAAATTATACAACAAGCTCAAATCATCGGGCTTCAATCTGGAACATAGCTCACAATCGTACAAAACAGTTTTATTCCCTAACGATATTCTCAGGCAATCGGACCAATTGATGGTCTTCTTCCCTGAAAAGCGCAATTACCTGATAAACTCGGTCATTTACCCATTTTCAGGTTCATTGATATTTACTTTAATCATACTTTTCACCTTTTACTACACCTTGCGGGTTATCTATAACCAAAAGAAGGTGTCGGAAATTAAAACCGATTTTATCAATAACATGACCCATGAGTTTAAAACACCCATAGCCACCATTTCGTTAGCAGCCGATTCTATCACCAACCCGAATATTATTGAGCATCCCAAAAAGGTTTCGCATTTTATTGAAATCATTAAAGATGAAAACCGCCGGATGAACCGCCAGGTAGAAAGCGTGCTGAAAATGGCATTGCTCGATAAAAAAGATTTCAACCTGAACATGGTTGTTACCGAAGTACACCCTTTAATAAAACAGGCCATTAAAAACATCACGCTGCAGGTGGAACAAAAAGGAGGGCAAATCAGCATGGATTTGAAGGCCGGAAACGATTCAATAAAAACCGATGTGACCCATTTTGTAAATGTGGTTTACAACTTGTTAGATAATGCCAACAAATATTCACTAGATGCTCCCCCGGTTATCCATGTGGAAACATATAATTCTGCCGGATTTTTAAATATTGCCGTTACCGATCAGGGGATTGGGATGGACAAAGATACGCAGGAAAAAATTTTTGAGAAGTTTTACCGGGTCCCCACTGGCGATGTACATACGGTAAAAGGTTTTGGTCTTGGGCTCAGTTATGTGAAAGCAATGACCATGCACTTTAAAGGCGATATTCTGGTGCAAAGCCAAAAAGGGAAAGGAAGTACCTTTACCTTGAAGATTCCTTTAACTTTTGGGTAAAATTTTAAAAACATCTTAAAATTCGATTTGTGTAATTTGTGGCAAAAAACAATATAAATGAAAAAACATAAAATATTTCTGGTTGAAGATGATTTGAACTTTGGTTCGGTGATGAAATCGTATCTTGAGATGAATGATTACGAGGTACAATGGGTGAACGATGGCCGGGGAGCTATCATGGCTTTCAATAAAAACAGTTACGATTTATGTATCCTGGATGTGATGCTCCCGCACGTAGACGGCTTTACTATTGGTGCCGAAATAAAAAAACTGCGCCCCTCCTTGCCCATCATATTCCTGACTGCTAAAACATTGAAAGAGGATGTGTTAAAAGGCTTTTCGGTGGGTGCCGACGATTACATTACCAAACCTTTCGATTCCGATGTGCTTATCTACAAAATAAAAGCGATCCTGAAAAGGAACCAAGCCCCCATTGCCGATGATATCCCCGATTCCATTCCTATTGGAAAATATGGGTTCGATTACAGGCGGAGGAACCTGATCCTCGTGGGGCACGATGAAATAAAACTTTCGCCCAAAGAGGCCGAACTGCTCTTGTTCCTGGTCCAAAACAAAAACAAGGTGTTGGATCGTAACCTGGCACTCGATAAAATCTGGGGCCAGCAAGGCTATTTTACCGCCCGTAGCATGGATGTTTACGTAACCAAGCTGCGCAAATATTTAAAAGAGGATTCCTCGCTGGAGATTGTCAATATTCATGGCAGTGGGTTTATGCTGAAAGAAGCCCTATCCAATTAATGCTATCCGGTAAACAATCAATAATTGTGGTAAAGCGGAAATGGTTGCAGGGTGGAATGGTTAGATGGTTGAATGGTTAAATTGCTTATTAATATATATAACTCATTAGCACATTATCCCGTGTCTCTCAATCCCGTGTCTTAATACTTGATCTAAAGAATTATAATCAAAAACAGTAAACATGAACCAATTTGTTATTTTTTTAAGAGGTGTAAATGTAGGCGGCAATGCCACTGTAAAAATGGACGTACTCAAAAAATCGCTTGCCGAAAACGGGTGCCGACAAGTAATAACCTATATCAATAGCGGAAATATTTGGGTTACCACCGAAAACGACCAAAAAACTACCATAAAGATTATAAAGGAAATCATACAACTTAAGTTTGGAATTACAGTAGAAATGATCCTAAAAACCAAAGAAGAGCTTTCAGAAATTATTACCCATGATCCCTTCGATCCCAAAGAAACTACTGATCCATCACGAAAGATAGTGATGATGCTCAGCAAAACCATTGATTCAGTTAAAATGGATGCTTTTAAAAAAGAAGCCAAATGGAACGAGATTTACCGTTTCGCGGGCAATCTGCTTTATGTGTATTACCCCGACGGAGCTGGCCGGTCAAAGTTTACCAACAATTTTGTTGAAAATAAACTACAAGTGGTTTCCACTGCCCGGAATTGGAATACCCTGCAAAAAATGATCGATTTGTTTGCACCTGCTACAAACTAGTGTCAAGTCAAGCATGCTTTTGCATCAATTCACCCGGTGACTCCGGGCATGAATATATGGCATAATGCCATAATCAAAAAGTCACCGGGTGAATATTATCCTCCTTTTTATAATTGACTTGACACTAGCCTTGAAACCCATCCATGATGTTTGAGCCAGGCAAAAATCAGTGAAACATCTGTCAGTCAGTACAGAATAGCAGACAACTATTGAAAGATGTTGACACTAATTGACTTTTTGGCAAACCTAATGGGAATTACTTTCGAAAATGGCAGCAGTCATGAATCCGGCAGCTTTCAACCAATTGGGGGCTTGTTGTATAGATTCCGCTAATGTTGCCGGGTGTTGGCCAATAGGGACTACTGCTGTTATACCTTTCTCTTTTAAGTCTCCCAAATCAGAAGCTGCCCTACCTGTAAAAACAAAAAGCGGCTTGTGGTATTTTTTTGCCAACTTGGCCAATCCCATAGGGGCTTTCCCATAAAGAGTCTGCCTATCGAACGAACCTTCTGCGGTAATTACCACATCGGAATTTCTGATCTCATCGTCCAGATTGAAAAGCCCGGCCAAAAAATCAGTACCGGAAACCAATCCGGCACCGGCAAATATTTTCAGGGCTGCTCCTACTCCACCCGCTGCGCCACCACCAACAATTGAATTTATTTGTATTCCAAAGGTATGTTCCAAAAGCGTTGCATAATGGCCCATACCCTTTTCCAGTTCCAAAACCATTTCATAAGCTGCCCCTTTTTGCGGGCCAAATACAAAAGAAGCTCCGGTAGGGCCATAAAAAGGATTCACCACATCGGTAATAACCTGAATGGATGCCTGCTTGAGGCGTCTGTCCATCATGGAAACATCAATTTTGGCAATTTTATGTAGATTTCCTCCACAAGGTTGAATTTTCTGACCTCCGGCATTTAAAAATTGAACCCCTAATGCCTGAGCCATTCCGGTTCCACCATCGTTGGTGGCACTACCGCCGATACCGATAATGATATGTGTGCATCCCAAATCCAACGTGTGGGCAATCAATTGCCCGGTTCCATAACTCGAAGTGTTCCACGGGTTCCTCTCTTCCGGGATTAACCGCTCCAAACCACTGGCAGCAGCCATTTCAATAATAGCTGTTTTCGCATCAGCAAGTATTCCAAAAAAGGTCTGAATATCCCGCATCAAAGGATCTTTGACTTGGACTTGATGCTTTGTTCCTCCCAATGAATAAAGAATGGCATCCACGGTTCCCTGTCCCCCATCGGCCATTGGGATTACTTTTGTAAAGGAGCTTGGGTTGTTGCTGAGTATCCCCTTTTGAATGGCCAAACCTACTTCAAGGGCAGGCAAACAATCTTTGAAAGAATTAGGAGCGATTAAATATCGGGTCATCAGGCATTATCCTCTTCCACCAGTTGATAAAACTCATGCAAAGCCTCCGGAACCGCAGCCATCACCCAGTTCCAGGTCGGCATCATCTGGTTTTGGCTCGGGTTGTTTAAATAGCTCACACCTGCCTGATAAACATTCTTCGAAAGCTGATCCACCAGGCGTTCCTCGCGGTGCCGATCAAATGTCAGTCCATTCATCAGGGCATCGTTCTGGTATTGTTCCACCATTTCAAGAGCAATTCGGTGGTAGGTAGCTTTGATGGAACGGAACATCCCCTCGCTGAATGTACTTCCACTGGAGGCCATCTTGGCATAAATAGTCCGGGCAATATCGAAACTCATCCGCGATAAACCCTTATCAGGGTTTTCAAACGATTCAGATTGGTGCCGGTGATCGTACTGATCGGCAATCTCTACCTGACAAATCTGGTTAGGCGATAGGTGTTTGTCCAATTCGGTAAGCAAACCAAGTTCCAGCCCAAAATCAGTAGGGATACGGATATTTTTGGCCAAATCTATTTGAATGGCGATTTCACCAGCCAAAATGTACCTGAAGCTGTTTAGATACACCAAATAATCAATGGGACCAAAAAAAGTTTTTAAGGACCTCACAAGTGGCGAAACAAGCAACCGGACCATCCGGCCATTCATTTTATGCTCGTCGGAACGGAAGTAAAACCCTTTACAGAATTTGTAATTAAATACAGGTTTGCAGACCGGGTAAATCAATCGGGCCAGTATTTCGCGGTTGTAGGTAAGAATGTCGGCATAATGCAGCGCAATGGCTTCCGATTTCCCTGAAGCAATCATGTACCCCAAACCGTACCACATGTTTTTCCCCTTTCCGGGATTCCCCAAATGGATGTTTTCCTCGGTCAGGCGGAACTCAAAATGTTTCATCCGTGGCCCGTCGTTCCATATAATCCGGTGATGCTGCGGGAGCCCGGCAAAAAAATCTTTGGCAAATTGGAAGTCCTTCTCACTGGCACCATCCAAACCAATGACAATCTCACCCAAATAAGGAATTTCTTTAAGGATGCTGACCATTTGTTTGAGCGCGGGCCGTTCCAGTTCGGTATATAAACTTGGGATAAACAACCCAATAGGTTTTTTCGTGCTGCATTCCAGAATTTCCTTTTCCAAATCTTCCAAAGAGCGGTTGCGGAAATTGTGCAGCGTGGTTACCTCCGAATTTTGAAAAAAATCTCCCATAACTCCCTATTTTAGGTTCATTGATAAATTGCTCTTAAAGTTAATGAAATTCAGATTATATTTATCACAAATATTAATTCCGTTTAATGATCTCATTAATAACTTATTAAAAATTAAAAAAAATGTTTAAATACGCTGGAATCCTATTGCTACCTGTTTGGTTTACAGCCTGTCAGCATCCGGTAAAGAACAACGTTGCCAATGTATCCAAGGATGCGTTGAAGTTTTCTGATTCAAATACTTATATAGCCTCTTTGGCAGGAACAGTTCCTGTGATTGATGGAATTAGTGATGATTCCTGTTGGGCAAAAGCTACATGGGATACCCTTGATCAACGATGGTTAGGCGCCGCTTATGGCCCTGACGATTTTTCCGGCAGGTACAAAGCGGTTTGGGGCGGAAACCGGCTCTATTTTTATTTGGAAATTGCAGACGATTCCATTTTAAATATCCACGAGCCCTTAGTCCAATACTGGGACGATGATTGTGTGGAAATTTTTATCGATGAAAATGCTTCGGGAGGCATTCATCAATACAGCCACCAGGCTTTTGCTTACCACATTGCCCCAAATATGGATGCCGTTGATATTGGCCCCGACCAGAAACCGCATACCTACAACTCACATGTAAAAGGAAAAGTTCTTAAAGTGGAAAACCGTTATTGCTGGGAACTTGCCGTAACCATCTATCCCGATACCTACAGTGATGATAAAACAGACAATTTGCCGGTGGAACTTTTCAGTGGAAAAGTGTTGGGATTCAGTATGGCCTATTGCGATAACGATACTTCCGAAACCCGGGAGAACTTTATCGGTTCGGTAAATACGCCCGGCCATTTTAAAAACGATGGGTGGATTGATGCCGACTGTTTTGGAAAGATGGTGCTGAAAGAATAATTACAGATTAATGATCCAAATTGTCAAAAATGCCCAAACCAAATAACGGAGCGCTTTCCCAAGCAACATACCTAACGCGGTCTGTAAAGGACTTATTTTTAGCAAACCCATGGCTACGGCCAAAACATCGCCAATAAATGGGAGCCAGCAGAAAAAAGCTATCCAGGTTTCTTTGCCTTTGATGTATTGTTTGAAGCGGTCGGTTTTTTCTTTTTGAATGTGCAAATAGGTTTGAATCCATTCCTCTTTGCCCAAATAGCCTAAATAATACGAGGTTAATCCTCCCAACCAATTGCCAAGCGTAGCCAAAACCAGACTTGATGGAACCGGGTACCCTGCCATCAGCATCCCCGAAAGGATGGCCTCGGAACTGAACGGGACCACCGTGGCAGCCAAAAAACTGGACAGAAACAATCCTAAATACCCCAACTCAAACATGGCACAAAAAAAAGCGCCGCAAAGGACGCTTTAATTTATGATTTTTCAAAAAATTATCGTTTAATCATCCGCTCTACCTGGATGTGGTTTTTGGCATCCACAACGCGTACAAAATAAATACCCGATTTTAAATCGCCTGTAGATAAAACCAACCTGTTTTTTAAGGTTTTTGTGGAATAAACTGTTTGCCCCAAGATATTGCTTATCTCAACGGTACTGTTTCCATCAAGGTTTTCCAATGTTAGATTATTTTGGAAAGGATTTGGGAAGATAGTTACTGTTGAAGCAGCCGTTTGTTTGGCATCAACAGTTACACCCCAAACATCGGTAAACGGGATTTCTTCTTCCTGTTGCACGGTAACATTTCTTGTTCCTGGTTCGCCAATAGTATCGTAAACTCCTGTTGTAGAATTGTTTGTTCCATAAAAATATTTATAGGTATATGATAAATCGTTGTCAACGTAATAATGTCCACTTGTACCAAGGGTATAAACTTTTCCAGAGGTAGGTTTTTTCATCTTTTTGATAGTCAATCCTTCGCCATTGGTAAAAGCCTGAACATATACATTTTGGGTTTCAGAATTAAAACTTGAAACGGCAGTCATATCCACTGAGAAACGCAAATCAATACGTTTGTAAGGTGCAATAACATATTTAATAGTAACAGAATCTGTAGGAATTATATTAATAGCAGAATCGTTTCCATTAATATCATCAGTCAAATCACATTTGCAAATATAATATTTCAAAATGGAGGTACCTGCTATTTCAGCAGGTGCAAAGTGAATCATTTCAAATGGATCAATGGTATTTACATTGGTTCCGGCAGCTTGCGGTGTAGCATTTGTAACAATTTCGGTTTTATCCTGATCGCCAAATTGACAAGATGCACCATAACATAATTGATCAGTTGAACCAGAAGTATACTTTACAATGGTTCGTTTTAACAAGACATTGAAATCGGAATTTGAAATATTTGAGATTAATGCTTCAAAAACCACCTGTTCGTGTTGGGGTAAACGGTTTAGCTCCACTTCACCGGGCAAAAGGTTTCCCTCTAAATCTTTCCATACTACTTGACCTTGAGCAAAAACAGCCAGGTTAGCAATGGTCATAAAGGCTATCAGTAAAAACTTATTCATTTTATTCTGTTTTAGGGTTTATAAAATTCATTCTCAACAACTCGTAAGTTTCTGTATTGTAAACAAATGGAATTACTTTCAAACTGTCAATGTTCCATGCAGTAATATCCACCAACAAGGTGTAGCTTTTCTCAAAAACAGTGCCACTTGTTGGATTGGTGGCCAGGGTTTCACCCATAATCCCATTTTTCATGGAGGCTCGCAACACATGCTGATGTTCGTATTCCTCAATGATACCTTCTCCAGCTTTATTTTGCGGGGCAATTATTCCATTTTCGACCACATAAGCACAAAAATTATAAGTCCCGCTTAGATCATCTGCAAATTTCACTTTAAAAGATACTGTCAGTTCATCTGAAGTATGTGAACTATCCGTGGTAATAAAAACCTCGGGTGACTGGCTGGATAATGCAATCTGTTCTGCAACAACAGTGCCCCATTCGGTGGGGCCCGTTAAATCATCCTCGTTGATGCTATTTATAGCTCCGGTTGGGAATTCGCTGGGTCTATTAAATTTTTCGAGCAGTTGATCGCTTTCCATACAACGAAAATCAGGGCCTTCGTTGCCCGGTTCTGCAAAACTACCTGCATGAATGGCAATGGCCTGCACCCTTTCAGAATAGGCTTCTTCCAATTGTTGAACGGCCTCATGCCCTAAATAACAGAACGGGCAATTCCATCCTGTAAATTCGAATAAAACAACAGCAGGAATGGTATCTCCAGCAGGTTCAACCACGGGTGTTTCCTTATAAGGCCCCTCAATGGTATCGCAAGCGGTAAATGCCAGTACAAATAAGGTAATTCCTGCAAATAAAATATTTTTAACCATTCTGTTTTCCTCCTTTAAAAGGTACTACTGATTGATACATTAAAACCATAAGCTGCCGGAACATTCCGGCAAACGCCGCCCACGCACAAAATACCTTCGCGCTGTTTCCCATAACTCATTTGAATGCGGCTGGCCCCTTTGGAATAACCCATGGCAACGGTATAATAATGGTTCCGGTGGAAATCGTCGCCATTGTGTACGTATTTGAACGTGTTCTTTGCTATTTCATCATCAATGCTAACAAAGTTAAACTGATCGGAAAGAGCAAAAAACCAGTGCGGCGATACACTATATTCCAGAACCAGCATGGCCCAGTTGCCATAATCCTGCTTAATTTTTACTGAGTGCAAACTGTCAATTGCAAAATCAGCTTTATCGGTAAACAATACTTGCGATTCAATGCGCAAGGTATGTTTGGGTTTAATCCGCCATGATATATCGGCAATTACTGTATTGGTATTTACCATGCCACCATGTCCTTGTAAGGCTGCCTGATTAAAATCGAGGTGCTGATAGGTTAAAATCACCTTCCAATTATCGGATAGTTTTTTGGTGATTTCAATATTGATGTCCTGGTTCAACAAGCTATCGGACATGCTTAGGAAATTTGTTTTGTAGCCATCGGTTCCATCTTGTCCAATAACAGTAAGTGAATCCAGCGCTTTTCGTTGAATATCGTGTACCCGTGCATAATTAAAAGTTACCTGTGTCCCATATTTACCACCCAGCAAAGTCTCTTTTTTGAATTTATAGAATATTTCGGTCTGGAATCCCGCTTCGCCATCAATTTGGGTGGCATAAGGGTACATGGCAGCAAATGCGTAGGCATGGTTCCTGGTTATAGCTGGCAGGTAATTAATATTTAAGTTGTTCAACTGGGCACCTCTTTCGGAACGGAAACCCATATTATCGACCCATTTATACTGAACCATAATCCCCAAACCGCTTTGCGAATAATTAGTGTTCATCAATAGTGCACTTCCTGGTTTATAAATTTTATTGTTATCGGCACTTGGGTCCTGGCCTTTGTAGGCAAACTCGGTATTCAGGATAAAACCGTCACGCGAAAAGTTCAACCGGCCTGCTCCTGCCCCAACATTCTCGGGTAAAATATATAGCGGATCTTCATCAGCCTGGAATTTGCTTACAAAACTTCCTCCTAAAATAAACCGGTTCTCCGAAGAGTCAAGTCCCGGGATAAGTTCGTTTAACGAAAACTCGCCATCCACCCCTCGGACAATACCCTCCCCTTTTTCCCAATACAGCCTCTGTTGACCGATGATTCCGGTAATAACAACGCCGTTTATGGGTTTAATTTTTACACGGGCACCATCCAATGAATTATCGTAACCTAAATCTTTATCTTCATAAGTGCGGAGTATTAAGCCGTTGCCAAATTGTTCGTAAAAATTACCGGCTGTAACCTCGAACAATTCACCCGAATAACTGGCAAAACGGTTGGCCAAACCGAAACCATCGTAACCCTGATCGTACCCCAACATGGTTTTTAAATAACCCTCGAACCTGATTCCTGCGGTAAAGTTACCATTACTGTATTTCAGGTTCATGTATGAATTGGAACGCATTTTTTCCGCTACCTTTTCGGCACCAATCATAGAGTCTTCCTGGTACGTCTGGGCTTCCAGCTTAAAATTACCGGTAATGCTTCCACCTGCAATGTCAAACTGAGCCTGAACGGCCTGTTGAAGCATCATGAAACCCAGAAACAGTAAAAAAGGTTTCACCATGTTTTGAAAACTATTTAATACTTTCACCTTTGGCCAATTTTTTAATCATTTCGTACAATTCGTTCTCATCGCCATCAGCATAAGAGGTGTGCTGCCAGACAATTTTACCGCTGCCATCAATTAAAAATGTATGAGGGACGTTTGGTACATTCATAGCGCGTTTAAAATCACTGTTGGGGTCGATATAAACCTCATATTCCCAAGCTTTTCCATTCACAAATGGGGCAACGCGGGCCATACTCCGGGTATCATCAATAGAAATGGCTATTACCTTAACTCCGGTTTCTTTCGCCCAGGTATCATAAATCTCGGCCATGTTTGAAAGTTCTAAAACACAAGGCTTGCACCAGGTTGCCCAAAAATTGATAACCATGGGTTTGCCGTTATTACTGAATGTAGAACTATTGATGGTTTTCCCATCCATAGTTTTTAAATCAACGGAGGGGATGGTTTGGGTTCCGCCCTGTGAAAATCCAAGGACACACATGGAGAGAAATGTTACGGAAACAATCATTTTTTTCATCATCACTATTTTTTTGTTTTGATTTTGGCCAAAATTAAAGATTTAAGACCAATAAAACTGTGCTCAACAGCAAGTATTACAAGGAAAACACCATAACAAAAACAGTACAATTGCCAGATTCTACTATGACATTTTATATACAAAGGATATAGCAGATTTTAGTATTACATTGGCAGTAGATTGTTATCCAATACTATAAGAAATTTTTTCAAATATTTACCGGAAGTTGTTTTATTGGCAACCCATTTTTATTTTCTTTTGCAAGAAAAACAGACGATGGCATTCTTTTCCCTTTTGATGATAGCACTGGGCTTAGCAATGGACAGTGTGACAGTTTCTGTATCGTGTGGGCTGATACTTTACAAATTTAATTTTCGCAACAGCCTCCGGATAGCTGCTTTTATGGGATTCTTTCAGGGGTTGATGCCTTTCATAGGCTGGTTGATGGGCATTTCGTTCCGGGGATACATTGAGTCGGTGGATCATTGGGTGGCTTTTGTCATCCTCCTATTTTTAGGCAGCCGCATGATTTATGAACAAATCACCACCCGGGATGATTTCAGGTGTTTCGATCCTACCAGCAATAAAGTGCTTTTCGGACTAGCCATTGCCACCAGTATCGATGCTTTAGCCATTGGCATCACCTTTAGCCTGATTGATATTTCCATTGGGTATGCAGGGCTCATTATCGGGTCGGTATCATTTATCCTCTCTTTTTTGGCTGTTTACTTAGGAAGTAAATTCAAACAAAAAATGAAAATCCCCTTTGAATTGATTGGAGGCATCATTTTAATATTCATTGGTTTAAAGATACTTATTGAACATTTGATGGTTTGATAGATGTAGTCATCAAGATATGAGACACAAGATAAATGAGCTAATGATCTTATAAGCTTAACTAAACTATATTGAAATACAAATAGCAATTAACTGCATTAAAGAAATATTCGATATGACATATACTAACGATTCCCATAGCTTTTTGTTGGAACAATTTGCCGATATCAAAATCATGCGTTACCTAGTTTCTGGCTTCGAATCGCTTTTATTAAAACAAAAAGAGCTCGTTTATTATTTGAGCCAGGCTGCCCTGTGTGGGCGCGATATTATTTTCGACCAGTTTTATGAGCACAACCTTTTGATCCGGCGTACCAATGAAGCCCTATTAGAATCCTTTACCGGAGATAGGCAAACTACAGATTTTGAACAATTTGTAGTTTATACCAAAAGGGTTTGGTTCAGCAATGGCATCCATCACCATTACAGTACCGATAAATTTATGCCTGAATGCAGCCCCGGTTATTTTGAGGAATTGATTCAACAATCGGGTACCGATTTATTACCTTTACAAACGGGTGAAACAATAATTAATTTTACCGAACGCATCATCCCAATAATATTTGATAGAGCTATTGCTCCCAAACGCACTGTTCTCGATAGCTCAAAGGACCTGGTAAAAGAATCGGCTACCAATTTTTATAAAAATGTATCTCAACAGGAAGCAGAAGATTATATAAAAAGCATTATTCAACCTGATGCTGAAAAACCTTTATCAGTAGGACTTAACAGCCGGTTGATAAAAGAAAACGGTAAAATTAAAGAACAGGTGTATCATGCCCAAGGCCTTTACGGAAAAGCTATTCAACAAATTATCTTTTGGTTGGAGAAAGCACGGAACGTAGCTGAGAACAAGCAACAGGAAAAAACCATTGAACTGCTTATAAAATATTACAAAACCGGCGATTTACAAGTTTGGGACGATTATAACATTGCCTGGGTGAACGATACCCAATCGAAAATTGATTTTGTCAATGGATTTATCGAGGTTTATGGCGACCCTTTGGGGATAAAAGCCACCTGGGAAAGTGTGGTTAATTTTAAAGATGAAGAGGCAACCAAACGCACCCAAATAATCAGCAAAAATGCACAATGGTTCGAGGATCAGGCTCCTACTGATAAACGGTTTAAAAAAAACCAGGTCAAGGGAGTTTCAGCTAAAGTAATTACAGTTGCCCAACTGGGTGGCGACTGTTACCCGGCAACTCCTATTGGCATTAACTTACCCAATGCCGATTGGATCCGAAAAGTTCACGGATCCAAATCGGTTACCATGGAAAACATAACCTATGCTTACGACAAAGCTGCTGAGGGCAATGGTTTTTTGGAAGAATTTTGCTGTTCGGACGAAGAAGTATCACTAGCTAAAAAGCTTGGACCAATGGCCAGTAACCTGCATACCGATTTGCATGAATGTTTGGGACATGGTTCAGGCCAATTGTTGCCGGGCACCAGCCCCGAAGCATTAAAAAATTACCATTCTGCCTTGGAAGAATCAAGGGCCGATTTATTCGCCCTCTATTTTATCAGCGACAAAAAGATGGAAGAACTGGGGTTAATTGACACACCCGAAGTTTGGAAAACCGAATACAACGCCTATTTACGAAATGGATTATTGACACAATTGACCCGGATTGAACCCGGTAAAAACCTGGAACAGGCACACATGCGTAACCGCCAACTCATTTCACGTTGGTGCCTGGAAAAAGGAAAACCCGACAAAGTTGTTGAACTAATGAAAAAAGAGGGGAGAACTTTTGTGGTGATTAATGATTATCAAAAACTCAGGGAACTGTTTGGCAGGTTATTATCTGAAATACAGCGCATCAAATCGGAAGGTGATTTTGGGGCCGGCAAACAATTGGTCGAAACTTACGGAGTTCAGGTTGATGCCGAATTGCATCATGAAATTTTAGAGCGCTTTAAAAAGCTGAAAATTGCTCCCTATGGTGGGTTTGTAAATCCGGTTTTTACCCCTGCTTACCACGGCAAAACCTTGGTTGATGTGGAAGTTTCCTATAACGAAGATTACACCCAACAGATGATGCGGTATTCCAAAGAGTATTCGTTTTTGGATTAGTCTCTTTTTTGCCAGTTTCCAAATTTACAATAACATGTTTATCCTATCCGTAAAAGCATCAATTGAAGGCAAAAATGAATCAATAATTTTGTATTTCGTTTAAATCAGACCTTTTTATCTGAATATATGAAGTAGAATTGCTATTTTTGCGCCAAATTATCGTAAAACATGAGCGAAACATATCATCACAGCTTTCACAAAATTTTAAATGTTAGGCATTTAACTGAAAATACATTTATTGTTCAATTGGAGCGCAACGGTTTAAATTTTATTCCCGGACAGCATCTGGTTGTTGGTAAAAAAGGAGACAAAGAATTCCGTCAATATTCCATTTACAGTGGGTTAAACGAACCTTACTTCGAAATTCTGGTCCGTGAAGTGGCCAAAGGTTCGGTTACTCCTAAACTTAAAAAATTGGTTCCTGGCGACGAACTCGAAATCAACGGCCCCATGGGATATTTCACTTTGAGTGAACAACGTCGGCAATCGCATCCCATCGTGATGATTGCTACAGGTACAGGTATTGCCCCGTTTCACAGCTGGGTTTCGTCGTTTCGTGACATGAATTACCAAATGATCCATGGCGTTCGTAAGTCGGAAGAAGCTTACGGCAATGGGGCCTTCAGAAAAGACCGGTTCAGGCTTTGTACTTCGCAAGAAATAAATGGACATTTCCATGGAAGGGTTACAGAATATCTGAAAAAAGCCTATTTTTCGCCCGATTCTTTGTTCTATTTGTGTGGCAACAGCGAGATGATATTTGATGCCATGGAAATTCTGAAAACAAAAGGAATGAACACCAATAATATGTTTGCAGAGGTGTATTTTTAGATATTAGATTTTATACTTGAAATTTTAAACTTTTACCTTTTTAAATGAAATATTACTTAATGGTTTTAGGTTGTCAAATGAACCTATCGGACAGTGAACGGGTAAAATCGGTTATCGAGGCTATGGGGTTTACACCTACCGAAAATGAAGCCGAAGCCTCTTTGTTGGGGGTACTTTCCTGTTCGGTCCGCCAGAAACCCATTGATAAGGTTTATAACAAAATATATGTATGGAACCGACAAAAAAACCATAGGAATATTATCACCTTTGTTTCCGGGTGTGTATTGCCCAATGACCGGGAAAAGTTTCTGAAACTGTTCGATTTTGTTTTTCCGATGAGCGAATTGAACGATTTCCCAAACATGCTCAAAAACTATGGGATTGTCACGCCCCTATCGTTGAATCATTCCAATTCTCAACTTCTAGAAGGCGGGAACAAAATGATTTTTCCGTTACCATCAACAACCGGGGAAACACCATTTAAACCCATAAAAAAATTAAATCAAAACCCAGATAAACCGATTCTTCCTGTCAATCAGGATATTTTTGGGCTCTGGAATGTAAAACCAAGTTACCAATCGTCGTTTGAAGCTTTTGTCCCCATCCAAAACGGGTGCGATAAGTTTTGTTCGTTTTGCGCGGTCCCTTACACACGTGGCCGCGAAATTTCACGGCCGTCAACAGATATTCTTGACGAAATTAAATCCTTGATGGCGGAGGGATACAAAACCATCACCCTGCTGGGGCAAAATGTCAATTCCTACGGCTTGGATCGTGAGGGTGAGCTTTCGTTTGCCCAATTGCTCCAACAAATCGGTGAATTGGGCAACCAACTTCAAAATCCTTGCTGGGTTTACTTTACCTCGCCCCACCCACGCGACATGAGCCGCGATGTGATAGAGACCATTGCCACCTATCAGGTATTGGCCAAGCAGATTCATCTGCCTTTGCAAAGTGGCGACGATCAGGTTTTAATTAAAATGAACCGGAAACACAACCTCGACAGGTACCGTGAAAGCGTGGGACAAATCAGGGAGTTGATTCCTCAGGCTACACTTTTTACAGATATTATCGTTGGTTTTACGGGAGAAACCGAGGAACAATTTCAAAATACCCTCAAAAGCTTTGAGGAATTCCAATTCAATATGGCTTATATTGCCATGTATTCGCCACGTCCCGGTGCCCAAAGTTACCGGTGGGATGATGACATTCCCCCGGCAACGAAAAAAGACCGGTTGCATAATTTATCGGAAACGCTTGAAACCATTTCATTTAACTATAATCAAAAATTAATCGGTAGTCAAGTGAAGGTCTTAGTGAAAGATAAAGAACGGAAAACCGGATTTTTATCGGGTTATACCGAAGGAAAAATAGTTACCCGTATCAAATCAAAAGATGTATCGCTTATCGGAAAATTTGTTGTTTTACAGGTAACTGAAGCCAGCGGATTTTCAATTGCAGGTGAATTAGTATTATAATTCATTAATAAATTCAACTTTAAAAGAATAAATTTATTCTTTTAAGATATAAATATCTTAAAATATAAAAAAATAACGTTTCTAATTTAATTTTGAATCGTAGAAAAATACCAAAACCAAAAAATGAAAGTATCATTCAAAACATTAGGCTGCCGGCTCAACCAACACGAAACCGATGCGTTGGTGTCTGCTTTTGACAGGGCGGGTTACCAAATCGTCGATTTTAAAGAACAAGCCGATATTACTGTTATCAATACCTGCACTGTTACCGGACAAAGCGATCACAAATCGCGGAATACCATTCATCAGGCCATAAGCACCAATCCAAAAGCAAAAATAATAGTAACCGGCTGTATGGTCGGGCAATATAAAGAGGAACTTGAAAAAATTCCTGGAGTGACCCTTGTGGTGGATAATAAGAATAAAAATGCTATTCTTGAAATCCTTGAAAAAAAACAAACAGATGTTTCAGAGGTCAAAATTCCTTCGGGAGTTTTTAACTATCAACCGGTTCAGAAAAGTTTTCACACCCGGGCTGCTATAAAAATTCAGGATGGATGCGACAACTTTTGTACCTTCTGCATCATTCCACAAGTTCGTGGCAGGGCCGTCAGCCGTCCTGTAGATGAGGTCATTGAAAATATTAAGAAAACCATCGGACATGGGTTTAAGGAGGTGGTGCTTACCGGTGTGAATATTGGCCGTTATTATTCCAACGGCACCCGCTTTACCCAATTGCTCGAAAAAGTGCTTGAAATACCCGGCGATTTCCGGGTACGGATATCTTCGCTGGAACCTGATGGTTTTGGTAAAGACTTTATCGCGTTGTTTCGGCATCCGAAACTGACTCCCCACTTGCACCTTTGTTTACAATCGGGTTCCGACCCCGTTTTATTAAAGATGCGACGGATGTATAGCACCCAGAATTATTTGGAACTGATTGATCAAATAAAGAATTCCTATCCCGATTTTAATTTGACTACCGATATTATTGTGGGTTTTCCGGGTGAAACAGACGCACACTTTAAAGAAACCCTAAATATTGTTAAACAAATCGGGTTTAGCCATGTTCATACTTTTAAATATTCAGTGCGGACGGGTACTTATGCCGAACGGATGCCGAATCAAGTAGATGAGCTGATAAAGACCCAACGGAGCGAAAAACTCCGGATACTTTCTGAAAATAACAAAATGGAGTATTATCAACAATTTATCGGTAGCACGGAAAAGGTTTTGGTGGAAAAACCCATCAGCGGAAACTGGTATTTTGGTTATGGAGAACATTACATTCCCATTATTTTTCAACATTTTCAGAATTTAAAAAACCAATGGGTTGATGTGAAACTTACCAGAATTATTGGGGGAAAACGAATTTTAATGGAAGGCGAATCTGTTTTACCTTCGGTATTAAATCAGCAAACGATAAAAATTACGGATGAACCAAAATTGCATCATATCGGCTATTAACAAAGAATCGGCTGAGTATTTGGAAAATTTTCAACAGAACCAACTACTTGGCAACGAATTTAAACAAAGCTTATCGAGTGTTATTTTTCATTCGAATAAACAAGCCATTGCCAAGCATACCGAGCGGGGAAAACTTTTAGTCCGGCAGCGGATTGATTTATTGGTTGATGAGGGAACCAGCTTTCTTGAATTATCATCATTAGCAGCCTTTGGTCAATGGGATAATCAATTTCCGTCGGCAGGAATTGTTACCGGAATCGGTTTGGTAGAAGGGATTCAGTGCATGATTGTAGCGAATGATGCCACCGTAAAAGGGGGAACCTACATTAAGGAAACCATTAAAAAGCATGTAAGAGCTCAGGAAATGGCCATTCAGAACCAGCTTCCGTGTATATATTTGGTCGATTCGGGAGGTGTGTATCTGCCTGAGCAGGCCAACGTGTTTCCTGATCGGTTTGATTTTGGCCGGGTTTTCTACAACCAATCGAAGTTATCCGCCATGGGGCTTCCCCAAATATCGATAGTTATGGGTTCATGTACTGCTGGTGGTGCCTATGTTCCAGCCATGAGCGACCAAACCATTATAGTGAAAAATCAGGGAACCATTTTTATTGGCGGACCTCCCCTGGTAAAAGCGGCTACTGGTGAAGATGTTTCGGCCGAAGAGTTAGGCGGTGCATACGTGCACACCACCATCTCGGGAGTGGCTGATTATTTGGCCCAGGATGATGTGGATGCCATTAAGATTTGTCGCGATTTAATTGCCCAAAGCAATCAACGGAAAGCACCAAAAATCCAATCATTTAAGGAACCAAAGTATGCTATTGAAGAACTTTTGGGCATTATCCCCATTACGGGCAAAAAGGTAGTCCATCCACATGAAATTATTGCACGGGTTGCCGATGGCAGCGAGTTTCATGAATTTAAAAAAAGCTACGCCCCAAACCTTGTAACCGGATTTGTGCATATATGTGGCATTCAGGCAGGAATAATTGCTAACAACGGTTTTTTAACTGCTGAAGCAGCGCGAAAAGGAACACATTTTATTGAATTATGCGACCAACGGGGTATTCCACTTTTGTTTCTGCAAAATATTACCGGATTTATTGTGGGAAAAACCTACGAACATCAGGGAATTGCACGCGATGGTGCCAAAATGATTCACGCGGTGACCAATACAGGTGTTCCTAAAATTACGTTGGTTACAGGCGGTTCATACGGGGCAGGGAATTATGCCATGTCGGGAAGGGCATACGATCCGGAGTTTCTCTTTTTATGGCCAAATTCCAAAACGGCCGTAATGGGTGGAGAACAAGCTGCATCGGTGCTACAAACCATCAAAAACAAAGATCAACAGGAGGAACATCCGTTAATTAACCAGTTTCACGATGAAAGTACGGCCTATTATTCAACCTCCCGTCTTTGGGATGATGGAATTATTGATCCTTTAGAGACCAGAAAAATACTGGCCCAGGCACTTTCAATAGTTACGAACAAACCTATTAATAAAGGAGCATTTGGCGTTTATAGAATGTGAAAATGTACTCATTTTACTCATTTGCTCATTTGCTAATCAACTAATTGAAGAAATATGACAGACCTGATACAACTCGAAAAAAACAATAGCATTTTAACGGTGTGGTTGAACCGTCCCGAAAAGAAAAATGCGTTGAATGCAGAAATGATTTCCTCATTGATGCAGTTGACTCAAGAATTGCAAAATGATGAGAGCACCGATATTGTTATCCTAAAAGGAAAGGGAGACTGTTTTTGCGCAGGAGCCGATTTATCATGGTTTAAAGAGGCTGCCGGAATGCCCGAAAAAGAACGCGTTGAAACCCTGAAAGCACTTCCCATCTTTCTGAAAACCTGGAATCATCTACCCCAAACAACCATTACTGTGGGACATGGCTATTTGTATGGCGGGGCCTTGGGATTGCTTGCTGTAAGTGATTTTGTCATTCTCGATCAAAATAGCCATTTACGGCTCAGCGAAGTGTTATTGGGTTTAATTCCAGCCTCAATTTCACCTTACTTAATCAAGCGGATGGGATTTAAACGGAGTAAAGCGTTGATGTTGGGTGCTGAGTCCATCAATGCACAGCTGGCATTGGCATACGGCTTGGTGGACAAAATCGGTCCGTCCGAAAAATTGCCTGAAATTGAAGAACGGTTGATTGCCAACATCCAAAAATCGGCCATGCAAACCCGAAGGATGCTGAAAAATTATCTGTTCCAAATTGTGAATAAAGAATTTAACGATGAGTTGGTCGAATTTTCTGCCAAAGCTCTTTCAAAGGCTATTGATACTGAAATTGCCAAAGAGTTTATAGGCACATTTACAGCCAACGAAAAATAGAAAACCCGTACATGATTGCAAAAATATTGATTGCCAACCGGGGTGAAATTGCCCGTAGAATAATAAGAACGGCTAAAAAATTGGGTCTCCAAACTGTTGGGTTGTACACAGCCGATGAAAAGGATGCCCTTTGGGCTACCGAAGCAGATTATTCGGTGTTGCTTGAAGGAAATCCGTTATCGGAAACCTATTTGAACGCAAAAAAAGTTATTGATATTGCCATAAAAACAGGCTGCAATGCCATCCATCCGGGTTATGGATTTTTATCGGAAAATTCCCAATTTGCCAGGATGTGTGCGGAAAATGGGTTGGTTTTTATTGGCCCAAATACCGAAGCTATTGAATTGATGGGCAACAAACAGTTAGCCAGGGAATTTTCTCGGAAACAAGGAGTCCCGTTACCGCTTAGTATCGAAGGAACTATTGACGAGATTGCAAGTAACACCCATCACCTGGGCTTTCCGGTAATTATAAAAGCAAGTGCTGGCGGGGGTGGAAAGGGCATGCAAACTGTACATAATCCCGATGAATTAGAAAACAAATTAGTGGTGGCTCAACGCGAGGCCAAGGCTTGGTTCGGGAAAGAGGCTGTTTTTGTAGAACAATATTTTGAAAATGCCCGCCATATTGAAGTGCAAATTCTTGCCGATAATTTTGGGAACGTGATTCACCTTTTTGAGCGGGAATGTACGTTGCAGCGCAATTACCAAAAAATTATGGAGGAGGCTCCCTCTCCCACGCTCAATGAACATCAGCGCAAAGAAATATGCGAAGCAGCTGTAAAGCTGGCTAAGGCAGCTAATTATTCCAATGCAGGAACCATCGAATTCTTGTGGTCCCAAGGGCAATTCTATTTCCTCGAAATGAATACCCGCATCCAGGTAGAGCACCCGGTAACAGAGATAATTACAGGTATTGATTTGGTTGAACAGCAAATCCTCATCAGCAATAACCTTCCGTTAGTAATTGAACAAAAAGATGTGAAAAGGAATGGATGTGCCATAGAAGCGCGTATCTATGCCGAAAACCCGGCACAGGATTTTAAACCCTCGGCTGGGAAAATTGGTTTTATAAGCTTTCCCAAGCAACAAAATGCCCGGTTTGAAAATGCCTATGAACAACCCACCCAGCTTTCAAACAATTTCGATGGATTGGTAAGCAAAGTAATTGTATATCAGACAGAACGAAATCAAGCCATTTCAGCATTAAAAAACGTACTTTCTGAAACTGTGGTACTTGGTGTAGAGACCAACAAAAACTTCCTGATTGGACTTTTGAGCCATCCTGACATCATTCAAAACACCATCCATACAAAATACCTCAATCAACATTTGGATGCGCTGAATGATTTTACACTGCAAATCATCCCACAGAATCTTAAGTATCTTCCTGTTATCGGATATTTAACCACATTTTTAGAACAACAGAATCCCACACCGTTGACTATCTGGCATCAATGGAATGGGTTAAGCATGGTATCCTACAAACAAGTGTATGACCACCACAGCCACTTCCATTGCATGATACAGAAAGATATTCATTCATGGAATTTGACCATTGATGGAATTTTATTTCAGCTTTTTGAATTTACAACAATCAATAACCTGCTCCGTGTTGTTATCAATGCCGTGGAATATAAAATGTTTGTTTACCGAAGTCCCGATTCGGTATGGATACAATTTATGGGGATAACCTACAAATTCAGAAGCCAGCATCGGCGGGGCGAAGCCATCATAGAACGAAGTATGGAGTTTCAAGCTTTAATAAAAGATTTTGAATTAAAATCGCCTATTCATGGCAAAGTATTGCGGTTACTGGTGGCACAGGGAGAAAAAGTTGAACCTGGAACAAACATTATTACCATTGAATCGATGAAAACCGAAAACCATATTGCCAGTCCTGTTTCAGGGACCGTAGATAAGATTTGGGTAGAAACGGACTTGAATGTAAAAGAAAACCAATTATTAGTAAGTTTTATAAACTAGATATTGAATCACTTTAAAACGAAAAAGTAGAATGAACGCGTTACTTAAAGAGCAACACCACCAATGGCGGCAAAAAATCCGCCGCTTTGCCGAGGAAAAGGTAAAACCAGTGATTGGCGAATATGATCGGAAGGCACTTTTTCCTCATCAATTGATTGAACAACTTGGCGAAGAGACCGGTGTTTTTGGAATGTACCTTCCTGAGCAATATGGCGGAAAAAATACCGATACCTTATCATACATCATTGCCGTAGAAGAACTGGCCCGGATTGACAGTTCAGTAGCAGCTACCGTGGCGGCACACAACAGCCTGGGAATTGGCCCGATATTAAATTTTGGGACCGAAGAACAGAAACTAAAATGGTTGCCTCGGCTTTGTACCGGTAAAGCGCTGTGGGCTATGGGATTGACCGAAATCAATGCTGGCAGTGATGCCAAAGCCGTTGAAACAACTGCTGACCTTAAAAATGGAAAATGGAAGATTAATGGCAACAAATTGTATATTACCAATGCCGCTTCGGTGCTTTCAAAGGGCATAACAGTAGCTGCCAAAACCGGTGAAAAAGATGGAAAACTTGAATTCTCAGCAATTTTATTGCCCTACCCCACTCCCGGCTTTGAACGAAAACTGATGGGTGACAAACTGGTTTGGCGGGCTGCCGATAATGGTGAATTGTTTTTTAACAGTTGTGAAGTTCCCGAAGATTATTTATTAGGGAAACGGGGCGATGGATTGAAAATCATTTTAAAAACCATTGATGCCGGGCGGTTATCTATTGCCGCCATGGGCGTTGGATTGGCCCAGGGAGCGTTTGAAATGGCCCGCGGATACGCCCTTAACCGCTACCAATTTGGTAAACCGATTGCCGAGTTACAGTCTATTGCTTTTAAACTGGCCGATATGGCGGTAAAAATTGAAAATGCCCGCAATACTTTATACAATGCCTGCTGGATGAAGGACCAGGGAATACCTTACGGGACCCAATCGGCCATGGCCAAGTTATACGCCAGCGAAATTGCACGCGAGGTAGCCGACGAAGCCGTACAGATTTTTGGAGGATCCGGTTTGATGGAATCGAACCCCATTGCCCGGTTTTACCGCGACCAACGATTGTTGCAGATAGGCGAAGGTACCTCTGAAATCCTCCGGCTGGTCATTTCGCGCAGTGTGTTGAATGACAAATAATGTAAATTGATGATTGAATTCAAGAATCAACTTGTTATTATTCAATTAAATAATTGCAATTAGATGGATTTGAATACAAGTTTTTCAAAACTTTCCAGAGAAGAAAAAATTCAATGGCTTTCGGTTTCCGGTGAATCGCAAAAGCTGCTTACCGATGCACTGAATCAAAACCCTGCGATTTCGGGCATTGTGGATCAACTGAGTGAAAATACCATTACGCATTATACCTTGCCACTTGGGGTTGCACCCAATGTGTTAATCAACGGGAAAAGTTATCATTTACCTTTGGTTACCGAGGAAAGCTCAGTGGTGGCAGCCATTGCCAAAGCTGCAAAATTTTGGTTTGCATTTGGCGGGTTTCAGACTCAAGTTTTAGGGACCGAAAAAAAAGGACAGGTCCATTTTTTCTGGAAAGGGAATAAAGAACTCCTACATCAAAAATTTGAACCCTTAAAAGATTTTATTTTATTACGGGTCAACTCGTTAACCAAAGAGATGCGGAAACGGGGCGGTGGCATTACTTCCATCCAACTTTTAGATAAAACCCATCTGTTGACCAACTATTTTCAGTTAGATGTCAGCTTTGAAACCGCCGATGCCATGGGAGCCAATTTTATCAATTCCTGTTTGGAGGAGATGAGCAAAGCCCTGAAACAATTTTTTTCGTGCGATTTGGAATTAGATGCCGAACTGTTGGAGGTAAACATGGCTATCTTGTCGAATTACACTTCCGGGTGCCGGGTTTTGGCAAAGGTTATGTGCGCTGTAGATGCTATAAATGCTTATGGCGAATCGTTGGAAACCCCTTTACTGGCTGAGAAATTGGTTCAAGCGGTTCAAATTGCACAGGTAAGTACAGAAAGGGCTGTAACCCATAACAAAGGAATCTTTAATGGAATTGATGCACTGGCACTTGCCACCGGAAACGACTGGCGGGCCATCGAAGCCTGTGGACATGCCTATGCTTCACGTTCAGGTACTTATGCTTCGCTTACAAAAGCATCCATCGTTGAACAGACCTTTATATTGGAATTGGAAATCCCTTTGTCCGTTGGAACCGTGGGAGGAATCACCAACCTTCATCCGTTGGCCAAAATTGCTCTTGAAATATTGCAAAAACCTACCGCACCCGAACTGATGCAGTTGATGGCTGTGAGCGGTTTGGCTGCCAATTTCTCGGCGTTATTAGCCTTAACCACCTCGGGCATCCAAAAAGGGCACATGAAAATGCACCTTTCAAATATTCTGCTCCAGCTCAATGCTACTGAGGAGCAAAGCAAATTGGCCCTGACTTTTTTTAAAGATAAAACGGTAAGTTTCACCGAGGTTAAAAAGTTTCTTTCTTCAAATTCTTGATTCATGGGTGAGAACATCGGTTCATTTTTTAGTCACGGAAAAATCCTCATCTCGGGAGAATATTTGGTGCTGAAAGGGGCCAAGGTATTAGCCATCCCTGTGAATTTAGGACAATCACTTACTGTTACATCGGCAAAGCCGGGTCATATAAATTGGGAAACTTTTGAAAGGGGGCAACTGACATTTACAGCCCAATTTCAATTACCCGGATTGGCTGTTTTAGAAACTTCGCATGATGAAAAAGCTCAGTATATTTCGAAACTCCTCATGGCAGTTCAAAAACTGGATGCTGCTTTTTTAAATTCCAATGAAGGATATGCCATAAAAACCCATATTGAGTTTGATACCCGTTGGGGCCTGGGTTCCAGCAGTTCATTAATAAATAATATTGCCCAATGGACACAGGTAAATGCCTTTGAATTAAACCAGAGGGTGTCGCAAGGTTCAGGTTACGATATTGCCTGCGCCCAATCAGAAACGCCGATTTTATATCAAATAAAAAATAATTTGTCTATAATTGAAAAAGCTCCCCTGTTGCCATTTTTTTTCCCGGAATTGATGCTGGTGCATTTAAACAAAAAAATGGCTACGGAAGCAAATATTTCCGGATTCCTTTCGAAACCAATGGACTTAGAGCCAGCTATCAAATCTATCAATATTTTAACCGAAAAGATGTTATGTTGTACCCAACTTTCTAAGTTTCAGGAATTGATGGAAACACATGAAAAAATAGTAGGGAAAGTTATTGGTCGAACCCCGGTAAAAGAAACCCTGTTTGCCGGTTTTGATGGTGCCGTAAAGTCGTTGGGCGCCTGGGGTGGCGATCTTGTCTTGGCAGCCTCTGCCCTGCCCTTTGAGGTACAAAAAAGCTACTTTGAACAAAAAGGATTTCCTACGGTTCTAAAACTCGGACAATTGTTAATTAGCTGATTAGTATATTAGCAAATAAACAAATTAGTAGATTTGCAGATTATTGTATTAATTCATTTTCACATTAACAAATTTTCATATTTGCTTATTAACAAATTTTCATATTAACATACTAACAATGAATAGAATAACCTGGCGCAGTCCATCAAACATAGCTTTAATTAAATACTGGGGAAAGACAGCCGGACAAATCCCCTCAAACCCATCCATCAGTTTTTCGCTGCAAGCCGCATATACCGAAACTTTGATTGAATTTTCCGGAGGGCATCAAGATACCGGAGTCAGTTTAGATTTCAGGTTCGAGGGCAAAGAGAACCCAAAATTCCAAAAACGGATCGCTGCGTTTATCGATTCCGTAACGGGTTACTTTCCGTCGTTAAATGGGCTGCATCTGCATATTGAATCGAGTAACAGTTTTCCTCATTCATCGGGAATTGCCAGTTCGGCCAGTGCCATGAGCGCTTTGGCGTTATGTTTGGTCTCTCTTGAAAAAAAGCTGAACGGCAAGCTGGAGTTTATGAATGACTTCCACCAAAAGGCCTCCTACATTGCCCGATTGGGTTCGGGAAGTGCCTCACGGAGTATTTATGCGGGATACACCCTTTGGGGATCTTTAAAAAACTACCCCCCTTTTACCAATGAATATGCCGTACCCATCAATGAACGGATTCATCCGGTATTTAAAACTTATGGCGATGCCGTGTTGCTGGTTTCACAGTCTGAAAAACAGGTAAGCAGTTCGGCCGGCCACCGGCTGATGGAGAAACACCCGTTTGCCAAATCAAAGTTTTCGCAATCGAATAAGAATACCCACCTGATGCTGGAGATACTTGAAAAAGGGGAACAGATGGATTTTATTTTATTGGCAGAGGTAGAGGCATTATCGCTACATGCGATGATGATGACCGGCAACCCATCCTATCTATTGATGGAACCCAACACGTTGGCTCTCATTCAAAAAATAAGGCAGTTCCGGCGCGAAACGCTGATTCCTGCCGGTTTTACCCTTGATGCCGGTGCCAATGTCCATTTCATTTACCCGGAACTGAACCGGAACGAGGTCCTTGGCTTTGTACAAAGTGATTTGCTTCCTTTATGCCAGCAACAGCAATGGATTGACGATAAAGTGGGCCACGGACCAGTATTGATAAAAGGAACCCTGTAACGAGGATCAATAAATTTCTATAATCGTCCGGTGACTTAAAGTCATCAGACGGCATGTAATTAAAAAAAACAAATGCAGGCATTCAGCAGTAAAATCATTTTGTTTGGCGAATATGCGCTTTTAAAGGGTGCGATGGGATTGGCCATCCCCTTTCCAAAATTTGCAGGGAAATTGGCGAAACCGGTAATCCCTGATATAACTCCGGAGCAACAGGAATCGAACGCGGTTATTGTAAAAATAGCCGAATGGATTGCCAGGCATTCTTTTCATTATTCTTGCCATATCGAGAAGCTGAAACAGGATATAGCCCGAGGAATTTATTTTGAAAGCAACATCCCACAAGGTTATGGATTGGGGAGTTCGGGGGCTTTGGTTGCCGCCTTGTATGCCAATTATTTTCAGATTCCTGAAAAACCCGGATTGACATTTGTAAAAACCGATCTGTCCCAGTTGGAATCCTTCTTTCATGGAAAAAGTTCCGGGACCGATCCGTTGGTTTCGTTCATAAATCAACCCATTTGTTTGAATGCCAGGTTAAATACAACTGAATTCCGGCTACCTGAGAACCTGCACGTTTTTTTGATTGATTCCGGAAAGCCCAGCCATACCAAAGGGTTGGTAACTTCGTTCCTTCAAAAATCGGGAAATGAACCTCAACGGTTGAGCGCATTCATGACATTGAATGACCAATGTGTGCAGATGCTGCTCCAGCAATCCGGGGAAGTTTTTCAGATTATCAGGCAATTCTGTCAGTTTGAGCAACAATTTTTGCCAGCGATGTTTCCCAACAAAACACTCCTTAACGGAATTGCGAAAGACCTGAGACCGTATGTAGGTGTCAAACTATGTGGTTCGGGCGGAGGCGGTTTTCTGCTGGGTTTTGCCCAGGGAATATCATATTTGGAAATTGAAAGATATTTTACTCAGAAATCCATATCTACCCTGGAAATTTCCCATTCCGTGATTGATAACAAAAAGCTGGTATTTATCTAGTGGCAAATCAAATATAAAAAAGCGGGTAATATTCACCCGGTGACTTTTTGATAATAGCATTGTGCCTTATATTCGCACCCGGAGTCACCGGGGTGAATTGATGCAAATGCATGCTAACCTGACACTAGTTCAACTGGTTTGATTATTCTTTATAAAAATCGATGCTAAGGAACCTTGGTAAAATGGTTTTATACATGTTCCAGGTATCAGTTATAACCTTTAACCGCCACTCCTCCGACGAAGGGTTGTACATTTCGATAAAATCGTTTTTAACTTTTACCGAATCGGCCTCATGCCTATATCCAAATTGATGTCCCTGGTTTTCTAAAACCATAATCCGGATGGAATTTAATGAACCTTTGGTGGTCTGGCTGTTCATGGTTCCATATTCAAAAGTCATGGGAATGAATATTTTACCGCGATTCAATTCGCCAGTAAGATTCACAAAATCGCCCGTTACTGTATAAAAATCTTTTGTATCGCCCCAGTCAATAGGATAACCTGCAAAAATAGGTTCCATCCGGCTACGTGTCAAGGAATCCACAGGGTTAGGGAAAAGGTGCAATTTCCCCCTTTCCCCATATCCTGAATGCAGATCGGTGGTAAAGATTATCTTGTAGGGCTCACAAATGGAATCAATTAAAGGGGTTAATGCCTGAATCTGGGGTTCAAAAGTCTTTCCGCCAAAATACAAACCTTTCGGATATTGGTATTGTCCTTGCAAAACAGTCTGCCGCAATACCGGCATTGAGGCATTAATAATTTTAAAAATGGCACGTATTTTAAACATCCGGTTTCCACAACTCCTTGTATTCACCTTTCCGTTGGGATTAATAAATGAATATAGTTTTGGATAACCTTCGTTGACAATGGAATATGTGGCACTATCCACAGATGAGTTCCGGTTAAGATCCACGTTGTTTTCGCTTACACGCCGTAAATACTTAAAACCGTAGGGATTTACGGAATGAATAAGCATTATTCCCGTTTCAGCAAGCAGATCATCGTCAATAAACGAATCGATAAACATGGATTGGACCGCGTTCCCAACAAAACCTTCGATTCCATGAACCCCGGAGCTGATGATCAGGAGCTTTTCCTGCTTTTCCGGTCCTGGAATATAAAGTAAATCCACCGTTAAATCGTTGTCGGTTTTGCTTGGCACCTGAACAGTGTAGATGCGGCTTTCGGGATATTTATTTTGAATTTCGTGGGCTTTCTCGCGGAAGGATTGCCGGGCCCCCAAATAACCGGATTTAAAATAACCAATTTCATTTTCCTGTGCATAAAGCTGAATTGAAGATGAAATGGTTACCAGTAAACTTAAAAGTAGATAGTTGCGATTCATAGAATTAGTCTAAGCATTCGTTTAAAAGCTTTACAATAATTGTTCTTAAACCCAAAATACCCATTAGAAATGCGTAACCGTTTAAGAAATTATATTTCAAAACATTAAAATTTTGAATATAATTTCTATATCGGAATTAACCTCAACTAAATCATTTAGCTCGGCAAATTTTGCTTCCTAAAGATAAACTTAGGGTAAAATTAATTGTATAACCTAATAGTTCATTAAGTTGTTATAAGTAAATGATAATTATAATATTACTAGATTATTTTTCAAGGCAAATTTTACCATTTCAACCGTACTTTTAAATCCAAATTTTTGCATAATATTGTTTTTGTGAGTTTCAACCGTGCGTATGCTAATATTTAATTTATTGGCAATTTCTTGATTTGAAAAACCTTCTACATAAAATTTTAGTATTTCTTTTTCTCGCTGTGTTAAAAAATATTTATTGAAGTTTTCAGGATGGCTACCTTTTTTTACAATGCTCAAATAGTTTTTCATCAGATTCTTTGAAATATTTGGGGAGTAATATTCATGACCGGAATAAATAACCCGTATCGCCTCCAAAAGCATTTCTTTGTTGGTATCTTGTTTAGGCAATATTCCCTTTGCCCCTGATTTTATTGCGTTATAAATATAATCATCGGTGGTGTACATTGATAAAATAAGAACTTGAGTTCTACTATTCAATTCTGAAATTCTAGCAGTAAGTTCAATACCATTCATATCTGGCATTGAAATATCACTAATAACTATATCTGGCAGGTACAATTTTACCATTTCCAAAGCGTCTGATCCATTCGAAGCGCATCCTACAAAATCAATATCAGGTTCATCTATTATCATGGTTTTCACCCCATCGCGAATAATTTGATGGTCGTCAACCAAAAGAATCCTAATTTTTTCCATATTCCTGTAGTTTAGTTACTTTCACACGAATATTTGTTCCTTTCCCTGGAAATGTTTCAACATCAAAAGTTCCGTTCAATAATATACTTCTTTCCCTCATGTTAAATAAACCTTTGCCTAACCCTAGGTTATTTGTATCATAATTAAACCCTTTCCCATTATCTTCAATCATCAGTACTAAATTTGAATTAGTGTCAGTGAGTTGTATTAAAACCTGAGAAGCTTTTGCATGTTTAATTACATTATTCAATGCCTCCTGCACAATACGGTAAAGATAAATTTTTGTTCTTTGGCTTAAATCAGTAAAATCGCCATAAGCCGAAAAATCAATTTGAATTTGTACATTTTTCTGTATTTGCCTACATAAATTCTCTAAACCAATTTCCAAGCTAAATTCCATAATACCGGCAGGAGCTAAATCATATGAAATCTTGCGCAATTCATCAACAGAATGGTTGATCTGTGTTTTTAATTCGTTTATTTTAACTTCGTCAGCCAATTCTTTTTTGCTTATTAAATTTTCAAGCATCATCTTTATTGCAATCAATTGTTGTGCAAGCCCATCGTGTAAATCACGGGATATGCGATGACGTTCAAATTCTTGCCCATCGAACAATGCCGTAATCCGTTTGGTCTTCTCGTCGAGTAATTCCAATGTGTTTTTTTGAATATCATCAATCATTTGATTAAAAGTTGATGCCAAAACACCAAATTCATTTTCTGAGTTAATAACTACCTTTTCATTAAAATTACCTTTCCCTATCTTTATGGCCGCATTTTTCAATTTCACAATCGGAATTATTATATCCGATGTTATTACTTGGGCTATTGATAATATGAGTATTAAAACAATTATCGAAACAAAAATCAAATCGTTACGCAAATTTGAAATTGGGATCATGGCCTCGTCGTAGTCAATTTCAGCGACTAATACCAATTTTAATCCTATTACATCTAATTTATCGAAAGCACTTAAACAAAGGATATTTCTGTAATCTGGATAAACTCCGTTTCCTTTACCGTGTTTAAAAGCAAGATTAACACTTAATGTGTTTGCTTTAATTGGGGGCATCGAATTGTAAGAGAAAAGTGATTTACTTTTCAGGAAATAATCATCGCCAACCAAATATATTTTGCCTGATTTACCCAATCCATTGGTCTGGATGGTATCAAGTATTATTTCATTTATTTCATTTGAATTCAGTTCAATATTGTTCTTTATGTGTGAATTCAAATAATTTTCGATTTGTATCTTTTTTTGTTCTTTTACTGAGTTGAGTTGTTCAATAGCTCTTTGCAAAAGAGCCTGTTTTGCTTTAAAATATGAGTAAAAGCCAATTAACGAAAGCGACGAAATCCCCACTATTATGTAGAGAAACATGAATTTTTTTGTTATTGATTTTTTAAACACTCAAGCTTATTTAGTGTAAGCAAAATTATTAAAAAGGCCGACTATAAATAGCCAGCCTTTTAATTTATCTTCAAATGCAGAAATTATAATACTCCGTCATCATAGGCTTTTTCGCCATGTAAGGCATTATCTAATCCTACCTTTTCATCGTCTTGCGATACTTTTACAGGGGTTACTTTATTTATAATTATAAGCATTAAATACGTAAAAATGAAAGCATAAACAGATGCTACGGTTACAGCAATAATTTGTTTTACAAAAAATAATCCGCCGCCATAAATTAAACCGTCAGTACCTGCTGCATTAATAGCTTTTGACGCAAAAATACCGAGCAGAATGGTTCCAAAAACCCCACCTATTCCGTGAACTCCCCAAACATCAAGTGCATCGTCCCATTTCATTTTATTTTTAAATTGAACAGCCAAATAACACATGACACCAGCCGCAGTTCCAATAATAGGTGAAGCCCAAATAGGAACAAACCCCGCACAAGGTGTAATTGTTGCTAAACCTGCAATAGAGCCAGTTAATAATCCAATAAATTTTGGTTTCCTTTCCCTAATCCATTCCACTAATAACCATGACATCGTTGCAAATGATGCGGCAATATCTGTATTTAAAAATGCAAGAGAGGTTATATTATCAACCTGACATTCACTACCGGCATTAAATCCATACCAACCAAACCACAATAAACCGCTACCAATGGCTACCAATGGAATACTATTGGGGGTAGAATTACGATCTACTCTTGCACCAACATACAATACTGAAGCCAATGCGGCAAAACCAGCTGTTGCATGAACAACAATACCACCAGCAAAATCTAATATACCCCATTGTGCCAATAATCCACCACCCCATATCATATGCACAAATGGATAATACACCAATATTTGCCAGACAGTTAAAAATATAAAATACGATTTGAAGGTTACACGGTTTACAAATGCACCTGTAATTAAAGCCGGAGTAATAATTGCAAACATCATTTGATAGGCAATAAATACTATTTCCGGAATTTTTCCATTACCAGCCCATAAAGTATCTATCGAAATTCCAGATAAAAAAGCTTTATCCAAATTTCCGATTATTCCACCTTCGCCGCCGCTAAAGCATAGCGAATATCCGAAAGACACCCACAAAACAGTAGTCCATCCTAACGATACAAAACTTTGTATCATAATTGCCAGAATATTTCGTTTGGTTGCTAAACCACCGTAAAAAAATGCTAATCCGGGTGTCATCAGCATTACTAAACTGGTTGCAAGCAACATGAAACCAGTAGAACCAGTATCTATTGTACCAGCATTTAACAAAATTGTATTCAACATAAATTTCAATTTTAAGTATTAAGGTTTTTCTTAAAACTAGATTTAATAAGCAATTGAAACAATAAAGGGATTACTAAATTTTATCTACGTGTTTTACTTAGAAAGTTCAATTATAGATTATCCTAATTTGTGGCGTAATAAACATTTCTAATGTTTTTTTTAAAGTGACTTTTTAGTAATGGACATTTTTCTTCACTTCATTTTAAGCAACCTATCAGAAATATTAGAAAGCTGGTTTATGTCGGTTTTCTTTTTTTATGATACTTTGAGAGTAGATGCCTTTAAAAACTCATTAATAAACTTTTCTTTTCATTTGCAAATCAGTCCGTTGTGATTCCGAAACTTGTTTTTAAATCAGTAAATGTTCCCTTCAGGCTGGTTGTTGGTTGTATTGGGTAAGCCCAGTTCCATGTTGTCGTACCATGCAAACAAACCCAGCAAACTTGATGGTTGGCTATGAAACCGCCTACACTATTGCATTTGGCACCATTGGAAGAAACCTGAAAAGGTAAAGCGAAGCCTGATCTACTTAGGAATTGACCATGGACATGTTTTTGCTTGGAGCAGGATACGTATGTGAGGATAGGAGACTGTTCAAAGCCCTATACCTGGTACACCATCACCATTGAACGTTTAAAAAGCGGGGTTTTTGTTTCTCTACTTGAGACATATCAAAAAGCCTCCTCCACTGTGCAACAGTTATCCACTGTTTCATATAATTTAAGGAACCGCCATATACAATACCCGTACATACGGTAGTGTGAGGTATACTGGCGGTCATTCTACCATCAGCCCCATCTACTCAAGATGTACTTTAGTTTTTTGTTTTTCGTAGATGTCTCTCCATTCCGCCTAAATTAATTCCTATTCCAACAAATGGAATCGTTATTGAAATAGAATCCCAAATAGTTTCTAATTTTTTTTGTTTTCTAATGTGCAAAGGTAAATTTTGTAGCAACTCAATTGAAAGTTCCATTAAATGCTGATCAAGATTCTTTTTGTATTTACCAGTTTGATTGTTTAAAGGTACATCACGTTCTTTATATTGCTCTTTCACCGAATTATCAACAAATGAGGGTGAAGAAACATTTATATCTTGGGACAACTCAAAATCCACTAATTTTGCTATAATCCTCTCATTCTTATCAACTGTAAAGATTATATTAGGAGGCATTGGGTCGTTGTGTAATAGACCCAATCTATTTGCACAATCTAACTCCTCTTTTAATTTATACAATGAAGCTTCCATTTCAAATATTACTTCCTCTGAAAAATACCCAACATTCAAGATTTGATCTAAAAATTGTCCCGTTTGAGTTGCCATTGCAATGCCTGGTATATATTCTGTTATCAATATGTCGTTTTTAAAGCACCGCTCTTCCGCTTGACTTTTAGAAATTTTGCATTCTTCTACTAAAAATCTTATTGAATCTTCTTGTGTTAATACTTCAGGTAAAAAAGTGAATTTATTATTGCGAAATTTCATCATCATGTTTCGTTCATGTTCAATATAATTTCCTTTTTCGCAAAAATACTTTGGATCATCTCCAACACCCATTCCTAAAATCTTTATACAGTATTTATGTTCCGAATGTCCATAAACTCCGGCTTTAAATCCTGGTGCAAAACGTATCCAGTTGTTTTTTTCAAGTTCTTGAATTAATGCATCGTAAACCCAATAACCATCTGAAAGATTCTTGATATTATCATTATATTTTATGTCTTCAAACTTGGGTTTTTCAATTAAATTTATAAATCCTCTCTTAGCTATAATTTCCATATGACCTTTATTTTTCGTATAGTTTTAATTTAATACTAACTTAATTGCGTTTTAGCATCCCAATTTGGCTATATAACCGCAGTTGTAATAAAATTATAGACATGTATGATTAGGTTTAATTATATTTATTTACCATTATAAAAATTATAATAAAAACCCTACATGGTCAAATTTTAAAAACCTATCAGGTCTTAGATTAGCACCCTCCGCGTATCAATCTCTCACACATCGTACCGAAAAACCACTCTTTTTATTGGCATAATTCTGCAACGAGTTCGGATAATTATAGAGCAGATATAAGTAAAAGGCATTTTGGGTGCTGAAACTTTCGGAACTCCAGAAATTACCTTCCACTTGCATAAAATCGAATTCCCCACTATCGAGTCGTTTACCGCCAGGCAGCGCCGTAAAGCCATATTCATTGGTAGCCCCTTCGTTGGGTGTTTTCCAATGGCTGGTTCCCGATTCTTTCAGTAATCCACCTGCCTTGCTGCCACCGCCCAGATAATCGACCAATTCAGTCCAATCAGCTTCTGTTGGCACATGCCAATCGGTAGGACAAATTTTCTGGGTATTCACAGTGTACCAGTTATAAAGGGCTCCATAGGTATTTTTATAACCCTCATCGTTCAGGTACCAGCAATACCCCGCACTATTCATTCCGCTCCAGAGCGAATCGGCAGTTATGGATGGAATAGAATCACCATCGTTGAACAACACGGTTTTTAAGTTGCTGGTCATCCAAATCTGGTGGCCAATACCAATGGTTCCATAATTATTCCCTTCGGCATCGGAAATACTTCCGGTAATGCCTGTTAACACAGTAGTAAAGGTAGTATCGGTGCTATAAGCCACCCCCAATTCATTTTCAGCTTTTACCCTAAAATGGTAGGTAACCTCTACACTTAGTCCTGTAAGCGTAGCCAAAATGGTATCTTCCTGCTCAGTATTGGGATTTTCTGTTGCCAATAGGGTATTTCCATAAGAATCGGTAAGGCCATATTCGAAGGTCACTGTGGTAAGTAATTTATTCGAGGTAACACTTGCTCTTAGAGTGGCACCTGAGGGAGTAATATCCATAGCACCCAGATTCAGTACCATTGGAGCCTCACCCAGGGTTATAAAACTCGTTTCATTTCCATAAGCAGTACCTATGGTATTCGTGGCAAATGCTTTTACATAATAGGTAACACCGGGAGTTAAACCGCCCAGTGAATCAGAAAAATAGCCTGTTCCGGTACCCATGGTCCATTTTGTTCCGAATGTTTCAGAATTCGCCGAAGTACCCCAATAAACGCCACATTCGGTTACCTCGGAACCTCCGTTGGTGGCAACATTTCCTCCAATAGTGGCCGAATGGGTGGCAATATTTAAAACGGTGGATGTATAAACTTCGGGAACAACAGCTTCGGTACTAAAACTGATTTCGGAACCCAATGAGGTTCCTTTTACATTGGTAGCAAAAGCCACTACATAGTAGGTAACACCACGGGAAAGTTCTTCGAGGGTAACCGAGAAATCTCCGGTACCAGTTCCTAATTCAATAGATGTTCCATTCAACCGGGGATTTGCCTGTGTTCCCCAATAAATTCCTCGGGCGGTTATCTCGTGGCCCCCATCGTCGGTAATGGTTCCACCAACTTTTGCCGATGTGGGAGTTAATTCGCTTACCGCCGAAGTTTCTACCACCGGCATGTTAATTTGGGTGGTAAAAAAGGTTTCTGTACCCAAAGCCATTCCCAGGTTGTTTATTGCGTAAGCTTTCACATAATATTTTGTCCCTGAAATTAAGCCGGTTAACGTGGTTTCAAAAGTTCCAACTCCGGTACCTAACGATACCTGGGTTCCCGAAGAATCAGGACTTGTTCGATCTCCCCAAAAGATTCCCCTATCGGTAATGGCGCTTCCTCCATCAAAAGTTACTTTTCCACCAGCTTTGGCCGAAGTGGAATAAATATCATTTACCGAACCTGTAATAACGGTTGGTATCTGTCCCGAATCTTTGTCTTCACACATGGTACAGCTAACAATTGCCAGCAATCCAAATAATTTTTTTATAGTTTTTGCAATGGTCATTGGTATATTTCTTTAGTGCTTAAATTATTCTGATTTAAACAGATTATTCCATAATAACATTGGCTCCTGTTTGCAAATCGTTTTGAAAACGTTTTGTCCGCTCGTCTTGAATGTAACTGTTCATTTCGTCAATGGTTTTTTGTTTAAAATCCGGATCGGAATATAATTTTGAAAAAAAGGGGTGGTTTGTTAAATCAATTCCACGTTCTTTCATGATCTGTTCGGCCAAATCAATCCCCTGTTCCAGATAATCGGTAGTAATGGCATGATAGACAATGGTTTTTCCCACACCCGATTTATCGGTGGTATTTTCAGGGGTTTCATTTTGGTTTGCCTCATCATTGGTGAATTGCATTTGCGATGCATATTCGGGTACCAGTTGGGCCAGAACCTGGTTCATGGCATTGAGTTGTTTGGTTAGTTTTTCAATATCGGTTTGTTGTTTCTGAATGGTTTGTTCTTGCTGAAGGCTAAGTTTTGAGATGCTGTTACCGTGCATCCCAACAGCCACATTTACAAAATTCACCGGAGTATCAGACCCCGACCATGCGGTGCCAACAATCCGTTGGCAATCCTTCAATTCCATTTTTTCGGGAGAACGTGCAATTCCGTATCCATCGTTGTTACCGCTTGCTAAAATATAATCACCCGGTTTCACTGTTCCGAAAACTTTTACCGGAACTTGTCCCATAAAGGCAATTTTTTCATAATTGGACTCTTTTCCTTGTTGGGGCATATTACCTAAAACAATTGGATTGTGCGAAATAACTAAAATAAGTTCTGCATTGGCTGTACTATGTGAAATATAACCTCCTTTAACGCCCACAATGTCGCCCGATTCGAAAGTTTCGGTAACAATTTGCTTTGGGAGCCATTCGGCATAATCGCCGGCACCCGATTGGTATGTGATGCCAATGTTAGAATGAACAGAAACATTGTAGATGATGGGTTCGGCAATACTTAATGCCAGATTGGCAATATCCATTACCAATTGGGCAGCAGCTCCAATAATGAGCGATGGGGTAGGTGCGGTAACACAGGCTCCTAATCCCACGCAAACGGTCGATGAGGTGGATGCCGAAACAACACCTACCACAGCTTTGGCTACATCGACACTCGCTACAATTAGGCTATTGGCAAATAGAACATTATCGAAAATATATTCAGGATCCGATAATAGTTCTCCGGTGGTTTGTCCTTCAATCCGTCCCTGAATATTTTCGGCATCCATAAAGGTGATAAAATTATTATCGCTGTTCCGCGATCCATCTACTTTAATGGCTATTCCCTGATTGCTTCCCTGAACCCGCAACGGATACGACTCATATTTCGTTTTATCGCCATCCACATTGGCTTCAATGGTTACCTGGCCTTTTAATTGGCTGGTAGCATTTACGGTTAATTGGCTGTTTAGGGTCGATGTTTTTTCAACGGTCAAATCTCCTGTTAAAAATACCGGACTCTGGTTGGTAACATCTAAACGGCTTTTTAAGGTAGTCATTCCATCTATACTCATGGTACCTGTGGCGGTAATATTTTTATGGTATGCATAGGGTACAAAATTCAGTTCCTGGTAGCTAAAATCCATATAAAAAACATCTTCGTTGCCAAGGCTAATATCTACCTTCAAATCTTTGGGCGATCCATCCCAGTCAATTTCTATAAAAGTATTTGGACTCGCTGAGGTTACTTCACCCCGGCTGATAATTAAATTGATCATACCAAAGGCATCGGTAGTGGTGGTATGTTCTTCCTGATAATTGATGGTACCTGCGGCATCTAAAATGGTAAAACGCACCATGAGCGGCTGGTTGGGCAGAATATTTCCCTCGATATCAACCCCGGGAACTTCCTGAGGATTTTGGTCAATAATGACTGCCTGGTAGCTGATTCCCTGATTTTGTGCATTTAGCAGTGCAACAGCAAAAAAACAGAGGGTAAATACTAAAAATGCTTTCATATTGGTAAAAAATTATTCATATTTTTATTTCATTTGGAACGGGTCTTTTATCGAAAAGAGGCGCTTTATTTGGGTCATCCACCCTTGTTGGTCAAACAAATAGAAATACCAATGTTAAAACTATGTGTGGTAATGCGTAGCTGCTCTTTGTTGCTGTAATTGCCAAAAAACAGGAAGCTTTTTCCACCCATATATTGTGCATACACGCTTAATACCTTCGAAAGGTAGTATTTGGCACCGATACTTCCACGGAGAAATAGAAAGGGTTGATCGAACTCCTCCTTTTTCTTGAGATCGTAAATCTGGCTGTTCATTATTTGGGTTCCTTGCATTAAAAACTCGGTTGCAGCCATTCCCCGCAAATAAAGGGTAAAACGGTACCGTTCACTGTAATTGAACTCGGGTTTAAAGAATTCGTAATCAATTCCTACATTGGCACCTAAAAGCGTAGCATCCCATTCGTAATAATTTCCCAGTGATTGGTCGCTTCCTTTGGCGCCATATTTTTGATACGAAACACCGCCCAAAAAATGCCATCCGGTTTTTAAAATACTCATACGATAGCCTAACCCAAGGTTGTTTTGGTTCGAACCCAACAGGCCTTCCAGTTTTTCGCCTTCCGTGTTTTTATAATCAAATTGTGAGAAGGTTTTTCCCAAATCGAGATAAATCTGTTGACTCTGAACATGGGTCAGCATCAATAATAAGAAACCAAGAAAAATCAAATGCTTCATAATTATTCTTTAATAAGTTTAATGGTGTAATTTTTTTGACCTGAACGTACTTCAATTAAGTACATTCCGGCTGTGGGGGATATAAAATCGAGCTTTATTTTAGTTAAAGAGGAATAGTTTCCGGTAAAAAGCATTTTGCCACATATATCGTAAAGATGAATGGTTAATTCACCATTAAGTTCCGGATTAATATCAAGTTGGATCTCATCTTTCACCGGATTTGGAAACAGGGTTACGAGTTCCTTTGGATTTATTGATTTTGAAAGTGGCGAAGCAGTAGGTTGAAGAAATCCCTGCCTGAGAATATAGCCATTATTATAAAAGGTACCAATACAGCCCTCTTGCCCAATACATTGCTGGATAATAAGGGTTTTGGTGCCGATGGTAACCGAAGCTGAATTTCCGGTGTTCAAAAACACCGAATGTTGCATATATTGGGACTGACTCACGGAAGGGTTCAACAAAAACCAACCAAAGGTTGCAATGAAAGCAAAGGCTGGGGTTTTGTCCCAAAAACTAAAAAACTTATTAACCAGCCGATTATTATTTGGACACATAGATGGGTAATTAGCGATAGTAATAAAAAATGAAATAAAATGCAAATCAATGATATATAATATAAAAGAAACCTATAATCAAACTTCTCAGAAGCAGGGCAACCAAATATATGACTCTTTTACATAATTTCCAAATATAAAAAATGAGTATGAGTATTTATCCATTTCATTAATTGGTTTCTATTGTAGAAACAATTTTGCATTTTTGGTGTTTGGAAACCAGAAACTAAAAAAAATGAACCAGATCATATCAATAGATTCCAAAGAAGACATCTTTCCTGAATACCGCAATACCCCCATTGAATGGCTTTTTGAGTACCACAACCTGGGCCGGCAGTTCGATACATTTGAAAAAGCCCAGTTGCTTGTAGGCATGTGCATGGACAACCGCAAACACCTTCATATGCCCGATAATTTTGCCTACATCATCCGTTCGGGCGGTGCAAATTTGCGTCACAGCGAGTTTAAAGTTTCATATGCCATTGCTGTGGGGCAAATAAGCCATATTGTGCTACTGGCTCACAACCATTGTGGAATGGTCAACCTGTTTTCGCGTAAGAATGAGTTCATTCAAGGGCTGGTTGACTATGCCGGATGGAACCAGAAGCAGGCTGAGGAACATTTTATCCACTTTGCCCCCTTGTTCGAAATCGGCAATGAACTGGAATTTGTATTGAGCGAGTCGAAACGCCTTCGGAACCGCTACCCAAACATTCAGGTGGCACCGCTTTATTATAAGGTTGAAGATAACCGGCTTTATTTGGTGAAAGAAGAATAGGGTCCAACTCTGCTGATAGGGATCCATTTTACAAATGTCACTTATTCAATTAACTCCTTAAATCCCCAAATCTCCGTGCGGTTATTTTGAAAATGCTTTTAATGAAATGACAGAAAATTGGAATAGAAAACAGAGTTTCTGTTCAAGAGCTTTTAAAAAACCCTACCCACTGATCAACGTAGAGCCTCTTGGTTTAGAGATTGCATTTTTCCAGTAAAACCCATCTTTCCAATCGCAAAAATTTCAATTTTAGCACAGAGATGCAATAACTGATAACAGAGAAGGCCCCCCTATTTTCCGGATTCATTCCATAGTGATTACCCCAAAGCCACATCCAGAAGCATCATGGTAGCAAACCCGAGCATGGCCCCAATGGTGGAAAGGTCGGTTTCGTTTCCGGTCTGCGATTCGGGGATTAATTCCTCCACAACCACAAAAATCATGGCACCGGCAGCAAACGAAAGCGCATAAGGCAATAGTGGTTCGATGGTAAGCACCAGATAGGCTCCAAAAACACCGGCAATGGGCTCTACCACCCCCGAAAGCTGTCCGTAATTAAATGCTTTTAACCGCGAAAGGCCTTCCCTCCGCAATGGAATGGAAACGGCTGCTCCTTCAGGAAAATTCTGCAAGCCAATACCTATGGCAAGCGCAATGGCCCCTGTCAGCATCCCTACATCGGGATTGTTGGCTAAAGCACCAAAAGCCACTCCAACAGCTAAACCTTCGGGAATGTTATGCAGGGTAATAGCCAAGACCAAAAGAATGCTACGCTGCCATGTGGTTTTCAATCCTTCCGCCTTATCGGTGGAAAGCCCCATGTGTAAGTGAGGCAGCAACTTATCTACCAGTAACAGAAAAGCACCACCCAATAAAAAACCTACCAAAGCAGGTACCCAGGGAAGTGTTCCATTTTCTTCGGCCATCTCAATGGCCGGTTTTAGCAACGACCAGAAACTCGCCGCAATCATTACTCCTGCCGCAAATCCCAGCATGGAATTTAATATCTTTTTATTGATGGTTTTAAAGAAGAAAACCATAGATGCCCCCATGGCTGTGACAAACCAGGTAAAAAGGGTTGCCACAAGAGCCAATAACACGGGATTGTATGAAAGCAGTTTTTCCAAATCCATTTTTGTACAATTTAATTTGTCTATTAATTTATCATTTATTCCAAAGTCTGAGGCCTGACCTGTTTGTAAACCAAATTATTAAGTCAACCCCCGACCATTTGTCGGTTAATATGGCTATTATATATTTTAAATTTTGTTAGCGCAATATACGATCAAAAAACCAACCTCATGAAACCAATAATTTGGAAAATAGTTTTGGATTTTGATAAATTTTAGCAAAAACCTAACGGATGACTTATCAATGTCAGTAATTCATACACAAATCAATAAAAAAATAACCCGTGGCAGTTGTTTTTAATATCATTTCTTTGCCTAATTCTCGTACAAAATGGGAACACTTATTTTATCAAATGTTTTTAGGTAATTTTGTTCCATATAAACGGACAGAATTTTCGTAAAAAATCATTTTTCCGGTTCCAATCACCATATCTATATCGAGAATTAAATAATTTGCCGAATTGATTTGTCTATCCGTTGGAATTTGTATTTTAGAAACACACAAAAACTAGAACATGGTACTACCGATTAAAGAACTCAAAAACCTCATTCTTAAAAGCAAGAACTATGTCACGCATGGTATTTGGAAAGTGGATTTAAAGCAACTGAGCTGGCATCGACGGATTATAATTAAGACAATCCGTACCTTTTCACTGGCCTATCGGGGGTTTAACGAAGACAAAGTAAGCTTACGGGCGTCGGCCTTGACATTTTATTCCATTTTATCGGTTGTTCCAATATTGGCCATGGGTTTTGGGGTAGCCAAAGGGTTTGGTTTTGAAGAAAAACTTAAAGTTATTTTAGAACAGAACCTGAAGGGCCAGGAAGAGGTAGCCACCTGGCTCATCGGTTTTGCCGGCAATATGCTGAACAGTGTCCAGGGAGGTTGGATTTTTGGTATCGGCCTGGTTTTTCTTTTTTGGACCGTGATGCAGGTACTGGGCAACATCGAGAATGCTTTTAACAGCATTTGGCAGGTAAAACGATCCCGCTATCTTTTCCGCAAATTCAGCGACTATTTGGCCATTATGCTGGTGGCCCCTGTTTTGGTGTTATTATCGAGCAGCTCGCAGGTGTTCATAATCGAGTGGGTGGACCGTATGACCACCGATGTCAACTTTTTTGGATACGTAGGCCCGGTACTTTATACATTTGTACAGCTTATCCCTTTTATCATTGTTTGGTTATTGTTTTTGTTTATTTACATGGTGATGCCCAATACCAAGGTAAACTTTGCCTCTGCTTTGTTGGCCGGTATTATCGCGGGAAGTGCTTTTCAGTTCCTGCAATGGGGATACATCCATTTTCAGATTGGGGTTTCAAAGTATAATGCCATTTACGGAAGTTTTGCCGCCTTGCCTCTGTTCCTGGTTTGGTTGCATTGGAGCTGGCTGATTGTGCTGTTTGGAGCCGAAATTTCCTTTTCGGCACAAAACCATTACCAATATGAATATGAAACCGAAATTAAAGGGCTAAACCTCCGCTCCAAACAAAAGATTTCGCTCTATTTGCTGCACACCGTGGTTAAAAACTTCGAAATGGGCGAACCTCCGTTAACGGCACAACAGATTTCCATGCATCTGAAAATTCCCGTCCGTTTGGTCAGGCATTTGCTTTATGAGTTGGTGGAATGCCGAATTTTGGTCGAGACCACCAGCCAGGAGTTGAAAGAACCTGCTTTTATACCCGCCCGAGATATTTCAAACCTCACCACTGATTATGTGCTGAACGCGATGAATAAAAAAGGGATTGAATTTCTGTTTCACGAAGAAGCTCAGGCACTCAATGTCATCGAAGATAGAATTGCCGGGTTTCAAAAATCGGTACAGGAATCAAATATGAATGGGCTGATAAAAGACCTAACTAAAGGATAAAATACATCTTGAAAGACTAAAATTTAATTATTTTTGATTGTGAATAAATTAAACAACTTAATACCTACTAAAATGATGAAAACTATTTTTTATGGATTGTTCCTGGTATTGGCTTTAGCAAGCTGCAACTGTGGAAACAAATCCGGAACCGCTGCCGCCGATGGTTACAAACTGGTTTGGAGCGATGAATTTGATGTAAACGGGTTGCCCGATTCCACTAAATGGAGTTATGACACCCGTGGCAATGAATCCCGTTGGGGGAATCAGGAATACCAATGGTACACCGAGGGTAAAAAAGAAAATGCCTTTGTGCAGGATGGCTTTTTGCACATTGTAGCCATTAAAGAAAAAATTGAAGACCGCGATTATTCATCGGCTCGCCTGGTTTCCAGTGGAAAGGGGGATTGGTTGTATGGCCGGTTCGAGGTTTCGGCCAAACTTCCCGGAGCCAAAGGTATTTGGCCTGCCATCTGGATGCTTTCCACCGATTGGGAATATGGCGGCTGGCCCGAAAGCGGTGAAATCGACATTATGGAGCACGTGGGTTACATGATTGACACCGTGGTTGCCTCGGCCCATACCGATGCCTATAACCATGTGGAAGGAACCCAGAAAAATAATACCATCCGTGTCCCCGACTTGCACGACAATTTCCATGTGTATGCCTTGGAATGGGGCCCCGAAGAGTACAGTGCCTATGTAGATACCATCAAGTATTTTACCTTTAAAAACGAACACAAAACCTCCAAAGAATGGCCTTTCGATAAACGGTTCCACATGATTTTAAATGTAGCCGTAGGTGGTACCTGGGGTGCAGCAGCCGGTTTCGATTCTACCGCTTATCCTCAGGAAATGGTGGTGGATTATGTACGTGTGTATCAGAAATAACAGGTATCCGCAATCCGCGCAACATAAAAAAACCGGGACCCAATGGCTCCGGTTTTTTTATGTTGTTAAAAGTATTGTCAATAATTACAGCCACATAAATATATGATTTCAAGATATCAATTATTTTATAATTTTATTAAGTACTGAAGAGGCAATCCCAATAATAATACCCATTACAATGCTTGAAATTATCAATGGCAGCAAATGCACTGGTTTATTATCAACTATCGAAAGTGCAATGTACCAAGGCAAACACAATAAGATCGTCATCAAAAGTGAAGTCAATAACTTACTTTTAAATAAATCTATAAGGTAACAAACATACCCACAACCAAACCAGAATATAACAGACTGCATCATTACCCATTTATTAGTTGCCGGGTCGGCAAAATGAATAAGCAATCCTTCAAGAACGGCAGGTACAATGCCAACTAAAATGGCATTACGAATTTTAATTTTGTAATTCATAATCTTTTTACCACAAAACTAAAAACCCATTGCGACAACTGTATGTCAGCAGTGTTTAAAAAAGTTAAACTTTTGCAGTATCCTTTCACAGAGGCGGACATCAAATATTGTCACAAATATATATCAGGATGCAATCAAATCCACTTTCATATCCTACGCTGGCCTGTGAAATCATTGATGTATTTATGTAAAATAACGGTAATAATTATATTAAATCGGGGGATTGTGTGACTTCGTCTTTGTCGCCCCGATGAGAAAACAGCCAGTGGGTGCCGAACCTCCGAAAAACCTCCGAACCGATCAAAGGGAGCTCTGCGAAGCTAAACGTGATTTGGGTATAAGCGCTGTTAGCAAGAGTGCTTTTTAATATTCTGCTAGCAATGTTTCATAAGGTATTTTTAATCTATCATGCAATCGACAAATCATATCCAAAGTCAATTTACGTTTCTTACTAAAAATCTCTGAAACACGGCTTTTATATCCAATTATTTCTGCCAATTCTGTTTTTTTCACGTCCATTTGCTCCATTCGAAACTTAATGGCTTCAATCGGGTTAGGTGGCTCAATCGGATAATGTTCTTCTTCGTATTTTTCAATCAGAATGCTCAAAATATCGGCCTTATCACCTTCTGGTGAATCAATCGGGGCTCAAAAATTACCTCTAGCCTTTGCAATGCGTTTTGGTAATCTTCTTCGGTTTTAATCACTTTAATATTCATAGTTTTCAAATTTTTTTCTGCATCAATTTTATCATAATCTGTATATGTACCAATGAATCTAATAAAACCAGATACTGAGTATATAAAAACAGGTCTGGGCTGTGAATCCGTCATTTGTGGCATCAAAAATATCAAATCCTATCTTCCAAAGCGGTACCCAATTCCTGATTCCGTGTTTAAAAGGTTTGGGTGCATCGGGTTGTCTTCAATTTTTTTACGGATTTGGGCTACAAAAACCCTCAGATACTGGGTCTGTTCAAGGTAACCCATTCCCCAAACCTCTTTTAAAATATATTGATGGGTAAGCACCCGCCCCTCGTTTTTTGCCAAAAGGGCCAGCAGTGAAAACTCTGTGGAGGTAAGTTTAATGATGGTGTTGTTTTTGCGCACGATGTGGCTGCCCAAATCAATGGATAGGTTTCCAAATTCAAGTACCGGCTGATCGGCCGTATTTTGGCTTTGCCGGATAGCTACCCTTATCCGTGCCAACAATTCACCCGTCCGGAAGGGTTTGGTCAGGTAATCGTTTGCCCCTTGATCCAGTGCCTTCACAATATCCTCTTCAGAATTCCGGACCGAAAGGATGATGATAGGTTTTTGGTACCATTCCCTAAGTTTTTTTAATAGTTCCAATCCATCGGTATCGGGCAACCCCAGGTCTAAAAGTATCAGGGTGGGGTTTACCGACGCGGCCAACAACAACCCCTCTTTCCCGGTTCCTGCTTCCACAACTTTAAAGTTGTTGGCCGAAAGGGTTATTTCGAGCAGCCGCCTTATTTGCACTTCATCGTCTATAATCAGGATAGTTTCGTTCATACTCCAATCATTTAATGATGCCTAAAGATAAGCTAATCCAACGGGCTGGCGGGCAAATGTGAAACAGATTTTACCGGAATGGTAATGGTGAACAAAGCTCCTCCGTTTTTCCGGTTTTTAGCTTCCACAGTTCCTCCATGGGCTTCAACAAACCCTTTTACTATCGATAATCCCAATCCGGTCCCTCCTGCTTTTGCCTCTTTGCCACGATAAAACTTATTAAAAACAGCTATCAGTTCCGATTCCGGGAAACCTTTCCCCCGATCCATCACTTCAATGGTGAGTATGGTATTTTCAAAATAGAACTTAACACGGATGGTACTCCCGATGGGGGCATTCTGGGTAGCATTCAGGACAAGATTCTGCAATACCTGTTCCATAAGCCCGAAATCAATCTGTACCATAGGCATATCAGCCGGAATAACTATGGGAAAGTTAAAATACTGAAGTTCTTGTTTGAGGTTCTCGGTCACTTTGTTCACCAGGTCATGAACATCGCACCAATCAAACCTTGGAGTTAACCGCCCCGATTCGAGGCGCGAAATATTCAACAGATTTTCGATGAGGCGGTTTAACCTGATGGAAGCCGTGTTTATTTCGTTGAACAATTTTTTTTGCGTGTCAACAGGATAGTTTTGCATAAGCAAGGTATCGGAAGCTCCTAAAATGGTAGCTACCGGAATCCTCAGCTCATGCGAAATGGAATTAAACAGGGTTTTATAAAGTTTATCCGATTCATTCAGTAAATAAACCTGTTTGGCCATATTCCGCAGGTATTCCCGTTCAATTTTGCCTGAAAGCTGAGAAATAAACGTTTCCCAGAACTGTTCTTCTCCCTGGGTAAAAGGTTTATGCTGCTCAATGGCAATAACCCCAAGGGTCATCTGGTTCCCTTTTAAAGGATAAAAAGTATAGTTACATGAAGGCAGCGTATCGGTGTGTTTACCAGCTTTAGTGGCATGCTGAAAAACCCAAATTGCTACACTCATATCATTGTTCGATAATGAAATAACTGACGGCTCCTGGTTTGCACTCTCTAACAAGTTCACTTCATTCTTGAGCAATAGTAAACTTTCCAGGTTGAAATACTTTTTGATATCCTGTTTCGATATTTTAATCACCTCATCAATTCCCATGGCCTTAGAAAGTTCACGGGTAAGCTGGTAAAGGGCATGTGTACGCTCTTCGCGTATCCGGGTTTTCATCTCCTGAATCCGTATCCTTGAGGTAAGAACACCATTCAGGAGGGCAATGATAAAAAACATGGCCAACATGAGCATATCTTCCGGTTTATCGACATGCAGCGTAAACCAAGGCGGGATAAAGAAGAAATCCCATATAAGGGCGCTAAATGTTGATGCCAATAAAATGGGGCCTGTTCCGTAAAAAAAAGCCAAAATAGAAACCATGATAAGTAAAGCAAACGAAACTACCTGATACCCTATCAAATCTTTTATAAAAAAACAGGACAAAGAGGTTAAAAAAACAACCAGCGATGCAATCAGATACTGCCTGATGTTAGAAGTAAAAGAAGGCATGGAAGCCCTGTTTTTGAACTTATCTTTGGCTTGAAAGTCGGAGCCCAAAATATAAACATCAATATTCCCGCTATACCTGATAAGCCTGTTAACAAAGTTGCCAAGCCGCAACATGGTAACTAAATTCCGTTCGCGGGGTTTGCCAATAATGATATGGGTACTATTTTCTTTTTGGGCAAAATCAACAATGGCTTTCACCACATCGCTGTGGGTAACAATGCGGAATGGGACTCCCAACTGTTTTGAAAGGTTGATATTTTTATCGAGTTGTTCCCGTTCCTTTGAGGTAAGTTCATGGGCAGTTTCCACATAAACAGCCTTTAAATCGGCACCCATGCTATAGGATAGGTTTTTTGCCCACCGGAGCAATTTAGCAGACTGCTGGGTATGGCTTACTGCCACCAACAAATGCATCCCCGATTTCCATGGACCTTTAATCCTTTTTTGTTGCATGTAATCCTGCAACTGCTTATCCACACGGTCGGCAACAATCCGTAATGCCATTTCGCGGAGGGCTGTAATATTGCCTTTTCGGAAGAAATTCTCGACCGCTTCTTTGGAACGTTCGGGAGAATATACTTTTCCTTCCGAAAGGCGTTGCAATAGTTCATCGGGAGTGAGGTCCACCACCTCTACCTCATCGGCGGTTTCAAAAATCTCGTCGGGAAGCGTTTCCCTGACAATGATACCAGTAATTTGAGCCACAGTCTCTGAACGGCTTTCCAGATGCTGTACATTTAGGGTGGTGTAAACATGGATTCCATTTTCAAGTATTTCCTGGACATCATGGTATCTTTTTGTATGCCGGCTGCCTGGTGCATTGGTATGGGCAAGTTCGTCCACCAAAACTACCTGAGGCTTACGGGCAAGAATGGCGTCTAAGTCCATTTCATAAACATCCGTTGACTTATATTTGTGGACACTCCGGGGAATCAATTCAAAACCTTCGGCCAATTCGGCGGTCTCCTTTCGCTGATGGGTTTCAACATACCCAATAATAATATCCGCGCCTTTTAATTTTTCAGCTTGTGCCGTTTGGAGCATGGTATAGGTTTTACCCACACCTGCACACATACCAAAGAATATCTTCAGCTTCCCCCGTTTACTTTTTTCTTCCTCGTGAATCAACGAAGCTAAAAGTTCATCAGGGTTTGGGCGGTTATCATCTAAATATTCCATGAATCCGTTCATTTGAAGTTTTCAAAATCCTTGCATCTGCAATAATATTTTTAAGTTCCCTAGGATCGCAAATTGTTTATCTACTGAATAATTACTGTTCTGTTTGTGAATCAAATGAAGAAAGTATCTGATTTGCCCGTATTTCAATAACTTTTAATTGCAAAAGAATTTTCCGCAATTCGTTTACGTCCTGTAAAATTATCTCATTTTCAGAGGTCTCTTTTAACGAAGGCGGAATATTTTGCATCTGATCATGTAATTTCTCGGCCATTTGATTAAAAATCAGTGAAATTTCAGCAAGTTCATCTGCTCCATCAATATACAGTTTTTCACGAGAATTGCCGGCAGCAACTTCTTTGATACCGGTATAAAGGTTAAAAAACCGATCGTTAAAATACGATGTGAGGCTAAAAGTAAAGGCATAGGCAATTAAAAAACAAAAAGCTCCAATAAAGGACATTCGTATCGAATATTTCTTTGCTGAAACTTTGGCATCATCTGTTTTTGCCTCAATGGCTTTCTCGTTCATTAATGATAAAAGCATCAATTGTTGGTACAGGTTTTCAAATCCTTTTTGCAATACAAGAAGGTTACTAGCTTCAGTTGGCGATTTTACAACTTGGGATACCGAATTGCGATAATTCATAAAGCTCAATTCAATTTCACTAACAAGGGTATCTTCGCCAATTTCGGTAATGTTATTTTTCTCTAGCAAAAGCGATTTATTAAATAAAACAAACTCATTATCAATATCAACAGTGTCAATGGTATTTAATAAGGAGTAATTTACGATTTTCTGATTTATAATTGTCAATTGTTCTGCCATATCACGGGCATAAACAACAGAATAATGGTTTTCTTTAAGAATTGCAGCTGTTTTCTTTGACAATTTGGTTAAGTAAAAAACAGAAAAAACGGATAAAAACAAAATGATAATTAGGAATAGAACCATACCTAAGGTAAAATTTTTGTTTCTGATTGAAGTTTTCATGACTTACTTTATTAGTGTGCGTTTACTATTCAAGTCTATCCAATTCAAGGTTTAGGAGCAACACATTTATTCGCTCTTCACCCAGACAAATATATTGGGGTGCCTCAGTAAGTGTTGTTATCTGGTGCACCACTTGTAGTTTCTGTTCATTGTTAAAATTTCGGGCTTTGGCAATCCGCTCAACCTGCAATAATGCAGCTTGTGGCGATATATGAGGATCGAGTCCGCTAGCCGATGCAAAGAGCATCTCCGATGGAATTACTGTCGTACTATCGAGCCCGTTAAACGCCATGAATTGTTGTTCGCGTTCAGTTACCAGGTTTATAAGTTTCGGATTTGTCAATCCATAATTTGAGCCACCCGATGGTAATGGATTGTACGAAACAGCCGAGGGTCTTGAGGTGAAATAAATCGTCGAATCGAATTGTTGACCAATAAGTTCGCTTCCTATTATTTTATTGTCCTTACGAATCAGACTACCGTTTGCCTTTGCAGGGAATATTACTTGTGCAATTCCTGTAACCAAAAGCGGGTAGATAATTCCTGTTAAAACAGTGAAGAATAAGAATATTTTAAGTGCTATAACCAGAGTTTTCATGTGTTTAAAATTTATGACTATGTTACGATTTGGCACACCGTTTAATCATGCTCGTGTGTGTCTCAATAATTATCACAGACATGGTCTGTTTCATTTTATTTTTGTTTTTGTGAGCATATTGTAATCCATCAATTCATTAAGTTCCTGAATAATAGCATCCAGTTCAAATATTTTACCCGATGAAATAAAAATCAAATCCTTGAGACTATCTTCTTTGTACTTTTCTATTTTCATCATTTCCTGCGTCCTCCTAGTTTTAAGACGTTCAATCAGGTTGTTCACCAAATGTTCCATAAGGATATTATTAGAGGTTTAAAAGAACATCAATAAGTTTAATCCCCACAAAAGGGGCCACCAATCCACCCAAACCAAAAATCAGGAGGTTGCGCGTCAATGCTTCATTGGCAGAAACCGGACGGTACCGTACACCCCTTAAAGCCAACGGGACCAAAAGCATGATGATAATGGCATTGAAAATAACGGCACTCAGAACTGCGCTCTGAGGCGAAGCAAGGTTCATAATATTCAAAGCAGAAAGCGGCCCAACACCAGAATTCCCGGAATACAACGAAATGGCAATGGCCGGAATAATGGCAAAATATTTTGCCACATCGTTGGCAATACTAAATGTGGTAAGCGAACCACGGGTCATCAGCAATTGTTTGCCAACCTCTACCACCTCAATTAATTTAGTTGGGTTGCTGTCGAGATCAACCATGTTGCCAGCTTCGCGGGCTGCCTGGGTACCTGAATTCATGGCAATCCCGATATCGGCTTGGGCAAGTGCAGGTGCATCGTTGGTTCCATCGCCAATCATACCTACCAGATGGCCGTTGGCCTGTTCTTCACGGATGCGCTTTAATTTGTCTTCGGGTGTGGCCTCAGCCATAAAATCATCAACCCCGGCTTCGGCCGCAATAGCTGCTGCTGTAAGGGAGTTGTCGCCGGTAATCATCACCGTTTTAATACCCATTTTCCGAAGTTCGGCAAAACGTTGTTTAATACCCCCTTTTACAATGTCCTTAAGATGAATCACCCCAAGGACTTTGTTATCTTCGGCAACCACTAGTGGTGTAGCACCTTGGCGTGCCAGTTCGGATACAGTTTCCTGAATTTTTTGGGGAAAATAACCATTGTTGTTGAGTACAAAAGTCCGGATGGCTTCCGATGCCCCTTTACGGATTTGATGGAATTGGCCGTCCTCTGTTTTAAAGTCAACACCGCTCATTTTTGATTGAGCTGTAAATGGGATAAAAGTAGCGTTGAGTTGGTGAATTTCCCGCCCACGGATATTGAATTTTTCCTTGGCCAGAATAACAATCGAGCGGCCTTCGGGCGTTTCGTCCGATAAAGATGAAAACTGGGCAGCATCGGCTAGTTGTTCAACAGTAACCCCTTCGTCGGCAATAAAATCGGTGGCCATGCGGTTCCCTAAAGTGATAGTTCCGGTTTTGTCGAGCAAAAGTACATCTACATCGCCAGCCGCTTCAATGGCACGGCCGCTTGTAGCAATTACATTGCGTTGTAAAAGCCGATCCATTCCACTAATACCAATGGCACTAAGCAGGCCGCCAATGGTAGTGGGAATCAAACACACCAATAAAGCTATCAATACCGGAATTGACAGGTTTTGAGACATTGGTAACCCTGAAGCCAAAAGGCTGTAGCCGAAAAATGCTGGAAGGGTCACAACTGCCAAAAGAAATATAATTGATAAGCCTGAAAGCAATATGGATAAGGCAATTTCATTAGGTGTTTTTTGGCGTTTTGCTCCTTCAACCAGTGCAATCATGCGATCGATAAAGGTACTCCCGGGTTCGGTAGTGATGCGTACTAAAATCCGGTCGCTAATAACTTTTGTTCCTCCGGTGACTGCTGAACGGTCGCCCCCGCTTTCGCGGATTACAGGGGCCGATTCACCTGTGATTGCCGATTCATCAACACTGGCAATACCTTCAATTACTTCGCCATCGGAAGGGATTACATCTCCGGCTTCGCAAACCACGATGTCATCTTTTTTAAGATCGGTAGCATAAACCGAAATTTCATGTTTGCCCTCCATTTTGCGGGCTTTGGCTTGTATCCGGCTATTTCTGAGGCTGTCGGCCTGGGCTTTGCCCCGTCCTTCGGCAATAGCTTCGGAGAAATTGGCAAACAGCACAGTAAACCATAACCAGATTGCTATTTGTAGGCTGAACGATGAAAAATTACCCTGAAAAAGACCTGCAAACACCGCTATTGTTGTTAGTAACGAACCAACAGCCACGATGAAAATGACAGGGTTTTTAATCAACGATGCCGGGTTTAACTTGATGATACTGTTTTTGGCTGCTTGCAACAATATCTTTTTATTGAAAAGGCTTGTATCCTGCTTTGTCATATCATTAAAAATTAAAAGGTTATTCCACTACCCATAAGCAAATGCTCGACAATTGGGCCAAGCGATAAGGCAGGAAAAAATGTAAGCCCGCCAACAATTAAAATGACCGCAATTAATAAGCCCATGAACAACCAATTATCGGTACGGAATGTACCTGCCGAAAGCGGAGTGACCTTCTTTCTGGCCATATTTCCGGCAATGGCAAGCACCGGAACGATAACACCAAAACGACCGATTAGCATCCCAAAACCTAAGGTAAGGTTATAAAACAAGGTATTGGCATTCAATCCGGCAAAGGCACTTCCGTTGTTTCCGGCGGCTGAACTATATGCGTAAAGAATTTCGGAAAAACCGTGGGCGCCCGGGTTATTCAGGCTCGAAAGTCCGGCACTGCTTACTGAAGCCCATGCTGTAAAAATAAGTATCACAAAACTGGGGGCAAGAATTGCAATGATAGCCATTTGCACTTCAAATGCTTCAATCTTCTTTCCCAAATATTCGGGAGTTCTTCCAACCATTAATCCGGCAATAAATACGGTGAGAATTATAAATATTACCATTCCATACAATCCTGCTCCCACACCCCCGAATATAACCTCGCCCAGCATAATGTTTATCACGGCAACCATTCCGGCTAAAGGCGACAAGCTGTCGTGCATGGCATTTACCGAACCGTTCGAGGCGGCTGTTGTCGATGTTGACCAAAGAACGCTGTTTGTAATTCCAAAGCGGGTTTCTTTTCCTTCCATCAATGGCAAATGACCAAATATGGGATTGGAAGAATATTCGGCATACAGCGAAATACTTAATCCCGTAATCAATAAAATCATCATTACCGAGAAAATGGTCCAGCCCTGCCGTGTTGAACCAACCATTTTGCCATAAGTATATGTTAATGCTGCCGGAATAAGCAAAATAAACAACATTTCAAGGAAATTACTGAATGGCGTTGGGTTTTCGAAAGGATGCGAACTGTTGGCATTAAAAAATCCTCCCCCATTGGTGCCTAATTGCTTTATTGCAATTTGCGAAGCTGCAGGCCCCATGGGGATTATTTGTTGTGCACCCTGCAGAGTTTGAACCGTTTCACAGGTTTTGAAATTTTGAACTACGCCCTGCCCTACCAATATAATGGCAAACAATATTGAAAGCGGCAATAGCACATACAACGTTGAACGTGTTAGGTCTGTCCAGAAATTGCCTAATTTATCGGTGGTTTTACGCGAAATTCCCCGAATGACTGCCAACAAAACGGCTATTCCGGTTGCTGCACTCACAAAGTTTTGCACGGTAAGCCCTAACATCTGTACAAAGTAACTTAACGTAGTTTCTCCGGCGTACCCCTGCCAGTTGGTATTGGTTACAAAACTGACTGAAGTATTGAAAGCCGAGTGCCAGGTAACATTTGGCAGATGTGCAGGATTCAACGGCAAATAAGCCTGAACAAGTTGGATGATAAATACAAAAACAAATCCAACCAGGTTGAACATAAGCAAACCGAAAGTGTAGGCCTTCCAGTTTGTTTCTTCTTCAGGATTGACGCCGGTAAACCGATAGGCCCATCTTTCGGACCATCCGAAAACGGGCTGCATAAAATGTTTTTCGCCTGTAAATACGTTACCCATATATTTGCCTAAGATGGGTGTAAGCCCAATTAATAGGGCAAAAAACAAAATCACCTGCATTACATCTTGTACTGTCATGGTTTAAAATTTTTCAGGTTTAACAAGAGAATACAAAAGGTATCCGAGGATAAACAGAGCGATTATAACTCCGGTTACATAACCTGCAGAGTTATCTGTCTCCAGGGTTTGCGATGTAGTTAATAAAATTGTTGCATCCATAGCTATCATTTTTTTTGACAGTACAAAAATGCAGCACTTTCTATAAGTGTTTGATAAAGAATATCGGTGGGAATATAAAGATTTTATAAAGCTACGGGAAGCATTAGAATCATTACTGAAATTTCAAAAATTTAGAAAGGATAATCTATCGTATTTTCTCTCATACAAACAAAAAACCGGGATTCCATATCCCGGTCTTTTGTTTCTCTATATCTAATGATTTATTGAACAATGTTCTCAAAGGTGCGCTATTTTGCACTTACAACCACGCCGCCCGGTACCAGTCCGTTTTCGTTAAACGATTCAATGGTAAAATAATAGTCCAGGTTGGCATTCAAACTGCGGATGGTGACCGCCGTATCTTCATACACCTGATAATTTTGATACAACTGGTCTTTAGCAATGCCATAATGGATGTTGTATCCGGTAGCTGTTCCCGATTTTTCCCAATGCAGGGTCACCTGTTTTTTATCCTCCGGATTCCGGGTAGCCTCAACGTGTTGAACAGCTTCCGGAGCCGTTCCGTTCCCTTTACCAAATACACGGAAGCCACTGATGGCAAAATTTCCGCCAGGGACCTGTACGTTTGTTACTTTTAAAAACCGACACGCCACCTTTTCATTTAATTCCATATAATCGTGTGAATTATCGGTAGTATTTTCCGATTTATCGGCCAGTAGTGTCCAATGGGAACCATCAGAGGAACATTCAAGCATGTAACGGTGAAACAAATTCTTCTGTCTTCCTAAAATGGTAGTACGGTGTTCCGCAAAATTCAGTTGCACGGCATACACTTCCATAACGGATCCTAAATCGAGCGTGGCAAATTCATTGGCATTGCCACTGGCGGCCGCCCAGTAGGTACGGATATCTTCATCGGTCATAAACAAGGCGGGCAGGGTATCAATAGCTGATGAAACTTCCACCTTTTTATTATATGAAAGTAACATCCAACCGGGAAAAATTTCATTGAAACCCGATATTTTCTTTTGAGGGATAATCATAGGATAATCACCGAAAGCAGTAACGGTGTAAAGGGTTCCCAACGAATCGAAAAAGGCAGGATACAACCCTAACCGGCGCTCAAATACATGTTTGATGGAGATGGTGCTGGTCCCTATGTGCCAGTAATTTCCATAGCGGTCCTTAAAGGTACTTCCATGGCCGGCACCCGAAGTAAAACCTTCCGGTTTATAGGCAAAGGGATTGTGTGGCTGAACGGTATAAGGCCCCAATGGATTTTCGGAAACATATACGGCATCGGAATAGCTTTTAAATTCGGTTCCCGGCCCGGCATATTGCAGATAATACGTTCCGTGGTGTTTGTTTATCCAGGCACCTTCAATCCAGGGGCTTTGCTGGGTCAGCGTGTTAAAATCGCCGGGCACTTCCCATCCATGTATTTTTGTATCGGTATGAATAAGTTCCGTAGGTTTACCCATAAAGTTGAAATTGTTGTGGTAATCGAGCTCCACGCCATAGATGGGATTCACATTCGAGCAGCCCCAAAACAGGTACAACCGTTGGTCATCGTCCAAAAACAGGGCAGGATCCCAAACCGGAACCTCCAGCTTTTCCTTTGCCACGTTCCATTTTCCGCTGAGCGGATCGGTGGAATAGTAAAGGGTACTTTGTTCGTTGGAGGAGGCCAAAAAGTACAACGTATCGTTGATGGCAATGGCCGTTGGGGCATATTCTTCGGTAGGGATTTCATAAGTTTCCACAAAGGTCCATTCCTTTAAATCGGTGGAGTGCCAATATCCGCCCGATTTTGATGCGAATAAAATATACCGGCCGCGGAACCAGACCACGGTAGGGTCGGCGGCCTCACGGCGCGAAGGTTCATCGGTGCAAAAACGGTAACTGATGTTGATGGGGTTACACGTGGTGGCAGGCACAAATGTTTCGGGTTCCGGTTGGGTTTGGCAACTGTAGAGGCCAACCAACAAAAGCAAAAAAATTCCTGGCTGTTTCATTTTCCGTTCAAGTTTATTTCTGTGTTTCTTTATAAAAAAGCAAATATAAAAATCTTTCGCATGGAAGCCTTGCCATGGTGAAAGGTTTATTGTATCTTTTACACTTATTTGGAGATTAAAAAAATTAAGGAAGTAAAAAACCGATTTTTTGTCAGTAATTAAAAATTTCAATTACGTTTACCCTGCTATTAACTACTCGCAAGTAAATTTCAGTTACGTTTCTCTGGTTATTTTTTCCCCGAACGGCAATTCCAACGCCTCCTTACAGGCTTCAAAATTTTACATCCAGAATAAATCCCGTGCAATCCGTGGCAATAATTCCTGCCACTGTTTTTCTCAATATCCTTTAAAACAAAAATACCCGGGCGAGATGCCCACATTAAAGGTATCGATGGGTTGGCCCTGCGGCGAAAAGCGGTAAACCAAGCCGGGCTGCAGGTAATCAATGGCATTCGACACATATACCTCCGAGCTTACCGGATCGACCCCCAAGGCAAAAAACAGGCGGTTGCCCTTCTCCACAAAAGGAGTTACAGGAAACTCTCCGGCAGTAACCGACAGCTTCCAAACATGGTTATTGATTAAATAAAGCGTATCAGCAGTTCCGTTTAGCTGCACATCCAGTGGGTTATCTTCCAATGGAAATAAAAAAGTCTGTTCCAATGCTAGGGTAGCCGCATCGTATCTACTTAAACCCGGCTGCTCATAACCAAACGGGTTTCCCGGAAAACCTCCATCGGTCAACACCCAAAGTTTGCCAAGCGCGTCAAGTACCATGGCTACCGGCTGGATGCCTGTTTCAATGGAATCGGTCACCTGATCAGTTTCGGTATCAATCATCAACACCTTGTTATCGAAACTCCAGCAATTGATGAACAGATATTTTCCAAAAGAGACCATCTGTTCGGTACTGTGCTGGTAATAGTTTCCCGAATGGTTATCCACCGGAATGCCCCCGGTTACCTTAAATGTCTGCGGGTTAAATATGGCGATGGATTTGGCATACAAATCGGTAATATATCCTTTGATGGGATTAACAATATGCACATACCGTGGCGACGACAAGCCGCCGATGGTTCCCACGTATTGGAAGGTATGGATGTTGATGACATCGATCCTGGCAGAATTGTTGACCACAATGTAACCCAGCGAATCGTAAATGTACATGCTCTGGGCCACATCGCCCAAATCGAACCCATTTACCCGGTAAAAAACTTTATTTTCAACCTCCCGGCTTTCAGGATGGTAATACGAAAGGGAACCATTGGCAAACATGTAATTCCCCTCGTTTACAATAAAAACTGAACTTCCATTCTTAATATCCACCGGAGGTACCGGATTTTCATCGGCACACGAAAGTAGCAGAACCAAACTGCCTGCAACCAAACCTATTTTAAAAAGTATCTGCATCTTGTTAAAATTCAAATTTCAATAGTAAGGAATAATTCCGCAACGGCATCGGCCGGTTTTTTAGGTTCGAATAGGCAGTATTCCAAAGGTTTTCCACTTTTCCTTTGACACCCACTTTAATTTTTTTCAGTTGCCAATGGCTTCCCAACGAAAGATTGGTGAGCCAATACGAAGGTTCTGGGTATATTTGCGAATCGTTTGTGGTGGCCGTCTGCCGTTCTCCCAAATAGTGGGTTATGGTGGTCAGTTCCCAGTCCAGGTACGAGAGAAAAACCACCATTCCTGCTGAATACCTGGGAATATAAATTAATTGATTCCCTTTCGATTGATCCCCTTCAGTCATTGGATCCGATTGGTTGGTAGTTGGGGTAAACGCGTATTGAACCTTTAGTTTACCCGTGAAACCGGAGTGTATGTACTCTAGGGCAGTGTAATATTCAACGCCCCGCGAATGCACCTTTTTCAGGTTACGGGGTTCCCAATAACCATAATCAGAAGGTATCCACTGAATCCAGTCGTTGATAATGGAATAATAGGAACTGACCGATTGCGACCATTGGAAATTCCCCCAACCGCTTTGGTGATGCACCGAAAACTCCAGGGTTCTTCCCTTTTCATCTGTCAAACCGGGGTTTCCGCCCGGCAGGTAATACAAATCGTTTAGGCTGGGATAGTGGTAATTCCGCGAGATGTTTCCTTTCAATTTTATTTGATTTTTTTTGTTTAGTAGATATTCCGCACTTAACGAAGGAACCGGTTGCAAAGTTTGCCCTTGTATCCATTGGTATTTTAAAAGAGATGAAAAACTCCACCGATCGCCCAACATTTTATGTACTGAAACGATGGCGGAAATTTGGTTCTGACGGTGCGAATAGCCCATCGTGGTTTCATAATCGATGGAGTGTACCCAGTCGGTCCGGAATTCGGCATCAAAATTAATACGCCAGTTTTTCTCAAACCTCCAGACTGAATTCCATTGATTGATTGAACTCTGGCTCCGGTTGCTGGCATCTGCCAGAGAATCGGCATGTGCCAACGAGTTAGCTTGATTGATCAAATAGTACGAAAGACGGTCGTCAAGATATGCCGATTGCAGTTCGTATGAAAACCGCTCTCCATAATGCTTGTAAAAGGCTAACAGGCGGATGGTTTTATCGATCTGATTTTCTTTATGAAAATAGATGGAATTCCCCACGAGTGGTGGGATAAACCGGTCGGAGGATTGAATCCAAACCTGGGTACCCGCTACATCCTGTTCATTTACCCGATAAAAAAGTTCATTCAGGGTTCCCATCTTTTTGTACGATGCTCCTTTGAGTTTGTGGTAACCCGATGACTCTTGGTTCCGGGGATCGTTATAATAATAAAGGAAATTGTTCTCCGACGATTCGTAAAACAGGCGGTTCCGGGCGCTCCATTTCCCATCGCTCCAGTTTACCTGCCCAAACGAAGAATAGGTTCCAAAACTGGCAAAACCCTGCATAAATTTCAGACGTGTTCCTTTTTCCCAATCCGGCCGGTTTTCAATAGCAATGCTTCCCCCCAAAGCCCCGTTGCTGTTTTGCAACGATGAAGAACCAAAGTAAAGACTCATTTCATCAATTAAGTAAACCGGAATCAATGAAAAATCAACCTGTCCGGTCAAAGGGGAATTGATGGGGATGTTGTTCCAGAGCACGGCGGTATGCGAAGCCCCGGTACCTCGCATGGATGCAGTAGCCAACGCTCCCCGGCCGTGTGTTTTGATAAAAACAGGTGTGTTTTCGGCCAATAGCTCCCCCATGGTTCCGGTGATGCGATCCATCAAAACCAGGGTATCTATCCTTTGTACCACGGCTCCCGCCCCTACTCCATCAAAGGTGGATTTGGCTGTAATTATCACCTCGTGCAGTGGAATGGTATCTTCAAAAGAATATTGTGCAACCCCTTTCGGGATGAAAAACCCCATGCCGACCAAACTCAACGCTATGTATGCAAATGCTTTCAATATTTATGGATTAATAATGAGTTTGTTACTTTTCCATTGTTGGTTAACCCGATACGAAACCACATAAATACCTCTGCCAACCTGTGGCAGCCGGTAATCTGTCCCATTTTCCGATGCTAATTCCCAGGTTTGCCCCATCATGCTGGTAATCCTAACCGCTTCGATAGCATTGGGAAACCGGGTATGAATAAAATCCTTTGCAGGATTGGGATATAACACGATATTTTGCACCCCGTCCGATGCAACTGAAACCGGATATTGAATGGTAAGCTCCAAACTATCAGCCAACAAACGCTCATCATTCTTAGCAAAAACTATTATTTTTCCAGCTTGCAAGGTTTGTAGTTGTCCGTTGGCATCAACAGTAGCCAATGTTTCATCATCCACACTGAACTGAACTACAGCTTCGTTGTCAGGCAATCCATTTTTAAAAAGATGAGTTGTTAGTTTGACAGATTCTCCCGCCTCCAGGTTGCGGAACAAGGGTTCCAAAACCAGCCTCTGTGTTTTTCCGGTAATTGAAGGGTTGGGTGAAACATCCACCACTCCGGAAATCTCGGCAGAAAGTTCGCCTAACCAGCCTACCTGTTGGTTCACCGATGTTTGAATCTTTATAAAATCAATTCCATCCAAATCCACGGAATTATCCTCGGAATCTACAGCCCACGAAATATCAAAACCATCGCCACCTGTGCCTTCAAGTTCAGCAGTATAGGGGTTGTCTGGTTCCCATCCCTGGTACGAAGTGTTTCGTGGTGTATTGTCGGCAAACCCAAACGGATAGGGTCTGGTAACAATAAATGCGGGATCGGTAGAATCAACCTGAGCCTGTAATTTCATTCCGATCAATGTATATTGGCTATCAGAAATATCCGGAAAACTATCTTTTAAGGGATAATAAGGTTGGGTATGAAACGTATTGTCCAAAATAAATCCTTCATTTCCCAGATTATCTGCCCACGGGACATCATCAGCCACACTGGAATTAGGATTGACATAGGTAATTTCATACGCATGAACAGCCGATGTAAAGTAATAACCACTTCCGGCCAGCATGTACCAAGTATCATCGGGTAACTGATTCCGGTTGTCATCCTTCATGACATAAACCGTGGCCGGTTCTGAGGAATAGACATTTGCATTTCCAAAAATGGTGAAATCGACTCCATAAGGGTTGTCGGGGTGATTTTCGATGGAGTGATCGAACCCTACCACCAGGTAGCCACCAAACCCGCCAAGACTAACCATGCCGGAAATTCCACCCACCAGACTTTGAGAAGCCCATGGGCATCCATAAGCGGAATTGATAAACTGTCCGGGTGCCGGGCGGTATTCCAAAATTTTTGCTACATAAGGACTGAACTGACCGTAGCCCTGATGATTCCATAAAATGGTTCCTAAAAAAAAGGATCCAAAAATAAGCCTTTTAAAGTGCATCTGACTAAAAATAAGATGCTCGGGGGATTTCTGTGAAATCGCGCCTTTAATCCCGAAAGCATTGTTAAACAATAACAGGCAGGTCTTCTGACTCGTTCACCTTATTCCCGGCCTTCCCGCGGACTTTAAAACCACAGTGGCAAAGGTATGGGAGAGGTTTTTTATGAACTTACAGCAGCGGGTACTGTTGCCGGTTTACACGGCATTCCCTCTTCGTTCCTAAATTTTGGAAACCTGTAGCGCAAAAGTAATTATTTTGGAGCTAGATTGACTCAATTGGGGTATTTAATTTTAGCATCTGGATATGAGAATGAGCTAAAAAATCTTGTGCCTCACATCTCAATATCTCGTGTCTCACAATTCAAACCAGTTCTTAACCTCCGGGTTGATTCCTTTGTGTTGGTCTTTATGCTGATATTCGTTGGTTTTACAGTTATACACATAATCTTTGCTCCAGACCTCAATGTTCGTGACAATTTGTTGCATGGCATCTACAAAGTCATATACTTCCTGATTGGTCATGGTGGGGTGCAGCGACCAACGTATCCATCCCGGTTTTTCGGAAAGGTCGCCGGCATTAATCATATCGGTAATGGCTTTTGATTTTTCATAACTTACCTCCAACAGATAATGTCCGTAAGTCCCGGCACAGGCACATCCGCCACGGACCTGAATCCCAAACCGGTCGTTCAACAATTTTACCACCATGTTAAAGTGGATGTTGTCAACATAAAACGAAAGAATGCCCAAACGTTCCTGAAGGTTATCAGCCAATATATGCACGCCTTTGACCCTCTTCAACAGTGGAAAGGCTATTTCAAGCAATTCATGTTCACGTGCAACAATATTTTTCACACCCATCTGTTCTTTCAGCTTTATGGACAAAGCGGCCCGTATAGCCTGCAAAAATCCCGGAGTCCCTCCATCTTCGCGGGCTTCAATGTTGTCAACATATTTGTATTTGTTCCAGGGATTGGTCCAATCAACGGTTCCGCCTCCGGGTTGATCGGGCACCTCGTTGTGATAAATGTTCGAATCGAAAATCAAAATACCTGATGAACCGGGTCCTCCCATGAATTTGTGGGGACTGAAAAAGATGGCATCCAGTTTTTCCATTTCGTCCCCCGGATGCATATTTATCTCCTCGTAAGGTGCCGAGGCTGCAAAGTCAATAAAAGCCAAACCACCGTATTCGTGCATCAGCCGTGCCATTTGATGATAAGGGGTGTGGACCCCTGTAACATTTGAACAGGCTGTAAAAGCTCCAATTTTGAAAGTCCGTTCCTTATAAATTTCTAATTGATTCCGGAGTTCGTTTAAATCCACCTCCAAGTCTTTTCCGGGAGGGATAATCACAACATCGGCCACGGTTTCGAGCCATGAGGTGTGGTTTGAATGGTGTTCCATATGGGTGATAAACACCACCGGATGTTCCATTTCTTTGATACACTTTGTATGACGCAACGTTCCACAACCTTTCAAACCCAGAATACGAATCAGTTTGTTCACTACCGAGGTCATCCCCGATCCTGCAGAAATAATCACGTCATCAGTCCCGGCGTTTACATGTTTTTTAATAATCTGCTGGGCACAGTGATAAGCCTGAGTCATGCGGGTTCCCGTTTCGCTGGTTTCTGTATGGGTGTTAGCCACAAAGGGGCCAAATACATGGGTAATTTGTTCTTCTATAGGTAAATAAAGCCGTCCACTGGCAATCCAATCGGCATAAACTATCTTCTTTTCGCCATAAGGTGAGGCGAATGTTGTATCATTTCCCACAATATGTTTCCGGAACTCCTGAAAATATGCTTCCAATTGACTCATAACCCTTATCATTTTTTCTGACGAGCGCAAACTTAACAAATTAACCGTTATTCAAGTCTTAAAATGAGATGTTGTATAATAATCCAAAGGCCATTTATCTGGCAATCAAATTTATTCAACCAACTTGTACTTTTTTTGTCCTTGTCTATTTGTAGATTCCTTACACGCATTTTACAAGATAATGGCACATGGGTTGGTCATTTTTGGAGATAATACTTACATTTGGCAAAAAATTTAAACCAGATAAAATATGAGACAGGCTTTTTTGGTAATGCTTCTGTTTGGTACCACCCAACTTATTGCACAGACTCCTGTTCCCAATAAACAGGCCTTTCAGCCGGGTGAAAAATTAAAATACACGGTATCCTATTTTATGTCGTCCCTTTGGACCGATTTGGCAGGCTTGGAAATGAATATCATCAACGTCCCCGGGAAAGAAAAACCCATTTACCGGTTGGAATTTAACGCCAGTACCTTCAGCAGCTGGGACAGCTATGTGAAAATCCGCCATTCTTACCAGACCTGGGTAGATGCAGCCTCGGTGAAACCACTGATTATGAAACAAGATTCAGATGTAAAAGGTCACACCAAGAAAGCCAAATATAGTTTCAAGTACAAATCAAAATTGGCTGAAATTGAATTGGAAAGTAGTGATGCCCCAGTAAAAACCAAAGTTACCATTGCTGATAATACCCTTGATATTGTTTCGCTGCTTTACTATTTAAGGAACCTGGATTACGACACCTATCCAGTCGGAAAAACTTTTCCCATATCTGTTTTATTTCTGGAACGGGTTTTAAATATGAAAATAAAATATTTAGGCAAAGAAACCATTGATGTAGGAAAATTGGGTAAAAAAAGCTGCTACAAATTGGCTTTGGAATTGGAACGTGATTTTGTGGTGAAACGCAATTCCAATTTTCTTTGGTTGACTGCCGATAATAATCGGGTTCCGGTACTTATTTCGGCTATCTTTAAAGAGGGCGAGGTAAAGGTAAAACTAACCGAAACCAATGGCCTAAAGAACTAAAAATTAAACGAGAAAATCATTGAATAAACAAATGCTTATGAAATCAAATTCTGTATTAGTCAAAACATTGATTGTCCTGGGATTTTTAACAGGGATTGTCGGTTTAGGTATGGCCTTTACACCTGTAAAGATAATGGCCTTGTTTCCTTCGTTGGTAGCTCTTTTTATATCGCTAATTGCCTATTTTATTGCTAAAGCCAAACAGGAAAAACGCGTAGTTGTATTTATTGCATTACTTATTGCTGTAGCAGGAACAAGTGTGGCCTTGGTGAATGAGTTTATTGTTAAAGATACTGTAGTAGTGGATCAAAAATTTGAAGAAAAGAAAGAACAGTCGGTACAAGAAGTAGAAGACACCGACGAATTGGATGAATTGCAAGATGAACTGGAATAAACACTTGAAAAGCCAATCGGAAATCAAGATTGGCTTTTTCATTTTACTTAAATAATAGTTCGCTAAATTTTTATAAATAAATGATTATCTGTTAAATGTAAAAAATATTAACGAAATCATTAAGTGATAATTTCCAAAAAGATATGTTTTGTCTTGTGTGTCGGGTCTAAAAATCTATTGATCTATTGTTAAATACAGGTCCATTTTTATCAAATCGAAATATGGAAAAGAATTCATCATTTAAAAACAAATCTATGGATGCAACTACCCTTTTATTACTCATTGCCATAGGACTTGTGGCTGGTGCCCTTGGTGGGTTGTTGGGGATTGGTGGGGGAATTATCATGATTCCTGCCATGGTGTATGTTATGGGTATGGGGCAACACGAAGCAATCGGGACCAGTTTGGCTGTCATGCTCCCTCCTATTGGGCTTTTTGCGGCGTACAACTATTACAAAGAGGGGTACATTAATTTAAAATTTGCCTTAATTATGGCTGCTGCTTTTATGGTAGGAAGTTTTTTCAGTTCCAAATTGGCCGTTTCCATTCCTGCTTCTACCATCCGCAAGGCTTTCAGTATTTTTCTGGTTATTGTAGCTATTAAAATGTTTTTTTCAAAATAAGCCCTATCGTCTAAATACTAAGAATAAATACCCGAATGGTTCAAAAATGAATGAGAATGACCAACCACCAGTATCCTAAATCATTACCAGAAGTTGGTCACCAAAACATTATTGCTTCATTAGTATCCTTTTTTCCTTAAATAGAGGTCTATTACCTTTTGATTCATAAACAACTAACTGCAATAAAAAGATTCCCTTTTCAATTACAATTCCTTTTGAGTCTTTTCCATCCCAAATATATTGATGCAAGCCCTCTGTTTTTCCAGACTCCTCATATGTGGCAATTTTTTCCCCTGTTAAATCATAGATATTAAAATACACATTTGAAGGGAAGGGTATATAATATTCTAGGGTAATGGATTGGTCGAAAGGATTTGGATACGACTGTAAGATTATCGATCTTGAATCCACCTGATAGATGTCGTTTATAATACCGTTTCCAGTTATATCGATAGAATATAATGGGAAATTTGATGCATTGGAGTGGACTTTCAATTGTGCTTCCCAGTTTCTAACATCATCGGGAGTAAATCTCAAAGTAAACTCTTGCGATGATCCCACAGGAATAGTCATAGGTGCTGGCAAAACAGTCATTACTCCATCCACGGTATTGTTATTAAAACTGAATTGTTCAATGAATAGGGTATCGGTACCAATATTCGTCAAAGTAAAAGTGGTATCCTTTAGGGTATTTTCAGGCACATCCCCATAATTAATGGAAGATACATTAGATTCAATATCGGCTTTACCTTTTACAAAAGCAGTTAAATAAACCGTATCGTAAATTAATGGGGAATTACTAGTTATGATTAGCTTTCCGGACACGGAGCCAATCGAGCCGGCATTAAAAGTTACAGCCGCATTATAAAATTGATTGGGGGCAATCGCCGCTAAATAATCAATACTACCAAAAAAAGTGTTAGTAGATTCAATACTGGAAATTTTGATGGTGTCGGTACCTGTATTGGTCATGGTAAATACTTTTCCAAGAGACGTACCCAAATTCAACTCACCAAAATCAATAGTTGTGGGTTCAACATTCAATACTCCTATTCCATAAACATAACCGCTTATCATGATAGAATCCATGGTTTCAAAATTATTGACGTGCATCATAATCTTACTGGAAATAACGCCAAGTTGGTTGGGGTTCAGAGTATAGGTATAATTTATATATTCTCCCGGTGGAATCAGCCGCAATACATTATCATAATTTATGCTTGGAATCCTCAACGTATCGTTACCTACGTTTGCCAGTTCAATAACCGTATCAATTTCCTGGTTAATCATTACTTGGCCAAAATCAATGGTCTTGACACAGGATAATATTCCTTCGCCATAGCCAAATGCAGAAATATGCAAGGTATCTTTCTGATCATTAACTTCACTTGTAATATATACATCGGCTGATATGTCACCGATTGTTTGAGGAAAAAACAAAAACTTGGCGTTTGCAACATCAAGGTAACCGGGAAGTATGATTCCAGTATCAATGGGTAACACAAAAGGTTCGCTTGATGAAATATCGATTTTCAACGAATCGTCGCCCAAGTTTTTAATTGGAAAACTATATTCCAGCGTATCGCCCACCTTTACGTTTCCAAAATAGGCAATGTTTTGTTCGATGGATAAAATCCCCTTAATATAACCATATCCGCTTATCACAATTGTGTCAGTTGCCGGATTACTATTACTATGTATTATCATATTATAGGCCAATTTACCTCTTTGGGTAGCATTTAACGTTATAGTATCGTTGATGGATTGTCCTGGGGCGACATATATCTCAAAATTGACTCCATTAATGGCATCTATTTTCAACGTATCATTACCCACATTTTCCAATGCAATAATAGAATCCTTCGACTGTCCAACCAAAACCCGACCAAAATCAATGAATTTTGATGCTAACGACAATTTTCCTTCGCCATATCCAAAACCCTGAATATGGATGGTATCATATTCAGTAATTGCATTACTATGAATTATGATATCGCCATAGTTAATGCCTATTTTACTAGGTGCAAACAGGAATTTGGCTTCCTGTTGGGCAACTCCATCGGGGATAACAAATACAGAATCCTTAGGTATAAAACTTGGTTCAGTTGAAATTATATTGTAAATCTTCAACGTATCATCCCCACTATTTAAAATACTGAAACTATATTCTATCGAATCGCCCAATTTTCCGTTACCAACATCAATATCCTTATAATCTGAATTGTAAATAGCTTGAATGGTATGGGTGACAGTGGCCGAAATCACCTCCATGGTGCTTTCATTCAAAGAACTGTCAACAGCTGACACACCCACAAAGTATGCTGTTCCTGCAACAAGCCCATGAAAGACCTTTAAGGTATCATTAATCCCATTTGAAACAGAATCTATTCGGGTAAGACTTTCGGCTGAATTCCCAAAATAAATCCTATACCTTAGCACATCGGTACTGCTGTTTTTTTTCAATCGTAGGGTAAAATTGTTACGCGAAGTGCTAATTATAGAATCGCCAATTGGTTCATCAGGGGTTTCAGTGTCAATAATATCACTCATAACTAGGTTTGAGAAAGAGCTTTGATTATTGTAATTATCAACTGCAGCTACCTCGAACCAATATTTTATCCTGTTATCTAAATTATGAAAAGTAATTGTAGTATCCGTAACACCCGACAGGGTAGAATCGATCAATTTCATTGAATATCCATAGATGCCACCATATATGCGATACCGCAAAAAGTCGGTTTCGCTATTTTTGTTCCATTTTAGGGTAGCTGAATGGTTCAGTGCATTTGTAACTAAAAGATTTTGGGGTGCTTCAGGAATTATCAACGATTCAATAATAGCTTTATAAACCCCATCTTGCCCTACACCCGTGTAAATATTTGTTCCATCCACAAAAAGTGCTTGAATCCGGTTATATGCCAAACCGGTCGATGCTTTGGTCCAACTGGTGCCTTTGTTTTTTGTATAATATACTTCTGCATTTATTCCAATAAAGAGAACTGTGTCGCTTACGGCAGTTGATGTAATTTCAGAGCAACAGGATGAACCATACAACCCGGTATTAACGGCACTCCAATGGGAGTCATTATCCGATGATAAATAGATACCATTGTTGGTACCTGCATAAATATCTGCCCCAATTACAGTCAAATTTGAGATTTGCGTGTAAGCCAATCCTGTATTTTCCTGAGTCCAGCTTGCTCCATCATCGGTCGATCGATAAATTCCCTGATAAGTAGCTGCAAAAATATCGGTTCCTTTTAAAATTACTTTACTAACCGAAATATCCTCCATACCTGTATTTTTTGCAACCCATTGGTCTCCGTTATCTGATGATACATAAACTCCTTTAGCTGTTCCTGCATAAAGGTTTGCACCATAACCTGAAACAGATAGAACATAAACATTCGGAAAGCCGGTATTAGCTGGAGTCCAATTTACTCCCCTGTTGGTCGATTTAAAAAGTCCTTTCAAATGAATACCTGCAAAAAAAGTGGTATCAACAATGGATAAAAACAATAACCTATCGGATCCTGAAACACTCACCAGATCAGAATTGATGGAAGTCCAATGGGTTCCTTCATCAGGCGAATAATAAAAACCTGAAGTAGTTGCAACATATAAACTATCACGGCACCTGGAAATATAACTCACACTTGTTTTTATAAACCCATTATTGGCTTCTGCCCAACTTACACCATTATTGGTCGATAAATAAACTCCACCTGCGGTACCAGCAAACAAATTTGAACCAATGCCAGCTATGCTATTGATAGGTTCAAAATCACTGACTCTTTTTGGGAATACATTCCAGGTTGCCCCATTGTCGGAGGATACATAGTTATCCCCTTCTGTAAATGCATAAATAGTTGTGTCTATCAGTGTCAAAGAATGAACAGTCATTCCAGCACCCGATATACCGTTATTTACTTCAACCCAGTTGGCCCCATTATTATCCGATTTAAAAACCCCGCCATTCCAAGTGCCAGCAAATAGAGTTGAATCTTTTACGATAAGCGAATAAATTTGGAGATTGGTTAGTCCCGTATTGGTTGAAGCCCAGCTAGTACCATTATTTGAAGATACAAATACTCCACCCCATTTAGTTCCGGCAAATATTTGTGTATCAATTACCGCAAGAGTGTTAACCAAGGTATCAGTCAATCCATTGTTTACGGGCAACCAGTTGTATCCGTTATCAGTTGATAAATATACACCCCCCTGCCGGGTTCCGGCAAAAATATCGGAATCTTTAAAAACACAGGATGCCACCTGATAACTTCCTGAAATTTTTGTCCATATATAAGGCGACCAAGTTGTGCCGTTATCGTTTGAAATATAAAGTCCACTGCCAGTGGTAAATGCCAGAAGGTTAGAATCTTTGGCATAAAAATAATCAATGTAGGTCCCTGAGGTGCCAACGTTTAGCTTACTCCAACTGGAAGCATTGTTTTCAGAAATTAAAACTTCACCAAAATTTTTTGCATAAAGATTCGTGCCACTGACCGAGAGGCTCTCCACACCTCCACCTTTTGGACCACTTGTCTGATTCCACTGACCTTTTACAGGTTGAATTACCCAAACTAAAATTGCCAGCACCAGAAATGCCAGCTTTCGATTGATTTTCATATTCTTAACTTTTAGCGGTTTCACAAATTATTTGAGCAAGCTTTTTTTTCGATAGCATTTCTACTAATTCCGTTTTAAAACCATCCCAATATTCTTTGGCACAGCAATCACACGAGCGGGTGCAAAAATTTGAATTATCCACGCAATCCACTATTATTATGGGTTCAAACGCTGTATATATATCAAGCATAGTAATTTCATCAGCAGGGCAGGCCAATCGGTAACCGCTACTCTTACCATTAACATTAACAATCAGTCCTTTTACTTTTAAGGAGGAAATAATTGGGTCTAAATATTTGTTGGAAATGTTTTGACTTTGGGCAATATCTTTAAGCAAAACACCTTCAGAATTATTTGCAGTGGCAATTTCAATCATAGCACGCAACCCATATCGAATCTTGGTATTAATTTTCATAAACAGTTAATAATTATTGTATTAAATATAAAATATTTTTTTTATTAAATGCAATAAATCCTATAGTTTTTATAGGATTATTCCGTATTTATTTTCCGTAAATGAATGTCAAAATAACAAAATGGCAATACTAATCGTTTTGAGGTTTCCGGGAAACTTTCCACCGTTTGTGCGACCAAAGCCAATCATGTGGTTTAGCCTGAATAACTTGCTCTAATATATTCATGTAAGTTTTGGTGATGTCGCCGGGTTGAGTCTCTTTCGGATTCTCAATCATTTTTTTGATTTCCAAGGTGTAGTATCCCCGCTTTACACGCCGGACATCGAAAAAAACCACAGGCAGGTTGTTGTACCTTGCATAGCTTTCGGGTCCGTGCAAACAGGGGGTCTCCCTGCCCAGGAATTCAATCCACAAGGCTTTGGCCATCTGGTCGCCCGGAAACTGGTCGGCAGCCATGATATAAATTACGGGTTTCTCTTTTTTGCTTTGGAAATAAGCCAGCGTATCGTATATGGAAACCAGCTTCATCCCCGATTTCTCGCGCAGGTTTTTGGTAAACCGCTCCACATATTTGTTCGATAAGGGCTTATACAAAGCCGCAGCCTGGTGCCCGATTTGTGAACCCACGGCCTGAATGCCCCACTCCCAATTTCCGTAATGGGTGGCCAGCGCAATCACATCTTGCCCCTTTTGGTAATATTCATCAAGTATTTCCGGATTTACAACACGGTACCTGCTTTTAAACTGTTTCTGGCTCATGGTAAAACCCTTCAACCCTTCCACAAAAATATCGGCCAGGTTATCTTTGTAAAACTTTTTGCTCAAGGTTTTTAGTTCCGTTTCCGATTTTTCCGGAAAGCATTTCCGTAAATTAGTCAATACCACATCCCTTCGGTATCCAACTAAATGGTAGATGATTACATAAATAATCCACCCGAAGAAATAGATCAACCCAAAAGGTACAATCCGGAAAATATTGATGCCAAATAAAAACAGGTAAAAGGTAAAGCGGTGCATAGTTTATTCTTATGATTTTGCCAAAAGTAAAAGAAAATTTCGGGTTTTCATGCACATAACAACCGACTATTCGATTCCTGAACTGATACATAATTTCCAAATAATCTTTACCTAAATTTCAGGAATCTAATTTCCAATTTCATTCTCCATTCTCCATTCTCCATTCTCCATTTTCTATTGCCTATTTTCACGACTTCACTACATTTGCGGGGTAAATATTGTTTTATGTTAAAAGAAACCGCCCTAACAAGAATGCTTGGAATTGACTATCCAATCATTATGGCCCCCATGTTTTTGGTATCGGACCCGGTTATGATATTGGAAGGTTTGCAGGCAGGGATTACCGGGGCTTTTCCGGCATTGAACTATAAAACAGATGCCGAACTTCGAAAAGCTATTGGCGACCTAAAGCAACAAACAGACAGGCCCTTTGGAATCAATCTGATTGTCAACAAATCGAATCCGAAATTAAAACAGCAATTGCAGGCGGTCGTTGACTTGAAAGTGGCTTTTGTCATCACCTCGCTCGGTAACCCAAAAGAGGTTATCGAAACCTGCCATTCTAAAGGCATTAAAGTTTTTTGCGATGTGGTTGACTTAAAGTATGCCCAAAAAGTTGAAAAATTGGGGGCCGATGCACTGATTGCCGTCAATAACAGGGCAGGTGGGCATCCCGGAACATCTGATGCCTCGGAATTAATCCCCCTTTTAAAAGCCAATTGCACCCTACCGGTAATTTCGGCTGGCGGGGTTGTCACGCACCAACAGGCGGTTGAAACATTGGATTTGGGTGCCGACGGTCTTTCTATCGGAACCCCGTTTATAGCCACACATGAATGCAAAGTGGCCATCGATTATAAAAATGCAGTAGTCGCATACGGAGCTGCCGATATTGTTACCACCAACAAAATGTCGGGGTCGCCGCTACATGTAATTAAAACTCCTTATGTGGAACAGATTGGTACCAAAGCCAATCTTTTGGAAAGGCTATTGAATAAAAACCGTACATTAAAAAAATTTGCGAAAATGATCATCTTTAACCGGGGAATGAAAACCATGGAAAAAGCGGCATTTAGTGCTACATACAAAAACGTTTGGGTGGCCGGCCCGGGAATTGAATACATCCACGAAATTAAACCGGTTAAAGAAGTGATAGGAATGCTCATTGACCAACCACAACAATAATTTATCAAATTTGGAAGGTGTGAATCAATGAATTTTTACCTTTGAAAAAAATGCCGTGAGTTTTATGTACCTGACCCCTGAACAACAAAAACAACTTATGGATGAATTGGAATTTTCGGCCTCACGGAGCAGCGGGCCCGGAGGGCAGCATGTAAATAAAACCAATTCAAAGGTTGAGCTACGGTTTCGTTTGATGGAATCGAAAGTGCTTACTGAGGAACAAATCCGCCAGCTGGCAAAGAAACTTGGAAACCAGCTTACCCTGGAAGGGGAAATATTGGTTACGTGCCAGACATCACGTTCTCAAATAAAAAACAAAGAAGAAGTGATTGAAAAGTTCCTTGAACTGGTTGAAAAGGCATTAAAACCGCGCATTAAAAGAGTTCCGACAAAACCTTCCAGAACCTCGGTATTAAAAAGGCTCGACACAAAAAAGCAACTTTCGCAAAAGAAAAACCTTCGCAAAAAACCCGAATAGGGTATTATAGAGTTTAGAATCAAGTAACCAGCATTCAGTAACAATTTAATAACTATGGCCCGATTTTTAAAAAACAGATTACTAGCCAAAGGAAAAAGCCCTGGCAGTTTAACATTTATCGGACATCAAAAAATTGAGAAGAGCCGTATCAGGGTATTCAAATTCAATAAAGAAGCGGTAATTGAGCTTGAGATGGCCAACATCAGCGAAGCTGTCGAAAAAATTGAAAATGGTTTTGTAACCTGGATTAATGTAGATGGGTTGCACGATGTAGAGAATGTGGCCACAATAGGCCAATTACTCCATATTTCCCCTTTGGTGCTTGAGGATATCCTGAATACCGACCACCGTCCTAGTTTATGGGTGAACCAGGACCATATTTGCACCATACTAAAAGCTATCGGTCATGTTTCCAATGGTAATCAAATCCATGAAGAACAAATATCTTTCATCCTTGGCAAGGGTTATTTAATCACTTTTCAGGAAAAAACCGGCGACCATTTTGATTCTGTCAGGGAACGCATCCGGCAATCGGTAGGCAAAACCCGCCAATCGGGACCTGATTATTTGTATTACACGTTGTTCGATGCCTTGGTAGATAACTACATTATTGCCATTGAAACCCTGGGCACTAACATCGAAAACATTGATAACAAATTAATTAAAGCTAGTAAAGAAACTTTACCGGAGATTTACCATTACAAAACCGAAATCTCTTACATAAGAAAACTCATCAGGCCTGTGAAAGAGATAACCATCCGGTTACAAAAATCGGATTCGGAATTATTTGTTAAAAATACACGCAACTACATCGACGATTTGGATGAACTTACTACCCAAGCCGTTGAATCCATTGATTTCTATTTTGCCATGCTCACCGATCAACTCAACATTTACCAGACAAAAATAAGCCAGGGACAGAATGAGATCATGAAAATACTTACCATTTTCACCTCTATTTTTATACCCCTCACCTTTCTCACCGGGATTTACGGAACTAATTTTGATTATCTGCCCGAATTGCATTATAGATATAGTTATGCCATACTCTGGGGAGTTTTTATTTTAATTTCAGGAGGCATGCTGGCAATTTATAAAAAGAACAGGTGGTTTTAACAGGCAACAGGAATTACAGTTAATTATTGGGCAACACGCTTAAAAAAGGCCTGTCTGAAAGCATCTTATTTATTCCCCGTTTTTTACTTACTTTGGTTCACACAAAAATGCAAAACCAATGAACATAGAGAAACAAGACAATACCGCTTACATTTTAGATACATTGATCGAAAAATCAGTGGTAAAACAAGAAACCTACCTCGTTACTCTGGAGAATTTTTTCACCCTGAAAAAGGTGATTAAGTATTTGATTGACAATTATGCCAAACAATTAAAAAACGAGTCCCAGAAGATTGCTCTCGATTTTACCGATAACGGGATTTTTGAAGCAAAAATGCAGGTGGCCGGCGACTTGATCATCTTCAACATGCACTCCAACATTTTTACCTTCGACGAAAAACATTGGATCTGGAACCACGACTATGTCAAGAACAACGAACTCAATGGATATTTCGGGGTGATTAATGTGTACAATTTCTTGGCCGACTCGTTTAAATACAACCGTTTGGGAGATTATGGCTTTCTGATTGCCCGCATCTTCATTAACCGCGAAGGATATTACTTTTTAGAGGGCAATGCAAATTTTGGTTCGTTCAACGAAGATTTCGGCAAAAACAAAATTGACATTTCCCGGATGCGCGAAATGATCCAATCCATCATCACTTATTCACTTGAAGTGGATTTGGTTGTTCCCCCAATGGAAAACATTCAAATAGCCACCGTTGAACAGATGATGGATAAAATGAACATGTCGAAAGTAGAGACCGGCAAACCCCTTGGATTCAAATCATCAGCAAAATAAACTCAAAACTTGAATGTATGAACCGTTTTGTATTAATCACACTTCCTATGATGGCCTTTACCATGAATGCATGCCAAACACCGGAGACTTATCAACCGGCAGTACCCGATTTAGAGCAGCGGGTTCACGAATATGCCGAATATACCCTGACCACCGATGTGAGCAAACTTACCGAAAAAGAAAAACAGATGCTCCCTTACCTGTTCGAGTGTGCCGACATTATGGAGGAATTGTTTTGGAAAGATGCCATTGGCGATAAAACTACTTTTTTAAGTAAAATTACCGATCCGGTGCTAAAAAAATATGCCGAAATAAACTATGGCCCGTGGGATCGGATGCGCAACGATTCAGCGTTTATAGCCGATTTTAGCCCTAAACCTGCCGGTGCCCAATACTATCCTGCCGATATTACTGCCGAAGAATTCGAAAAGTGGGATGCCCCCGACGAGGTGAAAAAAAGCTGGTATAGTATCATCCGCCGCGATAAGGAGGGAAAATTAACAAATATTCCCTACCACGAAGCCTACAAACCAGAAGTTGAAAAAGCCGCCGCTTTACTCAAAAAAGCTGCCGAACTGGCCGAAGACGAAGGGTTAAAAAACTACCTCAATCTAAGGGCCGCAGCCTTATTAACCGATGATTATTTAGCCTCTGACCTAGCCTGGATGGACATGAAAACCAACACCATTGACTTTGTGGTTGGCCCCATTGAAAGTTATGAAGATGGTTTTATGGGTTACCGTGCCGCCCATTCCGGTCAGATATTGGTGAAGGATTGGGAATGGAGCCGTAAAGTGGAAAAATTCAACAGCCTGTTGCCCGAACTTCAAAAACGGTTACCCGTGCCCGATGCTTATAAACAGGAAGTTCCGGCGGCCAGTTCCGATAACAATGTATATGATGTGATTTATTATGCCGGCGATTGCAATGCCGCAGGTAAAAACATTGCCATCAACCTGCCCAACGACCCGCGCGTGCACGAACAAAAAGGCAGCCGCAAACTGCAACTGCGGAATGCCATGCAAGCTAAATTCGACCAGATAATGGTTCCTATCAGTCATGTGTTGGTTGATGCCGAACAGCAAAAAAATGTAACCTTTGATGCTTTTTTCGAAAATGTAATGTTTCACGAAGTAGCTCACGGTTTGGGCGTTAAATCAACTATCAACGGTAAAGGATTTGTAAAAGATAACCTGAAAGATTTATATTCCTCGATGGAAGAGGGAAAAGCTGATATTCTCGGGCTCTTCTTTGTAACTCAATTACACAAAATGGGAGAATACCCAGACAAAGATCTGATGGACAATTATGTCACTTTTATGGCCGGAATCTTCCGTTCGGTAAGGTTTGGAGCATCCAGTGCCCATGGTAAAGCCAATATGGTCCGCTTCAATTATTTTATGGAAAAAGGCGCTTTTGCCCGGAATCCTGAAAACGGAACCTACCACGTGGATTTTGAAAAAATGACCGAAGCCATGAATGCTATTTCCGTCGATATTATCACCATTCAAGGCGATGGCGATTATGCCAAAGCCAAAACTATGATTGATGAATTAGGCATCATTAAACCGGAACTCCAGTCCGATTTAAACCGTATCGCGGAATCTAAAATTCCAATTGATATTGTATTCAATCAGGGATTAAAAATGTTAGGATTATAACAAGTTGGGGTGGTTGCATTATTAAATGGTAAATTACATTTTTTATTGCAGCAACCCCAAAAATCTATTTACATGAAACTTGAAACCATAACTTTTGAATGTCCGTTCTGTTGCGTGTCATTAAAACATGAACTTCCTGAATATACCGATAATGATGAAATAATAAGATTCAGTGATGGTTTTACAACCTATCCAGGTCAGTCGTTCTTCAGCAAATTGGTACAATGCCCGGTTTGTAACGAAGTTTTTTTGATTGATTCCATTGAAGATCACCAACCCTGCCGTAATGACAATCCGTGTACTGAAACCATGGAGCCAGCGTTCGACCGCTATTTCGAATTCCTTAAAAACAGTGCCCTGACACCGGAACAGGATTTAATGATCCGCCTCGAAATCTGGCATCTGGGGAACCACCACCCTGATCGGAATTCGGAATTACTGAACGATTATGATAGTAAAGAAAAATGGATTGAACATCTGGATTATCTGGAAACCCTTTTAAAAGAAACCAATCCTGATGAATTATTGTTTAAAGCCGAATTAAACCGATATTTGGGACGGTTTACCCGCAGCTTGGAATTGTTAGATAAATACCAGGGCGATGTACCTGCCAAATTCATAAAAACCATCCGTAAAAAAATCTCAAAAGGTAATACCGAAGTATTTGAGATTTAGTTCTTTCCTTTTGATTTTAAAATATTCATTCCAAAAACAATATAAAAATTTGTGATACCCTAAACCCGCAAGCCATCTGATAGTTTGTCCCAATTTGTCGGAAGCTATCAGTAACAATATCACTTTAGATTCAGTGGGCCTCTTAAAATCTCAAATTAATTGTCATCTATTTACATATTAAAACATATTTTTGTTTCAATATTTCATTTTATAATATATTTTTGCCATATTATTTCATTTTAAAAGTATATGGATACAAAAATTGCAGTAATCGGTTGTGGGAACTTGGGGTTAAGCATTGTTGAAGGGCTGATAAAAAATAATGTCGGAAAAAATGTGATTGCTACCCGAAGAAATACCGATGGCATTGAACATCTCGGCAACAGTGGGGTCACAGTTACCACCGACAATGTTTTTGCCATTAAAAACAGTAAAGTCATCCTTTTTGCTCTAAAGCCTTACCGCATCCTATCGGTAATTGATGAACTGAAACCCCATTTTACCTCCGAACATATCATCGTTTCACTGGCTACTGGTATTTCGCTCGATGAATTGAAATCGCATGTAGGGCCAACCATCAAAATATTCCGGGCCATGCCCAACGTGGCTGCCAGTGTGGGGCAATCGGCAACCTGCATCAGTAAAAATAGTTCCGATAAAGTAGGATTGATGGAGGTTGAAAAAACATTCCAACTCATTGGGGAAACCATTCTCATTAATGAAGAATTGATGGAATCGGCGGTGGTTTTGGGAGCATGTGGAACTGCATTTGCTTTGCGGTTCATCCGGGCTATGGTTCAGGCCGGCGTGCAAATCGGGTTTAGCTCGAAAACAGCTACCCAGATTGCCAACCAAACGGTGAAAGGTGCTGCTGAAATTTTAATTGCTACCGGGAATCATCCCGAGGCTGAGATTGATAAAGTTACCACCCCCAAAGGAATTACCATCACCGGATTGAATGAAATGGAACACCAGGGGTTCAGTGCAGCGCTTATCCGTGGAATGATAACGGCATACAATAAAATTGAGGACAGCAAATAAGGCCATGTGACCATGAGCTAATGAACCAATGAACCAATGGGCTAATGGTATATCCGGTTCCGGTTCAACGCCCTCTGATATTTTTCGGCATTTTGGTTATGCTGTTCCAGGGTGCTGGCAAAAGCATGGTGCCCCGAGAAATCGTCTTTGGCACAAAAATACAGGTAATTGTTTTTATCGTTTTTCAACACGGCATCAATGCTCGATACCATCGGGATGCAGATAGGTCCCGGTGGCAAACCGTCGTGCAGGTACGTATTGTAAGGATGTTCAAATTCCAAATGTTTTATCAATATCCGTTGAAGTTCAAAGTCCCCCATGGCATATTTTATAGTGGGACATGCCTGCAGGCGCATCCCTTTTTTCATCCGGTTTAAATACACCCGGGCAATTTTGGCCTTGTCGTCATTAATATTGGTTTCCTCCTCAACAATGGAGGCCAGAATAATTACCTCTTCCGGTGTTTTACCAATGGCTTTTGCCTTGGCTTTACGTTCCTCGGTCCAGAATTTTTTATACTCTTTGTACATACGTTCCATAAATTCCTCGGCACTGGTATTCCAGTAAAATTCATAGGTATTTGGAATGAACATGCACAAAGCTGTTTCGCGGTTCAATCCGTATTTTGCCAAAAACAGGTTGCTGTTCAGCAAGGTCATCAGTTGATTGGGTGTGGCTTCAATTTGGTTGCCAATAACTTCGGCAAATTTTTCTTTGATCCGCACTTTGTTAAATACCAGCTTAACAGGTTCCTGCTTGCCACTTCGCAGCATATTTACCAAAGTCTCGTTGCTCATCCCCTCTTTTAAACGGTATCGTCCGGGTTTTACATTCTGGGTGTAATTCTTTTTTTTTGCCACCCATTCAAACGAAGTCTTATCGATAATAATCTTGTTTTGATATAAAATGTTTACTACATCGTTATAACCGGAGCCTGTCGGGATATAAATAAAATCGGAATCGCGGCCTGAAAGTTGTACATTGGGCGATTTAATTTCCTTATAAAGATCGTATGCTTTTATTCCAATCACCAGAGCCACAAAAGCCAACAAGGTATATGCAATCTTCTTTACAATTCCTGCCTCTTTCTTCTTTTTCTTCGCCATCGGGTTTTGTTTATTCAAGTTTTATCGGGTTATAAAAAATCGTGGCAAAGATATAAATTTTATAGAATCGTGATTTTCTATCGGAAATGAAAGCTATAAAGCTTAGTTTGTAAATAATTTAGAAGTTTTAGTTTGGCTAGAATTCACAAAAAATTTGACAAATTTAAATGATGTTTACAGGTTGCAAAACAAAACAATTGCTTAAAAGAAAAACAATTGAACACAAAACAAAACAATAATTACTGCCAAAAACCAGCGAAGAACCCCTGCCCCTTTCCGGATAGCAAATTTGGAAGCCAGAATTCCCCCGACTATATTACCCAGTGCGGCAATTAACCCGTAACTGTAATTTACCTGATTGAAGTATATAAAAACAGCCAAAGCAAACGGACTGTATAAAAATACCAGGAACACTTTCAATCCATTGGCCTTAACCAAATCGTACCCGGCATTGAGCACCAAAACAACCAGTAAAAATATGCCCACCCCAATGTGGATAAACCCACCGTAAATTCCAATCAGGAAGAAAATCACATACTGGCTCCAGGTTACTTTCTTTGAGGTTTTCTCAATCTGTTCAATCAACCATTTTTCCGGGTTGTAAAAAACAAAGACCAGCATGATGAGCATAAAAATCCCTAACCAAATTTCTAAAGATTCAGGTTTCATGTGGGTGGCAAAATGGGCTCCAATCAATGTCCCTAATACAATGGGAATAGCCAACCACAATCCTTTCTTAGTGTCAAGTTTTCCATTTTTCCAAAATGTGGCCGACGATGAAAAGGTCTGCAAAATAACCCCAAACCGGTTGGTACCATTGGCAATATTGGCAGGTAACCCCAAAAACATAAACAACGAATAGGTAATTACGGTTCCCGAACCTGCCAAAGTATTGATAACTCCGGTTAAAAACCCTGCAATTACAAGCAAAACTACCACAGGCCAAGTCAAAACAACCAAGCCGGTTTCAGGATTCAGTACAAAATAGGAACTGATACTCTCCCACATGGATTCCAGATTTTAATAAAAAAAATCCTACCTCATAACAATGGGCAGGATTGTAAAAGTAAGAATTCCATTAATTTTTAGGAATATTCTTCAGCACATCCAACAAATGGTCCCAGAATTTTCCAACGGTGGCAATATTAATCTTTTCGTCGGGCGAATGCACGTTACGTAAAGTAGGGCCAATAGAAATCATATCCATTTCAGGGTATTTTTCTAGGAACAGCCCGCATTCCAGACCTGCATGTATGGCCCTAACCACAGGTTTGTGGCCAAATAACTTGTGGTAACTATCCTCAGCAATTTTCAGGATTTCAGAATTTTTGTTGGGTTTCCATCCCGGGTATCCGTCGGAATGTTGAACCTGAGCCTCGGCCAAATGGAAAACACTCGAAACCATGTTGGCAATATCGCGTTTTGATGAATCGATACTGCTCCTTTGACTGGTCACAATCTCAATCAGGTTCCCTTCATGAAATTTGATGGAAGCCAAATTGGTTGATGTTTCCACCAATCCCGGCAATTCGTGGCTCATGGCAATAACACCATTGGGGCACGCGTACAAAGCATCCAATAACGACCATTGGTCGCGCATCTTCATCACGTAGCGTGGCATCTCAACTTTATTTAGGTCGAAGGTCAGTTTGGTTTCCACACCTTTTAGTTCGCGAAAAACCATCTTGCAATAATTCGAAAAATCTTTTTCAAAATCCTCTACATATTTTTTCTTCACAGTAACAATAGCAAATGCTTCACGGGGAATTGCGTTCCTAAGGTTACCGCCCTCCATTTTATACACTCTAACATTGTAGGCCCGGGATGTTTCCCAAATAAACCGGTTGAGGATTTTATTGGCGTTTCCATAACCTTTATGGATATCGTCGCCGGAATGTCCCCCGCGCAATCCTTTTACCTGTATTTTAAAAGCTGTAGATTTGGTAGGCACTGGGCGGATATTATAACTCAACGTCGCTAAGGTATCAATACCACCGGCACACCCAATAAATATTTCGCCTTCGTCTTCTGAATCCAGGTTGATCAATGTTCTTCCTTTGAGGAACCCCTTTTCCAACGCAAAAGCCCCGGTTAAACCGGTTTCTTCGTCCACGGTAAATAAACATTCCAGTTCCGGATGCTCAATATCTTTTGAAGCCAGAATAGCTAACTGGCTAGCCATTCCAATACCATCGTCGGCTCCCAGAGTGGTGCCTTCTGCTTTTACCCATTCCCCTTCAACTTTAGGGTTAATGGGGTCTTTAAAAAAATCGTGATGCGTATCGCCGTTCTTTTCACAAACCATATCCATATGGCTTTGTAATACCACCGTCCGTCGGTTTTCATATCCTTTGGTGGCAGGTTTAACAATCAATACGTTACCAGCTTCATCGGTTTTGGTGGTCAATTGATGTTTTTTACCGAAATCTACCAGGTAGGCAATGATTCGTTCCTCCCGTTTTGAGGGACGGGGTACCTGACAAATTTCGCCGAAATAGTGCCAGACATCTTTGGGTTCTAATCCTTGAAATACATTCATAGCTCTATAAATTTTAATGGTTTAATTCCTTTGCTCCTCCAAGATAGAAAATAAATTTCAGGGGTGTATGCACTTTTAAAAAATATATTTATCAACCATTCTTTAAAACCTGATTCTATTTTAGTTAAAATGAAAGAGCCCAACGGTTTTTTATTCGGATTCAATCAATTATGACAGATTTGCTAAAAGAAAGTTTAAATGCACAAAAAAACAGGATGAACATATTAATTTAAAATATTAACGCCTGTTGCAAAACAGATAGCTACTTTTTCACTAAATTTGTTTAACCTGTAAAATATTTCTGTCATGGCCTACCTAAACTTTGATAAAACCAAACTGGTTAATTTGGAATACTCACTGCAACGTGAGATAATCAGGACCAACCGCACAGGTTCCTATGCCTGCACCACCATTATCGACTGCAATACCCGTAAATATCATGGCCTTTTAATATGCCCGTTACCTGAATTGGATGGTGGCCGCCATGTACTGCTTTCATCGTTGGACGAAACCGTAATCCAGCATGAGAAAGAATTCAACCTTGGTTTGCACAAATATGCAGGAGATACCTATGAACCCAAAGGCCATAAGTACATCCGCGATTTTTCAAGTACCCCATTGCCTAAACTTGTTTACAATGTAGGTGGTGTTATTTTATCAAAAGAAAAAGTATTCTTAGAAAATGAACCCCGCATTTTAATAAAATATACATTAGAAGAGGCTACTAGTGATACCCGATTGAGATTCAGGCCATTCTTGGCTTTCCGGAACATTCATCAACTGAGTAAGGCCAATATGGATGTAAACACCAAAGTCCGGGAAGTTAAAAATGGAATTTCTTCACGGATGTACCAAGGGTATCCCGATTTATTTATGCAATTCTCAAAAAAAGTAGAGTTTGTATCTGCACCCGATTGGTACTTCAATATTGAATACATAAAAGAACAAAAAAGAGGGTATGATTATAAAGAGGACCTTTTTGTACCCGGCTATTTTGAGGTTCCCATCAAAAAAGGGGAATCCATTATTTTTAGTGCCGGTATCAGTGAAACAACACCCTCAAATTTATCGGCAAAATATAAAAAAGAGGCAGAAAAGAGGATTCCCCGCGATGGTTTTGAAAACTGTCTGATGGATATCGTAGAACAGTTCTTTATCCATCAAGGAAAAAAAACTTTTGTAATTGCAGGTTATCCCTGGTTACCTATCCGTAGCCGCGACACATTTATTGCATTACCGGGTTTGGTGCTCCCATCAATGGACAGCAAGCTATACCATTCGGTTATCAACAGTATGGTTTCCCAAATGGAAGGTCATTTATTCCCTGATATTGTTGCTGAAAATGGTTCACCAAATTTTCCTGTGGATACCCCGCTTTGGTTTATTTGGAGCCTGCAACAATTCAGCCGCATCTTCCCAAAGGAACCTGTTTGGGAATTGTATGGCAAAACGGTAAAACGAATTATTGAAGGATATTTAAAAGAAAAGGAACATTTTTATGTTGATACAAATTCGCTCATTTATGAACCGGAAGCCTTATCGTACAATTCCTGGATGAATGGGGAATTTAATAACCAACCAACCATTTTCAGGAATGGTTACAAAGTGGAAATCAATGCTCTATGGTACAACGCCATTGGTTTTTCCCTGCAATTTCAAAATGAGGTTTCAGATAAAAAATGGATTAAAAAGTTGCAAGAACTGAAAACAGCCATCGAAACATCGTTTAACGAGATTTTCTGGACGGAATCCAGAGGTTACCTGGCCGATTTTGTGAATGCTGATGAGTCAAACATTCAGTTTCGGCCAAATCAACTCCTGGCTGCCGCACTTCCATTTTCTCCCTTAACGAAAGAGCAAATCAAATCTATTACCGATTTGGTTAGCAACCAGTTAATGACACCTTATGGGATCCGTACATTATCACCCGAAGACCCTGAATACTCCCCAAAATACAAAGGAAACCATGAGCAGCGTGAAAAATCAGCCTATAACGGGAGTGTATGGCCTTGGTTATTTGCACACTATATTGATGCCTTATGGAAAATAAATAAAAGTGAGGCGAAACGAATGGCAAATGACTTTATCAAGAACTTTGAACCTGAACTACAAATCAAAGGGATAGGCTCCATTTCGGAACTGTACCATGCCGATCCGCCACAAAAAGCCAAAGGAGCTATATCATTTGCCATGAATACCGGTGAACTGATCCGCATGAAATATTTAATTGAACAAGAAACTTAAACATCGTTATGAATTGATTGTTAATAACTTAATTACTATAGCCAAACAGCCTAAGAACATTTACAAAAATGCACCTCTGAATTGCAGATTGAATTGTTTAGAGTTTTAATTACCTAACATAATAATGATTAACCATGAAAATTCTAATGTTCGGATGGGAATTTCCACCACACATATCGGGTGGATTAGGTACCGCTTGCTATGGATTAACAAAGGGGCTTTCTAAAATTCCAGGTTTGGAGGTGCTTTTTGTGGTCCCTAAAAGTTTTGGAGATGAGAACCAACAAGCGGTAGAGTTATTAGGTGCCAACCAAATCCCGGTAAAAATCACACAAATTGAACGTGAACTGAAATTCAGTAAGAAACTGCATTACATCGAGGCTGGTTCCAACCTTGTCCCATATACTACACCAGAAGAATATTTCAACCTGTCTCAAAAAAAACTGAAGGGCAAAAATATTTATATTGAAACAAATGCTGAAGGTTGTATCCCCTTTTCAGGGAAATACGGGGCAAACCTTTATCAGGAAATTTATAATTACGGTTTGGTTGCAGCGCAAATTGCTAAAAATTACGAATTCGATGTCATTCATGCGCACGATTGGTTGACCTACCCGGCAGGAATGGCTGCCAAGCAAGTATCGGGGAAACCTCTGGTAGTCCATGTGCATGCTACCGATTTTGACCGTAGCGGCGGTAGTGTAAACCCATCGGTATATAGGATTGAAAAGGAGGGCCTGGATGCCGCGGATGCCATAATCACGGTTAGTAACCTTACCCGGAACATTGTCATTAACAATTACAAAATTAAGCCCACCAAAGTAACCACTGTTTATAATGCTGTGGAGCCAGTCCATAATGGACATCAAAATCATATCGGGAAAGCTGATAATGAAAAAGTGGTTACTTTTTTAGGTAGGATTACCATGCAAAAAGGCCCCGAATACTTTATTGAGGCGGCCAACAAAGTTTTAAAAAATATGGATAATGTGCGGTTTGTAATGGCCGGAAGTGGCGACATGATGGATAAAATGGTGGAACGTGCTGCCAGTCTTGGAATCATGGATAAATTTCATTTTACCGGGTTCCTCAAAGGCGAAGATGTTTTTAAAATGTTTGCCCATAGCGATTTATATATTATGCCATCGGTTTCGGAACCTTTTGGCATTTCACCCCTGGAAGCTATGCAAACAGGGGTTCCTGTGATTATATCCAAACAATCTGGCGTAAGTGAGATTTTAAAACACGCCATCAAGATTGATTTTTGGGATATTGATAAAATGGCCAATGCCATTTATGCCATATTGAATTACCCGGCACTCTCCAAAACCATTATTGAAAATGGTTGGGAAGAAGCTAACAACCTGAGATGGGACGAATCGGCCCAACAGGTACATGAAGTGTATCAAACTGTTTTATCCAAAACCTAAACCCTTATTGTTATGAAATACATCTGCTTTTATTTCCAAATCCATCAACCCTTCCGGTTCCGGAATTATTCCTTCTTCGATATCGGTAAGGATCATTATTATTACAATGATTACCTGAATGAATCGGTCCTCCAAAAAGTAGTTCAGAAAAGTTATTTACCTACAAATACCCTGATGCTGAAGTTGATTAAAGAACATGGAAGCAAATTCAAGATTTCTTTCAGCATCTCGGGGAGTGCATTGGATCAATTTGAATTATATGCCCCCGAAGTGATCGAAAGTTTTAAACAACTGGCACAAACGGGCAATGTTGAGTTTTTAGCTGAAACGTCGGCCCATTCCTTGGCTTCGCAAATCGACTTTTCCATCTTTAAAAAACAGATTCAGCAACATGCCTTACGTATTGAACAGCTATTTGGCGTAAAACCTAAGATTTTCAGGAATACGGAACTGATTTATTCTGACCAGATTGGGGCCGAGATTTACAAAATGGGATTCAAAGGCATGCTCACCGAAGGAGCCAAACATATTTTAGGCTGGAAATCGCCCAATTATTTGTACTACAATGCCATGCAGCCAAAAATGAAGCTATTGCTTAAAAACTACAAGCTCAGCGATGATATTGCCTTCCGCTTTTCGAACAAAAATTGGGACCAATACCCGCTAACAGCCGAAAAATTTGCTTTTTGGCTTACCGAATTGAATCCAAAAGAGGAGGTTGTAAATCTTTTTTTGGATTACGAAACTTTTGGCGAACATCAATGGGCTGATTCAGGTATCTTCAATTTTTTAGAATCACTTCCCCGGGCAGTAATAAAAAACACGCCGTTTACTTTTGAAACCCCATCTGCAATTATTAAAAAACTTCAGCCGGTAGCTGTAATAAATGTGCCCCATGCTATTTCGTGGGCCGACGAAGAGCGGGATTTAACCGCTTGGCTGGGAAACTGCATGCAAAACGAAGCATTCCGCAAGTTGTATGGCTTATCGCCAAAAATTGACCAAATCAACGATCCGAAATTACTACAGGACTGGGAATATTTGCAAGCCAGTGACCATTTTTACTACATGAGTACCAAATGGTTTACCGATGGCGAAGTACACGCCTATTTCAATCCTTACAAAGATCCTTATGAAGCCTTTATAAATTACATGAATGTACTAACCGATTTTGCCGGAAGGGTAAATAGCTTTGTTCCGGATACATCTGAAAATAAAGAAATTAACCGGTTGAATGGAATGCTGATCGAAAAAATAACTGAAATTGAAAGATTGAAAGAGCAGTTAAAACGAATGAAAAAAAAAGTTTCCTAAACCAAAATGTATCTAAAAAAACATGAATTATTGCTTTTTTAATTCGTTTGGTTGACAATTGATGTAAAATACTGAAAAATTGTTAATAAATTTTTCAATTGAGCACAAACGTTTTAAATAGGGTGAAATCAACCAAAAACAATCACAAAGTTTTATTTTAATTGATTAATAGTATCCTAGCTTTACCCATAAGACATTAATTATTTATTAATTTGTACCTGAAAATTTCAACAAAATGGAAAATAAGGCTATGTTCCTTTTCGAAACCAGCTGGGAAGTTTGCAACAAAGTGGGTGGAATTCATACAGTTATTACTTCAAAGCTGCCATCATATCAAAGCGTCTTTGGTGAAAACATCGTTTTTATCGGTCCCGATATTTTAAAAGAACATTCCGTCCATCCTGAATTTACTGAGGATAAACACCTTTTTTCAGAGTGGAAAAAAAACGCGGTATGTAGCGAAATAAGGATACGGATCGGTCATTGGAATGTGCCACAAAAACCAAAAGCTATTTTGGTTGACTACACCCCTCTCTTCCCAAAAAAAGATGAAATATTTACCAGGTTTTGGGAACTCTTCAAATTGGATTCCCTAAGCGGGCAATGGGACTATGTAGAATCGGCCTTATTTGGGTATGCAGTGGGTGTGGTGATTGAAAGTTTCAGCAATTATTATTTGAATAAAAAGCAGGTTATCGCCCAGTTCCACGAATGGATGACCGGTGCCGGGGTATTGTATCTAAATGATAAAGCCCCTCATATTGCTACCGTTTTTACAACCCATGCCACAGTCTTAGGGCGATCTATTGCTGGAAATGGATTGCCCCTGTACCAGTCAATCGGTACTTTTGAACCGGATCAAAAAGCCAAAGAATTGGGAGTATCTTCAAAACATTCTTTAGAAAAAAATGCCTCAATATATTCCGATGTCTTTACCACGGTTAGTAAAGTAACGAGTACTGAATGTGAATTTTTGTTAAACAACAAACCCGATTTTATTACCCCAAATGGTTTTGCTCTTGAGCACCTCGATCCCATTACGGCCGAAAAAACCCACCATGCAAGGAGCCTGTTATGCAAAGTCACATCGGCATTAACAGGGAGCCATTGCGATGAACATTCGGTATTTATAGCTACCAGTGGCCGGTATGAATTTAAAAACAAAGGAATTGATGTTTTTTTGGATGCACTGGGAAAATTGAACCAAAATCCGGACCTAAAACATTATGTGGTTGGGTTTATATTAGTCCCCAATGAAAACTATGGCCCCCGAAAGGAATTAGTAGAAAACCTGACAAACGGTACTACCAACAAAATTGAAAACCCGTTAACTACTCATAACCTCAATCCCAATTCGTACGATCCTATTATCAACCGCTGCCATCAGTTAGGACTTACCAATAGTTCGGAACAAAAAGTGAAGGTTATTTTTGTTCCGGTGTACCTGAATGGCAAAGATGGCATCTTTAATATGAAATATTACGATTTGTTAAGCGGATTCCATCTCTCAGCATTCCCGTCCTATTACGAACCTTGGGGATACACTCCTATGGAAAGCCTGGCAGTGGGTATCCCAACCATAACCACCAGTCTATCCGGTTTTGGACAATGGATGCGTCACAAATCGGAAAAAATTGAAGACGGCCTTGCCGTGATTGAACGAAACGAGACCAACTACCAAGATGTGGTTTTAGCAATTGAAAAAGCGGTTCTCTTCATAAGTGACCTCGATACAAATGACCGTAAAAAAATCGGTGAAAAAGCCCAAAAACTAACTTCAGATACTATTTGGCAAAACTTTAGCAAATACTATTACGATGCCTATGAAAAAGCGATAAGCCTGGCATCAGTCCGCGAAAAAAACGAGTATTTATCAAAAATCAGTTACGATAACATGGAAACAAAGCAAATCAGCAACGAACCTATTTGGAAAAAAATGATAATTCATTCCGATTTACCGCCGCAACTTAAAGCCCTCGAAGAGATTTCGATGAACTTATGGTGGTGTTGGAACTATGAGGCTATTGAACTTTTTGACAGTATCTCGCCCGAACTGTGGGAGAAATGCAGCAAGAACCCTGTCCTCTTATTAAAAACTGTAGCCGTAGATCGTTTAAATGAATTGACCAAAAATGTGGAATTTATTGCCAAATTAAATAAAGTACACGCCGATTTTAAAGCCTATATGAATGAACCCAAACCTACTGATTTGCCACTGATTGCCTATTTCAGCATGGAATACGGACTCACCGATAATTTGAAAATCTATTCAGGCGGTTTGGGGATTCTTGCTGGCGACTATTTGAAAGAAGCCAGTGACTGTAACATTCCCATGGTTGGGGTCGGATTTTTATACAAATATGGTTACTTTACCCAACATCTTACCGTATCGGGAGAACAGCAAGCTACCTTAATCCCGCAGAAATTTTCCGATCTTCCCATTCAGCCAATATATGACGAATTAAAGCAATTGGTGGTCATCGCTATCAACATGCCAGGCCGTTTGGTAAAAGCCCGCATCTGGAAGGTTATGGTAGGAAGGGTTCCTTTGTACCTGCTGGATACCGACCATGTCGAAAACTCACCCGAGGATCAAACCATATCCAATCAATTATATGGCGGTGATTGGGAAAATAGGCTAAAACAGGAAATGTTGCTTGGTTTGGGAGGTATCCGTGCCATTAAAGAAATGAAAATTGAGCCAGAAGTTTTCCATTGCAACGAAGGACATGCCGCACTAATCAATGTTGAACGCCTTTCTAACTATATTCAACATGAGAACTTAACTTTCGATGAGGCACTGGAAGTAGTCCGGTCGTCCTCCTTATTTACCACGCACACTCCGGTTCCCGCCGGGCACGACGCTTTTGACGAAGATTTAATCCGCACCTATTTGCGCCACATGCCCGAACGCCTTAAAATTGATTGGAATACGTTCCTCAATTTAGGTAGAGGAGCAGAAAACCAATCGGGTGAGAAATTCTCCATGAGTGTGCTGGCTACTAAAACATCTCAAGAGATGAACGGCGTTTCAAAGCTACACGGCGATGTATCGAAAGAAATGTTTCAATACATGTGGAAAGGTTATGCACCCAATGAACTCCACATCGGATATGTTACCAATGGCGTGCATTACCCAACTTGGGCAGCAACTGCCTGGCAACGGTTGTATGAAGATGTGTTTGGACGTGAGTTCCTGAAAGATCAATCGAACCCGGCTTACTGGGAAAAAATATTCAATGTTAGCGACGATAAAATTTGGGAAATACGTAATCATTTACGGAAACGGCTTATTGATTATGTGAAAGAACGTTACGAGGAAAGCTTTGTGCGCCGCCATGAAAATCCAAAATTGATTGTTGATATTTTGAATTCAGTCAATGAAAAGACGCTTACCATTGGGTTTGCCCGTAGATTTGCCACTTACAAGCGGGCACATTTAATTTTTAGCGACATTGATCGGTTGGCCCGGATTGTGAACCATCCCGAACGTCCCGTTCAATTTCTGTTTGCAGGAAAGGCCCACCCGAACGACAATGCCGGACAAGATTTAATCAAGCACATCATTGAAGTTTCACGGAAACCAGAGTTTGTAGGAAAAATTCTCTTTTTGGAAAATTACGATATAGAGCTTGCCAAACGATTGGTCCGTGGGGTCGATGTTTGGTTAAACAATCCCACCCGTCCGCTCGAAGCCAGCGGCACCAGCGGCCAAAAAGCCGAGATGAATGGAGTACTCAATTTCAGTGTACTTGATGGCTGGTGGGTTGAAGGCTATAAAGATAAGGCCGGTTGGGCATTGCCTGAAAAACAGACCTACGCGAACCACGATTTCCAGAATGAATTGGACGCAGCCACCATTTATAGCTTGCTGGAAAATGAAATTGTACCTTTATATTACGACCGTAATAAAAAAGATGTGCCTGTAGAATGGGTACAATACATCAAACGGTCAATTGCCCATATTGCTCCGCATTTCACTACCAAGCGGATGATTGATGATTATATCAACAAATATTACCGGAAATTACACGCCCGTTCAAAAAGGCTAAAGAGCGATAATTTTAAAGAAGCTATTGAAATAACCCGTTGGAAGTCGAAGGTTAGAGAATCATGGGATAAAATCGAGGTGGTTTCAATAGATTTTCCGAACACCATGAAAGCCGCATTCAAGATGGGTGAGAATTACCATGGCGAAGTTGTCATCGACTTGAAAGAGCTCAACCATAAGGACATTGGCGTTGAGTTGGTATTCTCGCTTCATAATGGGCAGAAAATAATTGATGCCATTGAGCTCAAACTGGCCAAAAAAGTAGATTCGTTAGCCTTTTTCGAAATTGACTTTGAACTAAAAAAGCCCGGAACCTATGACTACGGTATCCGTATTTTCCCAAAAAATACATTGCTACCACACCGTCAGGACTTTGCGTATTTACGCTGGATTTAAAGTCTGATCCATAATACATCAAGAAACTGCCAAACAGGAGATGTTGGGCAGTTTTTTTTGAATATTTTATTCATTAAAAACTGTTCATTTTAAATTGATTAACAGAAAACATCCCAAAATATCAGGTCTGAATTAGGAGCCAAATAAATTGAACAACTTGCAAAAGTTATTTTAACTTCTAAATTTGTGCTATAAACTACTATTAAAAAAATAGGGGAAAGCATGGATCAATTACATATCAACTTTCGTCAAATCGAAAAGTTGGTAAACCTCGGGTATTGGGAGTGGTATCCCGATTCAAATAAGTTAATACTTTCTGAAGGTTTTAAATCGCTATTAGGGGTTCAACACGATATAAACCAACCCGGCCAATTTATACGTTTCCTTAAACAGACTATTGAAATTGAACACATTACTGAACTTTTGCGATTATTAAAAAAGGTCAAGCAAGGGGCAAATCCCGAAATGTCAGTAATTCCCATGGCTACCACTCCTACTCAAACCAAATACTTCGAAATCCATACCCTTTGCACCAAACAGGAAGGTTCGTTTTGCATCTCGGGAACCATTCAGGATGTTTCAGAAAGAACTAAATACAATATATTAAAGGAAAAAGAGGCCCGGTTTGAACGTAAAATAGCCGAAATTGCTGCCCGCTTTGTAAATGAAGAAGATTTTAAACATGCTGTTACCACCACCCTTTCCGAAATTGGCGAGCTTTGTATGGCAGGCATTGTGGCGCTTTTCCGAATCGAAAACAATTCAATAAAACTGGAGTTTATCTGGAACCCGCCCTATTCGCCAAACATGTCACTTAATTTGAACCAAGTCCCACCATCGGAATCAAACTACCTGATTGAGATGATAAAAGAACAAAAAGTAGCCTTTTACCACCAATTAGAAGACTTTCCGGGGATAGCTACCGAAACCAGGAGACTCTTGATGGAAATGAAATGCTCATCACTTTTAATTTCAGGCATTCAGAACCATAAACAAACTGTTGGGGCACTGGTGGTTTTCAGGTTTATTAAAGGAATAAAATGGGACTTCTCCGATATCCACATGGTAAAAATGGCCAGTATCTTACTTAGCAATTCCATCCGCCAAAAGATTATTTACAAACAGCTCCGCCAGAGCGAGAACCGCCTGCAATTCGCTTTAATGGCCGGTAGTCTTGGTACTTGGGAGCTTGATTTATATAAGCAAAGTTATTTTTACGATGAACGGTTTGCCAATATTTTTGGATACTCGAACAACACGCTGAACCGGTTGCCTGAATGGTTCAAAAATAACCTGCATCCTAATGATACATCAAACTATTATAAAATCCTTGACGAATGTTTAGAAGGGACTAAAAAGTTCTATGAACTTGAATACCGCGTAAAATGCAAAGATGGGACTTACAAATGGATCAGTGATTGGAGCATTGTAACCTTAACCGACAATGAAGGTAAACCCATGAAAATGGTGGGTATTATTCAGGATATTTCTAGAAAAAAAGAATCCGAAGTGGAGTTGGTGAAGGCTAAAGAAAAAGCCGAAGAAAGTGAAAAACTCAAAACCGCTTTCTTAGCCAATATGAGCCATGAGATACGAACACCTATGAACGGTATCACCGGATTTGCCGAATTGCTTTACCACAACATGGTATCCGATAATGAAAAACACAAATACCTTGAGATCATCTGGAAAAGCAGTAACCGGTTACTATCACTAATAAACAACATCCTGGACATCTCAAAACTTGAGACCAAGCAATTAAGCCTATACTATAGGGAGTGTTCCATTAATGAAATATTGCAGGATATTGAAATACATTTTGCACAACAAATCCATGACAACCAACAAATTGATTTTAAAATTGTTAAACAACCCGATGCCCAGGCAAACTTTGTTAAAACAGACGAATCGAGGTTAAAACAAATACTTTTGAACCTTATCAGCAACTCCTTTAAATTCTGTTCCAAAGGGTTCATCGAAATAGGTTATCGCATCAATGAAGAATTAGAGCTTGAATTTTATGTAAAGGATTCAGGTCCGGGAATACCCGATGAATTTCAAAAATATCTTTTTGAACGGTTTGCTCAAAGTGAAAAGACCATAGATTTAAACAAAGGTGGAACAGGATTGGGTTTGCCAATATCGAAAGGACTGATTGAATTAATGGGCGGAAAAATATGGGTGCGTTCAAATAAAGCCATTGGTACCACTTTTTATTTTACCCTTCCCTATCAGCCCACACGAATGAATATTGAAAACTTATATTGAATCTGTTATCAATTGAGGATCAAGATTAAGAAGTTTAACTTTTCATACATTTGGAGAATATTTCTAACAAATCGTCAAAAAAAAGAGAGTCAATGTACTTTTTAGTTACTTTTTTGATTCTATTTGTATTCAAAGTAAAACAAGTGAAATGATGAAGGGTGATCTAAAAAAAGATTTTTGGGAAATTACCTGGGAAGCTTTTAAAGTGCTGGATGACTGCTTTCTGTTATTTGACCAATCTTTGGAGTTGATTGATTATAATGCAGGTTTAAGTGAATTTGAACAGGCAATAACCACCTCAGAAAATAAATCTTTCAATTCTATTTCGAATATACTTTCTGCCAATTACATTCTTAAAGAGATAAAAAACGCCCATTTAGCCGAGGCCGGTTATAAGGTCTTCAGAGGTGAATCCATTCGCAAAAAAATAAATGCTTTGGGCACTCCACTTGAATCTGAAATTGACAATACCCAAATACTCGATAGCATGTCGGATGGATCGGTTTTGATTGATACCGGTTTTAAAATTAAATATGCCAATAAAAAATTTAAAGAACAATACCCTAAGTACATTGAAAACCAGAAGGACCAGCTCTGTTACAAGGTTATTCATAACATGGATAATCCGTGCATGAACTGTTCCATTGACATTATCAAAAAGACCCGGCAATTGCACCGGACTGTCCGTTCGGTAAAAAACGGCCCCAGCATTTTAACCATGACCTACCCGGTTTATGATAAAAACAATCAGTTAGCTGGTGCAGTTATTACTTATCGTGATATTTCAGAAAGTAAAAATATTGAAAAAGCACTTAAAAAAGAGGCTTCCATCAACAGGGTTATTGCTGAAATTGCCCAAAACATCCTTCTGCCAGAACTATCTGAAGAAAATATTGCCAAACGGATTTTACTCACTTCGCTATCTATTACAAAGAGTTCAACAGGGTTTGTTTCAGCAGCAAACAACGAAACAAAAAACCTGGAATGGAAGGCTTTTGAAAACTATTCTTTAAAAACCCAATATAAAGGCATGGAGCCTTGCCATAAAAGCGATAATGTTCCTTGCATCAATAACTTTATTAAGGCTAAAAAAGTCCCATTCTTATCGAATCATCTGAAAAGCTTTTTGAAAGAGAACCAGATTCTGGAATGTACCATGACCCGGGAGAATTGCTTAATGGTACCCGCAATTTTTAACAACGAATTAATTGGCCAGATTTATGTCTCTGGAAGCGATCGCCCTTATAATGAAACAGATATTGAGGTACTAAAACAACTGTCGAGTCTTTATGCATTAAGTATTTACCGTCGGAATTCAGAAATTGACCTCATCAATGCCAAAGAAGAGGCAGAAGAGAACAACAAATTGAAATCGGCATTCTTGGCAAATATGTCGCATGAAATACGTACACCCATGAATTCCATAAACGGGTTTAGCGAGTTGCTGCAAAATACCACCCAACCGCCTGATAAACAAAGGTATTATCTGGACATGATTTACAAATCGAGCAACCAGCTGCTAAAAATCATCAATAATATTCTGGATATTTCAAAACTAGAAGTGGGTCAAGCTAAAGTGACTGAGAAAGAGTACGATATCAATCAAATAATTATTGAATCGTTGCATACCATTGCCCCCGACTTTAATACAAACGATGAGGTAGAAATTAAAACCCTGCTCCCGCTTCAGGGGTCAGAATCATATGTATTATGTGATGGTTCAAGACTACAACAGATTTTGACCAATCTGATCCAAAATGCGCTAAAATTTACCAGTTACGGAATCATTGAAATTGGATACCAATTAAACGAAAAATTCATTCAGTTCCATGTAAAAGATACGGGGATTGGAATTGCCCCCGAAAAGCACCACCTGGTCTTTGAAAGGTTTGGGCAAGCCGAGGAAGGATATTCTCGGAATTTTGAAGGAGCCGGCCTGGGATTGTCTATTTGCAAAGGGTTTGTTGAACTTATGGGTGGAAATATCTGGTTCGATTCCAAACCAAATATTGGTTCGTCGTTCTATTTTACCATTCCCTACAAGCCAACTCAGGCACCTGTAGTATCGGTAGCCCCTTCAGTTGAGCCAACAATTTTCAATTGGAAAAACAAAAAAATATTACTGGTTGAAGATGAATCGTTCAGCCAAAGCTATATTGAAACCATTATCCTACCTTTTGGAGTTAAAATAATTTATGCCGGAGATGGTTTTGAGGCACTGAACCAAGTCAGGCTAAACCCTGATATTGATTTAATTTTAATGGACATCAGGCTGCCACGCCTCGATGGCATTGAAGCTACAAAGAAAATACGGTTACTTGGTTTTACCAAGCCAATTATTGCCCAAACAGCAAATGCATTAAATGAAGACAAAAAAACCTGTTTAAAAGCCGGATGCTCCAATTTTATAGCCAAACCTATCAATCGGATTGAATTTACCAAGCTTCTCAACGAATATTTGGGCCAATAAAAAATCCTGTGAAAATACTTCCACAGGATTCCATCTAACAATCAACCATGAATTAAAACCTAAAACCAACTGCGGCTATGTATTTCGATTTGAATTTTTCAAGGTCGGCCCCGCTCCCTTCCCAGTTGTACATAAAATATCTTTCATTTTGGGCTGTATATTGATAAGCCAAATCAACATACAGGTTCTCTCCCGTTAAGCCAATCCCGCCCGAATATATCATTTTATATGCATCGTGGTTGCTGGCAAACGGTTTGAATGGGCTTCCATAATACTGAAATCCTCCTCTTACACTTAAAATTCCAAAACGCAGCTCCCCTCCTAACCTTACATTATGTGTACCTTGGTACAAGCTATCAATCATGTTGTTTTCCGAATTAAAAGAATGATCCGATGAACTGAGGCTCATGCTCGAATAACTGATATATTCATATTCGGCCGAAACAGTCCCATACTTACCAATAACTACCGCAGCACTACCCATCAACCTTAATGGGGAAGCATATTCCCAGTTAAAATATCCCAAAGGGGACTCTCCCATATTGTTTGAAATTTCCCCATCCTCATATCTAATGCGGGCATTTACATTGGTCCAAAAATCATCCCTGAAATTGTAAATAGTTGGTGTATGAAAAGCTCCTCCCAAACGGATCATTTGGTTTATTTTATAGATGAAACCTACCTTTAGGTTTAATCCATTCCCTCTTGTTTTCAGATAATTATCCGATGTTAAAGATTGTAATGCAATGTCGTCAATTGGATTCTCGGAATGAATAATTTCCTGTTCATACCGAATCCGTTGAAATCCTACCGTAGCACCAAAGAACCATTGATCTTCATAGTTGGCTGCAAATGTAAAGTCATATTCACCGGCATACCCTGAACTTGAGAACTGATGTTCCTGTTCATTCTCATAACTATCATTATCTTGATAATCATTTACATAATGATTGCTGGTGGAATCGAAAAAAATGGCATCAGCTAAATAATAGGCATTGTCATTCCTGCTTTGTCCTTGATTTATTTGAAGTGTTTCATAATGCAAGATGGAACCAATGGGGTTTACTCCATGAATGGAAACCTTCGATTGATAATCCATTAACTGGTTATAGCCAAACCCAAAGTTAACATATTTCCAAGGTGAGGATTCCAAACCCTTCATAACTCCAACATAACCAATATTTGAAGGTTTAAAATCAACATCTGTTGCCGTACTTTTTGAGCCAATATAATCAGAAGAAACTTTTTGAGAATTCCAGGCCATGGAAAAAACCATATCGCCCCGACGGTAAACTCCGATACCCGCAGGATTTGAGGCCATAACAGAAACATCGCCTCCCAATGCCCCAAAGGCTCCACCCATGGATACAAAACGGGCAGTACCCACTGGCTCAAATTGAGAATACCTTAAAGCATCTACTTCGTTTTGCGAACTGGCTATCCCAATTTGCAACACTAAGATTATTGATATATAAATGTGTCTCATAAGTGTCAAAGTTTTAAATTTGTGAGGTTCAGAAATTAATCCGTCTATCAGTAGTTAAACCAAACATTTCCGGTAAACAATTTTCAGTTATAAAACAAAATCCTAGCTTCCTGACTTATCTTTTTTTACCACCCGAACCGGAAGAACTACCTGAGGAACCAGAACTTCTGGAAGTACCTGAGGACGATGATCCGCTGGAACGTGGTGCAGAATAGCTAGAACCTGATGAACTCCCACTTGACCTTGGAGCCGAGTAACTAGAACCTGATGAACTGCTACTTGAACGTGTTGTTGAGCTACCCGAACCTGACGAACGGTTGCTGGAACTACCCGATGAACTGTTGGTTCTAGGTGCTGAGTAACTGCTTCCCGATGAGTTACTTGGACTTCGGGGCGTGGTTGTGGTACTTGATGAACTATTCCCGCTACGGGAAGGAGCCGATGTTGATGAATTATTTCTAGAGTTATTATAAGTAGGCGTCGATGAGGAATTGGTACTTTGCGGACGGGTGTAGCTTGAATTAGAATTTCTAGTTGTTGAACTGTTATTCCCACTTAATGTAGTATTTCCTGTGTTAGTCCGGGTGTTATATCCTGAGTTATTATAAGTTTGTGTTGATGATGACCTCGGACGGCTGTAGCTTGGGGTGTAACCGGAACGTGTTCTCCCGGAACTTAACTCTTTCGACGATTGAGATTTCGTTCGGGTAAAGCTAGGAGTTGAACCTGCCGAACCTTTATTTCCTGTACTTGAAGTAGTTCTTGTAGTTGAAATAACCTTTCCACCATTGCTAGTTGAACCCTGATTTGATAATCGGTCAGAAAGATTTGTATTTAATTTCTCAGCACTTGAACTTCCAAAACTGGAATTTGTCCCATTTAATCCATTGCCACTTAAAGTTGTTTCTCCACTTTCAGAAGCACTTCCCGATGAATTCGCTGCTTTACGGCCATTACCTCCATTCATATTTGTATTGGAACTTTCATTGTTGATGGTGCCATTTCCACGGTGCCCATAAACAATCCCGCGGTCCTCATTGTCTTGGTCATAATAAGGCCATCCACAATACCCATCATAATAACCATAATAAGGAGAATGCCAATAAAAATGATCGTAATACCACGGATAATACCAATAATAGGGATAATACCAACTATAAAAAGGATCGAACCATGGATTATAACCCCAATAAGGGTAACCATAATACGGGTACCCATAATAGTAAGGATATCCGTAACCTATATTAAAACCCCAACCTGCTCCAAAAGGAGAGAAACCAAAATTCATACTTACCTGCCAATCATTATCCACAACTTCCTCTTCCTCATAATATTCACCCTCATATTCATCGTCATGAAATTTACGTAACCGATCAGCATATTCTGAATAATCACCATTCAGGTTTTCGCCTTCAGGTAAAGTGTCCATGTACAAGCTGTCTTTTGGTTGATTCCGTTTTTCAACTTTAGCTTGCTTGTTCCCTACTGGTTCTTGGTCTGTATCCGGGTTAAAATAAACATCGTTGGTGTATCCCGGAGATAAAGTAACGCACGAATTCAAAAACAATGAACCTGTTGAACAAATTAATAATATGGGTAGGAAATTTTTCATAATCGGCAACTTGTTAAAGTTTTTAAATATAAATATTATGATTTACTTTGCAGCCAAATCAACGGTTTAATTAAGACAAATACTATACCAAACTGAATTATGGGGAAATTTTTAACAACACGGGAAGAAAACTATTCGCAATGGTACAACGAGTTGGTGATTAAAGCCGACCTGGCTGAGAACTCCGCTGTGCGCGGCTGCATGGTGATAAAACCTTATGGATATGCGATTTGGGAAAAAATGCAAGCTGCGTTAGATACCATGTTTAAAGAAACAGGTCATGTGAATGCTTATTTTCCATTATTTATTCCCAAATCATTTTTTAGCAAAGAAGCCAGCCATGTTGAAGGATTTGCCAAAGAATGTGCCGTGGTTACCCATTACCGGTTAAAAAACAAAGCCGATGGTTCGGGAATTGAAGTTGACCCTGAAGCAAAATTGGAAGAAGAGTTGATTGTCCGCCCTACATCAGAAACCATTATTTGGAGCACCTATAAGAATTGGATTCAATCCTATCGCGATCTCCCTATTTTAATCAACCAGTGGGCAAATGTAGTGCGTTGGGAAATGCGTACCCGTTTGTTTTTACGTACTGCCGAATTCTTATGGCAAGAAGGTCACACGGCCCATGCCACCCAGGAAGAAGCCATAGAAGAAACTATCCGGATGATTAATGTTTATGCCGAATTTGCTGAGAAATTTATGGCTGTTCCTGTAATAAAAGGGGTAAAAACCGAAAACGAACGTTTTGCCGGAGCCATCGATACTTATACCATTGAAGCCATGATGCAGGATGGCAAAGCCTTACAATCAGGAACCTCTCACTTTTTGGGACAAAATTTTGCCAAGGCTTTCGACGTAAAGTTCAATTCCAAGGAGAGCAAATTGGATTATGTATGGGCTACATCATGGGGCGTTTCAACCCGGCTGATGGGAGCTTTAGTAATGTCGCACTCCGATGATCACGGATTGGTATTACCCCCGAAATTGGCCCCCAACCAGGTAGTGATTGTACCTATTTACAAAGGAGATGACCAGTATGAGATTATGCGCGAAGCTGGAAACAAAATCAAAAATCAATTGAAGGCTGCCGGAATATCGGTGCTTTTCGATGATCGTGACACCCACAAACCAGGCTGGAAATTTGCTGAATATGAGTTAAAAGGAGTGCCTGTCCGGTTAGCTTTTGGAGCCCGTGATATGGAAAACGATACCATAGAAATTGCCCGGCGTGATACTCTGGAAAAACAAACTATATCGCAGGAAAACATTGTAGAAACCGTAAAGCAACTTTTGGAGGATATTCAGGAAAATATCTATCAGAAAGCTTTAAAACTCAGAGAACAAAAAACATACGCCGTTGATACCTGGGAAGAATTTACTGATATTATTGAAAACAAAGGTGGGTTTGTTTATGCGCATTGGGATGGAACTACTGAAACAGAGAATAAAATTAAAGAGGCTACCAAAGCCACCATCCGTTGTATTCCTGTTAACAATCCTTTAGAAAATGGAACTTGTATCTTTTCCGGAAAACCCTCAAATCAAAGAGTGCTTTTTGCTAAAGCTTACTAAATAAATCATCTATTTATAAGGCAGTTTAGTTGGTTCTAAACTGCCTTATATTTTTTAATCTCTTTGAACCCATTCAGGAATTCGGAGATGGGCATCCGTTTTTTTCCCGAGATTTGGATGTCCTCTATAAACAGGAAACCATCTGCAACAGCCACCTTCAAGTAACTTTTATCATCTGAAAGAAGTGTCCCATTCAAATGTGCATGAGCAACCTCTTCTATTTTAGTCCGGTAAATCTTGCACATGATTTGCTGTCCAGCCCCGTTTTCAAAATAGGTCCATGCGGCTGGATAAGGGCTCAATCCCCTGACTAGATTCTGAATCGAAATCAGTTCGCGATTCCAATTGATTTTACAGTCTTCTTTAAATATTTTGGGTGCATGTTTCAGTTCCGAGGCTTGCAATTTACTTTGCTGAATTTCAGTGTACTGCCCTTGCCAAATTACATCCACCGTTTTTGACAACAGTTTAGCACCATCAATCATCAGTTTATCATGAACAGAGCCCGCATCATCACTAACCTCAATGGGTATTTCTTTTTGAAAAAGGATGTCACCTGTATCAATTTCATGCTTTAAGAAGAATGTAGTAACCCCGGTAACTTTTTCACCATTGATTACTGCCCAATTGATGGGAGCAGCACCCCGGTATTGAGGCAATAGAGAACCATGCAGATTTATAGAACCCAACCGGGGCATGTTCCATATTTTTTCTGGTAACATCCGGAATGCAACTATCACATTCAAATCAGCTTGGAAGGCTTTCATCTGATCAAAAAAATTAGGATCCTTCAAATTGGCGGGTTGCAACACCTGAATATTTTTTTCCAAAGCAAATGTTTTTATTGCTGATTGGCTAAGCTGTTGCCCCCGGCCAGCAGGTTTATCGGGGCTTGTTACCACAGCTACCACATTAAACCCGCTTTCCAACAACACCTTCAGGCTTTCAACAGCAAACTCAGGTGTACCCATAAAAACAATCCTAAAATCCTTTTTATCAATCATATAAATTAAAAATGATATGGAACCATTAAAAAGAGAAAAGGCTGCAAAAGCAGCCTCCAAAGATATAAATATCAATACAGAGTTTTAAACTTTTTCGTAACAACGTACCCAGTCAATTTCAAAAGCAGATGGCAACTGTTCGGTGGCTGTATTGTTTTGAATTCCTGCTGAAAGCATCATATACAAAGGTTCTTCAGGAATTCCTGAAGTGGTAGTAAATACTTCCATCCCGTTTATTTTCCATATCAATTTTTCAGGGCTCCACTCCAGGGAATAGATAAAATAATCCTTGGCAAAAGCACTTCCATTAATTTTTGAAGTTGCTTTCCGTGCTTTCTTAAAATCGTTGGCATCACCCCAAATGTTCGACATCTGGAAGCGGTTCCGCTTGTCCATGTTGAATTTGAAAACATCCACTTCGGGTAATATTTTTTCACCTTTCAACCAGAAAGCTTGATAGACAGGGAAGTTAGCATCTATCTTGATTTTCGCTTCAAATTTGCCGTATTTTTGTCTGAAACTATGCGCGGTGCTCAACATGCCCGAGGTGTATTCAAAATCTCTTTCGAAAAAACCATGAACCGGATGCCATACCTTACCTTTGGAATTTTCTTTTTTGGTTATAATTTTAAGAGTGGTCCCGTTCAACTCCACGTTTTTGTTGTTGGTGTAATAATGTTTATCGCCAGCCAATACATAGCGGTCGTTGAGAAGCATTTTTCCCCAGAAGTAACTGTTCATCCACTTTTCTTCATCCACTTTTCCTGAGGTAAAATCGTCTTCAAAGGTGAGCCGCCAGGCATTCAATTCATTGAACTTGGTTGAGCCTACCACCGATGCATACCATTTTATATCTTCTGAATTTTTCAATTCCAGAAACCTGGATTCTTTGGTAAATTCTTCGGTTTTTTGCCATTTCTGCTTATCAAGCATGTACGATTTATATTCCTGAAACTTATCAGAGGTAACCAGTTCTTTCAACGATTCAAATTCTTTTAATAAAGCGGAATCCGATGTTTTCAAAAACTGACCAAAGGGTTTTGAGGAACCATACCTCTGCCAGAACTTGATGCTGTCGTTGATTTTTAATTGGTTGAACCGTTCTTCACTTTTGTATTCATCACTATTTGAATACTTTGATTTTTCAATATTCTCCTGGTAAAGGGGTGATGTTACATAAGCTTCCAATTCCTGATAAGCAGTCCACTCCTTCGAATCATTGAACTGAAGGTAGGTTTTGTATTCAGCCGAAGATTCAAACTTGAAATATTGAACAAGCTTGGTGTCTTTAGCCAAGGTCTTAAATCTCGATTCTTTGACAAATTGGTCCGTATTTTTGTACCGCAACGTATCAAGTTGTTTTGGATAGTCCGATGATTGAACATACGCTTTTAACTCTTCATATTCAGCAACCAAAGATGGCTTTTCATCATCATAGGGTTCCTTTTTCTTTAAAAAGGCCTTTACTTCCGGGTTTTTAGAAAGCTGTTTAACCTGTTCCTTTTTAGCCATTTCGAGGGCTAACTGTTGAGCCAAAGCTTCTTTAAATTCTTGCAATTGTTTTGAATTTACAAACTCCAAAAGCGACTGATATTCTGCCAATTGCTCAGAACCTACCACTTCATTTAGAAGTTTCAATTTCGAAGAATTTGAAGTTGAAATATGATCCTTAATAGCTTTTGATTTCTTTTGCTGTTGATAGGTTTTAAGTTTCCCCTGTTCCTCTTTCAACCGGGCATCATATTTTTCCACAATCTCGTGATGGGCTTTACTTTCCAGGTAGGAATTAAGCTCTTGGAACTCTTTTAGTTCCTCCGATTTTTCAACTTCAAGAAACCGATGATAGTCGGCTGATTCAAGAACCTTGAAATAATTAATAATCTCTTTATTTTTTGATAACTTAAAATAATTCTGTTCCTTTTTAAATTCTTCGGTCTTTTTATAGTCAAGGCCTAGAATGTTTTTCTTGTTGGTCAAAAATTCTTCCGATTCAACAAATTTCTTCAACTCCTGAAACTCCTGAAGAAGCACTGAATCTTTAAATTCCTGAAGTTTAACAAATTCTTGTTGTAAACCGTGTTGCGCCGATTCTATTTTATCAGTTTTTGGGAGCATTCCCAAGGCAACGCGAATAGTGAATCCTAAGTTAGCCATATACTATCAATAGTTTTTTACAATATTATAAAAATTTAAAGAGCTTTAGGTAAGGTAAAGAAAAATGATGTTCCTTCGTTCAATTTGCTGTCCACCCAAATATCGCCTCCATTTTTCAGAACAAATTCTTTACAGATAATTAACCCTAACCCGGAGCCATCCATTTCGTCTGAATCTTCAAAATTCTGGCGGACATCAATCCTGAAAAGGGATTCCAATTTTTGTGGTTCAATTCCGCCCCCGTTATCGCTGATTTTAATAGTCAGCATATCACCGGTTTCATCGGCCCGTATTAATATCCTGCCTTGTTCGGGCGTATATCTTAGGGCATTGGAAACCAAATTTCGGACTACCGTGGTAACCATGGCCACATCAAAATACCCGTGCAATTTCGGATTGACCTCTTTTACCAAATGAATCTGCTTTTGAGAAGCCGTAACCGTGAAGAGTTCGTAAACTTCGTCAATCACATTTGAAACATTGGCCCTTCGGAAGTTAATCTTCAAACTACCAGTTTGTGAACGTGCCCATTGTAAAAGATTCTCCAACAAATTAAAAGCATTTTTTGAATAACGGTTAATCTGCTCCAAATATTCTATGGCTTTTTCCTTGCTATAGGAATCGTATTTATTCAGAAGCACATCAGATATCCCGATCACCGTATTGAAAGGGTTTTTCAGGTCGTGAGCAATGATGGTAAAAAATTTATCCTTTGTCGCATTAATGGCCTCCAGCTCTTTCTTTTGGGCAGAAATATTTTCCTTTTCCTTTTCTACTTCAAACTTCTTCTTTTGAATGTCCAAGGTCCGAAGGGTTAACTTTTCTTCAAGAATATTGTAATCGCGCAACCTTTTAATAAGCGAAACCAGAACATTTTTCCACAGCTCAGGCCGTTTCTGGATAACTTTATCAAAAGTTGACTGCTGAAGTTCAAGAAGTTTGGTGTCTCTAACCGCTGTGACTGTGGCCGACCGCACTGAAGAATCAATTAAGGAATATTCCCCAAAAAACTGTTTATTATTGAGGGTAGTAAAAATATATTCATTGTCATGTACCTGTACCGAACCATCAATTATCACATACATCGCGCTTTCTTTGTCTCCTTTTTTAAAAAGCGATTCATCTTTTTTAAGATGTACCTCTTTCATATTATCGACAAATTCTTCAAGAATGGAATCCTCAAAACCCGAGAATATCTCTACATCATGGAGTAAGGAGACAATATTGCTTTTAAAATTATCCATTTGATATGAATTGCAGTATAATAAACGTGTATGAGTTTACTAAGATAATGGGAAATATGTAGTTTTCAAAAGATTCGGCAACCCTTTTTGTTTTCTTAAATTTATTGGATTGAAATGGTCGTATTTAAAGGCCATTTCCATAAGTAATATTTAAGAGGATTGAGGTGGCTTATCAATTCACAACATACGGTTTATAATTTTCAGACAAATGCCTCAATCCTTTGGTTGTAAACCGGAAAGGTTGCAATTTGACTCGGATTACATGCAGTTATAGGAAAAACTAAAGTTCTTTTTGGTAAGCAACTACATCGAGCACTTTTCCGAACTTTTCGCCCACGTTTTTGAAATGGGCACATTTGGAATAGCCCATTTTCTCGAAAAGGTGTATGCTTCCGCTATTATCGCCGGAGATTATGGCAATCAGATTCCTGATCCCCGTTTCAAGGGCTTTTTGTTCCAAATGGAGCAATGCCACTTTACCAATCCCTTTCTGGCAAGAATCCTGCTTCAAATAAATGGTAATTTCGGCGGTTCGGTCATAAGCCTGCCGCTTTTTGTAATAGGTAAGGAAACAATAACCAGCCACATTATTTGCTTCATAAATAAGGTACGATTTGTAGATGGGATGTAGGATGAAAATAAACTCCTTAAGCTGCTCAACGGTGATTGGTTCCGTATGAAAAGTAGCTGTAGAATTTTGAATATACCAGTCATAGATTTTCTTGACCTCAGAGAGATTCTTTTCTTCAATATCTTTAAAGGCAATTTTCATTTCGATTGAATTTAAGTTTTCCAAATGTAAAAATAGTGCTTCACCTTTTATATATTTTTAAAAATTGCTAAAATTTACTTTAGCTCCTTTTGTCCATATTTTTAACAAAACATTAACAGTCACTTGATTGTATTTACATTTCAAATGCCAAATTCTTATTTAGAAAAATTTTGAATAACGATTATTTGGATGTTACTTTGCACCGTTTTTGAATGAATTATATTTCGCAGCAAAAAGAGTATAAATTAAACCTTGGATATTAAGATGAACATTGCAGAAGAAAAAATGGTTTCGGTTGTTTATGAGTTAAAATACGATGACACCGATGCACAACTTATTGAAAAAGTTGAAAAAGATAATCCCCTAACCTTTTTATATGGCAAAGGCCGGATGCTGGAGCATTTTGAAAAAAACCTGGCCGGTTTAGCTGTTGGCGACAGTTTTGATTTTAAACTTACTGCCGAAGAAGCTTATGGCCCTGTTACCGAGCAAGCCATTGTGGATGTACCCATGGAAGCTTTTGAAGTGGATGGTAAAGTAGATGAAAAACTGATTGCCGTGGGTAATACCATTCCAATGATGGATAGTTACGGAAACCGTTTACATGGAATTGTAGTGGAATCGAACGAATCTATTGTGAAAATGGACTTTAACCACCCATTGGCTGGTGAAGATTTGCATTTCAAAGGCAAAGTAATTGAAGTACGTGACCCCAAACCTGAAGAATTGGCTGAAAGCTGTGGAACCGGCTGTTCTACCGATGGCTGTGGAAGTGGTGGTTGCTGCGGAGGATGCTAATTAAAACCTTATGATATAAAAAAACCCGGAGTTACCGGGTTTTTTTTATGTTATTTGATCACTTTCACTTTTACAGCTACCGGACCTTTTTCCCCATCTTTAATTTCAAATTCAACTTTTGTTCCTGGCTGAAGTATTTGTTTGCCAATTAATCCAGAACGGTGCAAAAAAACATCTTTCTGTTGCTCATCAACTAAGAAACCAAAACCTTTTGTTTCGTTATACCATTTGACTGTACCAGTTTGCATATACATAACAATTAAAGGTTATTACTGATCTTTTGGTCTGGCTTGGTTTACCACCAATTTACGTCCCATAAATTCAGAACTGTTAAGTCCGTCGATGGCAGCTTGACCTTCGGCATCGTTCGGCATTTCAACAAATGCAAATCCCTTGCTACGGCCCGTTGCTTTGTCTTGAATGATTTTTACAGATTCAACTGTACCATAATCATCAAATACTTCTTTTAGTTTGTTCTCCTGAACCTTGTAATTTAGGTTGCCTACATAAATGTTCATAATCGTAAAAAAATAAAAATGTTAGTAAATCAATGCCCCTCATTAAGATGCAACGAAGGTTATTTATAACAAATTTAAAATAATAATTGATAATCCATGATTTTAGATGATATTTTTTATGTATAACTGCCCAGTTATCCTGAGAAACATAAAAAAAACTTGAGAATACCGTTTTAAAAACCGTAATTCTCAAGCCATTACTATTAACTGCTGAATTTTTAGTTCAGACCCCTGCGTTCCAACAAAGGTTCAATTTTAGGTTCGGTGCCTCTAAATTTTTTATACAAATTCATGGCATCCTCAGTCCCTCCAAGTTCAAGGACATTGGTACGGAAAGTGGCCGCGGTTGTTTTATCGAACAAACCATGTTCTTTAAATGCTTCAAAAGCATCGGCATCAAGGACTTCGGCCCAAATGTAGCTGTAGTAACCTGCGGCATAACCATCGCCCGAAAATATATGAAGGAAATAGGTGCTACGGTACCGTGGCAATATTTCATCAATGAGCCCTATCTTCGACATGGATTCTTTTTCAAAAGCGTTAACATCCCATATTCTGGGCTCAGCAATGGTATGCCAATCCATGTCAAGAAGGGAGGCGGCAATATATTCCGTAGTTACGAATCCCTGATTAAATTTTCCTGCATTTTGTATCTTCTCAATCAATTCCTTGGGCATGGGTTCGTTCGTTTGATAATGCAACGCGTAATGGTTTAACACTTCGGGCTCAAAGGCCCAGTTTTCCATAATCTGTGAAGGAAGTTCCACAAAATCGCGGGGTGTGCCCAAGCTTCCATAATGCTTGTTGGCAAATAAACCGTCTAAAGCGTGTCCGAATTCATGAAACAGGGTCTCGGCTTCATCTACCGATAATAATGCGGGATTGTTGCCAATTGGAGTTGAAAAATTACAAACAATAGACATGATTGGGTCTATCCGCTTCCCATTGATATATTTCTCAGTATTAAACGAGGTACACCAGGCTCCTGCCCTTTTTGAATCCCTCGGAAAATAATCCAGGTATAGAATTCCCACATGCTGCCCAGTCTCTTCCTTCACCTCGAATACTTCCACATCGGGATGATAAACAGGCATATTCTCTAAACGGGTAAATGTGATTCCATACAATTGGTTGGCTACCCAGAACATTCCTTCGCGGACATTTTCCAATTTCATGTATGGCCGTATCTGGTTTTCGTTTAAAGCAAATTTCTGCTCTTTAACTTTTGCAGCATAATAATCGTAATCCCAGGGTGCCAACTTGAAAGAATGCCCTTCCGATTTTATGATTTCCTGCATATCGGCAACCTCTTGTTTGGCTACGTCCAATGCTTTTGGCATCAATTTGTTCAACAATGCATACACTTGATCAGTTGTTTTGGCCATGTTTTTATCCAAAATAAATGAAGCGAAGTTACCGAAACCCAATAATTTAGCCTTTTCTAGCCTAAGATTTACCATTTTTGATATCAGCTCTTTGTTATCGATGGAGTCGTTATTGTCGCCTTTCAAGGTGTAAGCCTTAAACATTTTCTCGCGGAGCTCCCTGTTTTGCGAACTTTCGAGGAAGGGCAACAAACTTGGTTTTTGGATGGTAAATACCCATTTCCCTTCAAGTCCTTTTTCTTTGGCAGTTGCGGATGCAGCGGCAACAGATGATTCAGAAAGGCCTGCCAAATCAGCAGAATCGTTAACCACCAACTGGAACCGGTTATTCTCTTGCAACACGTTGTTGCTGAATCTCAGGTACAACACCGAAAGTTCTTTATTTATCTCGCGGAAGCGTGTTTTTGCCGTTTCATCAAGGTTGGCACCCCCACGGACAAATCCTTTGTACATTTTATCTAAAAGCGTGATCTGTTCCACCGAAAGTGGCAATTGGTCTTTTTTATCATAAATGCTTTTCACTTTGATGAACAATTCCTGATTCATGCTTATGTCGTCGGAGTGTTCGGCTACCAATGGGGCCAACTCTTCCGAGATTTTTTGGAGTTCATCGTTTGTAGCTGCTTCGGTAATATTGTAAAAAACATTTCCCACCTGTTCCAACAAGGCTCCACTGTTTTCAAAAGCCTCGATGGTATTTTCAAAGATTGGCTCTTCGGCATTATTTACAATTTTTTCGACCGCTATTTTTTGCTGTTTCATTGCCTCTTTGAAGGCCGGAAGGTAATGTTCCGCTTTTATTTTTTCAAAAGGAGGAACCTCGAATGGGGTATCGAATTTTGTCAATAATGGGTTTTCCATGCTTTGATTGTTTACAAATTTTTGGTTACACGAAGCCATTGCCAAGCCAAGAACCAACAACATACTCAATTTCGTTTTCATTTTAGTTTGCTTTTGGAATATTAATTACCTATCTGTCACCGGAAACCATAAAAGGTTACAGATTCAGACTGGCCGAAAGTAAAAAGAATTCATTGCATATTTACGTCCCTTGAAAGTGCTTTACATACATATTTCTATGTCGCTTAGTTAGCAGAATGGATATTTTAGTATCAAGTAGTCAGTATCAAGATATGAGACAAGAAACAAGAGATTAGAGATTAGAGATTAGAGACAAGAACAATTAGACTATTAAGTTTTTAGTCTTTTAGCTAATGACCAACCCTGTAATCTTGATACCCGACTTGTGGAAACAAGGTTTACATGAATTTGGATATCAAGCTACAAATTGGATTAATAAAGGGTTTCAGGGAAATAAGTTTTCAAGAATGGGTTATTCAAACTTGGAGTTATGGCGTGAAATGTATTTCTTTTTTGCCTTAATCGGATCTTCGTCCATCGAAATGTAAATCTTTGTTCTGAAGTCGATTACTACTTCTTGCATTTTTGATAGGTCGGGAGATTTAAAGGTACTGGGCTTCTTTTCAAACATGATGGCTACTTTCTATTAAACCTCAAATGTAACCTTTAAAATCGGTTAAAACGTTTTTATTGGAACTTATTATTTCTGAATAATTTAACCTACACGGATACTCCTTAGTAATATTGAATAACAGGCCTTTCGATGTAGTTTTTAATTATCTAATATACCATAAATACTTTTTGCATGGTATAGGAACTACAAATTACCTTTATAACATAAGAACCCACAGGTACATCCGGAAGTTCAATTCTGGTTTGAGGGTTTTCCAATGTTCCATGGCTGATGAGCAAACCCTGGGCGTTATATACCTGGAAACGGCTACCTGATTCAAAACAACTTGCCAAAAGATATAAAACCTTGTGGGTTGGATTTGGATACGCCAGAAATACGTTCGGTTTCCATTCAGGATTGGACAATAACGCCAGAGGAACAACAATTAATGTATCAGATTGAAAGGTTACAAATCCTGTATCCGGGATATGGGTGTCCGTTTTTCGTACAATATATTGCATGTTCACGGCTGGCAGCAAATCATAAAAAACAACAATACCTTCTGGTCCAGTGGTTTTTACCTTTTGGTCGAAGGTCACTGAGGCTCCTTGAACAGTCCCTTGTTCATCGAGTATGTTAAAGGTAACATCAAATGTTTCCAGTTCCAGTTGTAGTTCGATAAAAAGGTCGGCATTCGGGATGGTAAAATCACCTGATGCCGCTACATAACCGGTTTTATAAATGGTATAACTATAGGTTTGGTTGGGGGAGAATGGAGACAGGATAGCCACACCCAAAGAATCGGTCAGGGATTCAAAATCGGCACAAGCGACAAGAGTCCCAGCCATGGGGTTTCCTAATTCATCAGTCACTTTAAACGATACCTGATAGTTTTCCTCCTCCAGCCATACAAATTCATGAGTAAAACCGGTAGATAGATCAATGGAATCTTCTTTGGCGGAATATCCTGTTTTTATAACCGAATAATGGTACTTTCCATGATACAGCCCTTGAAATAGTGCATCTCCATTGTCATCTGTAAGCATCTTATTTTCATCTAAATTAACCAGAGTCTGGCTTATTGGGCTTATACCATCGGTAATTGTGAATAATAATTCCAACATCTTTTCAATTTCCAAATGCACCGTAGTATCACCCTCTCCCACAGAAAGAGAATCGGAAATGGAAAAGTAACCTGTTCTTGAAACTTGATAGGAATACCAACCTTGAATGGGTTCATATAATTGTATCTGTCCAAAAATATCGGTAATATGTGTAACACTATCAAATAAGATAATCGCGCTATCCACGGGTGTTCCGCTACTTGTAATTTGCCATGTGATTTCGGGGATTCTCTGCAATCCGAAATTAAAAACCGTATCGCAATTTTCAATTTGAATATCGGTTTCAATGTCATAAAAACCCTCTTTGCGGATAAGAACATTAAAATCGCCTGTTCCCAAATCAACAAAAGTAGCTACACCAGTAAAATCACTAACCAAAGTATCAGAATTCAATACAACTAAAGCACCCCCAACCTCAATCCCCTGGTGTGTGACGATGATTTTTGCATCTGCGATTTCATTCATTTTTATGGATAGCAGGGTATCGGAATTTGTGGAACTAAAATGACCCGAAACCGGATAATAACCCGCTAACTGTATTCCATAGTCAAACCCGCCTAAACCAAAATCCACCAACTTGATAAGCCCGAAACTATCTGTTACATGGGTTTGTTGATTGATATCCACCGGAATCCCGACCAACGGTACTTTCCCATTATATACAAAAAGAATCACATCGGGAATGGGTGCCAATGCAATATGGATACTGGTATCCGATCCAAACATTTGAAGTGTGTCAGCAGTTGAATAATATCCGGTAGCTGAGATATTCCAAAAATAACTTCCTTCCAGAACCTGAGTTTTAGAAACATTACCCAACGGATTTGTAAACAGGGTATCGTCATTAAAAATCACCCTTGCATTGGCTAGGGGCTGCCAACCATCGGTAACCGTGAAATTCACGGTACCAAGAGTGGCTAATACAAATGTGAAAGAAGTATCAATATCCCCAACTAAAATAGCTCCATCATAAGTTTGGTACCCAATGTGGTGAATAGAAATAGTGTGCAGACCTTGCACCAAATCAGTTGCAAATGCTGAACCCATGGAATCGGAATAAACCGGTTGGCCATCCACCAAAAGCATGGCTCCTTGAATCGGTTGATTTCTGGAATCAAGCACTACAAAATGCGCATCGGCAAAATCATTGGACAAGGTAATTTCTATCACTTCTATGGAAGAATCTGGCAGAATAGAATCTGTTATCGTGTGGTACCCCTCTTTGGTAATAATATAGGTAGAAAATATTCCTGTTTGAGCAGCAAATGTTTCTCCAGTCCCTTGGCTATTGGTAGTTGCAACATGCGCGTTTAGTGTAATATTTGCACCTGCAATGGGCATTCCCCATTGGTTCTTAACCACAAAAATGGTTTGGGGGTTTCTTTTCAATTCAATGAGAATAAAGCTATAAGGAGCTTCCTTAAAATAACTGAAAAGTGTATCACGATATCCATAGGCCTGAGCCGAAACGGTAAGAGCCTCGGACCATTTTGTGCTAAAGTATTTAACCCGCCCCAAGGTATCAGAAAACAAAATATCATCACCGATATTTATCTGGCAATTGCTGACAGAGGTAGTTCCATCAAGAGGCAAATCACCTTTTACCTCCACATTTGTCACGGCTAAGGTGTCATAAATCCATTGCACATTGGGTCTCCATTTTGAAACGCCTGCAAATGGTGCCGGATATGTATTGTCATCTTCACCAAAAACAACCGAATTAAAAGAAGTTGAATGTCCATACACCTTTGTCCGGTTAAGGCTTGGTGCATAGTTATCGGAAGTTCCCCAATTAATTTCGAGGATCAGGTTTTCGGGCGCAAGCATCCAATAAGCATCAGTAAAGTTGATTTGATACCAACCGATTTGGTTTGGTAACATAAAAATTGAGGTATCAAAAAGGGTTTGTGCCTGTTGCATATCCACAAAAGTAGATAATTGCTCCAATGGAGCCGATATCAGTTTGACGGTGAAATTTGGAAGATCACGGAATGAAGCATCTGAGGTTATATCCGAAAAGTTAAACCAGACGGCTTTCAATAGTTGGTTCCCCTGGTACATTTCCTCCTTTTTAAAGAGGATTTGGGTCCGGTTGTTTTTATAATAATTGTTGAAAGGATATTCGCCCAAAAGTTGTTCCCCGTTTCCTAATTGGACGATGGAATCGAACCCGATGGACAACAAAAAAATGTTTTGATCCAGGTAAATGCCATTTGTAAGTGCAACTTGTAACGAATCGCAGGTAGCCGTTGTATTTAAAACTGCAATGTCAAAGGATGCTGTCAGGGTATCTCCGGGAAGTATTTGATTGAAATAAAAACTGCCGGGGTCAATCGTGGAGACAGAATTTCCAAATAAGCTTTGCATCTGAATAGTTGAACTGACCATAGCATGCCCTGCATTGGTAAAACTCACCGATAACGTTAACGATTCTCCGGCATCGGCCAGATTATTGCCATTTCCATAAAAATCGTCAACAATTAAGTTGGGTATTAGCTTCAGAACCGGTGCATTGATGAGCAATGGCCGTTGATAGTTATAATACCTCCGGGGAAGCCCGGGGAAACTATCGGAAAGCTGTACATTGAACCAAACTTCTGTTTGATCGGGTACCGAATCGGTAATTCTGATTTCGATTACTTTATTTAACGAGAAGACTGAACCAATTCCTAAAGAATCATGCGAGAAAATTGTTCCGTTGTAAGAAACAATAAGAGGGTTTTCCGTTTGTATATTCACCTCGATAAATTCAGATGTGGCCGCCCCGATATTTTCAACAGTCAAATTCAGGAACATACTTTCATTAAAGTCGGCCAACCCGTTGTTGTTTCCCATTTCATCATCTACCAGAAATGACTTTAAAGCCAAATAGGCTTTATCTGAAACTGTAACCGGAACATCAATAATATAAGGTTGATGGCTTGGTTTTGTAACCACCAGATGCACCGAATCGCCCTCAAATTGGGTATCAAAAAAAAGGGTTGTGCTACCTAAACCCGAAACTTGTGCAGTGGCCAACATCCCACTTTTGGTGGAAAGTGTGACGGTTGAACCTTCCATGGCTTCAACAATAAACTCTCCAACCCCTGATTCCAACCTGGGCGGGTGGACTACCGTTTGAATTCGCCCTTTACGGAAATACGGGATCAACGAAGGATCACCAAGGCAATGGTAGGCTTCCCAATAGTATTTTGAATCCACATCACTGGTGTATCCTTGATTATGCGCCTCGGTAACCGCTAAGTTCCCGGAAAAAAGCAAGGCTCCGGTTGTCACATAATCTGAACTAAAGGGGGCATCGAACATTCCCAATGAACTGCCTTCAACCGTAGGATAGCTGTTATAAACGGGATCGTGGGCACCCACTGCCCAATAAAAATCTTCCCACCAATAGGTATCAGGAACGCTACCCAGGTAGGCGATGGCTCCTCCCGAAGGATTCCGTACCCAAGCTTCGCCAATACACGTTCCGATACTAAAATCGCCCGAAGTGCAACAATTGCCAACTGCTAACGGGTATTTTCCATGGTTGATAAAACTGGATACATTATCAGCCGTAAGTACGGGATTGGCCCACGAAATTTGCGAACAATGCGCGGTATAATTTATAAAACCAACTGAAACCTTTTCATTTGTATAACAATCGGTATAACTATTCAAATAACTGTTTACCACCGAATAGCCCTGAATGGCATTGAAATAGTTCTCGGTACCGTATTTTACGGTAGGTTGAGCCACCCTAGGGTTCCAGATGGGATCGGCACCAGCAATGAGGGTTGCTTGGTCCAAAAATGAATCGTCGGTAAATTGGTACTTCTCGTAAAGTAATATTTTAGCAACCATAGCCAATAACTGTACAGTATCTTGGGCAGGAAGCCTCCCATAATACATATCGGGAAACATATCGCCATCTACACTGGCGTAATACAAATCGGTGGCTCTGGCTGTGCGAATACCCGTTTGTGAAGCTGGAACCTGAGCAATATCGCCTACCAATATCAGAAAACTTGGAACTGATTTTCCATCCAAGGTATCGGCATATTGGGTTTGTATCCAGGACCTTATCTGAGCAGGTGAACTTCCAATGGTACTTGTATTTCCTAAAACCACATCAAAACCCTTTTGGGTTTTCCAAGTAATGAAACTTTGCAAAGAATTTACAAACTGAGGCGGACTCACGATTAAATATCGTACCGGATGATTTACCAGGTCGGGATGATCGGGGTAAGCACTGGTTACATTTAAAGCTGTGTAAATATTGGCGAAATATGGGGAATAGGATGATGCCGGAAGCGGTTCACTCCATGTCTTTGTTCCGCTCACCTTCACCTCCACCTGAATGTTGTTGTAACATTTTATTTTATGGCTCACCGGGTTGTATGCTACCGGATTAACAGTAATTCTGGCAACTTGCATTCCCCGCAGTATTCCCAAGACTTCAATTTCAGCAATTGGCTTTTTAGTGAATGAATTTTTCTGATATGCCTTTTCCGAAATGACCCACTCCTGGGCTTCAACAGGAATATCCTTGGCATAACTGGGTTGGTACGGAATCAGTTTTGATTTTGAAGTGAAGTTCTCTAGTTTATATTCTCCTTCTTGAAAGGATTTTACAAATAATTTTACCTGAGCTCCTTTTGGGATGACGATGAGTTTTTGGGAGCTGACCAATTGCGGTTCGCCCGTTTTTCCGCTACGGTATGTTCCGGGAATGGCCATTTGGTTGTAAACTCCTTGTGGGGTCTCAACTTCAATAAAGCTTATTTCGGAATAGTTAAATGAAAAAGTCTTTGTATGGGCATCTTCCCTGAGTATTTGAACATTCGGCGTTTTATCCTGGAGAAATATAGCACGGGGTTGTCCTTGCAAACCCAAAGAAACCAACAGGAGGGATAAAAAAAATACTACTCTTCTCATAACCTTTCATTTATCGAAGAGTAGTATTTTAAACAGCAGTCAATAACTTAATAAGTTACTTTATTGGTAATGAACTGTAACGTTTTTTGTTGATTAAAACCCAACGTCGTTATGGTTCATTTCATATTAATTAATTGAAACAGAATTACTTAAAATATTACTCTACAATTACTTTTTCATAGTGCACCTGCTCTCCAACACGGGCTTGTAAGATATAAATTCCTTTGGAGAATTTTGAGAAATCAATCAGGTATTCCTTCGTTGGCTCCAAATAATTGATTAATAACGCTCCATTGTAGCTAAACACTTGTAGCTGGTCCATTGTTTCAACAGAAGTTACCCGCACCCGATAATCTTTCGAAACAGGGTTTGGATACACCTGTAATCCATTGTTGGTCAACTGATGGATGTCAACATAGGTCAGTTCAATATTCAAGGTAACATCGGTATTCACTACATCAAAAGTTCCTTCATGGGTAGTATAACCTAATTTACTTACCGAATAGGCAATATCTTGGGCAGGAATGATTCCATACATGGATACTTTTCCGTTGCTGGCTGTGGCAATCATATCGCCAAGCACTGATATTTCGGCTGCATCAACAGGCCCGCTATTACTTGTAACATTGAAAGTAGCCCCATAAGTAATATGGCTGATTGAAATGTTCTTTACCAAATCGCTATCAGTGATGTCGAATCCGCCTGTTACTTTTTGGTAACCCTCTTTTTCAACGGTGTAACCATAATTCCCCTGGTTCAAACCATCAAAGGTAATTTCGCCTTCGGTGTTTGTTAGCTTTTCAACGTCTCCAACAGTCACTTTTACACCGCTCACCAAACCGAATTCATCGGAAATTACCATCTTAACCAAATAGGTAGGTTTTAACCGTAAATGCAGGCTGTAGCAAAAGTTAACCGTTCCGACTACAATAGTCCCGGTGGTATCAACATACCCTGTTTTTGTAGCCCTAAACGACTTAGTCCCTGGCAGGACTCCTGTAAACAAGGCACTGCCATTGGCATCGGTAACCATGGTTTGATTATCAAAGTTGATACTTACCCCTTCCAAAGGAAGTATATTTTCAAAGGCTGTGAAACAGATTTCTGGCAATTTTTCCAATAGAATAACCAAAGTGGTATCACCAGTTACACTACTGATTTTTCCTGTTTTAGAAAAATATCCGGGTTTCGAAATGGTATAAGTCTTTTCTCCGTCCTGGAGGGTATTCATAAACAAAGCCAATCCCTGCTCATTGGTTAGAAGGGTTCTGTTAGCCAATGAAATTTCAACGTCAGCTACCTGATCGATTCCATTGGTAACAGAAAACGTAACTGTGCTTTTTGGCGAAGATGAAATATATGCTTTCCATCCGTTCTTGGTGGTATTGTCGTCCGATTCAAATACGAAAGTTAATGCTCCTGATTCATTCTGGCTTTGTAAACTGTTCACGAAATTTATAGTGCAGAATGAACCTAATAAAGGGGCATTGGTGTTAGCTCCATCATAAATTTTAAGTTTATCCCAACAGCCAGTATTGGACGACTCCACCTCAAACTGTGCAAAATCAATCATTAACCCTTCACCACTATGATGCGGTAGCAAGGTAAGTGTATCTTTTTCGTTATTGCTATATTTGGCGTCAGGGCCTCCAGAATCGTAGAAATTTGCAGTAACAATTTCTTGTGAACCGTTACCCATCCAGATGTCGGGTTCATCGCCTAAAGTAACCGCAATTTTTCCTTCAAAAAGATATTGGTGGCCGTCACCAGCAGCTAACTGGTAGGTTAAAAATACCTGATCGCCGGCAAAGAAATCCGCTCCAGCTTTAATAACTACATCAACGGATTTGGTTTGAGAGGGATCGAACCCGCCAAAAATAACAGGTTCCGATAAAACAGTCAACAGTTCTTCATCGGAAGACGAAAAACTAATGGTTGTATTTGAAACCTGAGCATGCCCGGCATTGGCAAAAAATGCGGTCATTGTAACTTCTTCATTGACTTCAACAATTCCGTTGGCATTACCAACTCCAGCTTGATCCACCAACCAATTCGATTCGTTCAAATCAGGTCCATTTACAGTAAAGTCAAAGTCAAATCCGGAATTTAAACTATCGCTGAAATGAAGGTTACCATTAAAAACAACCGCTTCCTGATCGGGTACATTATTTTTAAGTTGTATTTGTAATGGGCTTGTCAAAACCTTTAATTCATTGGCTAATATAGTCCCAACTTCAATAGTGTGATTTTCGCCTAAAGGCAACACCCACTCACTATCGGTATTTAATTCAATCACTACATTATGAGCATCTTCATTTCCAAAATTTTGAATTTGAAAATAGGCGCCCATGGTTTCACCAAATTCAGCCATGTTGTTCTGATTTCCTAGCAAATCCGTAATTAGGATTTCTGTAATTACCAAGAAAGGCCCGTTTGGAGCAATGACCCGTAAAGAATCAATAAATGGAGCATAACCGGGATGTGTAGCTGTGATAATAATTTGGTTTTCGCCAATATGCTGCAATGGTTCAAAAGTCAAATCGCACACATCGGTGGCATCCGCTTTTCCAAATGCGGCCAACTTACCGTTTTCCATCAACGTAATGGTTGCTCCTTTAGGTGCGGTAACTTTCAGGTTGCTTTGGCCCACAACCAAAATATCGGTAAAAACAGGTTCAATTTCTTGCGTTTGGTATTTTGCAGGAACTAAAGACGGATCGCCCATAATTCCATATATTTCCCAATAATATCCTTTTAAATCGGAAGTTGAACTTTGGACAGCCAAATTGCCAACATTCAGTATCTGCCCGGCAGTATAGGCATGCTGGTCATCGGTTTCGTTGTGTGTATGAAACCATGCATCCCATGAACCTAGCCCGGTGGTTTCATAAGTAGGATTGGCCACAATGTTTGAGGTAAATCCAATCCCCCAATAATAATCTTCGTCCCAATAGGAAAAATTGCTGGCCCCAATATATGCAACAGCCCCTTTATTGGCTGTGCGTACAATTTCTTCGGCAAACGATGTTGTATTATATGAATAAGATTGGCAACAGTTACCAATCATCAAGGGATATTTATTGATATTACTTAAGGATGAAATATCCGAAATATCAAATGAAGGATCGGCCCAACCATCGGCACTGCAATGAGCCGTGTAATAAGCAATCCCAACTCCTGCATCAAAATCATCAATCATCGCCTGGTGGGCCTGCAAACTATTTGAAACAATGGGTGAACCTGAACCATATAAGTAATAATGGGCATTTATTCCGTTTTGTTCATTGGAGTAATAATCCATAAAATAATTGATGGCTCCATTTCCATAAGTTGGTGCATACGATGCATCAACTCCACTTACCAATAAATGTTCACTATGATAACCGCGTAAATTGCCTGAACCTTGCTCTACATACAATGTTTTGGTAATGATGATATTTAACTGGGTTGTGGTAACTGCCGAAAAACGTCCGTAAAAAACTTCAGGCAAAAAATCTCCGGTGTATTCTGCATAATATAAATCGGTGGCATGGCTATCGGTTTCGCCATTCCAGGCAGGAATATCGGCCACATCGCCTACCAATAAAATATAGGAAGGTTTTGCTGTTCCCGAAGCTGGATTGTCATACAGATTTTTCAGATAAGTTTTAATCACATTTTTATCGGGTGAAGAAATTGACTCTCCTATATAGGCTTCGATGACGTAAAAGCCCTGCTGCCTTTTCCAATTTACAAATGATTGTAGGGTTTCTTTATACTTAGTAGGAGAAACAATAACATAAGTCTCCTGATCCAAGGAGCTCTTTGCAGAGGTTACCAGTGATGTATGAGTATCGATATCTGTAAAATCCCAATCCATATACGAAGGGAATTGGCCTTCCCAAGCAAGTTTCACTTGAACTTGATGCCTTACTCTAATTTTGTTTGCAACAGCATTATATAAAACCGGGCGATACACCAACTCATACAGTTTAACATCGCGCATGATTCCAACCTCATGCAATTCAACGGCCGGGCGATCGTTAAAACTGTTTTGTTTGTATGCCTTTCCCTTCTCGTATTTTATCTTTTCTGGGTTTTTCTGGCTCTTTGAAATGGAAGCAATGGCAGGTTTTAGCAGTCGGTTATTTTTTGAATCGGACATATCAATTTCCTCTTCGTCCGTGTTTATAACCGCGATAGAGAGGATTACATCTTTTGGAACCACAATCAGTTGATTGTAAATAGGCAAGTCAGGTTGCCCGGTTTCGTAAGTACGGCCAAAACCATCGGCAGTAAGCGAAAGAAATTCCTCCTGATTAGCAGTAAATGGGTTAACACTTAACTCTGATAAATGAAAAGCTGCTGTGAATGAGTTTTGAACAACTCCATCCACCAAAAATGTTTTTTTAGTGCCCTCATGGAACCCAATCTTTTTTTGGGCATGCGTTAGCAACGATAAACATAGTAAAACTGATAAAAAGCTAAAGATTCTCATGTAGTTTGTAGTAATTAATTTGTAATAATAGTTCTGGCACAAATATAAAAAAATTAAGTTTCAGCACTTTCCTATTTAGAATTAATTCAAAATAAGCAACGGTAAATGTATTTGGTTCATCTAATGAAAAGTTTTTAATTTGTCTTTAATAACATGTAACCCAATTTCGAATAAAATTTAAATGCAGCAAGTTACCAATGACCCAACGATTATCGAAACCTTTAAAGAAGTATTTTTATTTGTTCATCATTATTTTGGCAAGTGTTTTCATTGTTTTATTCCTTCCCGACCAGATTATCCATCATAAAACCTGCAATAAGCTCTACCAATCAGCGTCCGAGATTCCAAAGAACAAAGTGGGATTGCTTCTTGGTACAAGCAAATATATCCGGAAAGGTGAAATTAACCTGTTTTATAAAAACCGGATCGAGGCTACCCTGATTCTTTTCAATCACCAGAAAATTGATTACATATTAATAAGTGGCGACAACGGACTGATTGAATACAACGAACCGATGACCATAAAGAATGATTTGGTGAAAGCCGGCATTCCTGAAGAACGGATTTTTCTCGATTATGCCGGTTTTCGCACCTGGGATTCGATGATCCGGGCAAAAAAAGTATTTGGTGAAACCCAACTCACTATTATCTCGCAAAAATTCCAAAATGAACGGGCTATTTTTATTGGCCGGGTTCAGAACATGGATGTGGTAGGGTTTAATGCTCAGGATGTTCCAACTTCCTATGGATTAAAGACCATGGTGCGTGAAAAGATGGCCCGGATAAAATTATTTATCGATATCCTGATAAACAAAAAGCCAAAATATCTGGGAAACACCATCCATATTGGTTAACCTAAAAAAACAACGTTTTGAAACTTTAGAAATAATAGTAACTTTACCGTGAATGTTTAACCAAAAATGTCGATTATGAAAAAACTAATGTTAATGGCAGGTATTTTAATAATGGCCGTAGCTGCCAACAGCCAAATATTCAGTTGGGGTTTAAAAGGGGGTGTCAATTCATCGAAAATCAGTTTTGATGATTTTAGCATTGATGAACCACCAACTGTTAGGGTTGACCCGACTCATTATACTGATATTGCTGATATTCTTGCAAATAATGCATTAACAGATGCTGAAAAGGCTAGCCAATTAGCAAATCCTGATTTTTATACTATCACTGCCCCAAAAGTATCTTTTGAACCATCATCGTATGATATGGGCTACCATTTTGGGGCTTTTGCCCGTGTAAAAGTTTTGGGTATTTTTATTCAGCCAGAATTGATATTCTCGCAGACCAAAACGACCATTAATATTCAGGAAGAAGATGCCGAGGATATTGCAAACAGTGTAATAAGTTCAGCTGCCGACATTAAATACACCAATTTCGATATTCCTGTAATGGTAGGTGTGAAATTTGGTCCAGCCCGCCTTTATGGAGGTCCAGTAGCTACTTTTAAACTGGGAAATAAAGCAGATAAATCAGCTTCAGAAGAGATTAATGAAATGTTAGACAGTTTTACCGCTGTTACTCAAAAAGCTACATTTGGTGGACAAGCCGGCATTGGTTTGGATATTCTGAAAAAAGTAACTCTTGATGTGCGTTACGAATTTCCGTTGAGTAAACTGGGTGACAATATCTCACTTGGAGACTATACCTATAGTACCGATCAGCGTCAAAGCCAGTTTATAGCCAGTATTGGATTTATTTTCTAGATAATTACAAATACATACAGGAACCCGAAGAAACCTTCGGGTTTTTTTATGCCTTAAAACCCATGAAAATCCAACAAAATCATAGAACTATCACCTAATTTCGCAAAAAAAAATATGAAAAATATTGCTTTGGGCATAGCCATTTTCGTTGCCGCTTTTCACGGATTCTCACAAAAAATCCCCGATTCCCTGTATGTAGCAATTCAGGAAGGAATCAGGTTGAAAACGGATAAATACCAAACCTTTGAATTGAATGTGGGCATCCATAGCCAGATTTGGATGCGGTACATGCAGTTAAACCCAAATACCACCGACAACCAAGGCAATCCGGTAAGCCATGATGTTGATTTACTTCTCCGGCAAACTTCCTTTACCACGCACCTCGCTTTCGACAGATATACATTTTTTGTGCAAACGGCATTAACTCCGCAATCCCATACAAATTCAATAAACAGTAACGCTCCCGGCAAAGTCCAATTTTATTGCTACGATGCCTGGGGAAGCATGAAAATTCACAAAGATTATTTGATTGCCGGTGCCGGGTTAACCATGTACAATGGCATTTCCAGGTACTCCAGTGCCAGCGCCACCAAAACACTTACCGCCGATGTTCCTGTCAGCGCTTTGCCCGCGTTATCAACCGATGACCAGACCGGACGCCAATTGGGGCTTTTTTTTACCGGAAACGTTGGCCCTTTCAGCTACCGGACCTCCATTACCAAACCGTTTGTAGCCAATACCATTCCTGCAACTGTTGAATTCAATAAAATTTACTTCCAGCCCAACCACAACTTCAGCTACAAAGGGTATTTTGAATGGCAATTTTTTGATAAAGAAAGTAATGCCATGCCATTCAAAACAGGCACCTACATGGGCCAAAAGAAAGTCCTAAACCTTGGATTTGGTTTTGATTTTCATCCCGATGCTACCATCAGCTATTATTCCGATGGCACCTTTGAGGATTTTAATGCCACCCACCTGGCTGTGGATTTATTCCTTGATTACCCATTTCAGAACCGCAGTGCATTAACTTTCTATGTGGGACAGTTTTGGTACAACTATGGTCCCAATTTTACCACTAGTTTTGGTTTTGCCGATATTTATGGTAACGGGCTCAGCGAATTTTTGCAAGGGACCGGAATGTCAACACTTTTGCAAACAGCCTATTTATTGCCATCAAAGGAAAAGTCAGGAAGGGTCCAACCCTTTTATGAACTTACCTATCGCTATTTTGACGGTTTAAACCGCCGCCTGATCCATCATAATGTCGGTTTAAATTATTACATTGTTGAACATAAAATTAAAGGAACCCTTCAATACGAAAACCGCCCTTACTATGATATGAGTTCCATCGTCCGGAAATCAATGGTCATTGTAAAGATGCAGTTCTCAATTTAAACAGATGCAATGTTTCTTTGATTCCAATTTCACTTACATCAAAATATCATGTAACTTTGGTTAATGATATTCGTCACAAACACGTTCGAACCAAAAATTAATACCAAAACCTTAAAAAAATGTCAACCTTAGAATTTTTAAAAAACCCTCCCGTGATGTGGTTTTTAATTGGACTCGCGTTCGCTTTAATCGAACTATTTGTTCCCGGTTTGATACTTATCTTTTTTGGTATCGGTGCCTGGATTACAGCCCTTTTCAGTCTTTTTCTCCCAATAAGTGTCGGGATGCAGATTGTACTATTTGTAATAGCCTCTATCCTAAGTCTGGTAATTTTACGCAGATGGTTTAAAAACCGGTTCTTCTCTGAAAAGAAAGACCAAACCCAAGATCCCGATGACGACTTCACCGGCTCGTTTGCCGTAGCCGAAACTGTCATTGGCCCCGGTCAACCCGGAAAAATATCATACCACGGAAGCCCCTGGCAGGCGGAATCGGAAGAAGCCGTTGCTCCCGGTGAACGGGTTGTTATTGTTGCGAAAAAGAATATTACTTTTATTGTGAAACCCATAAAAAACAACTAATCATGGAAACATCAAACATTATTACCGCTTTAGGCTTAGCCTTGTTAGTTATTATTATTATTGCTTCGACCGTTAAAATTGTCCCTCAACGGAGCGCCTATATTGTGGAACGGCTTGGAAAATACAACGATACCTTTCAGGCCGGGTTCCACATCCTGATTCCTTTTATTGATAAAATCAGTTACAAACATACCTTAAAAGAGCAGGCCATTGATGTAGCACCCCAGACCTGTATTACCCGCGATAATATTTCTGTTGAAGTGGATGGTATTTTATATCTCCAGGTAATGGACCCGAAAAATGCCTCATACGGAATTGATGATTACCGTTTTGCCTCTATCCAGATTGCCCAAACCACCATGCGTAGCATCATCGGGAAACTGGAACTGGATAAAACCTTTGAAGAACGCGATACCATTAATGTTTCAATTGTTGAGGCTATTGACAAGGCCAGTGAACCCTGGGGGGCCAAAGTGACCCGCTACGAGGTAAAAAACATTGTGCCTCCGCAAAGTATTAAAGATGCCATGGAAAAACAGATGCGTGCCGAACGTTCAAAAAGGGCTGTGATTGCAGAATCAGAGGGTGAAAAACAAGCCAAAATAAATGTGGCCGAGGGTGATAAACAGGAACTGATAGCCAAATCGGAAGGTGAAAAGCAAAAACGTATCAACGAAGCCCAGGGTAAAGCCGCCGAAATTGAATCCATAGCCAAGGCTACGGCCGAAGGTATCCGTGCCATTGCAGATGCTATCGGTTCAGCCAATGGTAAAGATGCCGTAAACCTGCGTATTGCCGAACAATACCTGCTGGAATTTGGAAAACTGGCGTCCACCAACAATACCATGATCATTCCTCAGAATATGGCCGACATTTCAGGGATTATTGCCACGGCAACCTCTGTATTTAAGGAAACTGCTAAAAAGTAAACGATAGAATCAAAGTCATCGGATGAATTATATGTTTAATGAAAAAACATGCGTCCGATGACTTATAATGCTTTTTTAAGATAATGAAAACCCTTGGAAATGTAATCTGGTTAGTTTTTGGCGGAATAGTTACTGCACTGGAATATTTTGTGGCCAGCATCCCGTTGTTTATTACAATTATCGGAATCCCCTTTGCTTTGCAGACACTAAAACTGGGAAAACTGGCGTTGTGGCCATTCGGTTCGCAAATACGTATAAAACCAGGCAACCCGGGTTGTTTGTCCACCCTTATGAACATCCTCTGGTTTTTTATTGGCGGAATCTGGATATGCCTAAGCCATTTGATTTTTGGAATTATTTTCGGAATCACCATCGTTGGAATTCCGTTTGCCATTCAGCATTTCAAACTGGCCTCCTTGGCATTGACCCCTTTTGGTAGGGAGGTAGATTGGAAAATTTAGAAGTGCACCTTCTATCATCCAATTTGGTTAACTTACTCTTTTAACTGAAAAAGGAATACATATCCAGTATAAAAAAGCTCAGTTTTGATTTTTAAATTAGAAGCATACGCATAAGAGTAGGGTTGCAATATAAACAAAAACCATTATCTTGTGATGACTTACGAATCTTAAATGAAATTAGAATTTTCGATTAAAGTTTACAGCATAACAAACAACTAATATTATATACTGTCCATTGATTATCAATAGTTAAAACCGACTAAAATCCAATATTATGAAATTTGAAAGAATTAAAATTCAGGTTGTGACAGTCTTGCTGATTATGAGTTTTTCCATATCAAATGCTCAGGTAGGCGATTATATGCAGGCCGAACCATTATCACAACTTGTAAGTACCAATTTAAAACCAGTAACCAATACAGGTATCGTAAAAGTTCCGATGATCACGTGGGGGGGTGATATTGCTACCATCCTTGGTGAAATGGACGGTATCTACAAATCAAATGGGTTAACTGTCAGCCTTTTTAAGGAAGATGATTTCAAAAAACAGGTACAGATGTGTTTAAATGGTGAAACACCCTATCTACGCGGAACTTTAGGGATGATAAATTCCGCGGCAGAAGCATTTAAAGGATCGGGAACCGAATTGGTCGTTATTTATCAACTGACCTGGAGTACCGGTGGCGATGCTATGGTTGTACGTGATGGGAAGAACCTGAAAAATATTAAAAAAATTGCCCTCCAAATGTATGGCCCTCACATGGATTATGCAGCAAACCTTTTCAATAAAGCTGGCAGGATGAACCAGGTTGAATTCAAATGGATGGCGAATCTTACTATTTCTGACAAACAAGCAGGAAAAGCTGTTGACCCGGTAACCGCTTTTCAAGAAGATGCTTCGCTGGATGCTGCCATGTGTATCATTCCTGATGCTTTATTATTAACCTCAAACGGCACTATTGGTACAGGTTCCGAAGGATCTGTAAAAGGGGCCTCTATCCTACTCTCAACAAAAACTGCCAGCCGAATCATTTGTGATGTATATGCCGTGCGTAAAGATTATTTCGATGCCAATAAAAACTCTGTCATGAGTTTTGTAAAATCACTTTTGCAATCGGAAGAAACCTTACGCAATTTGACTGGAAATAAAACAGCACAACAGGCAAAATACCGTCAGCTTATTAGCGAAGCTGCTGAAAAGTTAATGGGCTCGTCTCAGTTTACCTCAGATGCGGAAGCATTATTAGCCGATTGTGAGTACGTGGGTTTTAATGGGAACAAGTCCTTTTTTACAGGAGCCGGAACTACCCGGAATTTCAACACGCTAAACAGTGAGATACAAACAGCCTTTAAATCTATGGGCTTAATAACCACGGCACTGACCTTGAAACAAGCTTCATGGGATTATACCCAATTGGTATCAGGTCTAAAAAATGCGGCTCAAACTGCTGAAACAAAACCAAAATTCAATCAATCAAAAGTAGCCCAATCTGTTGAAAATAAAATAAATGCTGAGTCAACATCCTGGGAAGAGGAAGGAACCTTGTTTGTGGTTGAAATTAACTTTGAGGCCAACCAAAGTGAATTCTCTATGGAACAATATGCTGCTGACTTCGATTTGGCATTAGATATTGCAGAGACAAATAGCGGAGCTTTGGTTGTTATTGAAGGCCATGCCGATCCATTAGGTATTTTAAAGGCAGAAAAAGCACTTGCCAATAATGAACCCGATGCAAAAAGCAAAGCTGAAATTGGTCAAATGAAACAGCAGGTAAAATCGCTCTCCCTCGAACGGGCGCAAAATGTCCGTAAAAGCTTCTTACAATATTGCAAATCAAAAAAAATCAATATTGATGAATCGCAATTTGTTGCTGTCGGTGTTGGAGTTGCTACGCCAAAATACAACCCGCCGCGCACTAAAGAAGAATGGGCAGCCAACCGCAGGGTGGTATTCCGTATAAAGCAGGTGGAAGCCGAATTGGAAGAATTCAGTCCGCTCGACTAATTAAAATTCTTACCAAAATGAAAACAAAAAATATCCTATGGCTTGTTACGATAATTGTCGTACTAATTATTATAAAATGCTCTGACTCCAAAAAGAATAAACACAAAGAGCCTGAAATTACCAAATTGAATAAAACCGAACTGACCGATATTGAGGTTACCTTTGATGAATCGGATGGAGAACCGCAATTAACCAGGAACATCTACATTCTTTTCGACGGTAGCGGCAGCATGGATGAATATTGCGCGAGCCAGAAAAAGATGGATGGTGCCAAAAAAGCAATCATTCAGTATATTAACAAAATTCCACCTGAATACAACCTCGGGTTGCTGGTATTTGGTACACCTAATGAAACCGGAATTGAGGAATATGTGGCCTTAGGTCCTGAAAACCATCAGAAAATTATTGATGCCATACAACGCTTAATTCCTGAAAAAGGTACACCACTGGATGCAGCTACTCAATTTGGAGTTAACCGGCTTGTAGAACAATACAAAAAGCAATTAGGTTATGGAGAATACCGCCTGGTGATTGTAACCGATGGTTTGGCAAATGAACCCGATAAATTTGAACTGGCACTCCGTGAAGCCTCGCGGTACCCATTTATTGCCATTTACGGAATCGGGTTGTGCATTGAAGGGCTTCACTCGCTGAAAAATTATTCCATTTCATACACCGATGCACATGACTACGAACAATTGGGTAAAGCTTTGGAAAAAACCATCGGCGAATTACCAGATTTCGATCCCACGGAATTTGATTTAGATAAACCTTTAATTGAAAAATAAACTTTTGATTTGATTATGAAAAGTAAAAGAGGCCCTTTGGTATTGTTCTTCATTATTGCCCTTTTCGCGCTCCTGGCCTATTTCGGTAAGATATTCTTGTTCGATAAAAAGCAGGCGGATACTTCCGATGCAAAAAAAATAACCAAAACTCTTAATTGGGCTGGCGATAGTTATCTCGGGTATGCCTTTCTGCATTCCGTTGAAATGAAAAAGCAATTGGCCCGGAAAGGCTTTGCACTTAAGTTTGACGATGATGGCGGCAATTATGAACAACGCCTTGAAAAATTTAATGATGGGGCTTACGATTTTATTGTATTGCCCATCAATTCATACATTGAACATGGAATGAAATTCAAATTCCCGGGAGTAATTGTTTCCGCCATCTGCGAATCGAAAGGTGCCGATGCCATTGTTGGTTTTTCCGACGTACTGCCTAACCAGAAAATTAATGATTTAAATAACAGTAACCTGGTTATTTATTACACGGGTAAATCGCCAAGTGCCTTTTTACTGGACTTGACCATCTCCGATTTTGATTTGGATAACCTGGAAAACGATGCCTCCTGGCGGCACGAGTTAGGTGGCTCAGCAGAGGTTTATAAAAAAGCTAAGGAAGCCACCAAAGACCGTAATGTAGGCGATGCTTTTGTTATGTGGGAACCCGATGTGTCAAGGGCAATCAATAAATTGGGTATGAAGAAACTATGGGGAAGCGACAAATTCTCTGGTTACATTATTGATGTGATTGTTTTTCACCGCGATGCTGTTGCAAAAAACCCGGAAAGCATCAGCACTCTTTTAAAAACCTACTTCAGGGTTTTAAATTATTATGAATCGCGAACCGATGAGATGACTGAGCAACTTGCAAATATTAGTAAAATTGACAATTCCGAAGTGGAAACCATGATTAAAAATATAGAATGGTTCTCGTTATCTCAAAATTGTCAACAATTATTTGATATACCAATGGCCATAGGCATGCCATCAAACGATGGTATCATCAATTCCATTTATGCTTGTTCCGATGTCATGCGCCGTGTAAAAACCATTGATCAGGATATAGACGATCCATTCCGATTGATCAACAGTTCATTTTTAGAAGAAATAAAATCCTCAGAAACCTCAAGCGGGAGCCAATCAACTGTTAAGAGTTTTAATGTGTTATCGGACAAAGAATGGACAAAGCTAAACGAAATCGGTACCATGAGAGTGGAACCAGTCACATTCCAAAGCGGCACCAGCCAGCTCGATTACCAAGGTGAGGAAATTGTTGATAAAGTAGCTCTTATGCTTCTCAACAATTATCCCGATTACCGGGTGGTCATCCGGGGCCATACCGGCAAAGGAGACGAAGAAGCCAATATGAAACTTTCCACCGAAAGAGCCAATGTTGTCCGGAGCAGGTTAATCGCAGTACATGGGGTTGACCCTAACCGGCTTTTATCAAAAGGTTTAGGGGATAAGTATCCCCCGGTTCAAAAAGCTGGCGAGAATATCCGGGCGTTCTACTTACGTTGGGCAAGAGTTGAGTTTGTATTGATGCAATAATCCAGTTTTTTAATCCGATGGAAGATACCAAAAACAAAATACCAACTTCGCAAGATTTTACCCAAAAAGCCATAAAAAAAGCTCTAATGGATACGGCACTCGACCATTGGAGTTTCAGGTATTCGTTACCGGCTATTGCTGGAACTGGAATTGTTGGCGCGTTATTTGGTTTTTCATATCCAATTTTTCTTGTCATGTTGGGTATTTTGGGAGGTTCCGCCTCCTCTTTTGTTTACAATACCCTATTCAAAGGTCAAACTTTTGAAAAAAAGTATGTTGAAAACCTCCATAAAATTATTGATAAACATACAGAAGAGAAACGGAAAAACCTGAAAGAAGATTTACTGGAATTTAAAAATTTACATGGAGCACGTCAATTGGAACAATTCGATCAGAAATTTGAAGTATTGGTTGAAGTCCTTAACCAGAAATTTGACTCATCTCAACTAACGTATCAGCGATATTATGGAATAGCCAAAGAGGTTTATCTTTCAGGCATTGACAACCTCAACCGTATCATGATAGCTTCAAAAACAATGAATTCCATTGATTTAGATTATATTGATACTACTTTGAAAGAGGTTTCCAAAAAAGACCAAAACAATATGGCCGTTAAAAAAGAGATGGAGGCATTACAACGGAGCCGGGAATCGTATTACAATCTAAAAAATAAAATTGATGAAATATTGGCTGAAAATGAAGCCGCCCTTACCCAGATAGACCAAACGACTATTGCTATTTCTGAAATCACCCGAAGTAAAAACAACGAGGCTCAAATGGGCATGGAAAACTCCATGCAGGCGCTTGAAGAAATGGCCATGCGTTCAACTTATTATTCACGTTAATTAAACCCAATTTATTATGGAACCAAATCCTCAAAAAGAACAATCTACAGCTACTGAGACACTAACCTTCGATACAAAAGAAGATGCCCTAAAACTCAATACCATTCCCACAGAATCGGAAATTGAAAAAGAGCTGGGATTATCGCCAGCAATTATTGAAACTGTAGATCCGGCAATCGACGCTAAAACCGATCAGCTTGTCGATGATTTATTATCGGATAAGTTGAATGATTTTACAAAAAAAAGGTATGTCAATGAAATGGGTATCAAATTCCAAAATTCCCTGGCCAACCACAGCAAGATACTTGACCAGTCAGTTAAAACACTTTCAAATACTCAAGATGGTGGTCCTGTGGCAAAAAGCTTGCTGGATTTGCGCAACCAGGTTGAAGACCTAAACCCGCGTCATTATGATTTATCGAGCCCTCAGGGCGCCATTGCAAAATTTTTCCGAAATATCCTGGGCAAGAAAAACCCCATCAGCCGCTATTTTGAAAAATACGAATCGGCCCAGCATGTTATTGGTGACATTATTGAAAACCTGAAAGCTGGCAGGGATCAACTGATGGATGATAACCAGACTTTAGAGTTCGACAAAAAGAGCATGCGCGATAGCCTCGATGGCCTTAAACGTGCCATTCAAATTGGCGAACATCTATATAAGAAACTGGAGCATAAATTGAAAACAGATGTGGAAGCTGAATCCGAAAAATACCGTTTCATTCAGGAAGAATTGCTATTTCCATTAAACCAGCGCATTATCGATTTACAAACAACTCTAGCCGTAAACCAGCAAGGGGTTATTTCATACGATTTATTGGTACGCAATAATAATGAGTTAATAACCGGGGTGAACCGCACAGTAACCATAACAGCCAGTGCACTTCGTATAGCAGTTACTACCCGGTTGGCACTGAATAAACAACGGCAGGTGCTCGAAGCCAAAAAGAAAATTGATCAGACTACTTCCGATTTAATTGCCGATAACGCGAATTTATTGCAGACTCAAGGAGTTGAAATCCAAAAAATGGCCTCTGAGTCAACCATTAATGTTGATAAACTGGCTATGGCATTTGAGTCGCTCAATCAGGCTATGGACGAAATCAGCAGCTTCCGCAGGGAGTCACTTCCCGCGATGCGCGAAACCATATCCAAATTTAAAAACCTGACTGACGAAGCAAGTAAAACCATTGAAAGGATGGAAAAAGGCTCTGCAGCTAAAGATAACGTGATACTTGATATCACTGCATTAGAATAAAAAATCCAATAATTTAACTAAATAAATTTTAAAAAAATGAAAAAGCAAAACATCAATTTCTGGATATTAGCTTTAGTGATGACCGCAGTTACCGCTTTTCAACCACTAAATGCACAAAAAAAGACTTCCTTTAAAGTAGCATGGTCCATCTACGCAGGGTGGAACCCATGGGATTATGCAAGTAAATCAGGCATTCTGGATACTTGGGCAAAAAAGTATGGGGTGGAAATTAAGTTGGTAAAAATGGATTACATAGCCTCTATTGAAGCTTATACCAGCGGCGAAGTGGATGCTTGCGTCATGACCAATATGGATGCACTTACCATACCCGTTGCATCAGGTATTGAAAGCACAGCTGTAATCTTAGGTGATTTTTCAAACGGAAATGATGCCATTCTTGTACGCAATAACCTGACTATACCTGATTTGGTTGGCAGAAAGGTTAGTCTGGTCGAGTTTTCCGTATCGCACTACCTTCTTTCACGTGCTTTAGATATGAGCAAAATGAAAGATACCGATGTAAAAGTAATTAATGTAAGCGATAGCGACATCGCACCTGCTTTTGTATCTAACTCTGAACAAGAAGCTGTAGTAACTTGGAATCCTTTAGTTATGGAAATAATGCAGACTCCGGGTGTCACAAAAATATTTGATTCTTCGCAAATTCCTGGCGAAATCCTCGATCTGATGATGGTAAATTCAAAAACCTTAAAAGATAACCCAGACCTGGCCAAAGCATTAAACGGAGCATGGTTCGAGGTAATGGGAATCATGAGTACCCGCGGGCCTAAAGCCGACAATGCCATGGAAATGATGGCCAAGGCAGGAGGTTCATCTTTAACTGAATATAAAGCCCAGCTTAAAACTACAGCCATGTTCTACAAAGCATCCGATGCTATTACATACATGGCTGGTGACGAAATCCAGGGGAATATGAAAAAGGTGCGTAATTTCTGTTTCAAATATAAATTACTCGGCGATAGGGTAAAATCGGCCGAAGATTTAGGCATCTCTTTTCCGGGTGGAATAATTATTGGTAATGCCAGCAATGTAATGTTCCATTTCGATGACTCATTTATGAAACTGGCAGCCGAAAATAAATTATAGCTATAAAAAGGCTGTCTAAAAAGTATTAATTATCTAATCAATAGTCACGGCGTGAATTTCTTATTAACAGATTATATGTGTTTTAGCATTTAATTTATTAAAAAATATATTCACTCCGTGACTTTTTAGAGAGCCTCTTTAACTTTATACGCAGTAAAAAACTAGCATATGTTCTTCAATATCAATGCAAAACCTTCTAAATGGTCAACTATAACTCTTGGATTGGTCTTGTTCGGAATCAGCATCCTTATATATGGAATTGCTTCATACAACCGGCACAAAGAAAACCCGAGCGATAAGCTGATCCCCACTGCCGGGCAAATGGCCGAAAGTTTTAGAAAAGCTATTTTCCAGCCTGTAATCACCGAAGAATATGATGAAGAGGGAGAACTAATAGTAACAGATCAACCCCGTACGTTAAAAGAGGCCTATAAAGCCGGTCGGCTCAAAGAAATGCTAAAGAATGGAGAATGGCAATTGTGGAAAGATACCAAAGCAAGTGGATACCGGGTTTTAATTGCTGTTCTTTTCATCTTTATAGGGATTTTGCTTGGCCTTTATATGGGAATGTTCCCCTATCTTGAAAAATTACTATACCGTTTTGTCCTGTTCTTCGATAAAATTCCAGCACTGGCAATTTTGCCCATCCTTTTTATCATCTTTGGTTTAGGAGAAACGGCCAAAATAGCATTAATTGTTATCGGGGTGGCTCCTACCCTAATTCTCGATACTTACCTAAGAGTTAAAGAAATACCAAAAGAGCAGATTACCAAAGGACAAACCCTGAATGCAAGTACCCATGAAATAATTTATAAAATTGTGTTTCCCCAGATTTTTCCTAAAATCCTCGATACATTCCGTTTAAATTTCAAAGCCATTATCCTGTTTTTAATTGCCGGTGAAGCTTTAGCTGCCGAGGCTGGATTGGGTTACCGGATATTTGTGGTCCGCAGGTATATGGATATGGCCACCATCATTCCATACGTAATTTGGATAAGTCTATTTGCTTTTTTTATCGATTATTTACTGAGGCGGTGGATCGACAAACGGTTTAAGTGGCTTGAAAATAATTAACTTACATATATAAAAAATGCCTCAAGAATACCTAAAACTAAAAATATGTCACCCTATATTATCTCTTTAAAAAATGCCAGCCAGCAATATGATGGGCGGGTTATCCTGGATGGTATCAACATACAAATCAGAAAAGGAGAATTTGTAACTGTAGTTGGCCCCACAGGGTGTGGAAAATCAACTACACTCCGTTTAATATTAGGCGCTGAGTTACCTTCACATGGCGAAGTAACTATTAATGGGGAAACTTTGGATCGTCCCAATAGGGATAGAGGTATTGTATTCCAGAAATATTCGCTTTTCCCGCATAAAACAGTCCGTGAAAATGTCATGTTCGGATTGGAATTGGAGCTTTTCAACCTATTCGATCCCATAATGCGCACCAGAAAATGGATGCAAAAACGGAAGGAATTCCGCCGCGAAGCCGATATATATCTGGAAAGAGTGCGGTTGATTGAACATGCCGATAAATACCCCAACCAACTCTCAGGAGGCCAAAAACAGCGTGCGGCCATTGCCCAGGCTATGATCATGAAGCCACAGGTCCTTTTAATGGACGAACCTTTTGGTGCCCTGGATGAAGGTACCCGTGAAGAAATGCAAGTATTTACCCTGGAACAATGGAAAGAAACACAGCAAACCGTACTATTTGTAACCCATAGTTTGGAAGAGGCTATCTTCATGGGAACCCGTTTAATTGTAATTTCGCAGTATTACAAACATGAAAATGGTCAGGAAGGTGCCAAAATCGTGAAAGATGTAGAAATTCCCTGGCCCCACCCGCGTTCAACAAAAATCAAAAACATGACAGCTTTCAAAGATTTGATGGAAGCTATCCGTTACGAAGGATTGAACCCGCTACATTTACAAAATATTGGGAATTTTGATTTATCGCATAAAGATTCAATACGGGATTTGGTTTAAAAAATATTTTACTACTTAACAAACGCATATGAAAAAATTATTAATAGTATCTCTTTTATTGGGATGGATTACATTGAAAGGACAAAACCTGAGTCCAAATCTAAATGATTCACCTTTTATCGAAGTAGTGGGAGTGGCTGAAAAAGAAATAGTTCCTGATGAAATTTATATTTCCATTGTTATTAAAGAACATAATGAGGGCAAAGAAAATGTTACGATTGAACAACAAGAGATTACTTTAAAAGCAGCTTTAACTGACATTGGAATACCTCTCGAAAATCTCTACTTATCAGATGCCAATTCGAATTACTTGAAAGTTAGGCTTGGCAAAAAAGAGGTGATTGCAAAAACTGAATATATCTTAAAAGTTACAGATGCCTTTACAGTTGGAAAAGTTTTTGAAAAACTAGATATTCTGAATATTCAAGATGCTTGCATCCAAAAGGTGAGTCATTCCAAACTCCAGGAATACAAAAAAGAGATTCGGATTTTAGCCATTAAAGCAGCAAAAGAAAAAGCAGACTATTTACTTTCTGCCATTGGCGAAAAAACCGGAAATGCTTTAAAAATTAACGAACTAAATCAGAATTCAAACCCATATGAAGTGTATGCAAATGTTGTTGATGGACCAAGCAAATTGCAGTCGTTTTCAAGCTCAGATTCCGGATTCGAAAACCAAACCATACAATTCCGGAAAATGAAAATCCAGACTTCTATTTATGTAAAGTTCTCCATCATTCAATAAAACACTCATCCACCTGAATTCAATTAAAACAACTTGACTTGCATCTATTTATTTCGTAACTTATATGGGCATTGATGAATGGTAACCTTTAAACCTTACAGTTATGAAAACAAAGTATCTATGTCCGGAATGCAGGAACAGCATCAACGTAGGTGAGGATATTGTCCTTGCTGCAAAAAATGAGTATGACCAAAAAGGGATTGTCATGCTCCACACTACACTTGGTAACTATACCAGTAAAGTAAGTTCAGAATTTACGATTGCCGAAGGCGACAAAATCAGTTTCATCTGTCCTTTATGCCACCACCATCTGGGGAATAAAAAAAATGACAGGTTGGCACGGCTCGTTATGGTTGAGGGCGATGGTAAGGAGTTTTACATCATCTTTTCACAGATTTATGGCGAAAAATGCACGTTTAAGCTCGAAGAAAAAGAGGTGAAAGCAACTTATGGGGAACATTTAAGCCGGTACACCGATCCGGAATGGTTCATGTGGTTCTAGGGATTGAGCCCTTTTTAAACAAAAAATAGTTCCAAAAAAGTTACCTATTGACTGGCGTTTTTTCTTTTTGTATTTTTTCTTAAACAATTAACTAACCTAAAAACGTTATTCAATGAAAGAAAAATACATCTGCCCAAAATGCCGCAACAGTGTAAATATTGGCAACCGGATTATCCTCACAGGTAAAACCCGGACCGGACTGAGAGGTATGATAATGATTGAAGGGGAATTGGGGAATTACAACTCCTCCTTTAGCGACGACTTCACCATTATTGAAGGAAACCGGGTAAAGTTTATTTGCCCTATTTGCCATTCAAGCCTGTCGAGCTGGAAAAGGAAAAACCTGGCACATTTAATCATGGTTGAAAATGAAGATACCGAGGCGCACATCTATTTTTCGCAGATTTATGGCGAAAAATGTGCCTATAAGGTCATTGGAAAAGAACTGATCGGAAGTTTCGGCGAACATAAGGATTTGTACAAACCCGATTGGCTGGTTGAGAATCTGTAAACAAAGCATATTCAATACAAATACATGATCTTTAAAATAGGATTTGAATAGGGCGTGGTCGTCGATTCATTCAGGTTCCAGAGCAACATGATCAACATCCGGGAACGTTCCCCAATAGGTTGGACAAATCCTCCCCCAATCAATGGGCTATGAACCCAGTACCGGTCTTTTTGGGTTTGCGAAGTATATGGGTTAAAATAGGAATAATCAATGTTTAAAGATTCGAACTCAGCATAAACTACCACGTTTTCGAAAAAAGTATAGGTTGAAAACAGGCTCCCGCCATAGATCTGCGTGGTAAAGTCCATATCCTGTTTCTTATAAAACTGATAATTCCCTTTAAAACCGACTGACCACGATGGAAACGGCCGGTACCCTATAATAGGGGAAACATCGACACCAACCACAGAATACAACTGAAGCCCAAAACCGCCCCCAAAAAAAACTTTGTCGCTCAACGTCCGCTTTTTACCAATGGCACCCTGACTAAAGACCACCATGGAAAATAGGCAGAAAATCATAAGAATGAACCCTTTTTTCATCTTGAATTAGTTATTTATAAACCAATACTAGTGTTATGTTAATATAGTAATGTCGGAAGTTCAGAAATTATATTCCCCCATCGCCTATTACTTGGGGGCACCACGCCATGGCGTGGACTAGACCGCTCAAACGGAGCAGGTTCTCCCTTGGGGGAGAAACCCGAAGGGAGAGGGGGAAAATGCAATATTTATCCGCCAATTTAAATATAACACAACAATAGTATCAAGTCAAATATAAAAGGCGGGTACTATTCACCCGGTGACTTTTTTATTTAGCATTATGCCTAATATTCACGCCCGGAATCACCGGGTGAATTGATGCAAACGCATGCTTGACTTGACACTAGCCATTCTTTATCGATATGTATAATCCATCTACATTTTACAGCTTCCATGAATACCTATAGAATGTATCTGTAAAAATAATGTATTTTAGTCTTTTCATTTAATTTAACACACATGAATATTATAATAACAGGTGCAAGCCGTGGAATTGGGTATGAACTGGTAAAACTGGCGGCCCAAAAGGTCGGCGATAAAGTAATCATCATCTCACGAAACAAAAATAAAATTGAAACCCTGACCCGGGAATGCCGGCAGATACAACCCTACACCCAGGTAATTCCCATTGCTTTTGATCTGGCAGCACTTGCCAATTATGAACAACTGGGTAAGCTCATCGCCCAGGAATGCGGAACAGTGGACTTGTTGATAAACAATGCAGGTTTTTTGGTAGCCAAACCCTTTACGGAACTGACTCACCAGGAAGTGGAACAAATGTACCGTGTCAACGTGATGGGTCCATTGGCATTGATTCAAACCTGCATGCCGATGCTTTTGAAATCGGAAAAATCGCATGTGGTGAATATCAGCAGCATGGGTGGGTTCCAGGGTAGCGTAAAGTTTCCCGGGTTGGCGGCTTACGCATCGAGCAAGGCGGCTTTAGTGGGCTTAACCGAATGTTTGGCCGAAGAATTCAAAGACAGCCGGGTATCATTCAATTGCTTAGCCCTGGGTGCTGTTGGTACCGAAATGTTGGCCGAAGCTTTTCCAGGATACATAGCCCCAACCTCAGCCAGTGAAATGGCTTCATTTATCTGGAAATTTGCCCGAGAAGGCCATCAATATTTTAACGGTAAAATTATCCCCGTGTCAAAATCAACACCCTAAATGATTTGAACTATCTTCAAATTAAAGAATCGGACAGTTAAGTATATTCCCTTAATTCCACTTCGCCCCGTAAAACCAAAAGGGCATTCATGGCCAGTGACGACATTTCGTCTTCGCCCGGATAAACGAACACCGGAGCAATAAATCCCACCATATTCCGGATATAACTGATAATCTCTTTATTATTAGCTACTCCGCCAGTGATCAAAATTCCATGAACTTCGCCATAAAGGACGGTGGCCATTTCGCCTATCGCTTTCCCAATCTGGTAGGCCATGGCATCCTGCAAAAGCTTAGCTTTTTCGTCGCCGTTTTTTGCTTTTACCTCAATCTCGTATGAGGAGTTGGTTCCAAAATAGGCCATAAGCCCTCCTTTGCCGGTAAGCATTTTTTTTACCTCATCGTACGAATATTTTCCACTGTAACACAACCGTACCAATTGGCCTGCCGGAAGGCTTCCTGCCCGCTCGGGTGAGAAAGGGCCATCGCCGTCCAAAGCATTATTCACATCAATTACTTTTCCACGGTAATGTGCCCCTACAGAAATTCCGCCTCCTAAATGCGCAACAATTAAATTGAGCTCTTCATATTTGGTATCGCGGCTCTTGGCAAACTGACGGGCAATGGCTTTTTGATTCAGGGCATGGAAAATTGAAACCCTTTCAAATTCCGGGTGGCCCGAAATCCGGGCTACGTCCTGCAATTCGTCAACCACCACTGGATTTGCAATCAGGGCCTTCACATCTGGAATTGACTGAGCAATATTAAAAGCAATCAATCCCCCCAGGTTACTGGCATGTTCGCCCATGATTCCTTTTTCAAGGTCTTCTTTCATGCGTTTATTTACCTGATAGGCCCCCCCCTGAACCGGTTTTATCAACCCGCCGCGGCCAATCACCACATTTATCTGGGAAACATCAATATCGGCATGGGCCAGTTCTTTTAAAATGACCTCTTTTCGGAACTCAAATTGATCGGTTATCTTTTTAAATCCCTCCAGTTCTTCGGTTGCATGCCGGATGGTTTTCAAAAAAACGGATTTATCGTTATGGTAAACGGCAATTTTAGTAGATGTGGAACCGGGATTGATGGCAAGTATTTTAATTTTATCCATAGATTATTTTTTGTGCAAAGTTCTGAATATCCGAATGATGTACCAATTGTTTTTGTGTTCTATACAACATTTTAGGCTTGTTTTAAAACACCTAAACTATTGGTAATTTTGAATTTACATTTTATTAAAATGTTATTTTGTCAAAGCCAGCATGGCACACAGGGCAATTGAATTTAGTTTTGTTTGAGTAGAATCCCCGCGCGAAGACAATACACATGGGACTTTAGCTCCTGCAACAAAAGCCCCCATCTCCGCTTTGCTCATTTTGGAATTCATTTTATAGAAAACATTCGCTGCATCAAGGTTGGGAAACAACAAACAGTCAGCATCTCCGGCTACAGCACTTGTGATGCCTTTAGTCTGGGCCGACTCCATATCAATACTAGCATCCAGCGATAAAGGTCCATCAATAATGGCTCCTTTGATTTGCCCACGATCGCCCATTTTTGCAATGATGCTGGCATCTACCGATGACTGCATGTTTGGAAGTACCTGTTCCGAAGCTGAGACCACGGCCAATTTGGGTTTTTCAATTCCCAACGAAATGGCTGTTTGTATCAGGTAATTGGCAATCGCAATTTTTTGGCTGAGATCGGGTTCGGGGATTATGGCCACATCGCCCACCACTAAGAGTTTGTGGTAATAGGCATTTTCAACAACGGTTACATGGCTTAACACCGCCTTTGGGGGCAACAAACCAAACTCCTTGTTTAAAATGGCACGCATGTATTTATCGGTAGATAATAATCCTTTCATCAGGATGTCGCCTTTTCCGTCGTTTATCAGTTTCACGGAGATTTCACCGGCCTGAGAATCTGACTTGCAATCAATCAGTTGAAATTTGCCCGCATCAATACCCTCCGCATGGCAAACTTTTTTAATCCCGGTAACATCGCCTACCAAAGTCCCTTCAACAATTCCCAGATCAATGGCTTGACTGACTGCACCAATGGTATGCGAATCGTTGGCCCAAACGGCTACCAACCGTTTTTTTTCGGCTCCCCGCAGTACCTCATACATTTGTTCAAGTTTAGTAATATTCATTTCAATAATTTATTGCGTTTATTTATGGATGCAAAACTAATGCTTGTATTTTATATATATACCGTGTTTTACAGCACGGTGCACTAAAAAGGCTGCTTCCTTAAATGAAACAGCCTCTTTAAAAACTTAAGTCAAATTTTTAAGTAAAAAATATAATATCAATTATTTGCTGTCGGTAAATTTTTCCAATGAATACACATACTTTCCCCAATTATCGTAACTGTTTTTTATTACCACATAAAGTGTATTGTTATCATATTCAATAAACGTAGGGACTCCTAATAAGCTAATTTCATTGATTTTAGTCAAATTAGGCAATTGAAATTGATATATTTTATTTGATTCGTCAGAACTACAATAAACTGAATTGTTCGAAAAGGTATAATCGTTACATTCATTATAATTTGAAATATTATAAATAGTGCCAATTTGATTCAGATTGTCATCAAATATATTTCCTTGAGCTCCTCTCACAATATATGACTCAGCAATATTTGTTTTTAATATTAATTCATTTGAATAATTATAATTAGTTTGATCAATAAAAGAAATTTGACCATTTGTACTTAATGAATATCTATAAATATAAGAGTAATCACTTGTCAGTATTTGATTTTTAGAACTCAAAAACAGTAATTTAACATTTTGTCCTGCATATAAACTTGAGACTTTTTGTTTAGTGCCTCGATCATATACAGTTATATAATAGTAATCTGTAACTATCAGATGGCCATTATCATCTGAAGTTAATCCATATAATGAATTTTCAAAAACAATCTCATCTTTTTTAGTGAGATCAATGGGGTTGTATATTAGAAGTCTGTTTCCTGATAAAATGTAAAGTTCTTTTACCCCATTATAATCGAATAAATAAATATTATTGATTCCTTGATTTATGGATTGAAGAAGTAAACTCTTTTTTGAAACATAGTTTACCTTTTCAATTGTTGAATAATTGGCAACATAAATTATATCTTCTTCAGGCCACCAGCAAGCATAAGTGGGTGAAACATTAAAATTGAATATATCAGGGTTGTTTAATTCAACAATATTGGAGGTACTAATATGATATTCATTATATTGTACTAATACCCTAAAGTAAACCGTCATATATTGCCCAAATTTAGGCCAAGTATATTCAGTGGTTTGATAATCATCAATATTTATAAGTGAAGTCCAATAATTTTTATCAATTGACCACTGAACACTATACTGACTAAAACTTTCAACCTGTAATAACGACCAATTAAGTTTTATATCGTTTTCGGTACTTGAAATACTGAGTTTTAATTGTTTGCTTAAATGAATTGAATCACTATTATCCTCGCAGGAATTTAAAACAATGAGTAAAAGAAAGCTAAATAAGATATTTTTCATATACAATTAAATAAGTTTAAGCAAATTAAACAATAAAAATTTTTTTTTTAAAGAAAAAAAACACTTAATTCGAAAACAATTTTAAGAAAACAGATATGAAATATTTTATTATTACAGCAGTACTTTTCATTAGTTGCTTCGTAATGAATGCACAGGTTAACACAGGTGATACATTAAAGAATAAGCATGGTATTCCTATATTACCTACTAAAGGTAGTTATGGGCTGGGAATAGATGCAACACCATTTTTAATGTATTTAGGTAACTTTTTTAACAAAGACCACAACTATACGCCTACATTTGGTAGCGTATATAGTCCGGTAACCATTTCAGGTAAGTATTTTTTTGAGGATAAAACAGCTTTAATTGCCCGTTTTAGCATTGGATATTCCCATAAAGCCGAATATAGTGGGAGTGTTGATGAAACTCAACAAGACAAGTTGACTAATACAGCACTTAGTATGGGATTACTTGCTGGTATTGAAAAATACATAGGAACTAATAGTAGGATAAGAGGAAATTATGGTGCTTTTATTGCTTTACAGAAATCTCCGTATGTAACAATAGATAATTGGGGCAACACATATTATGAAGGAAAAATTGAATATGAAGACGGTACTAGTTCCGTAAATGATTATACCATAGATGGAGGAAGTTCATTGGGTATTGGATTAGGCGCAAAAATAGGTGTGGAATATTTTTTCACCCCCAAAATGTCATTGGGAGGTGACTTATATTTAATAGGAATCTATAATAATCAAAGTGCAAGGATTAAAAGCATTTCTGGGCAGAGTGATATTTCCATTGAAGGGAAATCAAATTCATTAGAGATTTCTACAGAAGGAAGTGGATTAATTACGTTGCATTTTTATTTCTAAAATTGAATTAACTCTTTCCACGACTCGACTTATGAATAAATCAAGTTAAACATCATCCGCAATTAATAAAAAGGCTATTGAATTAAAATCAATAGCCTTTTTTAGTTAAGCACGCAACAAAAAACCCCGCTTTTGGCGGGGTTTCGGTATATGAATCCGGTATTACTTTTGTTGACCAAGAATCACCCGCATGGTATCGGTTGCAATCACCTTTTCCTCGTTGGTAGGTATAATCGCTACTTTTACACGAGAATCGGGTGTACTCAGAAGAGTAGCTTTTCCGCGGACACCGCTATTAATTTCCCTATCAATTTTAACCCCAAGGAATTCCATTTCGTTGCATATTTCTTCACGGGTTTCAGGGCCATTTTCGCCGACACCCCCGGTAAAGATTAATGCATCAATTCCGCCAATTTCTGCAGCAAACGCGCCAATATACCTTTTTACCCTCAGGTGGTACATGCTTAAAGCCAAAATGGCCCGTTCATTTTTATTGTTCCAGGCTTCATTCTCAACATCGCGCATATCGGACGAAATGCCTGAAATACCCAATATACCGCTCCTTTTATTTATCAAATCGTTGATTCCTTTTAAATCAAGATTCTCTTTTTCCATCAAATATAATAAAGCACCTGCATCGAGGTTACCCACGCGGGTCCCCATTATAAGGCCTTCAACCGGGGTAAAGCCCATGGAGGTATCGAACGATTTCCCGTTTTTGATGGCAGCAATGGATGCCCCATTACCCAAATGGCAAGTGATGAGTTTTGAATTATTGAAATCCAATCCTAAAAACTCGCAGGCTTTTTCAGCCACGTATTTATGGCTGGTTCCGTGGAAACCATACCTGCGCACTTTATGTTTAGTGTAGTATTCATAAGGGATGGCATACAAAAAAGATTCCGGTGGCATGGATTGGTGGAACGAGGTATCGAACACAGCCACTTGTGGAACATTCGGGAGCAAACGCTCCATGGACTCGATGCCTGCAAGGTGGGCCGGGTTATGCAATGGAGCCAGATCGCTTAATTTCCCGATGCGCTGTTTTACCTGTTCATCAATCATCACGCTTTTGGTAAAAAACTCACCTCCATGTGCCACACGGTGACCTACAGCCTGAATGTCGTTTACATCTTCAATAACACCATGCGCCCTGCTGGTCAAAGCTTCCAAAATGAAATTGATGCCAACTTCATGATTTTGAATTTCTTCAGTAAATTTATACTTGCCTCCACCCTCGGGTTTGTGGGTTAAAATACCATCGGGTAACCCAATCCGTTCAACCACTCCAACTGCTTTAACTGCTGGTTCGTCCATATTGGCCATATCAAGTAATTGATATTTTATCGACGAACTTCCGCAGTTCAGAACTAATACAATCATTTTTACTTTTAATTAATTATTATAGGATTATTATTTTGCGGCCGCTTGATTACAGGTAATTGCCACCAAGCTGACAATATCATCAACCGAACACCCCCGGGAAAGATCATTAATGGGTGCTGCCATTCCCTGCAACACAGGACCAACAGCTTCGGCTCCGGCCAATCGCTGAACCAGTTTATAGGCAATATTTCCGGTTTCCAATGTCGGGAAAACCAACACATTGGCATGACCGGCAATCTCACTACCTTTAGCTTTGCTTGCCCCAATGGCAGGAACAATAGCTGCATCAGCCTGAAGTTCGCCATCAATTTTCATGTCGGGAGCCATCTTTTTTGCTATTTCGGTGGCTTTAACTACTTTATCCACCATTTCATGTTTGGCCGAACCTTTGGTTGAAAAGCTCAACATGGCTATCTTTGGCTCAATTCCGGCAATGGCCCGTGTGGTTTTACCTGTCTCTACAGCTATTTCGGCCAATTCTTCGGCAGTGGGGTTTGGATGAACGGCACAGTCGGCAAAAACCATCAAACCGTTTTCGCCATAGCTTTTATCTTTCATAATCATTAAAAAGGCTCCTGAAACCACACTGATTCCCGGTTTGGTTTTAACAATCTGGAAAGCTGGCCGTAATACGTCGCCAGTGGCATTAGCTGCTCCGGCCACTTCACCATCGGCATCCCCCATTTTTACTATCATTACTGCCAGATACAATGGATCTTCTAAAAGCTTTGTAGCCTCATCGCGGCTAAGTCCTTTACTTTTGCGCAGCTCAACCAGTTTATCGATGTATAAATCTTTTTTTGCATGGTTTTTTGGATCAACAACCTGAGCCTTTGAAATGTGCTGCAAACCAAATTTTGTGGCCAATTGTTCAATCTCTTGTCTGTTGCCTATTAAAGCAATTTTTGCAATTCCCTCGGCCAAAACAATATCGGCTGCTTTGATGGTACGTTCTTCGGTACCTTCGGGCAATACAATGGTTTTATGGTATTGTTTTGCCTTTTCTTTAATTTTAGTTATTAAATCCATTGTGAATCAGATATTTAAGAAATGATTGCTTTGAATTGCAAAAATACTTCTTTTTATAAAAATCAATTATCCTAGACTGTTTTTTATTATAGAAAAAAACATGTTGCACAATGATATTTTAGTGAAAGCCGGATTTTTTTGTTAGGAACCTATTAGAATGGTCTAAAGCTCTATAAATTGTTAGCCCGATTAATTTTGGAAAGTGTTTTAAAAAGTTCCTCTTTTTTGATGGGATTCGGGATAAATCCGTCCCAAGTCCGTTCTTTTTCATGGACGAGTTCCTTCTTTTCGCTGGGCAAATGTGCCAGAATTATAATATTTGGCAAGCTGATTTTCATCTGGTTCATCAAATCCAGTGCATTAACATCGGGCAAAATCATGGAAATGATGGCCAAATCAATGACTGGTTCATGCTTACACATCTCCAAAGCCTGGAATCCATTCTCAACATAGGTTAACATGGCATTAGTCTCTTGAAGGATCTGATTCAGCTCTTTATGATCCCAGGAATATTTCCCCACAATTAAGATGGATTTGCCCTTGAGTAATAAGGTTTTAGCAGGTACAGGGGCTCCGTTACCTTCTTTAATAATAACAGGGATACTAACACTAAAAACTGTTTCATTTCCTGGAACCGAAATAAACTGGATGGTTCCATTTAATAAATCCACAAGTCCTTTGGTGATAGATAGCCCCAACCCTGTACCCCCAAACCTCCGTGTATTTTTATCATCTACCTGCCGGAAGGACTCAAAGATTTCATTTTTAATTTTTAGGGGTATCCCTATACCGGTATCTTTAACCGATATGGCCAATGAACCACTGTCTAAAAGTTCAAAACTGAGGATGATGGCCCCTTTTTCGGTAAATTTTATTGCATTGTCAATCAGCTTGGTGGTGATATGTTTTAAACTTTCTTTATCTGAAATGATAAAACAGGGTTCGGGAGTCCTCTTTTCAACACGGAATTCAATCAAATTCTCTTTAAGGATAAATATCTCGCGGGTATATCTTTCTGTAATTTCTTCAAGAAACTGATTGACGTCTATCAGTTCAGGGTGAATAGAAAACTGACCGGATTCAATCTTGGCCATGGTAACAATATCCGAAATTATTGTCAGCAGGTTATTGGTACTCGATTGGATGATATTCAGATACCTACGGGTATCATCGGTCGGCAAGTCGTCGCTGTTGATTAACGTGGTGAACCCCACAATAGCGTTCATGGGTGTCCGTATTTCATGCGAAATATTCGATAAAAAACTCGATTTCAGTTGATCGGCTGCTTGCGATTTTTCTTTGGCCTCATGCAAAAGGATATTTGATTTTTCCAGCTTTGCATTCGCCTCCTGCAGTTCTTTGTTTATCGACTGATACTCCTGATTCAATTTCCGGCTATCTTCGTATTGGTTCTTAAGCATCAACTCTGCTTGTTTCCGGGTATCAATCTCTTTGGACAACAATTTATTGATTCGGTTCAGGTTCGTTTCATGTGAAATGCTGGCCTCAATTTTCTGATTCAGATATTGCAAAATGTATTGCCAAAAAATGATGATGATAATAGTTATGGTGCTAAAAACAATAATGGCCATAACCCACGATGCAAATGAATTTGAATAGGAAACAACTGTATCATTGATGACCAAAAAATCGTTTAAAATTAAAAAACCTGTCAGGGTAAAAACCGATAATGAAATCAGAAAATTAATAATTCCCCAACGGTAGCTGATGATGATAGAAGACAGGATGACATACAACAACAAGAAGAAAGACCCCTGAGAATATAATCCGAATGAAAGCAAACCGGAAATCCCAATAATAAGGATGATTCCTAATAACAACGAAGCCTTCACAAAATAGCTCAATCTTTTGCGGATGATAAAAGAGGTCAAAAATAAAGCAACCATCACAATTTGAATGGTATTTACCCATCGGTATCCGATTTCGATAATCCTTAGCAATGAACCTACAAGTGCAAACCACATGAATATGAGAACAATCCAATAAAGGAGATCCACCAATTTACCTTTGATGGAGCTAATTTCCTGGGACGTTTCCTTATTCGATATAGCCTGGATTTCTTCAAAAACCATGGATGCTCTGTTTGATGCGATTCAATTCTAAATTTAATTCTTTTTCAGCGAATTCATAAAATATTTTTTCCTGCTGACATAAGGCTGTCACCTACCCTGTTTAAAATTGCATAAACTTTAAATAAATTATGATGGAAAAAAAAAATTGCACCAGCCATGACTGTCTTGGCTATTGAGTTGAAAACCAATATGCAGATGTTAAAACAGATTTTAGAAGACAAACCCCGCAGGTTGGTTTCAGATGCCGTTTCGAATGGATTTCATGTTACAGGTCCTCAGTATTGGGTTTACACCTGGGCCGAATTGGATCCAAATGCCGATTTTATGCTAAAAATCTGCCTACCGGTGGCCACCTTTGGTAACCCTCATCAAGAAAGTGAATTCCGTCTGGAAAAATTGCCCCCGTTTATGCATGTTTCAACCGAACATCTCGGAAGTTGGGAACTTTTAGGCGAGAGTTATTCAAAACTGATGGCACAAATGACTGCCTCAGACCTGAAACCTTCCATGGTTTGCCGCGAAGTGTATATAAACTGTGATTTCGAAAAACCAGAAAATAATCGGACTGAGATTCAATTCGGAATATTAAATTAAATACATTTACACAACCCAAATCTTACACATTTATTCGAATGGAAACAGATCAAATTGCCTATTGTGGTTTATACTGTGCAAATTGCTTCAAATTTAAAAAAGGCACCTGCCAGGGTTGTAAAGTCACCGAAAGTAACTCATGGTGCAAAATCAGATCCTGTGCCAAACAAAAAGGATACCTGAGCTGTGCGGATTGTTCCGAGCCCGGACATGTAAAATGCAAAACCTATAATAATTTTATAGGAAAAGTTTTCGGCCTGGTATTTAATTCCGATAGAGCTGCCTGCATTCAATTGATTAAAGATGAAGGATACCCAAACTTTGCTCAATATATGGCTGCAAATAATTTGCAAACAATCCCCCGGAGGAGAAAATAACATTGAGCTACTCCGGAAAACAGAGAAATTCTAAATTAGTCATCCGGTGAATCCATAAAAATTATTCACCGGATGACTTTACGTAGTAGGCTCAACCTTGAAATTTCCTTGATTCCGCAAGTCATGTATCAAGATTGCAGGGTTGAATGGTTACAGGGATGGTCATTAGCTAATTTGCTAATTATCTCATTAGCTAAAAAACTAAAAACTTAATAGTCTAATTGCTCTTGTATCTAATTTCTAATCTCTAATCTCATGTTTCTTGTCTCATATCTTGATACTAAAATATTTTTTTCTGCTATATAAGCGAAATTGAATTACTAACATTGTTTAACAGGATTTCAAATCTATGAACAGGATCGAGCGGTTACAGTCCATTTTAATTCAACTGCAAAGCAAGCAAGTTGTTAAAGCTCAAGAAATTGCCGACCGTTTTCAAATCAGCCTCCGTACCGTGTATCGCGACATGAGGGCTTTGGAAGAAAGTGGTGTTCCCATTGGAGCTGAGGCAGGTATCGGCTATTTTTTGAGCGACGATTTCGTGCTCCCTCCTATCCTTTTCGATTCCAAAGAAGCATTGTCATTGCTCCTGGCAGGTAAATTGGTCCCTTTCCTTTCGGACCAGCAGACCAATGAATCGTTGCAGAATGCGTTGTTCAAAATAAAATCGGTACTTAAACCTCACGATAAAGAGGCTATGGGAATACTTGAAACACATATGCATGTTTATAATGGATTATCTCAAACCCCTACCCCAAAATCCATTTACCTCCACGAGGTGCAATCGGCTTTAATCCAAAATAAAGTAATCCGGTTAAGCTACTTTTCTAATTACAACCAACAACAAACTAGCCGTGAAGTGGAACCTATTGCCCTTATTTTTTATGCCATGAATTGGCACCTTATCGGTTTTTGCCGCATGCGGCAAAGCTACCGCGATTTCCGGCTCGACCGTATCATAGACCTTCAGATTACCGATGAAAAATTTACCCGTGATTTGAAACAATCGTTCAACGAATTTGTCGAATCTGAAAAAAAGCGGAACAATTATATCGAAATTAACATTTTAGTTACCAAACAATTAGCACTTTTAATTTCCGATTCAAAGTATTGGTATGGGTTTATAAAAGAAGAAGCTCTGGGAGAAAAAATCAAAATGACCTTTCTGAATCCTGATATTGCCGGCTTTGCCCGTTGGATTCTAACAATGGGCGAGGCAGTGGATATTTTAAGCCCCCATGAATTAAAAAGCAAAATTATTGAAATGGTTCAAAACCTGAACACGCTTTATCTTCCTTCGCATCCTTTGAAGGAACAACATTGAGCTTCAATAATCAAGGTTTAAAAACGACCAGTTGATATGCCTCGAAAGTCCATCCAAGTCGGGGAAAAGGCTCATTTTATTAATGCCATAATGCGATAATTCCAAGCTAAACTGCCGTCTGAAATCTTTATCAATGATAATCTTTTCAAGCCTGTCAGTAGCAGGTAGGTTTTCATCCAATGCACACGAGGGTGGAAAATGGATGGTAAAAATCCCCCCTTGCCTCATAATCCTTGGAACTATTGAACGTGCCGACAATCGGTAGATTTTATCTTTAGTGATTTTATTGTCCTCCATATGAAATGGGTTTGGAAATAGCTCCGTATCAAAAAAATCACGCTCCGAGTAGTGGGCGTAAATAATGCTTTCAGTATCTAATTCCAAGGAGTTGTCGGGAAGGGTTACGGCAAAAAAAGCGGCAATCATGGGATTAAATGTCCAATCGAGCAAACGGGTAGCCAATCCATGGTGTTGAGCAATTGCAAGCAAATCCCACTGATTTTCAACAGGTTTATCAAAATAGGCCACTGCATGCCGGCACCATCTTTCGAAAATATCCTTATCGTTCAGGTTTTTGGCCACAAAATGGGGGCGTCCGGCTTTTGGGACCAATTTATGCTCCAAACTACTCTCTCCCCGGTAAAACCATCGTGACCAATGCTTGTTATGCTCATGAATTATTTGATGAAAATCGGTAAATGATTGTATCCTTTTTTCAGTAATCATACACTAAGTTTTGCATCAAAGATAATCCATTTTGCTGTTGCATGAATATTCTCTTTGGCAACCCATAAGTGGCTATTTTTAAAAATTTCAGTAAAATAGGGTATTTCACGAAAATACCCCATTTAGCAACCTAAAACCGTCTCATGGTATGACATTCCAACTATTTTTATGACATTAAACTAGCTCCGGGAATAGAATGGAAGTACCACATATTGATAAATATAACATCCGGCACAAAAGCTAAAAACACATTCCAGCGTAGATAAAACTGCAACCAAAGAGACAATAATGAATGTAGCCGTTAATTGCCCCGATAAAAAGAAAACCACAGAAAGGGCAAACATCAGTCCACCCAAACGTGCAGCAAATAACTTGGGGGCTTTATCAATCATTGGAGTTTTAAATTGGAAAAGGGCACTTATTCCTTTGGCCAACCAATGAATAATACTAAGACTTGAGAAATTGAAACCCCGCAGCAAAAAGTCAATACACAAAAATACCAATAGGTATAACCATTGCGTCGAAATATAAAAAGCTATCAATGCAATATTGATAAACGCTGTAATCCGGGGAAGATGTTCCGGAACTCTCTCATTTGAAATGGGGCAAATTACGTTTTGCATAAAATCCTATTTTTAAGTAAAAAAAAAGCCCCTCGGATTAGTTCTGAAGGGCTGATAAATAAAAAAAGTAATTATCATTTAATCTGTACCACCCCAAAGCATACGCATTTTCATACAACAACCTGCTGATTTGAAATTACACATACACATGAACTGGAAAAGATTTGTCATCATTGTGATTTAATTTGTGAGTCCAAAAATAGGATTTATTAGTATTTAGACAAAATAAAAATAACTTTTTTTTCAATACGATAAATCATTAATCAGGATCATCTAGTTAATCCTCAAATCTGTAAGTCGTAGTGCGACTAGATACCCCATCTTTTAAACATTTATATTTCGCCTGTAGAATTTAGGTAATATTTAAACAAACCAAAGTATTGCCAGCTTTTCAGTTAAATAGATTCCAGAAAATGGATAATAATGTCAACACTTTTATCAATCCCTATTTTGCCGGTATCAATACAAAGGTCAAATTGTCTTGCATCGGTCCATTTCATTCCAGTATATTCCTCAATAAAGCAGGCCCTTTCTTTATCGGTACGGGTAATCATTTCTAAAGCCTCTTTTTCAGATACTTTGTACATATCTTGAATCCGTTTTCCTCTGAAGGCGGTATCGGCGTGCAAAAATACACTGACCCGGTTGGTATGTTTCCGTAGAATATGAAAACCACAACGGCCGATGATAACAGCAGATTGTTCGCTGGCTATATGTTTTATAATTTCCGACTCAGTGTTAAATAATTCAAAGGTAGTTGGCTGAATCAATTTGGGGTTTAGATAGGCATCCGTGGCGTATTTGCTAATTTGGAAGTAGGTTTCCCAAAACGACTGCAATTTTTCCTCCTGTTGCTCTAAATCCTTTTCTAAAACCGATAGTTTCTCGGCTGCTATACCAAGAATTTCACGGTCGGCGTAATAAATATTCAGTTTTTTTGCCAGTTGTTGCCCGACATAGGCTCCCCCGCTACCAATCTGGCGGCTAATTGTAATTACGAAAGGTTTTGACCGATCCATCTTTACCTCCTGCTTTAAAGTAATTTTTTAGAACGTAATAAGTATTATAAATTTAAGGAATTACAACGAAAATTGGGCAAAACAGGGGGCATTTTTCTATAACAATTTTAGTCGCTTGGTATAATTTAAACAGGCGTTTCAATACCGTAAAACTAAGTCCGTTCATTCTCCCTATGGAGGATTAAAAATGAAATCGGTGTAATAAGTGTCCCAAAAATATAATGTCACTAATTCCAAAATATTCGTCTTTGCGCGAGAATAAAGTTCCGCACCCCGTGATACGCAACAAAAACCTTTACACTTTCATGATATAATCAATCAGGTTCACATCGCGTTCCAAATCCAGTTTTTTGCGTAACCGGTACCTGCTGATTTCGAGTCCACGGATAGAGACGTTGATCAACGGGGCAATTTCCTTTGTTGAAAGGTTCATCCGTAGATAGGCACACAACCTGATTTCCTTTGGAGTCAATTCCGGGTGCCGTTCCTTCAGCCGGGTGATAAAATCCTGATGCACCCTTTCAAAATACTTATCGAACACCTTGTAGTTTTGGTCGTTCTTCATAGTAGAATCAATGCGGATGGTAATCTGCTTTAAGTCCTGTTTCACCGCATCGCTTTTTGCTTTTTCTGAAACAACCAGGAGTTCTTTCTTCAAGCTGTTCAGGAGTTTGTTCTTTTGTATCAGGTTCATTGTCGAGTTGGCCAGTTCCATGTTTTTGTGCCGCATCTCGCTTTTCAGTTTTTCTTGTTCAAGCTGTTCAATCTTTTCTTCCGATTGTTTTACCTCTTCTTTAAACTGTTGCTCTTTCGACACCAGTTCCATGCTATGTTTCTGCTTTTCAATCCTTCGGGTTTTCTCAATCTTGTGTTTATAATAAATGAGGTTAACCAAAATGCTGGTTATAAAGGCTACAATATAAAAGATGTAAGCTACTAGGCTCCGATAAATAGGAGGCTTTACCGTAAAAGGGTATTTATAAACCACACTTTCGGTTTCATAAATATTCTTGGCCTTAACCTCAAAAGTATATTTTCCTTCTTTTAGGTTGGTATATTCTTTAAAATTGATGTCGTTCCAATCAGACCATTCCTCATCAAAGCCCACCAGGCGGTAAGAGTGCCGTATCTGGTTGGCGGCTTCGTAAAAGGGGGTATAAAACTTAAACGAGATGGAATTATATTTATAGGAAATGTTGGCATTTCTGCCCTCCAGGTTTATCCTCTGTTCGGTCAATTGGTTTTCCAATTCCTCGGTCTCTTTATTCCGGGTCTTGATTTTTATTTCGCTGATGTATGTGTGGTATTTAATGTTCTGCGCCTTGGTGGCCCCCAGCGAATAATGGAGCATTCCCTCTTTACTGCCAATAAAGGTGTTGTTTTTATCGTGGCTGTACACATTTTCGAACGAACCCGAAATAAAAAGTTTCTGTACCCGCATAAATGGATTGGTCACTTTAATATATGTTCCATCCTCCATGAGCCGGAAAACCCCCATACCCGTTCTTGTAAAAAACCAAATATCACCACTAGATTCAACAATTAAATGTGAAATCCCTTTAATTCCGGTAAACATTGAGGTGAGCTCCTGGTTAAACTCAAATTGCCCGCGCGATGCATTAAAATTAAACAGGCTGTCGTTGGCCAACAGACAAAACTGATTTTTAATTGAAATCAAACTGTAAGGAATCTCAGGCAACCCATCTTTTGAATCGTATTGATGAAAACCGATGACATTTTTAAAATCGCTTGAAAGGGTAACTTTAAAAACACCTTTTAAGCCGTGTGATATCCACAGGTTGTGGTTTTCATCGAACATCAACTCCCGGCACGATTCGTGAATTCCTTTTACAGCACCCAGGCTTTCCCATTTGCTGGTGGAAGAGTTCTTTTTGAAAAGCTCCAACCCAGAGTAATTACCACCAATAACATAACCCTCTTCCCACGGGACCTCTATAAAATCCCATCCCCCGGGGATCTGTGAAATGGGGACGGCTTTAAAATCTTCAATCAGAAATGTACCAAAGTTGTGGCCGCACCAGAGTTTTCCGTCCACCATCTTCAACTTCCAAACCTGACCCAGTGTTCCCGGGATTTTCGTGAATTTTGAATCCAGCAAATGTTCGTTGTCAATCTCATTGGTAGGTTTGGCAAACAACCCCTGGTTGGTTCCAATATAAAGAATGTTATTATGGATGATCGATGTATATGATGTTTCAATATCGTAGCTGTAATTCAGAATGGTAATGGGAGCGCTGACTTCAAGCATATCAATGCCATTATCGAGCCCCAGCCAAAGATTTTTATAGTTATCGAAGTACATGCTCAACACAGTGTTGTTTTGCAACCCGCGCGAACGGTTCAGGTGTTGCACTACGTTACCATCCTTATTGATGATATAAATCCCATTTTGGATAGTCCCGATGGCAATCTGTTCCTGGTTCAGTTCAAGTCCGGTATAGGTCTGGTTTTTAATGAATACTTCATTCACTTTATTACCCCATGGCCTTAACTCATTGTTATGGAAATCGAATATTCCGGAATTGGTAGTCCCGATAAGCAATTCATGTTTTTTGCCTTGAAGGATAAAGGTCACATCGTTGTCCAGAAAAAGGGTCTCGTTTAAAAACACCGGAACCAGTTTCCCGTTTTCGATGGAATACAATCCAAATTCCCTGTCAACAACATAAAGTGTATTGTTTACTAAATAGGAGAACCCAAACCGTGACTTTGGTTCCAGTACCTTTACATCGTTATCTTTAATGATGAAAATATTCGTATATGATTGAAATACAATACCATAAGATGAAGCGTGGATTCTCCACACTTCGTCGAAACTGCTAAATTCCTTACTAAGATGTGCCGACAGCGATACATAATTCATGTCGCCTTTGGCATCTTTCTCAAAATAACCAAATTCATTATATCCCCCGGCATACACTCTATTGCTTACAAAAAGTACCGACCGGACGATGGAGTTGTTAGGAAGCGGAAACAATTGCCAGGTAGTTCCATCGAAGGTTAAAACCCCACTGTTGTTGGCAAAATACATCACGTTGTTATCATCCTGGGTGATGCACCAGTTCTGGGTCTCGGCATTGTAGGTTTCACGGGGGTAATTACTGATGAAGGGCAACCCAATATCTTTGATTTGGGCCTGTAAAAGTGTTATGCCACATTGCAACAATAGTATTACCAAACAAAAAGGTAGGATAATCCGTTTCAAAGTAGTGCAGTTTAATTTATTCCAAAATAGGGGTTTTTTCTTTTTAATTCCAAATCCATCAGCGTTGGAATAAGATGCAATTGATCGAATAAACAATGCCTTCGGATCCCTATATGCAGCTACTTTATTTCGGCTACTTTTGCAAGAACAGCTTCCCAATGTTTTTTCATCTCTTCCCGTTGGTTGCTATCCAATAATTTTTCCTGATGAAAGCTGATGGTTGCTTTGGTTTTATCTTTCATTTTAATTACCCGGACCTGAAGCATGGATTGGTTCGTCCATTCTGTTTTTTTGTAGTCAATCCGGAAGTGCGAAAATGGTTTAAAAACGCGTTTTTTCCCTTCAATCCCATCTTTTGTCCGGAATCCAAAATCCGAACTTACATCCCCGGAAATAAGCTTTCCTAACCAAATGGACTTCCCTTTTTTTGAAAGCAGCTTTTCCCATGCTTCTTCGGGGGTGAGGTTAAAAGTCCGCCGGACCCCCACCTGAAAACCAACGTCTTTGGTCAATCCAACCTGTTTTGAGTTCATTCTTAAAAAAGATTTTAAATTCAAATGCCTAAGTGTAACAAAAATAATAATTTTAAGATTGAATTATTGATTTTCAAGTAATGGATTTATCACCGGAGTCGAATCGTTAATCTCAATGGTTAAATTATCCTCAATCTCTAACCGGATAGCCTCTTTCGTTTCAAGATAAACCAGATCTCCATTGACTTCGATATAAAATTTCAAAGGATGTTCCTCTGGCAAATCAATATCGTAATAATTGTTTTTAGCATCAATTTCAATTTTTGTGGAGGTCTCTCCTGTAATTATTTGGGAAGCCAGAGGAATCCCTCCCCATTCCACATTCCTGAGAGTGGTTTTGGGCAATTTATTCTGAACCTTGATCGATGAAGGATCATAACAACTTATTAAAAATAAAAGGGACAATATTATAATTAGGCTCTTTTCCATATTTTATTGTATTATAGTTGTTTAGATAAGGTATTTTGAGTTGGTTTATTCATTGAATGTTACTTCAATTTTCCCCATGTAAGCACTGGTAGTATTTTGAATCACATCAAATCCAACAAAAACCTGAATCTTTTTTGTAATCCAATTACCTTCGAATGTTTTAAATTTTACTTCATTCAATTCACAGATATATTCACCCGGGGTTAAAATAATCCGGTTATTTAGGTACTCAACAAAATCACCAGCAGTTTCAAAGTTGTCGGTTTTTAAAACATAGGGCGCAATAAACAGGTATTCAATGGGTTTATCAGAATATCTTAACTGGTCAACTATTCTATCGGTTTTATTCAGTGTATCGTTACCCCCCGATGTATAAACACCCCAGTATTTGGCATTCACAAACATACTCAGGCTGTCAACAACATCAAGGTTCAGGTAGCCATTTTCACTGTCTTTTAGGCTAAGTGTAAATGTTAATTGTTGAAATTTATACGGGTTGTCTTCATCCTCAATAACAAGGCTGTCAAATTGCCCGATACCAGAATCAGAACTGCACGAATTCATTAAAATAGAACCCATTAGTAAAATAAGTAGGGGAAAGCAACTTGTTCTCATGTGCAAATTTTTAAATTGTTAAAATTGTCTTGCTAATTTATCTAAGTTTTTTTATGAACTTTTAGATGTTATAAGCAGGTCTATAGGTTGCTTTTAGATAAAAAAACCGCCATTCAGGCGGTTTAATTTTATAATTTACACAATCAACCGTTCCCTGAAAGGTTCAAAGGTCATAAAGTCGGCATGGTGGACAATGTAAGCCTCGGTAATCCGCTTTACCAGATTCCCCTCACCGGCATGGGTGGCAATAATGTGGCAAACCGATGCCGGAACACCACACATCTCGGCCAGGCTTACCCCGGAAAATGGATGGCGCAGATACTTTCCGTAGGTTCCCTGAACGGTTTTTCCATTGGCATCTTTCACATATTCGAGCAATTTACCCACATCGCACAAAATAGCCCCCGAAATGAGTACATCCATATCGGCTTTCAATTCCCCATGATACATGGCATTGATTTTTTCGCCGGCATCTTTGGCAATATGAACTACCGAACGTTTGTGATCCATAAACGTAACTTTCAAATCGGGTCCACAGAGTAAGGTAAAAGGAATGGTGTTTAAATCGGCAGGTGTAAGCACACTTTTTTCCAAGGCCAATTCCCAAACTTTAGCTGTTTTTTCCCTGAGTTGGTTATCGTTAATCCAGGACAGTTCCTCGCCCCAGAGTTTTTCTACATCTTTATTCATTGGTCTGTTTTTTTAGTCATTTATTTAAAAGTCATCGGATGACTTCTTTTCCGATGAAAATAGTCATCCAATGGCTACGGCACTAATAATTATAGTTTTGCGATAATGACATCGGTCATCTGAATGGTGGAGGCGGCTCCTTTTTCAACAACATCGGGCTTCCCGCTCATTTTCAACATGTCGTAGGTACGTATTTTACCCTCCTCAATTACTGTTGCAATGGCTTTACGGATGCGGGCAGCAATCTCTTTTTCATCAATATAATCCAGCATCATGCAAGCCGATTCAATCATGGCAATGGGGTTGACAATGGATACTTTATAATCAGCATATTTTGGGGCCGAACCATGGGTAGGTTCAAATACGGCCACCCCACTGGCACCCATCTGGGCGCTACAAGCAAAGCCCAATCCGCCAATCAGCCCGGCAAATCCGTCCGAAATAATATCGCCAAACATGTTACCGGCCACCAAAACACCATAATCTTCGGGGTTTTTGGTCAACCACATCATTTGGGCATCAACGTTGGTATTCCATAGTTCAATATCCGGGAAATCTTTTTTCTGGATTTCCTGGGCCATTTTGTACATCATGCCCGAGGTTTCGCGAATAACATTGGGTTTTTCGCACAGGGTCACCGATTTGTATCCAAAGTCATTGGCATGGTTAAAGGCAGCCCGTAAAATCCGTTCGGTGGCCTTTTTGGTAAAAATCCGGGTCGATACCGAAATCTCTTCGGCTGGCACATTGCCAAAGTTCTCCACAAATTTTGGATGCGTTTTTAAGGCTTCGTACACCACTCCCTTTGGATGGCTCCATTCCACGCCGCCATACAAGCCTTCGGTATTCTGGCGGAAAATGACCACATCCACTATCGGTTCCTCAATATTGCCATTGGCACCCCGGCGGATAAAGTTCAACGGGTTTCCTTTATAAGTGTTACAAGGGCGGATGCAGATATCCAAATCGAAATGTTGGCGCAACCCCACAATGGGGCTCGAATAAACCAATCCTCTGTTTTTCAGTTCGGGAGCCAGTTCTTCAAAGGCCGCATCTTTGGGTTTTGAGGTAATGGCACCAAACAAACCTATTTTATGTTTCTCAAGCAAATCGAGGGTACGCTGTGGAAGAGGGTTCCCCTCTCTGCACCAAAAATCCCAGCCAATATCACCATTTACATATTCAGCTTCGAAGCCGGCGGCATTTAATACCCGAATGGCTTGATCCAATACAATTTTTCCTATTCCATCGCCAGGCATGGCTACAATAGTTCTTTTCGACATAGTTAGTAGATTTAATTGTTATGTTTTGGGTAAATTTAGCAGAATAAAAAATATCTAAAATGTGATATAAAACCTAAAATTTGAATAATTGCGAATAGGTCAGGTATAACAGTAAAACAACGGAAATAAATACTTGAACGGCCTGAATAATTCATAAAACAACTGGTACAAATGATCGGTTGGAATTAAATTTACAAACCTGAATTAATTTTGAATCCCTGTTTTGATGAAAATTCCTACATTTATAGAAAAATCAACAGACCTAAACAATGAAACAGCCGCTCATCGTGCAACAAGACCCTTGGTTGACGCCATTCAAAGATGTTATCAAACAACGCATGAACCTTACCGATGCTAAAAAAAAGGAATTGCTTCAGGACAAACACCCCAACCTGTCCGATTTTGCCAACGGGCACCATTCTTTTGGATGCTTCAAAGAGCATGGGTCTATCCTTTTCAGGGAATGGTTACCCAACGCCAGACAGGTATTTTTAATTGGCGATTTCAGCCAGTGGGAACCCAATGAGAAATTTGCATTTAAACCAGTAGGGTACGGAAGCTGGGAACTCCGGTTAAGTTCGGATGTTATTAATCATTCCCATCTTTATAAATTAAAGGTTTATTGGGATGGCGGTGAAGGTGAGCGGATTCCGGCCTGGAGCCGCCGCGTGGTTCAGGATCCGCATACCCATATTTTCAGTGCCCAGGTTTGGCTCCCTCCACACGATTACAAATGGAAACACCGGCTAAAACCTACCTCCGAAGCTCCAATAATTTATGAAGCACACATTGGGATGGCGGGTGAAGCAGAACGTGTAGCAACTTTTAACGAATTCCGGATCAATATTCTACCCAGGATACACGCATTAGGTTACAACACTATTCAATTGATGGCTATTCAGGAACACCCCTATTACGGATCGTTTGGATACCATGTAAGCAGCTATTTTGCCGTATGTTCGCGTTATGGTACACCAGAGGAATTAAAAGAATTGATTGACGAAGCTCATGCGTTGGGAATCAGGATAATTATGGATATTGTTCATTCACATGCGGTACGGAATGAGTTGGAAGGATTGGGACGTCTGGACGGGACCCGTTACCAGTTTTTTCACGAGGGAACCCGTGGCGAGCATCCTGCATGGGATTCGTACTGTTTCAATTATGGCAAAAACGAAGTCATTCATTTTCTGTTTTCAAATATTAAATATTGGTTGGAAGAATTTCATTTCGACGGGTTTCGGTTCGATGGGGTAACCAGCATGTTGTATTACGATCATGGCTTGGGGCGCGACTTTACCAACTATAACTATTACTTTGATGGGGGCCAGGACGAAGAAGCAATCGTATATTTGAGCCTGGCCAATAGCCTGATTCAGGAACTGAACTCCAATGCGCTTTCCATTGCCGAGGAGATGAGCGGATACCCGGGCATTGCCGCTCCGGTAGCCGATGGAGGCATGGGATTTACCCATCGGCTGGCCATGGGGATTCCCGATTTCTGGATTAAAACCTTGAAAGAAAAGGAAGACGAAAACTGGAATCTCGGGCACATCTATCATGAATTAACCAGCAAACGTTCCGAGGAAATGGTCATTTCATACTGTGAATCGCACGATCAGGCTTTGGTTGGCGATAAAACCATCGCTTTCCGGTTGATGGATAAAGAGATGTACTTCCACATGTTGATTGACGATACCAATCTGGTCATTGACAGGGGGATGGCGCTGCATAAAATGATCCGTTTGATTACTTCAACCACCGCTGGTGGCGGCTACCTGAATTTTATGGGTAATGAATTCGGGCATCCCGAATGGATTGACTTTCCGAGGCAAGGGAATGGCTGGTCTTATAAATATGCCACCCGTCAATGGAGTCTGGTGGATCGTGAAGATTTGAAATACCGTTTCCTGAACGAATTTGATAAAGCAATGGTTCAAATCCTCCGCACAGAGAACCTGACCATGATCTTTCCTTTTTATATCCAAAAAGTGAATGAACCCGACAAAATAATTGCTTTTTCACGTTCAAAATACATTTTCATTTTCAATTTTCATCCAACCGCAAGTTACACCGACTATGGGATCCCTGTTCCCGAAGGGCGATACAAATACCTGTTTAGTACCGATGAATTAAGGTTTGGCGGTTTTGGCCGATTGGACGAAACTCAAAGCTATCATTCCCTGATGGTTCAAGATGATTCAAAACAGCAGCAAATAAAACTTTACATTCCTTCACGAACGGCCATAGTATTGGAAAAGATGCCTATCCCCAGTGTCTATCAAAGGTTAACTTTTAAGTCAACCAAAAAATAGCATGAGCAAGCTATCCATCTATCAGGTATTGCCACGGTTGTTTGGCAACACCCAACCAAATCCAAAACTCTTTGGTTCAGCCCAGGAAAATGGGGTGGGAAAAATGAACGACTTTACCGATAAAGCTCTCCAGGAAATCAAGGCTTTGGGAATAAACTACATTTGGTACACCGGTATTATTGAACATGCAACCTGTCAATCGTATCCCGGATATAAAATATTTGGGCAGAATCCTAGTGTTGTAAAAGGCAGGGCAGGTTCTCCTTATGCTATTACCGATTATTATGATGTAAATCCCTATTTGGCTGAATCCATCCCGGACCGGATGCACGAATTTGAACAATTGGTGCAACGGACTCATAAAAATGGGTTAAAAGTTATCATCGACTTTATACCAAACCATTTGGCACGGCCATACCATTCCGACCAGTTTCCGGCAACCGATTTTGGCTTGAATGACGATGCCACCCAGGCCTTTTCGCCTAAAAACGATTTTTACTATATCCCCGGCCAGCCTTTGCAATGGAACGACCAAATGGGAACCCTGTTACCTGGTGAAAAACGGGAACCCTATCTGGAATTCCCCGCTAAAGCCACCGGCAACGATCAATTCCATCCCAATCCGTCCATCTATGACTGGTACGAGACCGTGAAATTGAATTATGGTGTTGATTATTTGAACCAAAAACAGCAACATTTTGACCCTATTCCATCTTTATGGGATAAAATGGTGGCGGTGCTCCGTTTTTGGGCTTCAAAAAACATTGATGCTTTTCGTTGCGATATGGCCGAAATGGTTCCGGTGGAGTTCTGGAACTATGCCGTCACAAACCTTAAACAGGAATTTCCGGAACTGTTGTTTATTGCCGAAGTTTACAATCCCAATTTGTACCATGCATACATATATCAAGGCAAATTCGATTACCTGTACGATAAGGTTGGACTGTATGATACCCTCCGGGCTATTATCTGTTGCGGTATCCCGGCCAGCGATATAACCCGTTGCTGGCAGCATTTAAATGGTTTGGATGCTTACATGCTCCGTTTCCTCGAAAATCACGATGAACAAAGGATTGCATCTGAATTTTTTGCAAAAAAACCCGAACAGGCATTGCCCGGAATGATTGTTTCTGCTACCCTTGGCACTGGCCCTGTAATGGTTTATTTTGGTCAGGAAGTTGGAGAACCTACCAAAGGTATTTCTGGGTATAGCGGCGATGATGGCAAAACCACTATTTTTGATTTTTGGGTAGTCCCGGAATTTCAAAAATGGCTGAATAACAATAAATTTGACGGAGCCCGGTTATCCGAATCCCAAAAGAATCTGCGCCAGGCGTATGCTCAATTGTTGAATCTTACCCTGAGCAGCCAGCCCCTCTCCCATGGAAACTTTTACGATCTGATGTGGGCAAACCACTTCGACCACGGGCCCGACCCCCAGTTTATTTATGCCTACCTGCGCTATACGGCCAGTGAATATATACTTATTGTGGTAAATTTTAATAAATACACATCACAAAAGTTTAAACTAAAAATACCGGAACATGCCTTTGGCGAAATGAAAATCAGTATAAGTGCAAAACTGGAGTTTACCCCAGTTTTTGGTTTCGGAGAAACTTTTTCCATATCTGCCGTTGATACTGCGTACAAGGGAATGGAATTGACGGTGAAACCCAGTTCGGGGGTTATTTTCATATTTAAACCCCACAATTAAAGAACACTAATCCCGATCATTTTTATTATAACGTTACCATTACTTGTATTTTTGATTCATTGAAACTATCAGGAACCCACAACTCAGATTATCAATATTTTGTGGCGTAATAGGCATTTCTAATGCTTTTTAATTTTTACCCTTTTACTGTATATATGTGGCTATTATCAATTTACACCTGACTCCATTGCCTTTTTACACAAAAAAGCGACCATTCGTATTGTTAAACACCAAATATTTTATACCTTAGCCGTAAGTATGTGGTTGGGAAAGCAAACCGACACTCCCATAGTGCCAAACAGGTTTTGGGTTTATATCGGCCCCGGTATAAGCGGCAAACCAATGAAGTTCTATTTTAATAAACCACAAAAATGAAAGGCTTATGAAACACCCAAAGGCACGGCAGGGTACCAAAAAAACTGCAAACTAAGTGAATAACAACTAAAAATTAATTGAATGAAAAAAATAATGATCTTACTGCTGCTCCTATATGCTGCACAAAGTGTTAAGGCTCAAAAATACCGATCAGTACTCGAAAACACAAGCTTTGTACAATTTAGTCAAACTACAATTTTTGTTGATAAGAAAGCTGCTTATAATAACGATGACCCATTTTATCTTGGAACACGTCATGGTTTCGACAGCATCTGCTTTCAGGATTTTCAACACTATGATGGATTTACTTATTCAAGGTATAAATCCATTCAACATTTTGGATTTCCTATTGATTTACAAATGCCTCCATCGAATGAAACATATCTTAGACACAATGAAGACAATTCAAAGCTCTATGTTCGGAACGGACTGTATCCATTTCACGAAGAAGCACTTATTTACGATATAAGTTTGGATAATGGTGGCACATTTACCGCAAGAATTCATGGAGTTAATATGGATGGGGTGGGCATCAATTCCTGGAGCATAGATTCTGCTTTGGTTGTTGACAGTGTGTATTACCTGGAAGGAAGAAAAGTAGTTCAATTCAATTATTACCAGAAACTTGGCCCCTACAGCCAAAAGTTTTGTTTTATCGAGGGCATAGGGCCTAATTTTGGTATTTTCGAGTTAACAATTCCTGATTATTCGGATTACGAATGGTCAACAGTTTTAAGGGTGTATAAAAAAACCGGGAAGGTGTACGATTTTTATGAGGGTATTTTAGAAGAACCCGGTGTTGCCCCCTACTATTCGTTGTGGGAAAATACCTCGTGGGGCCACTATGTTGCCCTCGGTCTTATTCCTTCCGATGAAACCGTTGATGACCCCTATCATTCCTCTATGGAGCAGGGGCCCGATTCTTTGGTACTTCAAAATACAAGCGAACTGGAAGGGTTCACCCTGGCCGAATTAAAATCAACTTTATCCGATCAGTCGCTGTTTTTAAAGCAGATCAGCAGCTGTACCCAGGTATTTTCGAGCCTGATTGACGCCAATGGAAGCGATGCACAACTAATTTATGACATCACCCTAAATATAGGGGATGAATTCGTTACACCAGTGTACCGGCAAGAAAACACAGGTTCATGGAATTGGCAAGAAACCACCTTAAAGGTAGATACCGTTTATTACTGGACCGGGCGGAAAGTGGTGGAATTCAATTTTTGGCAGCCCCTGGGGCCATACAGCCAGAAACTGAAATTCATTGAGGGGGTAGGCCCAAATTTCGGGTTTTACCCGTTGAACAGCCTGAGCGATTATAGTTTCGGGTGCTTAACCAGTGCACAATTCGATATCTGGAACCCAACCTATAAATTCGACCCCTATGTTTCTGTTCAGGAGGATACAAGTTTTCCGTTTGAAATAAATGTTTGTCCGAACCCGACCGATGGATTTATCACGTTGAATGGACTGCCGTTTTCGTTTAAAGGATATTTTGCCATTTCCGATTTATCCGGACATTGCTTACAAAAACAGCCTTTAAATGGTAATTCAATAAACGTAAGTGATTTATCTGGTGGGTTTTATATTTTATCCCTCTTCAGTGAAGTAACCCAATCAAGGAGTTTTAAATTTTTTAAAAACTAAATCTATGAAAACATTAAGCATTACAATTATTCTTTACTTTCTTATTTTAAATTCTATTGCGCAATCTGAATGGGCTCCCATTGGTGCTGAATGGTATTATTCATCAGAATTAGGCGAAATTGGCTACATAAAGTTATTATCCATAAAAGATACAAGTATCAGGGGCACTATGTATCGCCAACTTAGAAAAGAACATGTATTTAGAAATGAATACAACAACAACGAAATTGATACAGTTTTATTAGGCTTTGAATATACTTTTAAAAAGAATGATACCGTATTTATTTATCGTTATGATACAAGTTGCTTTTTATATGATTTCTCAGCTAAAGCTGGTGATATTTGGAAAATTCCAGGAAATTTGGTCGTTTGTGATTCATTTGGCTTTGTTAAAGTTGATTATGTAAATAAAACATCAATTAATGATAAGCAATTAAGGACTATTAGGGTGAGTCCTCTAATAAACTCTCATTGGCAATATTCTTGGGATAATTCTGGATTGATTATAGAAGATATCGGCTGTATCGATTACTTTTTTCCAAATCCTAACATGAATTGCGGGTATTTGGACATCGGTGAAGGGGATTATCTAAGATGTTATTCAGACAGTATTATGGAATATTCAACTGACATTGTATCTAACTGTGACTACATCCTATTGGATGTAAATGAATCTGGCGAAAATCTATCAATATATATGAATTTTACTGAGGAATTGCTGGTAATAGATATATTTAAGCCATTATTTATTAATGATATAGACGTACTCATTTATGATGTAAATGGCAGTGTAATATTAAATAAAAACTTCAAATATTATAATAGCAGAATTGAAATACCCATCAACATTAAAAAGGGATTGTATATCGTAAAACTTCTGTCAACCAAAACATTAATATATAGTTCAAAAATTTTAAAAAACTATTAATATGAATAAAGTTATTAACATTTACAGTATCCTTGCAATTTTGCTTTTTGTTATGCAAACAAGTTTAGCACAAGATGAATGCTTAGGAATACTTTTTATTGAATCGAACCCTCAAGATTATAAATCTTCAATCTTTTGTGACCGTTCTTCAACAGCATTTGCAAATAAATATAGACATCAAAATTTCTATGAACCAGATGCCAATACACCTATAAAAACATTGAAAGTTAATTTTCAAGTTATTCAAGACGATGATCCAAATGACAGAAAAAATTTTGAAAATACCCCAAGTGATATTCAATACTTTTATGACTTAATAGAACACGTGAATTCAATGTATGCAGATGTTGCAGAGCCGACAGATCCTCAAACTCAAGTTTGCAATGACTGTTATTTTGAAAACTCCAAAATACAATTTGAAATTGCTAATGTTTATTTTCATGTTGATGGTAATTTATACAATAGTATATCACCAACTATATACAATATATATGGAGTAAATAAGGAATCAGAAGTTAATATAATTGTAATTGGAATTGAAAATAATATTGTTGGCTCTTACACCAATACACTTCCTTCATTTGCTATGGGTACAAATCAGTATGTATTAACTACAGATTACTATTACTCTTATCTCAATGATGTAAATTTTATAGCAGCTACGGGTAATAATCTAGCTCATGAATTGGGCCACATTCTAGGCCTGCTGCATACCTATGAACCAACATGTTGTCATGAAACTTGTGATGATGGCCACATAGATTATTTAGAAGATGTTTTTGGACTAAATCCTCCTTCAACCTGTTGGTTTGATAGGTTTTGTGATTCTGATGATCCTAATGTTCAAAATTGTACAAATAATATAATGGGGGCATCTTGGCCAGTTGGTTATTTGTCACCATTACAGCAAGGAAGGATTAACCGATCATTATCTATAATGTCAACGAAAAAATATGTAAATGATATTTATGGTGGTACTCCTTTAATTGTAGATGAAATAGAAGATTGGGATTTTGTTATGAGATTATATTCAGCACTTAATATAAATGAAAACGGTATTTTAAATCTTTTTTGTAGCTTATATATGTCTGCAAATTCTGTAATTACAATTAATAGTGGGGGAATATTAAATTTGGAAAATAGTGGCATTTTATTAAATCATGACGGCACTCCATTTAAAGGTTCCATTATTATAAGGAACGGTGGTAAATTACTGTTAAATAATGGTTCATTGGCATTCGGCAGTAATTGTGTAATTTCTGTAGAATCCGGTGGTATTATTGAATGCTTAGGTAGCAATACCATTTCCGGTTCCGGCTACATAGTCCTCAACGGCTCCATCAACGCCGATCCCGGTGCCAGCCTTACCATTCAAGGCATTAACCAAACCACCAAACTGCTCGAAGTCCAGAAATCCATCTCCTTTGATACCGATTTTGCCGGTGTGACCATCCGGAACGGTAAAATTGTGATGAACAACTCCACCTCAGAGCTACTGATAAACCAGGGGGTCGACAACGTTATTATCGACAATGTCTGGGTAACCTCCTCAACAGGGACCAACAACGGCCACCAGGGCATCGATATCCGAAGCGATTATAGTGTAAATATTTCCAACAGCACCTTTGAGCAGGGCTATTACGGGCTCTATGCCTCGCGCGGGGCATCGTCGCCCAACCTGGACGTAAGCAACTGTACTTTCAACTATTGCAGCTATGGCCTGCGGGTGTATAACGGCGGGCTTACCGCCGACGGCTGTACGGTGGAATACAACACCGTGAGGGGCATTTACTGCAGCAGCATGGATCTGGCGGGTTCCATAAATAATTCCACCGTCCGCTACCAAAACGGCACGGGCGATTACGGCCTGTATTACGACGGGGCTTCTACTGCCACGCTGACCATGCAGTACAATACCATAAGTAACAACTATAACGGGGCAATGGTAAACGGAAGTTTCAACACGCTATTTAAATGCAACACCCTGAACGGCAACACCGATTATGGGATTTATTCGAACAACAGCCCTGTTTATCTGGCCGATGCCACGGGCATCAGTGCCGGGAACAACCAGCTCTACAGCAACAATTACGGCATTAAGATTTACGGTACCACCTCCATGTTTTACCTGAACAACGGCTATAACGATCTGCGGAGCGATACCTACTGCATGTACGGGGCTTTGGAGGGGATTGCCGGAGGCAGCATCGCCGCCAACAACAATTACTGGAAAACAGGCGGCGGGGCCCCTGTAAGCGGCACCAACTATGTACTGAACGGGGCCCTTTCACCCATCACCCTTACCGACAATTCGCCCGAAGGTGCCTATTACCTGTGCGAACTTCCGGGCGATCTTTACGGGGCATCGGTTCCGGCCACAACCGTCGCCACCTACCGCACCGTGACCACCGACCTGGGCACCCTGCCCATGGACGAAACCGTGGAAACAACTTTAAACACCGATGCGGAAACAGGTACCGTGTATGATGAGGCAACGCAGTTCGGCCTGATGGCCCAGGTGCTCAACAACGACCTGGCCGCCCTCAACCCGGCCGAAGAGGAACAGGCCACACACACCTACCGCATGTTCCGCTCCAGCCTTGGGAAACAGGTAGCCGGGAAGGGGACGGTTGACGCTACCCAGATGGACAACATGTTGCAGGTTATCCGCAAATTGCAGGACGACGACAAACAGAGGGAAGACAAACAGGTGGGGAAAAAACTCACCGCCCGCTATTTTGCCCTTGCCCTTGACGAAGCCCAGACCCTGTGGCTGAAACAGGATTATACCGGAGCCATTGCCCTGCTGCAAAGCCTAATAGCCAAAGCCACCGCCGACCAGCTTTGCGAAATACAAAAACTTATTTGCCAAATTGAAATTGACCGCGAATTTATTGCCAGCAACAACACCCTCGATATTGAAGAGCTGCTGGCACAGTGCAGCGGAAGTGAGAAGTCGGGCAGCACAAATAATAGCTCCGGCAACGGGCAAAATGCCGCAGAAACGGGTAACCTGTTGTTGGCCGGTGTTTCGTTGAGCGTGGTTCCCCACCCGGTTACCGGCACTTCCGAAATTCTGGTGAAAGGGTTGGCTAAACCCGCCACCCTCATTGTTTATAACAGCCTGGGAGCTGTGGTGTTCCACCGTGAAGTTACCGGTGAAACCAGCGCCGTTAAAATCACCCGTAACGAGTTGGAGCCGGGCATGTACCTGGTTACCCTGAACCAAAACGGAACCACCCTCCAGACCCTGAAAATGGTGGTGCAGTAACCGGAAACCTATTTTGCTTAGTCACCGGATGGCTTGGAGTCTTCCGGTGACTAATTGGTTTTTAACGGTTTGAGTTATATACTCTAAATTCTCTTTAGTTCCGATCCCTAGGGCTTCGCCTTTTTCCGCAACGATAATTTGCTTCCAACCTCAGGTTCTGTTCCCGGTTGCATCCGGTTCAAACGGTACAAGTGTTTCAATTTCATGCCAAATTGTTGCGAAATTTCATACATGTTTTCTCCATCCTGCAATACATGGAATTTATCCTCAACGGCAGCTTTCCTCCGTTTGGGCTGCAGATATAACCGCGTTCCGGGTATTAAAACCGAATCTTTGGTCAACTCATTGTATTTATAAATCTGCCAGGGCATTACTTCGTGGCGTTCAGCCACCGATTCGTAGGTGTCTCCCTCTTTCGAAATAACATATTCAATCCGGTTGTAAGTCATCACATCATTGCCAAAAGGATTGATGCTGCCCTCTTCGTCCGCAGGTTCTTTTCCTGTTCTTTTCTTTTTAACGATGGGTTTTTTATGGTAATTTTTATCGTCAAACCGGTACAGCTCATTGTCTTCAATAATTTTAATCAGAAGTTCTGCATAGTTTTTATTGGTAGCATAACCTGCCTGTTTCAGTCCCTTGGCCCAATTTTTATAATCGGTAGTTTCATATTCGAATAAAAAGGCATACCTCTGGTGCTGGGTCAAAAAATCGGAATGGTCAACATAAGAACCTTCCGCAGTTTTATATTTCCTGAAACATTCATTGGGACGGTCATCATCATGATAATAGGTCCCTCCATTCCAATCGGTGTGGCATTTTATCCCAAAATGGTTATTTGCTTTGGCTGCTAAGGTACTATTTCCATTATCCGATTCCAGCATTCCTTGAGCAAGGGTGATGCTGGCTGGCACTCCGGAACGTTTCATTTCTCTAATTGCCATATCACTATAGCGATTTATATAATCCTCGCGGGTTAATTTGGCTTGACCAAAAGTTGCAACCGAAAAAAGTATTAAGCTAATGATAAGTAAGCTTTTATATGGCATAGTCCTGAATTTTAGCTACGAAAATAGATAATAATTAGATGGTGAAACCCACCTCTGCAAAAAACTTCTCAAATAGAAATGAACACTGTTTGTAAATTTCATAAATGATACACGTGTTTTTTTCAAACACACACACCATAAATCTTTCACTTGATAATGATATATCCAATTAATTTAGAAAAAATTACCTTAAAACTGATGAATCGTGGAGATAAATAGCAAAATTTTGTAAATTTGGCAAATTATTTTCCAATGATTAAGAAAGAACACATTACCACGGTTTATGAATATGATTCAGCCGCCGATCTTTCCTCCGACCTCCAAAAAATTATCATCGAATCAAAAGAAGCTGCCCTGAGGGCATATGCACCGTACTCCAACTTTAATGTAGGAGCAGCAGTTTTATTAAGCAATGGCGAGGTTTTTTCAGGGAACAACCAGGAAAACGCAGCCTATCCATCAGGCTTATGTGCTGAAAGAGTAGCCATTTTTTATGCCAATTCAAAATACCCCAATGTCCCTGTTCTGGCTATTGCTATTTGTGCCTTTAATAAAAATGGCATATTAAAAACCCCCGTCCCTCCTTGTGGTTCCTGTAGGCAAGTTTTATTAGAATCGGAAATCCGTTTTAAAACCCCCATTAAAATCATATTGGTAGCACAGCAAACAATCCAGATTATTGAAAATGTATCAGAATTATTACCTCTAAGCTTTCAAAAAGATAATTTATTTGAATAATCACTCCAACTTTTATATATGGGGGCTATGTAAAATTTAATATTTTGTAATTAGCCATCTAAATACTATCAAATTGGGTGACTTTTTTCTATTTTTGCAAAAAAATTGAATTTTTAACAAAATATAACTTACATTTAAGCGTATTTTCTACTATTAAATGTCGGATAGTTAGTTACACAAAATTGAAAATGAAGAAAGCTGCTACTATTAAAGATATTGCAAAAGCTCTTGGGGTATCTGTATCTACTGTTTCGAGAGCATTACAAGATAAACCTGAAATATCGGAGGAAACAAAATACCTGGTCCGCGAAACGGCAAAAAAAATGAAATACCGCCCCAATTCTATGGCGGTGGCATTAAAAACACAAAAATCATATTCCATTGGTGTGGTGGTGCCGCAAATTGTAAGCGCCTTTTATGCCTCTGTGGTTAAAGGGATTGAACAGGTAGCTCAAGGATTGGGCTACCAGGTATTTGTGAGCTCCTCCAACGAGGATATGAGCAAGGAGCAAAAAAACGTCTATGGTTTTATCGATCACAGGGTAGATGGTATGATTGTCTCCTTATCAAAAGCTACCGATAAGTTCGACCATATTCATTACATCAAAGAAAACAATGTCCCCTTGGTACTTTTCGATCGGACTTCGAAAGAAATCAACGTTCCTAAAGTGGTGGCCAACGATGCCGATGCTGCATATTTGGCGGTTTCGCACCTGATTGATAAAGGTTGCAAACGGATTGCCCTGTTAACAGGCCCGGAACACATGTTGACAGGAAGAAACCGTTACCGGGGTTACAAAGCTGCATTGGCAAACCACGATTTGGCCGATGATCCAAAACTTTTAGTCCGTTGCAATTTAACAGTAGAAGATGCCCGCGAGGCTACCCGCCGCTTGCTGGATATGGACAACCCACCCGATGCTATTTTTGGTATCAACGATGAGGTGGCTATAGGAGCCCTTTTTGCTATCAAAGAGTTGGGATTAAAAATACCTCAGGAAATTGCGGTAGTTGGTTTTTCAAACAGCAACCGCTCGCGTTATATGGAGCCATCGTTGAGCACCATGGATCAGAACCCTGAAAAGATTGGGGTACTGGCTGCAAAATTGTTGTTTGAACAAATTGAAGGTAAACCGGGTTATGGCGAAACAAAAGAGATTATTGTTCCAGCAACGCTTATTGTGAGGTCCTCATCGAATAAATAAAAAACGGACCGGGAGGTCCGTTTGATTACGGGTTTTAGTTTTGGGAAATGGATTACCCGTCATTTAAACAACAACAAAGAAAAGAGGGATTTTTTACCTGTTATTCGAAGTGATGTCAAATTTGATCTTCAGGTAGTAAATCTGTCCGGCCTTACAACCAGGGTTTTCAACATACAACGAAGACAATTCCTTTTTAACAAATTCGCCCAACAATGGGTCGGTGGCGCTAATTTCAACAATCTTTAATAACGATTCCTCATTGACACAAATCTTCAACCAAACATCGCCTTCAATCATGTTCATTTCTGCTTTGCTTGGGTAATCCAAGTTTTCAGCAATAGTTTCTTTCAGGCTGACAGGCAATTTGGCTGCTACCGACGGTAATTTTTTTGCATTCAATGCAGTAGCAAAACCTAATCCTAAGATTGCTACCAGAGTTACTAGAGTTTTCATATTTATTGATTTTAAGGGTTATTCAATTTCAAAACAGAAGCGGACAAACATGTGCTTGTTTACTAACTCAGCACTAGGTGAGCAACATTCAATTCCTTCGAGTTTTTGCTTGACATAATTGGCAAGTAAAGGATGCCCGTTGATGCAGTAAACCGATAATTTACCTTCAGGCGTAATGTAAAAGCAGGTGGCTACATTTCCTTCTATACCCAATTCAAATGCTTCTTTAGGAAAATCTATCTGATTGGAGAGTTTTTTCTTGAGTTCAAGGGGAACAGCGCAGGAATAAACTGAATCAGAAGGTTCTGCAATTGTATTGTCGGTAATGAGTATAGCAATACATATCAATGCTAATAATTTAACTGTCTTCATTGTTTTAAGGGTTGTACAGAATTAAAAGCTTGTCATTATTACCGGAATGTTACTTCCAAAGGCGATTCTTGCAAGAATGTTAGGATTTCAAGTCCTTTTTGTCATGGTTTCGGGTTATAGACGCCTCATTATTTTAAAGGTTACACTTTTCTTGATTATTTTTTGATTCAAAAAGACTAATTGAAATCATTTTTCAAGTTAATATTCAGTAAAACAGTGGTATGACTTATTTTTGAAAAGCTGGTCAAAAGTTTCAATTGTTTATCCAATTGAATAAATGACTTCACTATTTATTTAGTTTATAATACCTAACGGATAACTATGAAAAATGCCATCCGCATAACGAATGGCATAACAACAACAACTATTTAAAAACTATTTGCTTATTTTGCAGTAAGCAAATCAAAGGTAACTTTCAAATAGAAGACTTCTCCTGCCTTGCAACCAGGGGTTTCCACTTGCAGATTGGAAATCTGTTTCCTAACAAAAACTCCAAGTTCTTGATTGGTAGCACTTAAATCAACTATCCTCACTTTTGATTCTTCAGTTACACAGACCTTCATCCATACCTCACCTTCCACCTGGTTTTGGGCTGCAAAACTTGGATAATCTAAATTCCGGGTAATTTCTTCCTTCAAGTTTGAAGGTAACTTAGCTGCTACTGAAGGCAAACTCTTTGCATTTACGGTGGCGGCAGCCAAAATAGACACACCTGCCATTACTAAAAATAGCTTTTTCATAACAATTTGGTTTTAAGGATTAAAAAAAATTAAGGGTTATTTGAAATTTATCTGAATGATTCAGAATAACAGTTTTTTGAACATCAAAAATTTAGTTTTCATAAAAAAAGGTTTTAAGGGTTTTAAATTCATCAATAAAGAACGTTTTTATTATCAGGGTTTCGGTTTATAGACGCTAGCTTTTTAAAACCGTTACAGTAGCATGAAAAAAATAAAATTTCAATAATAAAAAAACATCATCAATACAGATTATTCTAGTGTCAAGTCAAGCATGCGTTTGCATCAATTCATCCGGTGACTCCGGGCGTGAATAATAGTTATAATGCTATAATCGAAAAGTCACCGGGTGAATATTACCCGATTTTTTATAGTGACATGATGGGGATAAAAAAAGAGTCCACGGAACCAATGCTCCATGAACTCTTTATAGTGTATCGATTCCCTACTCTTAATAGACCATGGTTTGAATGGCGTGTGGCAAAATATTTATTTTTGCTTCTAAAGTTCCTAAAAACAAATTATAGGTAATGGGTTTGTCGCTTTCATTCATTACAATGGTAACCATCTTCCCATCTTCATTCCTGAACGAAACGCTGAGCAACTGGCTCCGGCTTGATGCGGTGGCCACTCTTTTGGCATTGGGGCGGACAAATTTTGAAAAATGGCCGATGAAATAATACGATGGGGTGTAAACTAACTGTCCGGTTCTGGTATCGGCATGTATGGGCGCAAAGCAAAAGTTCCCCACATGATTGGGTCCGCCGGTTTCATCCAACAGGATGTTCCAGTCAATCCAACCCATGGTACCCGCATTAAAATCGTTGATCATCGATCGGCCATATTTTTCACCATTGGCCCAAAACTGATACTTCTCCGGATTGAATGATTCCACGCATCCTTCGGTAAATAAAATATTCTTATCGGGATAGGCTTCATGTACCTTGGCCACATTGCCAAACATGGGGTCACCGCCTGACCAAGTTTCGTACCAATGGAAACCAATACCCCAGGCATATTTTGAAGCCTCAGGGTCATCAAAAATGGTGTTGGCCCGTTGATTGATCAAATCGCGGTTGTGGTCCCATACAATGATTTTTTTATCGCCATAACCCTGCTGGTACATCACCGGCCCTAAATGGTTTTTTAAAAAATCGCGTTCTTCATCAGCGGTGTAAATACACGATTCCCAACGTTGGGTAGCCATGGGTTCATTCTGAACCGAGATTCCCCAAATAGGGATGCCCTCTTTCTCGTAAGCTTCAATAAACTTGGTGTAATACATGGCCCAAGCATCGTAATATTCAGGCAATAGATGTCCGCCCTGTAACACGTTGTTGTTGTCTTTCATAAATGCCGGAGGGCTCCAGGGACTGGCCAACATGGGAAGTTGGTTACCCGAGGCAATTATTGCCTGTTTGATGAATGGTATCCGGAATTCTTTATCGTGGCTGATGTTAAAGGTTCTCAAGTCTTTATCACCCTCGGCTACATAGGTATAGGAACCGCTACTAAAATCACAACTGTTAATGTTGGTCCGTGCCAGCGTGTAGCCTATCCCCTTGGTCTTGTCGAAATAGGCATCCAAGAGTTCCTGTTTTTTGTCTTCGGGTAATTTGGCATAGGTTTCGGCACTGGCATCGGTAATGGCAGCACCAATACCCATAATGGTTTGAAACGTTTTGTTGGGATTCACAAAAACAGAGAATTCTGTTTCTAAAGGCTGAATAGCTTTACCAAATTCCACCTTTTCGGTTTCAGTCAATCGCTGTTCGGTACCAAACGAGGTGGCATACACCGTAATACTTTTATTGACATTTTCAGCATTCTGTGCTTTTACGTTTGGCAAAAGCAAGGATGCCGCTAAAAATGAACCTAACACTGCAAAGTTTGTACGTAACATATTTTTCCGTTTTGAAATTTAACTAGACTAAGTAATCAATTATTATAGCTCTATTTTATTATAAGTTTTTCCCTTGCCCGGCATGTTTTTCCAACCACATCGAGGAAATAGATTCCCGGCGGCAATGGGTATAAAGAATTCAGATTTATTTGGAGATTAGTGGAGGTTGCTTTTACCCAATCGGCAAATACTAACTGACCCAATTCATTGGTAAGAGAACAACGGTAAATACTTCCAAATTCATTGGTCGGCAAATATACATGAATAATTCTGTCGGCAACCGGATTCGGAAAAATTGAGGCTTTCAACCATTTGAATTCTGAAGCAGATACTTCACCTTCAACCAATTCCATCCAATTGATGTTAAATCCGGCCTTTTTTACATACATCCGTAACAGATGCTCACCAGGTTCCAGGTTCAATTGAACATTGACGGTACGCCACGACTGCCATCCACCAGTACTTGGGGTATTTAACGTTGCCAGTTGCTGGTTATCGACCAAAAAGTTAATGGTTCCACTGCTGGTACCTGAAACACGAGCTTTAAGGGTATGCATCCCACTGTTTTGAACAGTAATTTTATAATCGGCCCAATCCCCGGCATCAGTCCAACCGATATTTAAAAAGCCATCAGTATCGGAGGTAATTTCCGAAAACAACCCTTTCATCCGGTAATATTCTTCTACTTCAATACGCCCGGGAACCGTGAACCGCTGCATCGAATCATATACAGGAATGTCGTGGTACAATTCGCCTAAAGGTGTCAATTCCCCATCATCGGCATATAAATCGATGTAAGGATAGGTATTTATTCCTGCGGATGTGCGCCCTATAAACCAGGCATAGCGATAAATATCGGGATCGCGTTCCAGGAAATTTACGGTTCCTGCTAAATATTGGTATTGCGCGGCTGCATTGGTCACTGAATTGTCCCAAGCCGCAAATTCTGTGACCCAGATTTTCTTTCCGTATTTCCGGGCATCATCAATATAACCGGGCATGGAGGCTCCTCCGCCGTACCAATGCAGTGCCAGGTAATCTATCTGGCAACCGGTACAGGCCTCAAAAAAGTCATCCAGATAGGTAAAGGGATTGGTGTATGTGGTCCCGTTTTCCTGCACACAACTTCCGCAATAATTAACTGCCGGAGCCACCAGTTCAAGGCCATTGTTTGCAGCAATATTTTGCAGATTTTCCCAAGCGGCAACAGCCTGTGTGGGAGTCATATTGGCTTGATCTTTAAAGTTAGGTTCATTGAATCCTAAGATGTATTTAATATTTTCGTCACTGGTAACCCAGGTGTTTACTGCGGTAATACCTTGGGCATTCCAGGCCATGGGTGTAAAATCAACTCCAAAATTTTGGTAAGTATTCCGAATTGCCACATCGGGCTGAGCAGCCCAATTGTACCACCAGGATAAAAAGGAGGAGAATTGCTGCATATCCGTTTCAGAATGATACCCATACCCTACCCCGCGCTTATAACTTTTGGTCTGGGCCATTGCTCCTAAGTGAATGATAAGTAGCAATAGATATATTAATGGTTTCTTCATCTGTTTATTTTTCAAGCAGTGTAAACATGCTATTATTTCACAATGGTTTTTTGTCGGTAATACTCCTGCAAAATGTAGAAGGCTTGTTTACGTTCCCCTCCGCTCGAAATTAATCCTTTCCGGTTCCAGCCATCCTGAATATTGGGGAGTACACGCCTAGGTGAGCGGAAATCGACCAAAATCCATGGGGAAAAGCCCGACAGTTGCGGAATTTTAGAAAACATTTTTAACGTTTCTGTATAAACATAGGCTTGGTACTCTTCGCTAAAACGGGTCAAAGAATCGGCATGGAACCCAAACCTTGCATCGGCCCCAAATTCAGAAATTAACACCGGCTTGTTCTGGGTAATTTCCCAGGTTATCTGGCTACATTTGTCAGGAAGGCCATCGTACCAACCAATGTATTGGTTGAAACTCAACACATCCACCACATCGGCAAAAGGATCGGAAATTGTGCGCACTGAGGGGTTGCCCTCAACAGAACCCTGTTCGAGGGCTGCACTTATCAGGCGGGTATTATCAAGGTTTTTGGCGGTTTTAGCCAAATTACTTAAAAACTCAAAACGAGGCGAACTGTTTGGCGTTTCGTTGGCCATTGACCAGATAATAACCGAAGCCCGGTTTTTATCGCGGCGGATTACATCTTTCAATTGGGTTACGGCATTTTGGTAGGTTTCTGCATTTTCCCATTGAATGGTCCAATACACGGGAATCTCCTCCCAAACCATGATGCCCATTTCATCGGCCAGGCGGACCATGTGCTCGTTGTGCGGATAATGGGCCAACCGTACATAGTTACAACCCAACTCTTTGGCCCAACCGAGCAGCATTTTGGCATCGTCACCCGAATAGGCGCGGCCGCCACGTAAAGCATTTTCCTCGTGGATGCAGATACCACGTAAAAAAACCTCTTTATTGTTTAAAAGTAATTTAGTCCCCTGAGTTTTGATGGTCCGGAAGCCGATCGTATCTCGAAGGGTATCTTGATTTGTTGTAATTAAAACCGGGTAAAGATAGGGGTTTTCGGGCGACCAAAAGTTGATCTTTTTAATCGGAACCGAGATATTGGTTCTTCCTTGCGCATCGGTGACCCATTTTGTTTGAATCTTCAATTCCGGAATATTTACCTTGACTTCCTGATTCGCGTTTTGAGAACCGTTTAACTGAATATAACCAGACAGGAACCCGGATTTTTCAGTATCCATTTGAAGCACATGTTCCGAAATAAAATCAGCAGGAACCTCTACCAGTTTTACATCGCGGGTAATACCCCCGTAATTCCACCAATCGGTATTTAAAGTAGGTACACCTTCTTTATGGCGTTTGTTATCCACTTTAACCACCAAATAGTTACCCGTTTTTTTCAAAACTTCGGAAACCTCGAAACTAAAAGGGGTAAAACCTCCCAGATGCTTGCCTAACTTTGTTCCATTCAAATAAACATCGGCCTGATAATTTACGGCACCAAAATGTAAAAACACCCGGTTTGTTGCCGACTTGCGTTGATAGTCAAATGATTTTTTGTACCAGATGGTCCCCTCATAGTAAAATAGTTTTTCTTTTTGCGTGTTCCAATCCCCGGGCACCTGAATGGTATCCGATTCATCGAAGTTATATTCTATTAAATCCGATTTGCCCGATGGTTTGGCATTGTTAAAAAATGCCGCATCTGCTTTTTTGCCAACCTCATCGTAAGGTTGATACCTGTAATTATAGTAACCTGTTTCATAGGGATCGACAATATAGTTCCATGTTCCATTCAACGACTGTGAAGGCCGGATATATTCATTTGTTAGCTGGTTGCTTTGAGCTGATAGCTGACTCAAAACAAAAAGTAAAAAGGCAGGGATTGAAAACCGCATCAACTTTAAAGAGTCCCTCTTTTCCATGAAACCTTGATTTGTACGTAGTCCAAATTTTATTCAATTAATATCCAATCGACTTTTACGCTAGCATCCATTGACTTAATGGTCATACTATTTTGACCTTCGTTTAGCAACAGCCCCGAAACGGTCAACGTATCCCAACCTGTTTTGGTAAGGGTTTCTTCAAATTCATGCTCACCACACATCAATTGAATATTTGCAGGAACTTCCGAAGCAAAAAGTTTAACACGGAGCTGCATTTCAGCATCTGTAAGGCAATAGAAAGAATAACGCGACCATTCCTCGCGGTTTAAAGCAATGCACTGTTCGGTTCCATTTCGTTTCTGTTGGGTAATGGAATCCGTTTCGATAAGTTCGATGGGGACATATCCCCAGGTTCTGTAAACAGCGGCTTTTGAAGTGGTGTCGCGTACAAAATAATCTTTTCCGTACGCCCCATGCCCATAGTTTTCGGCTTCAATTTTACCGGGAACCTGACGGAAAATGGAGGCAACCACCTCTTTTTGATACTCACAATTTACCAATTTGATGTTTGTCAGTAAATCGTTCAAAATCTTTTCGGCTACCTCTTTTTCAGGCCTTATCCCGTTGTGTGAGTATTCGGCAATGGCATCCCAGTTAGCAGGTTTTACAATGGAATAGGGAGTGTTGCGGGTATCCATCTTTTTCCATGGCCAAAAGGCCCATCCCACATTCTTTTCTTCAAAATATTGTGTTGTTCCCCAATAGATGGTATTATCTTTTTCCCCTGTTTCGCCTACCCAGATAGGTACATTCCATTGGTCGCGTTTCTTTAAATAATAATCAATGCTGTGTAGGTTGGTTGGCCAACTCCAGCAGTAATAATGGAACTGAAGAAACAGGTTATTATCCGGTTTTTTAGTGAAGATTTCCCAATCGTTGGCCCAGTTTACTCCTTCAAGAGTAAACATGTGTTTTTTATCCACTTTCCGTATTTCGGTAATCAGTCGTTCGTACAATGGTTCCACCAGATGACGGTATTTATCGGCGGCACCAGTATTTTGGGGCAATGGTTCGTTCAGCAAATCATACGCAGCTACGGCCGGTTCATCTTTATACAGTTGGGCTATTCTCACCCAAAGTTTCACCAATGCATCCTGATGAGTCACATCCATAAACAGTTCCGGAAGGTCGTTGGGGCTATCATCGATGTTGGCGCCGGTTTGTCCACCGGGCGCTCCGTGCATATCAATAATCACATACAACTGATACTCTTTGCACCAGTTGATTAAATTATCGAGATGTTGAAACCCCTCATCAATAAACTGACGGGTTGAATCTTCGGTCATGAACAATCGGGCATTTAAAGCTACACGGACTGAATTAAAACCCAACTCGGACATTTTTTGTATATCCTCTTTGGTGATATAGTTTTGCCGAAAGCCCTTCCAAAAAATTGCAGCCTGTTCTTCTCCGATTAAATCGTTGACAATTTTCTCAATCTTACGTGGACGGTCGCCGCCGGAACCAAATTTCCACATGTATCCTTCGGGCAGTAACCAATTGCCCAGCCCAACACCTTTCAAGTAAACTTTATTCCCTTGTTCATCAACTATGTCTTGACCCTGGGTATGCAAAAAACTCATCTTTTGTACCCGTTGTTGATGCAAGCAACCGGCAGCCACCAGAATGAGTAATAACCCAATCGTGTAAATGATTTCGGTTTGTTTAAAAAACGACCTGCAATCGGAGCAAATGCTGTTTAATTTTTTCATTGTAATACTTTTTAAAAAAAAGTAAAAGGTACCTGAACCAGATGTAGGCCAGATACCTTTCCCCTTCACTAATGTTTAACTAAACCTATATTAACTTTTATAACCTCTCCATTCCGGCTGAATATTTTCCGGCTCCATTCCTCATTCAATTGATGGCCTTCGACATGAAGGGTTTGTCCGGTTTTCAACTCCACATCAATTGTTTCATTGTTTTGTAAAGAATAAATAAATGGAACACCACAAAAGGTAAATGCCAATTGCGCCTCATGCAATTTCAATGTGGCGGGTTGGCCTTCCGATGTAAAATATTCAAATTCACCGGGCTTCTTCAGGAATTCGTCCAATTTAATCAAAGAGGCATTAAAACTAATTTGCCCTTCTTTAACAATCACTCCCAACTCGCCAAAGCGGGACAGAATATCCTCTTTAACCTGACCCGTCATTCCCGGTTGCTGTGCTCCGGCATGTTTCGGGGTATGCGAATACGCATCGGTAGGGAACGCTCCGTATAATTTGGGTGATTTGTACAAACCTATTCCTGCTTTAATTTCATAAAAATGGTCTTTCAGCCTTCCCAATACTTTAGCATCGGCACCTTCCATTATGGCCTGGTAGTATGATTCGCTGGCAACCAAAAGTAACTTGGAAACCATGTGCCAATAAATACTACCCAATCCCTCGAAGCCATAGAAAGTTCCTGATCGTCCGGTAAACGAACGGTGATCAAAAACCGATTCATAAATGGTTTCAATCAAAGGCCGTTCTTCTTCAACCATAGCTTTGAATTTTGCTTTATCGAGGCGCTCCAAAGCCTCGTGCAAATGTTTACTATTCCGGAAGGAACCGTTGAAATGGTAGTTTCCGTGAATATCTTTTTGGATGATTGAAGTATCGTTTAGCTGCAACAAACGGTTAAGCAGCGCCGATTTCTTGACTTCACCAGCAGGGATGTTGTTCTTTTGTGCAAATAAAGGAAGCGCCCTGTCGGGATACAGCATGTAACTGGATTGATCGGTACGGAACATACGGCTGGCTTTTAGCGCATCCAATACCTGCAAACTTTCGGTTGCCGACAAGTACCCGGAACTCAGCACCGATACCTGACCTTCGAGCATTTCGTATAAGTAACTGATGCTGATGCCATCGCGTGTAAATGCTACCAGGTTATAGGCATGATACAAACCATCGACCCGTTTATTGGCCCGGATGGACTGATCGATGTATTGCAGACTTAACTCCGCAAACTGGATAAGTGAACTGGTGCCCAGGGTTTTCTTTTTACCTGAAAAAGAATGTTCATAAAAGTTCGCCCGATATTGACTGCCCGCTTTACCCACCGCATCGGCAAATATACGGCGGTCTTTGCCGGTAAATCCTTCAGGTAACAGCGAGGAATATTTTTGGAATTGGGAAAATGTTCGTTCAAACCAAAGTTTCACCTCCTCCGAAATCCGGAATTCATTCGCAGGTTGATCTTTCAGCAGCTGAATCCAGAATTTTAAGGAACGGCGCAAATAATATAAGGTCACCATGGAAGCTCCATTACCAACCAAGGCATTGTTGGCATCGTTCCACTCAGGACGCTGCGTATTCAACCAGATTCCGGCCTCAGGAATAAAGCTGCCCAATTTGGCTAGCCAGGAAACCATCATCTTCTCAATGAGGGTTACTTTATACACCTGGTTGTGGGAGCCAAAAACCAATTTTCCGTCGGAGCCTAATTGTGAAGCCAGTTTTGAGATTTCTTTGTCGAGGCCGTAATCAAATACAATGGTATCCTGGGGATTACTAACCATCTGTTCGTAGCTCTTAATCCGGTAAGGAACGTTGGCATACACGAACATCTCCTTATCGAGCAGTTGACTTATTTTACCCGGATTAAAATGGGTGGAGATTTCAAGCAGTTTTTGAAGATAAATGATCTGATGATCGCCCCAATAGCCAATAAATGCCCAAGGATCGTGTGGATCGGGACGTTCCCAGTCAATTCCATCGCGGGTAACGCGGTACGGGTTGTACCCATCGGCCGTAGAGGCATTCAAGAACTTCACCATCATTTGCTCCACAAATCCCGGATAGGTGAAGGCCAATGCCTCCCAGTTCTGAAAAATATCGCGCCAATTGCCCTGATAGTCCGATTTTACGGTTGTGCCATTGTTCTGAATTTCGATAGAAAACCGGTTCCACGGACGACTTGGGTCGCCATGGCGCCGGCTGAAAGTAATAGGTAGGTACTCGTAAGATAACCGCATCAAATCGTCATTCTCAAATTGTTCTGCCTTTTTTATTAATTCATGGCAATCCATTTGGTTGGGCAGCTCATTCAACCATTGCTTGTAATTTGCATGAACCTGCTTATTTGCTTTTGATATAAAATCTGAAAAGTCTGTTAAGTCAATGTTGTAGTGGTTAATAAAAATTCCGCCCCGCATCACATTAAACAAGGTGTTGGTGTAATGCCGTGCGTAGGTAGTTTGGTCGTTACTCATCTGGAACCCATCGGCTTTGGCCACAATGGCTTTCAGTTTTAACGTATCGGATGCCACTTGAGCAAAAACCTTTTCAATCAGGTCATTCTCCGTTTTAATATGGTCTACCATTTCGGCCACCTGATTGGCATCCTGGTTAATTTCAGCCACCAATATCCATTCTGATGTTGATTTTGGAGCCAATGTCAACGGTTTATTCACAAAAAAGGCTCCTCGGGTAGCTTTTACATCTGCTTCGTTCTGCAGAGGGAGTCCTTTTCGGAAGTTGCCCACTTGGTTATTTGAAATCAGGAACAAAGGATTTTCAAGTCCAGAAGTCCAGACGGTAGTAACTTTCAACGATTCACTGGGCTCTGCCCGGTCCACTGGAACCGAACTTAACGTGAACAGCCCCATCGGGGCACCGGCTACCAACTCGTTCCGTTTGTAAGCATCAAGCAAATTGCTGTATTCCATTTGAAAACTGTAGTGGGTCCCCGATGGAAGGATGTTCTGAATCCCATCCAGGATATTTACCGCGAGGTTCTCAGCAGTGAGGTTGGTAATCGCCGATTTTTTTATAAATCCATACTTTTGACTAAAAAACCAGCCATATTGAAAGGCCACCCCCAGCTCATGGTTTATTTCCTCAAAAATCAGTTTATTTCCATAAATGTTTTTATACAAATTCCGTTCGATGGAATACACCCCTTCGGTCTTTTTCGAAAAGGGCTCCCACAAAAAGGTTTTATCGCCTTTAGATACCAATGCCAAGGTTTTGCTCCCTGAAATATCGTACTGATCATGGATTTTATCGACACAATAATAAGGAAACAGGGCATTGTCTCGGTCTTTCCGGCCGGCAGTTAAGGCGCCATTGCTCGAAATAAACATCCAATGATCGGCCACGCTTACAATGGTCATGAAAAAATCGGGCATGTGGTGGTATTGGCCTATTTTGTAATATTTTTCGTCCCCGATTAGCACAAATCCACCGTCAACATCTTTATGTTCCTGGTTTAGCGGTGTTTGGCCCAAAAATATCTTCTGATTTATCATGTGTTAAAATTTTCTTTTGGAAATAAAGTGTAAATATCATTCACCCTCCACAGTCCCCTCAAGGGGACATATCCGAAGTGGTAGTTTAAAGTGGTTGAAAAAAATTTGAATTATCACTTTTATCTCAAATTAATTAATACAACTTAAATCGCGCTTTTTGATCTGCTAAGGAAATGGTGAAATATCCCGGTTCAGTTATCCGTTGGTTTTGCTGGTTTACAAAAGCCAGATCGCTGGCTGTAAGAAAGAAATCTATTGATTTTGACTCCTGCGGATTTAAATCAATCCGTTCAAAGCGTTTTAACTGTTTTACAGCGGGTGAAATTGAAGCAACCTCGTCCGATACAAAAAGCAATGCCACTTCGGTCCCGTTTCTGGTGCCTGAGTTTTTAATCTCAAACTGAATTTTTAATGTGTCAGTCATTGAAATGGAATCGGAACTTAATTTCAAAGCCGAATATTCAAAAGTGGTGTAGCTTAAGCCAAAACCAAACTGATATTGCGGGGTAAAACCTGCCAATCCGAAATTGACATCGCGTTCGTCGGATAGCTGGTGATCATAAGCCCACAAAGAACCTGAATTGCGCGGATAGGTGTAAGGCAGTTTCCCGCTTGGATTTACATCGCCAAACAAGACATCGGCAATGGCCCGTCCGCCCTCATTCCCGGGCAAATAAGCCATAACAATTCCTTTCACTTTGGGCTCAATGTATCTGATTATCCGGGGCCGCCCCTGTACCATAACCAAGATGACAGGTTTCCCGGTTTCGGCCAACCGGAGCACCAATTCCTGTTGAATCTCAGGTAAATCAAGCTCATCGATATCGCTGGGTTTTTCGGTAGCCGGTTTTTCGCCCACGCAGGCCACAATCACATCGCACGGCCTGGCTTTAGCAACAGCCTCATTGATAAAATCGCCATCGACATAACCCGTTCCGGGGGCGTAACACACCTGGTTTGACCCAATCTTTTGCTGAACCGCTTGCAAGATGGTCAATTTTCCTTTGTCATTATAGCTGGTATCTTGCCCACTCCACGTGCGCGACCAACCTCCGTTCAAATAATTGATGGAATTAGAAGAAACACCGGTAACCAGTATCCTGCTTTTTTTATTCAAAGGTAAAACCGATGCCTCATTTTTTAACAATGTAATGCTTTGGCACGCCATCTGGTGGTTCAGGCTATCTGTTTCTTTTGATGCAAAATTTGGATATTCCACCTCATACAAGCTGGGATTGTTGAATAATCCGGCTTTAAACTTTAAATACAACACCCGTCGGACGGCATCATCAATACGGCTCATGGGTACTTCGCCCGATTTCACCAGTTCAATCAGATGCGTGGCAAAACTGGCATCGTAAGGTTCCATACAAATGTCAATGCCGGCCAAAACACTGAGCTTTACGGCTTCGCGTTCATTGGCGGCTACTTTATGAACCGCATGCAATCCATCCACATCGCCCCAATCGGTAATTACTACACCCTTAAAACCCAATTCACCTTTGAGCAAACCAGTGATTAAAAAATGATCGATATGTGAGGGAACCCCGTTCAATGCACCCGACGAGATCATGACCGACAACAGACCGTTTTCAATGGCTTCCTGAAATGGAGGAAGCAACACTTGACGGATATAATTTTCGGACATCAAAATCGGTGATCGGTCTTTACCATTATAGGAAGCACCGTATCCAATAAAATGTTTGGCACAAGCCAGCACTTTATCGTTTGCTGAAGGATCGCTTCCCTGTTGTCCCCTAATATAAGCAGCTCCTAGTTGACTAGCTACATAAGCATCTTCGCCAAAGCTTTCAAAAATACGTCCCCACATCGGGTGGCGGGCCACATCGAGCACCGGGGCATAATTCCAGGGAATGTGGCTGGCGCGTAATTCATAGGCTGTTATTGCACCCACTTGTTCTGCGGCTTTGGTATTAAATGAAGCGGCCAGATTTATCTGATGGGGAAACATAACCGAACCGGCGGTATAATTGGCACCATGAACCGCATCAATTCCATACAATACCGGAATCCCCAAACGGGTTTTTGCTTTGGAAGTTGTTTGCACAAATTCAATAACCTGGTTCCATTGTTTGGGTGTCATTGGAAAAGAACCTAAGTTCTGGACAGAACCAGCACCATATTCAACCAGCAATTGTTGTACTTTGGCTGAGTCGAATACCAATGTATCGCGGTACGAATAAAAAGGCCCGGTTAATAATGCCGGTAAACCAAGATTGAGCATCTGCCCAACCTTTTCTTCCAATGTCATTAAAGCTAAAATACTATCAATTTTTTCGGAAACAGCTTTATCGGAATTTGATAATTCTATTTTATCGGTGGAACAACTACTGATTAAAATGGAAGATACAAGGGCCAGGATTAAAATTATTAGCTTCATTTGATTGGATTTGAACCTTATTAATAGATCGGTAGATATTTAGACACGAGACACAAAACAAAACATATCTTGTTGGAAAAAATCATCACCTAATATTTTTGTTGCTATCTTTTACATATAACAGAATATCGTTCACTTATAAAAATTTCACTCACTATTAACCTTATTAAATTAAATAAAAAAGGTTTAGTAAGGGTTTTCAAATGCACCTGTAGTAAGGAGCCACAGGTGCATTTTTTCGATTTCAATAAGAAATCATTCTATCAACTAAACCTAAACTTGAACAGTGAATGAACTACTATTAAATTTTTATAAATCTACCCAAAATGGAAAATTTGCTGTTGCGGCACCGCTTTTAGCATCCTGGATGTAAACAAACAACCGGTATGCACCCTCTTTTTCAGGAGTTGTAAAAACCAAACTGCTATTCCCAACCAAATGAAAAATTGCAGAAGGCCGGCTTTCCAAGTCGCCGCCCCAACCCAAATCGGTACTTTCAGGTATCAACTCCCAAGTGAAAGTTAAACTGTCGTTTTCAAAATCTTTGTAAAAAACTTCAGCTTTTACCTGGCTCCTGACTTTAAACTTTAAATTATCGAAGGCGGTACCATTCTCAATCTTGAAAGAATCGAGCGATGGGCATCGGTTTTCGGGCCACTTTCCGGTCCACACGTAAGTCATGGCATCCACCGTTTCTGTTTTCGCACCATTCTCAAGGTGCATCCCATACCAGGTCGGCGTGCGTTCCTGTTTTTGTCCCCAAAGGAAAACATAAGAGCCCAAACAAAATTTTTTGTCAGCTTCAATGGCTAAATCGTAACGGTTTAAAAAAGCTTTGGCTTTTTCGCGGCTGGTTTGTTCAATGGGAGCATCCCATGAGGTTTTTCCAACTTCCCAATGCCCGGTAGCTCCCCATTCCGTAACCATGTAAGGGCCTACCCAACCGGCATCGGAAATACGGGTTTGGAGGTTCACGATATCGCCGTACATCTGGATGGAGATAAAATCAATATCGGTGCAATGCACTTTGATATAATCGATTTCACGTTTCCCGATTCCTGCCAGAGTAGTTGTAGTTGGGTGGTTCGGGTCGATTTCATGAATCATTTTCGATAAATCGTTCACCGCATCATAAATACGCAAATCGTTGGCACCCAGATTCAATTCATTACCAATAGCCCAACCCAACAAAGCCGGATGGTTTTTTAACCGTTCTACCTCACCTTTGATGTAATTGTATTGTCTGTTTACCATGGCTGTATCGCTGTAGCTATAGCCATGCCGTTCGCGGGCTACTTCCAGTCCCATAAGTACCATCAATCCATTTTTTTGAGCCAAATCGAGGATTTCAACCGCATCTTTTTGACCATTTTTGGTACGCCAGGTACGGAATGAATTAGCACCACTAATCCCTAAAGCATCAATGTTCCCAAATTCACATCCGGCACCATTGACATAAAATTCGCTGCCATTGACAAACATACGGTACTGTTCGGCTTCATTGGCCTTTACCTCTACTTTTGCCGGACCGGTTTCTTTTTCTTTTGCCGTACATGAAACGAGTAATGCCATACCCAGGAAAATTATCAAATTTTTTGAATTCATGTTATTTATTTTTACAGGTTAATGTCTCATTAATGTTACTTCCAACTCTTCGAGCGATTGCCCTTTGGTTTCGGGGATAAATTTAAGGGTGAACAGAAGGGTCAATAACCCAAAAACAGCATACACCATAAATGTTCCGGCCGTTCCAAGAACTTCCAATTCCACAGGGAATACTGTAGCAACAGCAAAACTTACAATGGAATTCCATGTTCCCACGATTGAAATCATCAGCCCACGATGCCTGTTGGGGAAAATCTCTGACAGCAATGCCCACATCACCGGCCCGAGAGAGATAGCAAACGAAGCAACATAAATAATTAAAGCAATTAAAACCAAAATGGCATTCATTGAAATGGAATTTTGTAAAATGGTACTCTTGAAAACATTATAATTGCTGGCTCCGATGTTTTCTTCAACCACATTGAAGAATTCTACTTCGCTTTCGTATTCTTTACCAACCATTTTGGCTATTCCTGTCTCAAACAATACCAAGTCTTTGCCTTTTTCTTCACTGGCTTTTACCGCTTCAACCATACCGGAAACTTTGCTGCCATCAACTTTATACGTAGCGTTGCTAAATGCAATAGCCGCCAACGACAATGACAGGGTAATTCCGATAGAACCTATGATTAACAGTGGTTTACGTCCCAAACGATCGATGAGGAACATGGCAACAATGGTAAAAAGCACATTTGTAAGGCCTAAAATGGCTGCCTGAATAAATGCTGAATCCTGTGCCCCACCAGCCATTCCAAAAATCATGGGGGCATAATAGAATATGGCATTGATACCTGTGATTTGTTGAAAGAATGCAATTCCAAAGCCAATAATCAGGATGGTTGCCATACTTTTAGAGAAAACCTCTTTGATGTTGCTCTTCCCTGAGTCCGGGGCTTTTTTCACATTTTCCAGAATCTCGGCATGTACTTGATCTGCATATTCGTTTCCACCAATACGGACCAACACTTTTTTAGCCTCATCGTGCCGCCCTTTTAGTGCCAACCAACGTGGGCTTTGTGGCACAAAGAATAAAAGTAAAAAATATAATACTGCGGGAATAGAACCCACACCCAACATCCAACGCCAGTTCATGGTTGGATCCTCAACGGTTTTTAAGATATAATAGTTTGAAAAATAGGCAATAGATATACCTATCACAATATTAAACTGGTTGATGGATACCAACGTTCCCCGATATTTTTGTGGTGAGATTTCGGCAATATACATGGGAGCCACCAAAATGGCCATCCCCACTCCTAGTCCACCAATAATACGTGCAATCACAAAAAAGACGATGCTGTCGGTAAAAGCTGTTCCAAAAGCACAAAAGGCAAATAACAATGCAGTAATAATTAACACACCTTTACGCCCCAGATAATCGGAAAAAGGTCCCCCGATAAAATTCCCGATGATAGCCCCGGCAATGATGGAACCTACCGAGAACCCCAATATCCAGGAACCGGAATCTAACCCAAAAACATTTTTGTAAAAAGGAACTGCTCCCGAAATCACCGCACTGTCAAAACCCAAAAGAAAACCACCCAGTGCCACAATCAGTGCCATCAGCACCAGGTATAACGTATTTATTTTTGTCTTCATCAATGTTAATTTTATGTGCAATTTTTAAATTTTAAATTTTATGTAGAAAACGATGCCACTGGTTTCTGGTTTCTGGTTTCTAGTTTCCAATCTCTATTCTCTAACTATTAATATTTCACAAACTTTAGCACCTGGGTAGCATCATCATCGGTAAAGATGATGCAATAGGAACCCGGGGTTAATCGGGTACCATCAATTGAACCTTGGGGCTCCACCCTTCCGTTAAGTACCAATTTTCCGGTAACATCGGTAATGGAATAATTGGCTGTTTTTGTTAAATTCTGTACATGAACTATCCCATCTGTCAGGGTTGGATAAACCGATAATGCATCTTTAATAACTATTGAAGGAATATCGCTAGCCAGTGAATCGGCCCAAACAAATCGGCCTAAATTAAAATCACCGTTCACAATTTCAACCCGCATCAATGTATCCGATTCTTTTAATTGAATATTATCTAAGTAAATGGACTTGAACTTACTCCACGATCCTGTAGAAGGAACTGAAATTACACCCGTGCGATCCTCTCCATTATATAATATTTTAAGCTTCCCGGCTGAGTTTATAGAGGCTATCCTGATTTCTGCATCGTACGTTTTTTCTGATTGAACATCTATTGAATATTCCAACCACTCTCCTGCTTTTGTCCATCCTATACTTTCTCCACCATCATTTGTTTCAGTATCTACACCCTCATCCTGGCGCGAGCCGTTGCCTTGGTTCTCCGGTTCTATATCATGGTAAGCAATTCCTTCGCCTCCAAAATCATAGTTTACAGATTGTATGGTTCCCGGAATGACTGCGGGAGTATTGATATCGGGATAAGGCAACTGACGCAACACGGTTACATTCAACAAAGCACTGTCCTTCCCACAGAAATTGTCGGTTACAACTTTCAAAGTGCCGTCCGCGTAGCCCCAATCCACATAAATAACATTGGTATCGAGCGTTGCAGTTGATGTAACAGAAGCTGGCAGTGTCCAGACATACGAAGTTTCCAGGGTCTGTGCTATCGCGTATCTTAAGTTCTCCTGGCCAGCCATGACTATGGTTTCCCCTTCGATGGAAAGTGCTTCAATAGCTACCGGGAATTCCAAATTATATGTATCGCAAAGTGTCGTTAACTCACAGGTGACATTACCTGCCTCGCAACCCCAATTTACTCGAATAGCCGATGTTCCCTGACCGGACAGAATTGTTGCACTTTCAGGTACAGTCCAGTTATATGTATAACCATCGAAAGCGATGGTAGAAAATTCAACGTTTTTTTCACCTTTCACAACCATGTTGCTTCCGGTAATTTCAGGGCTATGGTTTAACTGGTAAACCCTTACATAATCAATGGCCATTTGTTGCGGAAAAACCGTACTTGAAGTTGGTGAACCTGGCCAGTTTCCACCTACAGCTACATTTAAAATAATAAAATAATTTTGATGGAATTCGCTTAATGCAGTAGGGGTGATATCCACTACATGGAATTGATTGCCATCGAGAAACCATTTAATGGTAGTAGCATTCCATTCCATTGAAAAAATATGAAATGTATCGGCAAAAATACCTTGCGCCAATTGGTAGGAGCCGCCATATTGGGCATGGTTGTTAGCTGCATCGGCCCAATGGATGGTCCCGTAAGTTTTATCATCGCGGCCTTCGCCACCTCCAACCATTTCCATAATATCAATTTCGCCGCATGCAGGCCAACTGATACCATTAAACATACTTTCGCCTAACATCCAGAAGGCGGGCCAAATACCTTGCCCATAGGGGAGTTTTATTTTAGCTTCTATTTTCCCATATTTCCAGGCATGCCCATTGTAATGGGTGATTAAACGTGCCGATGTATATTGCTTGCCGCTATAGGCTTCTTTCCGAGCTTCAATAATTAATACACTGTCTTCGATACGGGCGTTTTCTGGCCTTTCTGAGGTATAGTATTGCAACTCATTGTTTCCCCAACCGCCACCACCGACATCGTATGACCACTTAGCAGAGTCGGGTAACCCGGGTACATTGAATTCATCGCTCCAAACCAGTTCATAACAGGATTGAGCATATAAGAATTGAATTTGAAAGATATTCAACCCAATTATTAATAGAAACAGCTTAAAAAGTGTGGAGGATTTCATTGGTGGAATTTTATGAGTTACTTAACTTAATAGATCGGTAGATTTTTAGACATGAGACACAAGACAAGACAAAACATATCTTATTGGGAATCATTGCTTAATGTTTTTGTTTAAACTTTTTACATATAAAAAACTATCACTTACTTATAAAAATTTAACGAACTATAATTTGATTTCACGAGAAAATATTTAAGTTAATTTATTGGTTTTGTGGAACATCCATGATATAGTCATATCCTTTTGTGTAAGGTAGTGCATGGATGTTTCATTAAAAAAATTAGGAGGCTAACCAGTAGCCTCCTAAAAACATTATTATTTTACAACTAATCTTACTGCCTTTTCAGCAACTTTTACCATATAAATACCTGTAGCTAAATTAGCTACATCAATGGATTCCACTTCGTTAGCTGCTACTTTGCTCATCATCAGTTTACCGGTAATGCTGTAAACATTTATCAACGTACCCACCTGAGTGTTAACATAAGCTACATTTGTGGCAGGGTTTGGATAAATTGCCAACGAAGAAGCTTGTTCAGAAGGTACAGAAATAAGGGGAACAATTTTCAAGCTTACATTATCAATATAAACCGGTTCATCGCTAATGGCTAAAAGGAAAGCAAATTTAGTTACCGAATTGGCCTGCATCGCATCAACTGTCATAGATAGTTCGTATTCTGTTTGGTCGGTAGTAAGTTCAATATTCCAGTTTGAACGGCCCTCGTTTGAATTATCATCGTCGGAAGCACCTAAAGCAGCATAACCATTTTGTGGATCTTCAATAGTCAAAGTAATAATACGGGCGGCGTCAGCCCATGCATCAAACTTAATAATATATTCACGTTCGTTAACCAATACAAAATTCAATTGCTCCAACTGCAATGCCCAGTTGTCGGCATCGGTTACCGGAGTACAATTTGCTACACCATCAATAACTTCAACCACACCACCGTTATCGGTCCACATACCCCATTCGTTACCCGTACGGCCAATCATAACCCCCTCAATATCAGTAAATGTTCCGTTGGTAAGCAGGTTAACATCCTCTGAAGGGGATCCAATATTGTGTGCTATTTTAACATCGGTTGAACCAGCCATTGAAAAAGCAATATCTGTCATTCCCTCGTAAGCGGCATCGTTAACATAAATAGTGTAGGTAACTGGGGCAAAAATGGTACTTCCGGTAACACCGGTAATGTCTTTCGTCCAGATTGAGTTTTCACCTTGAGCACCATCCAAAGCAATTTTGGTATCGGGTACCGATGAAAAAGCAATGGCTACAGAGGCAGCAGTTCCGGTATAATCGGTAATGGTAACGTTAGGATCTACAGAAGCTCCGGCAGTAAAACCAGGACCTTTTACATTATCATAGTACCAAACTTCAGTATTAATAGGATCTCCATCAGCTCCGGTTCCCATAAAAATTACAAGCTGTTTGTAATCGCCATTGAGTAAACCAATTGCTGTGGTTGACATGTCAAAAGTAACTGTTTGCCATTGGCCAGCATCAGTATAATTTCCTTTAACTTCAGCAGCTCCTTGAGCACCCTGTTCCACCTTGCACATTACTTCACCTGCTGCAGCACAATAAACATCAATTGAAAAAGTTTGCTCTGTTGGGGTAAAATTAACGGTTCCACCACATGGGAAATATGCACCACCCCACCAGTATGTCCCTTCTACATCAAATTTTTGTGTTTTGGCAACATGGTCGGAAGTATTTACTCCGGTTTTGCTTGGATTTTCAACAATAGATAAATCGGAACCACCAAAAGTACCGCTTGTTGGAAGGGCACCTTCAAAATCGAGATAGTTCGTTGTTTGGGCAAAGCTTGTGCTAAATAAAGCCAGGACAGCTGCCATACTTAGTAATTGTTTTTTCATAATTCTTAGATTTTAGTTAATAAAAAAATTGATTAAGTTGTATTGAATGGCATCAGCAACTTTAACAAACATATTCTGTGAGTTACTGATGGTATTATTTCCGGTTTTAGTAATTACATTCCTCATTTTTTCTTAATCGCTAATATTAAAATCTTATGCAAACGATATAATTTCTTTGGCAACCCATAAAACAATGATTTCTTCAAATCCCAAATCCTTCCGATTGCGTAAAATTATTTGCTAACCAAATGTAGCTAATCAACCGTACAAATAATTTTTTAATTACTACATCATGTTTACATCATACTCAGCAAACATACATCACAAATTATTTATCACATTGGTATCAATACTATTACGAATCGAAAATAATTCATCACCCCTTTGTTAAAGCATACATTTAACGCGGTTTTTTGTTCATAAAAACCAGTCAAAAACGAAGTTTTATGCAAACGTTTTAGATTTTTGGTTGCCTAAAACGGCATTTTTTGGGTTCAATTAAAAAATAGAAACCCAATATTTAATCGTGCCTACGAACCTAAATCATCGGAAATCCTCCTTGGCGGGCATAGCCGCCAAGTAAATTATTATTAGACATTGATAATCAGTACGTTTTATTATTATCAATTTTGTAGAACCAATCCTTTTTCATTCTTATTTAACCTTAGTAGAATCCATTTCCTAACACAAACCCAACCTTATTACCTTATTTATTACTTGTTCTAACATAATAAGGTAATAAGGTTATCATACGCTAACCCATTTTCTACTAAGGTTTAAAAAGGAAAATAAGGTTTTCCAATGAATTTCAATTTTAATATAACCAATTTCTATTTTTCCGGCTTTATAATCCACATATATATAGTTACTTAACCTATATTATGCCCCGGCGGGTAGGTGCCCGGAGGGCGGAGGGGGTGATAAAGGAATTGATAGGCAATTAACTACTTACCTCAATAAGGTTATTCTCAACGGTGCTATTTTATACTAAGGTTTTGAAAGAAAATAAGGTTACAAAAGCGGAACCCTTTTCATGTAAAACACGCCGGAATCATACTCCATCCCTTTTCAGTAGTAGAATCAATTGCATCTTAAAGGTTTTGGCTCTATTCTAAATAAAGGTTGATAGTTTTGAAAATAAGGTAATAAGGTTATTATCATTAGTTTAAAATATCCTACTAAGTTTAATTTTTAAAAAATAAGGTTTTAAAACCGCCATGAAAACCTTATTCCGATTTTTTTCAACCTTAGTAGAAATAAGGTTCTCATCAGTTAACAACCTTATTAGTGGTAGGTTTTGTAAAGTAATCACATTTTTAGACCATGTTAATTCTAATAATCACACGCTAATTAGAAAAGAGCCAAGGTTTTTTGTATTTCAGCTTCTTCGGTTCTTTTGGTACATCTGCCCATACAATAGGACAGAGAACCAAAAAAATTAATAATAACCTAAAATCCGCAGGTCATCTGGTAAACCGTTGAAAGTCACGGGGTGACTCAATTTGACACAAAGAAGGCAAACAATTGTTATTCAATTAGTCACCCCGTGACTTGCGGAAATAAGGAATAACATAAAGTAACGTTATAGGTGTTGTATTGATTATTTTTTTATATTTGACCTAAGTTTACCAAAATTAAACCCGTTGCTTATTGCTTTATACTTAAAAATAGCTTGGAATACTGGTGGTTACTGATACTGTAAAAATTATGTGGCAAATACTGTTTAATGAGCGTTTTAAAATGATTATAGTGTACTAATTACGCATAACGGAAATAAGAAGTTTAAAAATATTATATAAGCGGAGGCCGAAAAGCTACACGAGTAAGCAAAACAATAAAATAACTGATTGATATGAAAAAATCATTTTAAGTGTAATTGCATTGGCATTTTTGCCGGGTTTTGTTTGGAGCCAGTACGATCTTACTAATTATGGGACAAATTCTGGGGCAACTGGACTTAAGTCTTCGTATTTTGGTGTTTCTGCTGGTTATAGTGTTGTTGCTTATTCAGCTACTGATAATACATTAATTGGAGCTTATAGCAGTAAAAACATTACTTCTGGAACCTATAATACTTTATTAGGATCTCAGAGTGGTTATACAATGACTACCGGTCATTATAATGCTATAGTAGGATCTTCAAGCGGTTATTCATTAACAACCGGACAATATAATACTATGATGGGTTATAAAGCGGGTTATTCGGCTACTACATCAAGTAATAATACCTTTCTTGGTTACCAAGCGGGGTATAAAAGCACATATTCTAACAATGTTTATATAGGGTACAATTCGGGGTATAACAATACCATTGGTACATGTAATACATTAATAGGTGCTAGTGCCGGTTATAACAATACAAGCGGTGCACGTAATGTTTTTATTGGTTACGCGGCAGGATATAGTGAGACTGGTTCAAATAAATTGTATATCGCTAATTCATCTACTACAACCCCTTTAATATATGGTGATTTTTCAACCAATGCTTTAACCATTAATGGAAGTTTTACCGTGGGTACCAGCAATTTATATGTTAATACTACTAATAATACGGTGGGTATTGGTACTACCGATACCAAAGGATATAAACTGGGGGTTAATGGAAATATCATAGCTACGGAGGTTGTTGTAAAAGAATATGTTAACTGGCCCGACTATGTTTTTGAAAACAACTATAAATTAGCTGAATTAACTGAAGTAGAAGCCTATGTAAAAGAGAAAAAACATTTACCTGGGGTTCCTTCGGCCAATGAAGTAAAGGATAATGGTGTGGCCCTAGGTGAAATGAATAAAATTTTGCTCCAGAAAATTGAGGAGATGATGCTTTACATGATACAACAACAGAAGGAAATAGATGCTTTGAAACAACAAATAAACAATAAATAGCATGACCTATATTAAATATCTGGTAATATTTCAGATTTTAATTTTTCTGCAATTAAATCTGAAAGGACAAAGTTCCTATAGCTTTACCTACGATGATGCCGGGAATGCCACCTACAGGTATGTTCCCGTGGCCAAATCAACCAAATCGTTGATACTTGATACCACTGAAGTTGAAAAAAATATTCAAAACGATATTTTGGAAGAATCAATTAAAATTTATCCAAACCCGGTAACGGAAGGATTTAATATTGATCTGGCATCTACTTTTCAAACAAACCCTAAAATTGAGGTCTATTCAATCAACGGGGTTTTGGTTTATACTTCTGAATACCTGGGTGAAATACTTTGGATAGATTTGGAAAATGCTGCCCCTGGTAATTATGTATTAAGGATAATATCCGGAGAGCAACAAATAACCCGAAAGATTATCAAAAAATAACCTCTGTTTAAAATAATTTATATGGATAATATGTATTTACATTATTTTAAAACAGGGTTAATGCGTTTTAAAATAATACTTTTTGTATCGGGGTTATTTTTTTTTAATTGCCCCTAAGGCGGCTGTTGCCCAAACAACTGTTACTTACAATGAAAAAGATATAAATCTTTCATGGGATTTGACCGTATCAAATTTTAGTTATAATTGTACCGCCCGCGATCAGGTGGTAATGTCTCCCGGCTTTAGCTTTAAAGCACAAAACGGATTGTATCTTTCCGCCAAAGCTGATAATAAGGAGATTCATGATTTGGATGAGGAATACCTTACAGAAGAAACACAACCTTCTGCCACCCCCAATACCAGTAACGAAGTGGGTGCCATTGGAGGGGTATTCGATGTATCCCCATCAGGGGCTGCCACCTATAATTTACCTATTACCGTTTCCCCGGGTACAATGGGGATGCAACCCAATGTTTCGGTGGTTTATAACAGCCAGGGAGGGAATGGTTTGTTGGGTGTGGGCTGGGAAATTGCCGGATTTTCGGCTATTACCCGGGTACCGGCCAATATTTATACCGATGGTGCTGCCGGTGGTGTAAACCTCGATTTAAACGACAAATTTGCCTTAGACGGTAACCGGTTGATACTTGCTACGGGCACTTATGGGGTTACAGCCTCTACTTATAAAACCCAAAACGAAACTTTTGTTACGGTTACTGCCTCAGGAACTGCCGGCAACGGGCCACAGTATTTTACTGTAACCACCAAAGATGGTAAAACCCTCTATTATGGTAACAGTAGCGACTCAAGGGCTTTGCCCGCAGGTAAAACCACCCCTTACATGTGGCGCCTGAACAAGGCCATGGATGCCAATGGTAACTACATGACCTTTACCTATAAAAACGTAAACGGGGAATCAGTTATTGACCGTATTGATTATACCGGCAATACCGCAGCCAGTTTGAGCACTTATAATTCGTTGGAGTTTTATTACGATAAAAAAACCGACAAAAACACTTTGTATATTGGCGGGGGCAGTGTGGCCAAAGACCTGTTGCTGCGCGAAATACGTGCCTATAGCGGCAGTACCATTGCCATGAAGTACAATTTTTATTATACCTGTTCGAACTTTACCCACCTGAATAAAATTACCCAGACCGCCGCCGATGGCAGCCAGTTAAATCCAACCATTATTAATTGGGGAGAGTTGAACAAAACACCAATAGGCCAAATAATAACTGTTAGCAGCTCAGAGACTGGAATAGCTGCAAAAGAAAAAAATTGGACCACAGGAGATTATAATAATGATGGTTTGACAGATTTAATTGCTTATTATACATCAAATGGATTAAGAACTTTTCAGGTATATAAAGCAAATCAGACATCCAATAATACACCTACATTTTCATACTATTCTGGATTTAGTTCAATTGATTTAGCATCTGAGGAATATAGCCCAACAATTTGTAATTTAAATGGAAATAACTATGTTGAACTTGTTTCACCTTATTTAGATGGTGACCAATTTAAATTATATGTGAAAGAAAGTAGTTCTAGTAGTTGGTCACATTTCGATTTTACTTTACAAAGTTCAAGTGACTATTTACCTGTTTATTCTATAAGTAATTTGAATAATGACGGAATTAACGATATTCTTTTTATTGAAAGAAATAAAGTAAATAATTTATATAATGGTAAATTAAAATATGGTCAAACCACAATCACAGGTGGTACCTGGTTAAATTTCAATTTACCACTTGTAAGTGAACCCAAACAAATAATGGTTACTGATATTAATAATGATGGCCTTAACGATATTTTTATAATGTGTACCAATACCTATTACATTTATAAAAATATTGGGGGTTCCAACGGTTTGGCTTCTTTTGAGCTTCAGGCTTCGAACCTGTCATTTAATTCCGAGGGTCAATTCAGCACTGTCCGTCAAGGCGATTTTAACGGCGATGGTTTACCCGATTTGATTCTAAATGGTGACTGTAACGCCAACTGGTATTGGGCCATTAACAATGGAAACTGGGGTTTCACGGTAAGTTTACTCCCATCTATTACTGCCATTGAGGAAAGTTTTACTACCTATAATGATTCCAGAGATAATTGCCTTGTTACCGATTTTAATAACGATGGAAAATCCGACGTAATTATAATAGAATCGGATTATCACAAGGAAACAAATATTTATAATCAGGAATGGGGAGAGTTTGATCAGTTTATTGTTACCTGGTATAAATCAACTGGTACAAATCTTGAAAGCTATAATACACTAACAGCAAATGACGAAAACTATTCCCTAATTAAAAGTACCGTACAGGGTGATTTTAATGGCGATGGCCGCACGGATATTATAAATTTAGGTTCTAATTTATTAACTGCTTCAACAATAGATAATAACTTCAGGTTTTACAATACGAATAATTCAGATAATGATGATAATTTAGTTACAGACATTACCGATGGCATGTGTAACAAAACATCCATCAATTACCAACCCATTACGCAGGGGGGCACCTCCTTTTATACCAAAGGAACCGCTTGTACCTATCCATTAGTTGATATTCAAGTGCCTGTATATTGTGCGAAAAGCGTTACCATTCCTGATGGAATTGGTGGTACATCAGTAAATACATACAGCTACGCCAAAGCCAAAATGCATGTTACAGGACTAGGATTTTTAGGGTTTGAAACAGTTAACAGCACTAACAATGTAACAAGTATTAAAAATAGTACAACAACCACCTTAAATGCCACCTATTTTACTCCACAATTGGTAACACAAACCTCGCAATATTCTACAGGTTCTCCGTTTACAAAAGTGGAAAATACGTTTACAGTTACAGCGTCATCGGGTGTTGTTTTTAATAAACTTTATACATCAAAAACCACGGATAATTTAAAAGGTATTAATAGCACGGTTTCTTACTTATATGATGCCTCCGGTAATGTAACGCAACAGCAAACCACCTTCTCCGATGGTTCATGGAATAAAACCGAGATGAGTGATTTTATTTTGGGAAAACCAAAAAACATTACTGCTACCAGCAAACATAAGGACGATGCTACTAATTTTGTAACGAATGAGAAATATACCTTTAGCACAACAGGCAACGTTCTTACCCAGATTAAAAACCAGGGAACAGCTTTTGCTGTAACTACCACCTACTCAAATTACAACGGAGTGGGTCTCCCGGGGCGTTCCGTTACATCGGCATCGGGAGTGGAAACCTATACCACCGATTATACCTACGATGCCACCAAGCGTTTCCCGTTGACCGAAACAACCAATTTTGGTACCCGCACCCTGGCGTATGAACCCATATTCGGGCAGGTAACTTCGGAAATTGACCAAACCGGCGGACAATCCTTAACCACCACTTATACTTATGATGTTTGGAGCCGCCCCACCGGTTCAACCTCACCTACCGGGGTAAATACCACTACAACGTATAACTGGTGCGTTGGAGGTTCGGTAACCAATGCCATATTTTATGTTTATACAACCCAAACGGGGCTACCCTGGAGCAAAACCTATTCCGATGCTTTAGGCCGCACCTTACGTGAAGAAACCATTGGTTTTAATGGTACCTCAATTTACAAAAACAATTCATTTAATAGTAAAGGACAGGTAACTCAAACCACATCGGCTAAAGGTGATGTAATCCAAACGGTTAATCTTTCCTATGATAATTATGGACGACTAACTGTTGAAAATTATAGTACAGGTAAAGAGGTAAAGTATGGTTATAACAATTTAACTACAACCACTGAGACTGATAAAAAAATCGTAACCCAAACCTATGATTGTATGGGTAATCTGATAAGTGTACAGGAACCAATTACAGGTCATACCATTACCTACCTTTATAAATCAAACGGTAAACCTGCCTCTATTACCTCTGCCGGGGTTACCACAACCATGGGGTACGGTGCCGTGGGTCATCAAACCAGTTTAACCGACCCCGATGCCGGGACCTCTACTTACAGTTATGATGCTTACGATAGGATTACCTATCAAAAAGATGGAAATAATAATGAATTTTGGATAACCTATGATAAATTGGGGCGTGATAGTACAAAAACAGACCAATTGGGCAATGTCGTATCTTACTCCTATATTGCATCAGGAAACGGAAAATACCAACTGTTGCAGGAAAATTATGGAAATACCTGGAAAACCTATACCTACGATGCTTATAACCGCGTTACCCAAACCACCGAGCATGTTGATGACAATGTAGACGACCAAACCTACATTTATAGCTACAACAGCCGGAACCAGGTAACGCAAATGGTCTATCCGAGCGGCATTACCGTTGCCAATACCTACGATAGTTATGGCAACCTGACAGGTGTAAAAAAAGATGGTTCCACCATCTGGACCCTTACTGCCGATAATGGGACTAACTATAACTTCACGTTGGGGAGCGGGGCTGCAACTTATAATACCTTTACCAGCCATGGATTACCCTACCAGTTTTATACCGTCCGTTCATCACAAATTATCCAGGGATACCAGTACAACTTTAACAGCAGTACCGGAAACTTAACCTCCCGGGCTGATATGCGTACAGGATATACCAACCTTTCGGAAAGTTTTTTATATGATGGTATTGAACGGTTAACCAGCGCCACTTTTGGTACTCAAACACAAAGCTATGTGTTTAATGCCAAGGGAAATATTACCCAAAAGCCAGATGCCGGAACCTACGCGTACAGTAATTCATTGAAACCTCACCAACTCACGGGATTAACCAATGCCCCTGCAAGCATTTCACAACAGGTGGTCACCTATACCCCGTTTAATAAAGTTGAAACCTTAACGCAAGGTTCCAACAGCTATACCTTTACCTATGGGGCCAGCGAACAACGGAAAAAAATGGTGCTTTCGCAACGGAGCGGTACCACAACTACTTATTATTTTAGTAAAAACGAAGTTGAGATAAATGGCACCCTTACCCGCCAGTTGAGTTATATCTCAGCCGGGAACGGGCTGGCAGCCATTCATGTGAAACGGAGCGATGGAACCGATACCCTTTACTACGTGCATAAAGACCACCTGGGCTCTATTATGGCTCTGACCAACGATAAAAACACCACGGTGGCCATGCAGAATTTCGATGCCTGGGGCCGTTACCGCAACCCCAATACGTGGGCCTACAGTACGCAGCGTATTACGGTTATTAACCGGGGTTATACGGGTCACGAGCATTTAACCGCCTGTAATCTGATTAATATGAATGGCCGGGTGTATGATCCTTTGCTGGGTATGTTCCTGAGCCCCGATAATTATGTGCAATCGCCCACCAGTACCCAGAATTTTAACAGGTATGCATACTGTATTAATAATCCTTTAAAGTATACTGACCCTGACGGTGAGTTCTTTATTACTGGAACAGCATTAATTTTGGCTGCTATAATTGGAGGTAGTATTAATCTAATCTCCCAAGGTATGCAAGGAAATATTCATAATGGAATTGATGCATTTAAAGCTTTTGGTATTGGAGCCGGAGTAGGTGCTCTTTCTGCATTTGGAGGTGCTGCTGTTCTGGCAGGTGTTACTCATGCTGGTATTGCTGTTGGTAGTTTCGTAGGAGGAAGTCTTAGTGGAGCAACGAGTGGATTTATAGGAGGTTTTGGTTCAGGAACTTTAAATTCAAAAATCATGGAAGGTAACAGTTGGGATGCTTCTTTTTCTAAGGGAGTACACAATGGCATTGTTGGGGCAATTGCAGGAGGAGCTATTGGTGGTGTGTTGGGAGGTGCTTCGGCACTTAAAGATGGCAGGAGATTTTGGACTGGTACTAATAAGTGTGATTATGGTATTAATCTTAACAAAGGAAATCCATATTTAATAAAGACAAAATGGGGGAAGGAAGCTGTTTCTGACACTAAATGGATTGATGTCAAAGACTTTGATAATATGGAAACTAATATTAATCAAAATCTTCAGGACGGCACATACAAAGTAACTTGGAACATAAATGAAGGTACTGGTGTAAGAACTATAGTCTCTAATAGCGAGTACGATAATATTGTAGGAGGTACAGCTAATCGTGATCTAGATATTTTAAAAGGGGGTTGGAAGATTGTTTCAGGTAAAAATATTAATATTAGAACCGAAATGCTAAATGGAACAAATTATAATCTAAGCATTGATAAATTAATTCATTTTACCAATTATAGAAGCGTCTTTCGTGGGTTCTACTTTGCATGGTAATTTTTCAGTAAACAAAAGAGGCATAAATAATTAGTTTTATGCCTCTTCTAAATTTTAATGATATGAATAGACTTTTTATTGCACTTACATTAGCTGCCTCATTAGCGTCTAATTGCTTAGGTCAAGACCTTTTGTATGATAAAATATTTGATAGGTTTGATAATGCTGCTAAAAATAATTTAGTTATTCTTGGACAAAAATATAATGTAAATGGTGATAAGCTTTTAGTATTAAATTTATTTAAATATATGAATGATAGATTTGATACAATTGTTTGGATAATTGACGAAACACCATCTTATGTATATTATTTGAATAAATATTTAGAAACTGGCAATGATGATTTTCGGAATGTTTTGATTAAGCAGAAAACGCCAGCTTTACGGAAAACAGAAAAGCAATTTCTTGATGAAATGTTACAGTTATATAAACAAAGAGGCGAGTTTAGAATTGTTTCAGTAACCCAAATTGACCAAAGTAATATTACGATAAATTTAAATACAATAAGTGAAATTATCAGTGATTTAGACAGTATTCCTAAATTGTTAGAATTTGACTTAAATGATTTGAAACTATTAACGGATAATAAAGTTTTTGCTCCCTCTTATGCCAAGATCAATGAAAGGATTGAAAGCATAAAGTCTTCTTTTGAAAATTATCCAGAACTATATAAAGAATTGTTTAAGTCTGATTTAGTTGGTTTTATGTCAATTTTGTCAGCAACGCAGATGCTCATTCAATATCCATTGTTAAACATCTCAGCAGAACTGTTTGAAAAAAGAATAGAATATTCAAAACCATTGATTGAAAATTATTTAGCCGACTCTTCAGTTTCAATTTTGTTTCAAACAAGGTCAATCTTAGCTTCAAAAAAGACAGGAGATTTTGATGCAACATTTACAAATTGGACACCAATTATTCCAAGAATAGACACTGCATTAAGGGATAATTATAACATCATTTATGGTAATATTTACTATAAGAATAAGCCAAATGCAAATATAAATCCATGTGATGGAGGCTTTGACTTTGAAAAGATGGATAAGCTTAAGGGTAAAGTGTTTTCTTTGGAAGATTGCATGAATGAATCTAAAAATTACTATTTTGATTTTATTATTGTGAATGATAAGTAATTCAGGAAAAGCCTCGGAATTTCCGGGGCTTTTTTATTCATATTGTGTACGTTCGTCTCAAATCTAAGGGTTGCGGCTTGTGTGGTTAACGTCTTGGTTTGGTTGCTAACCCGAAAAACTATATACAACCCGTGTAAATCAGTGTACCATTCCCCTTGCGTCCTTTTGCCCTTGCAGTGAAAAAATCAGCTTTGTGGAGCATCTACATACCAAATTTTATATGTAACCGACCGGAGGTGGGTGTTACTGGCTTTGCAGCTTCGCGGTGAAAAAAATTGCGGTAATCAGCGTCGCGGAGTATTTGCATCACCAGCGTGCCAATTTTATTGGTAACCGACCGGAGGTCGGTGTTACAACCATTGCGGCTTTGTATGAAACAATACCACTCCAAACCTCCACCTTGGCGGACAAGCCTAAAGAGGCTTTTTTAATGCTTGCTTGTTTTTTCCTGCCAAATCTTCGGGTTTCGGTCTGTGCTAATCACAGCCAAAATTTCAACCGTATTGTTTTCATCGTTAACATAGAAATGAGCCAGGTACGGGAATTTTTTAATCAAAACGCAACGTATTTCATTGTAACGGATGGCGTAAATCTGTGGGTCAGTGCTAAGAGAGTTCATTAGCCTGATAGCCGTTTTCTGAAACCTTTTACCAAGCCCTGCCTGTGCTCCATTGTACCAATCGGTAATTTCCTGAATATCTTCAAGGGCTTCCGGTTCAATTTTTACCTTGTACTTTCTCATCAGGTTTTGAGCGTTTTTTTAGCTTCGTCCCAATCCAAAAGCCTATCAGGGTCTTTCATTACTTTGTCAAAACGTTCCATTACCAATTTTTGATGGGCTTCAGGAATATCAAAATGTTCCTTTTCTTTTTTTAAAGCGTAATCGAGCATATTTTTAATAGCATGGATCAGGTTTACATCGTTTACCTGTCTAAATTGCTCTATGATGATCGCTTTTTCGGCTTGTATGTTCATGATTTTGTTTTATCTGGTTAAACAGCTTTATTACTTTGGATATTGCATTTTAAAAGGAATGTATCCATAAGGGCAAATAAATGTTTTCTTCATCGTTCAGCTTCCGAATGTTTTGTATGCGGTTTACAATACTTTTTTTCAAAAATCAGGTCGGTAATACCAACAATGGAGTGCAAAAAACGTCAACTATAACTCCATTTTTTGCAGCAGCTTCAATACCCGGCTTTGTTTCGTCACGCTCGTAACGTCTCATTAACAGGCCTTTCGTGTTCAGCCTTTCCCGGCTAATATCCTTTTTCTTACAAATTTCCAAAAAACGTTTTCCAAAACTCATAAGTATCAATTAATATCCGACTTTTTATTAAAAATCAAAAATACAAAACATAAAAGTTAGATCAAAACCTGATTGCTTTTGTAGTTTAAAAGGGATAATGTCAATTTGAATTGCGTTTTTGTGTCTTAACGGTAAATAAAGATCTGCGGTAATCAGCGTTGTGGAGCATCCGCGTCATCTGCATACCAATTTTATATGTAACCGACCGGAGGTCGGTGTTACTGACTTTGCAGCTTTGCGGTGAAAAAAAACTGTGGAAATCAGCGGTATCGGCGGACTATTCTTTTTCGGGGACCGGAGCCTGAAATTCATCAGCCCAAAGCACAGTCTCTTGTCTTGATGCTTGATACTGACTACTTGAACTACCTCATCAGCTTAATGACAAAAACTTCAAACAAAAGAAAGAGCAGTGCCAGTATCAACATCCAATGGGTAAGGTCGGTTCCCTGGTGGCTATCAATGAATTCTTTTGTCAATAATTCCGCACCAGGTTGCATGATTTCAAAATGGTTGAGCCCCAATTGCTTTATATGAGCAATTAACTCATTTTCGGTGAAGTAGGTGGTAACGGATTCGTTCCTGTCGTAATTAAACGAAAGGTTATCCACAACCAAATTATCAATCAAAGCTTGGTAAGTGGCAGCTTTCATCTTATCCGTTTCAGGATAAACTAACAATTTTCCATTCTGAAAACGGGTTCCGGGCATTAACTCCGGGATTGAAGTTCCATCTTTTAAAACCAGTGTCTGCCCGGAATAATTTGGTACCGCAATTGATGCCATCATATTGGGTTGCAGCCAATAATAGGGTTTAAAAGTGCTGCTGCTTTGCAGGGCCAAATTGTAAAAAAGGGGAACAAATATTGGATGTGTCCCAAAATCTGTATTTTCGGTTTTCAACGGCAATGTCAAAAGGTAGCATATCCCTTCTCCGGTTTTTGTTTTCACCATAATTGGGGAACCAGACTCCGACTCAAATATTTTGGAATAACTACTGTACGATTTGATTAATATTGGATAAAATCCCTGATAAACCGGTAAACGCGATTCTGTGATACTCTTTTTAAAAGCATCCTGAAACAGGTCATTCTTTTCATCCAATTTTGAAACAGTCCCTTGCTGGTTGATCCAGTTTCCTAGTTGGAAATTTGAAACCGATGATAAAAAAGGATTCATCTCTTCGGGTTGAATATCCGCGGGGGTTATAACCACTAAAGTACCTCCCTGAACTACAAAACGGTTTAATTCACTGATAAGGCCAGAATGAAACCTATCAATCTCGTTTAACACAATTAACTGATACTGGGCAAAATCATTATAAGGAATTTCGTTAGCCGTTACATTTCTAACTTCAAAGTTCTCATCCTCATTAAAAAGTGTATAAATATATTTGGTAGCGCCGTTTCCGGATATTATCAGGATTCTGCTTTTATCATTAATTGAGTAGCTGATATAAAAGGTGTTGTCAAACGTAATCGGGTAATCGTTAATTTCAGCTTTTACCTGGTTCAAACCTTCATACCATTGAATAAAAGGCATTTCTACCTCAACATCCGACTCCTTTTCAACAGAAAAAACCATGGATGATTTTAAGGAATCGTTTATAAATAATTGAATGGGAATGTTATTATAACTTTCTGATGAATAATTATTTATAAGCAGATGCAACACCTCTTTTTTCCCTTTATAATGCCCTAACGTTTCGAACCAAACAGAATCGATGGAAAGATTGCGGGTATTGTTATTTTTGAAAGCAAGCGCATAATTCCGGCTTTTTTCAGGAAACTGTACTAGAGTTTTTTCCAAAGTCGCGGTTTGAAAGTCAGATAATAAAAATGTATGAAGATTCAGGCTGCTATCGTGGCTGGGCAACATGGTAAAAATCTGGTCATAAACCTGATTCACCGTTTTAAAAGTATGTGATAATTGGATCTGCGAAACTTTTTCCACAAATTGTTCCTGCGAGACCCATTGCTGACCTGATGGAACAATACTATTTGTCACTAATAAAAATTTAGCATTGTATGGATAGGCATCTGCAATCTGCAACGACTTCATTTTGGCCTCCTCCAACAGAAGCCCGTATTTTCCTTCAGCCTCCATACTAAATGAATTATCGATGTAAATGGCTACATGTGGGATGCCTGTTTGCTGTTTCAGGTGATCCTCTGAAAAATAGGGACGGGCAAAGGCCAAAACTAAAAAAACAATCAAGAAAATCCTGGCCAAAAGCAAAAGCAGGTTTTTGAGGTTCGATTTTGAGCGGGTATCCTTTTTAACATGATGCAAAAAAGCTACTTGACTGAAATATACAGTTTTATACCTCCGAAAATTGAATAAATGAATGATTACAGGTATCGCAAGGGCAACTAATGCCCATAAAAATCCAGGAAACAGAAACTGCATTTTTGTTTTATTAATTGATTAACTGGGTAAAGATAAAAAAGCTATTACAACTTCTAAAATATGCCCCCAGACTATTTTAAAACCACCCGTTTTTAAAAATCCGGTTATTTTAACCGGATTTTATGACCAAACAAAGCAAAATACAAAATAAACAGGTAACAAGGAACCATTACCCAATAAGCTACCTGATAGTTGGCAACAGTGGCAACATCAGCAACTCCTTTTGCTGCATCAACCAGGTAACCAAAAATGAGAGGAATTACAGCTCCCCCAACGATACCCATCACTAAAAGCGATGCCCCGGTTTTGGTAAACTTACCTAAATCGATCATGGCTAAAGGCCAAATTGCCGGCCACATGAGTGAATTGGCAAAGCTGGTAAGTAACAATGCATAAAACGCGTATTTTGCCGGCAAATAAATAAGCAACAACGATGAAACAATGCCGATAATGGCAAACATAATTAATGCTTTGGTTTGGCTAATAAACCGGGGAATGGCCAAAACACCAAAAATATAACCTACCACCAGCCCTATGGTTACATATTTTGAATACCCTTCCAGGTTGGGCACATCGCCAAACGATGCCTTGGCAAAATCAATAATGGAAGCCATTGGGAGCGTTTCTATCCCTACATATAAAAATAATGCTAAAACACCGAGTAATAAATGTGGGAACTGAAGAATGCTGGTCTTTCCTTTGGCATAGGCAGATACTTCAGCATCTAAATCTGTTTCATCTTCACCTTGTGCTTTCACCTCGGGTAATTTAGTAAAATAGGTGAAGACGCCCAAAACAAGTAAAATTCCGGCAACCAGGTAAAAAGGAAAAACAATGTCGTTCAGTTGCACATCCTGTAAATTGATAAACAACCCCAAAAACAAAGGTGCAATCCACCAGGCGCTTTTATTCATAATACCCATTAAACTCATGCGCATGGCAGCACTCTCTACCGGGCCAATAATGGTAACATACGGATTTACCGATGCTTGCAACAATGTATTTCCGATACCGCCCACAAACAGGGCTACCAAAAAAAGCGGAAAACTCACCGATTTGGCCGAAGGGACAAACAAAACCATCCCCAGAGCCATAATAAAAAAAGCTATCATCATGGCTTTACGGTACCCGATTTTTTTGATAATCCAGCCGGCCGGGGCACCAAAAACCACGAAAGCGGAGAATATGGCAGCAGTAACTAAGTACGACTGGCTGGTTGTGAGGTTAAAGGCTGATTTCAGGGCAGGTGTCAGAAACCCGCTGATACCTACACCAAAACCGATAACAAAGAACATGATTCCGACAATAACCAAAGGAACCAGGTAATTTTTTTGAGATGTGTGATGTTTTTCCATGCTTGATTAATTTATGTAGTTTGTATTAGTTTTAATAGATCGGTAGATTTTAGATATGAGACACAAGACAAAACATATAATGATTTAAAATCAGAATATGATATTTTTGTTGTTCCTTTTTTCATAATACTGATTATCTGTGATATAAAAAATTTACGGACTATTGATAGTTTAAAACCCTTCCATGCTTTCTTCCAGTTCGCGGGCGTGTTGCAAAAATTCCTCAAGGTTCATCTCTTTATGAAAAATCATTCCATGAGTGGCCCTGATCTTGGGACTCTGGTGCTCGTAAAAATAATCTTTTCCCAACAGCAATTGCACCTTTTTAAACTGTTCCACCCAAACTTTTTGCGATAGGTCGCTGAATGGGCCATCGTGCTCGTAACTTGGGAACGAGGCATGTACCTGACTAATGTAACAATCTTTAAACGAACGATCGAGCACAGCCATGGAGTTCAATGAAACCGGTGTGAACACGTTGGCCTCATGGGGCTGGAATTTAAACCATACATTCCGGTAACCTATAATACGAAGGTGAGTCAACTCTTTTTCATGGCCCCATTGTCGCAAAGCCTCAGCAATGGCCTGTAAAACCTTGTAATGCGTATCGGGCCCTGAACCTTCAGGATCGAGAGCCAGGCTTATGACTGTTGGCTGAATGCGGCGCAACATCTCCAGAACCGGGGCCACATCGCGTTCGCGTTCAGGTTGTTGGGTAAAGATATCGCCGGTATAAAAACCAAGCCGTTTATGTTCAATACTTTTTACCTGAACCCCATAATGGGCCCAAACCAGTTCCTCTTCAAATTCGCGCAACATCCCTTTCAGTTTCTGAATATCGGGCGGGTTTTTCTCGCCATCGTAACTTTGGCTGATTACCGAAATGGTTGTGTTTAATTGCAATACCAGTGCATCTGCCGATGTAATTCCATAAATTTCAACCATGGCGCGGGTTATCCGGTGGCAAATACCTCGCAGTTTGCCCTCTTCATCTTTATCGGCCACTTTATTCAGGTAGTGGCTCACATCTTTATCCCATTTGAATTTATATCCGGTTTCGAAAAAATCGGGGTATTGTATCATCTGTATTTTCCCCTGATGGATAAAATTCAACGTTGCCTGTAATAACTGACTGATTTGTTTGTTTGTAACCGCTGTAAAACCCGATGTTAGCACCGAAAAATGAAATTCGTTGGAAGCATCGCGCAAATGGCGGATGATATTGGGGAAAATACCCAGCATAATATCGTCGTGGTGCGGCCCTGTATGCAAATACACCTGGTTGGTCTCGCGGGTAGAACCGGCTTCAATTTTTCGGCGGGTGGCTTCAATAACATCCTTTACAGTTTGTAACCCAATTCCGGGGATTAATGCACACCAACGGTCGTTCATTAAATCATCAACGGTTAATTTATGTGCGTATTTATCAATCCGTTGACAAAGATTAAAAACAGCCCGTTCGGTTTTTTCAAAGGTCCATGCCCCCTCAGTATAATACTTTTCGATACTATCGTTGAGCATAACAGCTGCTCCTTCGGTAATATAAAAACGGGCATTTTTTTGCCGTTGTAACACTGTTGCCGGATACAAATTTGAAGGCATCTGTTCCAGGGCATTTTTAACCACCGGGGCTTTTGCCTCGCCGGCTGCAAAAATTAGGATTACGCCGTTTGGATTATAAGTGATTGTTCCTAAACCAATGGTAATGACCAACCGATTGCGTGATACTTCAATCCCCCCCAAATCGCCGGCGGAAGCTGCCTGGGTTTCAAAATTGGTGGCTGTCAGGCGAGTGGTTGAATTATGGTCGCTTCCGCGGGTGTTAAAGGCTATGTGGCCATCGGGACCGATACCACCCAGGAAAAATCCAATCCCGCCCTTTTCGCGTATCTTTTCCTCGTAGCGGGTACACCAGTCATCAATCATAAATAGCGATTGTTGCTGAATCTTTTCCAATTCGGTGGTGGCTTCGCGGTTCCGTAACGAAAGGTCAATGCGGTTATCGGGAAAAACCTTTGAAAAGTGCCAGCCGTTGTATAATGGAATCTCTTCGGTATTTATCAATAAGACATTTTGTGGATTTAATCCAAAACCCCTAATGTAAAAATTCTGAACATAATCGTAAAAGCTGTTGTGCTGTTTAGGGTTGATGGGATAAAATTCATCGATTTGTACAAAGTGTAACCCCGATAAATCAGGTCTCTTTTTAAGTGTTAATCCATTTTCCTCAAATATTTGCCGCACGTTGGGAAGATCCCAGTTTTCAATCAGGTACTGGGTCCATTTAATAAAATGTTCCGGGGTTTTACCGGTTGGTAAACTAATGACTCCGTTGGGATTTTCAGTCACCCATTCCAGAAACCGGAGTGCGGTCATTAATCCCAGGTTGGGAAAATTGGGAACAATAACATAAGGAATCAGTGTGGATAAAGAAGAGCGGCCCGAACGTTCCTGAAAACTTTTTTCGACTCCCTTGAAATCAGTTTCCTTTTTTATAAAAATATTATTTGGCGTATTCATTGTTTTGTCTTTAATATTTTTTCAGTTTCATTAAATAAACTTTAAATCCTATCCTGTTCACGAATTAACTTTCAATTATACTTTCTAATACAACAGTTGCCGAACCAATAACACCAACATCTTCGCCTAGTGGCGATATTTTGATCTTTATCTCTTCAAGCAGTTTGGGCAAACAATGCTTCTGCAAAGCCTGCTGGATGGATAAAATCAAGTAATTACCGGCTTCCGACAATGAACCACTGATAATTATCAATTCCGGATTCAGAATCTGAATCAGATATGATAACCCTTTGCCAAGTGACAATCCTACCTGGTTGATCATTGAAATGGCAAACTGATCACCTTCTAAGGCCATTTTAACAATGAGCGAAGTAGTTATATCCTCTCTGTTTTTATTAAAAATAGGGAATAGTTTTGAGTTTTTATTTACCTCCAGCCCTTGCATGGTGAGGCGTACCAATGCATTTCCCGAAGCTATTGTTTCTAAACAGCCTACTTTTCCACAGTTGCATAACACCCCATTTTCATCAATGGGGATATGGCTGAATTCACCGGCAAACCCCGAATTACCCTTGTATAGTTTCCGGTTTAATATCATGCCCAAACCCAAACCCCAATCAATTTGTAATACCAGGGCATTATTCGAATCTTTTGCTTCACCATACCGCATTTCAGCCAAGGTGCGTGCTTTGGTATCGTTCTCTAAAAAAACGGGGCATTTAAAATGGTTGTGAAACAGTTGTGTAAAGGTTTCATCAGGGTTATATAAATAGGTATAATTGATCCCCTTCTCTGAATTAATCAACCCAGGCATGTTAATCCCAACTCCCATCACCTTTGAATAATCAATACCAATTTGTTGGATCATTTGATCCACATGGCTTGTAATTAAAGAAACGATGCTTGTTTTATCATTCAAATTTGAGGGTAGCTTAATTCCATTTACCTTCTCCATGTTACCGTTGAAAATAGCCAATGAAATCCCTTTCCTTCGGATATCAACCCCAATAACATAGACCGAGTTTCTTTTCAACCCATATTTAGTAGGCCTTCGGCCACCTAATGAATCACCCTTTCCTCGGCTTTCAATAAATCCTTCTTCCACCAATTCCTTTAAGTAGGTAAGAGTAGTGGGAATACTAATATGAAATATTTTAGAAATATCGGTACCAGACATCTCGCTTTGACGGTATAAATATTTTATTATTCTTTTTTTGTTTAGATACGTTTTTAATTCGTACCCATTTAATGTTGTCATAATTTCATTATCCCAATAATTCATACCACTTGCTTTTGTTTGTCTTTTAGTTTGCACAATAAACATATTAAATTATTTAATTTATTACAATATAATTAATTAATTTTTTTAATAAGTACATGTAATTATTTAATTATTTGATTATTGAGGGCATTAAAAAATATTCAACTATTCACTTTCTGTTCAACCGGATGCTATTTACTAGTTATTTTTTCGTTATTTTTATATGACCGAAAAATTGAATATCATGAAAAATATCCTTCAAAATGTTTCATTGGCAGTATTGCTGGTAATTCTTGGTAGTTGCAATCCCGATAAAAAAGCCAAGGAACAATTAAAGGAAAGGGTGGATCAGGAACTTGAGTTAGACCAGGAAGTTATGAACGATCTCCAAAAGGCAAAACAGGTATTTTATTCCCTGCCCTCTCCCATTGAAATGGCTATGCTACTGAAGCGGGCTGGTACTCAATACGATCCGCAATTGATTAATCCCACCGAAAATGCCGATAAATACACTACAACTATCCAAAAATCGTTGAACTTTGGGGTTTACGGTGCCGATTTGAGTTATGCAAACCTATTTATGCAGACCCAAACATCGATACAATTAATGGCTGTGTCAAAAAAATTGGCCGATGGAATGGGCATTTACGGATACATTGATGATAACATTGTGGAACGGCTCGAAAACAATGTAAATAACCGGGATTCAAGCATGGCTATTATTACCGAGGTTTTCATGAGCAGTAATTCTTATCTCAGTGAATCGGGTCGCCCTGAGACCGGGGTACTTATTTTGGCTGGCGGTTGGATTGAAGCTCTTTATATTGCTACGCAGCTTACACGCACCTCGCCAAACAATAACGAACTCATTGACCGCATCATCGACCAAAAACTTTCGTTAGTTACCTTACACGCTTTATTGACCAAATACGGATACCACCCCGATGTAAAAAAAACGCTCGGGATGATAAACGAGATAAAAACATTTTATGACCAAATACAGATTGTTACTACAAAAGCAGAACCCATCACCGACAATGAATCAAAATTGACTACCTTGCAGTCAAAATCGGAAATATTTATATCGCAAGAGGTATTTGATAATTTGTGCCTTAAGGTCGATAGCATCCGGAAAAGTATTACAGAAATTTAATAAAACAATGACCCGTATCTTTCTTATAATATGGTTAACGATGCCCATTTTTCTGATGGCCCAATCTACCGATAATAGCACTAACACAGGGTTTTCAAAAGGTCTTGGAACCAACGGTTATCATTTGACGATTGGCAGTCAGGTGGGTTTTGGTTCCAACCACCTGTTTTTTATGAACCATTATATAAACCCCACCGCCAAATTCGATGTAACCAAGAAATTTTCAGTAATTGCCGGAGTGGGGACATCCTTCACCCAATTTTCAGGGTTGCCGATGCTTACCAGCGAAGGCTCAATCACCAAAACCGATATGAACATTACCCACTTGTATGCTTATGCCATTGGATTGTATCAATTAAACCCGAAACTAAACTTAACTGTAGGAGCAGCAGTGAATCAAGATTTCATCAAAACAGAGTCTCCGATTTTCAATACTACTACCAACAAATATAAAGATGTCATACTTGGGATTGATTATAAAGTGTCGCGGCATATCAGTTTCAATGCCCAGATGCAATTCTCCGATAATCCTTACCGACAGTATTTCCATCCTTTTTCGCATCAAACAGGGTTCGATTCCTTTGGAGCATTTAACAGGTGGTAACTGCATTTATTAAAGCTTACAACTTGTAATTTATTCACCAAATTTTTGAACCATCTCACATTTAATCAAGCCATTTTTCACCTTTATGAAAAAAAAACTTGCATCTTTTTTCTTTATTTCTATTTTTGAAAATCTTTTAACAAATTTAAAACAGCAATTATGAAACAATTATTTTTAGCTCTTTTCCTAGGTCTTACCTTAGGGGTTTTTGCTCAGGAAAAAGATGCCAACACCTTTAGGAATGAAGGAAATGAAGCTTATAAAAACAAAGATTTTTCAGGCGCATACCAAGCCTATGCCAGTGCATTGACTTTGCTCGAAAAAGAGGGTGTAGTTGATACCGCTTATATTTACAATGCCGGTTATTGCGCCTTTAAAGCTGAAAAACTTACCGAAGCCATCCCTTATCTTGAAAAATCAATCGAACTGAATTACAAAGAAGAGAAACCTTATGTTTCATTAGCCCAAGTGTTTATGAAGCAAGACGATCTGTCCAAAATGGAGCAGACTTTAACCAGTGGCTTAACCAAATATCCCGACGACAAAACCTTGCGGAAACTGATGAGCCATTGTTTATTAAAACAAGGACTTGGATTTTACAATATTGGCAACGACATTAAATCGAAAGCCAACAACAGCGGGTTAAATACCACCGATCCCGAGGCATTCAAAGCTGAGTATGCTAAAGCCGATGAGGAATTCAAAAAAGCAATGCCTTTAATGGAAAAAGCTTATGAATACGACAATACCAACGACAAGGTGATGAAAGCACTTCAAAACATCTATTCTAACTTGGAAATGACAGACAAGGCCGAAGAAATGAAAGCCAAAATTGGAACCAAATAGTATTGGTTTACAAAATACCTTTAAAAAAGGTTGTCAGCAAATGGCAACCTTTTTTATTTACTGCTATTAACAAAGATTGTTCTGGCTTCGGGACCGGTATTGAATATCAAATCGAGGATAGAAAGGTTGGGAATGAATCCAAACCTCTGTTCAAATCCCTGGGTGTAAGTTATTGGTTTAAAGCTAGTATCATCTGCCATCTTCCCGGATTTTGGGTGAATTGACATTCTAAAATCGCTGAAGTTTCCTTCAATCTCAAAAGATTTGGTCCAATGAACCTCAATCACTTCCATCTTCAACCATTTTAAGGTCAATTGCAGAATTTCCCAATTCAAATCCAACAGAAATGTATAAGGTTTTTGGTACAGTTGCCAAATATCATCCATATAATATTCATAAAATGGGCTCGAACGGTACGCTGCTTCTAATGATTTAAGATGGTTTTTAATCCATGTGGTATCGTAAGATAATTTAATATCTTTTGTTAAAATTTTATGGAATGAACCCTTCTCCACGGGAACCATGAGCGGTTGAGCACCATTAGGCCCATAGATGACACATCGGTTTCTGAAGGTCTGTTTTGGGTAAGTTTCCCACTGCTCTACATAAATATGGGAAAAGCTCAATAGTTTGGTATAATATTGAACAGGCCCCCAATATACAGTAGATAAAATACAAGTATCCATTGAAAATCAAATGTGTTAATGTGATAATGAGCAAATGTGAAAATTGAGTTAATTTGCTAATTTGCTAATCTACTATGGATTCAAAATATCTTTTACAGGCAATATCTGAATAAAGTTAGCCCCTTTCTTTTTTCCAAAACTTCCTGCCAAAACCACTACTTTATCCTCTTCATTCAGCTCATTTGCTTTCACGAGCAAATTCACGGAAAAATTTAAAAAGTCATCGGTTTTTTTGAGCGGATTCAGTTGATGGGCACATACACCGTATGAAAGGGCCAACTCGCGCATCGTCCGCGCTTGGTAAGCCATAGCATGTACCGGTACTTTTCCCCTAAAACCTGTTACGTTCCGCACGGTGCGCCCCGAAGTTGTATCGGCAATAATAGCTTGTGCATTCATCCGGATAGCCGATTTTACTGCCGCCTTACTCAAATAGGCTGAAACCTCGTCAGTTAAAATGGTATAGCCATAATCAACAAACGATTCCTTTTCCTTTTCGACCTCTAAGGCAATACGGGTCATGGTTTGAACAGCTTCTACCGGATAGTTGCCATAAGCGGTTTCGCCGCTCAACATGATGGCATCGGTTCCGTCAAAAATAGCATTGGCAACATCGGATACTTCTGCACGTGTTGGACGCGGGTTTTTAATCATCGTATGTAGCATTTGAGTAGCCACAATTACGGGTTTACGCCTCTGGGCACACTTTTTAATTATCTGCTTTTGGGCAAAAGGAATCTTCTCGCGGGGAATCTCAATGGCCAAATCCCCACGGGCAATCATAATCCCATAAGCATAATCCAGAATCTCATCTATATTATCAATGCCATCCTGGTTTTCAATTTTGGCAATAATTTTAATTTCACTTTTATGTTCATCAAGAATTTCCTGAATAGCCAGAACATCCTCTTTATTGCGGACAAAAGAGTGAGCAATAAAATCCAAATCATTCACAATGGCAAATTTCACATACTCGCGATCTTTCTCCGACAAAGGGGGCAACTTGATGGAAACCGATGGTATATTCACACTTTTACGGCCTTCAATCAACCCGGAATTGCAAACCTTACAGGTCAAATGATCGGAATTTTTATCCACAACTTCAAGTTCCAATTCTCCATCATCAATTAATATCCGGCTCCCTACCGGGACATCTTCTACTATATGAGCATAACTTATACAAACCATCCCGGGTGTTGAAACAGCATCAGGATCACCTTTCAGCTTAATCAAATCACCTTCATTCACAGCAATAACATCCTCTACCTTAGTAGTCCTGATTTCAGGGCCTTTGGTATCGAGCAAAAGAGCAATTTTATCTGATACCTTGCGTACATTTTCAATCACACGCAGAGTGTCCTCATGGCTTTGGTGTGCTGTATTCAATCGTACTACATTCATTCCTTCCTGATAAAGCTTTTGAAGGAATTCAACATCACATTTCCGGTCAGAAATAGTTGCAACAATTTTTGTCAGTTTCTGCATACAAAAGGAAGTTAACTTATATTTTATAACACTTTTTTATTGGCTGCAAAAGTATTATAAATGTTTAATTTACCGATGAGTTTGGTCGTAAAAATATGATAAAAAACATGTTTTTATAACCCACTAGCATTCAATTGCTAAACAATTGTAAGTGCAAAAAAAATCAAAATACCAACTACTTAAAGATGAAATCCAATGACACTGATTGAGAAAATTATTGCCAACCACTCGAAATTTGACACCGTTAAACCCGGTGATATTGTGGATATTGATATTGATACCCGTGCTGCCCGTGATTTTGGAGGAGCCAATGTGGTAAAGAATTTAAAAGATTTTAAGCTTCCCATTGATGACCCAACCCGTACCTTTTTTACATTCGACTGTAATCCGACAGGTTCTGATCAAAAATATGCGGTTAACCAGCATATTTGTCGTTTATTCGCCCGTGAACATGGTATCAAAGTATATGATATTGACAAAGGAATCGGTACCCACGCCATGATTCAGGAGGGACTGGCATGGCCGGGTTCCACTGCAGTTACTACCGATTCGCACGCCAATATTTTGGGAGCCATTGGTTCGTTTGGACAAGGAATGGGTGACCAGGATATTGCTGCCGCCTGGAGCAAAGGAAAAGTCTGGTTCAAAGTTCCCCCATCGGTTAAAATAAATTTGAATGGTGAATGGCCCGAAGAGGTCCGGGCTAAAGATATTGCCCTAAATTTACTGAACCAGTTTGGTGCCAACGATTTGCTGGGTTATTCAGCCGAAATTTATGGCGAGGCTGTTAACCGCTTCACCCTCGATGAGCGTATTACCATTGCCTCAATGGCTACCGAAATGGGTTGTATCATCATCCTGTTTGAACCCAACCAGTGGGTGATGGATTACTGCGAAGAACGTACCGGGCGAAAATTGGAACCAATAAAGGCTGGCCCCGATGCTCATTACGAAAAAGTATTTGATATCAATCTTGAAGATTTTGCTCCACGGGTTTCCCTTCCGGGAGCTCCCCATGATACGGTTCCCGTTACACAAGTAAAAGGGAAAAAAATTGATTCCGCTTTTATTGGAAGCTGTACCAACGGACGTATCCAGGATATGCGCATGGCTGCAAGTATTTTAGAAGGCCGACAGGTGGCACCTGGCGTAGTTTTAAAAATTGTTCCGGCCACCGATGAAGTTTGGCAGCAATGCTTGGAAGAAGGACTGGTTCAAATCTTTAAAAATGCCGGAGCATTACTTTCAAATGCAGGTTGTGCAGGTTGTGCAGCCGGGCAAGTGGGGCAAAACGGCCCAGGTGAAGTAACTATCAGTACCGGAAACCGGAACTTTCCCGGAAAACAGGGAAAAGGTGAAGTATATCTGGCAAGCCCGGCTGTAGTAGCAGCTTCGGCGGTTGCTGGAATGATTACTACTCCCGATGATATCCCCGATGAACCCGCTTTTTTCCCTGAACCAGTTCTTAAATCAAATTCGACCACGAATTTAGTATCTACAAAAAGAATAGATGAAAAACCTACACGGGTAAAAGGGCGGGTTTGGTATATTAAAGAGGATAATATTGATACAGACATGATTTTCCATAACCGCTATCTGGCCATCACCGACATTAAGGAAATGGGGCAATACGCCTTTGACAACCTGAAAGGCCATGAAAATTTTGCCAAACAGGCTAAACCCGGTGATATTGTGGTGGTTCAGAAAAATTTTGGTTCCGGGAGTTCACGCCAACAAGCGGTTGATTGCTTTATTTCGCTTGGCATTGGTGCAATTTTAGCCGAAAGTTATGGGGCTATTTACGAACGCAATGCCATTAATGCAGCATTCCCCATTGTAACTTACCTCACCCTGGACGGTTTAGACTTGAAAGATGGCGATACTTTGGAGGTAGATTTCATTTCGGGTGAAATTGTTAACACTAAAAACCAAAAGAAAATACAAGGGGAGCCTTTTTCGGAAGTACAACTTGAGATATACCAAAACGGAGGATTGTTTTAGTCGCATTATAATAGAACGCTGACGACAAAAAAACGGATTTTCTTAGAACAATTCTGAGAAAATCCGTCAAAATTAAATGTGACCTACGGGTTACTTTTGGGTACTATATAAGGCTTCTTAACTAATGGAAAATTTCCATTAAATTAATATGCCAATCTACTCTTTATTCCTGAGCATCAACAGAGGAGCCTACCAATGATTCCTGTGCCAATTCATTTTTGCGGTAAACAGCCGTATTTGCAATCATGTCATGAAGAGCCAACTTGTTTTCGCCTAAAGTAAAAAAGCAACCAATAACAATCACAAATCCTAAAATACTGCCAATGGTTCCAACCATTTTAATAGAAATAGCAATACCAATTAATCCAATGATGGTACCAATATTTTTAATGGCATAACGCAACATCAACTTATTCTGAGCTGCAAAGGTTCCATCTTGATTACCGATTTGAATCCCCAACATCAGTTTTCCCAAGGTATATCCGGTAAAGCCTTCCAATAAATTGTACAAAAATCCTAACAAAGTAGCAGAAATCGAGATAGTTAACATTGTATCAGTAAAGTTCCCATAAATCTTTGACACTTGATCATATTCTTCATCAGAAACATTTACAAAGTTCCAAAGAAACTCGCTCAACAAATTCGATAAAATAAATGCAAGACATAAAATAATAACAAAGTCAATTACATACGCCCCCAAGCGTCGTCCAAATCCAATTCTATTTTCCATAACTGTCATTTTTAGATGTTTTGATAGGTTTCTGCCCCATTAGTTACAAACCGAGCCCCTAAAATGATACTCAAAGATACATTGTTGAAGTGAATATTTTGACTATTTGTTTGTTAGCAAGCTTTTTTTTTCTAATTTAACATGATTTTATTAACCAATTAATTTTAAAAATTATGGCAGCATTAGTATTTATTTATTTGGCAATCATTGCTTTAATGATTGTTTCAATGTGGAAAATTTTCACTAAAGCCGGAAAACCCGGTTGGGCATGTATTGTGCCAATTTACAACATTATTGTTCTGCTTGACATTGTAAAAAAACCCTGGTGGTGGATTCTCCTATTTTTAATTCCTTTGGTAAATATTGTTTTTGGAATCTGGGTATTACATCGTTTATCCAGAAGTTTTGGACACGATGCCGGTTTTACCATTGGTTTGATTATACTTGGAATTGTATTTATCCCAATTCTTGGTCTTGGAAAAGACGAGTATAAAGCCCTTGAAGATTAATTTGATGAAAAATACCAGATATTAGGCCTGTTCGTTGAGCAGGCTTTTTTTTTGCAATCAGGCTACATCCGCAATATGTTAAAAAACTTATTTCGCATGTTAAGGGAAATACCTTCTATTTAAGTAATTAGTAAATAGCTTGTTATTAAAACCCGGAGGTGAAAGGATATTTTGATTCCAAAAATTGAATAAATCGTCCCGAATTAGTAATCTTGCAAAGAAAAACAAACCATTGTTAAACAGTTTTAAAAAAAGAAGTTATGGCAAAAATGACTGCTCAGGAATACATGGATCGTGAATCGAAATATGGTGCACACAATTACCACCCACTACCCGTGGTTTTAGATAAAGGAAAAGGTCCTTTAGTTTGGGATACGGACGGAAAACAATATTTCGACTTTTTATCGGCCTACTCAGCCGTGAACCAAGGACACTGCCATCCAAAAATTGTTGGGGCCATGGTAGAACAAGCCCAAAAAATTACCCTTACCTCCAGGGCTTTTTATAACAGCTGTTTGGGCGAATTTGAAGAATACGTGACCAAATATTTTGGTTACGACAAAGTATTACCCATGAACACCGGTGCCGAAGCCGACGAAACCGCTTTGAAACTTTGCCGCAAATGGGGTTACATGAAAAAGGGAATTGCCGAAAACCAGGCAAAAATCATCTGCTGTAACGAGAATTTCCATGGACGTACCATCTCTATTATATCCATGAGTACCGATCCCGACTCGTACGGAGGTTTTGGTCCATTCACCCCTGGATTTGTTAAAATCCCTTACAACGACTTGGCCGCTCTTGAAAATGAATTGAAAGACCCAAATGTTGCCGGTTTCCTGGTTGAACCTATCCAAGGCGAAGCAGGTGTTTTTGTTCCCGACGAAGGCTATTTGAAAAAAGCATACGATTTATGCAAAAAACACAACGTGCTTTTTATTGCCGACGAAGTCCAAACCGGTATCGCCCGCACCGGAAAACTATTGGCCTGCGACCACGAAGGTGTCCATCCCGATATATTGATTTTAGGCAAAGCCATTTCTGGTGGTGTATTTCCTGTGTCATGTGTCTTAGCCAACGACGATATCATGCTTTGCATCAAACCCGGAGAACACGGTTCGACCTTTGGTGGCAACCCAATTGCCGCAAAAGTAGCCATTGCTGCCCTTGATGTGATTAAAGATGAAAAATTGGCCGATAACGCCGAACGCTTGGGTAAAATTTTCCGCGACGAAATTAGATCAATCGAATCGGAAATGATAGAGTTAGTACGCGGAAAAGGTTTACTGAATGCCGTGGTGATAAAGCCTAAAAACGGAAAAACCGCCTGGGACGTTTGCGTGGCAATGAAAGAAAACGGATTGTTGGCCAAACCAACCCACGGCCACATCATCCGCTTTGCCCCTCCTTTGGTTATTACCGAAAAACAGCTCCGCGAAGCCATTCAGATCATCAAAAAAACGTTCAAACAGTTTGAATAATACCGCATCTTGCAATTATATGAAGGCATTGGTTTTTTCCAGTGCCTTTTTTTATGATTCTCTGCAAACCCATTATCATTTTCATGTTTCCGACTTCTGTTACTTGCATTATATATCGGTAATAGACAATTTAGCTGGATACTTGAACCCGCAAGTAAAATATAAAACAGAAAGAAAATGGACTGGCGCGGCTTCACCAAATCTGAGCACGAATTTGTTGTAAAATATTCATTTATAAAAATAACCGCGCTGCGGTTCATGGATATGAGATGAATAAAAAAAGGATGCCGGAGGGGTGTGGCATCCCTTTTTACTACCAGTCGATTTAGGGCAAACAACTGGCGAAAGGGTAATTCATGAAAGCATTTATTCACTATTTACTGGAGGGCAACAACATTTATTTGGGTTTTTAATTTATGGTTTTCTTGTTTAAGGAATTCTATTTCGCGGTTCAATTCATTTTCGCGGTTTTCAAGCACTTCCTGCGTAGCTTGCAGTTCCTCAAAATTCTGCCGCATCTCCTCCTCTTTTTCGGCTAATTCTTTGGCTTGAATCTGAGTTTTGTAAAGCAGATCGCGGGTAGTCTCTTCAATCTGTTTCTTTTTAATATTCGAGGCCACATCAACAGCAACCCTTTCCAGAAATTCGATGTGGAAGGGTTCAAAAATGGTAAACGAAGCCAATTCAATAATGCCCAACAATTCATCTTCAACCATACAGGGAACAATTACCAGGTTCGTGGGTGAAGCATCCCCCAGGCCTGAAGTAATGTTGATATAGTTTGCAGGTAATTGAGTCATATACAGGGTTTGTTTTTCAAAAGCTACTGCACCAATTAAACCTTCGCCTATTTTCAGTTCTTTTTCGCTTATCCGGTTCCGGTCATAAGCATAAACCCCCTTTTGGACCAACAGCTTTTCTCCATTCCGTTCCTCTAAAACCATTATGGTTCCCTGATTGGTCTTAAGGTATAGCACCAATTTGGAGATGATCCGGTAATAATAATCCTCATTATTTTGCTGGTTCGAACCCAAAATAGCATGAAGCTGGCTAAATCCCTCATTGGCCCAGAGCCTATGTTCCGATTCCTTCATTTGCCTTTCACGGTCTCCAGAGACTTGTAACAGTTTTTGCCTCATCTCGACCAAAGCCTTGCCCAGATCGCCCTCATTGCCAAAAACATCTACCGATTTTTCGAAATTCCCGTTGCCCACCGCTTCAGCAAAATCACGGGTATTTTTTAGGTTCTTGGTCAATTCATTGATGGAGCCCTTCATGTGGGCAATTTCATCGTTATTATAAATGGGTATCTCGTCGGGAAGCTCCCCGTGCCCAAGCCTGGCAACATGAGCCCGGATATCGGAAATGGAACGTACAATATGCCTGGATATCCGGACAAAAAGATAGATAATGACCAACGACGAGAATGCAATCAGGATGAAAAGGTTCCAGACTATCCGGTTAATATTCTTTTTCGATGCTTTTTCCACTGACTTTGTGATAGAAGCCAGATTCGATTCAATAGTTTCAATGGTTTTCCCCATCTGAAACCTAAGCCCATTGTCCTGGGCCAGACCTAATTGAATATCGGTTTGAATAAGTTGCAAAAACAATTCGTTATATTGCTTTACATGAGGAATCAAGGCCTGTTCGTTATCGTTTCCTTTTTCCAGTAGCTGGATAAACTTTAAATATTCGGCACCGAATTTTTCCCTGTATCCAAGATCCTTTCTCAAAAGGTAATCTTTTTCATGCCGCCGTAAGGTAAGCATCAGTACGGAAAGCTGGGGTTTATCAAGTTTAATAAGTTCTGTTTCAACCCCATGGATTTGATCGCGCATCTTCCCTTCAATTCCGAAATCCTTAAATCCTTTCACCAGCAAAAGGCTCACCATTTTTTCGAGCAATAATTGGTATTGTTCAAATTCCTGTTTTGTTTCTTCCAATTGGTCATTTAACTGTAACGAGTTGATGGTGTTGTGATCGGCCATTTCGTCCAACCTCTGTTGAATCACCAAAAGGTTTGCTGTTATTTCGTCAAGCAACTTGCTGCTCGTGGTCCGATGAAAATCGAGGTTTCCCACTTCATAAGCCAAGAAATCTTTCTCAGCCTTCCGCACCAAAAGTTCCCTGTTTTGAACCTCTTGAATGATGGCAATCAACCGATATTGTGAAAAACTATCCTGAACCAAATAATTGGTTAAAATTCCCATGACTAATAATACAAGAGTAGTTATAATGGCACTAATTGTAAGGAGTTTCTTTATGGTAAGGTTTTTCCGGTTCATACAACAAGAATATTGATTTCGTGAAATTTTTTAATGCAAGTATCTTCTCACAAAACTATTGATAGGAATGGACAATATCATTATATTAAAATTATGGGAATATGAAGAAATGGTAAATTGGTTGCAATGAACATGAAATTATTTCCAGAATATCCAATAATTCTGGAAATAATTTATTTTTAAGCAGCTATTGCCGACCCTACATTTTTTTTAACTTTGGGCAGTAATAACCTTTGAAAAAAAATGACCTTGAAAAATTTTGGAATAGCGTGGCTTATATTTGTAGCTTTCCATTTTATGGATATCTCCTACTTGTATCCACAAGAGTTAGATTCTAGAAAATTCCATCCCGTCAAGGATACATTGATTACAATCAATGGAGCATTAATTGACCAAAACAAAGTGATGATGACCCGTGAAAACATGACAAATACCGATACTTTAAAAACAAATCATGAAGGAATACAAGTAACCGGATTCAACATGAATGCCATCACCCTGGGAAAGGAAATCACGTTACATAGCTCTTCGGGAGCCATCACTGAAGAAATGCGAAATGAAATAATAAATGGCAGTTCAAAATATAAGTTTATTTACATAAAAGATATAATTTTACAAACCAAAGACGGGCAAGTAGCATCCCCTTCGATGAAGTCCTTTAAAATTACGTTTACAAATTAAAGATCGTATGCAACAAGTTTTTAGCAAATACCTGATACTTATATTCGCTTTGGGCAGTTCCCTGGCATCTTACTCTCAAACCAACGATTACCAAGGCAGAAAATGTTTTGGCTATCAACGCGACAGTTGCACAACCAGCAAAAACATTTTTTACAAAGTACACGAAGAATCAAGGAGCGCGTTATTTTTAAAAGGACAAACATCAAGTACCCGATTCACCATCTATAACGGCCGCGACTATCGCATATCGCTATGCTGGGATCCTGTATTGGGCAGCCAAATCAAATTCAAGTTGATTGATGCCCAATCGCAGACCGTGCTCTACGACAATGCCACCGAACAATACAGTTCTGAATTTGAATTTACCACAACACAAACCCGTGACATTCTTATAGAAGTTACCATCCCGGGAGAAAGTGCCTCATTGGAAGCACTTACCAACGAAGAGATCATTTTTGTCCGAAAAGATATGGAGCTAGGATGTGTAGGCGTGCTCGTTGAACATATGATTACACCCACCAAAGGTTTTTAGAAATGAGATACTGGTTTTATCTCGCCTGCCTGTTTCTCTCAGCAGGAATGCTTAAGGCCCAGGATTGTAGCAATTATCTTGAGGAACATTGCAAACCGGAACAAACAAAATTCAAGTATCAGGTAAACGGTGCATCAACTTCATTTTCTATAAGTTCAAATGAATTTTGGACACTGCCTTTGAACCTCAACGAAAACATGGATTACCGGATTTCTCTTTGCTGTGATTCTATTTTTGAAGGAGTGCTGCTTTTTGTTATTAAAAATGAGGATGGTAAGGAGTTGTATAACAACAGCGGACATCTGTTTCAAAATGAATGTGAATTCACATCGCCCAAAAATCAAACGGTGTTTTTTGAAGTTACCGCCCCACAGCCTACCTATATAGCCAGCGATACCATATATTCTGAAGGTTGTGCTGCATTATTGATTGAAGAAATGAAAACCTATCCTACAGGATTTTGACATGGAAAAATCAATAAACCCCCGATTTACAAAAGGTGAGGAAATAGCCAATGCCGTTTCACATGGTTTTGGGTTGGTATTTGCCATTGTTGCCACGGTATTAATTGTGGTCTTTTCATCGCGGACCCACAACACTTGGCACATTGTGAGCGCATCCATTTTTGGATTTACCTTAATATTGCTTTACACCTCTTCGACCTTAAACCATGCCTTGACACACACAAAAGCCAAAGACATTTTCCATAATTTCGATCAAATTGCCATCTATTTTTTGATTGCCGGAACCTACACCCCGATAGCCCTTTCCATCATCCGCGATGATTGGGGCTGGCTCATGTTCGGAATCGAGTGGGGATTAGCATTAACGGGCACCATAATAAAAACCCTGTTCCCCAACCGGTTCGAGCGCGGGGTAAATACCTTCATCATCATTTCATACATTATCATGGGCTGGATGGTACTTTTTTTTATCATCCCTGTCATGAACCACATGCCCACCCACAGCCTTTGGCTTATTCTCATTGGCGGCGGGTTTTATTCTTTGGGGGTGCTTTTTTTTAAACTAGAAAAAATTCCTTTTGCACACCTGATTTGGCATCTTTTTGTGGTTGCCGGATCGGTTTGTCATTGGACAGCAATCTTTATATACTTTATTTGATTGTAATAAAGCTAAACCTCATGATTTCTGTTGCTTGTATTTTTTAAAAATAAGAGCTTAAATAAATGAATATCAATAAAATAAAAATATATCAGTTATTTTTCAAAACCTATTAAATTTCTAAAAAATTAGATTTATTTTGCAAAAAACTAAACTTATATTTTTTATGGCTGACTAGAAATGAAAAATACCTACTTTGATCTCGTTGAACAGAGTTATTACTTTCCTCAGGAAGGTTTTGACTTAAGGGATGGATACCTTACCTTCCACGGCGTTTCGCTAAAGTACCTGATTGAAAAATACGGTACCCCGTTCAAACTAGTTTACCTACCCCGGATTGGCGATCAAATTAAAAAAGCCCGAAACTTATTCAACCGTGCCATCAAGGCCAATAATTATAATGGTGAATACCATTATTGTTATTGTACTAAGTGTTGCCACTTTCACCACGTGATTAGTGCCGCGTTAAAACATCAGGTAAACCTTGAAACTTCGTCGGCATTCGATTTGGATTTGATCGAGATGCTTTACAAAAAAGGGGAGCTTGATAACAAACGGATTATTGTGCATAATGGGTATAAATCTGATGATTACATCCTGAAAATCATTGCCCTTCAGAAAATGGGGTTCGAAAATTCTATTATTGTACTCGATAGCCCCAAAGAGTTGAACCGTGTAGTCAAACTGGCCGGCGACCATAAAATGAAAATCGGGTTGCGGATGGCCATCGACGAAGAACCTTCATCAGCCTATTATACCTCCCGTTTGGGAATCAGACACACTGAGATTATCAGCTATTTTAAAGCAAAGATTAAAGGTCATGCCAACCTAGAATTGAAAATGCTTCATTTCTTTGTAGATTCAGGTATCAAAGACAGCCTGTATTACTGGGGTGAATTCAACAAAGCCTTGAAAATTTATACCGAACTCAAAAAACAATGCAAAACCCTGGACTCGTTGAACCTGGGCGGTGGATTTCCTATCCGCAACAACCTGGGTTTTGAATATGATTATGAGTACATGATCAAAGAGGTGGTGCGCAATATTAAAGAAATATGTACCAACGAAGGTGTTCCTGACCCGGATATCTATACGGAATTTGGCAAATATACCGTGGGAGAGAGTGGAGCCAATATCTTTCAAGTGATTGAGCAAAAGCAACAGAATGATAAAGAGGTTTGGTATATCATCAACAACAGTCTGATGAACACCATCCCCGATGCTTGGTCCATTTACGAAAAGTTTATTTTGCTTCCGGTAAATAAATGGGATCATGAATATACGCGGGTCAATATTGGAGGCATCAGCTGCGACCATTCCGATTATTATAACTCCGAGGATTTGAACCAGCAGATTTTGTTACCTGCATATAACGACAAAGACAAGGAACCGTTGTATATCGGTTTTTTTCATACCGGAGCTTATCAGGATTCAATCAGTGGGTATGGTGGTATCAAGCACTGTTTAATACCTTCACCGATGCAGGTAATTGTGGACCGCGACGAAAAAGGGAACTTTATTGACTATGTTTACCGCAACGAACAAACCGTGCACGACATGCTTCACATCCTGGGTTACAACGAACTTTAACATACACTAAATAATTCCCAATATAAAAGCTGTTTCAATAAATTGGAACAGTTTTTTATTTTTAAAGAGCAATTCCAAAAAAATAAAGGGTAAAATCAGTTGCAGTTTCACCCTTTATAGTATTATTTATAACTTTAACCTTGATTAAGTTGCCGGCATTTTAAATACTAAGTGATGTTTAATTTTAGGGACCATGCTGAGAATTGGAACTTTTGCACCACGCATCATACTTTTTGCAAACGAACCTAAAAAGGAGTTAACAATTTCCAGTTGCTGATGAGTAGTAATCACCATTAAATCAATTTCATTTTTATTGACATAGTCAAGAACCCCGTCCACAAGGTCATTCACCTTGAGCAAATGTGCTACACAAACAAGCTGGTGATCTTCGATGAATTTAACTACCTGTTTTTGCTGGTTTTGTAAACGGGAAAAAATACTTTCATCATTGGTTGAATAAGCTGAAATCACATGTAATTCTGCATTCAGGATTTTTGCCAAATGAACTGCCTGGACAACTTTCTCGCGGCTCTCTTTAGAAATATCCATAGGTAAAACGATGCGTTTTATTTTAGCCTCGGAAGGTGCCTGTTTAATTGTAATAACCGGGCATTTGGCTTCAGTTACTATCCTCAGGGCATTGGTTCCGATTATCCATTTTTTAATGTTATCGATGGTACTGGTCCCCATAATAATGTATGTAGCATTGAGGTCCTCGGCCGTTTTCAGGATGGTATCGCAAAGCTTTCCTTTTGCAACGACACAATCCATGGGATATACTTGTCCATCAATATATTTTGCGGCAAACTGCTTTAAATGAGCTCTTAGTTTTGCCAGCAAAGATTCCCGCTCTTCATCCGTAAAAAATTCAGTCCAAATTGGGTCAACCCCTTTAACCACATTGATGATAGTTATTTTACCACCAAACAATTTTAAAAGTTTAGCAGCCATTTGCAATCCATAGACCGATTTGTCGGAGTAGTCCACCGGCACGAGTAAGTGATTGGTTGTTGCATCCATAATTTTTTTCTACTTTTGGAATTCGTTTTTTACAAAATTAAAATTAATATCAAACCAAGCTTATACGGAAGTCATTTTATTTACTGCTTATTATAAACCAAATTACTATGCGAAGGATTCCCGAATCAGAATTAATTATTAATCAGGATGGAAGCATCTTCCATCTGCACCTAAAACCTGAAGATATTGCCGATACTATTATTTTGGTTGGCGATCAGGACAGGGTTGAGGTGGTATCTTCTTTTTTTGATACCATTGAAGTAAAAAAGCAAAACCGCGAATTTATTACCCATACAGGTACATTCCATGGTAAACGGATTACGGTAACCTCAACCGGAATTGGTACCGACAATATAGATATAGTCGTCAATGAGCTTGATGCCCTCGTAAATATTGATTTAAATACCCGGACGGAGAAAAAAGAAAAAAAGGTGTTGAATTTTATCAGAATCGGAACTTCTGGAGCCTTGCAAAGCGATATTCCTGTAGATACTCCAGTAATTTCAGCCATGGCTATCGGTTTCGATGGACTGTTAAATTATTACGCACACAGAAATGACGTGACCAATCTGGAGATGGAGGCTCAATTTAAAAAGCATCTGAACTGGAATCCACAACTTACCGCACCTTATTTTGTAGAAGGCTCAGAACTGTTGATGCAAAAAATCGGTCACGACATGCGGAAAGGTTTGACCATTTCGGCACCTGGGTTTTATGGCCCTCAAGGCAGGGTGTTACGCCTTTCGATTCAAGATGAGGCCATCAACGATAAAATTTCGGCATTTCGTTCGAATAATCTCAGCATTACCAACTATGAAATGGAATGTTCAGCTATTTACGGGTTATCGAAATTATTGGCCCACAATGCTGTCACTGTTTGTTGCATTATTGCCAACCGGATGCGTAAAGAATATAGCAAAGATTATAAACCAGTAATAAAAGATTTGATTTATAAGGTATTGCAACGGATTACCGAATAACCGCTATGGATAAAAGGGAAATTCAATCGATAATTAAACTGCTGGATGATCCGGATCAATCCGTCTTTATGGCCATCCGCAATAAATTAACCCAAATGGGTACCGGCGTAATCCCTTTTTTAGAAACTGCCTGGGAAAATTCTTTGGATGAGTTATTTCAATCAAGGATTGAATCCATCATTCAGGAAATTCACCATAGCAACATCAAATCGAACTTGAAAAAGTGGGAGTCATCAGGGAATGACTTACTGCAAGGGGCTTTGTTGATTGCCCAATTTCAATATCCTGAAATAAATCAGGAGGAGATACTGAAGACCATAGAATTGCTCAAAAAAGATGTTTGGTTGGAGATTAATGAAAACCTGACAGCATTGGAGAAAATTAAAATTGTTAACCATATTTTTTTCGATGTCCACAATTATTCACGGAGCAATACATTCCAGAACAGTCCGCAAAGTAATTATATCAACCAACTTCTTGAGTCAAAAAAAGGTTCGCCCATAGCTTTGTCCATTTTATATGCAGGCATTTGTCAGCAATTGAATATCCCTATTTTTGGTGTGGCGTTACCTAAAAATTTTATTCTCTGTTATAAAGACCCGCTTTTACAGGCCTTTGATGAAGATATGAACGAGGGTGTTTTGTTTTATATAAATCCGTTCAACAAAGGTGTCGTATTTGGTAAAAAAGAGATTGAAGCATTTATCAAACAGCAAAAGTTGGAGAACAAAAAGGCCTATTTTCAACCTTGTTCCAACAAAGAAACCATCATCCATTTGCTAAATCAGTTGATCGAATTTTATGACAGCATGGGCGATAAAACAAAATCGGATGATTTTCGTTCGTTGTTAAAAATTTTATATTTTTGACCACTTCTAAATTAAAATAAAAACTTATGACTGAAACAAAAAATGCCCCACAGGAAATTGACTTGATTGAGCTTTTTAACAAAATAGGCAAATGGATAGGGAACCAGATCAAATGGTTTTTTAATTTATTTGTTGCAATTTTCTATTTTTTTCTAAGAAATACTCTCTGGTTTTTTCTATTCATCATAATAGGAATTATTGCAGCTATTGTTTTTCACAAAGTTGCCCGGCTTTATTATCATACCGAATTAGTCGGGTATTCGCACACCATTAGTAATATTGAAGTTATTCAAAGTATTAATAACTGGAACTTTTCAACCATATTTACTGAAGATGAAATGAATAATGTTAAAGATATTGGAGCGACTTATTTATTAGATATTAATAAAGACGGTATTTGGGATAGGGTTGAAGATATTGATGATATGGAGAAGATGGATACGAACATAATGAAACAACGTACTTATGGAAATTTTTGTATCCAAATTGAGGTGTATGATACTCTTTTAATCCCTCGAATCAAGGAAAGTGTAATGAATTATTTATCAAATAATCAAAGGGTCCTGGAACGTAACGAGATCAGGTTGAGGCAAATGGAACAATTAATACCTAAATTGCAAAAAGAGATAATAGAATTGGATAGTTTAAAAAAGGCGGAGTATTTCTCTAATAATAAACCAACAGTTGCAAAAATGGGTGAGATGCTCTTAATTGGGGAAAAAGAGACTAAACTTTACCATAAAGATGTACTGGAGTTAATTGGTCAGCAACAAAAGATAGAGCGGGATTTATTTTTAAACAAAGATCCTTTTGAAATAATTCTTGACTTTTCTGTTCCAACCAAAGAAGAAAATAGTTTGTTTTATTTAACGACCCGTTTTGTTGGAATATCTTTGATAATTGGCTTTTTTATCATCTTATTTTTTGATCAGCGAAAATTTGTATTTGATCAAATTAAAAAATCAAAAGAAAAATAAAACATAGAGGCTACTTCGGTAGCCTTTTTTGTTGGTTATAAATTGTTTGCAACTTCAGTACTGCTTTTAGGGAAGAGGGGATAAATGGGGCCTGTTGGAAAGGGCGTAAAAATCTTACCAACACATCAAAAGGGGGCCTAAACCTTACTTCCAGATGAAGCGGTTCTTTATGGAAATGGAATTTTTTAATCAATAGTTCCTGAACCCCGGTCTTGTGCAAAAGGGTCCGGTAGCCATCACTCAGGTATTGAAAACCACCTTTACCGAGGTAATATTCCGAGAGGTTGTGAAATAGTGCATACGATGGATAATCTTTTTGAAAGCCGGGATGGATCCGTACCTCAGAAATATTAGCTTCCTGTTTCTCATAGCAATAGATAATGGCATATCCTATAAGCACTTCCTGCTGGAATATTCCCCAAAAGTGAATGATGTCTTCAAAGCCTTGATACCCTGAGTGGTTTATTACAAAATCACGTTCTTCGATTTTCTTCGTTGAATTAAAACTTCTCATTACTTTTTTATACACCGGGAAACCATTTTCAAGAAAAAATCTCAAAGGGATGCGCCGGACTTCATTCGATTTAAGTCCTTTTTTAATTTGATTCCGGGTATTCGCACTTTTATAATCTGCCAATAAGGTATGTTTGTCTTTTACAACTGCATACCATTGGCATTCCCCGGATTTGCTTTCTTGATAGGACCACCAGACCAATTTCCCTTTTAAATTCTTAAAAACAAACCTGGCATCAACTTCATATTTTGGCTTTTCTTGAATCACAGGTCCCAATGGAATAATGATGGAACCATATTCTCTCAAAAGGATATCTTCCATACGCAGATACTCAACCTGCTGGCTTTTTAATAATTCCTCAAACCGGTCTGTCCAATTTCTTCTTATTTCCATGGCCTTACCAATGAGAATAATCCAACCAAAGAACCGAATCCATAGGAGAAATGTAAGCTGATAAAAGCTAATAGAAGGTATTTTATGGAGTATGTTTTCATCTCTTTTGTCGCAATTAAAAGCAATATGACCAGATAAGATGTTAGAGAAGCCAAAGCAATACAGATAAATACCGGGCTTACAAAAAATCCAAACAAGGTAGGTAGTATCAATGAAAAGATAAATACCAAGGGTATGTAATGACGGATGCTTAGTGATGAAAAATTTCGGGTAATAAACAGTGTTTTCACATTCCAGTATCCATTCCCATAATTATTATGGGCTAAGGCTTGAAAGGTTTCACGGGCAAAATAGTCAACTTGTAAGGTAGGGTCTAACCAGATTTTAAAACCTTTGCTACCAATCCGTTTTGATAGTTCAATATCATGGTTCCGTATCAACTTTTCGTTGTATAAACCGGCTACATCAAAAACCTTCTTTTTATACAACCCAAAAGGCACAGTATCCACAATTTGTAAGGAACCGGCTCCAATCCTAAATGTAGAGTTTCCCACTCCAAACCGGTGCGAAAGTACACATTGGATGGCCCGGGTTTTTGGTGTCTCCGTTTTTACTTTGGTAGCGATAGCCCCACCAATAACATCTATTCCGGGATTTGAAAAATGGGCAAGTAACGTAGGTAGGTATTTTTTTGGATATACTGCATGCGCACCGGCAATCAAAATATATTCAAATCGGCTGTGCTGAATCCCCAGATTCAGTGCGAATGGGGTTTTTTTCTTGCGGTTTTCAATCAACCGGATGGATGGCTGTTTTTTCTGAAAACCCTCAACGATGTCCAAGGTAGCATCCATACTTCCTCCATCTACAATTAAAATCTCGAATTCAGGAATATCACATCCATTTTCAATTAACGAATCCAAACAATCCTTGATATAGTTTTCCTCGTTTAAGCAGGGAATAACCACACTTACGCCCATAATACATGCTATTTTCTTATCTATAATTTACGTTAAGTTTTGATACACCGAAAGTAATTTTTGTTCTTGCGTTTTCCAACTGTAATTTTCAGTCACTGTTTTTGGTCCGTTTCCCCGCATCATTGCTAATTTATCTGAGGATTGAATCATTGATAGAATCAATGGGAAGGCGGTCTCCATGGATGCAATGTCTATACAAATGCCTGTTCCGGTAGCTTCTACATATTTTTTGTAAAGAGGAAAATCGTTAGCAATTACTGGCAGTCCATGTTGCATGTATTCAAAAATTTTGGTAGGTAACGATTCTTTGTAATTTGGGATAGGCTTTAAAAGAGCTAACCCAATATCGGCATTTTTGAGAAAATTGGTTACTTGATCAAAGTCCACTTTACCATGAATAAAAACGTTCTGGTTCAGTTGATGAATGTTCAGGTAATTTTTGATTTCTAAAGCCAATGGCGCGGGCCTAACTTCACCAACCAGATCGAGAGTGGCCTCTGTTTTTGCTTCTTTCAGCATTTGGATCAATGCCAGCATTTCCCATATTCCCCGGAGTGGATGTATTACCCCACTATAAACAAACCGGATGGCGGAGTTCCACTTTTTTTCTGGAAGTTCCATGGGTTTTGCTAATGGAAAATTTAAGACGGCCTCACTTTTATGTTTTGGATAATGGTTCAAATACGACTCTTCAGCCAAAATTAACTGATGAAAGAACATCAGGCAAAAACGCTCCATTATGAAATAGCTAGCACTCACGAAACATAGAGCCCATTCGGGAAGCCAATCTTTTGATTGTAACGATAACCGGATGTTTTCGTGAATATCGAAAATGACTTTTTTACCGGAAAGCCGCAACAAAACGCCACAAAACATCAATTCCGGATCATGAAAATGGTAAATGGCAGCCTTGGTCCCTAAAGCTTTAACCCACATTTTAAAAGTGACCACCAGGAAACGCACCAACCTTGACTTTGGTAAGTGAATAGGTATCACTTGAATGCCTTCTTTCAGAATAGGTTCCTTAATTGGGGCAATCAGGAAAACATTGTACCCAGCTTGGGCAAGACTTTTGCATTCTTTGTGAAAAATACGGATATCGAACGGCGGATGTACCGAGGTTAGGTGACAGACCCGTATATTGTTTTTAGTAACCACAGACTTCGTTAATCATTAAAAGTTTATTCCTTGAAACAAAGTAAAAACATCCTAACTGTAATTTTTGCGATTTAATTGCTTTTCATAGGTATAAATTAATCCAAAATCGAGAATAGCTACCAAACCATAGCTGGTCAATTCTATCCAAACATAGGCCTTTAAAAAAGCTTCTATGCTGTGAAAAGGAATCCAACTCAAAAAAAGAATCATTATGAAATACAGAATTTGCCATATGGAAAGGATGCCAATTTTTTCGAAAGCGGTAAATAAAATATTAAAGGGTGAAATGATGAATTTTAAAGCAAAGGCCCAAACCAGTATTTTTGAATAGAGCCCGGCAATCTCCCATGATTTTCCAAAGATGAAACCAAACAAAAATTCGCCTAAAAAAAAGATGAGAAGACCGAAAGCCAACGAAAAAAGGGTTAAAGAAATGAAAACCCCGATAGCCTCTTTTTTGATGGAAGTGTTATGGTTTTTCTTTTCGGTAAATCGTTGCAGCAACACTTGCGACAACGAAGTTGTAATCAGTGCCAGAGGTAGAATAAGAACCATCCGGGCTAAATCGAAATATCCGGTTGTTTGGGTATCAAACAACCGGTTGATAAAAAGAACCGGCAATAATAAACTTAAGGCATTCAGCATGGAAGGTATCCCATTTTTTACAGGAAAACTTTTATATGTATGGGCAGCCTCTTTCATTCTTGTGAATGAAAATACTTGAGGCCACTTTCCTGTGGTAAATATCCGGTAGCCTGCATGGATGATATTTGATAGCTGCCCAAAAATATCACCTAATAGCAATCCTATAGGAAAATGAAAAATTCCCAATGCAGTTTGAATGACACCTTCGGTGCCTCGCCGGACCACTTTGTTATTTGCCGAAAGTGAGAACCATTTCAACCGGATAAGGTAAAAGTTCAAGGCTTGGTATGTACCAAATAAAAACAATGAAAGAGGTAACCAATATATCCAATGGTGGTATTCTGGTGCTAACCCGGTCCAAACCAATACCTGATGGCTAAAGAACCAACAGATGGCACCAATGAATAACGAAAAAAGTACGGAAAGAATCAGGGAAAGTCCAAGCAGAGAATCTCCTTTGGCATCCTCTTTTGGAAGCACAATCACTTGTTCATATCTTAGCGATGACCATGTGGCCAGAATGCCTATCATGCTCATGTAAACGGCAAAAGCACCAAAATCCTCCGGTGAATACATCCGGCGCAAGATAACCTGGAAACCCATAGCCAGCATTTGGGCCAGAATGGTTCCGGTCATTAAAATGCCGAGATTTTTAATAATAGGGATTCGGAATATTTTCTGAAAAACAATCATGTGCCGAATTTACGCATATATTTAAATTATTGAAAACAAAAAGGGCGTCCCGGAAGGAACGCCCTAAATGTCAGTATAAAACCCGATTACTTTTTGTTTACATTTTCGTCGAGAGCTTTACCAGCTTTGAATTTTGCTACTTTTTTTGCAGCAATTTTAATTTCTTTTCCTGTTTGAGGGTTACGGCCAGTACGAGCAGCACGTTCGCTTACTGAGAAAGTTCCAAATCCAACTAATTGGATGCTTTGTTTTTTACCAAGGGTTTCTTTGGTAGTTTCTACAAATGCATTTAATGCTTTTTCTGCATCGGCTTTAGTCATTCCAGCTTTTGCAGCCATTGCTGCTACTAATTCTTGTTTGTTCATAGTGTTAATTTTTAAATTATAATAATATTTTTAAAGCACAGTTAAATATAAAGAAAGTTCTTTTAGAATTACCCATTTCATCAGAAAAAATAATGCCTCCAGCCTTTTTTATCTTGAAATTTGTTAATAAGTGTACCTGTTTTTGATGAATGATAGTTACTTAAAACAAAGAAATACAGCAAGTTATATGATTTTTTTTTATACCATGATCATTATCAACCATTTACAAGGTTTGTTAATAAAATTCCGCATAAACAGGGCGTTTTAGGGTAATTTATTAGTAAAAAATGCAACATAATACACCTAACGCATACAGATTTTGTAACAAAAAACGTCATTTTTTAGTAACCTAGGGTTATCAGGCTACCTGAATTTTCGGAATTTGTAATCTTCAGACAGGTATCAATTTCCTGCTGAAGTTCATCAACGTGGGAGATGATGCCAACCATCCGGTTTTCTTTACGGAGGGTTTTTAATGTATCAAAAACCAATTGGAGCGATTCTTTATCCAAACTGCCGAACCCTTCATCGAGGAAGAAAAAATTTTCCGATGTTCCATGGTCCCGATGCACGCTATCGGCCAAGGCAAGTGCTAGAGATAAAGCGGCTTGGAACGTTTGCCCGCCCGAGAGTGTTTTTACATGGCGGACTTTACCGTCATTCATAAAATCACGGACCTGAAAACTATTATCCTCAGTAATCTCTAAGCTCAATCTTTGTCCGCTCAATCTGTAAAAGCGGTCGTTAGCATCGGCACAAAGGTTTTGCAGATACACGGTGGATATATAATTGACAAAACCATTCGCTTTGAAAAGCTGTTTAAGGGTTTTAAGGTTTGAAGCCCGAGCCTCAAGCTGTCCTTTTTGGTGGTTAAGCTCCTGAAGTTTCTTAAAGTCCATATCCATTTTTTGGAGACTGTTTTCAAGTTGGATGCAAACTTTGTTTTTTTCAATAGTTTTTTGATTTGCATCTTCCAATTGCTCTTTGAGCTGTTGGTGAACTATTCCATCATAAAAGGCTCCGTTCATGGCTTGCCTCGTATCCATAAGTTGTTGCTGGCTGATGGCAAGTTGCTGGCGGTACGATTCCAACTGTTGTTTCCCTTTTTCCAAATCCATTCCAAGCATCAGGATCTCTTTTACTTTTTCCTCCGATGTAAAAGCCGACCGGGTGATTTTATCTGCAAGTTCCTGGTATTTCTGTTTCAAAGAACTTTTCTCCTGTTCCACATCATTTTTGCGGGTTTCGATGGTTTGGGCCAGTTGTTCTATCTTTTTCTGAAGCTGTTCCTGTAGGTTGAATACTAAAGTGTATCGTTTTTCAGTAGCAATAATGGTCTGTTCAATATTTTGAATGTCACTTTGAAGCTGGGTTTCTTGTATAGGTAGCCATTCTTCCATTATTATATACCTAATTTGGGCCTTTAACGTTTCCTCCTCCCGAAGACAACCTATAATTTGGTGCCGAAACTCATCAACTTTCTTTTTGTATGTCTCCAGTTTTTGTAAATCCTGATCCAATTCTTTTTGAAGTTGTTCATTTTGATGCTCACCTTCATGTATCTGTTTTTCAAGTACCGTTAACGAATCAAAAGCTTGATTCAGCAATTCAGGAGTCGAGAAATCCGGCCACTCAAATAATTGTAAATGGTTGGCAACTTGCTGCTGGCTACGTGCAACATCTTTATGATGTTCATCTTCACGGGTTAAAATGGCCTGTTCCTGAATCTGGACTTGCTGACCTTGTAACAACCATTGCCTGCACTGATTCAAACGATCTTTGAGTTCTGATTTTGTTTGGCGGAGGGTTGCTAAATGTTCATCGGCATCAGAAAGTTTGAAAATGTGGGGATGTTCCAACGAACCGCACAAGGGACAAGGACTGCCACCAGACAATTGACTGGCAAAGGCCGCCAACTTTGCTTGCACAGCAAAATGTTCCATTTCAAGCTCATTTTGCTGTATATCCGATTCTATGTCGGCAATTCTTTCAGAAACCGTTTGAGTAAAGTTAACCCTGTTCAGAAGGGTTTCAAATCCTGATAATGTCCATTCTTCCAGTATTTTATCAAAAATCACCTTTTGTGTTTCCTTTTCTTTTTGTATCCTTTGATCTTCTGTTTGAAGTTCGTTTTGTTGTTTATCTAGTTGGTTATTAATTAAATACCATTCTCTAACTTTGTTCAGTATCATTACATTGGGTCGTTGGTTTTTCCATTGTTTCAATTCCTTGATTTGGGTTTCCCATTTGGCATTTTTCTGGCCAATTTCCAATTGAAACCCAATAAGGAATTGTTCTCCTTCGCTCACCCTTTTTGAAAGGTTTAAATACTCTGCCTGCAGCTTTTTTATTTGAAGGACTTTTCCCAGTTCTTCTACCTGTTTTTTTAGGTTTGGAATGTTTTCGAAGGTAGGTCTAATCTGGTTCAACTCAAGAATATTCGTTTCGTTTTGTTTTTTGGTAGTGTCCAGTTCAGTTGTATAATTTCTTATTTCATTTTGAAAATTGGTTATCCGTTTTTCAAATTCCTGAATTGATGCCAATAATGGATGAAAATGAATCAGGCAGAATTCATATTCGGCCAGGTTTTTTGCCAACACTTCCATTTCGGGTTTCTTTGTTTCCAGATTCTTTAAAACCGATTCAAGATGGGCCATTCTTTCATGGAGAGTCTTTAATTGACTCATTTCCTGGCTTTTTTGTTGCATGCTTTCCAGTTGAACCTTTAATTCATGAAGCTGTTTGCTCTGTTCCGATAATTCGCTCCTCTTCTGTTGAATAAGCTCCTCAGTTACCTCCGACAGACCCTGTATCATACCCATTAACTGATTCATGTGGGCATCGTTGTTCTTTTCTAATAACCCAACCTCATCTGATAATTCATATTTTTGAAGATGAAATAGTTCTTTCATCATTTCTGATCTTTTTGCTGCGGTGAGTTGAAGGAATTCCTGAAACTTTCCTTGCGGGATGATGATGGTCCGCTTAAAGTTCTCATAAGTCAAACCGATAATTTCTTCCAACTGTTCAACCAGAATAGGCCCCCAACCTTCCTGTATTTTTCGATAAGCAGTGCGTTCAAGGGTTTTCACTTCATCGAACCGCTTGCTGTTGCGGCGGCCCTTTACCAAAGCCATGTATTCGTTAAAGGGCAAACCTGTTTTGAAAACAAACTCTATAAGCAGTTCTTCCGATTTCAGGTTCATCATGTTGTAATTCCGGTCATCGCCTTTTTGGTTGAGTCGCTCGGTTTCGCCATAAAGGGCAAAGGTGATGGCCTCCAAGATACTGGATTTTCCACTACCAACAGGGCCAAAGATGCCAAAAATACCGGCACTCGTGAGTTTGGTAAAGTCAATAGTCTGTTTCTCCTGATAAGAGTACAAACCTTGTATGGTTAGTCGGATAGGTATCATAAGGTTCTGATTGCTGGTCTCTGGTCTCAAATTTCTAAACTCTAAAAATCTTTTTTATTGGCAATTACTTCTTTAAACAGTTCCATCAGAGATGGATCGGGTGGTAACCCTTTTGTATGCTGAAAATACTCAGCAAAAAGTTCTTCAATTCCTTTGGACAGGTTGATATTTGTAGTTTGCGGGTTTCCATCGCTATCGGTTCCTTGGAGCATTTCCGGAATTATTTGAATAATCCCCTGATGTGTTTGATTGAGCAACTTACGATCACTGGCATTCAAGTAGGCATCAGTAACTATGGTTAACTCCACCAGGCAATCAGGATTTTGTTTCAACCATTCCAATGCTTCAGAAACACCCTGGGAACGGACTCTTTTCAATGGTAATCCTTTATGCAATTCTATGGGTTTTAACGAAGCTCTTTTATCAGGTTGAAATTCCAACAAAACAACGTATTTTGTTTGATTGGCTTCGCTGAAACTATAAGAGAGGGGACTACCCGAATAAACCACCGGGCAAGGTTCCTGATCAATGATCTGCTTTCGATGCAAATGGCCCAACGCAACATATTGTATTTGTGAAGGAATATCGGATGTATAAATCGCTTGGGCTCCACCCACGTGTAAAATGGGCTTTTCGTCGTCAGGTTCTTCTGGCAGAGTTGCCCCTTCTTTGGTAAAAAACAGGTGCGACAAAAGGAGGTTTGCCCCACTGATATCACAATATTTTTCGGCCAATTGCTGCCATCGGTCTTTTAATACCTTTCGCAGTTCCGTCTCCGGATCATCAACACCCAGATAGGATTTTAACCGTATCTCGTTGGCATAGGGTGTTGTGAGGATACGCAAAGGTTCATTACAGTGGGGAAGTTTCAGTTCCACAAAACCAGCCTCCGAACGTATTACCTCCAATCCCGAATCGAGTTTGAAAAGGGGAACCTCAGAATTGGGATATCCTACAAAGATGATTCCGCATTCCCGGGCCAAGGGGTCAGGTGCTTCAATACGGTCGGGCGAATCGTGGTTTCCGGCAATACAAACCACTGCCCGTTCCCCGTTATTTGCTAAACACTTCAACGATTTGTAAAACAGATCAATACTCTCCACAGGAGGATTAAAGGTGTCGAATAAATCGCCAGCCACCAAGACTATATCGACATTTTCAGCATCGGCAATCCGGATAATTTCATCAAGCACTTCTACCTGTTCCTGATGTCTGGAATAGGTATCAAGCCGTTTGCCTAAATGCCAATCGGAAGTATGTAAGATTTTCATTATATTCAGAATCAGGTCATATTTTTTTGATTGGATACACTCCAATTTTCATGATTCTAATATCTATAATTTATTTGAAAATTTATTGTTTTTAATTTGATTTAAAATATTCTAAGATTTTCTTGTCACTAAAAAAACAATATTATGATTACACACTTTAAGTTTTTATTTTTCATAATTTAGTTGAATCTAAAAATTAAAAATTTTTCAAATATTTTTAAATAGTTGACTAACTATATGTTTTAGTGTGTTTTAAAAATTAAAAATCATTGTCATGGAATACTATTATGATCTGGCTACTAATAACAATAGTAATTTATTAAATTCATTTAGAGCGATTTATGAAGATGGTTTTCCTGATATAAACGAAAGAGAAGATTATGATGTGATATTAAAAAGGGTTACGTTACAAAAACAATCTAAAGAACCATATACTGTTATTGTATTGGATACCCTGGAAACAAATAATCAGGAAAAGGAAGTAACCGGGGGATTAATAATTGATTGGTATGAAAGAAGCCAAACGATTCATTTAATTTATTTGATTGTTTCAGAGAACCATCGAAAAAAAGGGATTGCTAAAAAGTTGATCAACGAAGGGATTTCAAAAGTAATTGAATGGATTAAAGATGAAAAAGGAATTGAAATAAAGAATGTGGTATTTGAGTCAAATAATCCTTATGAAACAAAAACAGACAATTTTGCTCCAAGTGAAAGATTACTGGCTTTCTCGGGTCTTGGTGCTAAATGGATTAATATTAGTTACGTACAGCCTCCTTTGGACCTCAAAAAGAAATTAGTAAATAATTTACTCTTACTATCGTTTACACAATTTAATAAAAAAAAGAATAAAATACCTGCTGTTGAAATTAAGGCATTTTTATTGGATTTATATGAAGGATTGGGCATTACAGATTTGGAAGACAACATTCATTTGGAAAAGATGTATCTGGAATTAGATAAGATGGAGGATGAAAATGGTGATATTGAATTGGAAGATTTGATGGAGGATTCAAAATATCAATTTGGTTCAGGTAAGGCCTCAATTACTTATCATTTTATCGAAGACCAATCATTTACTAAAAAAAATAAAGAAAAAATCAAAACCTGCGAACATTTCCATTCTTTAGAAAAGGATCTATTAAATTATCAAAACCAAAGCTTCGCTCCACTCAATAGCCGATTTGTTAGATCGGTTGATAATATTACATTATTGTTGCCCAAAGCTTACCAGTATTCTTCAGAGGGGAAAATTCACATCAGGCTGGTATTAAAAAATGAAATAGATGTAATTACCTCTTTAAGTTTTACCTATTTTAACAATTCAGATTTAAAAATTTGGCATTTAACCATATCACCTAAAAATGATTATTATTTTACTGAGTTAGATATTATAAAGCTAGCAACACAGTTTGGAAGCATTCAAGAATGTTCGGACGTGAAAGAAAATATATGCCTTAAATATAAAAATAGAAGAACTAAATTAATGACTATTAAAGAATTAATGATGGAATTAAGCAATTCAAAATCTTCAATTTCATTAAATTCTGGTATCATTCAGCTATTGACAAATGAAATAGAAGAACATGTTATTAATAATTTTTCTAAACAAATTCAAGACACTAAAAGGCACGAAATAGAAGATAAAGGGGTAATGAGTTTGGCAAAAGCAGTTTGTGGCATAGTTCAGGGTATTTTTGATTTTGATAGAATGGATGAAGAGGAAATTTATGATACTATAAAACCCTTTATGTCAAGCGATTTATCTTTCTTATCCTTATCAAGAGGTACCCTGTTAAAATTTTCAAAAGAAGACGAAATAATGGAAGTAGTAAAAGATTCTATAATTATAAGCCCTTATTTGTTGATTCCAAGTTCGGTTTTGGTTCATAATGAAAATATTTTAGCAACTGCTAATAATTTATTAAATCAGTCGTTAGAAAATAAATCTAGCCTAACATTAAAAAATCTTTCTTCAAATCAAGAAAAAATTCATCGTTTAATTAATTATGAATATGTTGATAATATATTTCAATATCATACTGAGAATGAAATTATTAATAACGGAAACCTTGAAAGGGGACTTACCTTCTTAAAATCAAATATTCAAGATAGGCTTAAAGAATTGGAAGAAAAGATTTCAACAAAACGAAATAAAATAAAAATGTTTAGTGATGCAATGATTGTTGCAATATTATTCATTATAGCAGCTTTAGAATTTGGTAAAGAGTTTTTATCATTGCCTATTGATCATAATTTAATGTTTATTGGGTTACCAACTTTAATGATAATAATCTTTTCATTTTTCTCTATTAAGAAGTTTGTTTAACATTTTATCATCAGGTATTCTTTATAGTTTCTCCCGAAGGAACTTACCGGTAAACGATGGTTCACATTTAATGAGGTTTTCGGGAGTCCCTTCAAATACCAGGTGCCCTCCCTTTTTTCCACCTTCGGGTCCTAAGTCAATCACCCAGTCTGCATTTTTAATAATCTCAGGGTTGTGTTCAATAATTAAAACTGAATTCCCTTTTTCGATCAACGCGTTGAATGATTTCAACAAATTGTTTATATCGTGGAAATGCAATCCGGTTGTGGGTTCATCGAAAATAAAAAGCAACGGTTGATCGTCCCTTTCCCTGCTTAAAAACGAAGCCAGCTTAATACGCTGACTTTCGCCACCGCTCAACGTACTCGACGACTGACCCAGCTTTACATAACCAAGACCCACATCTACCAATGTCTGGAGGCGTTTGGTTATTTTCTGAGTTAGCGAAGTAGGCTTTTCATTAAAAAAATCCATGGCTTCGTTCACTGTCAGGTCCAGAACTTCGTAAATATTTTTATGATGATATGTAACCTCTAACACATCTTGTTTAAAACGCTTTCCTTTACAGCTTTCACATTCCAATTCAATATCGGCCATAAACTGCATTTCCACTTTTATGGTTCCCTCACCCTGGCATTCTTCGCATCGGCCACCATCAACATTAAACGAAAAATGGGAAGGGGTAAAACCCATTAACTTTGATGCTTTCTGTTCCGAAAACAGCTTGCGGATTTCATCATAAGCTTTAATATAGGTTACCGGATTTGAGCGCGATGATTTACCAATGGGGTTTTGGTCCACGAATTCCACATCGGCAATCAAATGCATATCGCCCACCAATTTATCAAAATGCCCCGATTCATCGCCGTGACCTCCATAACGCTTTTTGAGGGCCGTATAAAATACTTTATTAATCAGCGATGATTTACCAGAACCCGAAACCCCGGTCACCACGGTCATGGTATTCAACGGAAATTTCACATCCAGGTTTTTGAGATTATTTTCGCGTGCCCCGGTAATGCCAATATAATTGTTCCATTTGCGGCGCATCTTTGGAACAGGAATTTTCAACTGCCCTGTTAAATATTTTGTAGTCAGGCTTTGCTTGCTTTCCAATAATTGGGAAGAATTTCCCTGAAAAACCACTTCGCCTCCATGAGCCCCCGCCAATGGGCCGATATCAATAATTTCATCGGCGGCCCGGATAATTTCCTCATCATGTTCCACCACAACCACCGTGTTTCCAAGTTGCTGAAGATTCCTGAGGACTTTAATCAAAAGCTCGGTATCCTTTGAGTGAAGCCCAATACTAGGTTCATCTAAAATATAAAGCGAGCCTACCAAACTACTACCCAAGGAAGTAGCCAGGTTTATGCGTTGCGATTCTCCACCTGAAAGGCTTGATGAAAGACGGTTCAATGTCAGGTAACCCAAACCTACATCTAATAAAAACCGGATGCGGCTTTTGATTTCGATAAATAACCGTTCTGCTATTTTTTTATCATGAACATCTAACTCCACATTTGATATAAAAGCCGACAACTCGTCGATGGGCATGACCACCAATTCGGAGAGGGTTTTTCCGGCAACTTTCACAAAATTGGTTTCCTTTTTCAGGCGGGAACCTTTGCATTCGGGACATGTAGTGCGGCCACGGTAACGCGAAAGCATCACCCGGTACTGGATTTTGTAACTGTTTTCTTCTAAAAAGGCAAAAAAACGGTGCAAACCCTGAAAATAGGAATTCCCATTCCACAATAGTTCCATTTCCCACTCGGTAAATTGGCTGATGGGTTTGTGGATGGGAAAGTCAAACTTACCCGCATGATGAATCAGTTCATCTTTCCATTCATTCATTTTTTCACCGCGCCAACAAGCTACGGCATCTTGATAAATCGATAAACTTTTGTTGGGAATGACCAAATCCTCATCAATTCCAATTGTCAAACCAAATCCTTCGCAACGTGGGCAGGCTCCTAAAGGATTGTTAAAACTGAACATGTGGACGGATGGTTCGTCGAACAGCATGCCGTCAGCTTCAAATTGGTTCGAAAATACCTGATCGGTAAACGAATCTTCCAGAAATACACGCACCAGGCAGGTTCCATGTCCTTCGAAAAAAGCAGTCTGAGCAGAATCGGTAATCCGGCTCACGGTATCTGTTGTCTGACTCACCACAACCCTATCTATCACAATATGAATATCTTCATTTGTTTTTTCAAGATTAAAGTCTTCTATTTTCAGTATTTCATTGTTGATTTCAATTCTTGAAAACCCTTGCTGCTTAAGAATATCAAGCGTTTGCTGGAGCGGGCGTTTGTTTCCATTCTGAATCGGGGCTAAAATTAATGCTTTGGTTTCTAAAGGAAACGACATCAAATAATCCACCACATCGTCAGGATGTTGCTTTTTTACCAATTGCCCCGATATAGGCGAGATGGTTTTCCCTATCCGGGCATAAAGCAATTTAAAATAATCGTAAATCTCAGTCGAAGTCCCAACGGTAGAGCGCGGATTGCGGGTATTTACCTTTTGCTCAATGGCAATGGCCGGTGGAATCCCTTTAATAAAATCAACCTCGGGTTTATGCACCCTCCCCAGGAATTGGCGGGCATACGAAGACAAGCTTTCTACATAGCGGCGCTGCCCTTCGGCATAAAGGGTATCGAAAGCCAACGACGACTTTCCGCTTCCCGACAGGCCTGTAATAACCACCAGTTTATTGAGTGGAATGTTGAGTGAGATATTCTTTAAATTATGGACCCGGGCTGCTTTTATCTGAATGAATTTTTCGTTCGTCTTATGTGTTGTCATTTTAAGTATTACAGTTACTTGATGTAATATATTCAGTATTTAATCTACATTTTTGCAAAGATTGGTTAATTTTTTGCGATGTAGGTTAGGAACGGAAAATTTTTTTAATATATTTGCCTTCATAGAAAAATACTAACCTTTAAAACTAGGAGGATTGCTTATCGAAACATAATTACACCTAAACCAAAACTAAGGAGGTAGTTATGAATTTTCATAATCTTGATGATTATGATTTGATTAAGCAATATCTTGGTGGACAATCATCCAGCCTTGAAATCTTAATAAATCGTCATAAAAATAAAGTCTATTCGTATATCCTGATGGTGGTTAAAAACCGCGAATTAGCCGAGGATATATTCCAGGATACTTTTATAAAAGTCATCCGTTCGCTGCATTCAGGCACTTACAAAGAAGAGGGAAGGTTTGTTTCGTGGGTCATGCGGATTGCCCATAACCTGATCATCGATTTTTACCGTAAAGAAAAGCATCTGAAAGTAGTTTCGAGCGATGATTCTGAAGTCCCGTTGTTAAATTCTTCAAAGTTTTCGGACTTGACCGTCGAGGAATCTTTGGTAAATTTTCAAATCAACAGTGATGTAAAAAAGTTGGTGGAAAAGTTGCCCGAGGAGCAAAAAGAAGTGATCATGCTCCGTTTTTATTTCGACATGAGCTTTAAGGAAATTGCCGAACAAACTCAAGTTAGCATCAATACCGCACTTGGCCGGATGAGGTATGCAATAATCAACCTTAGGAAGTTGATGGAGGCATCTCATGTAGATCTGGCTATTAAGTAAAGCTTTGTTTCACACATACAATTGACTGAAGGTTAGAAGAAGTCACCTTACAATCAAGCATTTAAAGTTTCTAGAATAATATTTTGTCCGTTTTATACTATTGGCTTTTTGGTTACGTTTGTATTGTAATCTTAAATACCGAGCCTATGAGGTATAACTTTACTTTTCTGTTTCAGTTTAAAAAAATGTTGGGAATGGGTAAGGTGGATCAAAAGAGTCAATTTTTAACTAATGCGCTTAATGAATCCTTTGAACCCCAACAACAGACATTAAAAAACATTATGTCGTTTGCCAATGCTTACCGGAACGAAAAAACCAAGAGCATGGGGAATGTAGAAATGATGATGAACTAAAAAGGAGGGCATAAGCCCTCCTTTTTTTATTAAATGTAAATACTCCTGTTTTCAGCGTTGGGAC
>DOTG01000022.1 GCA_003512955.1 Marinilabiliales bacterium
CCTATGGTAACTCAGGACACACATCGCCGCCTAACAACGTATATAAAATAAAGCGGTAGTAGTGCAGTTTGCAAGTTCAGCCTGCATTAGCGTTTGTCACGGGGGATGCTGACGCAGCTCCACAGTCCGCTTCATTTCATACCCGCGGCCGTTGGGCATAATTGTAAGAAAATGAAAACATTCTACACATTAATTATTTTAGCAAGTATACTAGGATTATATTCTTGTGAACGGGGATTTCTTAATGAGTTATTTGGAGATGATAGAGATTACAAATTATCCAATGATTATAAAATTATCTTTGAAAATAAGGATACATTGATATTTGAATCATACAAAAACCGAGACGTTCTTATTGTGGATTCAGTAATAAATGGACAATATTTTGAGTCGATTACAGGAACTTGTGGAAAAAAACCATTTGATATCTTTGAATTTCAATGTGTTTATGTAAAAAGAATGACAGATACCATAAAATATTATACTTCCGATACATTAGATGATTGTGACGGTACTCCTTTTAATAATAGAAATTGTATAACGTACGTTAAAGGATTGGTTGATACATATGCTGATGATGGGGTTAATGTTGATTCGAAAATTAATTGGTACGATGCTTTAGAGATTAAAGTCTCTCAATATTCAAATTATTACACTAACAAAAAGATAATAAATAACACATTTGACAAAGTCTATGAATTTAAATTAAACAATGATAACAATAAGGATTCCATTACAACATTGTATTATACAGATAAATATGGTTTTGTAGGATATATTAAAAATATAGGCGAAATATATGAATTAAAAAAATAACAACTATGCCCAACAACGTGTATAAAATATTGGGGGTGAATTAGTTAATCAACTGTTCGTCTCGCATCGTGGTTTGTTACGGGGGATACGGACGCGTCTCGCAATCCCGCGCTGGGCATAGCTGCGAAACGTTACCATGCATTAAAAAAATAGCAACATCCTGATAACTAAAGCAATATTCGAAATGTTTTTATAGATTTGTGAAAAACATAATAATGACTGAATCTGCAATTAAAATATACCAAACAGATGATGGCCAGACCAAAATTGATGTAAAGTTTAATAATGAAACGGTATGGCTGACTCAGAAACAAATGGCCCAGTTGTTTGATAAAGACTCTGATACAATAGGACTTCACCTCAAAAATATTTATCAATCTGGTGAGTTAGAGGAGCTTTCAACTACCGAGGATTCCTCGGTAGTTCAACAAGAGGGTAAAAGACAAGTACAGCGAAAAATAAAGTTATACAATCTCGATGCAATTATTTCTGTTGGATATCGGGTAAATTCAAAACGTGGAATACAATTTCGAATTTGGGCAAGTGGAATAATAAAGGAATATTTGTTAAAGGGGTTCGTCATTGATAATAAACGATTAATTCACCAAAATATTCAATTAAAAGAACTTCAAACATCTGTAAAAATACTTGGAGATTCATTAAAGTTTAAAAAGTTGACAGGTGACGAAAGTATCGGTCTATTGAATATTATCACAAAATATGCATACGCATTAGATATTTTAGACCAATATGATTATCAAAAACTTGAGATAAATAATACTTCAGGCAAGGAACATTATCAATTGACATATGAGGAAGCAATGACTCAGATAAATTTGGCAAAAAAAATCCACGGAAATAGTGATTTATTTGGGCATGAAAAAGACGATTCTTTTAAAAGTTCTATATCAACTATTTATCAAACTTTTGACGGGATTGATTTATATCCAAGTATTGAGGAGAAAGCAGCAAATTTATTGTATTTCATAACTAAAAATCACTCATTTTCAGACGGAAACAAACGGATTGCAGCATTTTTGTTCTTGTATTTCCTTGAACACAATGGTATATTATTTGATGACAATGGAAATAAGCGTATTGCAGATAATACCCTTGTTGCTCTGACCTTAATGATTGCGGTTAGTAAGCCCGAAGAAAAAGACACTATGACAAAGGTGATTGTGAACTTAATTAATAAAAATAATTAACGCATGGTAACACAGTGTATACATCATGCGGGTTTCAGTGCAATTCGCAAGTTTAGTCCCCGCTGGCAAGGTTTGTAATGGGGGATAGGTTCGCAGCCACGCAATCCGCTACGTTTCATACACTCAACGTTAGCACACATTTTAAACGAAAATGAGAAAAATTACAACGTTGACAATTCTTGGATATTTTATATTTAACTGTTCTTTTGGACAGAATATAGAGAAAGCCGAAGCAAATCTTGACAAAAAACTTGTTGCGATACTTGATACTATCTACGTAGATGATCAAAAATATAGAAATGATCAATATATACAGCGAAGCAAAGATATTGCAAAGGAATATGGTTGGGAATCGAAAGAGTTGAAAGATTATTTGAAAATAATAAAAGATCAAGATTCAATAAACTTAATTAAAATTGAAAAAATACTTGATGAGCATGGCTGGCTTGGCGCTGATCTTGTCGGAAATCAAGGAAATACTACCATATTCCTAGTTATTCAACACTCTGATCTTAAAACGCAAGAAAATTATTTGCCAATGATGCACGAAGCTGTTCAAAATGGTAATGCCAAAGCCCAAGATTTAGCGTTTTTAGAAGATAGAGTAGCATTAAGAAAAGGAGAAAGACAAATTTATGGTAGTCAAATTGGTCCGGACCCGGAAACAGGTGAATGGACTGTGGCTCCTCTTATTGACCCTGATAACGTTGATAAAAGACGTGCAGAAGTTGGACTTGGTACATTACAAGACTATATTTCAGACTATGGAATGACGTGGAATGTTGAAGAGTATAAAAAGAAATTACCTGAATTGGAAATGAGACGTAAAAATCTCCTAGAAAAGAAACAAAAAAATAAATAAAAACAAAAACGTGTGCTAACAGTGTATACATCATGCGGGTTTCAGAGCAAATTGCAAGTTCAGAGCCCGCTGGCAAGTTTCTTAACGGCGGATAATTTCGCTTCCACGGTTTCCCCAACTTCGCATACCGCCATCCGTTATGGCGCATTATACAACAGCAATAAAAATCATCATTTTATGGGATTGAAATGTTGTGTTTTAAAGTCTAATTTTGCACATTATTAAAATATAAAGAAAATGAGTGAACTTATAAATAATTCGGAAAATAGAAAGAAGAAGCTCAAAGAGTTAATTCTAAAATTGCACAGCGGACATTCAGAACAACAAGTTCGACACGAATTAATTGAAACACTTCAACAAATACCTTATGGCGAAGTAGTTGAGGTTGAACAAGAATTAATTGAATCTGGATTACCTCAAGAGGAAGTTCTTAAATTATGCGATGTGCATGGAGCTGTTTTGCATGGAAACATAGACCTTTCTGCATCGAAACAAGTTCCCGAAGGGCATCCCATAGATGTGATGCTCAAGGAAAATGCAGAATTAAAAACTCTTGCAAATCAAATTGTATCATCAATAAAAACGATAAGCGAAAGCCAACAGTTCGATAACAATTCAATTTTTAAGCTTAGAGGCTTTTACAATGCTCTTTTCGATGTTGACAAACATTACAAAAGAAAAGAATATTTGATTTTCCCTTACCTTGAAAACTATGGTATTACCGGACCCCCGAAAGTAATGTGGGGTAAACACGATGAAATCCGTGAACTCATAAAAGGTTGCATAGAGATGTTACAAACCGAAAATATTACAGTCGATGAGTTGCTTGCGTCATCAGAGATTATTTTGCTGCCTGCAATCAATCAGGTTGTTGATATGACAAAAAAGGAGGAAGAAATACTCTTTCCTATGACTTTAGACAAATTAACAGATGCTGACTGGTACGAAATAGAAAAGCAGTCATTAGAAATTGGCTTCTGCTTATACGACCCACCAAAAGCATGGAAACCTGAATGGGTTAAAGAAGATACACTTTCTGAAATGAATAAAATTGCAGGTAGTATTCAATTGCCATCAGGTAATTTCTTGGTCGAAGAATTATTAGCAATATTAAATCACCTGCCAATTGATATGACATTTGTTGACAAGGATGATAAAGTAAAGTATTTCTCACAAGGCAAGGAGAGAATTTTTCAGCGAAATCGTGCTATTTTGAACAGAGATGTTCGATTATGCCATCCACCGGCAAGTGCCCATATTGTTGATAAAATTATTGATGATTTTAAGAGCGGAAAAGAAGACCGTGCACCGTTTTGGATAAATATGGGCGGTAAAATGATTCACATAGAGTATTTTGCTTTACGAAACGAGAAAGGAGAATACTTGGGGACACTTGAAGTTTCTCACAATATACAAGGATACAGAGACCTTGAAGGAGAACAAAGAATTTTATCATATTCAAAGAAATAAGTCATGGAAAATCATAAATTAATAATCAGCCCCAAGACAAAAGTCCTGCAGCTAATAGAAACCTATCCGCAACTTGAGGATGTCTTGATTAATTACGTGCCTGCATTTAAGAAACTAAAGAACCCGATACTCAGAAAAACAGTTGCTAAAATTGCGACTTTGCAACAAGCAGCAGTCGTTGGAAATGTAAAAGTCGAGGATTTGATTAACCTATTAAGAAAAGAGGTTAGGCAAGACACTATTGAATTAGCAAACGAAGTGAATTATAATACTAAACGGCCTGATTGGTTTGACGATTCAAAAGTAACGTCAGAATTAGATGTCAGAGAGATGTTAAATGCTGGAGAACAACCTGTAAATAAAGTAATATCAGATTTGAACCATTTGCAAGCGGATGAAATATATAAAGTAATGGCACCATTTGTTCCGGCACCATTGATAGATAAATCATTGAGTCTGGGTATAGACCACTGGATAAAAAAAGAAGCGGAAGAGTTGTTTATCGTATATTTCAAAAAGACAAAAGAATAACGCACCCTAACAACGTGTAAGACATAAAACACCGTGCCACAATGAAAATCAATACTAATAGTTGGAATAAAATCAGATATACCCTTTATACACCTGGATATGATTTAATTGCAGGTTATTTCAAAGATTCAAGAAAAAAGTCTGTTGAGTCATTAGAAATAAAAGCTGGTGATAAAGTGCTGATAGTAGGAGCTGGGACCGGATTAGATTTAGAGTTTCTGCCCAATGATTGTGAGATTATCGCTACGGATATTACGCCTTCCATGATTGAAAGGATTAAAAAGCGCAATAAAACATTGAACCGCCAAGTTCAATCGATTGTAATGGATGGACAAGCTCTTGATTTTGTTGACAATTCGTTTGATAAGATAATTCTGCACTTGATTCTTGCAGTAATTCCTGACCCTATTGCTTGTATTAATGAGTCAGGGCGAGTTTTAAAACACGGTGGACAAATTGTAATCTTTGATAAGTTTGTGCATAAGGATAAGAAAGTCTCTACCCTCCGCAGATTTGCAAACGTATTGACAAATTTTCTTTTTACTGATATTACACGTGATTTTGAATCAATTGCAAATAATTCAGGACTAACAATACTTACAGATAAGGATGCAGATTTCAATGGCAACTTTAGATTGATTAAAATGACAAAGAAATAATAAAAAACGGCTTACATAGATATTCAGCTATCGGAGGATTTATTGAATGTAAAACATCGTGAAACCAGAAATTAAAAAATACAAGTTCAAACATGGGTTGCCTGTTGAGTTTGAGATTATCAACATTGCTGACTTGATCCGTGAACACAAAACCTTACTAACATCGCCCCACCGAGCCGACTTTTACCATATCATCTGGATACAGAAGGGTTCGCCGACGCACTTTGTTGACTTTAACCCCATAACAATTCATCCCAATTCCATTTTATTCGTCCCAAAAGACTGTGTCAATTCTTTCGATACTTCAACCGATTATGATGGGAAGGTAATATTGTTTACAAGTAACTTCTTTTGTAAAAATTACAACGATATTCAGTTTTTACAAAGTACCATTCTGTATAACAACCTTTACGGAATAACTCAAATCCAAACCTCAGACTCGCCAAATGATTTAAAAATTTTAATAGAAACTATAGAAACAGAGCTTTTAAAAACAAACGATTATGCCCAACACGATATTCTGCGAAACTACCTGCACAATTTTCTGTTATCAGCCGAGCGGGTAAAACTCAAACAAGGATTTAACGAAATTAAGGCAAGCGCCGATCTCGATTATTTGCTTCTATTTAAAGATTTGCTTGAAAGAAACTACAAAACGGATAAATCGGTAAATAAATATGCTTCCGATTTAAGCATCTCGGAGAAACGTTTAAATAAAGCAACAAGCAATATCTTAGACAAATCCCCGAAAGAACTGATAGATGAAAGAGTTTTATTGGAAGCCAAGCGTTTATTGGCTTACAGTAATACAACAATAAAAGAAATTGCGTTCGGATTGGGGTTTGAAGAACCCACCAATTTTATTAAATACTTTAAAAAGCATATTGAGCAGACCCCCTCTGAGTTCCGGGAAAAACACCTGTAAAGGCATTCCCAAAAGTATCATTCAAAGTCCGAAATCTACCTTTCCCACGTTTGTGATTGTCCGCACCTTTGCTTTGCAAAATAATTAAAATCAAAGCAGATGAAAAAAACATTTTTAATTACAATAGTATTATTGTTAATCATTTCAGTTTATTCACAAACTAAAAATAGTAGTAAAATGGAAACATCGAACAAACAAAAGGTAGTAGCTTTAATAAAAAGCATCGAAACAGGTGAAGCCGGGCCTGTTGGTTACATCAATCCAACCAAGTACATTCAGCACAATTTAGGAGTAGCGGATGGCCTTGCCGGATTTGGCGCACTACTTCATCAATTGCCCCCAAAATCGGCAAAAGCAAATACTGTAAGGGCCTTTCAGGATGGAGATTATGTGTTTACTCATACCGATTACAATTTCTTTGGCCCCAAAATCGGTTTTGATATTTTCCGTTTCGAAAATGGCAAAATCGTAGAACATTGGGATAACTTACAGGAAACAGCCGAGCCAAATCCAAGTGGACACACCATGATTGATGGTACAACCGAACTTAAGGACCTTGACAAAACAGAAGCTAACAAAGCGTTGGTAAAAAATTTTATTGACGATATTCTTGTAAATAACAAAATGGAAAAGCTTGCAGGATATTTTAATGGGGACAATTACATCCAGCATAATCCTCAAATTCCCGACCAACTTTCCGGGTTAAGCTCAGCTTTAAGCGAACTTGCCAAACAGGGTATTTATTTGAAGTATGAAAAGATCCATAAAGTATTAGGCGAAGGTAACTTTGTATTAGTAGTGAGTGAAGGGTATTTTGGCAATTCACACAACGCATTTTACGATTTATTCAATGTTGAGAATGGCAAAATAATCGAACACTGGGATGTAATTGAGCCTATTCCTTCAAAAGAAAACTGGAAAAACAACAATGGCAAATTTTAATTAACAGCCAGTTAAGTTGTTTTTAAATCACTACCTGCGAAATAATAACTTTCCTCGATTTTTACGGGGAAATGAATTGAGAAATCAGGGAAGGACAATAATCCGTTGCCTTCCCTGATATGCCGTTAAAAATCCAATGGGTCTGCTGTATAATTGTTGCTCGGCTAATAATCTCTCAACTTTTTCCGATTCCGATTCGGTAACGGCAATCAACAACCCGCCACTGGTCTGTGGATCAGCTAATATAAACCGGATTTTTTCATCGTGCAGTTGAATCTTTTCACCATAACTGTCCAGGTTGCGTTTGGTCCCACCGGGGATGCAACCTTCATTTATGTAGTCAAGGGCCGGTGCCATAATAGGTACCGATTGGTAATTCAGAGTGGCTTGCAAGTTACTTCCTTCGCACATCTCGAGTAGATGCCCCAACAACCCAAAACCGGTTACATCGGTTAAGGCTTTTACACCTTCCATTTCGGCCAGCTGGATGCCAATGCTGTTCAGTATCAACATGGAATCGGAAGCGATATGTGCATGTCCGGGTTTTAATTTTCCCTCTTTTTGGGCGGTTGCCAACGCCCCCACACCCAACGGTTTGGTCAAATATAGGTTGCATCCGGCTACGGCAGTATCGTTCCTTTTTAACTTGTTTAAAGAGACTATACCTGTTACTGCCAATCCAAATAAAGGTTCGGGGTTATCAATGCTGTGCCCGCCTGCTAAAGGAATTCCGGCCAACCGGCACACTTCACGCCCGCCTTCCACCACCTGGTTGGCCACTTCGGTGGAAAGCTTATTCACCGGCCAGCCCAAAATAGCAATGGCCATCAGGGGTTTCCCCCCCATGGCATATACATCGCTGATGGCATTGGTGGCAGCAATTTTCCCGAAAGTAAACGGGTCGTCCACAATCGGTAAAAAGAAATCGGTGGTACTGATAATCCCGTTTCCATCGCCCAGATCATACACGGCAGCGTCGTCGCGCGAATCGGTTCCTACAATAAGGTTTTTGGTTTCAACCTGAGGAATGGCTGTCTGTAAAATGGTGGTTAAGGCCTTGGGCGATATTTTACATCCGCAACCTGCTCCATGGCTATATTGGGTTAGTTTTATTATTGAATCCATACGAATGATTTATAGTTTATTGAAGGTGACAAAAATAAACACAGTCGGCCAATAAATCATCAGGAAGTGAAAAAGTTATTCCTATTTTTGCCAAAATTTATGTAACAAGCCTATGCCTCATAAAGCTTTAAACCGACAAAAACTCGTTATCAAATTCATGTTTCTGTTCAGTTACATGGCTGCAGCTGCATGGCTGAGTTATTTTTACGTGTATCTGAAAGAGGTTCCCCAATTAAGTATTTTCGAGATTGGTGTCATTGCCGGGTTCCAGCAGTTCAACAATATTTTTGTGGTTCCCGCTTGGGGTTTATTGGCCGATAAATTTGGCCGTAAGCGGATGCTCCTGCTTTCGATGGGAATTACCACTCTTTTAATTCCCGGATTTTTATTGTGGGATGGCTTTTTAGGGCTCACATTATTTATGATTGCAGTCACTTTATTCTATAATCCGATGGTTTCGTTGTTCGATACCGTCGCTCTCGATTACGAGGAACAATCGAAAGGAAAAACATCTTATGGCGAAATCCGTTTGTGGGCTTCCATTGGCTGGGGAAGCTCCTCCCTACTTACCGGATTATTCATTAACACCACTCATCTGCACTATATTTTCCCCATAGCATCCCTGTTTTTTCTGTTGGTTTGGTTGTTGCTTTTCTTTTTATACAAACCTTTAACCACCAAAACCCATTTGGTATCGTTAAAACCTAAGGTCATCCGTGATTTGCTGAAAAGCGAAAAGAAGTTACTATACTTTTTCTTTTTGGTTTTTGCGTATAGTTTGTTTGCTGCTCCTATTTTTTTAATCATCAATGTATATTATCACGAGTTGGGAGCCCCGAATTCCATTATTGGATTGGCCTTTGCGGTGCAAGCCATCAGCGAAATTCCCTTTTTCTTTTTTGGAAAAAAGCTGGTTACCCGTTTCGGTGCCAAAAAAGTATTTTTGTTCACCATGTTTGCCACTGCCATCCGCATGTTTTTATACGGCATCAACTATAAACCAGAAGTGGCCGTGGCCATTGGTGTCATTCATGGCATCAGCATCGGGTTGTTTTTTGTTTCCATGGTAGCTTTTGTACATAACATTGTTCCAAATCAGATGCGTTCCGTTGGACAATCGCTTATTTATTCCTTTTATGCGGGTGGTGTCGCATTCGGGAATTTACTGATTGGAGTCCTCGATGATTTAATTTCGATTAAAACCACCATGTTGCTAAATGCCGGTTGGGTAATGCTATTAATTGGGTTGGTTTTGATTATAGGTCCACGCATCAAATTCCATGCAACAAATTAAACCCAATTAACAAAAAATCCCCTTCGAACTACCAACTCTCAACCACGGGTTAAAGCATCTTCAATCAGTTTGGTGTAAAATTCGGTTACCGTTAACCCATAGGCGCGGGCTTGTTGGGGAATAATGCTTTCGGCGCTCATGCCGGGAACGGTATTTATTTCCATAAAGTAAAACTGGTCCTCTTTTTTAAGGTAATCAATCCGCACCACGCCGTTACAGCCCAACAAATCATAAATTTTTGATGATAATTCCTGGCACTCTTTGGTTTTTTCAGGTGAAAGCCTGGCCGGTGTAATTTCTTCCGACATCCCTTTGGTATATTTGGCTTCAAAATCGAAAAATTCGGTTTTGCTTACAATCTCAGTTACCGGAAGCAATAAGGTTTCGGTATCCGATTTAAAAACCCCACAGGTATATTCGCCCCCTTCGATAAAAGGCTCAATAATGATTTCGGTATCCTCGGCAAAGGCTTTTTCAATAGCAGGTTCCAATTGAGCCATCTCTTTCACTTTGGTTACCCCAAAACTGGAGCCACCGTTGTTGGGCTTCACAAACATGGGAAATCCGAACCGTTTGGCAATGACTCTGGTATCGATAGATTTTCCTTTGTGGAACATCAAGGCATCGGCGGTCAGGATGCCATATTCCTTTACAAAAAGCTTGGTAGCAAATTTATTGAAAGTTAACGCCGACACAAACACATTGCAGGTGGTTACGGGGATTCCAATCATCTCAAAATAGGCCTGCAAACGGCCATCTTCGCCGGGAGCCCCATGAATGGCCATAAAAACGGCATCGAACGAGACTTTTCGTCCGTTCATAATAAAGCTGAAATCGTCTTTAGCAACAGGAATGTCTTTTCCGGGGATTTTAGCCACCCATTTTTCTTTATTGATAAGGATAGTAAAGGTTTCGTATTTTTGTTTGTCAATAACCTGGACAATTTGTTCGGCACTGCGCAACGATATAACTTCTTCTCTTGAATATCCTCCACAGACAATAGCAATGGTTTTCATGCAATTCTATATTAATTGATTTCTTTCGATTGGGAGGCAAATTATTTAAAAAAAATTGAATTGCATGCACAAACGTAATGGATTTTAAAATAAAAATTGGGGTTTAAAAGCCCCAATTTTCTCACCAATAGTAAGTTTTTAAGACAATGGTTGTGTCGGAACCCACTTTAAATAAAAGTTTTTCCATGGGTGGAGGACCAAATTTTGCCTCCGGATTGTTCGAAAAACCATATCCTTCCTGAGGTATTCCCAAAAAATTCGTATCAAACTTTTTGTTATTGTTTGCATCGTGAAAATAATTGATAAAATAGGTTCCTAAGGGTAATAAATCTAATTTTACCCGACTTACTTTGTGTTCAATGGTTAGATCAAAGCTGCGGACGACGCTATCTAAATTATTCCGCAATTCAAGCTTGACTTTGCCATTATCGGAAATTAAATCTGAAACTACAATTTCTAATTTTTTTTGACCCATTGTGGATTGAACAAGCATCAAACCCAGCATCATTACAAAAACAACCTGTTTCATAATTTAGGATTTAAGTGTTTGTTGGGCTTCATTTGTGGTAAAAACGGGTTTTTTGGTTTTCCAACCCCAAACAAAAAAACCAACTGCATACAAACCCACATTAAAAATACTAATTGAGAATATCCCAACAGAAAAAATACCTGCCGAGAAGATGCCGATAGAAAACTGGCCGGCAGCAAAAACCCCAATGGCAAAATCGCCCGCAGCAAAATATCCTCTGGCAAATTCGCCACTATGGCATTGATTTCCATAAAAATGTTCTACAATTAAACCAACAATTACCAGAACTACGGCTACTGTTAAAATCCAATACTTTTTCATTTTAATTCTTTTTAAGTTTAACAAATTTTTAATTGCATAATTGCATGGTAAGAATACACAGTAAACCCGGAAGTACCTGAAAACTGGGATATTTAACCTTGTCTTGTGACGAAATGCAAGACACTGGGACGAAAGGTAATTTTTAGGGATGGGTGGTAATGGTATTTGAAAACGGGATACTATTTTATTTCAAATTTGATAAAAGGGAAGTCTCCTGTTTTAGAGTTTTTATGTAATTACGGGCAACCGGAATCTCAGTTCCACCTTTTACAATCAATTTCAAACCCTGTGAATTGCCCACTGTTTTTTCAATGTGCTTTAAATTAACGATAAAAGCCCGGTGGCATTTAAAAAAATAGGGATGTCCGTTTAGTTGATTTTCTATCCGGGATAAGGTGCTTCGGATCATCTGCTTTTTGATTTGTTGACCCAATTCATAATACAGGGTGCAATAATTTCCCTCGGAGGTAATGTAAATCAACTCAAAGTCGTTCAATTCAATACCTTTTTTATCGTTTTCAGACGTAAATGATAAATTGCTTCCGGTATTCTGCTTATAATTGGCTTGATGCAGTTGCCCGTTTATGGTTTGTGCTGCACTGACATTTTTTTGCATCAACCGATGATAAGTAAGAACAGTAAATATAGTGACCGGAAAAAATCCAACTAATAGGGTACCTATTTGTGCATTTATTAAACCCTGAAACCAGGTACCTTTGATACTAAAAAAACAGATGGTGTAAAAATAATTGCCCAGCCCAATTGTGAAAAGAATCCAACACAACCAAAGTACATTGATCCCAAGGGTCCAATACGAATTGGAAAAATATTTTTTGAAAAGGGAAGGAATCAGTATCAGGTTTATCACCAATACCACAAAAGTAACCAACCCATACCCACCCATTATGTAATTGCGCCAAGGCGAAACAATTCCATTAGAACCAAAAGGTTTAAATACAATTAGAAAAAAACTCACAAACAGGCTTATCAAAACAATGGTGCTCCATTTTTTTCTTTCAAAGGGATAAGGCAGTTTAAGATATTGTACCATTTTTTTCATCTGCCAAAAATACCAAAGAATTGGATGATATGAAAATGTAATGTTATTGTTAAAATTGATTCATATAAAGGAAAGCCGGAACATACAAAAAGGAAGACCAAAGTCAGGAAAATGGAATGTTGAATTTTGTATTTTCTCACAACCTTTATTTTCTTTGTACCATGAGCAAAAAAGGGGCACCTGCGAAAATACGAAATAAAAAAGCTTGGCATCACTACCACGTGATCGAAACTTATATTGCAGGCATTCAACTGATTGGTTCCGATATCAAACAAATACGAAATGGAAAGGCCAGCCTATCGGAATCGTATTGCAGTTATGTAAATAGCGAACTTTTTGTCAGCAATATGTATTTGGCCGAACGTGAAAACGAACGTTTTGTGGTTTCAAAAAACAAAACCCAACGGAAATTACTGCTTAACCGACGTGAACTGAACAAATGGGAAAAACGGGTGGCAGAAAAAGGGATTTCTATTGTTCCACTGTCACTTTTTTTTAACGAAAAAGGTTTTGTGAAACTCGAAATTGCTTTAGTAAAAGGCAAACGCGAATATGATAAAAGGCAAAGCCTCAAGAGCGAGGAGTCGAAACGGGAAATGGATCGCTACAAAAAACAAAATTTAGCCAAATAGTAACTCATGTGTTTATCTGCGAATTACCTCACGAATTAATTTTCACATTTACTAATTTACACATCAGCTAATTACCACATTAACGAATTATCACATGGCCTATTGGTTGTTTCTGTCTGAAATGTAATTCCGCCATTTGTTAATCACCGAAGTCATGTCATCGGGAATGGGTGAATCGAACTGAACAAATTGGTTGGTTTTTGGGTGACGGAACCCCAGTTCTTTGGCATGCAAAGCCTGGCGTGGCAACAAGGCAAAACAGTTTTGCACGAATTGTTTGTATTTGGTAAAGGTGGTTCCTTTTAAAATCTGGTCGCCTCCATATTCCGGATCGTTAAACAGGGGGTGCCCCAAATATTTCATATGCGCCCTTATCTGGTGCGTTCTGCCGGTTTCTAACCTACACTCTATTAAAGTTATATAACCCAAACGTTCCAAGACTTTGTAATGAGTTATGGCATGTTTTCCGTATTCTCCATCGGGAAAAACGTCCATCACTTTCCGGTTTTTAAGGCTCCGCCCAACGTGCCCGGTGATGGTTCCCTCTTCTTCATCGAAACTTCCCCAGACCAAAGCTACATACCTGCGGTGGGTAGTATGCTCAAAAAATTGAAGGGCAATGTGGGTTTTGGCGGCTTCGGTTTTGGCAATAACTAATAAACCCGATGTGTCTTTATCAATCCGGTGGATTAAGCCCGGACGGGCATCGCTACCATTAAAAATAGGTAAATCCTTGTATCTGTATGCCAAGGCATTGATTAACGTACCTGTATAATGCCCATAGCTGGGATGCACTACCAAACCGGCAGGCTTGTTTACCACCACTAAGTAATCGTCTTCATAAATAACTTCAATGGAAATATCTTCGGGGATAATTTCAATTTCACGGGGTGGGTATTCCAAAACCACTGAAATAACATCACCTGGTTTTACACGGTAATTGGCCTTTACCGGTTTATCGTTCACCAAAATGGAGCCATTCTCTGCGGCAGCCTGTATTTTAGAACGGGAGGCATTCTCCACCCGGATTTGCAGAAATTTATCAATCCGTAATAATCCTTGCCCTTTATCGGCAACAAACCTAAAATGCTCAAACAATTCACTGTTTTCTTCCTGCTCCTCAAAATTCTCCTGCACTCCGTCTATCATGTTTACCGATTACTGTTTAAGCCACTTTATGATTTGTGTCTTTTTATCTGTTGTCTCAATCCGAATAAAATATAATCCCTGGTTAAGGTGTGAAAAGTTATAATTTTCAAGTTGAAGTTCCGTCCGGTCAAGTAATATTCCCACGTGATTGTAAATAAATAGTTCCCCTTGCACAGTCCCATCATCGCTTTGTAAGGTAAACTCACCATCGGAAGGATTTGGGAAAAGTTGAAATGCCGGACCGGGGATTTTTGTATCTGCAATAGCAGTATTTATTTTCTCTTTACTGAAGATAGGCCGCAGCATTAAGGAACCTTCGTAATCACTTTCATACCATTGGCCGTTATAATAGAATCTTTTAGAACTTGTATTGGTATTGGCATCAAAACCCAGGTTGATGCTCTTCCCTTGTTCCTGTTCCCAGCCAATAAAAAAGTCATCTTCGATAAAAACAGCACTATCGAGCCAAATAGGAACAAATTGATTTAAACTGTCACCAAATGCTACTTTTTTGGCAGTTCCGTCTTTATAGATTAAGGTTCCAGGTTTACCATCTTCAGAGCTCCAAATACAGGGAATAAATGATTCCAATGCCGATTCCTGATCCTTGTTCCTCAAAAAATACATAAAAAACCCCCGCAAACTATCGGGTTCATAGGTATGATACCTGTAGGCAGCCTTTCGGCTATCTTCATCAATATTGTAAGCATATTCTGCGGTACCATCGTCGTAGGAATAGTATTTCTCACAAACCACCTGACGGTAGGCTGTATTGTTTTGCGGTTGGTCAACGCCATCGGTTTCGAGTTCGGCAGTAAGGGTAAACAAAGCCTTTTCATTTGCTTGCCATACAAAGGGCGGTTCTACAAACTGCCACCTGAGGTCGGAATAATTGGTAAATGCATCCAGGTTTTTTTGCCCAACCCGGTAAGAATCTTCCCATTGCGAAACTTCTTCACGAATATATAAATTGATCTCGTTCAGGTTCCTCCCGTTGGCATCGTTGTTCCGTACATGAAAATAAACGCCATTCAGTTCCTTATCAATGGCTGTTTTAAAATGAGCCCAGGGTACCGATGAGTAGTTCTTTAAAAAGGAGCCCGGAGGTGTTACCATGGCTAAATCGCGAAAAATGGTGTCAGTGGCTGTTCTATCCTGGTTTAGATACACGTAGTCAATATTCCATTGATCGCGATTTGTGCGCATGGATACATCAATATGTATGCTCGCGTAATTGACAAACCGGAACTGGAAATTTGAGGATAAAAATTCTTCGTCAACTCTCAGATGGACCAGTTTAAAAAGCAATGTGTCCACACCATTCATTGGGGCTTGTAGCGTATCCACCTGAAAAGTTTCAAATGCACAACCGTTGGCAAACCAAACCGTGGCCACCGTATCGGGAGTAATAAATTGAAGAAGTAGGGAATCATTCCATTCCGGGGCATCACCGCAACCTTGGGGTTGGTAATAAAACGATAGATACACGGAATTTGATGCAGCCCCACTTAAGTCAATCACCCGTGAAGTCAGGGTATCTGCCATTGACGGATTTTCTGAAAGTGACGGATAAATAAACCCCAAATCATTAATGGCATCAAACGTAGCTACACCAATTGATGGCGGATTTTTTCCGTATGTGTTGTTTATAAAAACATTGCCATCGGACCAATTTGCAGTGGATGGATAGGGTGAATTATCGGTAAAATCATCGAAAAAAGGTAAACTGGTGCTCAAGCTTTTTTTTGGACTTGGCTTTTCGGTTTGTTGCAACATGGGGTTTTCTGAAATGGGAGTTAACCGTTCCTGAGCAAAAATGCTGCCTTGAGAACCCATGAATCCTAAAAATAACAACCCATATTTATTTAAACCCTTTTTCATCATCACCTTTTCAATGAATTACATTGTATGAACTATTTATAATTCAGCTTTAACATATTGTGCGGGATCCATTGAAAGCCAAATGTCAACACGGGAACCCATCACGGCGCGCCCTCCCTCGAAGTATGCCGGGTATTGTTTCCAAACCCTGGCACTAATGGAGTCAGAATAAGTTTTAACACTACTGTCGTAACTTACCCGCCCTACATTGAAATAGGCATCAATAATTTCGTTGCTGGCCCGTGAATAATTCAAATCGAACAGTTTAGGAATGGAACTGGTACTTTGTCCATACCCATTGCCCAGAACCAAATCAATCCGTTGGTCTTTTTCTATCATTTCTCCCGGGCTCACGTTTGTTCCTCCAATCATCTGCTTCAAGATATTATTTTTGGCAAAATCGGGTGCATAAATTAACCTTCCAACTTTCAGCCCCCGGCTTTCAAGAGTTGTTTTTCCCTGCCGGAAGGAGACTCCTACCACGTTTGGCATTTCAACCTTTGCCTGGTTAAACGCATTGACCGTTAAAAATATTGTCCGGTTACGTTTGACATGAACACCAGGTTGTGGCGATTGCTCAATCACACTCCCTTTGGTAAGATACGGCAGGTAGGTGGAATCAATAATCTGGAGGTTCAAATGGTTTTTCTTAGCCAATTCAAAAACCCGTTCCCTTTCTAATCCTTTAAAATCGGGTACCGGGAATGACTTTCCGTGATGTGTGTATATTTTCAGCCCAAAAGCCACAAATAGAAACAAAACTACATATAACCCGAACGAATAAAGAAGGGTACGCCAAAAAACTTGTTTTTTAAAGATCCGTTGCCATCTCATACTTGGACATTTAATGTTTTCGGTTAGTGTAAAAACAGCCTAGTGTCAAGTCAAGCATGTGTTTGCATCAATTCACCCGGTGACTCCGGGTGTAAAATAAAGCATAATGCTATAATCAAAAAGTCACCGGGTGAATATTACCCGACTTTTTATATTTGACTTGACACTAGCCACAAAAATAGAATTATAGTTTGAGAATTTCCATGCAATAAATTAACTTTTAGTAATTCTTTTGTGAGCATAAAAAAAGAGCAAGGAAAAAACCCCTGCTCTTCTTTTATTTTTTTTTTATGCAAAAAATTACATTTTATGGCGTCTTTCATCAGATACGGTAAGCTTTTTTCTTCCTTTAGCTCTTCTGGCTGACAATACTTTTCTTCCGGCTTTAGTTGACATTCTCTCGCGGAAACCATGTTTATTTCTTCTCTTTCGTTGCGAAGGTTGAAACGTTCTTTTCATTGCTCAATTTTTTTCTTGTTATGCTGTATCACTCAATTTCTTATGTACTTAACACAAAATCGGAGTGCAAAATTAACTTTTTTTTTATTAGATACAAACCTACATCAAAAAAATTACATGGAATTTAATGATATTGAATCTAAAGGTTCATGCAATACAGGTAAGTTGCCCCTTCCAAGTTTAAGTGCTTCCTGGTAATAATAGTTGAGCAATTCCCCTTCTACCAAGCTGATTTTCCATTGAATATTGCTCAGGGCACTTAATACGGCTATCATCGGAAAATTGTAAAACTGCTGGTATTCCCAGGTCCTATTAAAACGGCGGTTATTCAATTCGTAGGTTTTGGTATTCATGGTAATAGATACGTATTCATGCAACCAGACCTGCTCATCGGGGATTAAACTAAACAATATGGTTTTGTAGTTAAAAATCAACTCTTTCAGTTCATAAGCTTTGCCTCCCCGTTTTTTGAGCATAAACCGATTCACCGAATTTATTTCAACATTCGATTGCACGGGAACCAAGTTGTCAAACGCCTTCCCTTCGAACATTTTGTACGTATCGCCCTCCACTTCTTTAATAATTTGAAGTTTTAAATCTTCAATGTATTGATTCATTTTCCGTGATTCATTCCGCAGGATGAAAGAGTTTTTCTTTAACCCGGTAAAGCGGGGATTCTTCAGGGTATCGAGCATGATGAGCTGCCTGAAGAGTTCATTGTTCTTTTTTTGAACCGAATACAAAAGCTCCACATTCTCTTTGTTTTCAACAGTAAACGAACGCATCACCTGGCGATGCACCATCCCTGTCAACAGGCTGACGACAATAAAAACCCCAAAAATAAGAACGGGGAACCATGAATCGATATGGGTTTCGTAAAACCTGCGAAATAAAATTATGATGGATAATATGGCAAGAATCAAGATACCGCCTCCTACGTAAATTAACACGATACCACCTCCCCAGTTGACTACAAAAAACGAAACCCCGGTTAAAAAAACAAGAAATCCCAAAATCCCAAAAACAAGAACCATTCCTATTTTATTCTCCTGGTTTTCCTGAAAAATAACATAAAAGAGAGGAATCAAATACCCGATATTGAAAGCCATAAAGCCGATAAGGTATAAAACCTTGCCTGCCATAAAATCCATATTCATGAAAATGGAACCCAACAGCAAAATAAAGGAGGATAAATATCCCCATACCAACACTCCTTTATTCATACCAACACAGTTTTCATGTTTTTAATTTGACTGCCTAAAACTTCTTGCATAATAGTAAACTGAAATACCAAATAATAATGTATTGATGAAAGCTACATATTTTAAAAGTATAAAATTAAGTGATTTCCTTAAATTTATTACCTGATGCAATTCACAGAATCATAATAATTTATAAAAGTTGAGATTTAAGAGAACGATTTTTTCTTCCGATGATTTAAAGATTCTGAAAGATTTTAATATCTTTCCTTCCTGATTAAATAAACCAGACCCAATTTTATGAAAGATTTATTAATTTTTATTGCTATTGTCTTTTTTGGACTTATCCCTTTTGGTTACGCCGTTGTACGGGTTTTGTACCGTAAAACCATTGTTTTTACAGCTGCCCTTTTGGTATTTTTGGCCTCTATGTTTTGTGCCATTGTGGCCTTTGCCGTTAGCGAATTTGGATTCAATTCGTTGTATTGGGCCATTCCACTTTGTTTGGTTTTCCTCTTATCAACCAATTTTTTTATCAAGCGGCTGATACAAAAACCCCTGAAAGATTTGCGGAATATCATGGAAGAAGCAGCAACAGGGAATCTGAATCTAAGAATTGATGCACAGACATTAAAACCAGCCCATGAAATTGGTGCCATTGCCCGCTCTTTTGAAAAACTCATTGGCTCCTTGCAGAAAATATCCAGTTTTGCCGATGAAATTGCCAGGAACAATTTCGAGATTCAGTATAATTTGCTTAGCCAAAAAGACCAGATTGGGATTTCACTGCTCAACATGCGCGAAAGTTTGGTAAAAGCCCAGGAAATTGAGGCCCAACGGAAGATAAAAGAAGAACAGGAAAATTGGATCAATCAAGGGATAGCCAAATTCAGCGACATCTTGCGTAGTCATTCCGACAACATCAACGACCTTTCTTTGCATTTTATTCGCGAACTGGTTGACTATTTGAAAATTGTTCAGGGTGGGATTTTTGTTATTGACGAAGAAAACCCTGAAGATATTTATTACAATTTGCAAGCTGCCGTAGCCTACAACCGCCAAAAGTTAATTGAAAAACAATTCCGCGTAGGCGAAAGTTTAATAGGCCGGTGTGCCTATGAAAAATTACCGATATACATGACTGAAGTACCTGAGAATTATGTACAGGTAACTTCGGGCCTGGGTGAGGCAAGTCCGCGAAGTATCTCGTTAATTCCGGCGGTGATGGAAGGAAAGGTGTATGCAGTGATCGAATTGGTTTCGTTTCATGAATTTCCAGAATACCATCTCGAATTCATTTCTAAAATAGGCAACAACCTGGCTTCAACCATCTCGATGGTAAATATCCATGAACAAACATCAAAACTCCTGACTGAATCGCGCATGCAACAAGATGAACTGGCTGCACAGGAAGAAGAGCTACGGCAAAATATGGAGGAACTGATAGCCACGCAAGAGGAGATGAAACGAAAAGAACAGGAACTCATGAAAATTGCCCAACAGCAGCATGATTTATTTCCTGAGGAAGTTTAAGGTTCAACCAATGGTGTTTCTCTAAAACCTATTTGTAATATTAACTTAATAAACTTCGTGCAATTGCTTCCGTATATAACCTTAATTTTACATGCAGTTAACATTAATTTAACATTTATTAAAAACGGAGGTTGTTATGAAAACTTTAAATATTATACTTAGCACTGCACTTGTAGCTTTAACCTTTTCATCGTTTGCACAAAACAAGTATCAAGGGATTGTAACTGGTATTGATGGCCCTATCGAAGGTGTTAAAATTCTTTGTCAAGAGACAGGAACAAAGCTGGTTACCGACAGCAAAGGCGAATTTACCATAGATTCAAAGTTTGAAGAACTGCACCTTCAGTCAACTTATAAAAAAATGGCCTCGTCAACAGTAGCCACACCGAATCAAAAGCCTATTGTCATCAACCTTATCCCTTCCGATAGAAAGCTATACAAAATCCTTACTGAACGGAATGAAATCCGCCTGTGCGATATTTATATTGATTATTACCCTAAAGGGGAATTTATTGAAATGGTAAAACAGACCAAAGAAAAACTTTTTTTTATCGAAGCATACAACATTGCAGCTTCGCAATTTTCTGATACGGCATTGCGCAATTATTTAAAAATATACCCAACAGGCACTTATAAAGAAAAGGCCATGGACGCCATTGAGATTGCAGCCTGGCAAAAAGCAAAATATGAAAATACGGCCGATTCATATCAGGAATATTTAAACCAATATCCCACAGGGAAAGCAGCCAATCTGGCCAAAGAAAAACTTACCGGGTTGAAATAGCATCTCATCCAGGGGTTTCAGTAAGGTTACATTGCCAAAGTATCTTAAAAAAAGGATGACGTTTTTTCAAAAAAAACAAAGGAGAGGAAAAACGGGTTGCCAAAAAAGGGCAGCTTTTTACTAAAAGCTTACAAATAGAAAGCAACTTTTGAAAAAGGACACCGATAATACGGACCTGCTTACAAGTAGGTAGTATTATCGGTGTTTCCCTGTTTATGGGATGCCAAAAAATTACGGGAAATGTTTAATTCAATTTGAAACTTATAGGAACTGTGAAAGCCACATTGACTGCTTTTCCCCTTTGTTTCCCAGGGATCCAATCGGGCAACATGCTTATTGCCCGCATGGCCTCTTTATCTAAAACAGGATCTACCCCTCGAACAATCTTTACTTTATCAACTTTTCCTGTTCTTGTTACAATAAATCCAACATAAACTTTACCATCAATTCCGTGTTCTTTTGCCAATTCAGGATACACGATGTTTTTATAGATAGTTTCCATTAATGCTTTATCTCCGCCCGGAAAAACAGGCATCTCTTCAACAATAATGAATTCTTCGGTATCATCTGCAACAGGTTTTTCATCCACCATTGGAATAATAGTCACCGCGGCCTGTTCGCTCCCCTCGGTCGATTGAATTTCAACGTCGGGAACCTCTACCACATCCTCCACCAATTCAAAGGTTTGGACTACCGTTTGGGGTTGAGGTTTTGGGCGTTCAATTTCAGTCCGGGTGATAGGAATCAATTCCGGATCATAATCCGCTTCAATAATGGTTCCCAACGAAATAAGGTTCATTTTATCGTGGGTTGACCATTGAAAGGCAGCTAAAACAATGGTTAAAGCGGCAACCATTCCAATTTGCAGAAATAAAAAACTCTTGTTTCTTAGGTCGGCTTTTCTTGATTTTTTCGTTTCCATATGCCTGCGTTTTAAATTAGTTTCCATTATGAGATGTTTGCGGGTTGTTTTCCATAAACATCAAAAGTTGAACCCATACCATTATGTTTTATTTAAGAAGAAACGTTGTTTGGGATGCTGCAATGATTAGTTACCATATTTCCGCAAGTCACGGGGTGACTAATTGAATAACAATTGTTTGCCTTCCTTGTGCCAAATTGTGATACCCCGTGACTTTCAACGGTTTCCCAGATAACTTGCGGATTTTAGGTAGTTAACCCAGAAAACTTTTAGAATTATTTATGGATTTCATAGATTTATTCCTCATTTTTAGGAGTAACATTTAAACAGAAAAGAATAACCTTTACGATTCCATTGAGGAACAATATCGAGGTAAACAAACAATCTGAATCGAGGCAACTATATGAAATTGATTCCATTTACAAACCCTATCAAAACAGAAACCAAAACAGATTCTGAACTCATTGCCTTGTACAAAGAAACCCACCAGACCGAATACGTGGGCGAGCTTTTTGACAGGTACCACCACAAAGTATTTGGGGTAGCCTTGAAATACCTGCGCGATGCAGAGCCAGCCAAAGATGCCCTGCTTGAGATTTTCAGCCACTTGTTTGAACAGTTGCTCAAATACAAAATCGACGATTTTAACCATTGGCTGCTGGCTGTAACCCGCAACCATTGCCTTAGACAAATTAAAACCGATCAGCATTCGGTGCCCTTTGATAAAGTCCATGAAAATTATTTTTCGCCCTCTTTTATGGAATTGGAACATGAATTGGATCTGTTGAATGAGAAAGAGAAAAAATTGGCTGAACTGGAATCTGCATTGAAGCTTTTAAAACCAGAGCAACGGACCTGTGTTCAACTGTTTTATTTAGAAGACCGCAGTTACCAGGATATTTCAGAAGCTACAGGTTTTGAACTGAATAAAGTAAAAAGTTACATCCAGAACGGCAAACGGAACCTGCAAATTATTTTGGAACAGCGGGAGAAAAAACAATAACAAACTTGATGAGCCATGACAACAAAATGCCCAGCACCCATTGAATTCGAAACCTACCTTAAGATGACAGGCAGTAAGGATTTTATGGATGCTTTTGAAAACCATCTGCATCAATGCGAGTTCTGTACCGAAGCCATCGACGGGTACCAACAAAACAACCTACTGGATGTAAAAATGCATTCGATGCACCTAAAACAAACCTATGATAAAAGAAGCTCAACTTCGGGTTTTATACTTAAAAAATGGGTTTATGCAGCCTCTATCGCGGCTTTAGCCACCATTAGTATTTTGTATTTGCAGCATCAGACCAAAAATATCACCCGGGCTGAAAATAATGTGGATACTGAATCTAATGTGATTTCAAATTCATTTCCTTCAACAGGAACTAAACGATTGATGAATATTTCGGGAGAACAATATTGGTATTTGGGACAAAACCAAAAGGTGGCTATCAACGATGCTTTTATTCCAGATGCTGAATTGGAGAAAGCCATGCAGGCTTCACCGGCCGGTCATACCATCATTGTTGAAATTCAAAATCAAGATTATCAGTTTAGCCACCAGATTGTGGATAGGTTAAAGCAAAACCAAAAAGCTCCGGTATATACTGTATCGGCCCGCAAAGAGGTCAGTCCCTTTAAAAAACCAGATAAGCTCTAATGGGGAAACTCGGAATACACTAAAAATTGCAACGCTGTTTTTCTGTAATCATCCGGAATGCCGATATTCTATATTCACTAAGCAAATTCCCAAGGCTTGCTATGTAATCACACTTCACCCTCTTTTTAAAGTATTGTTCTAATCTCTATTTTTTCTACCTATTTAAGGTGATCTTCCTTTCTGCTTATTTAATACCCTGATTCTGAGATGAAATTTTAGAAACCCTTCTAACTCCACATTGTTTGATTTTTATCGAATCTGAGGTGTGATTTTTGAATCAGCCACTGCTTTAGAATAATATTTTTTAGTTTCTTTATAAAAAATTGCGTTAGGGTCATTTATATGCATCTTAAAAGGAATTTCATCGTTGTTTTTTTAATCCTTGTGGCAAGTGTTGTCAAGGTAAATGCTGCGGATGAATTGAAATTCCGCCACCTTGGTTTTGAAGATGGATTATCGAACAGCAACGTGAATTGCATCATTCAGGATAGCAATGGCTTTATTTGGATAGGAACTGAGAACGGGTTAAACCGCTTTGACGGGTACAAGTTCACCCAGTATTACAGCAATAGTGAGAATGGACTACTTAGCGATGAGGTGTTCTGCTTGTTGATAGACAAAAAAAAGAATTTATGGATTGGGACATTTCGGGGATTGCACAGGTACGATCCTAGTAATGATACATTCACCCCCATCCCATTTGATCCTGAGGATTTGGGGAAAGCTCACAAACCGATATTGGCCTTAACTCAAGATAGTCAAGGGACCTTGTGGATTAGCACTTCGGGAAATGGCCTTATCAGATATGATACAGAAACAGGAAATTACAGGCTATTTTTACCTGAAGTAAATAACCCGCACAGCATCAGTAGTAAATTTTTATTAAGTATTTACGATGAAGGAAATGAGCGGATTTGGGTGGGAACCTCTGAACATGGGTTCGACAGCTTTGATAAAATAACTCAACGGTTTAAGAATTATAAATTTCACAATGGTGCAGGCAGTAACGACGGTTCCAATGACGTATTGACCTTTTATAAAAAACCGGACAGTCAATTTTTAATTGGTACCCGTGGAGGGGGATTGTTCCAGTTTGACCCAATTAGCGGATATAGCGCTCCCTATGCTATTGAAACTCTTGATGGCCGAAAATTGAAAGTAAATGAAATTTATGGAATGGTGACCGATAGAACAGGCCGGTTCTGGTTATCGTCGAACGGAGAGGGGCTGCTTTGTTATACCGGCGGAAAGAAAAAAGCTGTTCAGTACAAACATCAGCAGAACAATCCGGAAAGCTTGATCAACGATAACGTCCGGACAATTTATGAGGATAATCAAGGGAATCTGTGGTTTGCCAGTTACCAGGGAGGGATCAACTTTTTAAGCAACAAACCCTCGTTGTTCCGGAGTTACCAATTTATGGGTTCTCAAGCCTCATATGATAGCAGAACAGTAACAAGTGTGGCAATTGATAAAACTGAAAATATCTGGATTGGTACCGATGGGGGTGGGCTCAAAATGATACATCGGCAAACAGGGAAAATCCAGCATTTTTATCCCGGCCCCGATGCTCAAAAATCCATTCCTGACAAAGTGATAATGAGCCTGATGGTTGACAACAGGAACAACCTTTGGATCGGTACTTATATCGGGGGCCTTTCAGTATACGACCCGATAAAAAAACAATTCAAAAATTACCACAGTTCCCATAACCCGGGTTCTTTGAGCAGTAATTTTGTGTCAAGTATCATCCAGGATAAAAGAGGGAAAACATGGGTGGGAACGAACGGCAAAGGACTCAACTTGTATGATGAGGTTAACGATGAGTTTATCTGCTATTCGATGTACGACACTCTTAACCAAACCTATTTGGTAAACGACTGGATTAATGTGATAGTGGAAGATAACAACAACCGCCTGTGGATTGGAACCTTCTGGGGTTTAAGTGTTTTTGATCCTTACAACGGACAGTTCATCAATTATCTGCATCAGGATGGCATTCCATCCAGTTTAAGTCATAACACTATTTATAGTGTCCTGGAATCCTCCGAGAATGTCATCTGGTTGGGGACCCGAAATGGGCTGAATAAATTCTTGCCAGAAAAGAACAGCTTCAAGGTATATAATGTCACCGATGGTTTACCCGGTAACATTATTAACGCCATTCAAGAAGACAACAACGGGAATCTTTGGTTGAGTACCAACCGGGGGCTGTGTAATTTTAACCCCAAAACAGGCGAAGTTCATAATTACTTTACCAGCGATGGTTTGCAAAGCAATGAGTTTTTTAGAGCCTCTTCCTTTGAAAGCAAGGATGGTGAACTATTTTTTGGAGGTATTGAAGGATTGAATTCTTTCTATCCCGATTCCATGGTTGAAAACTATCAAATCCCGCTTCCCAAGTTGACAGAGTTCCGGATTTTCGACCAGGTCATAAAACCCGGTCAACCTTTTGGGAAGCGTATTTTATTGAGTGAACCCATCTACAGCACCGATACCATTGTACTTAAACACAAAGACAATAGTTTTTCGTTTGAATTTGCCGCGCTCGATTTTATCCTACCCGAAAAAACCAGCTACCAATGCATGATGGAAGGGTTTGACCAAGGCTGGCGTAAAATGGATTACAAACAGAGGTACGTAACATATACCAATTTAGATGCCGGGACCTATAACTTCAAAGTAAAAGCCTCAAGTATCAACAACGAATGGGGCAATAAATCGGCGAACCTGACCCTGATTATCCAACCCCCATATTACCGCACCTGGTGGGCTTACACCATTTATTACATTTTGCTGGTAGGCATCTTATCCCTTTTCTGGCTTTTCACCATCCACAGGGTCAAACTCAAAAACCAGATTAAAATGGAGCGGATGGAAAAAGAAAAATCAAACGAATTGAACCAAGCCAAACTTAGGTTCTTCACCAACATATCGCACGAATTCCGTACCCCGATTACACTGATAGTGGGGCCTTTGGAAAAAATGATGAACGACCCGGCTCTTTCAACAAAATACAAACGGACTATCGACACCATGATGAAAAACGCCAACAGACTTTTACGCTTGGTAAACCAGTTAATGGATTTGCGTAAAGTGGAAAGCGGTAAAATGAAACTCCGGGTCGAGAAATTAGATCTTGTCCAATTTGTTGAGGACATCCATTTTGCCTTTAAAGAATTGGCTGAACAGAAAAAGATCAATTTTCAGATATTAACCGAAGAACCTGAATTGGTCTTTTGGTTCGATCCCGATAAATTGGATAAAATACTATTTAATCTCCTATCGAATGCCTTTAAATTCACCAAACCTAATGGGACTATCCATATCTTTATTGCCAAAGAACTCCGGGCAGAAAACCGATCCTTTGTAAAAATTGGCGTTGAAGACAATGGGAAGGGAATAGCAAAGGCTGACAAGGAACGGATTTTTGAGCGGTTTTACCAAACCTCGAATTCATACAGTCAAATCGGGTCAGGGGTTGGGTTATCGCTAACCCAGAATCTGGTGGAGATTCATCATGGTGAGATTACCTTTGAGTCGGAGGAGGGAAAAGGGACCATCTTTAATGTCTATTTACCTATCTCCGAAGAAGCTTATCCCAACGACGAAAAATTCTCACCCGAAGTGACTGGCGTATCCCAATACGTACATATCTCGCCAGTGGCACCATCTGAAGGAGTTCAGGAATTTGATGAGCCGGGGATTAAGAAAGGTGCAAAAGAGTACACCGTATTAATTGTAGAAGATAATTATGATTTGCGCAAATATTTGTCTGAAGAATTAGCAGAACAATATGAGGTGATTGAAGCCGGAGACGGTAAAGATGGCTTGAAGAAAGCCATTCAATTCCTACCCGACTTGATTATTGCCGATGTGATGATGCCAGAAATGGATGGGCTTGAGATGTGTACAAAAATTAAAGGAAACCTGATAACCAACCACATCCCGGTCATTCTGTTAACAGCCCGCACCTCCATTGAGCAGCGTATTGAAGGTATTGAGCATGGTGCCGACTCATACATCCCCAAACCTTTCCATCCGAGCCACATCAAGGCCCGCGTTAAAAAACTGATTGAATTGCGGAAGGTGTTGAAAAACAAATACACCATTCAATTAGAATCGAAAGAGGCACCGGTATTGGAGATGGAGGATGTATTCCTGAGAAAAATTACGGACCTGATTCTAAAAAACATTGACGACACCGAACTTAATATTGAATCGCTGAGTAAGGAAATCGGTATGAGCCGTGGCCATCTGTATCGTAAGATAAAACTGCTTACCGATAAAAGCCCGAGCGAATTTGTACGGTTGGTCCGGTTGAACGAAGCCGCACGGTTGCTGCTCAAAAAAGACAAATCGGTTTCTGAAATCAGCTACCTGGTCGGATTCAACTCACCATCGTATTTCACTATCTGCTTTAAAGAACATTTTGAGGTTTCCCCTTCCGAATTTGCCGAAAGGGCGCAAAAGTAAATTTCGTGCCAAGACAGCACCCTGGTCATTTCTGCAATTAAAAATTTCTCCTTTATGTTCAACAAAAGATGAGAAAATTCATGGTTTTCGATAAAGCTGCTTAACTTTGCACCCTTAACAATTATAAACCAAGTTTGCTATGGCAACTATTACCAAAGAAGAAGCACTGCGTTACCATGAACAAGGAAAACCAGGAAAAATTGAGGTGATCCCCACCAAACCCTACAGTACCCAATACGATTTATCGTTAGCTTACACTCCTGGCGTGGCCGAACCCTGTCTGGAGATTGAGAAAAACCATGAAGATGCCTACCGATATACCTCCAAAGGGAATCTGGTAGCTGTCATCAGTAACGGTACCGCTGTATTAGGGTTGGGTGATATTGGGGCTTTAGCCGGTAAACCTGTAATGGAAGGAAAAGGCCTGTTATTTAAAGTATTTGCCGATGTAGATGTATTCGATATTGAAGTAAATGAAAAAGATCCCAAAAAATTTATTGAAATTGTAAAAGGGATTGCCCCAACATTTGGGGGCATCAACCTTGAAGATATTAAATCGCCGGAGTGTTTTGAGATTGAACAGACGTTAATTAAAGAATTGAACATTCCGGTAATGCACGACGACCAGCACGGAACCGCCATAATTTCGGGTGCCGGATTACTGAACGCCCTGGAACTGGCCGATAAAAAAATTGGGGATGTAAAAGTGGTAGTTAACGGGGCTGGGGCTGCTGGAATAATGTGTGCCCGCTACTATGTGTCACTGGGAGTTAACCTGAAAAATGTATGGATGCTCGATTCCAAAGGATTACTCTCTACCAAACGTACCGACTTAAATGAGGAGAAAAAGCAGTTTTCCCAAAACTCCGATTTGATAACCTTAGAAGAGGTAATTGCCGGAGCCGATGTGTTTCTGGGTCTTTCGAAAGGGAATATCATGAGCAAAAAAATGATTCAATCTATGGCCAATGACCCTATTGTTTTTGCCATGGCCAACCCAACACCTGAAATTTCTTACGAAGATGCCATGAACGCCCGGAAAGACATCATCATGGCTACCGGAAGATCCGACTACCCCAACCAGATAAACAACGTCCTTGGGTTCCCTTATATCTTTAGAGGCGCTTTAGATGTCAGGGCCACGGTGATTAACGAAGATATGAAAAAAGCAGCTACTTACGCTTTGGCTGAACTGGCAAAAAAGGAAGTCCCCGAAAAGGTAAACGCTGCCTACAACAGTAAAAACCTGACTTTTGGACGTGATTACATCATCCCAAAACCACTCGACCCACGTTTGATTACCGAGGTAGCCCCAGCAGTAGCCAGAGCAGCCATGGAAACCGGGGTGGCCAAGAATCCTATCAAAGATTGGGATGCCTACCGCATCAAACTCATGAAGCAGATGGGCATTTACAACAAGCTTACCGACACTATTATTACCAAAGCCAAACAGCAATTAAAACGCATTGTTATTTCCGATGCCGAAAATTACAATGTGATTAAAGCCGTTCAGATGATTAAAGAACAGGGAATTGCCGAACCCATTCTTATAGGTAACCGTGCTAAAATTTTGGCAAATATTCAGGAAAACTGCCCTTTAGGGTGCGATATCCCAATTATTGACTTTAACGAAGACATAGAAGCTGATCGTTTGGAGCGTTACGCACAAATGATTTTCGTAAAAAGGCAACGCAAAGGGTGTAACCTTGCAGAAGCCCGCCAAATGGTCCGGAACATTCACTATTTTGGAGTAATGATGGTTGAGGCCGGTGATGCCGATGGTTTCCTGGCCGGCTTCTCCACCAAATATTCTGACACCATCCGTCCGGCACTCCAAATCTGTGGTACCAACAACAGCCTAAATCATATTGCCGGCATGTATGTGGTGATGAATAAAAAAGGTACCTTCTTTTTTGCCGATACTACGGTTAATCATACGCCAAATACAAAAACATTGATTGATACCACTCTGCTTACAGTTAACGAAGTCCGCAGGTTTAACATGGAACCAGTAGTGGCATTGGTTTCTTATTCTAACTTTGGTTCTACCCGTACCGGCAGCCCTAAAGAGGTCCGCGATGCCGTTTCGTACCTCCATAAAGAATATCCCGAATTAATTGTGGATGGTGAAATGCAGGCAAACTACGCTTTCAACAAACAGATACGGATGGAGAAATTCCCCTTTTCAAAGCTTGGGAATAAAGATGTGAACACCATTATTTTTCCAAATTTGAGTTCAGGGAATATTGCCTACAAAATGATGATGGAAATTACCGATGCCGAAATTATTGGCCCTATTTTGTTAGGCGTTAAACGACCCATTAACGTGTTGCAAATGGGGGCGTCTATCCGCGAGATTGTGAACATGGCGGCCATTACAGCTATTGGGGCACAAACCTATACCGACGAGATTATGAAATTGTAAACTGAGTTTAATTGATTTGCATGTGTTAACGGGATATTTTATATTCCTCTATTTTAATAGTCACCCTTTATTTGAATTTTTTCATTTTTAAACGGTTATTAATTTAAAAAACATGCACTATGAAAAAGCTTTATCTTTTAACTCTAGCACTGGGTATTGTATTTAATTTAATTGCACAGGAAACCTCCGATGCCGCCATCGAAAAAAATGTAATTAAAGTAAATACCATTTCTATTATTGTTGGTACAGGGTCTATTTTCTATGAAAGGCAAATCAATGATCTCAATTCTGTCCAAATGGGTGTGGCATATTTAAGTTATAGTATTAAAGGAACTAAATTTACAGGCCTTATTTTGACCCCGGAATATCGATTTTACCCTAAATCAAATGCCATTGATGGAATTTATCTGGCCCCTTATTTGCGTTTCCAAAGATATAGTATCGATGATGATGGTGATGGTGGAAATTATACTTCATTGGGCGGAGGTGCTGTATTTGGAAAACAGTGGATTACAAAATCAGGATTTGCCATGGATTTGTTTTTTGGGGGAACCTATTCAAAAGGTGATGTTTCTGTAAATTCAGCGGGAGAGGAGTATGATGTGACCCAATTCGAAGGATTCAGGCCCAGAGTTGGTTTTGCTATTGGCATTGCCTTTTAACCTGCCTTAAAAAATTGAAACCCGGGGCGTTCTATCCCGGTTTTTTTATTTTCATTTTGCCCATGACCCATTCAGCAATGAGCCAAAATGTTATCTTTGCACAAATTTTTAAAAACTGTGTATGAACAAAGTAGTCATCAAAAGCTTTGAAGAACTTCAAAACCTGATAGGTAAAGAGCTGGGTGTTTCAAAGTTTCACACCATTACTCAGGAACAAATCAATAAATTTGCCGATGCCACCATCGATCATCAGTGGATACATACCGATGTTGAGCGTGCAAAAGTGGAATCGCCATTCAAAAACACTATCGCGCACGGGTACCTAACCTTATCGTTGCTGCCTTATTTATGGAATCAGATTGTTGATGTTCAGAACCTGAAATTACAGGTAAACTATGGCATCGAAAAGCTGAAGTTCAATCAGGCCGTGTTAGTGGATAGTGCCGTCCGTTTGAGGGCTACCGTGGTAAACGCCATTGATTTGCGTGGGGTTACCAAAGCAACCATCGGAGTTACCTTGGAAATTGACGGGAACAAAAAGCCCGCTTTCGAAGGCGAAACCATCTTTTTATATCATTTCATTAAGTAGGTGCTAGACACTAAATTTTAGAAATGAGATAAAAGGCTAGTTCTAATGTCACATGTCATAAATCTAAGGTCTAGAGTCTAACTTCCCAATTCTCCATCTCATGTCCATTGATGAACGTTTAGCCAACACCCAATTTCCATTACCCGTCATTAGGCAGGTAAACCAAGCGAAACATCCTACAGCCATTGGGTTGGGGTTGGGTGAACTTCGCGATTTTCCGGTGGACACAAAGGTATTGGATGCCATTCAGGAAGCTTTGCACTCCGATGGTACCAACTATACAGCCAATGCAGGGTTACCTAAATTGCGCCAGGCCGTTGCAAAAAGGCAATATGCCACCGATGGGTTCAACTATTCCCCGGAACATGTGGTAGTGACCATTGGCGTTCAGAATGCCATGTATGCCGCCATAAAAACTTTAGCCAAACTGGGAGCAAAACGGGTGCTGATTCCAGCCATCAATTTTGGGATTTACCGGAAAATCCCCCTCGATTTTGGAATGGAAGCTGTAACTTATCCGTTAACACCTGATTTTGGAATTGATCTTGCCCGATTGTCAGAAATGGTTTTACCCGATGATTTGATTGTCATTAATTCCCCATCAAATCCCACAGGAAGGGTACTTACAGTTCAGGAGCAAAAGGAATTAGCCTTAGTGTTAAAGTCATGCCTAACCGGGGGTTATGTGCTTTCCGACGAAATATACAGCCAATTGGTGTATGAAGGAGAACCTGCAACAAGCTTTTCTGCTTTCTTTGAACGGACAATTGTTCTCGATGGAATTTCAAAAAGTGCAGCAACGGCAGGGTTAAGGGTAGGATGGATTGTCACCAGAAACCTTAAACTGGCTCAGGCCTTCACCTCCAACAATACTACTGTAATCAGCTGCCCCCCAACACTTAATCAATATGGAGCCATCCCTGTAGTAAATGGTGACACACAACCGACCATTGATTCATACAACCAAACTTTGCTAAAAAACCGTAACCATGCTGTGGGCATTTTGAAAAAGAACCAGATACCTGTAGTGGTTCCAAGGGGAAGCTTTTATCTATTCCCAGAATTGAGCTACCGCATTCATAGTCCGGTGAAACAGTTTTGTATTGAATTGGCCAAACGTCCCGATGGCGTGGTGGTCATTCCCGGCGAAGCATTTGATGCCCCCGGTTACATCCGCATCTCGTTGGCAACCGATCAAATTGAGGAGGGGATGAACCGTTTGGTCCGGATGCTGAAAGAACAAAAATAATAGAATCTTTTCCCTGAAAAGAATTTATTGGGTTACCACCAATAGAACGGAATAATCGGTTATTTCAATGTCCTGTTCAATTGTTGGATAGGGTGTTACATCCACCAGATGGAAGTGGTAACTTTCAAGGGCGGTATCAGGAGTAAAATAGGAATCAATGGCAAACGGATACAATTGGCTTCCAACGCTAAAGGTCAGACCCACCTGCACATACCCTTGCCAACAGCACAAGCAACCTTCCGGGCAACGGCAATCAGTAAGTACGGTATCAAAAGTTAAGGACAAATTGTTTTGTTCATCATATAGCGTTGAATGGTAAGGAATGATGATGGTATCGCCAAATTTCAGTTTCCCTGACTTCAAGGAACCCGTATCTGTCAGGTTTTCAGGCTCCCGGGTACATCCCAGCCATCCCAGGAAAAGTACGGTTAAAAGAATCAGAGGATAGGTTTTCATAGAAGTGAATTTTACGAGTCATAAATATACTAAATATTTGTTTATCAGCAAACTAAATATTGGTGATTTAGCCATAATTTTTGAATGAAATTGATCAATATCATTCCGTCCGATAGAGTTACAGGGGTTTTTGCAGCTTCTTTTTAAAACTCCAGATAAAAAGACCCCCCACCAGTACAAAAGGGAATGTTATTAGTGCAATAATCCCCAAACTCATGGCAATGGAATGGTTCATCTGGTAATTGTGATTGAAAACAAATGGGGTAAAGCCCAATCCTGTCAAAAGGAAAAGAATTCCGCCCAGGCGTTCCCATTTCCATGCTACTATGAGCAATAGGAGCAACACAAAAGAGGGAATTAAATGAATGGCAAAAGCGGCCAGTTGCTGCCAAAAAGTTAAGCCGGGTACAAAAGCATCGAGTGCAAACATACTGATAAACAGAATGGCTGCAATACACAAAATCCGGGGTAACCAATGAAATACCTTTACTGAAGTTTCCATGGCGTTAGTTTTTAGGTTACTTACAAATATACAGATTTTAATTTTCTCTCTTTTATTTTTTATGCTCTACCTGACTTTCAAACCAGGGATTTGGTTTAAATTTTTGCAGCTTTTCACCCAAGGTACTGTTTAGTAAACATTCTTGTGCAATTTGCGGTCAATACCAATCTTCGGGCTCCAGCCCTTATCCTTTTAAAAATTGGAAAGACACTTTCTTTGGCATTTACCCACTTATTCCCTTCAAAAAATAATTCAGCTTCAATGTATTCATATAGATAAAAATATCCTAACTCTTAATTGGACGGGCCAAAACCTTTCTCCACAAAACCCAAAGTATAAACTACGGCAAAGCTAATTCCTGTAGCTCCACAGCCAACTTGTTTTCCTTTTTTGAAACCGAGGTAACTACAAACCGTTGTCTGTTGACCGAAATCCCCCGGGTAAGTTTTTGATATGAATCTTTTTGGTAATCATCGCTCAGATAACTGACATTTTCAGGTTTTTCGCGGGCTTTGCTAATAATTTGTGCCATGATGGAATTTAAAAGTTCCTTCCAAAGTCCGTGGGATAAGATAACGGTGGGGATAGAATCCGTGGATGGAATCCCAGTGTAAATAAGTGAGTAAATGGGGATTTGCTGTATCGTATCGCCTATCTTCGAAACCACATCGGAACGTGTCCCCACTTCGGTGAATTGGTAAAAGGCTTTAATGGAATCGCTTTTCTGCGATGGTACCACCTGCATCTCATAAACCGACTCATATTCTCCGTGCACACTGCTTTCCGTTTCATTTTTATAGAGTTCGAGCAAAATCTTATCGGCTTGGTTCTTCTTCAGTTTTTTCGTGGGGACATATTTAATAAGTACCATGGTTTCATCATACGCGTTATAGTAGGTTTCAACAATAGAAAAAGTGCCCCCATCTTTGGGTATCTGAGCCGAGATACGGGAGAAATGTTCATATACAATACTGCTGGTATGTTCCAATTCGTTCAGAAAAAAATCGCAAAGTAATTGAGTAGTTGAAAGATGAAGTAGGTTTGCCAACACTTTTGCACGGAAAAGTGCCATTTCATAGGCTTGGGTGGTATCCATTCCGGGGTCAGAAACCCCTATGGCATAAATCTCATTCTGTGCAGCTACTGGGGGGTGTACCAACCAATCAGGAACCTGTTGGGGCCGGGTATATTGATACTTCCCTGAATGATTTTCCCGATGGGTATATTTTGTCTTTTGATCAAGTTCCTTATCAAAAACCTTTTTAAACTCTTTTTGCCCGAACTGCGCCGAAACATAAAACGCAGATGAGCTGATAAAAAACCATAAAACAAATCTTTTCATGTGCCTGTTATTAACGAACCGAAGATAGTAAAATTTACTATTTGGATGCGTTGGAGGTGTTCCTTTGTTTAAATTCTGGATTAAAGTTTCAAAAATCAACGTGAATAACATATTTGTAAAAACAACTTCAACTCAATATAATTTTTAAATTGCACCGTTTTTTTAACAAATAAATATATCTGAAATGAAAAGACTTTCATTGTTCCTAGTAGGAATATTAGTGTCGCTAACCTATTTGGTAAAAGCCGACGAGGGGATGTGGCTCCCCATTCTTATTGAACGAAACATGGCCACCATGACCGAAAAGGGATTGCAACTAACTGCCGAAGACATTTATAGTATCAATCATTCGAGTATTAAAGATGCCATTATAGCCCTCGACCATGGCAGTTGTACCGGGGAGTTAATCTCGGGTGAAGGCTTGGTGATAACAAACCACCACTGCGGCTATGGTGAGATTCAGTCGCACAGTTCTGTTGAACATGATTACCTAACCAATGGGTTCTGGGCCATGAGCAAAAAAGAGGAGTTGGCAAACCCGGGAAAAACCGCTTCATTTTTGATAAGGGTTGAAGAGGTTACCGAACGGATTATGAATGCCATTCCAGCAGGTACCGACCAAGCCACCCGCAACCACATTGCCGATAGCATTTCGCAACTAATTACCGATGAAGCTACCCACGGAACGCAATATGATGCCTCGGTAGAGGAAATGTTTGCCGGAAATTATTACTATCTTTTTGTATATGAAACCTTCCGCGATATCCGTTTGGTAGGTACTCCTCCAGAATCTATCGGGAAATTTGGTTCCGATACCGATAACTGGATGTGGCCCCGCCATACCGGCGATTTCAGCATGTTCCGCATCTATTGCGGCCCCGATGGTAAACCTGCCGACTACGCCGAAGCAAATGTCCCTTTTAAACCCAAACATTTTCTGCCTATTTCCTTAGATGGTTTTAAAAAAGATGACTTCGCCTTCATCATGGGTTATCCGGGAAATACTCAACGTTACATGACTTCGTTTGAACTAAAAAACGTGATTGATTTTGAAAACCCCAACCGGGTAAGAATCCGTGGCATCAAACAGGATATCTGGATGGAAGATATGGAAAAAAGCGACAAAGTACGGATTCAATATGCCTCTAAGTACGCGCGTTCTTCTAACTATTGGAAGTATTCTTTGGAACAAAACAAAGCGCTCAAAAGGCTGAACGTGTTGGAACAAAAAAAGGCCCTTGAAGCTGAATTCTCAGCCTGGGTAAACCAAAACGAAGCCCGAAAAGCTAAATATGGAAAGGCCTTGTCGTTGATTGAAATATCAGAAAATGAGGTGGTTGAGATTCGTAATGCTCAGCAATACATGTATGAAACCATGATTGGAGGTGCCGAATCGTTTATTTTTGCATTCAGGGCAAGTGGCTTGATGATGGCACTTGCAACTCCCGATAGTGTAGATTTGATAAAAAAACAGACCATGGGCTATCAAAAACGGGCCATCGATTTTTATCAGGATTACAATGCGGCTACCGATTTAAAAGCTACCAAAGCATTAATCAAATTGTTCATAGCCGGTGTTCCTGCAAAATTCTATCCTGACTTTATTCCTAATGTGCTGAATAAAAAGTACAAAGGCGATGTGGATAAATTCGTGGACGATCTGTTCAAAAAATCAATGTTTGTTGACTCTACCAAACTGATAGCATTTTTAGCTAAACCCAATGCCAAAACCTTAGGAAAAGACCCAATTTTTATGACTGCCGGAAGTATCATTACTACCATGAATTCCTATTATGGAATGACCCAACAGTCGAATTTAAAATACCAAGAAGGCATGCGGTTGTTTGAAGGGGGTTTACTGGAGATGAACCCTGAAAAAGCCTATGCCCCCGATGCTAACTCAACCATGCGTTTAACCTATGGAACTGTTGGCGATTATGTTCCTGCCGATGCGGTTTATTACAACTATTTTACCACGTTAGAGGGTGTGATGCAAAAGGAAGACCCCGATGTACGTGAATTCAATGTTCCAGCTAAATTGAAAGAGATTTACAAAAACAAAGATTACGGACGCTATGGCAACCCCGATGGTACCATGACCGTTTGTTTTACCACCAACAACGACATCACCGGGGGTAACTCTGGTAGCCCTGTAATCAATGGCAAAGGCCATTTGATGGGCCTGGCATTCGACGGAAACTCCGAGGCCATGAGTGGTGACATTGCTTTTGAAAACAACATGCAAAAGTGCATCAATGTAGATATCCGTTATGTGCTTCTGATTATTGACAAGTTTGCCGGTGCTCAAAACCTCATTGATGAAATGAACCTGGTTAAAACGGAACCGAAACCAGCTTTACCTATTGCAGAACCCGTGATGAACTAACTTTTCTGTTTCAAATATTTCAAACGAAAGGCTGCCTAAATGCAGCCTTTTTTTTGTCAGATACTAGTGCATCCCATTTTAACGCTATCCATTCTTTTCAATCTAATGGATAAGACAGCCTAATTAACATAGAGCCAAAGATTTTATATGACTATGAATTTGGGATTATCGAGTTTATTGATTCGGAAAATCATCTATGGACAAAACTTAAATAAACAACAGTGGTAAGAACTCAACAGACCAAATAAAGATGAGAGGTTAATCCTTCACATTATCATATCTGTAAAAACAACCCTATTGATTCAGGTTCCGATTTGTTAAAGAAATTAAATTTTCCGGTGTCTTTTTAAATGCTTTTAACTGAAATTGTTAAATATTTCTTAAAACGAAATAATTGATATATCAATAATTGATATTTAAATTACATTTGCCGTACTCAAAACTAATAAAATATGAAAACAAGAATTTTAAATGTTGCAATGACGTGTTGTTTTGCCTCATTTCCGGCAGCTAGTTTATTTTCAGGTAATATCGAACCTCTGGTACGTATCCCATTTATCACAAATGGCTATCAAACGTATCTTGAATTACAAATAAATGGATCGGAAGAAAAGCTCTGTTTCGGTTTTGATACCGGCGCCGGGAGCACTGTATTGGATCAGGATTTTGTGATAAGCAATAATGTTGTTCTATCGGGTGAAAAAGAAGAAATGGCAACATCTACCAACGTGGTTCAGGCAGATATTTCAACCAATAATTCTATCTGCTTAAACGGATTTAACATCAAGGGTATTAAATTTTATATCGAAAACTTGTCCCATCTGAATACGGCTCCTGATGGAAAAAGAGTTGCCGGAATTATCGGTTACGGGCTTATGAGAAATTATGTTACCTATATCAATCATGAAGAAAATTACATTGAACTATATCCCAAAGAGACCGAACTCTTCAATAACGCTGCTGAAATACCTTTTTTTTTATACGAAAATGAACTTCCTGTATTTTATGCTTCTATAAAAACGAAAACAGGAGAACTGCCAGCACGTTTAGTTTTTGATTCGGGGGCAAGTTTTACATCCAGCCTCAGTTCGAACTACATAAGCAAACATAAGCTCGTTGAACAACTCAAAGTAAAGGTAGAGGTCCCAGTAATTGGTGGTGCTTTGAGCAGTTCATCCATAAATTATTTATCGTCGTTGCAACAGTTGTCATTCGGCGATTTTACTTTTGATCATGTTCCGGTCAATTTTTCGACTTCGTCAACAGGTTCAATGGCCAACGATTCAATTGATGGCGTTATCGGTTTTGATCTCATTAAAAAGTTCAATGTTGTTTTGGATTACGAAGCCAAAAAAATGAGATTGATACCGAACAAACAGTATAATTCAGTATTGAATTTCAATTTAACAGGTCTTTCTTTCCGGACTCAAAACGATAAGGTTGTTGTTGCCGGGGTAATGGATTATTCACCTGCAAAAAGTGCCGGAATAAAAAAAGGCGATATTGTGATTTCAGTTGACAATAATCAATTTAAATCATCGGCTGAATTAAGGAATTACTTGAAAGGATCATATAAAACAATGGATTTTCTTATTGAAAGGGAAGGAAAACTGATAGACTTCAATGTTAAACCAAGTGATTTTTATTGAGTCCCCGTAAAAAATCCCGTTGCCTATAACATTATTATTTACCAATAGAATGCTAATGGGGTAAAGGCAAGAAATATATTGAACTTAAGGAACAATAATATGTACATTTGCCATTTTAAGATAATCATTTGTAAAATATGCCGGAAAAGGTAACAGGCGTAGTTTTTTATACCATCGAAAAAGCTATCAAGACATATCGTAAGTTTGCCCAGCATAGAATTGATAGGGCAGGGCTTGGTATTACCATCGACCAATGGCTTGTGCTTGACAGTTTAAAATGCAACGAAACAATATCGCAAAATAAATTGGCAGAACTGGTTTTCAAAGATGTTGCATCAGTAACCAGGATCATTGATCTTTTAGTTAAAAAAGGCCATTTGATTCGCTCAGAGCATCCCGATGATCGCAGAAGGTTCAATTTAAAAATTACGGATAGCGGGAAGGAAATAATTGAAAAAGTGAGTTCGATTGTTGATGAAAATAGACAGTTGGCACTAAGTGGTTTGGATGAGGCCTGTGTAACCCAGATTCAATCATCCTTGGATCAGATTATTTCCAATTGTCAATAGACCAAGTCTTTAGAAAAACCTGTAACGGTAAGTGAAATATAAAATAGTAAGAAATTGAATAGGTTGGCACGGCGCGGTTTCATACCTTAAAATGTACCTTATTTCCGCAAGTCACGGGGTGACTAATTGAATAACAATTGTTTGCCTTCTTTGTGTCAAATTGAGTCACCCCGTGACTTTCAACGGTTTACCAGATGACCTGCGGATTTTAGGTGTTAATAAAATTTGAAATGAATATCCCCAAAAAAGAAACCAAAAATCAGAATAAATAAGATGACATTAAACGAACTTTCAAACATCCGGCTATGTAACCAAAAGGTGGTTGGAACAGAATTTAAAACAGCAAAAGAAGTTGTTGGCTGGATGGGAGCCATGCAAGCGCAGGATTATCCCATGGCAAAACTGGCCGTTGGAGCCCGGATGTTAAATGCTACGGATGAAAAAATTGAATCGGCTTTTAATAACGGTGAAATTATCAGGACCCACATCATGCGCCCTACCTGGCATTTTGTGTCATCGGAAGATATCTATTGGATGCTTGAACTTACAGCACAGAAAATAAAATCTTCGTTGAAATCGAGGCACAAAGAGCTGGGGCTTACACAAGCGCTTCTTACACAAAGTAACTCCATTATTGAAAAAGCCCTGCAAAAAGGAATATTTCTTACCCGTGAGGAACTGGCAAGTGAATTTCATAAAGTCAAAATAAACGTCGCGGAAAATAGGTTGTCGCATCTTTTGCTTTGTGCCGAATTGGACGGGATAACATGCAGTGGCCCATTGAAGGGTAAAAAACAAACCTATGCCTTACTTCAGGATAGAGTCCCCTACACCAAACGGCTTACACGGGATGAATCGTTAACCGAACTGGCCAAACGTTATTTTACGAGCCATGGACCTGCTACATTACAGGATTTTACATGGTGGTCGGGGTTATCAGCTACAGAAGCTAAACTAGGGTTGGAATCGGTTAAGCCGCTTCTTATTTCTGAAACCATAGACTCCGAAAAATATTGGCTCGCGCAGTCATCGTTAAAACATGCATCCCACAATACCTCGGTTTATTTATTGCCGTCCTTTGACGAGTTCCTTATCAGTTACAAAGACCGAAGCGCCTCTCTTTCGTTGACCGATAACAAAAAAGCCGTATCCGATAATGGGATTTTCCGGCCAGTAATTGTTGCAAACGGTCAAGTATCGGGTTTATGGAAGCGTACCGTAATGAAAGATAGCGTGAGGGTTGAAACATCTTTTTTTCATCCACAACCCAAGATGGCAAAAGAACTGATTGAAAAAGCCGTGATGGCTTGGGTTTCTTTTTGGGAAATGCCCATAAAGATGGACTCTTTTGATGATTAAACAGAATCGTTACCAAATGTTATCAACAGATTAAAGCAGACACATAGTGAGGTTTGCAAGTCCATAAGTAATCGAAGGAACCTTTATACACTGGGATTCAAAAAAAGAGAATGAACAAAACATAAGAGTTTCACGGTTTATGATGCAGACTGGAAAAAAAGATACAACCAAAATTGGTTTTAGAGGACTGTTTCTTGTAAATTTATTTTCAAAATGAGTAGAAACTGAATGAAAAATTACACGGCGTATGCACACCACGAATTACACAGATACATTTATCGAAATTGCCGAAGATTGCCCGGTACAATTTGCCGAAATCCCACCACAAAAGGGCGATGAAAAAACAATTGCCACGCTCCAGTTCGAGATGATTTACAGTAACCCCTACAAGTTTACTTCAGACGATATTGTGTTCCAGGCATTTGCCATAAAAAACAAAATTGCACTATTTGAGCTTCGTACCAAACGCGAAGCATTCTTCTCAAAAGGGCAACCTTGCTTGCGCTCATCACCGCTTACAAAACGTTACGGCTGGGGTGTCCATTACAACAACGAAGGCAAAATTGCCATATTTGCTGCCGAATCGGACGAATACAAAAGGTTGGTAAAAGATAGTTCGCTGAAACATTTAAAAGCCATGCGCTCGAAGAAAAACCCGTAACCCGGGAGGTAGAATTAAAAATTGGAGCACTGATAATACGGATTCATTAATCGTAAGCGCAGATTGCCAATGAATTATGTAATAAGGAAGACCTGAACCCTAATTATCCATTGCCCATTACTAATTGTTGACTGCTTTTTTTTATCTAATATTGTTTTAGGAACTGTTTAATTAATAATCATTTGATATGAAGCAGATTGAAAAACTATCAGAAAACACTCATTACAGCGCAATAAACTTAGGAGACTTTAATGATTTAATGGATTACTCCCTGGTTCATCCTGTGAATAAAAAGCTGATTGAAGGGAAAGTATTCTTAAAAGATGTGACAAAATCAACGGGCACAGAAATTTCCTTCAATTCGCTTCCTCCGAGATCAGAGCAACCGTATTTTCATGTACACAGAAAAAACGAGGAAACTTATATAATTTTAAAAGGGGTCGGCTTTTTTCAAGTGGACAAAGACTGTTTTAGCATAAAAGAAGGTAGTGTAATACGTGTGGCTCCGCAAGGGAAACGAGGTATCTGCAATTCTTCTGATGGGTCAATGATATATATGGTAGTCCAGTCTAAAGAGAATTCGCTAGAAGAGCACACCACAGCTGATGGAGAAAGGCTTCCTATTGAACCTAAATGGAGATAAAAAGTTATATTTGTTTTCAGTGATATGCGAAGTGTAGTAACCCGTTTCAGCATTACTTGCAACTTGATAAGAAATCTCCCGCAAGACCTTCTGGCCATACTAGCATTGTAAGCTATTTAAAATGTTATAATTCAGTATATAACATTTTTTTAAAAATAAGTACAATTTAGTTTGTATAAATAATATCTTTGTAAGGATATTACTCGTGTAAACTTTAAATTTTTTTAATTATGAACTCCAATGATTTTTTCCAAGCAAGAGTAGAAAATACTCTTAGTCCAATGGACTTTATGCAAGTGAGCAAACAACAGCCTGACAAATTTCTTCTGGTAGATGTAAGAAATGCCCCTGCTCATTTAAAAAAGGTTAAAATTTCAAACGCTATCGAAATACCTCAAAATGAATTGGAAAACAGAATCTCCGAATTGCCAAAGGATAAAACAATAGTTGTCTATTGTTGGGATGTCTGGTGTAATTTAGCCGCAAAATCTGCAATAACCCTTTTAAAAAATGGATTTAGTGTTAAAGAACTGTCAGGCGGTATAGCTGCATGGCAAACAATGAAATTGCCTATTGCTGATTTGTAGAACCAGAAAAAGCGGTAAATTGGGTTCAATTTACCGCTTAAATTTATTGAACTATGAGCAAAGAAACTGAAAATATTTTTGGATTTGAACATCCTGACCTAAGCATTGGACATTTATTAGTTAGACTATCGAATTTGCATCAGCGTAAAATAAATACTGAACTCTCAAAAATGGACTTGACTTATGCCCAGTTTGTTTTACTTTCAGGTATCTATTGGCTTTCAATGCAATATGACGAAGTGACGCAAATAATGCTAATAAATTTGACTAAATCTGATAAGTCAATGACATCAAATGTTTTAAAAACATTAATAGCAAAAAAACTAATTAACCGGAAGGAACATTCCAAAGACACCAGAGCAAAAGTTGTATCCATAACAAACGATGGCAAGAAGATTGTAAAGCAGGCTGTTTTACTTGTTGAGAAATTAGATTTAGGATTTTTTGTAACCGATGATTTTGAAGTAGATGAATTACGGGTGATGTTAACGCAACTCATTAAAAAGAATGAGTAATGGATATCAAAAAACGGAAATCCTTCATACCAACTATTTTTTGACCTATATATTTTAAGTTTCAACAAACGATAAATTGACTTATAATCAAGCCCGGAATTGCGGAATCAGGGTTTTTACAGGCTCAACAATATTGATTTACTTAACCAATAGATCGACATAAACCGAATAATAGAGATGGACGCCATAAGGGATAATTTCGTCAGGAAAATTATAATCGGCATTATGAAGTTTGGGGTGATCGGTGCCGGCACCAAGCCCGAAAATGGCACTTTTAAACCGCTGCGAAAACTGAGCAAAATCCTCCGCCCAGGGAAAAGGCTTTTCCATCTTTACCAGCTCATAGCCTAATTGTTCTGCATGCTCGCTCAAGAGCTTTACCAACGTAGGGTCATTCTGTGTGGAGGGATAAATATCGGTGATACTTATTTCGGACTGCAGGTGATGCAGTTCCGAAACATCCCGGATTGTATTTTGGGTATGTGCAATTAGCTTTATCATATCGGCATCGTCGAACGAACGCAGGGTAATCATAATCTCAGCATGACCGGGAGTTGTCCCAAAGCTTTTATCGCCCAACGATGCATGAACAATGGTGGTCAGCACAAAATCATTAAAAAGCTGTTTCTTTTCAGGGAGTTTGGTCAACTCTTCAATAATTTTTGCCACAGCCATTGCCGGGCTGATTCCCAGTTCCGGTTCGGCTGCATGTGAGGTTTTACCAGTAAGTTTCACCTTAATTCCTTGCGATGCAGCCGTAAAGGTCTGGTTCTTGACCAGGATACTTCCTTTTGGGAATCCGGGGATGTTGTGCAACGAAAAGCAATATTGAGGAAGGATGCGTTGAAAATTTGGGTCGTTTATTACGGCTATGGCCCCCTCGCCAGTCTCTTCGGCCGGTTGAAAAAGCAGTACTACTTTTCCTTTTGTAGGCCTGTTGTTACTTATAAGCTCTGCTAAACCAACCAGGATAGACATGTGACCATCGTGCCCACACTGGTGGCCAATACCATCGGCCCGCGAAGCATAATCAATACAATTTATCTCCCTTATCGGAAGGGCATCCATCTCGGCCCGAAACAAGATGCAAGGGCCTTCCGATTTTCCTTTGAAAACAAAGGCCACTCCATATCCACCCATGTTGTCAATGATTTCATCGGGCTGGTGTCTAATGATGGTGCGTTTGAGGGCTTCTGAAGTAAACTCTTCAGAGCCAGAAAGTTCAGGATTCTGATGTAACGATTGGCGGATATTTACTAAATGCTGTATGTCGATGTTCATTTAATTCAGGGCTTTTGAATTTTGTTTAAAAATATAATGCAAATTTGCACCGATTAATTTTGGTAAAAATATAACAGAAATTTAGAATGGCCTTTAAAAAATTGATGGTGTATGGCATAGTTACGCTGGCTATGTTTTTTTGGAGCATGACTTATATTTGGTATAAGGTTGTGTTTGAGGCATTACCGCCTATTTCGGTCATGACATTCCGGTTGTTTTTTTCTTCTGTTTTTTTGTTTGTTTTCTCGTATCTGATTAAAAAACTGCAATTTCCATCACAAAAAGACTTTTACTGGCTACTAGTATTATCGCTTTTTCAGCCGTTTTTATATTTTCTGGCCGAGAGCTACGGGGTAAGCATGGTTTCTCCCACCATTGCGGCTGTAATCATTTCTACCATTCCCATGTTTACACCTTTTATGGCTTTTCTGTTTTATGGCCACCGGATTTCGGTTTTTAATGTATTCGGTATTCTTGTTTCATTTCTGGGAGTTTTGATGGTAGTTTTGGGAAGGGAACTGCATTTCGAGGGTTCTGTAACAGGAATTCTTCTGTTGGTGGGAGCCGTAGGCGCTGCATTGGGCTATTCCGTCATCATTGTAAAATTGGCCAATAAATACAGTTCTTTTACCATTATCAGTTGGCAGAACCTCTTTGGGGCATGTTGTTTTTTGCCCTTATTTTTTATTTTCGATTGGAACCATGTTTCCATCCAGGATATTGATCGGCGTATCTTGCTAAATCTTATTTATTTAGCATTTTTTGGTTCGTCGCTGGCCTATGTGTTTTTTACCTATGCCATTAAAAATATCGGCATCACCAAAGCGAGTTTATTTACCAATACCATCCCTGTTTTTACAGCGGCGTTTGCCTTTTTTATTTTTGGCGAAACCATTCCGGTTTTTAAAATAGTGGGTATCGGTGTACTGTTGGTAGGACTATTTATTGGTCAGTCGCGTTGGAATTTTAACGGAAATACGATTCGGTAATTCGGGTACAGTATGTTGTGGATATTTTTAGGACTCATTTCCTGCTTATTTTTGGGGTTTTACGATATTGCCAAGAAATATTCGCTGAAAGATAATGCCGTAATACCGGTGCTATTTTTTGCCTCGGCTACCGGAAGTGCTTTATTTTTACCATTTATTGTTGCATCACATTCTGGTTGGTTACCTGAACCGTCCCTGTTTTTTGTCCCCAACATCACTTGGCAGGTTCATGGCCTGATTTTGATGAAATCGTTACTAGTAGGAGCTTCATGGATATTTGCCTATTTTGCACTGCGGCAATTGCCTTTAACCATAGTCACACCCATTCGTGCCACAGGCCCCATCTGGACCTTATTGGGGGCACTAATTGTTTATCACGAAAGTTATAATTGGCAGCAATGGGTAGGCATTACCTTAGTCTTGTTTTTCTTTTACATGTTTTCGTTGGCTGGAAATAAAGAAGGCATCCGGTTTAAGAACAATCGGTGGATTTACTTTATTTTGATAGCTACCTTGTTAGGTTCAATCAGTACACTTTATGATAAATATTTAATTGCCCATTATCCCCGGATGGCTGTTCAGGCCTGGTTTTCGGTATATATGATTCCTGTGTTTTTTCCATTTCTTGCCTTTTTGTGGTTCCCAAGGCGGAAAAAAGGATTCCCTTTTCAATGGCGGTGGTCTATCGTGGTGATAGGGATACTGTTGACCATAGCCGATTTTGCTTATTTTTATGCACTTACCGATGATCGCGCCCTTATAACTATTTTATCAGTATTGCGCCGGACCAGTGTGGTCATTTCCTTTGTTGGCGGTGCTATTTTGTTCAAAGAGGGAAATATCAAACATAAAGCCTGGGCTTTGGCAGGTATTTTGGCCGGAGTTTTACTTGTGGTTTTCGGGAGTTAGTGCAAAATCTGCTTTGTAAATAACTATATTTTAGTCAATGGGTTAGGTTAAATGATTTTTAATTCAGTCAATCACAAAATATAGAAACTAAATTCCTTTTTTAAATATATGAATACCCGTCATTAGAATTAAATAAATCATAGTCAATATAGGTATAGCTTTAAATTAAAGCACAGGGTGTTTCAAAATGAGATAATGTTTTACTAAGAGGTTGTTTTGGAACCGGAAGTTTCTTATTTTTGATCTTAGGGCTGAATTTGTTCAATGGTAGTTTTAGTTAGAATGGGGTTTAGCAGGTTAAGTAAAAAATGAAAATTGGTATTCGTCTTGTTTTGTGCGGAGGTTTGAATCATGAATGAGGGTAAAAGATTAATTATGTATCAAAAAAGCTATCATCGGGTTGTTTTTTTCATCCTTATGTTACTTTATGGTTTGACAGGTTTATCCCCTTCAATTTTTGCACAAACGACCCTGGTAATAGAATCACTGCCCAATACAACTCCACAAGGCGATTCCATCTTTGTTTGCGGGACTTTCAACAATTGGGATGTTCATGATTTGAATTATCTGCTTCACAAACAGATCAATGGAAAATATGCCATTATTATTCCTAAGCAGCATACATATTTTGAATACAAATTCTCCAGAGGGAGCTGGGTAAAAGTTGAAACCAACAAGTTGAACGATTACATTAAAAACCGCGTTCATCAGGAACCGGATGCAAATCTGGTATATGTAACTGTAGCAAACTGGCAAGATCTAGGCGGGGGTAAAAAGTTTAATTACTTTGTGTTATGGTTTTTTGCCATGGCATTGTTGGGGTTCGTATTTCTGTTTTCTTTACTCAGGATAGAGAGGTCTGATAAAATGAGAGTCAAAATCTTTCTGGTTCTGAATACGTTTTTAATAGCCTCGTTGTTGGGTGCTGTATTGTATGAGCAGTCAAATCTTATTTGGCAGTCATATTTCAATATGGTTAGCCATGTGTTACTATTTGCCTGGGGTCCGGTTTTATATCTTTTTGTTTACATACACATCCATCAAAGTTGGCCTGCCAATTTCCGGTGGTATTTTATTCCCCTCATATTTGTAATTGTGCTACATGGTTTGCAATTATTCAATGTTCCCTGGTTACAGTTTTATTCAAAAGAGATACACCCTTTATTCGATCTTGGAAATGTTGTGCTAATTATATTGGGATTGTCCTTTAATTTATGTTACTTTTTGGGAGGTTTAAGATTACTAAATCAGTCTGATGAAATCAATGTTCCGTTAGAAGTTTTTTTTCTCACATGGATATTGAGAGGTAGCTTCGGTGGTTTGGCTATTTTACTGGTCAATGGGGTTCTGTTGTTTTTGGGAATCCAATGGACTTTCATTCAAAATTACACGCTCTTTCTGGTTTACATGTCATGTACCATTGCGTTTGAGTTTTATTTTGTTTGGAAATATCCTGAATTATTGCGGGTAAAATCGGTCTCCTCGGGATTGTGGACTTTTGAGATAATTGAACGTATTGAAAAATTGATGTATCAGCAAAAGCCCTTTAAAAACCCGGAACTTACCGTAGCAGAACTATCAGTTTTACTGAATATTAAACCTCATGTGCTTTCAAAAATCCTAAACGAGTATTACAAAAAAAATTTCCGCGATTTTATTAATGAATATAGAGTGCAAGAGTTTATCAAAATGCTTTCGGATTCAACTTACCGTAATTATACCTTTCTGGCATTGGCTCATGAGGTTGGATTTAATTCCAAATCAACATTCAACCTGGCCTTTAAAAAATCAACCCAGCTTTCGCCACGTGAATATCTGAGTCAGAATGAATTATCGAGAACAAAACAAACGTCCTAAATTTAAAATCGGTCGAAGTTGTTGGTAAAAGTTCGGACGGATTTTAAAAATGAGTCGTTTTTTGATTCCAAACATCGGAACTTGCACCTGCTAAATCAAAAACAATATTAACTAAACTCGCTTTTATGAAAAATTTAAAACTACAAATGTTACTGGTTGCCTTGATCATGCTATCGTTTGCGTTTAAAGGTAAATGCCAGAATGATGTAATGATGCAAGCGTTTTACTGGAATGTGCCTACCGATGTGGTAAACAAAAACGGTACCTGGTACACCAATTTAACAGGCAAAATGACCGAATTAAAAACAGCAGGTTTTACCTCATTATGGTCGCCTCCTCCATCAAAAGGAAACTGGGGGATTGAGGACGTTGGCTATGGTATTTATGACCAATACGATTTAGGTTATTATAACCAAAAAGGATCAACTGAAACACGTTATGGAAGTAAAGCAGAACTAACAAGTTTCCTTAGTTCGGCACATTCAACCGCTAATGGGCCAAGGATTGATGTATTTGCCGATGTCGTTTTAAACCACACCTATGGTAATTTCTCCGATGCCAGTGGCATCCAGAACGAAGAACCAAATCCCGGGCTCAAAGCTTATGTGAGAACCGAAAAAGCGCTTTCGTACCAAACCAGCGATATTAAATGGGTTATACCCAACGCTGCTGCCGGCGACTATTATATCCAAATTAAAGGTTACAATGTTGACTGGGGATGGGTTGTTGGCGAAAGAGGTTATAATGTAAATGTGAACTGGTTAAGTTCGGCAGAAACAGATCCCGGACAATGGGAATATGAGCCGAACAACGGTGGCGGACAATACAACACGCTTACAAGCGGTGTTACCAAGCGCGCCCATGCCGATTATAGTGGCGATATTGACGAGTATAAAATTACTTTAACATCCACCAAAACCATTATAATTAAGCTAACAGCTATGAGGGAAAATGGTACAAACTGGGAATGGGCCGATCAACTGAGAGGGTACTATCCTGTCAATGTTTGGTATAATGGTTCCAATATAGCCCTTACTACTTTAGAGGCCCGCACACCTACCAAATCGACCTACCCAACCCATTTAGCCGGCGAAGGGACCTTCCAATGGGGCTGGGCCGATTATCATCCGGTAGATGCCAACGACTGGCTTGGCGGCGACGACGGCACCGACAATATTATCCCTAACCAACGGTGGTTTGGAAACGATTTCAACACCTACAGTTCTCAGGTTCAAACCCGCATGAATGATTGGGGAGTGTGGTTAACCAATACCATTGGTTTTGATGGTTACCGTTTGGATTTTGTCAGAGGATTCCAGATAGCTTATGTATCGAGTTGGATTAATAACCTGCCAAAAATCGGGGGAACAACTCAACGATGGATTGTTGGGGAATATTGGACAGAAAACAGGTCCCGTTTAAAACAATGGATAGATGGAAATGCAGCTCTTGGGTCAACTGTAAATGTGTTCGATTTTCCGTTAAGGGCTAAGCTTAAAGACCTATGTAATGGAACCCAAAGCTCATTTAACATGGCCTGGCTCAACCATTCAGGTATGGTTAGAGCAGATGATGGAAACGCGGTATCGGGTACCAGTGTATGTACTTTCCTCGATAACCATGATAATGCAAAGAATTCGGCCCAATGGGTTACCAAAGATTGGAAATTGGGCTATGCCTATATTTTAACACACGAAGGACGTCCATGTGTATTTTACAACCATTTCTATGGTGTGGCAGAGCAAGATTGGGAAAATGGCCATCCGGAAATTTCAGTAACTCCTCCTGCTGCTTTAAAATCGGATATAAAACAGTTGATGTTTGTGCGTAAGACATACTTAGGTGGAGGATTAGTAGTGTTATCTGAGGTTGGAAACCCCTATCCATCGGGAGATACCTACAATGTATATGTAGCCCGTAGAGCTGGCAACGGTACCAAAAGCGGGGCAATTGTAGTATTAAACAATAACGATACACAAACAAAAGGCCTTTGGATAAATACGTATGCAACTGGCTATGCAACATGGGCCGGGCAGGTATTAAAAAATGCCTTCACAGGTGCAACCGTAACAGTGCAGGCCGACGGGCGTGTTTGGGTTGAGGCTCCTGCTCGTGGCTATTCGGCTTATGTTTTATCATCCGAATATGTAACGATACCAGATGCTAACAAAAGCGGTTCAATAACAGGTGGCGATGTCCAGATTATTAAAGATGAGAATAACCTGTCAAAGAATGATGTAATAACCGAACTTGCCGTATCATTATATCCGAATCCGGCTAACGGTCGTGCAAATCTGGAAATTAATTTACCACAAACTTCTTTTGTTAGGATCGATTTAACCAATATAGCAGGGCAAACTGTGAAAACGGTTTACAATGACAATTTATCGGAAGGACATAATGTTCTGGAACTAGATCTGAATAATATGAAATCGGGGGTTTATTTCTGTACAAGTTCTGTAAATGGTAAGCTTAATGTTACAAAACTATTTGTAAAATAACGAGGAATAACTTTTAATCATTCTTCTTAAAAGAGCCTGTCTTGTAAGTATTACTGACAGGCTCTTTTTTTTGTTTGGAAGTTAAAATCCGAGAAAAACTATCTGCAATATGTTGTTATCATACGTTCAGCCTGAGTAACATCCAGTTTTAAAGCTTGCTGCCAATCATCACAGGCACGGGGGTTATCACCCATTAAATGATACACATTTCCCCGGTTTAAGTAGGCAGGACCAAAATCGGGCCTGGCTTCAATTACCACATTGTATTTTCCGATAGCCTCGTTGTATAATTCCAACCGGGCAAGGGTGTTAGCTAAAAAATAGGCAATTTGGATGTTTCCGGGTTCTAAGCTTTCGAGTTTCTTATAAATAGTAGCAGCAAGCTGAAACTGTTGGGTTTGATAATAGACCGAGGCTAGTTCTGTCAATGCCGACCAATGGTCTGGATGTTTCTCCAAAAAGGTAGTGAAACTTTGGGTACTTGCTTCCCAGTGCCCCAATTGTTTTTCGGCCAGGCCTTTTTGATAATAAATGTCAATAACCGGGCAGCCTAAGCTGATACTTTGGTTAAAATCACTTACTGCTTCTGAAAAATTACCCATTTTAGTCAGCAGAAACCCCCGGTGGTAATAATTCATGGCATTTTTAGGTTCAGAGGTAACAGCTGCCGAAAATTGCGATAAGGCCACATCGTTCTGTTGTGTTAAGTAATAACAAATACCCAGTTGAATGTACGATTGGTAAAAATTGGGAGCCAATTGTAACGTCTGTCGGTAATCCTGAATGGCATTTTGGTAGTCTTTTTTGTCCTGATGGGCTTTTCCCCGTTCAAAATAGGCTAGCGGAAGTTCAGGTTCTGTTGTTATAACCCGGCTCCAGATGGCAATCTCACTTTCCCAGTGTTTACTGTAGTTCCATGAGGCAAAACCAAGAACGGTTAAAAGTATTCCAAAAAAGGAATACAGGTAAATGGGTTTCAGTTTTTCCAGTTTGGGAATCACTAAGGAACCCAAAGCCAGTCCCAATCCAATGTATGGGACATAGGAATACCGGTCCGAAACCAAATCATTCCCGGTAGGGATTATTTTTATAACCAATACAGTTGATACTGCATAAAAAAGCATCCCGGCCAGGAAGAACCTGCCCTTACGGAATCGGTAAGTAAGTACAGCTAATAGTAATAACCACAACCAACCCAGATAATAGGGAAAGGCCATTTGTCCATCCATAATTCGGGGGTACAGGTGTTTGATACTTAACCCGACGGGTGCAAAAAGCTGGGTAACATACCAGGTAAAGGAATACACGGGCATGGTCACCAGTTGCCCCAGAGAGTAGCTATCGGCGATGGGCTGTATAAAGTCAATGGATTGCTGGGCTTTAATGTTGACGATTCCAAAAATTAATGAAAGCAGAAAATAGGGCCATTTGTTTATGATGGATTTCCAGTTGATCTTTCCACTCCTGATGTAATCAACAATAATTAGAACCAAAGGAAGAATTACCGCTGTGGCTTTTGATAACAATGAAAACAAAAAGAAAACAGTAGCGGTTGCCCACCAAAGTTTCTTCCCGGTTTCATGCCAATTTAAGTAACACAACAGCGAAAGCAGGAAAAAGAAGGTAAACAATACATCTTTCCGTTCCGAAACCCAGATAACCGATTCCATGTGCATGGGATGCAGGGCAAAAAGAAGTGCCGCAAAAAGGGCCACGTTTTTATTTGTTGGTAATCTGGTAACAAAAAAGAAAACCAACAGCACATTTATTAAATGCAGGATAAGGTTGTGCAACCGGAATCCCAAGGGATTGGTGCCAAACAATTGATAATCGGCAATAAACGAGAGGGTTGTAAGTGGGTGATACAACCCATACACAAACTCAGAAAAAACAGTCCCCATCTGATTTGGAAAATCAATAACCACAGGATTGTTAAGGATTAACCGACCGTCGTCGAGGTTAGGATAAAAAGGGAAACCCAGGCTTGGAGCGTAAATAGCAACAGTAACCCCTAGAATGGCCGCTAACCAGAGAAACGGCTTTTTTTGTATTGCATTTAGAAAAACCTTCATACCTAAGCGATATTATAAATTCCAAAGTTAAACGATTCACCAATTTTTAAGAATTTTTAATTGTTTTCTTGTCTCATTTGTTTTCAAAAGGTTTAAGTGTATTTTTATCACTATTAAAAAACAATTCTTAGTTTATTTAGAATGATGAAATATCTGTTTCTCTTTTTGGTTTTTGTCAATCCTTTAAACCTTTTACTGGCGCAGAACGAGCTTATTTCAAATGGTGCAGCTTACAAATATAAAATCGGTTCCTCGTCCATTTCATCGGATTGGAACCAACCCGGTTTTGATGATTCCGGTTGGCAGACAGGTTACGGAGGCATCGGTTATGGGGATAATGACGACCAGACAACAATTGAAGCTTGTACCAGCGTATATTTGCGTTTTACCTTTTCTATCAACGATACCGCAGCTTTAAAAGAATTGAGCCTTTTCACCGATTTTGATGACGGATTCCGGGCGTATGTGAATGGTGGGCTGTTTGCCAGTGTAAACTTAGGCAGCCATAGCACCTCAACCACATGGGATCAGGTCACCGAACGACCGCACGAAGCAGAAATGTATCGCTGGGTGGAAGCCCGCGTTCCATGCTATTATATTGGGAAAGAATTTATTAAAGGTCATTTCAAAAATGGGCAGAATGTTTTAGCCATCGAAGTTCATAACGATGCAGTGAATGGCTCCGATCTCTCTTTTTTATGTGCCCTTTACGACATGACCGGCTCTTGGTTTAACATGTATGACGAACGGTTTAGATATGTTCAGGATATTGATCTGGACTCAACCCCTTTACCCATCATCAAAATTGAAACCGATGAATACGGGTTTCGATACAAACACGTTCCTGTAATTGCTGACATGCAGGTAATTTTCGATTCTGCCCAGACCTACCAGAAACCGGAATTTCTACCGAACCACTACAACGGGCAAATACGCATCGAGATTAAGGGTGAATCTTCGTCCGATTATGCCAAACGTTCGTATAAATTAGAAACCCAAAACACCGATGGAACCAACTTAAATATCCCTCTTTTAGGGATGCCCGCCGGCAACGATTGGATACTGATGGGACCTTATCAGGATAAAAGCCAGATACGGAATGCCTTTGTGTTCGATTTGGGACGGAAACAAGGACATTACGAACCCAGATACCATTTCTGTGAACTGATTCTAAACGGCCAGAATCAAGGGCTGTACATGCTTACTGAAAAAATCAGACGCGACAAATACCGCGTGGATATTTCCAAACTGGAGCCTACCGAACTTTCCGGCGACGGTTTAACCGGTGGCTATATTTTTAAGTACGATAAAGGCGCCTCGGGCATTCAGTTGGTTTACCCCGATGCCGATGAAATACCTTATGCACAGGGCAATTACATCCATAGTTTTGTCGATGAATTTTACAGCGGATTGCAAACCAATCATGGACTCGATCATCAAACAGGATACCGGAAATATGTTTCGCACAAGTCGTTGATAGATTATATTCTGGTGAACGAGATGACCAAAAATGCTGATTCCTATCTGTACAGCACTTATTTGTATAAAGACAAAGATTCCGAAGACGGCCGTATCCATTATGGCCCGCTATGGGATTATGATTTGGGGTTTGGAAACACCATGTTTCAGGAAGGGAATTTAACCCATAAATGGCAGTTTGATTATAACAAAACCTTGAAAATAACACGTATGCTGCAAGATACGGCTTTGGTCAGAATTTTGAATGAGCGTTGGAGAACCTTGCGGGCCGGTGAATTTTCCAATACAAGGGTACTATTTACCATCGATTCGATGGTAGCCTCCATGAAAACTTCCATTGAACGGAACAACCAGGTTTGGCCGGTTATAGACAAGTACCTATTTAATCCGGCGTATATACCCAATAATTACGAGGAAGAAATTGCCATCATGAAAAACTGGTTAACCACCCGCCTGGCTTGGATGGATTCAAACTTACCGAAAATAAGTTATCCGGTAACAGTGTATCAAGGAATTGAAGTATTGGCCAGCACACAAAACGGGGTTTCCGTTTTCCCGAATCCATTTGACACCGAAACCACCATCCAATTTGAAGTATTGCAGCCAGCAACGGTTACCATCGAACTCATGGATAGTAAGGGTTCTGTGGTTTTTAGGCATCGACCTTCGCAGGTCAGTGTAGGAATTAACGACTACCGGTGGAATGGGGTGGATGCCCAAAACCGGGCATTACCTTCGGGGTTATATGTATTAAGGATTACTAGCGGCGGTTCCAAACCGGTGTGGCAGAAATTGGTGAAACTTTAAGTTTTTTGCTGCTAGTTGCTTGTTAACGGTATTATTATCTAGTATCTAGTTTCCCCCACCGGATGCTCCTGCTTCCATTTGCATTAACTGAAATCCGCACCTTCACGATATGTTCGGGCAAAAGCTCTTCCACCAATTCGGGCCATTCGATAAAGCAATACTGATCGGAATAAAAATAATCCTCGTAGCCCAGGTTATAAACCTCTTCCAGGTTTTTAATCCGGTAAAAATCAAAATGGAAAACTTTTAAGCTGTGTGCGGTTTGGTATTCATTAATTATGGCAAAGGTAGGGCTGGTTACCATATCGGTCACTTGCAGTTGGTTGCAAAGGGCTTTGATAAAAGTTGTTTTTCCGGCACCCATCTCCCCATAAAAAGCAAAATGGCGATGGTTGGGTAAGGATTCAAAAAATTGTGCGGCTACCCTGTCCAAATCATTCAATTGCTTTAAGATAATTTCATTCATTTTTCCAACTTTTTGCCACAAATATAAGGAATCCTTGTTCAGCCTTTCGATATTTTTAGTTGATTTGTACTCAATGAGCAGCGACGACAAACATATTGAAAAACTTAGGGAAAAAGCCTCACTGTTGCCCGATAATCCCGGCGTGTATCAGTATTTTGATACGTCGGGCGAAATTATTTATGTGGGTAAAGCCAAGAACCTGAAAAAGCGGGTGTCGTCTTATTTTACCAAATTTCACGACAGTGCCAAAACCCGCGTGCTGGTAAAAAAAATTGCCGAAATCAGGCACATCGTCGTCGATTCGGAGCAGGATGCTTTGTTGCTCGAAAACAACCTGATAAAAAAATACCAGCCCCGTTACAATGCACTATTGAAAGACGATAAAACCTTTCCATGGATTTGCATCAAAAATGAACCTTTCCCGAGGGTTTTTTCAACCCGGAATTTTATCCGCGACGGTTCCACCTATTTTGGCCCTTATACCTCGGGCCGAACGCTAAAAGTGATGCTCGATTTTATCAAACAGCTTTATCCGTTGCGCACCTGCACCTTGAACCTGGCTCCGGCACAAATTGCCAAAGCCAAATATAAAGTTTGCCTGGAACACCATATTGGAAACTGCTTAGGCCCATGTGTGGGCGAACAGACCGAGGATGACTATCAACAAAGCATTCAGGATATAAAAGATATTTTAAAGGGAAACATCGGTCAGGTTATCAAATTGCTGAAGGATAGGATGGTACTTTTGAGTAGCCAATACAGATTTGAAGAGGCTCAAAAACTGAAAGAGAAATTGCAGCATCTGGAAAATTACCAGGCCAAATCTACCATCGTTAGTCCATCTATTCATAATGTCGATGTATTCTCATTTGTGGAAGACGAAGGCAGTGCCTATGTGAACTTTTTGAAAGTAGTAAACGGGGCCATCATCCAAGTGCACACGTTGGAGATGAAAAAGCGGACCGACGAAGATAAGGAATCGTTGCTTTTGACAGCCATTACCGAAATCAGGCAGCGGTTGATGAGTAATTCGCGCGAGATTCTGGTTCCTTTTGATCTCGATTTTTCGTTCGAAGATGCCACCTTTTCAGTTCCGCAGCGGGGTGACAAAAAGAAATTGCTCGATTTGAGCATGCGCAATGCTTTTTATTACCGACAGGAAAAGATGAAAGAGGAGATGAACCGGAGCCCGCAGAAACGTGTGGATAGGGTGATGGAAACCATGAAGAACGATCTGCGGTTGAAAGAATTCCCGGTTCATATCGAAGGGTTCGATAACTCGAACATTCAGGGGACCAACCCGGTGGCCTCGTGTGTGGTTTTTAAAAACGGGAAACCCAGCAAACGCGATTACCGCCATTTCAATATTAAAACAGTGGAAGGTGCCAACGATTTTGCCTCCATGGAAGAAATTATTTACCGCCGTTTTCACCGCCAGTTGGAGGAAAAACAGCCCTTACCCCAACTGATTGTGATTGATGGTGGAAAAGGTCAACTGGGTGCCGCCATTAATAGCCTCGAAAAGCTTGATTTGATTGGCAAGGTAGCTGTAATTGGTATTGCCAAACGGCTGGAAGAAATATATTTCCCCGGAGATTCGGTTCCCATTTATCTGGACAAAAACAGCGAAACCCTAAAAATTATTCAGCATATCCGTAACGAGTCGCACCGCTTTGGGATTACTTTCCACCGCCAAAAACGCTCGAAGGACTTTATCACATCCGAACTTGATCAAATTGGGGGTATTGGTCCCAAAACTATCGAACAATTGTTGACCCATTTTAAAAGTACCGATGGCGTTAAAAAAGCTACTGTTGAAGAATTGGAAAGCCTGTTGGGCAAGGCCAAAACAGCTTTAGTTTGGAAGTATTACCATTAAAATACAAACATCACCGATGATTTGAATCAAAACATGATTCAAGTTGATATTTTTTAGATAAGCAACAGAATGTTTGCTAAATACCTGGGTTGAATCATTTCAATTATAAATAATGACGAAGTCATTGCAAATGATTGATAATTATTAATTTTGACCTGCAAACGAAAAGAGTCAATTGTTATGCCCGAGATACATGTAAAGAGTTTGATTGTAGAATCAGCCGCTAATTTCTTTTCAAAGTTTGGTTTTAATAAAACCACGATGGATGAGATAGCCAGACACATCCATAAAGCAAAAGGGGTACTCTATTATTATTTTAAAAGTAAGGAGGAGCTATTTAATGAAGTGCTGAAGCAGGAGTTAGGAAAGGTTAAAATTGAACTGAGCCAAATTACAAGCGGTGATTCGGACTCTTTGCTAATGCTCAACGAATACTTACTGACTAGATTACGGTTATTATATAAGTCATTAAACTACCACGAAACCCTCAAAGCAGATTTTTTTGAAAAATATCATTTTGTGAATGATGTGAGGGTTGATTTTGTTGACTTTGAACGCTCTCAGATTTCAATTATTCTGAGCAAAGGTAAGGCAGAAGGTTATTTTGATTTTAAAGACTTGAATTCCGCCGTAAATGTCATTGTCATGGTCATGAGCAGCATTGATATTCCTTTATTTCTTCAAAATAAGTATCCTGAGTACGAAAGTACCATTATGGAACTCTCATCAATGCTGGTGAATAGTTTAAGACCCCCAATGAAATAGGCAGGTGGCTGTTTGTAATTAAGTATAACTAAAAGATATTTAGATAATAAGCTATATCTTTTCCCATTTTCAACATTATTTGCAGCATCAAATAATTCAACGGCATATTAAAATAGCGAAAAACTGACCAATAAACTAAAATAGTCAAAATTATTTTTATCTTTGTACTGACCAAAAAACATATTTGGTCAATATTTTTGATTAATAAAGCTTTCTATTTATTATCTAATATCCGCAACTGAAATAGAGAACAGAAATAAAATGAAACAATTAGTCGCGGTGCGGCTTCGCTAAAAAAGTGACGTGAAATTATTGCAAAACACTCATTTTCAGAATAATCACACTGCGACTTGCGGGTATAAGGTATTACCCCCTTAAAAAAACAAACGATGGAAACTGTTTATGGTTATGTTCTGACTAAAGCACTGGGATGGAAAATCGGTCGCAAATTTCCTGATATTAAAAAGAGTATCATCATTTTTGCACCACACACATCTTACTTCGATTCGGTATATGGCAAATTATTTATAAATGAGATTGGAATAAAGCATGCGTTTCTATCAAAAAAGGAATTGTTCTTTTTCCCCATGAATGTAATAATGAAATGGTATGGATCCATCCCGGTTCGTGGGGTAAAAGGTGAAAATGCTATCTTCAAGGTGTCAAAAATGCTTGAGGAATCAGAATCGTTACATATCGTTTTATCGCCAGAAGGTACTTTGGCAAAAGTTTCTAAATGGAACAAGGGTTTTTATTATATGGCTGTAAAAGCTAATGTCCCAATCATTGTGGGTTATCTCGATTATCAAAAGAAAGAGATTGGAGTGAAAGGAGTTATTTATAATCTTGAAAGTTTGGAAGATGTAATGAGCCAGATAAGTGTTATGTATAAAGATGTTACCGCAAAGTATCCTGAAAATTTCTCACTGGAATTAATGAATTAAAAAAAATGAAACCTTCAGTATCGTTAGTGCTTTCCAGTGGTGGTGCAAGAGGAATTGCCCACATAGGGGTTATTGAAGAATCGGAACGGCAGGGATTTGAAATAAAATCAATAGCTGGATCGTCGATGGGTGCCTTGGTAGGTGGAATATATGCATCAGGGAATCTTAAAATTTATAGGGATTAGATGTGCAGGCTTGATAAAAAGTCCGTTTTTAATTTGGCTGACTTTACTTTAAGCACCAATGGGATCATAAAGGGAGACAAAGTAATTAACGAATTAAAGAAAATAGTTCCCGATATGAATATTGAAGATTTGCCTATCTCATACACAGCAGTTGCTGCCGACATTAAAAATAAAAAAGAAGTTGTTTTTGAAAAAGGGAGCCTTTATGAAGCCGTTCGTGCGTCAATATCAATCCCGGGTGTTTTTAAGCCTTATAAGTTGGATGAGATGGTTTTGATTGATGGAGGAGTCGTAAATCCATTACCCATTAATCGGGTAAAAAGGACCCCGAGTGATCTATTGATTGCTGTAGATGTAAGTGCTTCATTAAAGCCAGAATCAAAACCACTTAAGCATGAATCCTTGAAGCAAAATGAAAACAAGAGGAACATCCCCGCATTGCTAAGTAAAAATTGGATGAATTCATATGGGGAACTTTTCAATTATTATACACTTTTTGCACAATCAAGCAGTATGATGTTACAACAGATGTCAGCAATGTCAGTAAAAATGAATCAGCCCGACATCTTAATAAAAATGCCGATGAACCCTTATGGTGCTTTTCATTATTATAAATCGGAAGAAATCATTAGATTAGGAGCAATGGCTGCCCAAAGAGAGCTTTCAGGTTTTGATAAGGTAAAAGCACAAATACTGTCTTCCTAATTAACGTAAGTTTTGCCTTGGCCTTAAGTAACCAACATTAGGCCATTATCAAATAGGCACTGCCTAATTTCGGAGTATCCGTTTTTGACAGAAGGTTTCACGCCGAGGAATGAATATGCGGCCAACCCAGCTAAAATGCTGACAAAGGCATTGGCAGGGCTCCTGTGCCTTGAATGCTCTATGTTGCAGATATTTTTCAGGATGCCGATAACGGACTCGATCACACCCCGCTTTTTAAGCATCAGTTTGTCATTTGTGTGCATTAACCTGTTCTTCATATTCTTTTTAACTTTTGTTACCAGTAAAAGCCCCTGTCCAAGGAGGGCATCCTGGAGCCTGTCGCTGATGTAGCCTTTGTCCCCGAATATTTTACGGCACAGACCTTTGCAGAGCCTGACCCAAAAATCAAAATCATTGTCGGCCACATTGCCCGGTGTAGCGGGGTTGCATGGCTCCGTCTTTGTCGGACCGATGGAAAAAACTGCCAGAGGGTGCTGCACTTTAAAAAAACCGAAACCCGCTTTGGGTATAGCCACTGTTGTGCCGTCGTGCATTTTTATTCTATATCAAGTGTTATCTTTATGTTTTCTCTGACTTTATCAATCAAGTCAGACGCCAAATTATCAACTTTTTTAATCAACCGTTTGTTGTCAATTGCACGAATCCGGTCAATCATTATATCGCAGTTTTCATGCATATTAGCCATTCCTTTTTTTAAATGAACTCTTAAAATGTCAGCATCATTCACAACCTTAGCCGTAATCGGACAAATGATCGTTGAAGGATGCGGTAACTTATTTAACAAATCAGTCTGAATCACTAATACTGGTCGCGTTTTACCGGTTTCAGTTCCAATTTGGGGGTTTAAATCTGCAATCCAGATTTCGTATTGCTTAATCGACATAATCAATCCTCTCGAAATCTTTTAGTACACTTAACGAATCCTTTTTAACTAAATCTGAATCACTTTTAAGCCTTTTCTCAAGAATCTGTCGTTTTTGAATAGGGTTTAGTTGGCATGTGTCGTTTCTTTTTTGGTCGATTCAATTAGATTATTTCAACAACTGTTATCAAGATTAATCCTTTTTGCTACCATGCAAATTTTATATAACCGGAAAAATGGAGAAAAATCCTTCTCCATGTGCCATTACGGTAATGGAAAGAATTAAACCGGTGGTTTCGATGAATGGAAAATCAGTTAAAATTAGTGCTCTGTAAAAATGAGAAGGCAACCGGAGAACTAAAAAACCAGAAACAATTCCTACTGCATTTTATTACGTTTCATTAATTGATACCTTTGCGGCAAAATTTTAAAGATGCCGATGAGTCGAAATGTCCGCAATGCCTTGTATGGGTTGTTTTTAGTGTTATTAATAATTCTACTGGTGGTGCTGGGCCGGAACTGGGTGTTGCAGGCAACCATCAAAAAGGCACAGCAGAAGTTTCAGGGCATGAATCAAATGGAGCTTTCTATCAACGGTACCCGTTTTGTAGGTCTCGCGCAAATACATATCAACCAAATCCTCCTTTCAAACCCACAAACCGATACTTTGGTGCAAATAGATTCATTGCTCCTACAACTCAAAATCTGGGAACTATTTAAGGGAACCATCCGGTTAAAAGACCTTGAGGCAAAACACCTGACCCTAAATTATCGCGAGTTGGCTACAACTGCCGAAGGACCTTCGAACAACCGTCTGGCAGCAAAGGTTTCCCAGGAGGAATCCCTGAATTATTCGCGCATTCTCAACCGGGTTTTAAAAACCTCCTTTTCCATGATTCCAAACCGGATGCAACTTGCAAATATCCGGGTAAATTACATCACTCCGGAGCACAGGATGGTAATGGAATGCCCCCAATGGGAGCTCAAAAACCATCAAATGGAGGGCCGATTTTCAATATCTAAAAATGGAGTGACTTTACCTGAGTTTGCCCTTTCGGGGACTTTAGATGGTTCCCGGAAATTCATGGAGCTCCGTTGCTCCAAAACGCGGGATGCCTCGGTTACAGTCCCTATTTTTGAGCCAAGATTGGGGTTGGGAATGCAATTCGATACACTGCATTTTAAGGTGCAGGTGGTTTCCAGTACGCCCAACAAAGTCTTCTTTTCCGGGCTTTTTGGAATTTCGGATCTCAGGTTGAACCATCCGAAACTGGCGCAGGAACCGGTAAGCTTTCACGAGGGAAGTTTCCAATTTCAGGTAACCATTGAAAACAATTCTGTGGAGTTCGATAGTGCGTCAGTGGTTACTTTCAACAAACTTGTATTTTCACCCTATTTGCATTACCAGAACCAACCAAGGCCACGCCTGGAGGTAAAAATACTTCCTTTCGGGATACAAGCCGGGGACTTATTATCCTCCCTGCCCGACGGGCTTTTTACCAGTTTCCGTGGTATGGAAATCAATGGAGCTTTAAAATACAATGCCCAGATTAATATCCCATTGGATGATCCGGATAGCCTACGGGCAGTCTCCGAAGTAACAAACCGGGGAATAGCTATTCAAAGGTTTGGTACTGCCAGCCTAACTCAACTGAACGATACTTTTACTTATCAGGTGTATAAAGATGGAAGGAACACCCGGTCAATTTTTGTGGGTCCCGGGAATCCATGTTTTGTTGGTTTGGATCAGGTATCACCCTATCTGAAAAATGCGGTCATCACTTCCGAAGATGGCGGTTTTTTTTATCACAAAGGGTTCGATCAGGAAGCTATTAAACATGCCATTGCCGACAACCTGAAAAAAGGCCGCTTTGCCAGGGGCGGAAGCACCATTACCATGCAGCTGGTGAAAAATGTGTTTCTGACCCAACAAAAAACCATATCGCGGAAAATGGAGGAATGGATGATGGTTTGGTTAATTGAAAACCTGAACCTGACCACCAAAGAACGTATGTTCGAAGTGTATCTGAACGTGATTGAATGGGGACCAAACATATACGGTATCTGCGAGGCATCGGAATTTTACTTCGATAAAAGCCCCATGGAACTGACATTGAATGAAAGCATCTTCCTGGCATCCATCATCCCATCGCCTACACGGTATAAATACACCTTCGATAAAGAGGGGAATATCCGGGATTTTTATTTCGCCTTTCACAGGTTTCTGATTGAGACCATGCTGAAGCGGGAGCAAATCACCTCCGAAGACACCTTGAACCTGTTACCCGATTTTGAACTGAAAGGATTAGCCCGCGAGTTTGTTTCTCAAACAGACTCCTCCCCTACCGATTCCACCCTCAGGGAAGAACCGTTGGAGTTAGATTAAGAAACGCTAACATTAAAGCCTGAATTATTCTTTACACCTGGTGTCAAGTCTAACATGCGTTTGCATCAATTACCCGGTTTTTTATAATTTACCTGACACTAGTCCCATTGCAGAAACTATTTTATTCCCGATAAAAAACATACGCTGAAATGGGAGCCAGTTTAAAATCTCCCTTAAAGCTTTTATCCTCTGGTTGATAGCCTTTTTCTATGTCAAGGCCCAAATGCCATTCATCGTCGCCCAATTCAAACGGAATTATTGTTTTATTGGCATTAAAAATCACCAAAATTTCCTTCCAGCTATCTCCGTTGGCATTTCCTGAGAGCGTGTAACCCACCAAACCGGGTTCCAAATCCATAAACTCCAGATGCGAAGCAATCATCTCAGCTGTGGGCATTTTAAAAGCAGGATGTGCTTTCCTCATGGCAATCAACCCTTTGTAATATTCAACCACACCGGAATTCTTTTCTTTCAGGCTCCAGTCTATCCAGTTAATCGAATCGGGCGATTCAAACGAATTTTCAACCAGGCGTTTGGTGCGTAAAAATTCTTCGCCGGCATGCAAAAATGGGACTCCCTGTGAGGTAAACACGATAGTGTTGGCCAGTTTATCCATCCGTATCCGTTCACTTTCTGTGCTTTCCGGGGATGAAATCGCCAACTTGTCCCAAAGGGTATTGTTATCGTGACACGATACATAATTGATGGTTTGCGCAGGTGCTTTCGACCATGCCGTATCAGAATAATTCACCATTTTGTAATCCACCTGAGGATGTTGCGTGGCTGCCACAATACCAAACTTGACCGATTCCTCCATATTGGGTTCCCCACTGACAAATCCTTTGGTTTTCAAATTATTCCAATGGCCTTTGATCCCGTCACGGAATTCGTCGCTGAAAGCAGCCACACCATAAATCTTTGGCATATTTTGTTTGATAGCCCTATTTTCAACGGGCAACGGGCTATCTCCTGCGGTCCAGCCCTCGCCGTAGATAAAAAGGGACGAATCGTAGTCGTGGAGCGATTCCGCCAGCAAGTTCATGGTATTAATATCGTGGATACCCATCAAATCGAAGCGAAACCCGTCTAAATGGTATTCAAAAGCCCAATACAATACAGATTCTATCATGTATTTCCGCATCATGAACCGTTCGGAAGCTGTTTCATTTCCGCATCCCGAGGCATTGCTCAACGAACTATCGGTATTGTGGCGGAAATAATAACCCGGAACGGTCTGCTCAAAACTTTGCTCATTGATATTTCCCACATGGTTGTAAACCACATCGAGCACCACACGGATTCCCGCCTGATGCAAAGCCATCACCATTTGTTTAAATTCCTGGATGCGCACATTGCCATTATAAGGATCAGTGGCATAAGAACCTTCAGGGACATTGTAGTTTTGTGGGTCGTATCCCCAGTTGTATCGGGGTTTATCCAGTTGTGATTCATCAATAGAGCGGTAATCGAAAGCAGGCAACAAATGTACATGGGTAACTCCCATTTCTTTCAGGTGGTCAATTCCTGTGGCCATTCCATTAAGTGTTTTGGTTCCCGGTTCGGTCATGGCCAGGAATTTACCTTTGTGCTGCATGCCACTGTTGGCATGTATGGAAAAATCGCGTACATGGAGCTCGTATAAAACCACATCGCTGGGTGCTGCCAAAGCCGGTTTTACATCCTGTTGCCAACCTTCAGGATTAGTAGCTTCCAAATCAATGATCATTGCCCGTTTCCCATTTACACCCACAGCAGTAGCGTAGGGTCCGGGAACTTCGGCCAACCATTTTCCGTCAACCTGCACCTGAAAGGTAAAATAGGTTCCATTCAAATCCCCTTTTTCAGTGGCGTCCCAAACTCCCTGTTTGCCTTTCGATAATTCGATGGTTTTGAGGGCATCGCCACCCACACCTTGTTCATACAAACGGACGGCCACTTTCTGGGCTGTAGGTGCCCAAAGCTTAAAAACGGTCTGTTCCTTGGTATAGTTGGTACCTAAATCAAAGCCTTCATAAACCGGATAGGTAGAAGGGTCTTTGGAATCGAAGTGGGTTTGATTGCAGGCCATCGCGGTAAACAAAGTTAGTATGGTCATTCCGACAAATTGGTGGATCTTCATGTGTATTCTATTTTATCTAATAATGCTATTAATGCAACTTAGTCCCAATCAAATGGATGAATTCTTCGCGGGTAGAAGGGTTGTTCAGAAACACGCCGGTAAATGCTGAGGTAGTAGTTACCGATTCTTGTTTCTCGATGCCCCGCATCTGCATGCACATGTGGGCTGCCTCAATTACCACGGCCACTCCTTTAGGTTTCAGGGTGTCCTGGATGCAATCTTTGATTTGGTTGGTCAACCGTTCCTGAACCTGCAACCGACGGGCAAAAACTTCAACCACACGGGCAACCTTGCTCAACCCGGTAATGTAACCGTCGGGGATGTAAGCCACATGGGCTTTCCCAAAAAATGGAAGCATGTGGTGCTCGCACATGGAATACACTTCAATATCTTTTACCAAAACCATTTGGCTGTAATCTTCTTTAAACATGGCCGATTTAAGTATTTCCTCAGGTTTGGCCGAATAACCATGCGTAAGAAATTGCAATGCCTTTGCCACCCGGACAGGGGTTCTGGCCAGACCTTCACGGTCCACGTTTTCGCCAAGTGCGTCTAACACCTGTTCGTAAAGCAGGGTGAGTTTTTTCGTGCGTTCTTCGTTGTAATGGTCAATACGTAAGTAACCAAAATCGTCGTCCGGATCTATCAATCCATTGGTAATTGTTTTCATTCCATTCAATCTCCGTAATATTCAGCAAAATTATTCTCGGTTTCAACCAACTTGATCTTAGAAAGCCGGGCCGGGGTTTTATCCAATTCCACTTGCAATTCTTTCCAAATGGCAACAATAATGTTTTCGGTGCTTACAATGGTATTTTGAAGGAAATCAACTTCAACATTCAAATTGCGATGATCGAGTTTGTCAATAACTTTGGTTTTAATAATCTGGCTTAAATCTTTTAAGTTAATAACCACACCTGTTTCAGGGTCAACCTCACCCTTAACGGTCACAAACAGATCGTAATTATGCCCATGCCAATTGGGGTTGGCACATTTACCATACAACTCGTTATTTTCCTCATCGGTAAGCTTGGGATTAAATAAACGGTGTGCACTATTAAATCTTTCTCTGCGTGTAAGATAAACCATAATCCGATATCAATCTGTTTTTGCAAATATAGAATAAAGATATTCAATGAAAGATTATCTTTGCAAAAATTCAAAAACAATGATTGTAGTTACAGGTGCCGCAGGATTTATCGGGAGCTGCTTGATCAGCAAACTTAATAGCGAAGGATTTAAAGATATTGTTTTGGTTGACGACTTTTCCGATGCTGAAAAAAACAAAAACTTTAAAGGTAAAACCTTTACTCTTAAAATTGACCGTGAAACTTTCATTCCATGGATAGATGCCAACCACCGGTTTATTCAGTTTGTGTTTCATATGGGAGCCCGCTCTGCAACAACAGGTTTCCCTAAAGAGGTATATGACCACCTGAACCTTGACTATTCAAAACAGGTGTGGCTCAAATGTGTGGAATATGGGTTGCCATTGGTTTACGCCTCTTCGGCAGCCACCTATGGTTTGGGTGAATTTGGATACAACGATGCACATCATGTAGTGGAGAAACTGCATCCCCTGAATTTATATGGCGAATCGAAAAACGATTTCGACAAGTGGGCTTTGCAACAAAACGAAAAACCATTCTTTTGGACCGGGCTCAAGTTTTTCAACGTGTATGGCCCCAACGAATATCATAAAGGGAGGATGGCTTCCGTAATTTTACATGCCTTTAACCAAATAAAAGCCACCGGAAAAATGCGCCTGTTCAAGTCGCACCGCCCCGATTTCCCCGATGGCGGCCAAACCCGTGACTTTGTGTATGTTAAAGATCTGTCGGAGGTGATGCTGTTTTTAATGAATCACCGTAAAGATTCCGGTTTGTATAATGTAGGAACCGGTTTGGGACGAACTTTCCTTGATTTAACCCGGAATACATTTAGTTCTATGGGGGTTGCCGAAAATATTGAATTTATTGATACCCCTGTGGACATCCGCGATAAATATCAGTATTTTACGGAGGCCAACATGCAAAAATTGCACTCCATTGGGTACCATAAACCCTTTTACAGCCTTGAAGAGGGTGTGGCTGATTATGTAAAAAACTACCTTGTACCTGATAAATATTTATAGAGATTTTTGAACTTGTTGTTCTTTTCTTTTTATAAATTCATTCTCCACCTGATTATTAGAAAAATAACAAATATTAAAACAGACTATTGGCAAAATCAACTGCTGCTTTTCAGATTCATAAAAAAAGATGCTATTTTTGCACAATCACACATTTAATGTGCAGTTAAGAAATGAACGTACGGAATTCAAAAGAAACCATTTTAAATCAGGCAATTATCATATTTGGTAAGCTGGGCTTTCATAAAACAACCATGGCCGATATTGCTGATGCTTCCCAAAAAGGACGCCGCACCATTTATACCTACTTCAAAAATAAGGAAGATGTTTATGAAGCCGTGGTGGAACGTGAAATTGATAAAATCCTCAACAGCCTGAAAACAGAAATGGATGGCGCCGGACGGGTAGATGAAAAATTTTCAAGATACGTGAACCTGCGCATCCGTTCCATTTTACAACTGACCCAAAAATATGATGCCTTGAAAGTAGCCTTTTTGAATAATTACCGTTGGGTGGAAAAGATAAGGGAAAAACTGGATTTGGAAGAAAAAGTAATTCTTACACTGCTTTTTCAAAATGCCACTAAATTTAATTCCCTTTTTACCGACAATGTTGACACAACTGTAAAAAATATCACACTTGTCATCAAGGGTATTGAATTGATGCTCATCAGAGAAGACGATGAGGAAACCACCGCGATTCAAATAAAAAACCTTCAACAACTATTGTTAAACGGGTTAATTACACGGAAACAAGAATACCAATAAATTTCAATATTATGTATATCAATGCATTAGGTCATTACCTACCTAAACAAATCATCTCAAACGATTATTTTTTGAATATCAACGGGTTAACCGATGAATGGATATTTACCCGAACCGGAATTAAAACCCGGACCAAAGCCATTCCTGGCGAAAATACGCATACCATGGGAATTGAAGCGGTAAAGGAAGCCATGAAAAACCTTCCCTACCCCATCTCCGATGTGGATTTGATTATTGGGGCATCCTATTCCCCGTTCGATACAGTTGCTACCTTAGCCCATGCAGTTCAGGAACATTTTGAAATAGCTGGTGCCAAAGCGGTTTACATCTCATCGGCTTGTTCAAGTTTTATCAATGCCATGGAAATTGTAGAGGGATATTTTGCCATTGGAAAAGCCTCCAAGGCACTCGTGGTAACATCGGAACACAACACGGCCTACAGCAACGAAACCGATGAAAAAAGCGGTCACCTTTGGGGAGACGGAGCCGCGGCAATATTTTTATCGAAAGAACCTGTCGCCAAAAATGAGGGTAAAGTGGTGGATATTATCACCCGAGGGTTGGGAAATATTGGTAAAGCCAGCGAGGCCGTGTATCTGCATCCAACAAACGGTGGATTGCTGATGCCCCATGGTAAAGATGTTTTTACCCATGCCTGCAAATACATGACAGAGGCATTGGTAGATATCTTGGAAAAAAACCAAGTTACGTTATCTGAACTCAACTACCTAATCCCGCATCAGGCGAACATGCGCATTATCAAATACCTCGCCTCGGAACTAAAATATGACGAAGAAAAAATTATCACTAACATTGAAGCACTCGGGAACACCGGTTCAGCAAGTACCTTAATCGGGCTTTCGCAACACATCCTTAAAATGAATCACGGCGATTTGGTGGGTTTCACGGTATTTGGCGGAGGCTATTCCAGTGGGTCGATGCTGATACAATTCTAAAAGTTAACTTTTTTTATCTTGATAACTGCCCGAAAACCCAGAGGTTCATTCCGATGGGTTTTCTATTTTAATGATTCTGGCAGCATGTTTAATTACCTGAATATGGATAGGAACATTCCCAACCACCTCGCCATCCATCTCAATGGGGCAATCCTTTTTAGGACTGCTAAGTGTACATTTGCTTACCTCGTGATAAAAAACCTCGCCGAGCGGAATCCGTTTTGCCTTCCGAAGCAGGGACGTATAAAATAGAAACTGGAGTATGTTCACTTTGCGGGCAATAACCACGTTCACTTTACCGTCGTCAAGTCTGGCACCAGGGGCAATACCCAAGCCACTGCCAAAATAGCGGCCATTGTTTAAAACTATTAAAAGCACTCTCCCTTGAAAATGAAATTCATCTGAGGTCAGTTCTACCGGGATGCGTTTAAAGAGCAGGAACGAACGCAAAATGTTGTAGTAATAGGTAAAGGTACTTCCCCAGGTTTTACCACTGGAATTCATAAACTGGCAAACCAACCCGCCCAGTCCGATATCAAAGGAATTGTCGTAATACCTTACTTTCTCCTCCCCATTTTCGGAGTATCGGGCTTCAACCAAATCTAACGGCATAGTAGCCCCGCTCTTGATGAGGTTGTAAAGATGTTCCATGCTTTGAACTTTACCTGCCGAGCGCGAAAAATCATTGCCCGAACCACGTGGAAAAGCTGCCAAAACAGTTCGTTCCCGGTCTTCAGGGGGAGCCAACATATAACCATTTACCACCTCGCTGAAAGTACCATCGCCACCTACCCCAACCAAATAATCGAGGCCTTGTTCCATCAGTTCCTCCACAATTTGAATAGCGTGCCCACTACGGCGCGTGAATTTGAGATACACATCGAATTCACCTTGGAAATATTTGGAAATATTGGATCTAAACTTATCAGGGTCCTTTAAATTTCCTCTAACAATAAAAGCTATCTTTTTCAAATATCTTTTTTTTAAACCTCACACTAAAGAAAAGAAATATTCTTGAAATATTTTAAGGTTTCTAAAATTACCTAACCAAACAAATCCGCTTTTCTATTTTAAAACATGTACCTAAAAACCTACAACATATTGTTGAGGATACTTATTTATCTTGGCTTTTCTAATTTTGCCCAAAAGAATGACTTTATGATAAATCAACAATTAATAAACCCCAAAAGCATCGCCGTCATAGGCGGTTCCGACGATGTCCAAAAAGCAGGTGGCAAGGTGCTTAAAAACCTGATTGATAGCCATTTTAACGGGAATATTTACGTGGTGAACCCTAAATTGGATATTGTGCAAGGGAAGCCTTCGTACCGACAGGTAAACGAATTACCACAAACCGATTTAGCTATACTGGCCATTGCTGCCAAATACTGCCCCGAAGCCGTAGAGGTTTTGTCCAACGAAAAAGGGACCCGGGCATTTATTGTGCTTTCGGCAGGTTTCAGTGAGGAAAATGAAGTTGGAGCCAAGCTTGAAAAACAAATGGTGGAAACCATCAACCGCGTGAATGGAGCCTTAATCGGGCCTAATTGCATTGGTGTACTGAATCATCATTATAGTGGTGTGTTTACCACCCCCATTCCAAAACTGGACCCCAAAGGATGCGATTTTATCTCTGGCTCTGGGGCCACCGCCGTGTATATCATGGAAACAGGTGTCCCGAACGGATTAACATTTTCGAGTGTTTATTCGGTAGGAAACAGTGCCCAAATGGGGGTTGAAGATATCCTGAAATATCTCGATGAAAATTTTGATCCCGAAAATAGTAGTCGGGTTAAGCTTTTGTATGTGGAAAGCATCAACAAACCGAATGTATTATTAAAACATGCCGCATCCCTAATCAATAAAGGCTGCCGGATTGCCGCTATCAAGTCGGGAGGATCGGAAGCCGGAAGCCGTGCAGCTTCATCGCATACCGGTGCCTTGGCCAGCAGCGATGTGGCAGTAGAAGCTCTATTCCGAAAAGCAGGCATTGTGAGGTGTTCCAGTAGAAGCGAACTGACAACTGTAGCTTCTGTATTTATGTATCCTGAACTGAAAGGAAAAAATATTGCCGTAATTACCCATGCGGGTGGGCCAGCCGTGATGCTAACCGATGCCTTGTCAAATGGTGGTTTGAATATTCCCCACCTGGAAGGGTCCAAAGCCAAAGCCTTGCTCGAAAAGTTATATCCTGGCTCTTCGGTGGCCAACCCCATTGACTTTCTAGCCACAGGTACCGCCGAGCAATTGGGCCATATTATTGATGCCTGTGAACATGATTTTGAGCAAATCGATGCCATGTGTGTCATCTTTGGAAGCCCCGGGCTATTTAAAGTCTATGATGTGTACGACTTGCTGCACGAAAAAATGAGAACATGCAAAAAACCCATCTACCCAATCCTTCCGTCCATTGTAAATGTGGCCGAGGAAATTAAACATTTTATTGCCAAAGGAAGAATCAACTTCCCTGATGAAGTGATGCTGGGCAATGCCTTGTCCAAAATTTATCATACCCAAAAACCTAAAAATACCGAAACCGGGCTACCTATAGTAGATAAACAAAAAATCCGCAAGGTGATAGAATCCGCACCCAATGGCTATTTGGAACCTACACAGGTGCAAGTCCTTCTCGATGCTGCAGGGATTCCAAGAGCTGGCGAAGCAGTGGTTCAAACATTAAATGAAGCTTTGGAACAATCCGGAAAACTGGGATTCCCATTGGTAATGAAAGTAGTAGGCCCGGTACATAAATCGGATGTTGGTGGCGTAGTTTTGAATGTGAAAACGAAGGATCAGGTTACCTCGGAATTCAACCGTATGATGCAAATCAAAGACACCACAGCCATCCTCATACAACCCATGCTAAGCGGCACCGAACTATACGTTGGAGCCAAACGTGAGGATAAATTTGGCCATTTGGTCCTCTGTGGATTGGGAGGAATCTTTATTGAAGTATTAAAAGATGTACAAGCCAACCTGGCTCCCATTCCACTGGACGATGCTCAATCAATGATCCAAAAACTTCGCTCCTATAAAATCTTTCAGGGAGTACGTGGGCAGGAACCCATTCACGTAGCACTTTTTGCTGAAATTATTTCGCGGGTTTCCGTTTTGTGCCGAATAGCCCCTGAGATTTTTGAGATGGATATCAATCCGTTATTAGGCTCTAAGGATAAGGTGGTTGCGGTAGATGCACGCATACGGATTGAACACTAATACGGACCGGATTTCTAAAACTCATAAACTTTTTAAACCTTAAACAGTTAATAGTTCAGTTTTCCCAAATTGATGGAGGCATTTTGAATGGATTTTAAAAAACTAAACAGCAATGAAAAAGCCCTGATTGGAATTATCCTGATATCATTTGTTGCCATTTTATTGAGTTGGGGACGGATTTCGAAAGGATTAAAAGAGGGCTTTAAACCCTATTTTAAGGAACAGACACAAGAAAAAGTCCAAGATTAGATTTTTAGGCTTTAAAACTTTAACTTAAAACGTATTGATGAAACAAAAAGATTATCTTTTAATAACCTTCATCACACTGGGACTCCTCCTATTTATTTGGTTTGAGGGTTCACGCCAATGGTATCTGGACTTCAACAGCCAGCATGGTATGATCACCAGTTTCTTTAAATTTGGCATCTTGGCCACATTTGGTGAAATGCTGGGGTTGCGCATCCGTAAAGGGATCTATTATGAACCTGCTTTTGGAGTCTTCCCAAAATTCATCGTTTGGGGATTTCTTGGGTTGACCATCAAAATGGCTTTTGTTGTATTTGCCTCGGGAACCCCAATTTTCATGGAATACATGGGTATTGCCGATGCCTCGGCATCGATGAAAGCTGCTTTTACGGCAAAGAAACTAGCTGTGGCATTTGCCATCAGCGTAGCAATGAATGTGATTTATGCTCCGGTAATGATGACCTTTCATAAAATTACCGATTCCCATATCCAGAGCCATCAGGGCCAATGGGTAAGCTTGCTGAAACCCATCCGTTTTGCAGCGGATTTTCAAGGCATCAACTGGAACATCCAATGGCATTTTGTATTTAAAAAGACCATCCCCTTCTTTTGGATACCTGCACATACGATAACGTTTTTATTACCTGCCGATTTTCAGGTACTATTTGCAGCACTCTTAAGCGTAATGCTTGGACTCATTTTGGCTATAGCCAGTTTGAAAAGTAAAAATTAATTCTAACTTTGTGAAATCGAAAACCTAATGAAGCCCTCAATGAATAGTAAAATTGCAGTCCTATACGGACCTAAAGGTGGAAATACCGAAAAAATTGCCAAACTGATTGCAAAAAAAATCGGCCACGACAAATGTGATTTAATTGCTGTGCGCGATGCCGATGAAACCCTGTTGGCCCCCTACAATAAACTAATCATCGGTGGTTCAACCATTGGAACCCACAACTGGTCGCACTCAAATACCAGCGTTGATTGGGATCAGTTTATGCCCAAATTCAAAAAAATGAACTTTGCCGGAAAAAAGGTGGCCATCTTCGGTTTAGGCGATCATTTAGCTTACACCAACCATTTTGTTGATGAGATGTTTTCATTGTACCAGGTGCTGAAAAATAATGGTGCCACCATTGTAGGACAGTGGCCCACCGATGGATATGAATTCAACGAATCGGCAGCTATCGTCAATGGAAAATTCGTAGGATTGCCCATCGACGAAGATCATGAAGATGACCTTAGCGAAGGAAGAATTGATGCTTGGCTGAACACTTTGTCCGCTCAAATGTAATTTATAGAGATTACAACAATACAACTTTAACCGATGAGACAACTAAAAATTACAAAACAGGTTACCAACCGCGATACACAGTCGCTGGACAAGTACCTTCATGAAATTGGAAAAGAAGATTTGATTTCCGCCGAAGAAGAGGTTGAATTGGCGCGAAGAATCCGAAAAGGCGATAGCCAGGCACTTGATCGTTTGATTCGGGCAAATCTTAGATTTGTTGTCTCTGTCTCGAAACAATACCAGAACCAGGGCCTGAGTCTGCCCGATTTAATAAACGAAGGAAACTTGGGATTGATAAAAGCGGCCCAGCGATTCGATGAAACCCGTGGGTTTAAGTTCATCTCCTACGCGGTTTGGTGGATACGTCAGTCTATTTTGCAGGCTTTGGCTGAACAAGCCCGGATAGTACGGCTCCCGCTCAATAAAATTGGTTCCATCAACAAAATCAATAAAACCCTAGCAAGGTTGGAGCAGGAATTTGAACGGGAACCTTCGGCCGAAGAAATTGCACGTACTTTGGAAATCCAGCCCGAAGAGGTTAAAAAGGCACTCATGTCGAGCAGCCGGCATGTCTCAATGGATGCCCCGTTGCAGCAAGATGAAGAGGGAAGCATGTACGAAGTGATTCCAAACAAAGACATGCCGTTGCCTGACAAAAACCTGATCAACGACTCCCTCCGTAAGGAGATCGAGAGGACTTTGACCACTCTTTCACAGCGCGAAGCGGATATTCTCCGGTTATATTTTGGGTTAAATGCCACTCCTCCACATACTCTGGAGGAAATTGGTGAAAAGTTTGAGCTCACCCGCGAACGGGTCCGCCAAATCAAGGAAAAAGCCATCCGGAAACTCAAGCAGACATCGAGATGTAAAAACTTAAAAACCTATTTAGGATAACTAGCAGAACCGGGAAATCCCCGGTTTTTTTAAGACCAAACATTTACAAATTCTTATCTTTGACTTGAATAAAATAAATAATACTCCTACAAACATGCCTGGGTTCTTGAAGTTTAAAACTCAAATTTTAATGGATGTTGGATTTATTTTGTGAAAATTTGTGAAATTCGTGGCATTAATTTTTAAAAACATGAAACTCCCCTTAGTTGCCCCATCATTACTGTCGGCCGATTTCGGAAACCTGAACCGCGATATTGAAATGTTAAACCATAGCCAGGCCGACTGGATTCATTTCGATGTGATGGATGGTGTGTTTGTTCCCAATATTTCGTTTGGATTTCCGGTAATTAAAGCCGTTAAAAAGGTGGCACAGAAGCCATTGGATGTACACCTGATGATTGTTCAACCGGAACGGTATCTGGAAGCTTTTAAGGAGGCCGGGGCCGGAATACTAACCGTGCATTACGAAGCTTGTACCCATTTACACCGGACCCTTCAATCCATCAAAGTTTTAGGGATGAAAGCCGGGGTTTCATTAAACCCGCACACTCCCGTTCACTTGCTAAACGAAATTATCCATGATATCGATTTGGTATTGATTATGTCGGTAAATCCAGGTTTTGGCGGACAACAGTTTATTGAACATTCCTACACCAAAATAAAAACCCTGAAAGAACTGATCATCAAATCAGGAGCCCCTACCCTGATTGAAGTGGATGGCGGCGTAACCGTGGCGAATGCTCCTAAATTGGTAGCTTCGGGTGTGGATGTATTGGTGGCCGGAAACACGGTATTTGCATCGGGAAATCCCGCAGAAACCATTGAACAGCTAAAGAAGGGCTAGTTTCCGGAGGCAGTATCGGAAAACCAAAAAATTAAACCCAGCCAGAACCAAAATCCCTATTCCAGCATCCCTCACGCAAACAGCATTGGTTTGCCAATGATCTGCTGTTTGAAAAACCCAAAAAGTGGGAAATATTCCTAACACATATTCCCATGGAGAGGTGATGAAAAATGCCACGGTCGGCAAAAATACCACCACATTGGCCACTTTCAGGTAGGTCATTCCTTCAACCTTATTTTTAGCTACCGTGCTGGTGATTAAGGCCAAAATGGGCATGTTCAAAGCACTTAAAAAAGCAATTACCACTGCCTGAAACATCGAAATATGGATTACTCCATTAAACATAAGCAGCAAAAGACAAAAACTAAAACTCAGGCTGGCCATGAACAGTAGCCGTAAAATTAAAAACCCTGAAAGGGAAACCGGAGTCACTTTAATTACCGGCAACAGTTGGGCATCTTTTTCATCTAACAAAATAAACGAAAGGGTAATACCCGGGAAAATACCCACCAGCAAGGCAAAAAAGATGATAATTGGATAATAGAATCCCCGGATAATAGGATAAAAAGAGCTCAGTACCTGCAACCCAAAGAAACACATAGCCCAAACCAGCAAAGGAACCCATAACAAAAGCAACAGGGTTGGATCGCGGTGAATATTTTGCAGATCACCTTTTATAATGGTAATATATTTTTTCATTTCAAATCGGTTTTTAAAATCCTTTTTTGATAACTCTTTAATGCCCAATGATAAGCTAAAACATTCCAAAGCGTTAAATAAAGCAGGGCATAAATCAATTTCCATGTAGAAACAGAGCTTACCGAACCCGCGAACAAAATCAGACAGGCTTGCGATGGAATGACATACAGCATCCAGGAATGGAACCAATCAAAATAATCGAGGAAAGGAAAACAAACCGGAGCCAATACCAATGGGATGATGAGTATAAATTGGTTAAAATTTTGTACAAACGAAACCCCTATGATTCCAATAAAAATAAATAGCGAAGAAGAAAGACAAACAGCCAGCACAAAAATAATTGCATGGAAATTGGTGGGATAAGCAGCCAAAATAATGAACGAACTTGTTACCAGAGCCAATGCAGTAAACACAAAAACCTTCGATAACAAATACTTTTTCGATGATAACGGGGTGATGGCTAAAACCTGATGGGTGTTGGCATCTTTTTCAAACAGCAACATCACGGCTGTAAACAGGAAACCATACATCACTGGGTCGGTAAATATCAATAATGCAATCATTTTTTCCATTCCCTGAGTATTAAGAAACAAAAATACCGCACTGTAAAGGAACGCAATGGCCAGTGCCACAGCAACAATGCCGTATTTATAAATCAAGAATGCATCCCATTTTAGGGATTGAAACCAAAGGTTCTTCATTACACATCGGTTAATATTAATTTCTGGCCGGTAAGCGCGATGAAAACCTCATCGAGCGAAGCTTCCTTGGAGTGCATGTTTAAAATGGGAAAGTCATTCAACAATTCCAAAAACTCCTGATTCTTGCCCAGATTACTTAATTCAAATTCTTTGGAATGTGTACCTTGATTCATATATTCCACTTGCAACAAAGGTTTCCCGAATTGCCGTTTTAGTTCTTTGGGAGCGCCTTCTGCCTGAATGCTCCCTTGAGTAATAAAAGCTACCCGGTCACAGAGTTCATCGGCATCGTGCATGTTATGAGTGGTTAAAAAAATAGTTTTCCCATGTTGCTTTAATTCCCTGATAATATCCTTAATAATCCGGGCATTGGTAGGATCGAGGCCGGATGTAGGTTCATCGAAAAAAAGGATTTCCGGGTCATGCACCAAGGCACGGATAAAGTTGAGCCGCATCTTCATCCCTTTGGAATAATCCTGCGTTTTCTTATGTGCGGCATCGGCCAAACCCACCCTATCTAGCAATGCCATCAGGTTGGTGGGTTGTTTTTCATAAAACGAAGCAAACAGTTGCAAATTTTCAAGTCCGGTAAGTTTGGCATAATGGTTGGGTAACTCAAACCCGACTCCAATATGGTTATAATAGGAATTATCCCAGTTCTTGAGAAGTCTGCCAAGCACTTGAATATTTCCCGAAAACCCAGAAAGTAAACGGATAAGCAACTTCTGAGTGGTACTTTTTCCGGCACCACTAGGCCCCAAAAAACCATAAATCTCACCTTTGGCAATGGTAAAATTCAGGTTTTTGATAGTCTCATCCCTTTGATTAGGGTAGCTGTAAGTTAGATTCTGAACATTTATCATAAATATTATTTTTAAATTGCAGTCCTCCCGGTAGGCAACAATTTTCGATTGCCTACCGGGGGTCGGTATTCTTTAAATACCATTTTTTAGCATGCTGATGGAAACATCAATAACCCGGTTTAACTCCACATCCGATAAGTTGAGTACCGGCTGTCCTCTTTTAATATTATCGTGATAATCTATTTTGTACTTATACGCAACATAGTCATACAACCATAGCTGCATGTGGAAAACCTGAAAAGCAACAATTTCCGAATCTTGAATTTTAAGCTGCTTTTTAAATTTATCGAGTTCAATAATCGATTGGGTAATTTTAATGACCGAGGTGTATAACCCTCCAATTAGATCGGCAACTTCGTTATTATCCCGTTCGTGCATCACCCGATATAGAAAACCCCCTATTACAGGGTTTTCCAGATCAAATTTCAGTTTGTCAAAAAAGTTTTGACGGATAACCTCAAAAAAATCAATGCCTGGTTGTTCAATTAAATTGTCGAGTTTTGAGAGCCTACGTTCCGATGCATTTTGAATTAAATAAGCATACAAATCCTTTTTACTCGAAAAATACCTGTAAAACGATCCCTTTGCCAAACCCAACCTTTTAATAATTTCCGACAACGAAGCACTCTCATAACCTTTCAGTGCAAACTCAGCAAACGAAGTTTGAATAATTTCTTCTTTACGTTCCGGACTCAGATTTTGAAATGTCAGTAATTCCATATTATTTAAAGCGACTATATGGTCGCAAATATAGAATAAAAAAGCGACTTACAAGTCTCTTTAGATAAAATATTTATGAAAATTTTATACCTACCGAACGGTTCCTGGCAATTTACCTTTGATTTTGCCTGTGTCCATTTGAACGATGGCAAACAAACATCCTAATTATCCGGTGATACTTCCTTTTAACGTTTGTTACTGTGGTTAATTGCCTGTTTCGAAGCTCTTCCCTATCAGTTTATACTGACTTTATAAAGAGTGAAGATTACACAAATAAAAAACCCCACCAAAAGGCAGGGTCTTATTATTTCTGACAGTGACCGAATGCTTATTCAGCAGTTGAATAATTCATTTCAGCCAGGCGTTTGTATGAATTGTAACGCCATTTTGCATTTACTTCGGCAGCAGCAAAGAGTTCTTTGGCTGTTTCGGGGAAGCTTTTCATTAACGAAGTGTAACGTACTTCACCTTGCAAGAACTTTTGGAAATTTTCCCAGTTTGGTTCTTTCGAATCCAAAACAAACGGATTCTTTCCTTCAGCTTCCAATACTGGGTTGTGACGATACATGTGCCAGTAACCCGATTCCACGGCCAGTTTTTCTTCTTCCTGGGTTTTTCCCATTCCGGCACGTAATCCGTGGTTGATACATGGTGCATAGGCAATAATCAACGATGGGCCAGGATAAGCTTCGGCCTCTTTCAAAGCTTTGAAAAACTGAGCCTGGCTGGCACCCATAGCTACTTGGGCCACATACACATAGCCGTAACTCATGGCCATCATACCCAAATCTTTTTTGCGGATGCGTTTTCCTGAGGCGGCAAATTTAGCCACCGCTCCTACGGGTGTTGATTTACTACTTTGTCCTCCGGTATTTGAATATACTTCGGTATCCAAAACCAACACGTTTACATCTTCACCTGAGGCCAAAACGTGATCCAAACCTCCGTAACCGATATCATAAGCCCAACCATCGCCACCAAATATCCAGGTAGAACGTTTTGGTAAGTAATCTTTCAAATCTAAGATTTCCTTAGCAACCGGAGCTTTCTCCTTACCTAAAGCTGCAATAACAGCATCAGAAACCGAGCGGGTTTTATCACCATCTTTGTACGAAGCTAAATAGGCCTCGAATGCAGCTTTGCTTTCGGCAGAAACTGTACCTAAGTTTTCTTTCATCAAACGGGCCAAACGCTCTTGCAATTTGGTATTGGCTATTTTCATACCCAAACCGAATTCGGCATTGTCTTCAAACAAAGAGTTAGCCCAAGCCGGACCACGGCCATCTTTACCTTTACAGTAAGGAGTTGAAGGAGCCGAGCCACCATAGATGGATGAACAACCGGTAGCATTGGCTACTGTCATGCGGTCGCCATATAATTGGGTGATTAATTTGATGTATGGAGTTTCACCGCAACCGGCACATGCACCCGAGAATTCAAACAAAGGCTGTACAAACTGCGACGATTTCACGTTGGTAGAACGTGGGGTGATTTCTTTGATTGTCACTTTTTCGGCCATATATTCCCAACGAGGTATCTCTGCTTCTTGCGATGCCAAAGGCTTCATCTCCAAAGCTTTGGTTTTTGCAGGACAAACATCGGCACAGTTACCGCAACCGGTACAATCTAAGGTAGAAACCTGTATACGGAAACCTAAACCTTCATAACCTTTTCCATTGGTTTTAAGTGTTTTTGTCCCTGCAGGGGCAGCAGCCAGTTCTTTTTCATCCAATAAGAAAGGGCGGATGGCAGCGTGAGGGCAAACATACGCGCATTGGTTACATTGGATACAATTATCTGAAATCCATTCGGGAACATTCACGGCAATTCCTCGTTTTTCATAACGGGCCGTTCCAGAAGGCAAGGTCCCGTCTTCAATACCCAAGAAGGCAGAAACAGGAAGATCGTCACCTGCTAAGTTGTTGATAGGTTCAACAAATTTGCGGATAAATTCGGGATTCTTGCTTTGAACAATGATGTCTTTGACATCTATTTTAGCCCATTCTGCGGGAATTGCAACTTTAATTACGTCGTTTCCGGCATCTACGGCAGCATAGTTCATTTTTACAATTTCTTCCCCTTTGTTTCCAAACGATTTTTTGGCCATTTTCTTCATTTGTTCCACAGCCATATCGTAAGGAATTACATTGGCAATTTTAAAGAATGCTGCTTGCATGATGGTATTGGTACGGTTACCTAACCCAATTTCTTCGGCTAATTTGGTAGCATTGATGATGTAGAAATTGATGCTGTTTTCGGCCATATACTTTTTCACTTTGGCAGGAAGTTTAGCCTTGGTCTCTTCCACATCCCAGATAGAGTTCAAAAGGAATGTTCCACCTTTTTTCAGGCCTTTTAACATGTCGTATTTTTCTAAATAAGCAGGAACGTGACAGGCTACAAAGTCAGGAGTATTCACCAGATATGGGCTTTGAATCAGTTTGTCACCAAAACGCAGGTGCGATGCTGTAAAACCTCCCGATTTTTTTGAATCGTAGGCAAAATAAGCCTGACAATATTTTTCGGTGGTGTCACCAATAATTTTAATAGAATTTTTGTTGGCACCAACAGTACCATCGGAACCCAGACCATAGAATTTAGCCTCGAAACGGCCATCGCTTGAAAGGCTGATTTCAGGCAATAATGGTAAGGAAGTAAAGGTAACATCATCAACAATACCTAAGGTAAAGCGGTTTTTAGGTTCAGGAAGTTTCAAATTATCGAACACGCTGATAATCATTGCCGGGGTAGTATCTTTGGATGATAAACCATAACGCCCACCCACGATTAAAGGCGCATTTTCTTTCCCATAGAACATATCTTTCACATCCAGGTACAAAGGTTCGCCGTTAGCTCCCGGTTCCTTGGTACGATCTAATACAGCAATGCGTTTTACGCTGGCAGGAATGGCCTTCATGAAATATTTGGCTGAGAAAGGGCGGTACAAGTGAACCACCAACACCCCAATTTTTTCACCTTTCGCGTTCAAATATGCTACCACTTCGCGGATGGTTTCAGTAATAGAACCAATGGCGATAATGATGTTCTCGGCATCTTTGGCTCCGTAATACATGAACGGGTGGTATTCGCGTCCGGTCAATTTGGTAATTTCTTTCATGTAATCTTCTACCATATCGGGAACGGCATCGTAAAAACGGTTTGCTGCTTCGCGCGATTGGAAGTAGATGTCAGGATTTTGAGCAGTACCGCGTGTCACAGGGTTTTCAGGAGTTAACGCCCCTTTACGGAAACGTTGCAAAGCTTCCATGTCGATTAACCCTTTCAAGTCGTCGTTTTCGAGCATTTCAATTTTTTGGATTTCGTGCGAAGTACGGAATCCATCGAAGAAATGTACAAATGGAATCCTTGATTTGATTGCTGTCAAGTGAGCTACTCCAGCTAAATCCATTACTTCCTGAACGCTACTGGTAGCTAAAAAGGCAAATCCTGTTTGACGGGCACTCATCACATCGGAGTGGTCGCCAAAAATAGACAATGCCTGTGCAGCCAAACTACGGGCCGAAACATGAAAAACCCCAGGAAGTAATTCACCAGCAATTTTGTACATGTTTGGTATCATCAGCAATAAACCTTGCGATGCAGTATAAGTTGAAGTTAAAGCGCCTGCCTGCAACGAACCGTGAACCGCTCCTGCAGCTCCTCCTTCACTTTGCATCTCAACCACTTTCACCTCTTCACCAAAAATGTTTTTCCGGCCATTTGCCGACCACTCGTCAACATTCTCTGCCATGTTCGACGATGGAGTGATGGGATAAATTGCCGCTACTTCGCTGAACATATAAGCAATATGAGCCGCAGCGTAATTACCATCACAGGTAACGAACTTTTTAACTTTTGCCATGTCAATTATTTATTAGATATTTAACTTATTCATTGTAGGCCTAACAGTTATGCCAGTGCCTATTTTTATTTAATTTATTCTTTTCTCTTTTTAAAATCATCAATACAAAAAGCCAAATAACCAAAGGGGAACCCTATTTTCATATCCAACCTCCTCCATATCCGTCAACACATAGGTATTCTCTTGATTCAGGGCAATCCGTTTGTGATTCCCAATTTTAAAAACCGTATCCTGATTAATCTCGAACTCTCCCAGTTTTCCGTTACTTGACACTTCATACACTTTTTGAACCTGATTCAATACAAAAGTTTCATTTAAACCTTCCTTCGAAGGAGCGGTCATAGAAATGGCATGCAGTAAATTCGGGTTTTGAAGGTAAATCCGTTCAGGTTTTTTGGTATCATCGGCCTGTCCCTGATAAACCATGTTAATCAACCGGGCATTACGCAGGTATTTTAAATAATTCATGACCGTTGCTCGTGAAGTTTCAATACTAGTGCTCAATTGACTGATATTGGGAGTATGAGGCATATCCTCCGACAGATTGAAAATCAATTTCTTCAATTTCGGAAGGTATTTTAACTCCATCTGCTGTAAAAATGGAATATCAATCTCCAAGGTAAGGTTGACAATCTTCAGCACATTCTCGCTGAAGTTTACATTCTCGGTGAAAAATGGATAAAACCCATGATGCAAATAATCATCGAAATAAGCCAGTGGCTTTACCTTAAACTGGATATCCTTAGCAATTTCCACATGGTATTTTAAAATATCGTTCAGCGTATAAATGGGAAATGTGTTGCCTGATTGGTAATTCAAAAATTCACGAAACGATAAACCCCGTAAATGATAGGAAGTTACCTTTCCTTTTAAATCGGGGTTTTCATCTTTAAGGCGCATCACGGGGCTACCAGTAAATATGATCTGCAAATCGGGAAATTTATTGTAGATGTCACGAAGGGCATGCGACCAATCGGCATATTTAAAAACCTGATCAAGAACCAGCGTTTTACCGCCGGTCATGCGGAATTCGCTGGCAAAATCGACCAACGAGTGGCTTGAGAAATAAAAGTTGTTGAGATTTACATACAAGCAAGCTTTACTATTCCCGTAGGTAGATTTGATGTAATCGAGCAAAAATATAGTTTTCCCGATGCCCCGGGTACCTTTAATACCAATCAACCGGTTGCGCCAGTCAATCTCGTTTTTAAGTTCCCTAACAATAGGCGATTTGACTGAGTCTAGTAATTCGAAATGTGTCTGATAAAATCGCTGCATAGCTTAATTTGCAATGCAAACTTAGCAATTGTAACCCTAATTCTGTAATTTTTACATTACAAAATGACATATAACGAGTAATTTATAACGATTTTAGATAAGAAATGGAAAAATATCAAAAGTCAGATATTCAATTAAGAGATTTGAGATAAAAGATTTTGAATATGAGACATGAATTGCTTTTCTTCATCTTCTAGTTTCCTATGTTCCATCTACTTATCATCAAAAAAAAGACCCCAAAGTAGAAACTTTGAGGTCTATTATGAAATATTGATAATTTCTATTTGTCGTTCATCGAAATCAAGAATTCTTCGTTATTGTGTGTTTTAACCAACCTGTCGCGTAGGAACTGCATGGCCTCAACCGAGTTCATATCCGAAAGGTAATTACGCAACACCCACAAACGGCTCAAGGTATCTTTATCAAGCAGCAGATCATCACGGCGGGTACTCGATAGATTGATATCCACAGCTGGGTAAATCCGCTTGTTCGACAATTTACGGTCGAGTTGAAGCTCCATGTTGCCGGTACCTTTGAATTCCTCAAAGATAACTTCATCCATCTTAGAACCTGTTTCAGTAAGGGCGGTAGCTAAGATGGTGAGCGATCCTCCGTTTTCAATGTTACGGGCAGCTCCAAAAAAGCGTTTGGGTTTGTGCAAGGCGTTGGCATCTACCCCACCCGACAATACTTTACCTGATGCCGGAGAAACCGTATTATAAGCACGTGCCAAACGGGTAATTGAATCTAACAATATCACTACGTCATGACCACATTCTACCAATCGTTTGGCTTTTTCAAGCACGATAGAAGCTACTTTCACATGCTTTTCGGCGGGTTCATCGAATGTTGAAGCTACTACTTCGCCATTTACGCTACGGGCCATGTCGGTTACCTCTTCAGGGCGTTCATCAATCAGCAGGACAATCAGATACACTTCAGGGTGGTTAGCTGCAATAGCGTTGGCAATCTCTTTCAACAACACTGTTTTACCTGTTTTAGGTTGGGCCACAATCAAACCCCGTTGGCCTTTACCAATGGGGGCAAACATATCAACCACACGGGTAGATGGGCTGCTTTGAGGATGGCTTGTCAAATCAAATTTTTCGTCAGGGAATAACGGTGTTAAAAAGTCGAAAGGGATACGGTCGCGGACACTCTCGGGATCGCGGCCATTGATTTTTTCCACTTTAATTAATGGGAAATATTTTTCACCTTCTTTTGGAGGCCGGATAGCACCTGAGATAGTATCGCCCGTTTTTAAACCAAAGAGTTTGATTTGTGACTGGCTTACATATATATCATCGGGGGAATTCAGGTAATTGTAATCCGAAGAACGCAAGAATCCATAACCATCAGCCATTAATTCAAGAACGCCTGAGGTAGAGATGAGGCTATCAAATTCGTACTTTGGCTTTTCTTCTTTCGGTTTTTCTTGTCTTGGACGTTCATTATCGGGGCGGTTCACACGTTCTACACGAACAGGGCGTTCCACATGACGCTCCGGAGATTTTTCAGTTTGCTCTGCGCGTTCGGTGCGTTCGGTTTGCTCATACCTGCCCGAACGTTCGGCTTTATCAAATAAAGTCGGTTCGCTGGCAGGAGTCGTTTCTTTTCGTTCGCTTGTTTCAGAATCATCATCTCTCCGGGCCCTGTCGCGGTACGATGGCACTGTAATTACTTTTTCGCGGACAACCGGTTCTGCCTTTCTGGTTTCGATGGGTTTTTCAACAGGGGTGGTTTCGGTGTTGGATGGGGCTTCGGCGCGTTCTACTTTGTTCATCGGGTTCACACTCATGACCTTTTCAGCTTTGAAATCCTTTTTAAAAGTCCGGGTGCGGGCTCTTTTCTTTGTAGCATCAGAGGATTCAATTTCTTCTGTTGGTTCTTCTTCAGATTCCTCCAGCTTTTTAACAGGTTTTTTGTTTTTTGATGCTTCAATGGCTTGTTGATCAAGGATTTTATAAACCAAATCTTGCTTTCGCAAAGTTTCAAGACGCTTAATATTTAAGTTCTTTGCAATTTCCTTTAATTCAGGAACAAGCATCTTGTTCAACTCGAGAATGTCATACATATTTTAATGATTTATTTTATTTTTTCGAAATAAATATTCGACACTATTTTACTTTGTTTTTGATTAGGAATCACGAAAAATGAGGTGATTGACTTGGAGATAGAAAATTACCCCCTTTTGAAAACGTTGCAATATTAGACATTAAATTGGGAAACACAAAATTTTTTGTTAAAAATCACCAAATTGATTCAGAAACCTTTGCTTTATATCTGTAGCTTTTAATTAAATAATGGGAATTTACCCTTTTATAACAATGTTAGGCTAAATTGGTTTTCGTTTCTTAACAGAAAATTTATTGTAATTTGTGAATAAGTTCATTGGCAGGAAAAACATAAAGCCTTTATAAAGACTATTTTTTCATTGAAAAACCCTGCAATTAAAATAGCATGGCCATTTTTTATTATATTGCCATTCACGATAAAAACTACACGCATGCCTATTTATAAAGACTATTTACAGACTAAAAAATATTACATCAACGAGACGGCTTTTAAAATGCTGATGCAAAAACGTATCTATAAAATTTTAATTGTCTGCAGCAACTACGACTTTTATATGCTGGAAGAAGATGGCCGCATTGATGAACAGATTTTTGATGAATATGTATCATTGAACCTGCGTTTTCCTCCGGCGTTTGTTCATGCATCAACCTCTGAAAAAACGTTCCGGGTTTTAAAGAACGGTGATATCGACCTGATAATCTCCATGCTTAGTATTGACGATACCGATGCTTTTGGTTTAGCTAAGAAAGTGAAACAGGAATACCCACGGATTCCCTTTGTGGTACTCACGCACTTTTCGCGCGAGGTTCGGATGCGCATGGCCCGCGAAGATTTAAGCGCCATTGATTATGTCTTTTCCTGGCTGGGCGAGGCTGAAATCCTTTTGGCAATTATCAAGTTGATTGAAGATAAGATGAATGCCCGCAATGATATTGAAATTGTTGGTGTTCAGGCCATTTTGCTTGTTGAGGATAATATCCGGTTTTATTCCAGTTATCTGCCGACCATGTATAAGATCATTTTGCAACAATCGCAGGACTTTAAACAGGAAGGAGCCAATGAATACCAGCAGATGCTGCGAAAAAGAGGCCGCCCGAAAATTATTCTGGCTACCAATTATAATGATGCCATTGCCTATTACGAAAAATACAAACAAAACATCCTGGGTGTAATTACCGATATTCGTTACAAACGCGACGGAGTGGACGATCCAGAGGCTGGGTTCAAGCTTTACCAACACATCCGGGCCGACAATGAACATCTTCCGGTGTTGATGCAATCGTCAGAAATTCATAATAAAAAGATTGCTGAGAAAATGGGCGCTTCGTTTTTGAGTAAAGATTCCGGCAAACTGAACAAAGAACTTTCACAATATATCAACCGATATTTTGCCTTTGGCGACTTTGTATTCCGCCTGCCCGACCGTTCGGTAGTAGGTAGGGCATCAAACCTGAAACAGTTACAGCATTTGGTACTTACCGTACCCGATGAGTCGCTGAACTACCATTCGGCTAAGAATGATTTTTCGCGTTGGCTCAATGCCCGGGCTCTCTTCTCGTTAGGTTCTATCTTTAGGACAGCCGATGTTGCCGATTTTAAAGATACCGATGAAGTGCGGCAATACATGTACAGCGAAATCTCCAAATACCGGCTGAACCGCGGACGAGGCATCATTACCACCTTTAGCGATAAAAACTTTGACCGTTATTGCATTTTTAGCCGTGTGGGCGACGGTTCCATGGGTGGTAAAGCCAGGGGCCTGGCTTTTATCGATTCACTGATAAAAAAACACCAGATCTTATACCAGTTCGAGAATGTGGTCATTACCATTCCCCGGACCATGGTGCTTTCAACAAGTGTGTTTGATGAATTCATGGAAAAAAACCATCTATACAGCATCGCATTATCGCAAGCCGACGATGTTGAGATTCTGGAAGCTTTTAACCGGGCCCAGTTGCCTGATCATATACTATCGGTGCTACATGCCTTTTTAGATGTCAATGCCACACCCTTAGCCATCCGCTCATCGAGCGTTTTGGAGGATTCGCATTACCAGCCGTTTGCCGGAATTTATTCCACTTACATGATTCCGTACATCGATTACCGCGATCAAATGATCGCGATGCTCTGTCAGGCTATTAAAAGTGTGTATGCCTCTACCTTTTTCCATAACAGCAAAGCCTACATGAAGGCAACTAAAAATCTGATCGATGAGGAAAAGATGGGTATCATCATTCAAGAAGTTTGCGGAAGTGCTTATGGCGATAGATTCTACCCCACCCTTTCAGGAGTGGGACGTTCCATTAATTTTTATCCCATTGCTCCTGAAAAACATGAAGAAGGAATTGCCAATATTGCCTTAGGATTAGGGAAACAGATTGTAGAGGGGGGACGGTCGTTGCGGTTTAGCCCCAAATACCCGAAAAAAATCCTGCAACTTTCCGATGCAAATATGGCCCTGCGCGACACCCAGAAATTTTTCTATTCGTTGGATTTAAATACGGAGGCGTTCAAGCTTTCCACCAACGATGGCATCAACCTTGTTAAATTGAAAGTGCAGGAAGCAGATAAGGATCACTCCATCAGCCAGATTGCCTCAACCTACGATTATCAGGATAATCTGCTACGCGATGGGGTAAATTATCCTGGCAAAAAGGTTATTACGTTTGCCAATGTGCTAAAGAATGATTCGTTTCCTTTGGCCGAAATCATTGACACGCTTTTACGGATTGGAGCGGCCGAGATGAATAATCCCGTGGAAATTGAATTTGCCGCCAACCTAAATGTGAAACCGGGTGAACCCAGAATCTTCAATTTCTTACAGATCAGACCGATTGTAGAAAACGAGGAAACCATTGACATTGATTTTGCCCAGGAGGACAAAAATGATTGGCTGATTTATTGCGAAACCGCGCTCGGAAACGGAATCATCCAGGATGTACATGATATTATATATGTAAAACCTGAAACCTTTAATGCCTCCAACAACCCCAAGTTGGTACCCACACTGGAAAACATAAATCAATCCTTTGTTGACAGCGAAACCAATTACATCCTGGTGGGGCCGGGCCGATGGGGTTCGAGCGATCCCTGGTTGGGGATTCCTGTAAAATGGTCGCAAATTTCGCAAGCCCGGGTGATTATTGAAGCTGGGCTCAAAGATTACCGCATCGATCCCAGTCAGGGAACACACTTTTTCCAGAACCTGACTTCATTCCGGGTGGGATATTTTACCATCAATCCGTTTATTAACGATGGCTATTATGATCTCGATTTTTTGAAAGACAAACAAGCCGCGTATGAAGATGAATTTATTAAGCATATCCGGTTTAATAACTGTTTAGAAATCAAAATTGATGGGAAGAAAAACAAAGGTTTAATCAAGAAACCCAAGGCTTAACCAACTGATATTATTTTGTTAAAAAAACTTCAATCCGACAAAATTTCAAGCACGATTGGTATTAATCTGAAAGTTATTTTTAAACAAATATTAATACATGCTAGCTGAATATTTGTATCACAATTGTTTACACAAATTACAATTTGTTAGTTGATTTTTTTTAAAATAATAAAGTTTTAAAGGATAAATGCTGATTTTTTACATAAAAAAGTGCCATATCATTGATGTTTAATAATATGTTGCACACTTTAAAACAAAGGATCAACTTTGCACCCGATAATTGATACTAAATGTTTCAATTCATGTGAATTAGATTCTTATTTTATTAATATTTTCAAAAAACACGCCGTATGAATTTAGAAAAAATAATGGCCGACCTTGAAAAGAAAAATCCTGGCCAAAGTGAATTTCTCCAAGCAGTAAAAGAAGTTTTGGAAACCATTGTTGATTTTGTGAATGAAAACCCAAAATATGACAAAGCCAAAATCATTGAACGTATTGTTGAACCTGAACGGACTATTTTGTTCCGTGTTACCTGGACTGACGATAAAGGGGAAGTTCATGTAAACCGTGGCTACCGTATTCAATTTAACAGTGCCATTGGACCTTACAAAGGAGGATTGCGTTTCCACCCAAGTGTCAACTTAAGCATCTTGAAATTTTTGGGTTTTGAACAAATCTTCAAAAATAGCTTAACCACGCTTCCTATGGGTGGTGGTAAAGGTGGTTCTGATTTCGACCCAAAAGGAAAATCAGATGCTGAAATCATGCGTTTCTGCCAGGCTTTTATGATTGAACTGTTCCGCCACATTGGACCGGAAACCGATGTGCCTGCTGGTGACATTGGTGTAGGTGGCCGCGAAATTGGTTACCTGTTTGGCATGTACAAAAAACTCCGCAACGAACATACCGGCGTGTTAACCGGAAAAGGTATCAACTGGGGTGGTTCATTGGTCCGTCCTGAAGCTACCGGCTTTGGAAACGTGTATTTTGCCAAAGAGATGTTGGCAACCAAAGGTAAAACATTTGAAGGCAAAACCGTTGCTGTATCAGGTTTCGGTAACGTAGCCTGGGGTGCTGTTCAAAAGGCAACCGAATTGGGCGGAAAAGTAGTAACCATTTCTGGCCCCGATGGATATATTTACGATCCTAAAGGTATCAGCGGTGAGAAGATCAACTACATGTTGGAACTTCGTGCTACCAACAATGACGTAGTGGCCCCTTATGCCGAAGAATTCCCTGAAGCAAAATTCTTTGCCGGTAAACGTCCATGGGAACAAAAAGTGGATATTGCTTTACCATGTGCCACCCAAAACGAATTGGGTAAAGAAGATGCTCAAAAATTGGTTGCCAACGGTGTATTTTGTGTATGCGAAGGTGCAAACATGCCTTGTACCCCAGAAGCTGTAGAAGTATTCCAACATGCCAAAATATTGTTTGGCCCGGGTAAAGCTGCCAACGCTGGTGGTGTAGCAACTTCGGGCTTAGAGATGAGCCAAAACTCGATGAAATTGAACTGGACCCGCGAAGAGGTGGACGCCCGCTTACACCAAATCATGGTAAGCATTCACAATGCTTGCGTGACACATGGAACAGATGCCGACGGTTACGTGAACTATGTAAAAGGTGCCAACATTGCCGGTTTCATTAAAGTGGCTGATGCCATGCTCGATTTAGGTATTGTGTAATATCAGATAAAAATCTTTCATAGGAAGGCCCCGTCGGAACCGATGGGGCTTTTTGTTTTATGTGGGTGCCCAAATTAAATGATTATCGGTTGCATCGGGAAAATTTGCAATTCAGGGAAAGACAGTGCTTGCACCGCAAAATCAGGTACGGTTGGGTTCACCAGGTTATCACCGTGGTTATTTTTATTTTAGCCCTTTGGTGAATCGATGTTTTTAATGATTACTACAGAACAGTTATAACTCATTTGCCAATTCAAATCTCAGATAGGCAATTACAAACTTAATTTCGGAATAGGAATAGTCATCACCTAATAATTCTTTGATAGGCGACAGATGCTGGGTCTCAAGCTCCTGGGCCACTTTTACAATGTTGTTCAGTTTTTTGGTAGGCACTAACTCGCTGACATCGAGCAGTCCAAGTTCAATACATCCTGCCAGATGGCCCTCGATGGTGCTGACAGCCATACCGCGCTCTTTTGCTGTTTCCTCAACAGAGCGGTTTTGCATAAATATTTCTAACGACGCGCGCCGGGTATCGGAAATTTCATTGGCTTTTGTACCTGATTTACTGCCAACGCCCTCCTCATGGCCTGCTGCATTTTTTGATTTTCGTTTTTTTGCTTCTGGTTCGTTGATGGCAGTTTTCGGGCGGATGGTTTCGGAAAGTTCTCTAACGGTATCTTTGTTAAACCCGGTATGATTGACCACCGACTGGCACATGGCTTCGGCTTTGCAAATATTCAACAACTGACGGAAAAAAATCCCTTCCACCCATAGCAATTCAGTAAGGTATTTTTTAATGCCTTTTTCTCTTTTAACAACTGTTTTATGTTCAGCAACCTTAGCCTGTAACTGATTAAACAGGGGTTGAAAATATTGGCGGGCCGCTCCTACCCGTTGCAACAACAGGTGCACCGATTCCGGTTGCTGGTTCTGCGACAACTGCCTGATTTGTCCCTGAAACTTATCGGCAATCTCCACCAAAGGGATGATCTCCTTTTGAAGTGCCAAGGCCCAACCCAGGTATTTCTGTTTGGTAGATTTCCGTTCGTCTTTGTCGTAACTTTCCAGATGCATTTTCATCTCATCAATCATCCATTGAAATTGAAAGGCCTGCAATACCTGCTTTTTCAGGAACTCTTGCGATGACTGATAAAAGGTAGCCTCCATATGCTTTTGGTCTTGTTGCGACTGGCTGTAGTTTAACAGTGCCGGATCGATGTCGGGAGCCTCGGTGCGGATGAGGCTGGCCAAGACCAACCCTTTCAATGATGTCAATCTGGACAACGCCACGTAAATCTGCCCCGGGGCAAAGGCCTGAGATACATCTATCATCGCTTTATCAAAGGTCAGTCCCTGGCTTTTGTGCACGGTAATCGCCCATGCCAGTTTGATGGGATAATGGCTGAACTTTCCCGCTACGGTTTCTTCAATTTCGCGGGTTTCTTTGTTGAGCGAGAATTTTTTATTCTCCCAGGTATATCGTTCCACTATGGCCGATGGGCTTCCATCGTCGAAGGCAACCTCGATGTGTTCGCCGGAGATGCTGTCCACCTTGCCAATTTTGCCATTGAAATAGGCATTCTCGCCCGAATAATCGTTTTTAATGAACATCACCTGTGCCCCCTCTTTGAGTTCCAACGTGAAATCGACCGGGTACAGGTATTCGGGAAAATCACCCTCCAGTTGGGCATCAAAATGAAATGTTGGGCTTTTTAACTGCTGCAATGCCCGGTGGTTGATGTTGTCGGCCTTGTAGTTGTGGGTGGTCAGGTAAATGTATCCCCGGTTCTCGACCGGATTGAAGCCGGGTACGTATTTTTGATTCAAAACCTCAATGTCGTGCGGAGTTACCTCGTTCACCCGGAAGTGGTTCAGCAATTGGATAAACTGTGGATCCGACTGCCTGTAGATATGTTCCAGCTCGATGTAAACGGGTTGGCATCCGCGCAACGCGTGGGCGTTGAAAAAGTAGGCATTGGGATAATAGCGGTTCATGAGCGGCCGCTCCTCGTCTTTTACCACCGGGGGCAACTGCCACAAGTCGCCGATAAAGAGTATCTGAATGCCGCCAAAGGGTTGGCTTTTGGTACGGCGTACAAAGCGCAGCACGGTGTCGATGGCATCAAGCAAATCGGCCCGGAGCATGCTCACCTCATCAATAATAAGCAGTTCCATTTCCTGAATGAGCGCCCGTTTGGTTCCATGCATGTGCAGGTTTTTAATCAGGCCGTTTGGGGTGGTCACCTGAAAACTGATTTCCATGTTGGTATCGAAACGGTCTTCGGGGATGAAGGTGCCAAAGGGCAGGTGAAAAAGCGAATGCAACGTGATGCCACCCGCGTTAATGGCTGCAATGCCTGTGGGTGCTGCAATCATTGTTTTTTTGTGGGTGGTTTCCACAATCTGTTTCAACAGGGTGGTTTTCCCGGTCCCGGCCTTGCCGGTTAAAAAAACATGCTGGTCGGTAGCATTGACAAAACGGTTGACAAAATCTGCTGCCCGGTTTTCTTCCCAATCTTTCATGAGTCTGTTGAATGGTTAAAAATTCTCATCCAAAAATAGGGATTTTGAGGAGAAAAGGAGGGAAAGGGATACGCTAATTTTTGAATCATTAAAAATTCTGAAATTCCCCACTATAGTTCCCCATGGGAGACCAGTCCCTTAGGGGTTGCAAAAAAATCATCACTGATTTCACTGGGGGATATCTTTCCACCGACAATGAGATGGAGGCTGTTAAAAAAGAATATTTAACCGCAAATTGAACATAGAGATTAAAAAATTAAATCATTTAGGTACCAACTACAAACCCTATCGCGGGATTCAGGATAGGGTTTGCAGTTTGAATGAGCCGATACTTACATGGCAAAATGCTTGAGTGTATCAAAGACCAAAAAGGCCGGCCACACACATGCTTTCAGAAATCCGACAACTCCCATCCAAAATCCGGTGGCTTGAGAGATATAATAGACGGCGGCTCCTATCATCCCAAAAAAATAGAGGGCACCATTGGAAGCGTGGCATTGGACATCGTTTTTCATAATAGTAATTTTTAGTGTTGTTAACTAGTAAAGCCAGTTGACGTTCTAAAGTTCTCATAAGTTACTTTAAAATCATTTGAAATTGCATGAAGATGGGTATAAAAAAATTCATGTAACGACTCACGTGCCTCAAAACCAGATTCTACGGTTTTTTTTAAACTACAGGGTGATGGGAAACAGGGAGTTGAATGATTTAATTGCTGAATAATAAGATTTAAGGAGATGATTGGGAATCCTTGTTATTTTTTAATCCGACGAAACCTGCCACAGAAGAAGATGTTTGATACATGTTTTTTATGATTTATGGTTATTTGCTGAAAGTGCATCCAAAAACTCCAAGACAAAGTCAGATATCCTTAGTTGTGGCATTTATTTGGATAATCATGAGTTAACCTGACCAGAAATTTATCTCACTTTTTTTTTATTCAAAATTCTATTATCTTTGGTGACGGTTATATGGTGTTTGCCAACTAAAATTTTAGCAATTGTAAACGTTAATTGATATTTATCAACAGGATATGATAAAGCAACCTCCATGCCTGCCTTTTTTTTTGCTTATAAAGATAGTTTAGGCATTTTGTTTTATAGCAATTTTTTTGAAGAATAATTGATAAATCCCCAATGATGGAGATACCTGAAAATCCACAAAGAGTAAGGAGAGTAACCGAAAATCTTAAGAGTAGGATCAGACTTAAATTAAAAAAAAATGAAATCTTTAAAAGCGGTTTTTAGTGTATATGTATTTATGTTTGTCGCCCTTGCCGCCTCTGGGCAAACAGGGCAGGGTAAAATTCTTTTGGGAGGGGCGTCAAAGTTCGATTTTTCAAGCTCAGAATTAAAATGGGAAACAGATGATGACCATGGCGATATAAGTAGAGCAACAAACCTAGAGTTTGCACCACAAATAGGTTACTTTATTATTGATAACTTAGCGATAGGTTTTGAGTTTCCTGTTAGCTATACAAATGAAAAAGAAGAAAGTGGTGATAAATACACCTCAACTACCATGGCTTTTGCTCCATTTTTAAGATACTACATTGGCCAAGGTAACGTTAAACCTTATATTCAAGGTTCCATTGGCGGAGGAAATATCAAAATGAAATATGATCTTGCTATGGGACTGGATGATGAAATTACCGGAGGAATGTTTCTCTATCAAGTAAGTGGCGGTATAGGAATCTTTGTGAATGATTATGTATCGTTCGATTTTGGCCTAGGATATTCATCTGCCTCTATGAAACCTAAAGAGGATAACAATGTTAATTATCGGACTATTACAAATGGTTTTGGTCTTGGTTTTGGGATTGTGGTGCTTTTATAACCATAACCCCCTGCTCATTTAACCAACAAATTAGTCAATAAGGGAACTGTTCCATATTGGTTACAATAATAAAAACAAACCCTTATTGGCTAATAATTATTTAATCTTGCTAGAATCTTTTTCTCTGTCTTTGCTTGTTCTAGATTCTAAAAATAATAACTGCCTTTGAATAGCCAGGGGTTGACACAAAGTCACCTCTTTGACTATTCAACCCTCCCCGAAAAGCATTTTGAACCCGTCAGAAGCTATTCTGATGTTGTTAGGGATACTTGGAGGTTGTAAAGCATGGGTTCACAAACTACTTAATCATTCTCTCGACTAAAATACTTATCTTTGTTTAAAAGGACTTGATTATGAATATACATGCAGAAAAATTGGAGATAATGAAAATGATTCTGGATACCGATAATCCAAGTATTTTAGAATCAATTAAAAGACTGTTTAAAAAAGGTGCGACTCTTGATTTTTGGGAAACTCTCCCTCAAGAACAAAGGGACGATATTTTACAAGGAATTAAGGAAATAGAAAATGGCGAAGTTTTGGATTATGAGGACTTTATGAAGAAACACAGATAATGAGAAAAGTAATTCTTTCCAAGAGAGCTTCTAACCGACTTGAAAAACTGATTGAATATCTTGAATCGGAATGGTCACTTAAAGCCAAGAAAGAATTTATTCGTAAGCTTGATAAATCTCTGAAACAAATTCAAAAATATCCGGACTCTTGTCAGCAAACGGATTTTGTTAAAGGACTTCACATGCCTGTTGTAACCAAACAGACATCTGTCTTTTATCGGTATGACTCAAAGTCTATAAATATTGTGACAATTTTTGATAATCGGATGAATCCAAAAAGATTAAGAAAAGAAACCAAATAAGCCACGCTTTACAACAAATGTATATACAAAATAGGCGTGATAGTAGTAAGTTCAAAAGTTGTAGCCCGCTTCAAAATAATAACGGGTTGATAAGTTTGAAGTCCGCAATCGCCTACTTTGCATATACTTTTCCTGTTTTCCGCACTTTT
>DOTG01000024.1 GCA_003512955.1 Marinilabiliales bacterium
GAGTTCGTAAGGAGCGACTAATTGGTGTAACATAAATGTGTCTGAGTACGGCTTATGTGTCAACGGACTATAAGTTATGTACTGTGGTTCGATTATTTGATTTTAGTATTATGTAAAAAGGAGGAAAAATTATTATTTATCGTCAATAAAATGAGCTATTTGTGCCAAACAATTGGTAAAATCCTTTTGAATCTCTTTTTGCCAAAACCGCATCACGGTATATCCCATTTCAATCAGGGCTTTGTTGTTTTCCCAGTCGCGTTGCATGTTGCGTTCAATTTTGGGAATCCAGAAATCGCGGTTTGCTTTTAGTTGGTTTTTTTTCTCTTCCCAACGGAAGCCGTGCCAAAACTCCCCATCGATAAAGATGGCCAGCTTATGGCGGGTAAAAACCATATCAGGGGTTCCCGGTAGTTGCTTCACATTTATCCGGTAACGATAACCCAGGCTCCAAAGCACTTTCCGGAGTTTAAGTTCCGGTTGGGTGTTTTTGCCTTTTATCTGCCCCATGTTTTTTGAGCGGTTGGGGGTGGTGTAAAAACCTTCGGCTTCACAAAACTTCGGAACCTTAATTTTATTGGGTTTGTACTGTTTCAAAAATTTAAAATTTGTATAATTATTCAAAGATATTTCAAAAAAAATGGATGCAAAAACAAACCCCGGAAATTGCTTTCCAGGGTTTTCATAAAAAAACAAAATCATTTTTTTACTTTATATACACCTTTTATTCATTTACCTCCCATCCATAATCCACATACTTCCAATCAAAATTATCTCCTTTGACAGTTAGTTTCAAAAAACCCTCTTCGGTACCCAAATAGGGGCCTGCCCACCAACGGGCACAAACGGCACCTCCGGTGATAAAGGTAATTCCATCAATATAAATAGATTCCAAAATGTGAAGGTGGCCTTGTAACACCAATTTTAAGTTGTGATGCGCAAAAAGATCGAGCACCTGTTTCGAATTGGCTACCACCAAACTGGAATCGGAAGCTAACGTGGAACCTTCGAATTTTTGCATGTAAGCCGAAACAAATGGGATGTGTGTAGCTATAACCAGAGGCTGGGAGGTATCGGTTGTTGCCAGTTCTGTTTTAATCCATTCCAGTTGCGGGGCATCAAGTAAACCAATATAGCCGCTTTTATGAGTGTCTTCAATGGAATTGAGTACCATAAATTTCCAGCCTTTGTGCTCAAAAGCGTAATACGATTTTCCCAACCGTTTTTCGAACATCTGCTCGCCATATTCCGGATGGTTTGGGTCAGCGTTGCTTTCGGTGTAAATACCATAAATTTCATGGTTCCCCATGGTGTTGTAAACGGGCATTTGCAGATGTTTCGATTCCTGCTGGTACAGTTGATACAATGAATCGGCCCGGCCATAACTTTGCCCAAGGGCATCCATAATTAAATCGCCCCCGGTAATTACAAAATCGGGACGGAGTTTATTTACTGAATCCATCGCCTGCCGAAACCCTTCTACAGCTCTTGATTCGGGCTGTAAATGGATGTCGGTCATAAACACAAAAGTAAAGGAATCGCCGGTAACGGTTTGCGTTTTGGGTCGGCATCCGGTAAGTGAAAAACACCCAGAGATTGCCAAAAAAATAAAGGAGTAAAATATTCGGTTCATAATTTTTTAGTTTTAATTCTTTCCTGAAACAATGAGGAAAAGATACAAAATAACTTATTTGATTAAGTTACGTGTGGATTATTTTTCAGATTCAATTCTGTTCCGATACTTCCACCACTCCACCAGATATTCCTGTTCGGTTTGCCCGGGAGTGGCGATGAGTTCAGCAGTGCGCTGCATGGCATGTAAATCCATTAACGTGGAATAACCGGCTAAGGTGATGATTTTTGGAGTGTGTTTTAACAATGGATGAAGTTCATAAGTGGGTAAATGGGAAACAACCCGCAACCCGCAACCCGTAACCCGTAATTCATTACCCGGTTTTCCGCAAATCAAAAGCACTTTTTCAGTTGATTGCGCAAAACGCAGTTCCATCTGTTGCTGAAACCGATTGCGAAAGGGTTCAGGCCCTGAAACTAACACCAGTACATCGGGAATTTCAACTGCTGATGAAGAAGCCTCCGTAGGCTGAAAATCCTGAAACCTCGATAATGGCCCAATATAGCGGAGGTTTTTTGGCCGCTTTTTCCCATGCGACAGTTCTCCAGAAAGGCTGTCCTCCTGATTCTCAAAATCGGGAACCCAGCATTCATCAAAGCGGGAGATAAGCATCCGGGTAAACCCGTGCAATAAAAACTCCATCCATTTGAATGATTTTGGCAACCGGATAAACAGTTGATGGGTTATGAAAATATTTCTTGTCTTGGAATTCCACAACCCGTACCGGTTATCGGAAACTACTTGGGTGATGTTCCATACTTTTACCAAACGCCTCAATCTCCAATGTTCAGCAACCATCGAAAATCCAAACTTGGGCATTTGCAAAAATAAATCCAGAAAAAGATTTTGCTTGCCCGAATACCTGATGAGTGCTCCTTTCAGAGCTACCGCAGGCAGTTTGGGAAATTCCTGCTGCAAAAATTGCAACGAAACCCCTTGCCCAGCCAAAACGACCCGATGGCCTTGATTTAAAAACTGATGAATCAAAGGAACACACCGGGTAGCATGGCCCAAACCCCAGTCAAGCGGGGCAACCAATATGGTTTGTTGCTTTTCCATTACTTACAAATATATGGTTTTATAGTTTGATGGTTCACATTCCGTTCCCTTTCCATTGGAATCCCAGTAAATTACTTTACCTCTTAAATCGGCAAACGGAGCCTTCGGTGGTTATCTGCAATCGGGTAAAAATAAAGGGTGATGCAAGAATAACCCTAGCGGCTTACTATCATCGGGTAAAATAGATTCCTTCGGAATTTGGGTGAATCGTTTCCATAAAACAATTCATACCTTTTTGTCCATAATTAATATTATTTTTGTAGCCTAAAAAGTTAAGCTACTGTTATGATGTTTGATATAGATGCTATAAGGAATGATTTTCCTATCCTGAGACAAAAAATATACAACAAACCGCTTATTTATTTTGATAACGCGGCTACCACACAAAAACCCCAATGTGTGATTGACAAACTGGTGGAGGTATATACCACATATAACGCCAACATTCACCGGGGAGTCCACTATTTGAGCAATAAAGCCACCGACGAAACCGAAAAAGCCCGGAAGGTGGTTCAACTGTTTTTGCATGCCCCTTACAGCCATGAAATCATTTTTACCCGTGGGGCAACAGAGGCCATTAACCTGGTTGCCCAGTCGTTTGGCGAAAAGTTCATCCATCGGGGCGATGAAATCATTGTTTCAGAAATGGAGCACCATTCCAATTTGGTCCCCTGGCAATTAGTGGCTGAACGGCAAGGTGCCCGGATTGTCAAGTGGCCATTCAACCAAAATGGGGAACTGGAAATTTCAGTCTTGAAGCCACTTATTACTGAAAAAACCCGGCTTATTGCCGTCAATCATGTTTCGAATTCCTTAGGAACCATTAATCCCGTGAAGGAAATTATTGACTTGGCGCATCAACATGAAGTGGCTGTTTTGGTGGATGGGGCACAGGCCGTTCAGCACATAAAAGTGGATGTGCAACAGTTGGGTTGTGATTTTTACGTGTTTTCAGGACATAAAATATACGGCCCCACCGGCATTGGTGTGGTTTATGGAAAAGAAAAATGGTTAAATGGGATGCCTCCTTATCAGGGTGGAGGCGAAATGATTGAGAATGTCAGTTTTGAGAAAACCACCTTCAACCAACTGCCCTTTAAGTTTGAAGCCGGCACACCCAACTATGCCGATACCATTGCCATGGCCGAGGCGATTAAGTATGTTTCAGCCATTGGTCTGGAAAACATCGCCGCCTATGAGAAGGAACTGCTCAATTATGCCGAAGAAAAACTCCGATCCCTTCCCGGGATTGAATTTTATGGAACCGCTCATGAAAAAACCAGTGTCATTTCATTCAACCTTCATGGGGCACATCCTTTTGATGTAGGGACCCTCCTCGATAAAATGGGCATCGCGGTACGCACCGGGACTCATTGTACCGAGCCGGTGATGCAACATTTTGGTATTCCCGGAACAGTAAGGGCCAGTTTCGCGTTTTATAATACAAAAAAAGAGGTGGACGGATTGTACCTTGGCCTCCAAAAAGTAGTTCAAATGTTAGCCTAAAACTCCTCTTTGTAAGAGGAAATAACAAAACAATCAATGAGCAACGTTAAACAATAATTATGAGTGAAATAAACAAACGTCAGGATGCTGTTGTTGAAGAGTTCAGCGTGTTCGACGACTGGATGGATAAATATTCGTACCTGATTGATCTGGGCAAAGAGATGCCCCCGGTTTCGGAAAAAATCAAAAGTGAAAAAACCTTGATCAAGGGTTGCCAGAGCAAAGTGTGGCTCGAAGCCGAACTGGTGGACGGAAAAATCCAATTTGAAGCCGACAGCGATGCCATTATTACCAAGGGAATAATTGCCTTGTTGATTCGGGTGATGTCGGGGTTAACCCCGGAGGAAATTATGAATGCTAACCTCTATTTTATTGATAAAATCGGGCTGCATGAGAATCTTTCGCCTACCCGTTCCAATGGACTGGCCGCCATGATCAAGCAAATTAAAATGTATGCCCTGGCTTACCATACAAAGATGAATGGGTAAAAGATGTGTAAATTAAATGCTTTAATAGTTGACTAAACGTTATAAAAATGAATCAAGCTTTGGAAGATAGGTTGGTGGAGGAGTTAAAGACCATATACGATCCTGAGATCCCCGTAAACATTTACGATTTGGGGCTCATTTATAACCTGAAAGAAGAAAATGGCAAACTGGAAGTTGAAATGACCTTAACCGCGCCCGGTTGCCCGGTAGCCGACAGCATCTTAGCCGAAATAAAGCAAAAGCTGGAACTGGTAGATGGCATTAAAGAGGTGGTGGTAGATTTGGTTTTCGATCCCCCATGGAACATGGACATGATTACCGAAGAGGCCAAGCTGGAATTGGGGATGCTATAAATTGCTGATTTTGTAGGTGATGTTTTTTAATAAAACAAAATTCTTTTTACTTTTACACATTCAACAAAGTTACCCTTTTATGAAAAACCTCTATTTTATAGTTTTTATTGTTAGCATGCTGCTGATGCCATCTTGTGCTACTATTTTTTATGGGACCCATCAGGATGTTTCATTCTATTCGGAACCTCCCGGTGCTGATATTTATGTAAATGGCGTAAATACAAACCAAAAAACGCCGAGTGATGTAAATGTGAAACGACGCGCTCCTGCTTCGTTCAATAATAAAAAAAACGAACAAGTTTATACCTTGAAAAAAGAGGGGTACCATGACAGTGAATACAGGGATAAGGCATCAGTACGTTCCCTAATATTGTATTTCGATTTTGCGGCATATATTATTCCCGGATTAATTGATCTGGCCGCCGGATCTCATCTGGCATATGAAGATCAGGTGTTTGTCAAACTAAATCCAAATACGGGCAAAACAGACACCATTATTCAAAAGCAAATTGTATATGTCCCAACCGAAGGGAATGCACCCAAATACACCTTTCAGAAAAATTCCGATGTTGATAAGAATATCCCTGTTACGCCGAGGAAATTTGAAAACCGGTTTGCACTCATCATCGGAAATGAAGATTACAGCTCTTTCCAAACAGACCTTTCAAGCGAAGTTAACGTGGCCTTCGCCCGGAACGATGCCAGTGCTTTTAAAGAATATGCCCTGAATATACTGGGTGTTCCATCGGAAAACATTATCTTCATGTTAGATGCCACTACAGGAAAAATGAATCAGGGAATTTCAAAAATAAATTTAATCATGAAAGCCTCCGGCGGAAATGCCGAAGTGTTCGTGTATTATGCCGGTCATGGATTACCCGATGAACAAACCAAAGAAGCCTATATAATGCCCGTGGATGTGAGCGGTAAAAATGCTGCCGAAGGTATTGCACTGAAAGGATTATACCAGAAGTTGACCGAATATCCATCGAAAAAAGTGGTGGTTTTTATTGATGCCTGTTTTTCGGGAGGAGCCCGCAATCAAGGATTGTTGGCAGCACGTGGGGTAAAGATAAACCCCAAAGAAAACCCGCTAAGCGGCAACCTTGTGGTGTTCAGTGCCAGTAGTGGTGAACAATCATCGTTACCTTACAACCAAAAAGAACATGGTTTTTTTACCTATTACTTGCTGAAAAGATTACAGGAAACCGGGGGCAACCTTACCTTTGGGGAATTATCTGACTATATTTCCAATAATGTGTCGGTTAAATCGGTAATCATCAATGATAAGGAACAAAACCCCAAGGTAAATACCAGCCAGGGATGCCAGGAAACCTGGGCTAATTGGAAGATATCAGAATAAAAAAAGGCGGTTTTGAACACCGCCTTTTTTATTCATTTTATTTTAATGCAACTAGTTCCTGATACATTTCGATGGTTTGTTGGGAATGTAAATTTGCTTTATCCACAGTTACGGTTTTACCTGTTGCAGTATAAAGCTGTACCTGATGGTCACTGATGGTCATTAATTTTTGGGTATTCCCTTCGATGGTTGAATACCAGGTTTGATCGGCTTCGTTGAAGTTTATTATGGCCAATTCCTGATCCTGCGCATCTAAAATGGTTGCCTTATTGTTTTTTAACAAAATGGTCAAATCATTTCCTCCTATGTTTACTTTATTTACCCCTTCGTGCAGGCCCAGAGGGTTGCTTCCGGTCCAGAATTCAACTAAATTTAAAACGAAAGCATCTACAAAAACGGTGGCTTCATAAACACCACAATTGAGTAGAAGGAACACGGCCTCTTCCACAAATTTATTTCCAAGGCTCCCGTTCCATTGATGTACTTTTTTGGTCAGGGTAAAAGAGCCATAACATCCGCTCATAAACACACTCATACCAGCAAAAAGCACGGCAAAAAGAAAAATAGATACTTTTTTCATAACGTATTTGTTTAAATTGATTAAAAAGGAATATTAATTAGTGCTTTAACAATAATAATGGTCTGTTGTTTCTTAAAATTATGAAAAAAAGAGTATGAGATGTAAAAACAATAAACAAAAAAAGAGCAGACTTGAATAAATCTGCTCTCCCTTTGAGTTACAACGTAATCTCCTTACCGTAATAAAAATCGAGAATCTTTATGCGGAAGATGTATTCATATTTTGCCTGGATAAACGACGACTGCGCGGCAGTAACCTTGTTTTTGGCATCGTTAAATTCCAATGGGGTTACAATTCCCAGGCTGAACTTCTCCTGTACATACCGGAAAGCCTCCTGGGCACTGTTTACGGCTTTTTCACTGGCATCGTATTTTTTCATGGCTGCCACGGCATTGGTATAGGCTTGTTGTATTTCTTTTAAAAGATTATTTTGTTCAAGTTGAAGCTCCAACTTTGCGTTTTCATAGTTTATTTTTGAATTCTGGTAATTAATTTTTGTGCTGAACCCATTGAAAATAGGTATTTGTAAGGATAATAAAACCTGTGTGCTAAAATAATCATTTAGTTGATCGCTAACTGATGCGTTTTCAACATCAAAAAATTTAGTATAACTATCACCAATTGATGCATTTAAACTTAAAACAGGCAGAAATTGAGCTTTAGCTATTTCACTTTCTTTCTCTGAACTTAATAATTTTAACTCCTTGCTTTTTATTTCTGGCCTTTCTTGAGCGGCTTTTTCAAAAATCAATCCTGCATTCAACAATTCATTTGCTAAAACAATATCATTAAATTCAGGTATAACAATATTAAAATTATCAGTAACCGGAATATCGAGAAGTTGCATCAAGTTTAACAATGAAATTTGTAATTGATTCTCATAATTTGTTAAAGTAAGCTGTTCGGTAGCGGCTTGAGATTCAGTTTCAAGCAATTTGCCTTTGGCAAGATTCCCGGCCTCAACTTGTTTCGTATTATAGTCAATTTGTTGTTTGGTAACAACTAACTGTTCCTTTGAAGTCGCTACTAATTCTTTATTAAAAAGAATATCCAGATAGGCAGAAACAACTGCTAATGAAATATCATCTTTAGCTTTTTCTAAATCTTGCAATGAGGCCTGTAAATCCAAATCCCTTTTTTTTATAGTATTAACCTTAGTAAAACCATTGAAAAGGGTCATGTTGCTTGAAATTTGGCCACTGAGGGACATAGCATTTCCACTTCTGTTTACATCATCTCCCCCTTTTGCCAGGCCAAAATCAAAACGTTGAGAGAGACCGGCATTTAAATTTGGATAAACATCGTATTTCGATTGTTTCAATTGGTTTTCCTGATAATTTACATTCAGTGCCTGCTGCTTGATCTGGATGTTGTTTTCAATGGCGTAAGTCACGCACTTTTCGAGTGACCAGAGCTCCTGGGCTTTCAGTTGCCCAAAACCTATAAAGAGGAGTATAAGTAAGATGAATTTAATTTTCATAATTGTTCAGTTTAATAGTTAATTGCCAACATTAGTGGGGTTGGGGCCCCATTTTCTTTTCCTCTTTCTTTTCTTCGCCTTTAAGCTGGTCTTCCCAGGTAATGCCGCTCTTTACCTCAATGTGGATACCGTCGGACAAACCTATTTCAATCTTCTTTTTATCAAAAACCTGAGGGATGGTGATGGAATCGCTGGTAAGCACGTTTACAAACGCAGTGTCTCCACTGAAGGTAATCAACCCTTCGGTAATGGCCATCACGCTGTCGCGGCGTTCCAGCTCAATTTCGGCATTGGCACTATAGCCCGAGCGGATAAACTGGTCTTCTTTCAAACGCACCTGGGCTTTAATATCGAACTGGATGGCCCCGTTTTCTTCCACCCCTTTGGGTGAGATGTATTCCAGGTTGGCATCGAACTGCTGGTTTTCGATAGCACCAATGGTCAGCTTCAAAGGCATTCCCTCCACAATTTTGCCCACTTCGGTTTCATCTACTTTGCCTTCAAAAATCATGTCGTTCATGTCGGCAATAATAGCAATGGTAGTCCCATCGTTAAAGTTGTTGCTTTGGATAACTGAGTTTCCCTCTTTGATAGGAATATCGAGGACCATTCCGCCAATGGTGGAGCGGATTAAGGTGTTGGTGGCGGTTTCGGCTTTTTTGCTTACCCCCTCTTTGATAATTTCCAGGTTGCTCTTGGCCGATTCTAAATCTTCTTTAGAGGAATTGTAAGCCAATTCAGCATTTTGGAACTCCGATTCCGAAATCACATGTTTTTCAAACAATTGTTTTTGACGCTCGTATTTTATTTTTTCATTTTCGAAGCTCAATTGGGACTGGTTTACACGCGATTCAGCCGAGTTGAGGCTCAACATGTCGGGAATAACTTTAATTTTTGCTATTACCTGCCCCTCTTTTACCATGTTCCCGGCTTCCAGATAAATCTCCTGAACAATCCCCGAGATTTGTGGTTTGATCTGAATCTCCTTCCGGGGAAGTACCGATCCTGTGGCAATGGTTTTTTTCACGATATTGATTTTGGTGGGCTTTTGAATTTCATATACCACCGGTTTTTTCTTCGACTTATTGGCTAAAAACCCCAAAGTGCCTAAAAAAGCGGCCACGATGATGACCCAAATTGTGATTTTAATAAACTTCTTCATCAGTGTTCTATTTTAAGTTAAATTTTTAATTGGTTCTATCTTTTATTTTCAATTTATCAGAAATTCTTTCTAATGTGTCTTCTCTTCTACTGCAAGGAGACGAACGATTTTATTTTAAGTTACCATCTTTTTATTTCACTTTAAACATTTTAACTACTTATTTATCTTGCCTGATGGCGTCAATGGGTTTTATACTTACTGCCCGGCTGGCTGGCAACAATCCGGCAAAAGCACCTGAAATTATTAGTACAATTAACGCGATTGAGGCTACTTTTATATCTACTTCCGGATTTTTGAACATGTCGCCGCCACCATTGGCCAACGAGCGGTTGATTAATTCCACCAACCAGACCCCAGATGAAAGCCCTAATATACCTGCCAGGGAAGTCAAGAAAACGGACTCGCTGATGATTTGCGAAATTACTTTGATGGGTTTTGCCCCCAAAGCACGTTGAATCCCAATTTCTTTTGTCCGTTCTTTAACAATCACCAACATGATGTTGCTTACCCCGATAACTCCTGCTAAAAGTGTACCTATGCCCACAATCCAAATCAGGGTGTTAATTCCCAGGAATAACCCGTTCATTTTCCGGAATTCTTTGGCAACATTAAAACCACCAATGGCCCGTTCATCATCGGGGTGGATCTTGTGCCTTGATTTTAATATGGCCCTGGCTTTGGTCTCTACTATATCAACAGGAACATCGTCGTGTGCAGAAATTGCATACCAGCCAACCATATCACCAAAATTGTAAGTCTTTTGTAACGTGGTGAATGGCATGTGGATGTTTTGCTCCTCGTGTTCAGCCTGACCTCCCCCTTTTTTCGATTTAAAGGTGCCCACCACATTAAAATAGATGCCGTTTATCTTTATATATTGTCCAATAGGGTTTTCGCCCGGGAGGAACAAGGATTCCACCACCTTTTGTCCAATAGCTATCACTTTCCGGTTTTCTTTAATATCAATATCGTTGATAAACCGTCCCTGAGTAATTTCATAAGGGTCAATCACGTTCCAGGCAGGGTAATCGCCCATGATGGAGAAAGCCCCGGCCTTATCGCCCCGGATGGCATTGTTGCCTTCGGTATTGGTCCAGCCGTTGAGCCGGGGACTCAAGGCTTTTATTTCAGGGATATTTTGTAACAGCATTTCGGTGTCTCCATTATTAAAATTGAAACGCCGTCCCCGTGAAAAACCTTTGTATGACATGGTTGTAGTTTGGGTCCACATGAAACAGCTATTGGTAGAAAAGTCGCCCATGTTATCGTAAACTGCATTGTGTAATCCATTACCTGAACCCAGCATAATAACCAACATAAAAATACCCCAAAATACCCCAAATGCAGTAAGGAACGTCCTCAACCGGTTTTTCTTGAGGGCTTGCATAATTTCGCTCCATTTGTCAAAGTCGATCATAGTAAGAAATATTTAGAGTGTCTTGAGTACTTAAAGTACTTAGAGTATTTATAGTTATGGTTTTAAGTGCTGGCTTATGGATGTAAAAATGGCCAATAGTTCATTTGCTTCATCCATAATGGGTTTTAAAGTATTTGTTTCAATCCGGTTCAATGATTCAATAATTTCTAACCAGTAAATAGTTTCACTTGCTTCGCCTTCACAGATTTTAATTTTGTTTTTAAAATCGGCCTGGCTTTTTGACCTATTTGCCTCCCTGTAATTTGCGCCAATGCTGGTTCCCGATTTTGTTAACTGATTTTTGATAACGAGCCCCTCAGAAGTTTTTGTAAGAGCCGATGAAACGGTGATGATGCTAATAGCAAATCGTTTTGTCCGTTCCTCCATCTGTTTACCAAACTCTTTGTTGTTCATAATTTATTTCTACTTTTTAACTCTAAATACTTTAAGTACTCCTTCTACTCTTCCCTCAACGCCTCAATAGGGCGGATACTGGCGGCTTTCCGGGCGGGAATCAATCCGGCCAACGTTCCCGACACTATTAACAATATGGTAGCTCCTATCGCAATAGACAGGTTGGCCTCTGGATTCAGGAAAAAGTCTGATTTTACATGCGGAGACAGCAATTCCAGCAACCCAACCCCGGCAACTAATCCAAAATACCCGGCTATTGCAGTAATAAAAACCGATTCCATTAAAATAAGGCCCACGATAGAATTTGGGGTTGCGCCCAACGCTTTCCGGACACCAATTTCGGTAGTTCGTTCCTTAACCACAATAATCATGATATTGCTCACACCAACTATTCCACTGATGATGGTGCCAATACCGATAATCCAGACAAAAATACGGATACCAGTAAACAGGCTTTGGAACTTTTTAAATTCTTCCAGATTGTTGTTGATGTAAATGGCCCGACGGTCGTCCACTGAAAAAGAATGCCTTTTGGCAAAACTGGTCCGCAATTGTTCGGCTATCTGTTCGCTTTCTCCCATCATTGATGCGGGGATGGTTATGGCCAGGTTATGAATTTCGTTACCGCCGGTATAAATCCGTTGTGCTGTTGAAACGGGGATATAAACACGTGTGTTGTCACGTTCACTTTCATCGCGGAAAACACCCACCACTTTAAACGGTACCCCATTTATTTTCATATACTCTCCAATCGGATCCTGCTCTTTAAAAAGAGCATCGCGGACCATATAACTAATGGCTACCGATTTACGGTAGTTTTTAACATCGAGTTCGCTGATAAAACGCCCCGCTTCCATGGTCACATTTTCCAATTGTTTGGTGCCAGGGTGTACCGAGACAATATCATACGTACCATATTCATTCTTATAGGAAAGGTTTTTCTGTTGCCAGATGTTCAAACGAGACGAGATGGCCTCAATTTCTTTCACCTCTTTTTGCGTTGCTTCATAGTCCTGATTGGTGAATTTGACCCTCCGTCCAGGTTGTAATCCCCGGTATGGCATGCTGGTTTGTCCACGATAAATCCAAATACTGTTGGTGGCATCTTGTTCAAATTGTTTGGTAATGCCATTCTGCAACCCATTCCCTGACCCCAAAAGGATGATAAGGATGAAAATACCCCAGGCCACACTAAACGAGGTTAATATGGTTCGTAGTTTATTCTTTTTTAAGGTGGAGAAAATTTCCAGCCACTTTTCCTTGTCAAACATAATAGTATAGTATTTAGAGTGTTTCGGGTACTTAAAGTATTTAAAGTTATATTAAGAAAACCTTCATCTATTTTAATGTTTCATATTCAACAATACTAAATTATTAGTCCTCTTTTCACTTTAAATACTCTAAGTATTTTAACATACTTTAAATATTTCTTACTCTTCTCTAATAGCATCAATAGGTTTTACCTTTACGGCCCGGTTGGCAGGCAGTAAACCCGCCAGTGCCCCGGCAATTACCAGAATCACCAATGATTTGATACCCATACTTAAATCAATACCGGGATTTAAGAATACTTCGCTGGCCGTACCTGTTAAAGCCACACCGAGGAGTTCATTGAGGGCTATCCCCAAAATAAGTCCTGCATACCCGGCGGTAAATGTCAGAACGATCGATTCCAGTACAATCTGGCGGATGATATTCAGGGGTGTAGCCCCCAAAGCCCGTTTGATGCCAATTTCCTGGGTGCGTTCTTTTACAATAACAAGCATAATATTACTGATACCAATAATTCCGGCCAATAACGTTCCTAAACCCACCAGATAAATCAACACGTTGATGCCAATAAACAGGTAGCTCATGATTTTAAATTGCCGTTCAATATTAATGTGTCCCACGGCACTCTGATCATCGGGGGAAATGTCGTGCCTCTTTTTCAGGATTTCGATAATACGGTTTTCCACATCAGCTACCGAGAATTGCGATTTGGCCGTGAATGAAAAAAAATGGACAATATCGCCATAGTTAAAGGCTGATTGAACGGTTGTAAACGGAATATGAATGGATTCTTTTTTATCATATCCAATTTGGATATTCCCCTCAGGGCTGGTCACCCCAATTACCTGAAAATATACTCCTGATACCCGGATGTACTTTCCCACGGGGTTCTCTCCGTTTTTAAAAAGTACCTCTTCCACCCTAGAACCAATCACGCACACTTTCCTATTCTGCTGGATGTCAATTTCATTTAAAAACCTTCCCTTGGTCATCTTAATAGGTTCAACCTTTATGAGGTAAGGGTAATCGCCCTGAACCTGGAACGAACCGTATTGATCTTTATACACGGCATTGTTGGTGGTGCTTTGCCGCCATGCTTGCAAACGGGGAACCAAGTATTCAATTTCCGGAATATTTGTCCGCAGGGCTATCATGTCGTCGTTGTCGAGGTTCCAGTTTCTTCCCTTTTTAAATCCTTTGTAAGGAAGTGTGGTATTCTCGGTCCACATAAAAGCGGCATTGGTGGCAAACCCCTCAAATTGTTTGTTGATGCCGTTTTCAAGGCCATTGCCTACTCCGGCTAATGCAACCAACATGAAAATCCCCCAAAAAACGCCAAACGCAGTTACGGTGCTGCGCCATTTGTTTTTTGAAATGGCCTGCCAAACCTCTTTGTATAAATCAATATCAAACATCGTATTTTGTTTTGTTATGAACCGGTCATTCAGTGTATGTTAAAATTTTATACATACTTTCTGAATTCCCTTACCTTAATATTATTCGTATCTTAATGATTCAATGGGTTTTATCCGTGCTGCTTTAATAGCAGGAATCATCCCGGCAATGGCCCCGCATACAATTAATAATACTGTAGCTCCAATGGCAATACCAATATCGGCATTTGGGTTTAAAAAGATGACGGGTTGACCACCAGCATCGGTTGAAGCCGGGGCGTTGGCAATACTTTGATCAACCATAAAATCAATTGCTTCCATAATGGCAACACCCACCACCATTCCAAAATAGCCTGCCAATGTAGTGATAAACACAGCCTCCGAAATGACCAATCCCAAGATAGAACCAGGAGTGGCCCCGATGGCTTTTCGTACTCCAATTTCTTTGGTCCGTTCTTTCACCACAATCATCATAATGTTGCTCACACCAACAATTCCGGCAATTAAAGTTCCTATTCCAATGAACCAAATAAACATTTTGATCCCAAAAAAAACGGTGCGGGTCTGTTCGTATTCCTGCAAGGTGTTTCGCATCCCGATGGCACTTTTATCTGAAGGATCGAAGGAATGAATGGCTGCCAGTTTTCTAACAATTTTATCTTCAAGGGCTTTGGTTTCTTCCACAGTGGCATCGCCCGTGGTTAATCCCAGAGACGATACACGCACTCCCCCATTAAAAATCTGTTGTGCGGCTGTAAAAGGCAACACCACCCTACGGTTTTGCCACCCGTTGCCATCAGAGTAAACACCAATGACTTTAAATGAGATGTTGTTTATTTTAATGAATTTTCCAATGGGGTCTTCTTCCTTGAATAATGATTTTTGAACCTCTTCGCCAATCACCACCACTTTACGCCGCTCATTAATATCAATATTGTTTAAGTAGCGCCCTTCAAGAACCTTGCTCCCTTCGATAGGGCGATGGTCGGGAAGCACGCACTGAACCGTGAAATTCCCAAATTCGTTGTTATAACTTACACTGGTTCCGCCCCAAATATTGAATTGAGGAGAAATATGGTCAATGCCTTCAATTTCGTCGCGGAGGACTTCATAATCCTTATTGGTAAATTTTATTTCGCGGTCTTTGCTCAATCCTTTATATTCAACAGAGGTGCGGCCAGGCCAAATCCACATGGCGTTTTTGGCATTGGTTTCAAAATTCTGCATTACTGCATTTTGTAAACCATTACCGGAACCTAAAAGAATGATTAACAGCAAAATACCCCAAGCCACGCTAAAAGAGGTAAGAATGGTCCGGAGTTTGTTTTTACCCAGAGTGGCAAAAATTTCTTGCCATTTATCGAGATCAAACATGTTGCAGTTCTTTTATTTTACCGTTTTTAACGTTCGATTCAATAAGTCCGTCTTTTAGGCGGATGATGCGGGAAGTCATTTCTGAAATATCATGTTCGTGGGTAACAATGATTATAGTGATCCCTTCCTGATTGACCTCTTTCAGAATTTGCATTACTTCATATGAAGTTGCGGTATCGAGGGCTCCTGTAGGTTCATCGGCCAAAATCACTTTAGGGTTCGAAATCAAAGCACGTGCAATGGCTATGCGCTGTTTCTGTCCTCCGGAAAGTTCATTAGGCATATGGTGTGACCAGTCTTTGAGCCCCATCCGATCCAAATACTCCATGGCAATGACATTACGCTTTTTCCGGCTCACCTTCTGATAATATAAAGGTAAAGCCACGTTTTCCAAGGCATTTTTAAAAGAAATAAGGTTGAACTGCTGAAACACGAATCCCAAAGTCCGGTTCCGGTGAATGGCTGCTTTGGCTTCGCTCATGTTTTTAATTAACTCTCCGTTCAGGTAATAAGAGCCTTTATCGTAATTATCGAGTATTCCGATAATGTTCAGCAGGGTGGATTTTCCTGAACCGGAACTCCCCATAATGGAGACCATTTCGCCTTGTTGAATTTCTACATTAATCCCTTTCAATACATGAAGGCTGTTTGAACCGGTTACATACGATTTGTGAAGATTTTCAATTGTTACCATTGGTTTTAAAGGTTGAAGTTATTGGACAATAGACGCCGAGATGCGTAAGAAGTTACACTCAAGAAACGAAGCAACGCGTTCTTTGGTATAAAAGTAACAAAAAATTAAAGGAAAACTGCACAGAATGTGGTTGATTTCAAGAAGATTAATGCAAAATAAGTTTTTAGGCAGGAAGCGATAAGAAAAATCGTGTCCCTTCTTGTGGATGGCTTTTGAACCATACCTTTCCTCCTAAGAACCCTTCGCCAAGAAGTTTCATACTATAGGTTCCTAACCCCCGGTTGGTTCCTTTGGTGGAAAACGATCGGTGGAAGACCCGTGATTGTATTTCTGGTTCAATGGGTTTGGAATTATAAACAGAGAAGGTTACTGTTCCATTTTCTTTTTTACATTCAAGCAAGATGTATTCGCCAGTGATGCTGCTTTCCAAAGCATTTTTTCCCATGTTTAAAAGAATGCGTTCCAGAATCCGTTTGTCAGAAATAAATTCAACGTCCTCAAACTGCTCATCAATGCGTATTTGTTTGTCTTTACTCTCCTTGTAATAGGTCAGCATCTCCTCAACATGCGATATCACCTGAATGGAATTCACCCATTCATTTTTAATAGCAAGCTCACCAACTTCGGCCAGGGAAATATCCCGTTGTGAATTTATTTCATCCATCAACTCCCCAGATAAACGTAACGACGCTGGAAGGTATTTGTCGAAAATTTCTTTTGATTGTTGCGATGTGACAAGTTTAATAATACCGTTTAAACTTCCAGCAAGGTTGATGATGTCGTGGAAAAAGATACGTTCCAGGGCTTGTTTCCGTTTTTGTGCACTAATGTCTTTAATTAAAATAATGAGATACTCTTTTCCATCAATTTGTGTTGGTGTAGTGGTGATTAAAAAATCAAATTGCTTTTCCACCCCATCCACCAATGAAATAATCTTGCTTTCGTGCATTTGGGGAGCGTTTTCGTGGAACCTGTTGATCAACTGACAATTTAACTCGCAACCGCTACAGTTTTGATGGAATCCACACACATCGAACAGGCTAATTTGGTTGATGCAGCTGATAATTTCGCCCGGGTGTCTGTCCAAAAAACCCGTGGTGCTTTCGAAACCTGAAATTTCTTTTACCGTTTTATTGACATATACCACTTTTCTTTGGGAATTGGTAAGCAAAACCATATCGGGCATGGCATTGGTCAATGCGCAAAAAGCTTCATTCTTACTGATGCTCTCGTAATCAGACAAAATACTTTGGGATATGCCTGCCATGCGTGTGTTTTAGTTTTGTTGCTTTTGGTTGTATAACATTCCGTCTTTTGCTTATGTTTAAAAGAAATGATATTAGGTTGTTGTAACCTATTTAATTGTTTTTTGTTACTTTCACGTTCAATTCTTTTTCTGAAGTGAAAAACAGGGTGTAAATAGTTGCTACATGAAAAAGTCAAATTTAAATAAACCTATTATGATGAACCAATTTACTGTTTTATGGGCAGTCATTGCCATATTCTTTGTGTTTACAGCCAGTTGTAGCAAAGAGGATTCTGAAAACAACCCTTCCGATTTACCGACCTCTTTTCGGGTGGACGTGCCAAGTTCGATTAGCCAAAATGCTACTAAAAAGGATGCTTTATCCGGGGAACTTTCGGGTGGCGAAATCTATCAGCACCTGAATAATTTTATTTATCTGGGCGATGCTTCTGCAGAATTGATCGAAGACATTATTGTAGGCATCCGTATTTACGGGCTGAGCCAGCCCATGACTTTTACGTACGTGAGCGAAGAAGACGGCCGGACAAAAAATGTAGTAGTAATTGACAACGCTACATTTGAGGGAACTATCTGGGAACATCAGCTATCAATAACCGATGCAGAATCGGAAGGGAACGAAGACAAAGGATACGCGATTCAGGTTTTTTGGAATGTTAGCCCTATTGAAGGAATTGCGGTTTTAAAACCATTCAACTGGGACCGCTCTGGAGTGACAAGCTCCGAAAAAACCATCTTCCGGGTGGAATATTCTGAGAAAGCCGATGCGAATTATGAGGCTCACATGGTTGTAACTATTTATGGTTGGGAAGAAACAGTATCGGACCGCTTTCACATGGATAACCTGAAAATGTTTGTGGGTAAAGATGGTGACCGGATTGATGTGTACGGCAACAGCAACCACCCCGATGCCTGGCTGTTTTTGCAAGAACCGGTGGGTTTTAACTGGGCTTTTGTGGCCTCGGGTTCTGAAACTAAAAATATTGGCGTGGCCGAGGTCGGTTTGCCGCCAAGTTCGTTAGATGAGACAAGCCGGGAAGTTATTTTGGAAACGTATTCGATAAAAAATGTATTTACTTCCCAAATAAGGGAATATATCTATCAAATTTATGGGGTTTATCCTGATCAGGCCGGGTTAGATACTTTGTTGCAAAATACCGATGCTCCCGGGTATTTTAACAGTGGGGGTTTTGTTCAAGGAGGTACAGCCCCGTCAGGAAACTACGAGGAATTGACAACCACCATCTCAACAATGGTTCCGTATAATCCTTACACCATCACCAACCTGAGCTTAAGTTTTAAACAATAAAAGAATAGCGTATTCCGAAAAAACAAGTAAACTCTAGATTAACCATCCGATGAATTCATAATCAGCAAATTATCAGATTGTATTTGCTTGTAATTTTAGCAAAACATTCATCGGATGACTTTTCGTAGTAGCCTAAAGAAGAATTTTAAACGGAAGCGGGTTATTCAAATGGGATGGTGAAAAAGAAAGTTGTCCCTTTGCCGAACTCACTTTCCACCCAAATTCTTCCGCCCAAAAGTTCCACAATATGTTTTGAGATGGTCAGGCCCAATCCGGCGCCACGGTATAATTTGTTGTTTGCATTTTCGATTTTACGGAACCGTTCAAAAATGTACGCTTGTGATTCTTCCGAGATACCGATACCCGTATCTTTTACAAAAAAGAGTACCTCTCTGGCTTTCAGTTTGTATCCAAACCAGATTTGTCCTGTTTCAGTAAATTTGATGGCGTTATCGAGCAAGTTAACCATTACTTGATTGATTCGATGTAGGTCGGAGTTCATGTTAACAGGTTGAACGGTATCAATATGAATTTCAACAGAAGAATTGTTTTCTAAAACCTTCTTTTCATAAAGCAATTTAAGTTCTTCAACCAGAGGGGCAAGTTCAAAGGAATTGAGGGAAATATCAATCTGCCCCGATTCAATTTTAGCAATATCAATAATATCATTTATCAAGGCAATCAGGGTTTGTCCGCTGCTATTGATGAGTTTTTTAAATTGTTTTCGCTCCTCCTCAGTATAGCAAGTATCATCCAAAATGTCAATAAAGCCTAAAATGGCATTCATCGGGGTCCTTATTTCATGGCTCATGTTAGCTAAAAAAGCTGTCTTAAGCATGTCTGCTTTTTCTGCCTCCTCTTTCGCCGTCACCAGTTCATCGGTCCGTTGTTCTACTAAAAATTCCAGATGCTGCCTATGCAATTCAAGTTCCTGGTTTTGTGATTCAATTTGAGTTTTTTGTTCATTAGCAAGATCGCGCTGACTAACAATCTCCTCATGTTGCATCTCAAGTTCTGCTTGTTTTTCTTCAAGTATGGTGTTGATTTCATTTAAATCCATGGTTTTCTCGAACACCAATTTTTCTAAAAGAGTTTTTTGTTTTTTGATGTTTCTGGTCCTTAAATTTATAAAGAGCAGCACCCCCAAAAGAAAAAATGAAAGGAGAATGATTTTGAAACTCAATGTCTTCCAAAAGGGAGGGGCAATATTAATTGTCATCATCTTTGAAACAAAGTTCCACTTTCCCGATGAAAATGAAGCTTGTATTTCTAAAGTGTGTTTACCAAAGGGTAGGTTGTGGAATGAAATAAAATTTCTTGTTCCCAAATCAATCCATTGCGGGTTGCTTGGAAGTAACCGATAGCGGTAATTAATGTTTTTGGTCTGAATGTAATCGTGCGATGAAAAATACAGGGTGAAAACCGACTCTTTGTAAGATAGGTGAAGTGTATCGGTTTCATAAATTGGTTTGGTAAGCAAAACCCGGTGGTTCAAGGAGTCGCCTACGTTGATGGTTTGGTTTAAGACACTTAGCCCCGTAAAATTCAATTTAGGAATCGTTTGAAAATCGTAAATACTGTCGGGATAAAAAAAACTTACGCCATTAATACCACCAAAAAAAAGCTGCCCATTTTTATCTTTAAGTACCGAATTCTCGTTGAATTGATTGCTTTGCAGCCCATCCGATTTATAATAGTTGGTAAAAGAACCCAACGTTTTGTTAAATTTAGTTATACCATTATTAGTCGATACCCAAAGATTCTTTGATGGGTCCTCAATAATACTGTTTATCATATTGTCGGGCAACCCATCTGTTTGAGAAAACCTTTTAAATGTTGAATTTTTTGAGTCAAATTGATTCAACCCTTGGGTGGTTCCAATCCATAACACCGAATCACTATCAAAAAACAAGGTGTTCACCTGATTGCTTGATAGGCTGTTCGGATTGGTTTCTTGTTCCACGAACGTTACTACAGTCTGGCTTTCACAGTTATAAATGTTTAATCCATTCCCGTGGGTGGCAATATAAATTTTATTGTCTTTGCTTGGGAGGATGTATGCAACATCATTGATGTTTAAATTTTTATGAATGATGGTGCTTAAACCATGCCGCTCAAATTTTTGTGTTTCTGGGTTATATTTATTTAATCCTCCTCTTTTCGTCCCAATCCAGAAATTACCTTCCCCATCTTCACAAATGGTCCGGATCGAATTGCTGGTTAAAGAGTTGCTGTCGCCGGGTTGACTCACTAAATATTTGAATTGATGGCTTTTTTTATTATAAATATTTATTCCACCTAATGAAGTTCCTATCCATATTTCCCCATTCCTGGCCTCGTACAAACAGGTTACCGTATTATGATTAATGGTTCTTGCGTTCTTGTCCTTTTCAAAATAATGGGTAAAAGTTTTAAAATCAACATCGGCAACAGTTAAGCCGTTGTCGGTGGCAAACCAATGATTACCTTCCGAATCCTGCATCATTCCGTTAACCGCGTTGTTACACAGCGAATTGGGTTCGTTGGTTATTTGTGTTAACCGGAAAAAAGGTTTCTGATTCAGGTTGATTCTATCAACCCCGCCATTCACAACGCCAATCCATAATATATTGTCGGCACTTTTGTAAAGCGTCGAAAGAGAATTACTGCTAAGACTTTCGTAGATAGCGAGGTTGTGTTTGTATTCGCGGAAATACCTTAACGTGTGGTTGAGTTGATATAACCCACCTGAAGCACTGGCAATCCATATATCGTCGCCTAAACCGGGAACCACCTTTCGAACCAGGTTTTCCCCTTTGTTTTTCATTTGATCAGGCTCGTATCCATAATAGAAAAACTTTCCTGTATTTTGATGATACACATTGAGCGCGCCTGATTCGGCTCCAATCCAAACTTTACCCTTAGCATCTTCATAAATAGCCCAAACATTGTTGTCGAGAATGGATGCGGGTTGATCCTGCGAAAAAACCGTGAATGAACCCGTTGCCATATCAAATTTAGTTACTCCGCCCCCATACGAAGCTATCCAAAGGTGATTAGGAGAATTGGCGTAAATAGATGTAATACTATTTGAAGCTATGCAATTGGTGCAGCCCTTGGTATGGTAAAAACGGGTAAATTTTTCAGTGACGGGGTCAAAGCGGTTTAATCCGTTTTTTGTCCCTATCCAAAGAATGCCTGCCGGGTTTTCAAATATGCAATAAACGCTGTTAGAGCTAATGCTGGCAGAATCGGCGATAACATTTTCATATTGCTTAAATTTCAGAGTAAAATAATCGAAACAGTTCAATCCCCCACCATCGGTCCCAACCCATAACCGCCCTTTGGAATCTTCAAAAAGGGATTCAATATGGTTGTGGCTTAAGCTGGTTGAATCGCCCACCCAATGGTAAAAGGTTTGCATATTGTACCCATCGAAACGGTTCAGCCCGTTATTGGTGCCAAACCACATAAAGCCGTACTTGTCTTGAATAATGGCAGTAACTTTGTTTTGCGATAACCCTTGTTCGGTGGTTAAATGGGTAAATTGATACAAATTATTTTGGCTTTGACACACTATTGCAGCAAAGAGTAATGATATAAAAAGTGGACCAGCTTTTATTCTTAAAATCATGGATGCCGAAATTTCAGATATGCAAAGATGTAAAATTTTTTCATGAGGGTTATCCAATTAAATTAAAAGCTTATATCTAACTAATCGTATATTCCCCTAATTTTGCAAAAAAATGCAGATGGTTAGGATTCTCCTCATCGGGGCGGTGGTTTTACTTTTGAACATCCCTTTTGGCTACTGGAGAGCCAATGTTCATCGGTTTTCATGGCAATGGGCTTTGTCTATTCATGTTCCCGTACCTTTTGTTGTTTTATTGAGGATATTTTCACACATTGGTTTTGGGTGGATTACCTATGTGGTTTTGGTTGCAGCTTTTTTTCTTGGGCAAAAGCTTGGCGGTTCTGTACATGACCAATTTATTGCCAGGAACCATAAAATAAGTTCCTGCCTGGTGATGGATTTAATCAAATCCAAAAACATCTCCTAATACCCTGTTTCGGATGGATTTGGCCAATAAGAAATTTGATTCCCCCATTTATAAAACCAAAAAAATTCCCTGTTCGTGCTTTCGTCACATTCTTAGGATTTTTTATTATAATTGTATAAATTACAAAAATCCGTTTTGAGCTTTTTGAGCGCACTTATCCGTAACACAAAATTTAACAGTATATGAAAAACAAAAAAAATGCCCTTCCCATATTTTTAGCTTTTCTAGCTATGGGTTTTGGCGACGTAGTTGGCCCACTTACCAGCCAATTACAAAACGAATATGCCTTATCGAATTTAGCTGCCGGGATGGTGACTTTTATGGGGTTTATCATGTTTGGGGTTCTTTCGGTTCCGTTGGGCATCTATCAGGATCGTAAAGGGAAAAAGCATGTGTTGCAGCTTGGTTTAATGGCGGCTTTGCTGGGTTTGGTATTACCCATTTTTGGTCATTACTCATCGTTCTTATTGTTACTCTTTGCATTGTTGTTGCTAGGCACCGGAGCCACTTTGCTGCAAGTTGCCGGAAATCCGATCATGCGCGACGTTTCTCCCGAAGGAAAATTTGCCCGCAACCTTTCATTTGGACAGTTTGTAAAAGCCATTGGTTCACTTTCCGGAGCGCTGATTCCGCTTTTAGCCGCTAAATATTGGGGAATGGACTGGAAACTGTTATTTCCAATTTATTCTTTGTTGGTAGCCATTACCTTAATTTATCTATTGTTCACTAAGGTAGAAGAGGAAAAAGACGAAAAGGCAGTTCCCGCGACACTTAAGTCGTGCCTGGGACTACTAAAAAATCCGTTGGTGGCAACAATGGTTCTTGGGATTTTTTTATACGTTGGAGCCGAAGTAAGCATGAGCGCCAAACTGCCAAATTATCTGGCACAGAAATTTAATTTCGACATAAAAACGCTGGGCCTTTGGGGTACACTGTTTTTCTTTATTGCACTGATGACCGGGCGTTTTTTAGGCGGTGTGGTTTTAAACTGGATGCCTCCCAGGCACTTTTTAATTTTTACCACTTTTATTTCCTTACTGGGTCTTTTCGGTTTATTTATCGCCCCCAATCCGGTACTGGGATTTGTTTCCATAGCTTCAATCGGGCTTGGGTTTGCCAATATTTTCCCTTTGATTTTTTCAATAACCGTAGATGCCATGCCTGAACGGAGCAACGAAATATCCGGCCTTATGGTTACAGCAATCATTGGTGGTGCATTTGTTCCGGTAGTATTTGGTTTTGTTGCCGATGCCTTTTCGTTAATGGCCGGGTTTATCGTTCCAGTGTTGTGTATGGTTTACATTCTTTATCTCTCCCTTAAAAAATAAAACAATGCCTTTGCCTTATAAAAACGATTCAAGAATAGTGTTGACACTAGATGCCGGTGGTACCAATTTTGTGTTTTCCGCCATCCAGGCCGGTGAAATGGTAGTGTCCCCTATCGCACTCCCTTCAAATGGACAGGATTTGAAAAAATGCCTACAAACGATAACTGCTGGGTTTGAAACTGTAAAAGAGAGGTTAACGGAAAAGCCGATAGCCATTAGTTTTGCTTTTCCCGGCCCGGCCGATTACCACCATGGAATTATTGGCGATTTAGGGAATTTACCCGGGTTCCGGGGAGGTGTTCCTTTGGCCCCAATTCTGAAATCACATTTTCAACTGCCTGTTTTTATTAATAACGACGGCGATTTGTTTGCCTATGGCGAAGCCAGAGGAGGCATGCTCCCCGAAATAAACCAGGAATTGGAACGCGCGGGTAGTTCCCGTCGTTACCAGAACCTTATTGGCATTACCCTTGGAACCGGTTTTGGTGCCGGCGTGGTAACCAATAATCAACTGCTTTTAGGCGACAATTCCATGAGTACCGAAGTATGGTTGCTTAGCAACCGCCATTTGGCTAATAGCAATGCCGAAGAGGGAGTCAGTACCCGGGTGATTATTTCAACGTATCAATACCTTTCAGGAGAAAATAAAACCGGGTTAATGCCAGTAGATATTTTCCAGATAGCCCAAGGCAAAATGCCGGGAGATGCTCTGGCTGCCAAAAAAGCTTTTGAACAATTTGGTTCCGCTTTGGGCGATTCCCTTGCCAATCTCATTACGCTATTTGATGGGCTGGTAGTAATTGGTGGCGGGTTAACCGGGGCACAAACTTTGTATATGCCCTCGGTAATGCGCGAATTCGAAAACCATTTTACCGCACCAAAAGGTCAAACTGTAGAACGATTGGTCCAAAAAGTGTTCGATTATAATCAACCGGAGCAGCGCACGGCATTTTTAAAAAGCTATTCAAAAGAATTGTTTTTTGAGGGAATGGAGCATCCGGTGGCTTATGATCCGGTACCCAGAACTGCCATTACCCACAGCAAACTGGGAGCCAGCAAAGCCATCAGCTTGGGAGCCTATCTTTACGCGTTGGAAAAAGTGAGCACCTAAATTAACAGAGGCTGTCTAAAAAGACCAATAGGTCTTAAATAGGCAGCCTTTTTGGTTCAGTTATCAACAATTATCTGTTTAAAAAACAGGTGCTAAAATATAAGGATAGTATTGATATATAGGTTATTAAGTTGTATTTTTAATAAACCAAATCAGTATAGCAATGGCCATTGCGAAATTCAAACCAGACCATCAAAACCAGCTTGAGCTTTTTCCTTTTGAATTTGGATCACTGGTTGATACAACCC